>CAWFZX010000021.1:0-342889 GCA_963820375.1 uncultured Alphaproteobacteria bacterium | reverse complement strand
AGGCCTTCACTGGCCCGGATGCGCCGCGCTGACATTGTCCAGCCTCCCGAAGAGCTTCAGCACGGGCCGGTGCGATCGGCCCGCCGACCACAGCGTGCCCCCTCGTCGGACCCATCGGCGATTGGAATATCGGCGCCTACAAACGGCGAGGCACCGACGTTCGGCGATACGCTACGCCGCCGCACGGCAGTAGCCGTCGCGCCCGCCGACGATCATTTGGCGCCTGAGCGATTGCAGATTAAGCGTCGCACGCCACTCGAGCATTCTGCTCCAGCATCGCGTGGGTGATGGCAAACGAGCGAGCGAAGGTGGCTTGTGGAGGCTGACCCGTGTGGGTTCTAATACGCCGCTGGAGCAATGCGCTTCGGCCAAGCCTGCTTCGAAGGAGGCGCCACCCATCATTGTGTCCTCCAGTTACATCGCGCGTTGGACCCCAGCCGGACAGCAGCAATCACTGGACAATCAACGAATACTTGGCGCGGCATGCCGGCAGTTCATATTTCGACCCCGCGCGCATAGTGATGAGTAAGCAGAAGATATTGGCCTCGGTTGGAGCAGGGGAAAGTCTTTAGGCGCACGCTGACAGGAGGACTGCATGGTAGCACCGACCTTTGAGATTTTTGAGACAAATGGCATCCGCCTGCGGGTAGCGCTGGCTGGCAAGGGGCCACTTGTCGTGCTTGTCCACGGCTGGCCGGAGAGCTGGTACTCCTGGCGCCACCAAATCCCAGCCTTGGCGGCGGCCGGTTACCGCGTGGCGACGCCAGACGTGCGCGGCTACGGCGGCAGCGACAAGCCAGAGCCAATCGCAGCCTATGCCATTCAAGAGATGTGCGCAGATATTGCCGGCCTGGTCACTGCGCTGGGCGAAACGCGAGCGATCTTGATCGGCCACGATTGGGGTGCACCGATCGTCTGGAATACCGCGCTGTTCCATCCGGAAAGAGTGAGTGCCGTGGCCGGTCTGAGCGTGCCGCACACGGGTCGCGGGCCAGCACCTCGCATCGAGCTTTTCCAAAAAATCTACAAGGATCGCTTTTTCTATCAGCTCTACTTCCAAACCCCAGGTGTTGCCGAGGCAGAGCTGGAAGCGGATGTGCGCCTTAGCTTGCGCAAGATCTACTACTGGGGCTCCGGCGAGGGTATCAAAGCTGGGCCTAGAGTTGACAAGCCGGCCAACGCGCGGCTGCTCGACGGCCTGGTCGATCCCGACCCCTTCCCGGCTTGGCTTACGCCCGCCGACCTCGACTATTACGTCGCAGAGTTTCGGCAAAGTGGCTTCCGCGGCCCACTCAACCGCTACCGCACAGCAACGCTCGATTTTACGCAACAGGCGGCGATAGCTGACCAGCGCATCGAGCAGCCTGCCGCCTTCATTGCAGGCAGTCTTGATCCCGTGCTGCGTTTTGTGCCGGGCGTCGACCTGATCGAATTGATGCGCGATCGCACGAGGGATCTGCGGCTTCTCAAGCTGGTCGATGGCGCCGGCCATTGGGTCCAGCAGGAACGCCCGGGCGAGGTCAACACCGCCTTGCTTGAATTTCTGGCCGGACTTTGACCCGGCATGCCAGCGACGGCCCAAAAGGAGGAGCGTCGACAGGGAACCAGCCAAGCCCCGAGAAGCCGCCACCCCCCTCTTTCGTTTGCTTAAAAGGGCCAAGAGCGCCAAGGGCGGTGGTGGCAACAGTCCTGGGCGCCCAGCGCAACGAGTTCGGCCTGAGCGAAAACGGCAATCCTACACATCGTCAGGCTGTCCCCTTGACGACGCCCTCACCCCAGGAGGAAGGTCAGCGACAGACCAGGCACAAAGCCAGTGCGAGCCATTACAACGAGCGATCCGCCCCAGTGGGGCCTAGCCTTCTTCAAAAACCCGCCACCTTCGACTGGCAACATCACCCCTGCGGAACGGATCAAAATAGGGCCGGAACGAGTAATCCGGTGGGTGGCACTTGAGTGACGTGTTCGCGCGTTTGTCCCTGGCAGCCTGGCATGGTTGCTCTCATCAATTCACCCACGAGGCGATTGCAGCCAAGCGCCAAGAGTACGCCGCAAGGATGGAGGGGAAGACCTGCGTCATCACCGGCGCTACATCGGGTATCGGCCGGGCCGCGGCCGAAGCGTTGGCGGCGATGGGAGCGCGCATTGTCATGGTAGCCCGCAACAAGCAACGCGGAGAGGCAATGCTTGCGAGGCTACGCGACCGCTATCCGCTGGCAGGGCACAGTATCTACTACGCCGACCTGCTTCGGCTTGCCGAGGTGAAGCGGGCCGCGGCGGACATCGCCGCGGCGGAGCGGCGCGTCGACGTCTTGCTCAACAATGCCGGAGCCATGTTCGCGCGGCGCAAAATCACGCCTGACGGCTTTGAGCGCACATTTGCGCTCAATCATGTCGCCCCTTTCGTGCTGACCCACGGTCTGCGCGAGCGGCTATTTGCGGCGGCGCCCGCGCGCGTTGTCAACACGGCGGGAGCCCTGCACCATCTCGCCATGCTGCATCTAGAGGACCTCAGGCTTGAGCACAAATACGACGCATTTTATGCCTACGCACATGCGAAGCTCTGCTGTGTCCTGTTCACGCGCGAGCTTGCCCGCCGCTGGGCCAGCAAGCAAGTCACGGCCAATTCCGTGCATCCCGGAGAAGTGGCGACGAGCTTCGGCTATCAAGCCGGAGGACTGATCCCTTACGTATTCGCGCTCGTCCACCTGTTCGGAAGTTCGCCCGAGCGAGGGGCGAGCAGAATCGTGCGCCTGGCGTCGTCGCGCGAGTATGCTGGAATCACTGGCCGCTATTTTTATAAGGAGCAGCTGGCGCGGGCCAACCCGCAAGCCGAGGACGACGAAAATGCCGAGCGGCTGTGGCAGACGACCGCCCGATTGGTTGAGATCGAATGATCGCCTCCGTTACTTCGAAGTTGGCTGTGCTGGATAGTCGCTGACGCCACCGACAGCCGGTGCCTTGGTATGGTCGTCCAGGAAGAGCATCGCAGGGAGAGCGGAATCGCAGGGAGAGCGGAATTGGACGATCACTGGGACGGAAAGCGATCTGCGGTCAAACCCGTTTCAGCTCGTTGCCTACCAATCGGCCAGTCTTGAGGTCGGGAAGCTCGACGCCGTCCGCAGCATTCGTACACAGGCGGGGGAAGATTCGCGCTTCGCGCCATAATCCCGCCAAAGGCGCGTGAGGCTTGTGACATAGCGCCCAACCAAACAATCAGCCCAGCCGGCTTAAATTGGTTAGCCTCTAGACGCACGAGCTAACGAGGCGACGGGTGGAAACCCAGACGCTCGCCTCCACCACTGCCAAGCCACAAATCCGCTATAGGACGTTCCTCAAGAGACGCAGCCAATGCACCGATTGATCATCGTTCTGCTTGCCTTGGCCCTATCCGCGTGCGCATCACCTGGACAACGCCTCGTTGACATGGAGCGCTGCGCAGGGGCTGTGCCGCCCAATATCGATGAGAATGCCCAGGGCCGCGCCATGGAACGATGTATGCGCGGGAAGGGCTATTGGGTGATGTACTAGGGGCTGCCAATCGCCTCGCATGGTCCGCAAACGCTTGCTCTCTTCCGGCTGCGCGAACTGAGCAACCCAGCGCCCTCGTCCGTCCCGCATTTCTTTTCAAGCTGGCGCCAAGCTCTTACGGCTCGGCCACCCACGCTGGGCAGCAGCGGCTTTTCAGGCGGCACGCCAGCATCGTCGATATCGAAATCGGGGTCGAAGATCGTCTTGGGCGCCTACCAAACGCGGGTTGGGCCTTGATCCATTTGCTCGGCACTTGCTCCGCATCACTCCACACCAAGATGCCTGGATGGGTTGTGACCCTCAGCTGTCAAGGTTGCGATGCGGTCATTTCTTCCTTGCAGCAGCTGCTGTTGCCCTTTTGGCGTTCTTTCGTCCTTCGTATTTCGCGTCTCTTGCGGGCACGGACAGGTTCCTGCCCTTTCGTTTGCTCATTAGCTAGCCCTCTTTTGCATCTTCTCTCGCCCGGCGAACGATGTCGAACTTCTCTCGCCCGGCGAACGATGTCGAACGCGGAGGGTTCCCTCCTGCTTGGCAATCAGCCTCGGCACAAAGTGGAGGAACACCTAAGACGCGGCAGTAGCACGCGCCGACGCCAGCTGCGGCCCTACGGTGCGCTGCGCGCCTCCAGCCTTGGCGCTGCAGCGTCCTACAGGGTTTGGTCAACTCCGACATTAACACAGGAACACCCGGAGGGCCCGAACGTTGGCATTCGAAACCGCATTGGCAAAACCGCATTGGCACGAGGTAGAACTCAATGCTCCGATCTCGCTTGGTTGTCGGCATTGTAGGCCTGGCTGTCGCAGCCAGCTCCGTCGCGGCACAGCAGACGTCGCCCGCGGAAAACCAGCCGGGGGTGCAGGCTGATGCTACGCTCGTGGGTCTCCCGATTTACAGCTCCGACGGCCAGCGGCTCGGCCAAATCGCGGAGGTCGGCAGCTCGAAAGGCCAGCCGGCCGTGCGGGCGGAGATGGAGGAATCTCTCGGCATCGGCCCTCGCACCGTCATCATGTTTGCGGACGCACTTCAGCAGAAGAACGACCGCATTGAGCTCTCCATGACGGCTGCTGAGGTCAAGGACACGCTCTCCAAGCAGAAGCTGGAGCAGGAGCAGGGCCAGAAGGACAAGAAATCGGAGCAGAAATAAGCTTTGTGTCGGCCTCCCCGATCAACGTGGCCGGCGCACGAGTACACTGCGAGACGAAAACTAGCTGCAGTTCCGCCGAAGCGGCGAGGCCTCAGGCGGCAAGCGCTCGAACAGGGCCTTTTGCTTGGCGGCCGCCAGTATTCGAACAAGGAGTATGCGCATGAAGCTGACGACAGCACACGTCGAGCGGACCTTGCATCAATTCCAGGCGCAGGCGATTCCAGACAGTCATCCGTCCATACCCGAGCTGAACCGGGTGTTCGGCGAGCACACCTTTTTTCTCGATGACGATGGGCTGCACATTGTGGAGCCGATACCCACCGAGGACGGCGAGGCTGCAGGGAAGGTTGTGAAGTTGGCGAGCTGGCAGGACCCTTCCCGCACCAGCCTAGCTGCACACACGCCCCAGCCGACCGACGTGATCGTCGAGCTTGGCTCTGACGAAAGTCTGGACGGCACTCACTGACGGTATCACACGCCCCATCAGCCAAGGCTGCTCAGGGACTCAGTGATCGATTCCGGCAGCCAATGGCAACTATTGGCACATGCCGTCGCCCTCTCGACAGATTGCAGCTTCACCCCACAGCGAACACGGGGCATGACCGCCCTCACACCTTGACGCAGGCCATGACCAGAGACGGCGCAACGGTTACGCGTATGGTGTCCCAGCTCGAGCTGATGGCCACCACCATCGAGTTGTCGGCGATGACGAGATGCGCGACGAGAGGTCGAGCGCGGCCTTGCCGGCGATGTAGTCGAGACCGCGCTTGCGCTGATCAGGACGGCCGGCCACAACATTGATGGTCACGGCGCCTGGGATCTTGCGGCCACGGCCGCGCATCGGGGGCGCCTAGGCTCAAGCCCGCCTGGACCCCGCCCACGAGCTATACGCTCGTCACCTCGATTTATGCCCGCGGCAGCCGGCACGAATGGATCCGCACACCGGGCTTGAGCGAGAACCTGTGCCAGGCCCGGGCGGCGGACGTCGTGCTGCGGGCGGACGGCTCCGCCTCCGGCGAACCCAAGGGCTCGCCGCTGGTTCGTGCCGACTGCCACACTATAAGGGAACGAGGGCGCGAGCCGGCGTGATGGACACCTTCACCTTCGTGATCTGGGTCTGGCTCGCCGGCGGCTGGCACGAGATCAAGCGCCCAGGCTTCAGTGAGATCGAGTGCAAGCTAATGATGACCGAGGTTCGCAGCCCGCGCCGCGCCACGTGCGAGCGCGATGAGACGCCGAGGGCTAAGCGACCCGAATACATCTGCTCTTTTGCTCCGCCCTGCCACTGGGTTAGTCCCAGCAGACCAACATGGAAGCCAAACCTTCGTGCTTGTCGTCTGGTTCATGCTCGGATCGAACCTGGAGGTAGTGCACACCGAGGGCCTCACCCAGGCTGAATGCATCAGCAAGCTAGAGGAGGTACTGGCCACCAGGCGCAACGTGTCTGCGACTTAAACTGTGATCCCGCGCCCACCGTAGCGTGCATAGTGGGTGGCGTTCGGGTTGCCGCACCTTGAGAGCATGTTCCGCCACGTGCTGAACGTTGGCGGCCCCAACATCCCGTGAATTACTGCTTGGCCATTTGCCCTCGGCTCAGCCCATCAGGTTGCATGCGCACGCCCGGGTAGCCTGAACCAGCTCCGACATTGGAATTCGAATTTCGACCGCCAGCTCCGGGTTCGCGGCCACTGCGCAAGATCTCCGCTGAGCTCGCCGCCGCCGGCTTCGTCAATAAGAGTGGCAAGCCGTACCACGCCCAATCGATCCAGCGCATGGTCGAGGGGGCACCGGCCCGTCAGCGCGGCTTAAGCCCTCCCCCCGCGTGGGGATAGGATAGCCACTGCCGCCTTGACCCGATCCAATCCGCCCTAGCTAGGCGTGCGGCATACCCCCTGAACACATCCAGCGGGCTGCCGTTTCGCCGGGCCACGTCCTTGCGAGGTCACATTGGGGGCAGGGGCGTGGTCTTTGCGTAGGCAACCCCTGGCGCGGGCGCGCGCGTAGTCCCACGGACTCTGGGCTTCTGTGTCGCATTCTCATTGCGCTCATCTGCATCTTCGTTCGTTTGGGCAAAACCCACCAAATGCTGAAGGGAGAGAACAAGACGACGCTTCTTGCGCGCGCCCTGCAAATGTTCGCGCCAAAAACCCCTCCGGGTACGTGAAGCATGGTCGACGGGCAGCGGCCAATCGCGAGCGCCGGCTAGGCTTCAAGCCGGGGCCTCGCGCCCGCGCGCCTATAGGGGCGAACTTTACACCCCATAACGCGAGCGCGCGGCACGCGGCGCCCTAGATCATCCCCAGCATGTTGAGGATCAACACCACCACGCCCAGCAAGATCATCAGCGCCCCCCAGATCCCGCTGCTGCCTCCGCCATACCACAAGATAACCCCGGCGATGATCAGCGATACACCTGCAGTCACATCGTAGATGTCAGCAATCACCTCATCCATCGGCGCAGGGCTCATTCTCGGGCGGTGTGCGCCGCAGTAACTGATAGGGACGCCTGTCGCCAAGCGTTCCTGCACCTTCCAAAAACACTCGCAGATTGACCACATGGTGGGAGCGACGAAGGGCTCGCTCCGCGCCGGAGGCAAATCTGGTACTGGTTCGACCCGAACGGCGCTCCCAATTCGCTACTCTTCTTAGGTTGGATAGCATCAGACTTTAGCTGACGCCAATCAGGATTGATGCTGTCCACGCGCTCGAGCAAGCCAATAATCAGCCCAACAATTCGTCCTCATGCATGCGCGCTGGCGCGAGGCCCAATCCCGGCCCGGCGCCGTCCCATCAGGCCCGTTAGGTCTGCCCGGTGGCGGCCCCGGAGCTTTACACCGCCAACCTGGCGATCGTAGCGTGGTGCACGGCCATCGTCCTGGGGATCGACCGACAGCTTTCGCCGACGGCACGGCCCTCGAAGGCCTGCCATGACAAAAAAGGCGGTCATTGGTGCCGAGCGAGATTGTCGCTTCAGGAGAAGGTTTGTCGTTCCTGTCCAAGACAGGGCGCCCGGGTGCTGCCTAAGTCTCCGTCGGAGAACATTCCATCGCACTGAGCAAACGGAGACCGACCATGACCCGCAAGTTGCGTTTTGTTTTTACAGCGGCGGCGACGCTCGCGTTTGCCGCAACCGGCCCCGCCAGCGCCGAGCAGTCGGTCTCGGTCAAGAGGTATAAGCTTACCAATGCGTGGCCGAAGATGTCGAAACCGAAGGAAATCGTGGTGGTCGGGACGCCAAAGAAGGAGAGGCACTTTTCGGGCGTGAAGAGCCGGGTCAGCCAGGGCAAGAGCCAGCGGTCGCGACCCAGGGCGAAGGGGCATGTAAAGGTCTTCAGCGGGCAAACCAATCAGTAGCGAGAGCGCCTATCGGACACCAGCTCGGGATTGGCCGCTGCCTGTCGATGCGCTCAATTTGAGTGAGCTGGGCTTTGACGGTGTTGGCCAGCTGCCACCGGCAGACCGTCGTACCATCCTTCAATTCTTCTAAAGCTCTACATCTACGGCTATCTCAATCGAGTGCAGTCGAGCCGACGTCTGGAGCGCGAAGCGGGCCGCAACGTGGAGGTGATGTGGCTGTTGGGACGGCTAGTGCCCGACCACAAGACCATTGCTGACTTCCGCAAGGACAATGGAGCTGCGCTGCGCAAAGTGTGTGCGCGCTTTGTTGAGGTTTGCCGGCAGATGGGTCTTCTCGCAACGACGACTGTGGCGATCGATGGCAGCAAGTTCAAAGCCGTCAACAATCGCGACAAGAACTTCACGCGGGCGAAGGTGGAGCGACGACGCGCGCAGCTCGAAGAGAGCGTGGCGCGATATTTGAGCCAACTCGACACGTCCGACCGGCATGAACCAACCGAGGCGCTGGCGATAAAGACGACGCGGCTGAAAGAGAAGCTTGCGAAGCTGCAAGAGGAGATTGGTCAAGCCGTTCAGCGCGCGCGAGTTGCGGGCGCGGGCTGCCGCCAACATTGAGCTATCGCAAACGCGCGCGCAAAGCGCTCGCGTGATGCACGAGGAAGCGCAAATCCTCGAGCTGCTCAACAAAGTCGGCACGGCAGTTGCGGCTGAGATCGATCTGGAGCGCCCGGTTCAGGTGGTTACCGATGCCGCTACTGAGCTGTCGGGTGCCGCCTTCGGATCGTTCTTCTACAACGTCGTCGACGAGAAGGGCGAGGCCTATACCCTCTACACGATCTCGGGCGTGCCGCGCGAGGCGTTTTCGAAATTTACGATGCCGCGCAACACGGCGGTTTTCGGGCCGACTTTCAGTGGCGAGGGCATCGTACGCTCCGACGACATCACTATGGATCCACGCTACGGCATGAACGCACCGTACCGTGGCAGGCCGGAGGGGCATCTTCCGGTGCGGAGTAATCTCGCAGTGCCGGTCAAGTCTCGATCGGGTGAGGTCCTGGGCGGCCTTTTCTTTGGTCATCCGGAAGTCGGCGTATTCGGGGAGCGAGCCGAGCGCATCGTTGCGGCTATTGCTGTGCAGGCCGGCATCGCCATCGACAAGGCGCGGCTCTATCGGGCGGCCAAGGAGGAGATCGCGAGACGCGAGCTTGTTGAAGCCAAACTCCGCGAAAGTGAGATCCGCTATCGTAGGGCTCTCATTACCGGCCGCATCGCTGCTTGGGAAACCGACATGGTGGCCCGAACCTGAATCTGGACAGAGGAGGGCATGCAGCTTTTCGGGCTGGATCTGCCCAACGGTCGCGGGCAAGTCGGAGGCGACGCGGATGAATTCTGGCGGGCGCTGCATCCGGACGACAAGCACATGATGGCGGAGTTCCACCGCACCGCAGACGAGCAAGATTCCTACCCCTGCGAATATCGTATTGTGCGTCCGGATGGCAGCACGCGGTGGGTCTCAGGACGCGGGAGGGTGGTGGCCCGTGGTCTCGACGGTAAGGCGAAGCGCGTCGCGAACATCGTGGTCGACATCACGGATCGAAAGAAGGCCGAAGAGCATGTTGAACTGCTGATGCGGGAAGTATCGCATCGCTCCAAGAACCTCCTGGCCGTGGTGCAGGCGATAGCCAGCCAGACGGTACGCTCAGCAGGAACCCTTAGCGAATTCGAGAAGCGCTTCGCGCAACGCCTGCAGGGACTTGCCGCCTCCCACGATCTGCTGGTGAAAGAGAACTGGCGCGGAGTACCCCTTGTCGATCTCGCTCGTCAGCAGCTTGCTCTCTTCACCGAAGCCGGAAGTGCGCGCCTCATGCTGGAAGGTCCTGATGTCGTGTTGGCTGCAGCGGCGTCGCAGTCGATTGGTCTTGCGCTGCATGAACTCGCGACCAACGCCATTAAATATGGAGCGTGGTCGGTACCAACCGGCAGAGTCACAGCTAGCTGGACCGTCGAGCATGAGCTTGGAATGCCCCACCATCTGCAGCTCTGCTGGGTCGAAAGCGGAGGCCCCATAGTCACGCCTCCAACGCAAAGCGGCTTCGGGACAATTGTAATTGAGCAAATAGCGGCGAACTCCGTGAATGGAGAAGTGCTTTTAGAGTTTGATCCGAGAGGTCTGCGCTGGACTCTCTCCATGCCGGTCGACAATTTGGTCGGCTTCGCTGAAGGGCTAACTGGCTAAGCTATAGCTATAAAAGGTTTATCGGCTAAGGTGTGGTTCGAAGTGCTCGGTGCTGGCCGCGAGCCACACGGGATCGTTCCTTAGCCGCAGCCGTTCGGCAGCTTGGCACATCGCGACCGTCCGCGGCGCTGCAAAAGCCAGAGGTAAGCTGACGCACCCACCGAGCGTTGCTCGCGCACCCACGCTTGCCGCGTACGGGATGATCCGGCACCTACGGTGATCGCGACAACACGACCTTTGTCCAAGGCGGCAGAGTGCAGAGTACGCGGTAGAGCCGCGGCGTGACTGCTACATGCCCGATGGCCTAGCGTGGAACTAGTGCCAAGCGTTAGAGTGACTAAGACAGACAGACGCCAGACGCAAAGGATCGCAAACATGGTCGACCGCCTCAAGTTCTACATCGACGGCGCGTGGCAAAGCCCCGCGTTGAAGAAGACTTTGCCCGTGGTCAATCCCGCGACGGAGGAGGTTCTGTACGAGATTGCTCTCGGTTCCCAAGAGGACGTGGACAAGGCCGTTGCGGCCGCGCGCGGCGCTTTCGAGACGTACTCGGCCACAACGCGCGAGCAGCGCATCGAGCTGCTTGGCAAGATCATCGAGGTCTACAAGCGCAGGATGAAGGACATCGGCGCTGCCATCTCCGATGAAATGGGTGCACCTTTGAGCTTTGCGGAGCGATTTCAGGCCGGCGCGGGCCTCGGACACCTCATGACGACGCTCGATGTCCTCAAAAGCTATCCTTTCGAGGAGCGGCTCGGGTCGGCGATGATCGTCCGCGAACCGGTCGGCGTTGTCGGAATGATTACGCCGTGGAACTGGCCGCTGAACCAGATCGCTTGCAAAGTTGCGCCAGCGCTCGCCGCGGGCTGCACCATGATACTGAAGCCGTCGGAATACACGCCCTCTTCCGCGCTCATCTTCGCCGAGATCCTCGACGAAGCCGGTGTGCCGAAGGGGGTCTTCAATCTCATAAACGGAGTCGGGGCCGAGGTCGGCGCCGCGATGAGCGCACACCCCGGCATCGACATGATGTCGTTCACGGGCTCGACCCGCGCGGGGATCGACGTTGTCCAGCGGGCCGCGCCAACCGTGAAGCGCGTGACGCAGGAACTTGGTGGCAAGTCACCGAATATCATCCTCGAGGATGCGGACCTCTCGAAATTGATCGCGAGCGGAACAGCGCACTGCTTCAATAACACCGGCCAATCCTGCAACGCACCGACGCGCATGCTAGTGCCTCTCGCAAAAATGAAGGAAGCGGCCGAGATCGCGAAAGGCGTGGCAGACAAGGCCAAGCCCGGTGATCCCCGGAGCGCAGATACCACCATGGGTCCGGTCGTCAATCGCGTGCAGTGGGAGAAGATCCAAGGCCTCATCAAGAAGGGCATCGACGAGGGCGCAACGCTGGTCACGGGCGGCCTTGGTCGACCCGATGGGCTGAACAAAGGCTACTACGTGCGGCCAACTGTATTCGCCGACGTCTCGAACGAGATGACCATTGCCCGCGAGGAGATCTTCGGGCCAGTGCTGTCGATCATTGGCTACAAGAACGAGGACGATGCCGTCCGCATCGCCAATGAAACTCCCTACGGGCTTGCGGGTTATGTTTCTTCAGGCGACGTCGAGCGTGCGCGGCGGGTAGCGCGGCGCATGCGAGCAGGCAATGTGAACCTCAATGGCGCAGCCAATGAACGCGCTGCACCTTTCGGAGGCTATAAGCAGTCGGGCAATGGCCGCGAGTGGGGCCGGTTTGGCGTCGAGGAATATCTGGAGGTGAAGGCGGTTGCGGGATGGGGCGAATAATTAGGGCGCGGAAGGCGTCCGGCACGTGTTCCGTTCGGTGAATGGGGCAAGATCTTCACCGACAAAACCATGACGCTGGCGGCCATCGACCGGCTTGTGCACCACGCGACGATCCTGGAGATGAACGTTGAGAGTTGTCGCCGCAAGGCCGCGCTCAAACGCAAGCGTGGCAAAGGCAATTGACCGTCATGGCCGCTCAACCCCAAAAACCGGATAAGAGTTTTGCGGCCACAGCTGGTGTCATTTGCCTCGCACCCAAGCACGCTAAGGCGGCCACTGCAGCGGCGAACCCGGTTTGCAATCCGTGAACGGAGCTTGCTGCGGTGCATGTTGGCACGACCCGGAACTTCGTTGCGGCGCAATGACTTCGGCAGTTGTTGGGGGGTCAAGCTGACGCGCGTTCGGCGCTGCCAAAACCGGTAGGTCATGACCCGAATGTATGGACCGGCGGTGCGTTGCAAGAGGGATCGGTGAGGCAGGAGAGTTCGGGTCTCGCACCAATGTATCCGGCCTTTGGGTGGAGCAGAGTTGCTCCTGGCCATCATGGATGTAAGCGCGCGTTCGATCTTATTAAGAGACAAGCCTCAAGTGGGCTATCTGGGTCACCAGTTCTCGATCGCGCCGGGAAGACCGTTGCTCCATCGCTTCCTTTCTCTCTCGCAGACCTTGGCGGGGAATGGGGTCTCAACCTTGGATGATCACCCCCTTCATCCGTCCATTTCTCTTGTTCGACCGGGCCGCAGGCTTTCTCCCGCCCCGACCGCAGGATGCCGAGGCCGGCGCGCGCAGAGGCTATCAAGGCTGACCCGTTTCAGGGCCACCCGAAGGGCTCGGCCTTGAGAGCATCGAGCACGATGGCACGCTCGCACAGTTGGGCTCCTTACGCGGGTTGGGAGGTTGGCTCAGGCATTTTCCGGACCTCGAAGTTGCGACCGTGATGCAGCACGCTCCAGGCGATGCGCGCGAGCTTGTTGGCGAGTGCGATCGCCAGCACGTTGTGGTGCAGCCGCTTGGCGGCCGCCTCGATCCAGGGCTTGAGGCCGTGGCGCTCCCAGCTGGCGGGCCTCAGCAGCACGACACGGGCGGCCTGCACGAACAGCGTCCGCAGGTACTTGTTGCCGCGCTTGGATATCCGGCCGAGGATGGTGCGATCGCCGGTTGAGATCTGCTTGGGCACCAGGCCGAGCCAGGCGCCGAAATCGCGGCCCTTGGTGAACACGTCGCCCGTACCGATCGCCGCCACAGTGGCGCTGGAGATGATTGGACCGATACCCGGCACCGTCATCAACCGCTCGCAGCCGGCATCCTGATTAGCCAGCGTCTCGATCTCGAGCGAGACAGCGTCGATGCGCTCATCGAGGCGACGCCAGTCAGCAACCAGGTCCTCGATAATGTGCTGCAGGCGCGGCGATAGCACGTCGGTGCGGGTGGCGAGGATGCCCGGCAGTGCGGCCCGCAGCCGGTGCAGACCTTGGGCCACCGCGATACCACGATCGAGCAGGAAAGCACGGACCTCGTTGACAGTCGCCGTCCGTTCGCTGACCAGGCGTGAGCGCACCCGGTGTAAGGCCTGGAGGTCGAGCTGCTCAGCAGTCTTGGTGGCAACAAAGCGCATGGTCGGACGCTGAACGGCTTCAGCGATCGCCTCCGCATCGCGGAAATCGTTCTTGTTACCCTTGAGGAATGCCCTGGCATACCTGGCCGGTATCAGCCTCGGATCGTGCGCGAGCGCTTTGAGCCGGCGGCACAGGTGATGGGCGCCGACACAGGCTTCCATGCCGACGAGGCAGGGGGGCAGGTTGGCGAGTTTGGCTTCGAGCTGCGTCCGTGACAGCTTCAGGCGCAGAATGATGGCGCCGCGCTTGTTGAGACCGACGAGGTGGAAGGTGTTCTTGCCGATGTCGATGCCGAGAACGGCGGCGGTGTCTTTGGAATGGTGAGGCATGGCGGGTTCCTTGCTCCTGGTCACCCCCCCGACGCGGGGGTACTGCGGGGAGCACCGCCGGTCCATTCCATTAAGAGAAGTCGCTTGAGCGATGCGAGTGGGCTCAGATGGCCAGAGCGGCAGCCACACGCGACTGTTCACCAGCGCTCTCTATCCCGCGTTTGTCACCGGCTCGAGTGCGTGTTCGGCGACCCCTTAGTTGAGCGCGCGGGCGACCCGGAAGCCTACGGAGGGACTCTGGTCATCCGAGCGCGACCAACCACGGGACTCCGAGCGGAGGGCTCGCGGATCGGCCGCTATCCAAGCGCCGCGGCGGACGGGGAGAGGGGAACCCCGTCTGCCATCCCGCGGCCCCAAAGCGCCTCTATGCGCCTCGTCAGCGTTCGCCGGGAGGGACGGCCATGGCCATCATGCAGCAACGGAAAGAGCAGCACAGAGAGGGAGAACCCACCCCCGTCAAGACCGCAGTGGGCACCACGACGCACGAGGCGCGCGGCGGCTGGCTCTCGACGGTGTTCTCAGCGGCGGCGGTGCTCGCGTCCTGCGTCAGCGTGTACGTCAGCACCCTGCAGGCGGCGCAGCTGGAGGTTTATCTGCCGCCGGTGTTCCTCTATTTCATGGACGGCGAGGGCGAGAATTTCACCATTCCCATCAGCCTCGCCAATGGCGGCGCGCGCAGCGGCACTGTGGTCTCCATGGAGCTCGAGGTGCACAACCCGAAGACCAATGACACCCAGCGCTTCTACGGCGCCTACCTGGGCGAGCACCCAAAAATGCAGACAACCGCGAACGTGCGCCAGTTCACGCCCATGACCATCCTCGGGCAGTCCGTGTATTCCGAGACCGTGCGCTTCTATCCCGTCACAAGCCCCCCACCGGAAGCACGGCAAGATCCGACCAAGAGGCTCATACAGGGAGCAGGCGACTATAACTTCCGCCTCAAGATCAACATTGCGGCGCCACCCGAGCCGTCGCTGGTGGACCGGCTCCAGGGCCGCACGCAGCCGGCACCCATCAGCGTCCAGATGACCCTGCTTCAACTAGATCACCGCGGCCTCATGCAGATGCGCAACAAGGAGTGGCTGGCGTTGGCTGGCGGCCGTTAGGTCCAAGCCGAGGTAGGCAGCCAGCCAAATCATGCCTGCCGAGACGCCTCACGTCCGCTTACGATATAGTGTCAGTGCCTCGTTCCCACTGCTGCGGTGCGCAAGTCGGCTTCTGGCGAGTCACGCGGAGGGATTTCACCTCCGCGTGCTCCTAAAACCGTGCGTGAACCTCTCGATTCACACGGCTTCCGATGCTCGGCTGCCGACATACAGGAAGCGCCAATGTGAGAAGAGCGTTGGATTGGCACACCGAACCCGGGCCAACCATTCTCTTGCTCCCCAGTGTCGCCGTCTCAGGCGCTTGAACTTCCATCGCGCCCAGCGGACCAGGTAGGTGTCGATACGCAGCAGCGTTGGTCGCAGCTGTTTTCGATAGGACTGACCGTAGTAGTTGATCCAGCCTCTGATATACGGGTTGTAGATCGCGGCCAGATCTTGCAGGGACTTGTCACTGCGATGGTGAAGGGCCCATCCCCGGATCGTCCGGCTAATGGCCTTCAGCGCTTGCGAGCTTACGGCAGGCCGGAAGCCATGCACGTAGAGCTTCCCATGCCAGACCGTTTTCCTGGCTCGGAATGCGAAGCCAAGGAAGTCGAACATCTGGTTCGGGTGATCCCCACGACGGTTTACATCCTTACAGTAGACGATCTGCGTCTTCTCGGGATGCAACACCAGCTTGCAGGCCGCCAAGCGATCCGCCAATGTCAGGGCTGGTCCGCCTTAATCGGGATAAATCCTCTCTTCGAATAAGGTGTTGTCTGTAGGTTTTTTTGTCGTGTTCCTTACCTTGTGCCAACTCGAACCCCTTGAGGCCCGATCGTCCAGTGTCACTTCGAGGAGGCGGCCGAGGTCGTGACGGACGACGAGGCTGCATCGCGCCAACTCCAAAACGGGGGTCCGCACTTGCGATCGCCAGTACCCCACGCGACTGGCATCTCAATGCATCTGAACAAAGCCGAGGCAGCGGCGTTGCTCCTGCGCAATTAATCCCAGGAGCATGAAATCATGGCACAATCCCAACACGGCGGCCGGTCAGACCTTTCGGACAAGGCCTCTGACCTGAAGGACCAAGCCACTGACCAAATCAAGAAGGTCGCTAACCGAGTGGAAGGTCTCGCAGGCGATGCGGTCGACAATCTGCGCGATACCGGTGCCGGTGAAGTTGCCGGTAACATCAAAGGAGCCGTGGACAAGTCGGTGAAGGATCAGCCAATGGCAACGCTTGCGATGGCCGCGGCGGTGGGATTCGTCCTCGGCGCACTCTGGAAATCGTAAGGGGCAAGGGTGTTCGCAGGCCTGATTCATCAAGCCAAGTCGGCGGCAAGCCACCTAATCCTCAAATACGTGGCACGAGCGTCGGTCGCGGTGCCCTTTGTCATCGCTGTCGGCTTCGCACTTGCCGCGATCACAACGATGCTGGTCGACCGCTTTGGGCACGGCGCTTTCATGACAATGCCGGGTGTTCCGCCGGAGCGCTCAGCGCGGTGCGTCTGCTGGCACGCAACCTTCCGCTAGTGCTGCTACTGGTGATGATCGGCATTCTGTTCTGGCCAACCAATGTGGGCGAGCGACTGCAGGACGAACACGACGCCCTACGGAAGCCCAATGGCACCGACGACCCCATGCCGAGCACTTTCCGGCATTGATGCCACAATTGCCGCGGCGAACGGGCGAGCACTAGACGTGACCGCCACAACCGTACCTCTCATGGGAAAGTCGCCCAATGCTGGTGCTGCACGTTGGCGCGATCATCCGATGGTGGCTAGGGTTTGCGCTCCGGGCACTGTTTAGTCGCCTCTGGATCACTTTCGGGCTCCGCCCCGATTTGGCGAAGACCGTCCTGGATGCCTCTAAGTGGCTTGAAGTTGCCTTTCTGGTATCTGCTGTCGCGGCGGGCGGATTGGTCCTGATACAATTGCTGACGACGGAAGGCCCCATTTGAAAAAGGCCCAGTTGGAGTTCGGGCCCCCTCTGTTGAGACGATTGCGGACGCTAGACGCGCGGTGTCCGCTTAGACGGTCATTTGCTCATGCTCCTGTTCGCTAGCAATCGTTGGGAACGGTGAGCCAGAACCGTCTGCCGTCGCTGCTGTAGTAGGGATAATAGGTCTCTTTTGCGTTTTTTGACGTCCTACCCTTGATCATAATTGTCCGTCAGTGTGGGCCATGATTGCAACTGTGCGCGACGAGCGATGTGATCGAATTGGTGAGGGCCCAGCTGTGAACAATATGACAACGATCGAAGCAAAGGCGTATGTGCCGTCCAAGGACTTCGCTCTCTCCAAGCGGTTCTATCAGGATTTGGGCTTCGACCTCGCTTGGTCGTCCGAGGATCTCGCTTACCTCCGACACGGGAACTCCAGCTTTCTTCTGCAGAACTTCTACAAAAAAGAGCCCGCCGATAGTTTCATGATGCACTTGCTCGTCGAGGACGTAGAAGCTTGGTGGAGCTACGTCCAGGCTCAGGAACTGGCCACAAAGTACGGCGTGAGGGTGGAGCCGCCCGCAGACAGGCCGTGGGGGCTGCGCGATTTCGTGGTCATCGACCCGACTGGCGTCTTGTGGCGCATCGGGCAGAACATCAATCAGGAGACTGGATGAGCGCCGGTTAGGGCAGCGCGATTTCGGCAGCTCAGGTCACCTACAGACCGAGCCGATGGCCGATCCGCATCGATCGTGTAGTCTCCTGCTCCCTCATGAACGGACACGCCATCCTTCCAACTCGGTATAGTGTCTGAGCAGCCAAGTATAAAAGGGACCCGCGGGCGCAGGCCCCGAATAGGGACGCGGCAGGATGGACCTGGTAAAGCGCAACGCCGAGATTGTGGCTCTTGTAAAGGCGCGCAAGATGCCGATGCGGGCGATCGCCGCCCGGTACCGTCTCAGCACGTCATCGATTTCGCTGATTGCCATCCGGCATGGCGTTCACGCGCAGGCTGCCGAGGCGGCGAGCAAGTTGATCCAACGCGGGATGCCTTTGAGGCATGTCGCCCAAACCGTCGGCCTTGACTATCAACGCCTGCGTCACCTTCTGGAAAAGCTCGGCGTCTACACGGTGCCCCCACCAAATAGGCGCTGGAGCGGGTGCGAGGTGCGCATCCTGCGACGGGATTACGGCAAACCGGGACGTTCGCTGCGAACCATTGCAGCCAAGATCGATCGCACTTGCCAGGCGGTTAATTCAAAGGCGCTCTTGCTCGGATTGAGCTGGCCGCTCGAATTCCGCGTATCGGCAAAAGGGACGTCAAAGCTCAGTGACCAGCAGCAGGCTGAGGTGCTCAAGCGACTGGCCGCCGGCGAGAGTTGCCGGGGAATAGCTAAGACCTTCGGCGTGCATCAGTCCACCATCGCCAGGTTGGCAAGGTAGACCTCGGAGGCGGTTGCGGGACCTGCCGCCGAGGTGTCGACTACCGCGTACGCGATCGCCGATTTAATAGGCCCATGATCTCGGATCGTTGACGCAACATCTCCGTGAGCTTCTCCTCAAACCGCTTTAGGAGGTGACTTGATCGGGCATCCTGGAGTTCGGAGCGCGCAGCTTCCAGACGTTTGCGAGCCTCAACAATCTCGAGATTCATCGCAGCGAGCTGTCGAAGGAGTACATCATCCTCAGGCCTAATCATGGCGGCAGCCCACGCATCTGAACGTCTTTTGAGCGGTCTTTTGGGAAATGCTGTTTGCACCTGATCGACCCACATGCGGTCCTCCATTCTCGAGGCTCCCTTGAAGGATCAATCGCCCGGTGCGCCTTGGCGATTGCACATCCGTTTATCGTCGCTATCGAAGCGGCCAGGCGGGCCTATACGCGGGTATACGTTCTGCCGTGCGCTCTCACATGCTGCTACCTCTCGCCGGAATCTTGCGTTATCCAGATGATGACGCCCGCCAAGATGGCGGCGGCAGAGAGCCAATCGATTACGCTCAGAGGAGTTGAGCCGCTTCGCACGAGCAGCCCGATGCAGCCTGTTGCCATAAGAGACACCGACAACACGAGGCGCAGCAGCCAATGCATCGCCGTGAGATTTTCGTAGCGGGCGGGTTGGTTTTCTTGAGCCCGAAAGGCACGTGAGGCTAAGTCGACTCCCAGGCTGGAGGAGGACGGTCACGCCAACCAACCTGGGAGCGGCATACACAGCAGTGGGTCAGTGTGAGCCCGACGACTGCGGTCGTCAGTAAGGACGCGTACGCAGTTTGATCAATTTGTGTGCCGATCGACGGCCAGAGCTTAGCCTGAAGAGTAAAGAGGTTAGCGATAAACTCTTCTCGGCATCTAAGCACTTTCCTAGTCTGGCCTACCGACAGCGTCCGCGCTTCTATTGGCGTTACCTTCCGGATCGCGACCGGTCGGTCCTTGGAGTGGCCCGCTAGCCTGACCCCTTGTCACGGCGGCCAACCCATGTGAGCGGCATCAGGCCGCCCTCGACCTGGTGCTGCGTTCCGCTCATAAGCTAGCCTTGCGCCGCCCCAACTGCGGCGCGAAAGGGCACATCAATCGGTGCCCTTCTTTTTTGCGCGTCCGCCGGAGACGGAGGCGTGGCCTAGGTCGGTCATCAAGCATACGATTGGACGCCTACGGCCTAACGCCTGTTGCTTGAGGGCGACAACTCGACGCTTTTCGCCAGCTTAAGTTTGTGGGTCACCGAGACGTTGCTGCTGCACTTATGCCAGGCTGGGCTCCGGCTGCTATCGCAAACCATGCAGCCATTCGGCGGTCCCGGTATGGCTACCCCGCTGCCCGGGACCGCCCTTAGATTTCACGAGGTCTGCCTGATGATGCGGGTCCCAGGCAGGGTGCGAGGCGCTGGTTAGCTAAGGGCGCGCCGCTCCTCGCCTTCACGTTCTTGCGAGCCAAGCTGTTTTTCCAAAATCCTTCTCGCGGTGCAGCTTGCCAGGGGGCAAGCTGCGCTGGGTGGCATACGCGCGTGCAACATTTCCGCACCCATGTTGTGCGCCATCCCCGCAAGGGCGCTCACGCACGGGCGCCCTTCGCTTTTCAGCCGACCGATAGCCCGCCGAGGGTAATGTTCCGTACACATAGTGGCCCGGGAGCCTTTCCATGGAACCGGCCCCGAACATCGTCGTTTAATGGACGTCCCCAGACGGATTTCTCTCTTCCCTGGAAGCTTTGGGGCCTAGGTGTCCGACTCCCTTCCCTATCCGACTCCCTTCCCTAATCGACACCTGGGCCCTTCTTTTGCGTGGCGGGTTCTCGGGAAAATGAAAAGACGCCCACCGCTCCCAGGCCAGGGAACCTGCATTTGCTTCACTAACAGCGGGCCAGCCTGGGAGCTCCACCTTGGCCCACGCGAAACACCGAGCCAAGAGGAAACCAGAGTACGCGAAGCCGGGGGCTGCGGGTATCAGGTTTGGCCGGTCCAGATAGACGGATATTTCCCGACCTCGTCCGCGCATCTCACACCGCCGGCTGCAAGCCAAGCTCGGTCGTACCTGAAAATCATTGCCCGCGTGCGCTAGGGTGATTGCAGCTCTGCTCCGGTCTTGTTGCGGGGTTTCGGCCCCGACAGGTCAGTGGCGGAATCCTCGGCTTGCAGATTTTGTGATCTGTTCTCGACCTGCCGGCAGGAGCGCGACCAATCCGATTTGCTCATATGCGTGTCGGTGTCCCAGAGCTTTACGCAGTCAGCATAACGCTCGCTGATTGGGTTCGTGATGCTCCGAGTGCTTTGCTCCGATGAATTGGCGCCGCCAGGCTGCGGCCGCCCACCAGAGGCCGTTGCGGGTAGATTTGGATCGGGGCTTGTTGGCGCTCCCGGCGTAGTTGTCCCCGGAGGCGGTGCGTCTCCCGATTGGCCAGTCGCGATTGTGCTCGGCGCAGGTGTTGGAAGCAGCCGCGTGGGCGGAAAAACGGTAGAATTAGGCGGCGCGGTGGGTGCAGTCATCGGTGCCCCCGTTGGACCTAAGGATCTCGTCGCCGGCGCGCTGGGCGGCGCGCCCTGTGATGACGCAGCACCACCGGACGCAGCACCGCCGGACGGAGCACCTCCGGTCTGAGCCAACGCCTCGCCAGCCAATACGGATAGAGTCAGTGCGAACCACATCGTACGCATGTGCGCCTCGCAACGCATTGATTCTGCCTTCTATTTAGCGAACGCACAGTGCCCGCTCCTGTTCCGGGCGCTTTGAAGCGAAGTTTGCGGGGTGGGCCGACGATCAGCTGGCGACGCAATAATACCGTGCGTTGGCAAGCTTGAGACTGAGTACCCCCATTTCGGGGGAGGGCGGCTTGCTGCGCCGGCGCCTCGGGTTGAGCTGGCCGCTCGAATTCCGGGAATCACATCGGCAAAGGGACGTCCAAGCTCAGTGAGCAGGCCGAGGCACTCAGGCGCCTGGCCGCCGGCGAAAGCTGCCGCTCCATCGCCAGGACTTTCCACGTGCACCCCGCCACCATCTCCAGGTTGGCAAGGTAAGCTGAGCACCAAGGCGGCGCTGGATCCGCTCGTCGCCCATGGCGTCGATCACAAGCCGCATCATTCGAATTGCCGCAAAGGTTGAAGGATGGGCGCCTGGTGTGTGACCAGCGGCGGCTTTCCATGTCGGAGCGCCTACGTCAGGCTGGCAGCAAACGGGTGCATGTGCCCCGCCCTGGCTCGCCACGCTGAATTGAACCGGTCCCCGTAAGACCACGCCCTGGCGCGTGGCGGCCCCAAGGCGTGGCTGGCGCTACGGGGCTCGGGGTGCGGGCCAAGCCCTTGCGCGCCGGCCGGGTCATACCGCCCCCGGGTTAAGCGTTCATCCTCCGCACCCGGTGGCATTTGCTTCTTTTCGTTACCTTCTGACCCAAATCAGTGTACTAATTACTTGAGAATGCAGGACAGAATAGCTGGAAACACCCAGCAGTGGTTGGCAAAATGGCGCAGAGAACGGAAAAGGCCTTCGCCTATCTCCGCACGAGCTCGGCACCCAATGTCGGGGGCGATCGGGACAGCGATCGGCGCCAGCGAGATGCGATCGCGGCATTCACCAAGCGTGGCGGTTACGAGCTGGCCGGCGAGTTCTATGACGCTGCCGTGTCTGGTGCAGATCCGATCGAGTCCAGGCCTGGCTTTGCCGAGATGCTCAAGGCGATCGCCGGCAATGGTGTCCGCACGATCATCGTGGAGACGGCAAACCGCTTCGCTCGCGACCTGATGGTGCAGGAAGTGGGCTTCGCTAAGCTCCGCGAGCTCGGGATCGAGCTCGTAGCTGCCGATAGCCCCAACGCCTTCCTTGATGATGGGCCCACGTCCAAGCTGATCCGCCAGGTACTCGGCGCCGTGGCCGAATTCGACAAGGCAATGACAGTCGCCAAGCTCCGCGGTGCCCGTGAGCGCAAGCGCCGCGAGCTCGGCAAGTGCGAGGGTCGCAAATCTCATGTCGAATTGCGCCCGGAAGTGGTGCGTGAGGCGAAGCGCCTGCGTCGCGCATCGCCCCTCAATGGCGATCGCCGGTCATTCCGCAAGATCAGCAGTGAGCTCGCAGCAATGGGGCACCTGACGCGCCGCGGGACGCCGTTTTCGGCCTCCGCGGTGCAGGCAATGATCGATGGGCCGATGCCTGCGAAATCGAGCACGGGCTCGGCGTAAGCCTGCTAGGCCACCATTTCCGCACGCCTCTGGCGCCACAAGGGCGGCCATACGCTTGACGGACCTCAGCCGGCTGGTCACGCAACTGTCGCGAGGCTGGCGTAACTCTATGACCGAGCGCCTAGCGGAGGCGTACCACGATGACGATCACAAGGGCTCGGCAACTCATCGATGGGGCATCGTTCGGCCCCGAGGCCTTGAAAGCAATCGGGGCGGCTTTCGATGCGGCCTGGGCTGAGATCGCCGGCAACTTCGGTAATGGCCCACCAGATGTAGAGAAAGCCCGCGTTCGATTAGCGAAGGCCATTCTCTCGGTTGCCAACGAGGACAGACATGACGTGGCGGTTTTGAAGCAATCCGCATTGCAGCGGATGGCGCTCGACTACAGGCGCCGTGGGTGAACAGCGTCTGGTTCGACCCCAACGAGACTGGTTTCCGGATTACCAAAAAAAGCACCCAACGGGCTCGCTATCGAGTGCGTCGTATGCCCAACAGCGTTTCCGGATCACCAGGAATGGCATCTTAGCGTCACGGAGCCCGTCGGGTGCTGTGCACGGTAGGATCTGGAGCA
The DNA here is from genome assembly GCA_963820375.1 of uncultured Alphaproteobacteria bacterium. GTDB lineage: Bacteria > Pseudomonadota > Alphaproteobacteria > Rhizobiales > Hyphomicrobiaceae > AWTP1-13. The sequence goes on along the minus strand of CAWFZX010000021.1, from coordinate 319,617 downwards.
GATACAGGTGCAAGCCCGGATTCGGTGCGATATTGCACAGAGCGGTAGGTCGTTCGGTTAAGGCCTAGCCGTCTGCTTCCTTTAGTCGTCAGGCCTGCTCCAACTCGGCAATTTGGCGCTCCAAGCTGGCCTGCTGCTTTCTCAGCTCGCGGGCGGTGCCGTTGCTTAGCGGCAGCGATCGCATGCGCTCGATGACCCTGGCGAGCTCCGCGCGCTAGGCTTCCGCTCCGTCACTAATGTTTGAGATGCCGCGCAGAACCAAGTTGCCTGTCTGCCCGTACTCCCGGCAAGTGGAACTCAAAGGGAGATCGATCATGAGACTACGCAAACCATCGCTCGCGCTCGCGACGATCGTTGCGGCTCTGGCGGGAGCATCTGCGTTCGACGGCGCGTCGGCCGGCTTCAGCGACCGTCGCTACGGTTACTTTGCCTTCGAAGGTTTCGATTCCTATCGCGCCGCCCCTCAGTCGAACCAGAGCCTGCGCGGCGCAGAGCCTCGTCCCTCTAACCGTGACATGCGCGCGTCCCCGTCCATGGGAGGCCGCAGCATGCGCGGCGGTGGCCGTGTTAACGGGGGCATGGGCCGGCGCTAACAACAAGGAGATCAATCATGACGCTACGCAAGACCACGATTGCACTCGGCTCAGCCGTGGTCGCTCTCGCTGCGACATCGCTGGCCGACACCGCGTCGGCTGTCAATTTCGGCTACAGCAGGGGTCCGGCCTACTTCGATGGTGGCGGCTTCCTCTATCGCGCCCCGCAACAGAACCAGAACCTGCCGGGCGCGGCACCGCGACCCTCCAAGCGTGACATGCGCATGGCCCCGTCCATGGGCGATCGTGGGATGCGCGGTGGCAGCCGCATGAACGGCGGCATGGGCCGGCGCTAACAACAAGGGAGATCGATCATGACGCTACGCAAGACTTCGATTGCACTGGGCTTGGCCGTAGTCGCTCTCGCCACGGCATCGCTCGCCGACACCTCGTCGGCCCGCGGGTTCCGAGGGGGAGGCAACTACTATGGGTACTTTGATGGTTTTGATCTCTATCGCGCCCCGCAGCCGAGCCAGACTCTGACCGGCGCAACCTCTCAATCTCCCAGCCGCGACACGCGCGGGATGCCCTACCAGGGCGGCCGTGGAATGCGCGACGGTGGCCGCAGGAACGGCGGGATGGGCCGGCGCTAACAACAAGGAGATCGATCATGACGCTACGCAAGACTTCGATTGCACTCAGCTCAGCCGCGGTCGCCATCGCTGCGGCATCGTTCGCCGACACAGCGTCGGCCGCCGACTTCGGATACTACAAAAGGCCTGGCCTGAGATATGACGACGCCTACGCCTTTCGCGCCCCGCAGCCGAACCAGGGCGCCCGGCGCAGCACCTCGACCCTCTAACCGTGACATGCGCGGAGCGCCCTCAATGGGTGGCCGTGGAATGCGCGGCATGGGCGGCAGCCGCATGAATGGCGGCATGGGGCGGCGCTAACGACAAACAAGGAGATCGATCATGAGACTACGCAAGGCATCCATCGCACCCGCCCTGACCGCTGCGGCTCTCGCGGTTACGTCATCGTTCGACAGCGCATCAGCGCAGCGCGAAATTGAGGGGCACAGCACGTCTGACACCTACGCCTTCCAGCGCGCTCCCCGGCCGAGTCAGAGCCTGCCCGGCGCTACGTCTCGTCCCTCCAACCGTGATATGCGCGGAACACCCTCCCCGGGCGGTCGCGTAATGCGCGGCGGCGCGGCGGCGCGAACAGTACGCGAGCAAGGTCTCGTCGCCGTAGTGAGCGACGCGCCTGAAAACCTGCGGATGCCCCGCGCAACGTCCCGTCCCTCCAACCGCAACATGCGCGGAGCGCCTGACAAAGGTGGCGGCCGTGGAATGCGCGGTGGCATGGGTGGTGGCCGCATGAACAGCGGGATGGGCGGGCGGCGCTAAGGTTCAACGAGGCGGAGGGCCGCCGTTCTCCCACGCCCTCCGCCGGAAGAGGCCGCCCGAAGCGTAGCTGGGCGGTCTCCCTCTATGCGCTTAGCACGCCCCGCCGAGCCCCCGCTCCGTCACAGACGTTTGAAATCCTCACGGCAAAACCGTCGTGGCACACCGTGCGTAGTGCGCTGCATACGCACAGACGACCCGCAAGAAGGCACGTGATCATGAGAATACACAAAGCATCGCTGGCGCTATCCATGTCGGCAAAGCGCCGTTCAACACCAGGGGCAGAGCGTCCGTCTGCCATGGCATCACCCAGTCGTCGGCAATTCCTCGCCGCGGCTGGCCCACTCACCGCGGCGACCCTGGTGGCCGACACGCAACCCGTCTCAGCGCAGACCGGCGCCGCCAGTCCAAACGCCGTCGCCCTCCAGGCGACCCCCGGCTCGCGGCAGGCCCGCCGGGCGGAGGCGCTGGACATTCGCTGGCAGGCCGCCAGGGATCAGCTCGACCAGGAATTTCCTGAGCCGCAGACGAATGGAGACGAGGAGCAATACCCGGCCGGTATCGCCAATTACAGCAAGGCGCTGCCACATAATGCGCTCGGCGAGGTCGATCCGAACGCCTATCGGCAGCTGCTGCAGGCGATCAGGAGCGGCAGCCCGGCCGATTTTGATCGGATCCCGCTGGGCGGCAAAGCCAAACTCGCCAATCCGCAGGCCGCCTTTGCCTACGCGTTGGTGGGGGCGGATCCACACGCGCTGGCGATCGAACCGCCGCCACGTTTCGCCGATGAAGCATTTGCCGGGGAAATGGCCGAATGCTATTGGCTCGCGCTGACGCGCGAGGTCCCATTCTCACAATATGGGAATGAGCCGGTGACAGCCGCGGCCATCAACGATCTGCGGCGGTTCTCGGAATTTGCGGATGTCGGCGCCGGAACCCTATTCCGCGCGGACTTGCCCGGCGTGCAAACCGGGCCGTATGTCTCGCAGTTCCTCCTGCAGCCCTACCTCCTTGGCACCACGCCGGTGGAACAGCGCTACCGCACGACCGTCCCTGGCGTTGATCATTTGACCGCCTATGACAGCTGGCTCGCGGCCCAAAACGGGGCGCCGGCCTCAGCCCAGCCGCGGTTCGAGGCGCAGCCGCGGTACATTTGCAATGGCCGCGTCCTGGGGGAATGGGCGCACCGCAATTTCAGCTACCAGAGCACGCTGATTGCGGCACTCATCCTCCTCGACTACGTCCAGCAGTTCGGCGGCGAGGTGCTCGACGAGGCCAATCCCTATCGGGGCTCGTCGACGCAAGTCGGCTTTGTCACGTTCGGCGCGCCGCATGTCTTGGACCTCGTCGCCCGCGTGGCCAATCCGGCGCTGAAAGCGGCGTGGTATCAGAAGTGGGTGGTCCACCGCCGCCTGCGGCCGGAAGAGTTCGGCGGACGCATCCATCACCACATGACCGGCGCCGCGCAGTATCCGATCCACGCCAAGCTGTTCGACTCGCCGGCCCTCGCGGCGGTCTTTAGCCAGCACGGCACCTACCTCTGTCCCCAGGCCTATCCCGAAGGCTGCCCGACGCACCCGGCCTACCCCGGGGGCAACGCGACCTTCACCGGCGCCGGCGTCACGGTGCTCAAGGCCTTCTTCAACGAAGCGTTCGTGATCCCGAACCCGGTCGTCCCAAGCGAGGACGGCCTGTCGCTGCAGCCGTGGAAGGGGGAGCCGTTGACCGTCGGCCATGAACTGAACAAGCTGGCGTTCAACGTGGCCTTCGGCCGGAACACCGCGGGCGTCCATTTTCGCAGAGACGAAATTCGGGGAATAACCCTGGGCCGGGCTTCGGCGGGCAGCGTGCTGAGGGATTACAACGCGACCTACAACGAGAACTTTAGAGGCTTCAGCCCGACGCCCTCACAACCGCCTGGCGCCCGACCCGGCGGCCGATCTGCACCTCCCCCATCCGGTACAAGGGGCAGGAGGTGATCGTGGCCGCATGGACGGCGGCATGGGCGGGCGGCGCTAACAACAACAGCACTGCTACGCGCGCCCACGCCGACGAGGTGATCGAATACGTTCGCTCTTGCCGCAGGCATGAGGCCGTAGCTGGCACATCGCTTGCGAGCGGCGCGCAAGTCGTGCTGTTCGTGATGCGCACGCACGACGGCGACATGCGCCCAACGATTGATCTCGCGTCGGGTCGCCTCTATCGCCGTCGCGCGGTCGGCCGTTGGAAATAACACATGGGCGTAGGCATCAACCTTATAGCTGCCGCCGACGATTCTGAGCCGCCGCCCTTAGGTCCTGGCACTACCCTTCCGTGGTATGATGGTCCTGCCTCTTGGTTTGAGAGCTAGAGGGTTGCTACGGGCGTCGATTGTTCTCGATGTTGTTCATGCTCTTGGCTCCCTAGTTTGCCAGTCGCAGGACTGCGCCGGGATGACTAGGTCCGTCGCTGCTTCGCTATCTTCGCCAGCTCGGCGCGTACTCGTACCTACTGCCGCTCCTCGCGTTTGCTGACGGTGCCGATTGGCTCTGGCAGTAGGCGGTCGAGGTGTTTGCGGATAAGACGCACAAGCGCGCCTTGTCCAATGGCTTCGCACTCGATGGCGTCATATCGCTTGGGTGGTTTATTGCGCTTATCGAGCTTGGGGATCGCTAGCCGCTTGAGCCGCGCGCTGCGTTCAACTTGGTCCTCAGTGAGGGCGATTTTCGCCCACTCGTCTGTGCCAAATCTGCGGCCCGTATGCTCCTCGATCTTGCGCCGGGTGTTCGCTTCGATCTGATCGGCGGGGCCGCGTAGTTCGAAGTCGCCCACATAGAGCACGCGACGGTGGTCCTGCTGTAGCGGCACGATTTCGGTAACAATGAAGCCGCCCGATTGGCCGCTTGTGGCGGTGATCGGGACAAGGTACTCGTACGCGAGGTCGCCCAGCACACCCTTGGTGGCGCGACTCTCGCAGATGGTCAGCGGCGGTTCCTCACCTTGCCAGCAGTCGATGCGGGCACGGTCCACTGCCTCCAAGATGTAGTCGGCAACGCTGTTCGCATACTGCCATTCGTCCACTGATCGCGTCTCGTCTTCGATCCAGTGCCACGGCACCAGCCCCGTTTTGCGCAGCTGCATCAAGCCGACGGACACATCCTGCGCGGGTGTGCGTGCCTTGCCGTCGTACCTCTTGGGGACGACGCCAGCCTGTTCGAGCTCGTAGAAGATGAAGCGGGCGCTGGTCGGTATCTCATCGTTGGCCTTCTTTTTCGCGCAGCAGTTCGAGGCAGGCACGCTGTAGGCGTCCCGCGTCTGTGCCGTCCTTGGACAGCAGGGCCGCGTCGTTCGCGCTGATCATGCCGCGACCCTCTGCGCGTCGAGCGCGTTGGCCGGGGCGCAATGCAGTGGACAATCGTCGGGATTCCCTTTGCGCATCAAAGCGCGCTTTTGGGCATTCCAGTGGACAATTGTCGGATGGTTGAGATGCAGGAAGCCGTTATGAACCGGGCGCTTCTTGCGCTTTCCCGGTCTAAATCTGGCGGTCCCGGCAGGGCTTGAACCCGCAACCTCCGCGTTCGAAGCGCGGCACTCTATCCAGTTGAGCTACGGGACCGCAGGCAGGTGCCGAAATGGCAAGGCGCCCAATCCTGTGATACACCGCCCGGCACTCAGAACCAAATACTCAAGCCTTCTCACCCACCGTTGCCAATGACCAAACCCGTCGTTACCCGCTTTGCCCCTTCGCCCACTGGCTTTTTGCATATCGGCGGCGCCCGCACAGCGCTGTTCAACTGGCTCTATGCCCGCCATACCGGCGGCAAGTTCTTGTTGCGCATCGAAGACACCGATCGCGAACGCTCCACCGAGGCGGCGATTGCGGCCATCCTTGACGGTCTGTCGTGGCTGGGCCTCCATTGGGATGGCGACCCCCTGCTGCAGTTTGCCCGGGCCGAACGCCATCGCCAGGTGGCCGAGCAGCTGCTGGCCGACGGCAAGGCCTATTACTGCTATGCCAGCCCCCAAGAACTCGTCGAGATGCGCGAGGCCGCGCGCCGGGAAGGCCGCTCCAAGCTCTACGACGGGCGCTGGCGCGAGCGCGATCCGCAGCAAGCTCCACCCGGCGTCAAGCCCGTCATCCGCCTCAAGGCTCCACTGGCCGGCGAGACCGTGATCGAGGATCGCGTGCAGGGCCGGGTGGTGTGGCAGAACGCCGACCTCGACGACATGATCATCCTGCGCAGTGACGGCACGCCAGTTTACAACCATGCCGTGGTGGTGGACGACCATGACATGGGGGTCACACACGTCATTCGCGGCGTCGACCATCTCACCAACGCCGCCCGGCAGGCGCAGATCTATCGTGCCATGGGTTGGGAGGTGCCGGTGATGGCGCACATTCCGTTGATCCACGGGGCCGATGGCGCCAAGCTCTCCAAGCGGCACGGCGCGCTTGGCGTTGAGGCCTATCGCGACATGGGCTACCTGCCGGAGGGTTTGCGCAACTACCTGTGCCGTCTCGGCTGGAGCCACGGCGATGATGAGATTTTCTCTACCGAGCAAGCGATCGCCTGGTTCGATATTGACAATGTCAATAAGGCTCCGGCCCGCCTCGATATGGCCAAGCTCGCCGACGTCAACAGCCACTACATCCGGCAGACCAGCGAGCCCGAGTTGATCGAACGGATCAAAGACTTGCTAGCGCGGGTCGAGCACGGCGCCGAGCGCAAAGCCCGGTTCGACGCCGTCGGCTGGGATCGGCTGACAACTGCCCTTCCCGGCCTCAAGCCCCGCGCAAAAACCCTGCTCGACCTCGTTGATGGAGCCTTCTACCTGGTCGCCACACGACCGTTGCCGATCGACGACAAGGCCAAAAAGCTGCTCGATGGCGAGGCGCGGGCCCTGCTCGGGCAGGTCCGGGCCGAGCTTGCCGGGCAGACGGATTGGCATGAGACGGCCCTGGAAACGGCCATCAAGGCCTTTGCCGAACGGACCGGGCGGAAGCTCGGCCAGGTCGCCCAGCCGCTCCGGGCGGCCCTGACGGGTCGTGCCGTGTCCCCGCCCGTGTTTGACGTCATGGCGGCGTTGGGCCGCGACGAGACCCTGGCCCGCATCCAGGATCAGGCCTCCTAACGGGCCGCGGCCAGCGGGCCTTCAAGCATATTTGCTTCGCCCTTCGCATGGCTTGCCGCAGTGCAATATATATAATAGAGGGTGAGCTTGCTGCGCCCCCAGAATCGGAGGCGGGCCCCTCAGGGTGGCGTCAGCGTCGCTGGATCCAAAGGATGACGCCCATGAATGCAAAGGACATGGCAAGCGCGAAGGCCGAGGCGAAGACGGCAACGCTCGCGATCGGTAGCAACCAGCGGGCGGAAATGCCGATCCGATCGGGCACGATCGGTCCTGACGTGATCGACGTCGGCCGCCTCTATCGAGACACCGGCTGCTTCACCTATGACCCGGGCTTCACCTCCACCGCCAACTGCTCATCGCGCATAACCTACATTGACGGCGATCAGGGCGTGCTGCTCTACCGCGGCTATCCCATCGAACAGTTGGCGCAGAAATCGAGCTTCATCGAGGTGTGCTATCTGTTGCTCAACGGCGAGCTGCCGACCAAACGCGAGCTCGATAGCTTCCGCACGACCATCACCCGGCACACCATGGTGCACGAGCAAATGACCCGGTTTTTCACGGGCTTTCGCCGCGATGCGCATCCCATGGCCGTGATGTGCGGTTCGGTCGGTGCGCTGAGTGCATTCTATCACGACTCCACAGACATCAACGACGAGCAGCAGCGCGTGATCGCCAGCCATCGGCTCATCGCCAAGATGCCGACGTTGGCGGCCATGGCCTACAAGTATTCGGTGGGCCAACCCTTCATCTACCCTCGCAACGATCTCGACTACCCTGCCAACTTCCTGCAGATGTGCTTTGCGGTGCCCTGCGAGCCCTATGTCGTCAACCCGATCGTTTCGCGCGCCCTCGACCGCATCCTGATCCTGCATGCGGACCACGAGCAGAACGCCTCCACGTCCACGGTTCGTCTGGCAGGCTCGTCAGGGGCGAACCCGTTTGCCTGCATTGCCGCCGGCATCGCCTCGCTCTGGGGACCGGCGCATGGCGGCGCCAACGAGGCGGCGCTCAAGATGCTTGAGGAAATTGGCACCGTCGACCGCGTGCCCGAATACGTCAAAAAGGCCAAGGACAAGAATTCGGAATTTCGGCTGATGGGCTTTGGTCATCGCGTTTACAAGAATTATGATCCGCGCGCTAAGGTGATGCAGGAGACCTGCCACGAAGTGCTCGATGACCTCGGCGTAAAGGACCAGAACATTCTGAAAGTGGCAATGGAGCTTGAGCGCATTGCCTTGCAGGACGACTATTTCATCGAAAAGAAGCTTTATCCCAACATTGATTTCTATTCGGGTATCACCTTGCGGGCGATGGGCTTCCCACTTTCCATGTTCACGGTGCTGTTCGCGGTCGCACGTACGGTCGGCTGGATTGCCCAGTGGAAGGAGATGATCGAGGATCCCGAGCAAAAAATCGGTCGGCCGCGACAACTCTACATCGGCGAACCGGAGCGACCGTTCGTGCCGGTGGAAAAGCGCGGCTGAGCCGCATTAGGCGCCAAGGCGCATCAAGTCGGGTCGCGGCCAGCCGCGCCCCATCTCGGCATAGTTGAGGACGATCTCGGCTGCGGCCTCGCTGGGCGTGCCCCTCGGCAGGCGCATCCTCTCCGGCACCGCTGCCAGCGCATCGACTTGCTGCTGACGGATCGCGCTGTCGGCAAGCAGCGGGGACAGCGCATTTGCCAACCGCACGGGGGTGCACGCTTCCTGATGGAATTCGGGGATGGCACGCGTGCCAAGGATCAGGTTGGGCAGCACCGTCGAGGGGGCGGTAATCATGCGGCGCAGAGCCGGAGCGGCCACGGCGTCCACCTTATAGGCGATCACCATTGGGGTACCCGCTAGGGCGAGCTCAAGCGACACGGTTCCGGAAGCGGCTAGCGCCGCCCGCGCCAGCCTGAAGGCGCGAAACTTGTCTTCATCGCCCTCCAGCAGGTGCGGTGTTTTTGGCCAGCGTGCCACAGCCTGCTCGACGAGAGCGCGCACCGAGGCCACCAGCGGCACCGCAACCTCGAATTTTCGGCCTCGCTCGAGCAAACGTTGCAGCGTTTCCCCGAACGGCCGCAGCAGCCGGCCCACCTCGGATCGCCGGCTGCCCGGCAGCACCACCAGCAGCTGGGTTTGCGGCGTCAGGCCAAGGCGTCGCGCCAGCGGCAGGGGATCAAGCCCTCTGATCCACGCCAGGCGTTCGATTAGCGGATGGCCCACGTAGGTGCAGGGTGGTCCCTGCAGGCGGGCGTGCGCCTCGGGCTCGAAAGGGAGCAAGGACAGCACATGATCCACGTAGCCGCGCATCTTGTTGGCGCGCCCGGGACGCCACGCCCACACACTTGGTGAGACGTAGTCGATGATGGGAATGTCCGGGCGCCGGCGGCGGATACGTTTGGCAATGGGATGCGTGAACTCCGGGCTGTCGATAATCACCACGGCATCAGGCTCTGATGCCACCGCGGCGGCGGCCGTGCTGCTAATCCGGCGCAGGATCGTCGGCAGGCGGGCTAGGATCGCCAATGGCCCCATCACCGCTACCTCTTCGATCGGAAATTGCGAGGTGAGGCCGGCGGCGGCCATCTGTGGCCCGCCCACGCCGAGATAGCGGATGCGCCCGCGCCGGCCCTGGTCCAGAGCAGCCATCAACTTTGCACCCAGGGCATCGCCAGAGTGCTCTCCGGCAACGATGAACAGTTTGAGGTCGCGGGTCTCGGCCGCATAGACGCGTTCGCCAGCCGCTCGCGTGTTGGTCATGCCAGGCCCTTGCTGTCCGGCCCAGTTTCGCAGATCACCAGGTACAGGCCAAGATTGTCGGCAGTCTGTGCCGCGTCCTTGGCGCTGTGCAGCAAGGGGCCATTGCCGGTTATGGCGACCCCGGCCAGATCCTGCAGTGCCGCCTGTTGCAAGAGCGCGAGCAGGTCGTCGGCATGGTCCGGCGCAGCGCGGCAGACCAGCGCGCCCAGGCGACGCCGGTTGTGCCGGTCGCTCCACTGACGCAGCCCGCGCACGCGGGCCAGCATCGCTGCCGTTGCCTCCGCCCCGGCGATGGCAAGCACGTGGGAGCGGGCGACCACCGCCGCCCTCCCGGTCGCGAATTCGGCAAGCCGCTCAACGACGGCAATCCCCCGTTCGATGTCACGCATGTCGCGTCTGCGCGGCCGCACCCGGCCGACCAGTTGCGCCCGCAGCGGCGGTGGCGGAGCCAAAGGCGCCTCCCGAGCGGACAAGGTGGCGGCAAGGCCATGCACGGCGCAGGCATTGGCATCAGCGCGGCGCAGCGTTTCCTCACGATCGAGCACCAGCACCCCGTTGCTCTCGACGGCAATGCCGGCCAGCCCCGCGGCCACCACGCTGTCGACGGTGCGCGGGCCGATGACCGGCATATCGATACGCAGTTCCTGTCCCGGCTTCGGCCCCTTCGCCAGCACACCCTGCCGTTCATCCACACCCTCGCGGTCGCGCAAGTCGAGGACGCGCTCGAGCATGCGATCGGTGCCTTCGGCCCCTTCGATCGCCAGCACGCGCCCATCGGCAACGACCACCGACTGGCCGGCATCCAACCTTGCGAGCCGCCGGCGGACCGCAAAGCCGATCGACGCATCCCGCCGCCCCTGTTCGTTCAACCCCGTCTGTCCCAGGTCTCCCGCGTCGGCCAAAAGATCTGGCGCGATCTCGTGCGCGCCCCAAACCTGCAACCCTTTCTGTTCAAAGAAGCGCACCACTCTGGTCAGCACGGAATCATCACCGCCCGCAGCGACCAGGCCGAAGATCTGTGGCAGGCTCGCAAAGAAGCCCGCGTCCGGTCGCACGTGCCAAAAATCAGGACGCCGCACGCCGCCGGCGATGACCAGTTGCTCGCCACCTTCGCGGCGCAGGGTGGCAAGCATGCGGCCGATCTGCCCCAAATTGACCCAGGTGTGCGGGAAGCGCGCGATCTCGGGATCGGCCTCGCCACGGATCGCCACGATATGGACACCGGTGCCGCGCGCTGCAGCGCTTTCGGCGATCATCAGCGGCAACCGCCCACCCCCCGCCAGGATGCCGATGCGCATCATGGCACGGCCGGGCCGTAGGCTCTTGCGCGCTTAGGCGTCGGCGTGCGGCACGCACAGCGAGCGTTTGCCGCCGGCGCGAATGAAGGCCACGATCTCTGTGACGATCGGATGATCGAACTCTTCTTCCACATCGCCGAGCCGCTCCTGAAGTGTACCCTCGTCCGCAAACAGCAGCCGATAGGCACGTCGCAGGGTATGGATGTCTTCGCGGGCGAAGCCGCGCCGCTGCAGACCGATGATATTGAGGCCGGACAGCTGTGCCCGGTTGCCGACCGCCATGCCGAAGGGGATGAGATCGTTCTCCAGCCCCGACATGCCTCCCAGAAAGGCGTGCGCCCCGACGCGCGCGAATTGAATGACGGCCGCACCGCCGCCCAGGATGGCAAAGTCACCGATGCTGCAATGCCCGGCCAACATCACGTTGTTGGAGAAGATGACGTTGTTGCCCACGCGGCAATCGTGACCGACATGCGAGTTGGCGAGGAACGCGCAACGATCGCCGATCACGGTCTGCATGCCACCGCCCGCGGTACCGGGATTCATGGTCACGCCTTCGCGAATGATGCAGTCGCTGCCGACCATCAGCGAAGAAGGCTCCCCTTTGTATTTCAGGTCCTGTGGCTGGTGGCCGATGGACGCGAATGGAAAAAGGCTGGTGCGCGCCCCGATGCTGGTGCGCCCGGCCACGACCACGTGGCTCATCAGCTTCACGCCGGCTGCCAGCTTTACGTTGGCACCGACGACGCAGAAGGGACCGACCTCGACATCCTCGGCAAGTTCGGCGCCCTCTGCGACGATCGCCGTCGCGTGCACTTTAGAGCTTGGCATCGGTCTCATCCAGGAGCATGGCGCTGACCTCTGCCTCGGCAACCACCTGCCCGTTCACTTTGGCCTCGCCGTAAAATCGCCAAGCACGTCCACGGCTGCGAATCTTGCGCACATGATAGTGGAGGTGATCGCCGGGCAGCACGGGCTTGCGAAACTTTGCCCGATCAATTCCCATGAAATAGACGAGCTGCGGCTTGTACTCGGTCTGGAAGTTGGCGACGCACAGCGCCCCGGCGGTCTGTGCCAGGCCCTCGATGATCAGGACCCCCGGCATGATCGGGAAGGCGGGAAAGTGACCCTGAAAGAAGGGCTCGTTGATGGTGACGCTCTTGATGCCGATGCAGCGCTCGTCACCATCCATTTCGATCAGCCGGTCAACCAGCAAGAACGGATAGCGGTGGGGAAGCAGCTTCATGACGCGCGAGATGTCAGCGCTACCGAGTTCCTTTTTGGCAGTTTGCGTTTCTTTCATGGCCTTGCCCGCACCATCCTTCGCGCCGCAACCATTGCCTACTCCTCGCTTGCGCGCGACCTTCGGCCGAGCCGCTTCAAGGCCGCGATCTGCCGCGCCCACTCCGCCATAGGCACCGCCGGCGTTCCGCCCATGCGGGCGCCCGCGGGCACGTCGTCCTTGGCATGCCCGCCGCCCGCGATCTGGGCACCGGTCCCCACTTTGATATGGCCAACCGCCCCCGATTGGCCACCCATGACAACAAAGTCGCCCAGTTCGGTGGAGCCGGAAATGCCAGTCTGGCCGACGATCACGCAGTGCCGACCCATCACCACGTTGTGCCCGATCTGGACAAGATTATCAATTTTGCTGCCCTGGCCGATGACAGTGTCCTTGAGGGCACCGCGGTCGACACAGCTGTTGGCGCCGATTTCTACGTCATCATGCAGGATGACGCGGCCGATCTGGGGGACCTTCAGATGCCCCTGCGGGCCCATGGCAAACCCGAAACCGTCCTGGCCGATGCGGACGCCCGCATGCAGGATCACCCGGTCGCCGACAATGGCGTGCGTCAGGCTCACCCCCGGACCGATGTAGCAGCCCTGCCCAACCACCACGCGATAGCCCACCAATGCCCCCGCCGCCACCGTCGTGCCACTGCCGATCTGTGCCTCGCGTCCGATCACCGCGCCCGGCTCCACCAGCACCCCGTCGGCAATGTGCGCACTGGGGTGCACCAGCGGTTCCCCGGCCCTCGTCATCGCCGCCTTCGGCTGCAGAGCCTCCGGGTAGAAGATTTGTAGCGCCGCAGCAAACCCACGATAGGGCGCCGTGATTGCCAGTGCGACGGTGGCAGCGGGCACCCGGTCGGCGAAGACGGGGGCGATCAGACAGGCGCCGGCGCGGGTCTCACGCAGCAGCGGCATATATTTTCGATTGTCGAGAAAGGACAGATGCTGAGGCTCCGCGTCGGCCAATGGCCGCACATCCTCGATCAGCGCCTCCGCGTTGGCCTCTGGCGGCAGCGAGGCGCCGAGCCTGCTGGCCAAATCGGCCAGCCGCACGGGCGCGCTCCTGGCAAAAAATCCTGGATGTTGCATCGCCGTACCTTATCCGCAGCCGTGCGGATTGTCGCCACCCCAAGGGGCGTTGCCGGGCTGGAGGAGGTACACGATGGTCAGGCAGCGCGGGCTAGAAGCGGGTGGACGCGCCAAAACGAATGAGCTGTTCGTCGTCGAAACGCTCTTTGAGGAAGGGTTTGGAGATATCGAGCCGCAGCGGCCCAAGCGGCGATTCCCAGATGATGCTGGCGCCCGCCGACGCGCGAACGGCGTTGGAGTCGGCCAAGCAGACGCCTGTGGCCGGCGGGACGACAACAGCCGGCGGGCACAGCGTCTGGTCATTGAACGCCTTGGCGTCGGCGCCGGCGCCAAACAGCGAGCCAGCGTCGACGAAGGCGGCCGCGCTCATGCCGAGCTCCTGCGGAATGAACGGAATGGGGAAACGCACCTCCGCAGTGGCAGCCCAGAAGGTCGTGCCACCCAGCGCGTCATTGGTCACCAGGTCGCGCGGGCCGAAGCCACCGCGATCGAAGCCGCGAATGGTCTCGCCACCCTTGTAGAACAAATCGATCAAGCGCACGTCCTGGCCGCCCCAGCCTTCGATATGGCCGGCCATGGCGCGCCCAACGAAAGTGATCTTGTCGGTGATCGGGTAGTAGACGCGACCCTCGGCGCTGGCGCGCGCATATTGCACGTCGCCGCCGAGCCCAGCGAATTCGGTGCCAACCGTCAAGTAATAACCCTTGGTGGGGTTCTTGGGATGGTTGCGCCCGTCCCAGGCCAGGCTGGTGCCCCACGAGGAGGTGATCGCCTCGCCTTGGGCTTGCCGGATTGCGAATGAGGCAAATTCCGAGACATCGAAGATTTCGCTGGTGGCCAGCGTATAGCTGTTGGTGAGCCACAGATTTTCTGTGAGCGGGAAACCAAGGCGCAGAGAACCACCGGTTGTTTTGGTGCGAAACGAGGACAGGCTCGAGAGGTTCACGTCCTTGTGAAAGAGGTCGAAGCCGGCGGCGAGATTGTAGCCCAGGAAGCGCGGCTCGGTGAAACTGAGATCGACCTGCAAGCGCTCGGCCGAGCCCGCCAGGCGCAAGCGCAAGAACTGACCGCGCCCGAGCAGATTGCGCTCCGTGATGCTGACATCGCCGATGACACCTTCGCTGGTCGAATAGCCGGCGCCGAACGACAGCTCGCCGGTGGACTGCTCAACCAGGTCGACGTCCAAAATGATACGGTCGGCCGCCGACCCCGGCCGTCGCTTGATATCGACCGTCTTGAAGTACCCGAGGTACTGCAATCGCTTCTTGGCCTTGTCGACCATCAGCGGATTGTAGGCATCGCCTTCCGCCAGGCGGAATTCCCGGCGCACCACGTAATCTTGCGTGCGCAGGTTGCCGTTGACGTTGATGCGTTCGATATAGACGCGTGGGCCTTCATCGACCACGTAGGTGACGTTGATGGCGCGCCCGGTTGCATCCCGCTCGGCCCTGGGACGAACGCGCACGAAGGCGTAGCCCTGTTCGGAGGCCACGAGGGTCAGCCGCTCGACGGTTTTATCCATCAGCGATTGATCGTAGGTCGCCCCGCTGTGGGTCAGCAATTCCGCGCGCAACAGGTTGGTGTCGATGGGCAGCGCGGATTCGATTTGCATCGCACCGAAGCTGAACAGTTCACCCTCTTCCAGGACGAATGAGATGTAAAACCCCGATCCATCCCGATCGAGCTCTGCGCCCGCCGTGATCACACGCGCGTCCGCATAACCGTTCTTCAGGTAATATTGCCGCAACAGCTCACGATCGAGGGTCAGCCGGTCGGGATCGTAGATGTTGGTGCCCTTCAGGAAATCGAGCAGGCCGGACTGGCTGGTCGTAATGATGTCGCGCAATTGCGAATCGGAAAACGCCCGGTTGCCGACGAAGTTGATGGCCTTGACCTTGGTGGCGTTGCCCTCGTCGATCTCGAACACGAGATTGATGCGATTGCTGTCGAGCTCGATGATTTTCGGCTCGACAGACGCCGCGAATCGCCCCTGGCGGCGATAAACGTCGAGCACGCGTTGCACGTCAGCTTGCGCCTTGGCGCGGGTGAAAACCGAGCGCGGCTTGAGTTGTACCTCGTTCTTGAGCGTGTCCTTGTCGACCTCTTTATTGCCTTCGAATGCCACCTGGTTGACGACCGGATTTTCCACCACCGTCACAACCACGCCATTGCCGGCGCGATCGATGCGCACATCGGCAAAGAGCCCGGTTGCGAACAGCGCCCGGATCGACTGGTCGACTTTGCCGGCGTCATAGGCATCGCCAACATTGAATTTGAGATAGGTGCGGACGGTTTCGGGCTCGACCCGGCGGTTGCCGGCGACACGGATTTCCCGAATGGCGCTGCCTTGCGCTTCGGCCGGCAACGCCAACAATACGGGCTCAATGGCGGCCGCCGCCAAAAGCCACATCACCAAGGCTACGAGGCGTCCCCAACCCCTCGATCTGCCCATCGCAGAATAAGGCATTCGTCCCGTCTGCCTTTCGTCGCCGATCCCCTCGTGCGCGCCCTACCCGTCGGCGTCAGGTGGGTGCTTTTCCACATGGCGTCCACAAAGCATCCTCACGGCGCCCACGCCTCGCTGGAACGACTGCGGCCCTCTCCCCGAGCCGACGTCGACCACGTAGTGTACCGTGCGGTCAATCTCTCGTTTACCGGTCTTCGCCTCACGTTGGAAGTGGCAAGATTACGTCACAAATTCTGATTCTAACCAATGACCCCGAGCCACCTGCGGACAATGCCCAAATCGTTCCAGGTCGCAAACATCATGAGCATAAGCACGACGGCCAAACCGATACGAAAACCGATCTCCTGGGTGCGGTCACTCAGCGGTTTGCGTCGCACGGCCTCGATCAGATAGAACAAAAGGTGACCGCCGTCGAGCAAGGGAATGGGGAACAGATTGATCAGGCCGATGCTCACCGACAACACCGCCGTCAGATTGAGCAGCGGCACGAAGCCGACGCTCGCCACCTGTCCGGACACCTCGGCGATGCGGATCGGCCCGCCGAGCTGATCAGCCGATTCCCGGCCCATCACCACATCGCTGAGGTAGGACAGCGTGCGCGTGACGATAAAAAAGGTTTCGCGTACCCCCAGCCCGATGGACTCGATTGGCCCGTAGCGCTGGTACTTCCAGTCCTCCTGCGCGGCATTGCGGCGGATCCCGATCATGCCCTGCCGCGTCTTGTTGCCGAAACGATCCGAAATCTCGCGCCGGGCCGGGGTGGCCTTGAGGGTCAGGACGCGCCCGTCGCGGTCTACCAGAAAGGTCAACTCGCGATCGGCGCTGCCACTGACAAGGCGCTGCATGTCGGTGAAGGTCTCGATCTGGGAGCCGTCGATGCTGAGGATCAGGTCCCCCGGCTTGAAACCCGCAGCCTCGGCTGCGCCACCGGGCACCAGCTCATCGACCCGCGGCGCGGTGACGTGCACGCCCACGACCGTAAACGTCAACGCAAAGATGACAATGGCAAGCAGAAAGTTCGCCACCGGGCCGGCCGCGACGATGGCCGCGCGCGAGGCCAATGGCTTGGTCTGAAAGGCCCCGGCGCGCTCCTCCTCCGTCAGCCGCGTCAGCGCCTCGCGCGATGGCGCGCTGGCGCTGTTCTCGTCATCCATGAATTTCACATAGCCGCCGAGGGGCACCCAGGCCACCCGCCAGCGCGTGCCATGGCGGTCCCAGAAACCAAAAATCTCCCGCCCAAAGCCGATCGAAAAGGCCTTGACGCGCACCCCGCACCAGCGCGCCACCAGGAAATGGCCGAGCTCGTGGATAAACACGACGACCGTCAGGACGAACAGGAATGGGACCAGGACGGCAAGAAAGCCCCACATCTGCTCGAGGATCCGGCCCAGGGTGATGCATGTTCCCATGCAGATTTCCAGGTCGAGTAAGCCCGTCAATCCACCCAGCAAAATGGCCATTGGCAGCGCCTCCGAACTTCCGCGTTAATGACGTTGCGCTGGAGTGCCGCCTATGCGGCACCCGGCAGACGTCCCCTGTCCAGCAAATTCAGCGCCAGCCGACGGGTTGCCGCGTCTGTCTCAAGCACCGCGCTCAAGTCCGCGCTTTCCACGAGGAGACCGCAGGCCTCCCCTTCCGCCAGCGTCTCCGCTACAAGTTGGGCAATTTGAAGGAACCCGATGCGCCCTGCCAGAAAGGCCGCAACCGCGATCTCATTGGCGGCATTGAGGACGGCCGGTGCCATACCGCCCCGCCGCATCACCTGGCGGGCCAGCCCAATGGCCTGGAAGCGGTGTTCATCGGGTTTCTCGAAGCTCAGTTGTGCCAATTCGACCAGATCAAGCCGCTTGGTGGGCGCCGCCATGCGCTGCGGCCAGGCCAGGCTCAGGGCAATCGGCGTGCGCATGTCCGGGCTCGACAGTTGGGCCAGCATCGAGCCATCCCGGTAGCCGACGAGGGCATGAATAATTGATTGGGGGTGCACAACAATTTCCAGTTTCTCGGCTTCGACCCGAAACAGATGATAGGCCTCGATCAATTCCAGACCCTTGTTCATCAAGGTTGCCGAATTGATGGTGATCTTCGGCCCCATCGACCAGTTCGGGTGCCGGAGCGCCTCCTTGGGCGTCGCCAGCGCCAGCTGCTCTGTGCTCCAAGTCCGAAATGGCCCACCGGAGGCGGTCAGAATGATCCGTTCGATGCTATCGGGTGCCGCCCCGGCAATCGCCTGGAAGGCCGCCGAGTGTTCGGAGTCGACGGGGATCAGCTCGGTTCCCGCCGCGCGCACGGCATCCATGAAGATCTCGCCCGCCGACACCAGGCATTCCTTGTTGGCGAGGGCAACCCGGCGGCCCTGCGACACGGCTGCAAGGGTGGGACGCAAGCCGGCGGCACCCATGATGCCCGCCATGACGCAATCGACCGGCCGCAACGCCGCCTCGATTAATCCCGCCATCCCGGCTGCCACCGCGATGCCGGTTCCCGCCAACCGCTCTTTTAGGAGGTTGTATTGGCTTTCCTCGGCAATCACGGCGAGCTCAGCGCCATGCTGAACGGCAAGTTCTGCCAGACGCTCTGCATTGTGGTTGGCGGTCAAGGCCACGATCTTGAAGCGATTGGCGTTTCGGCCAATCAGATCGAGCGTGCTCTGTCCCACCGAGCCGGTGGCCCCCAGCACGCTGACGCTTTTGACGGCACCCTGGGGCGCTGCCCCGAGCCCGCTCGTCGACCGCGGGGTTGCCGACCTTTCGCCGCTCCTCACCGCCGCTCTTGCGCCCATCATCAATACCCCAGCAGCAGCGCACGTGCCGGCGAATGCACGTTAAGAAAAAACCCGGCCAAGCCCGCCGCTGTCGCCGCGATCACCAGCCCGTCAACGCGATCCATTATACCACCATGGCCTGGTATCAGGGCGCTCGTGTCCTTGGCGCCAAATCGGCGTTTGATCGCCGATTCCATAAGATCGCCCATTTGCGCCAGAAAGGCGAGGACCGCGGCCGTGGCTCCCAGCCGCAGCGCCGAGGCGCCCGGCACGGCAAAAGCCATGAGACTTCCAAGGATTGCGCCGGCAAGCACGCCTCCGCAGAGGCCTGCCCAGGTCTTGTTGGGCGAGACGCTAGGCCACAGCTTCGGTCCCGCCAGCCCTCTACCGGCCAGGAAAGCGCCGGTATCGGAGGCAACCACGACAACAATGACAAAGATGGCCGCCCGCAGGCCGTAGGTTGGATCGGACCGCAACCAGATCAGCGTGACCGCGGGCAGACCGGCATAAAACACCCCGAGCGCGGCGGACAAACTGTGACGGCCAAGGCTCAAGAGCATAGCCAAGATCGCGCCGATCGGCAGCGCCAGCAGGCCGAGGCCGACGAAGCCCAGGGCCGCCAACCCCACCGCCAGGGCGGCCGCCCCGATATGGACCGCAACCACGATGTCGCCGCCGCGGCCATGCACCAGGCGGCCCCATTCCCAGCTCAGCAGCAGCGCCACCACAAAGACCAAGGCCTTGAAGGCGACCTCGCCTGCGAACAGGCCAGCGGCAGCGACCGCTGCCATGGCAAGGCCCGAGACGAGGCGGGTCGGAAAGTCCCCGCCCAGCCAGGCGATGCCCACGCGCGGGGGAGCATCCTCGCCGCCTGGCTCGCTGTGATCGCTCATCGGCTCGGCCCCTTGCCCGCCTGCCAGGGTTAGGCGGTCGACTGCGTTGCAACGCCCCCGAAGCGGCGCTGCCGCCCGCGGAACTCGTCGATGGCGTGCCTGAGCAGTTCGCACCCGAACTCGGGCCAATAAGCATCGAGGAAGACGAACTCGGTATAGGCAGACTGCCAAAGCAGAAAATTGGACAGCCGCAGCTCGCCGCTGGTGCGAATCAGCAGATCTGGATCCGGTACGCCCTGCGTATCGAGCTCGGCCGCCAGCGCATCGGGGGTGATCGCGTCAAGTTTGATTGTCCCCTCGAGCACGCGCTCGGCCAGTCGACGGGCCGCTTTGGCGATCTCGGCACGCGACCCGTAGTTGAAGGCGATCATCAGATTGATTGCCGTGTTGCGGCAGGTCAGGCTCACGGATTCGTCCATCAGACCCAACAGCTCGGGGTCCACACCGGTACGTTCGCCGATCACGCTCACGCGCACACCATTGCGATGCAGCTCGGCCAAATCGCGGCGGATGAAGCGTTTCATCAGCCCCATGAGATCGTCGACTTCACTGGCGGGCCGGGACCAATTCTCTGACGAAAAGCTGTAGATCGTCAGGTACTGGATGCCCATTTCCATCGCCGCACGCACGGTGCGCCGCACGGCTTCGACGCCGCGCCGATGTCCCTCCGAGCGCGGCAGCCCGCGCTCGCTTGCCCAGCGGCCATTGCCATCCATGATGATGGCGACATGGCGCGGCACCTGCGCGCCCGCCTGCCAGACCGCTCGTTTGTTCTGCTCGTTCATGGATCAGGCATCATGCCCCAGCCTCGCCCCGCCGACGGCCGTTCGTGTCAATCCACGCCCCCGCCGCGGTCGGCAGTCCCAGCACGCAACCGTCATACCTGCTTGATCTCGGCTTCCTTGCTAGCCAGCGACTGGTCGACCTCCTTGACGAGCTTATCGGTCAGATCCTGCACCTTGCTTGAATTCTTGTGATGATCGTCCTCGCTCATCTGGCCGTCCTTGTCGAGACGCTTGAGCAGTTCCATGCCGTCGCGGCGCACATTGCGTACAGCCACCCGGGCATGCTCAGCGTATTTGTGAGCGACTTTCACAAGCTCCTGGCGTCGCTCCGAGGTCAGCGCGGGAATGGGAAGCCTGATCAAGGCGCCGTCGACCACCGGGTTGAGACCGAGGTTGGCTTCGCGGATCGCCTTCTCCACCGCACTGACCTGGCTGCGGTCCCAAACCTGCACGGAAATTGTGCGCGCATCCGGCGTCGACACCGTCGCCACCTGGTTGAGCGGCATGCGCGCACCGTAGACGTTGACCACCACAGGGTCGAGAAAATGCACGCTGGCGCGCCCGGTGCGCAGGCCCGCGAACTCCTTTTTCAGTGAGTCAAGGGCCCCGCGCATGCGCCGTTCAAGTTCCTGAATGTCGAATTTTCCGGCAGCCATCACACGTTATCTCCGCTATGGCGGGTCCGCATGCAACCCTCGCGACCTGCCTCAACCACCCTCCTCCAGACAATTATGCTGCGGCCGAAACCAGCGTGGACAGGGCCTCGCCGCGCAAGAGTTTGATTAGATTACCGGGTTCTTCGATCGAAAACACAATTACCGGAAGATTGTTGTCGCGAGCAAGCGCGATGGCAGCCCCGTCCATCACCTTGAGATCCCGGCTCAGAACTTCGGCATAGGTCAGCCTCTCATGCCGCACCGCCTTGGGGTCCTGCTTGGGGTCGGCCGAGTAAACACCATCGACCTGGGTGGCTTTGGCGAGCACTTCACAGTTCATTTCCACCGCGCGCAGCGCCGCGGTGGTATCGGTCGTGAAGTAGGGATTGCCGGTACCGGCCGCGAAAATCACGACCCGGCCGTTCTCCAGGTGATGCAATGCCTTGGAGCGCACAAAAGCCTCGCAAATGGTCGGCATCGGAATGGCCGAGAGCACGCGCGCCTGCACGCCCGCCTGCTCAAGACCGTTCTGCAGGGCCAGGGCATTCATCACCGTCGCCAGCATGCCCATATAGTCGCCGGTCGCCCGGTCCATGCCCTTGGCGACGCCAGCAAGGCCGCGAAAGATATTGCCTCCGCCCACCACGGCTGCAATCTCGGCACCCGCCACCATCGCCTCTTTGATATCCAAAGCCAGGCGTTGCACGACCCTCATATCGATGCCGTAAGCGCCCGCTCCCATCAGGGCCTCGCCGGAAAGCTTAAGCAAGAGGCGTCGGTAGCGCAGGGGAGGGGACGAGGCGACTGCCATCACACCAGTTCCGAAACGATCCCAGCCATAACAAAGACACCAGCACACCGGTGGGCACCGGCCCGCGACCACCTAGCAAAGCAAGACATAACCAGAGCACCGGCCCGTGCGCAAATCATGGCCGCCTGCCGGCGCTGGCCGCGGCGGATTTGAGCCACTTTCCCCTATCCGCGCACGGCCTTGGCGACCTCGGCTGCGAAGTCGCCATCCTTCTTATCGATGCCCTCACCCAGAGCATAGCGCACAAACTTGGCAATTCTGATCGGCGCGCCGACGGTCTTCTCAGCCTCCTTCAGGACCTGCTCGACGGTCGCCTTGCCGTCGCCGCCGGCACCGAGGAAGGTCTGCTGCAAGAGGACGACCTGCTGATAGAATTCCTTGCGCAGGCGCCCCTCCACCATCTTGGCGACAATGTCGGCAGACTTACCGCTGGCCGTTGCCTGCTCGGTGTAAATGGCGCGCTCTCTAGCGATCAAGGCCGGGTCAAGCTCGTCGGCGGTCACGGCCGCCGGGCTGGCCGCAGCGACGTGCATCGCCAGTTGCCGGCCGAGGGCGGCGATTGCCTTCGGCTCGCCCTTGCTCTCAACCGCCACCAGCACGCCGATCTTACCCAGACCGTCGGCTGCCTTGTTGTGCACGTAGTCGGCCACCGCACCTTCCGGCACCGCCAGCGCCGCCGTGCGCCGCACCGACATGTTCTCGCCGATGGTGGCCACCATGTCCTTGACGTGTTCCTCAACGCTGGCACTCGAGCCGGGAAACGGCATGGCCAAGAGCTTGGCCAGATCGCCGTTGGCCTTGGCCGCCACCGAGCCGATCTTGCGCACCATGTCCTGAAATTTGTCATTGCGGGCCACGAAATCGGTTTCGGAGTTCACCTCCACGATCGCGCCCGCGCCCGCGGCAACGGTGACGCCGACCAGACCTTCCGCGGCGACGCGGCCAGCCTTGGTCGCAGCTTTCGAGAGGCCTTTTTTGCGCAGCCAATCGACCGCCTGCTCCATGTCGCCCTGCGTCTCCGTGAGGGCAGTCTTGCAATCCATCATGCCGGCACCGGTCTGGTCGCGCAGCTGTTTGACTTGGCCTGCGGAAATAGCTGTCATACGATCCTCGCTATGGCCTCCTGCGGGCACGCGCGCGCAAGGCCGAAATGCTACCGAACTGCTAAAGAGTTAGGCGACCCGTTCAGGCCGCCTGTCCTTCAACCAATTGCTTGGCGGCGGCGACCCAACCGTCGCGCTCGATCCGCCCCTTGAGATTAAGCATACGGTCCAAGCCGGTCATCGCCGGCTCGTCCAGATCGGCGATCTGCCAGAAATGATAGACACCGATGTCGTTGAGCCGCTGCTCCAGCCGCGGGTTGACGTTGGGCAGCCGCTTGAGATCATCGGCTTCGCCGCGTGGCGCGTCGATGCCCTTGAATGCGGGCGCCTTCTCGGCAGCCACCTCCTCCGCCGGTGGCGCGTCTGCGGCGCCGACATCCACGCCGGCCTGCGTCTGGCCGCGCTCGATGCCGTCGATTGCTGCCCGGGCAATCAAGTCGCAATAAAGCGTGATCGCACGACCGGCGTCGTCATTACCCGGCACGACAAAGTCGATCCCATCGGGATCGCAATTGGTGTCGACGATGGCCACGATCGGAATGCCGAGCTTTTTGGCTTCGGCGATGGCAATCTGCTCCTTGTTGGTGTCGATCACGAACAACAGATCCGGCAACCCACCCATCTCCTTGATGCCGCCAAGCGACCGATTGAGAGAGTCGCGGTCACGGGTCAGTTGCAGGACTTCCTTTTTGGTGCGGCCCTTGATATCGCCCGACAACATCTCATCGAGCAGCTTCAGACGCCGGATCGACTGTGAGATCGTCTTCCAATTGGTCAGCGTGCCACCGAGCCAGCGATGGTTGATGTAATATTGGGCGCAGCGCTTGGCCGCATCGGCAATCCCCTCCGAGGCCTGGCGCTTGGTGCCCACCAGCAGCACGCGTCCACCCTGGGCAACCACGTCACTGACCTTCACCAAGGCCTGGTGCAGCAGGGGCACCGACTGCGCCAGGTCGATAATATGGATATTGTTGCGGGCGCCGAAAATGAAGGGCGCCATCTTGGGGTTCCAGCGGTGGCTTTGATGGCCGAAGTGACAACCAGCTTCGAGAAGCTGGCGCATATTAAAAGCGGGCAGCGCCATAGCGCGGTCTCCATTTTCCGGTTGAACCTCCGCGCACCTTGAGAAGACCAGAGCCTTGAGCGACAGATCAGGGCCTGGCCACCGGAGCGTACGGGCGGGCTTTCGATCCGCCGCACGCGAGGCGCGCGTGTGTGATGGCCGCTGGTGTAGTGGTTTTGCGCCCCCCTGACAAGGCCCAGCTGGGGCCGGCTGCGGGGCCTCAATCGTGACCCCGGGTCAGATCGAAGGTGCGCACCGCTTCCAGGTCCCGCGGGGGCTCGAGCCAATACTTCTCCTGCTTGAGCGTGCGTCGGGTGTCGGCCAGCCCCGCCTGCCAATGCTCCTCCATCGACAGGCGGGAGAACTCGTAGTCCTTGGCCTGCGTCTCGTAGTATTTCTCGCGATAGATCAGGTGAACGACGCTCATCGAGGCGCTGCGCTTGCCGACCTCACTCCTCCGCAGCTTGCGCACGATCTCCTCAACGTCGGGCTGGCGTTTCTTTGCCGCGGGCAGCTTGTCGAGCAGGCGTTCGACCGATTGTCGCAGCTCCTGGGCCTGACGGAACGCGCTGGTGTTCTGGCGCGTGCGCGAGGAATAGAGGATGTCTTTGTGGCGCTCGTAAACGTCCAAAATGTTGCGCGGCATCGCTCCGCGGGCGCTGAACAAGTCGATCTGGAACACCAGCATGTTCTGATCGCGCTCGGCATCGAGCAGGTGATCGAGCGGGGTGTTGGAGAGCACGCCGCCATCCCAGAAGTGCTCACCGTCGATCTCCACCGGCGGAAAGCCGGGCGGCAGCGCTGCGCTCGCCATGATGTGCTCTGGGCCAAGGCGAAAATCTGGCTGCTGGGTATCGAAATAGACCGAATCGCCCCGCAGCAGGTGCGCCGCCCCGACGCTGAGCCGGATCGCTCCACTGTTCAGCACGTCGAAGTCGACAAGCTCTTGCAGCGTCTCGCGCAACGGCGCGGTGTCGTAAAAGCTGAGGGCCGCCTGCGTACCCCAGGGCTGCAGCCAAACCGGCGGCAAGCGCGGACGAAAGAAGCCCGGAACACCGGCACCGGTCGTGGTCAGCGCGCTCAATTCGTTGAAGACGCCGCGCGCCCAATCGCCAGCCAGCAACGGCCGCAGCGCCACACTCTCGGTAATGCGCTCCCAGAAAGTCCGCAAACGGTCAATACGTTCTTTGGCAGGGTTGCCGGCGATAATGGCGCCGTTGATGGCCCCGATCGAGATGCCGGCGATCCAATGCGGCAGGTAACCGTGCTCAGACAGCGCCTGATAGGCGCCGGCTTGATAGGCGCCGAGCGCACCCCCGCCCTGCAGGACCAATCCCAGCTGAGCGCAATGCCGAGGCAAGGCCTTGCGCTTGTGCACTACGGCCTCGGGTCGGCGCTGCTGCGCTGCGGGTTGAGCCCGATGCGTGCGCCGCCTCATCGTCGCCTTCCTCATCTTTGCCCTGGGGTTGCTGCAAGCCTGGGCGCTCGATTGCCCCGCCTCGGACAACGGTCAGGCCGGCGCTGTTAACCTTTTGCCGCGCCCGCAAGGACAATGTCTTTGCGGCGGGCAAAAATTCAATTCAAGCCCTGGCGCGGAGCTACCCTTAACGCCGGCGGCTTGGCTTGCGCGTTGCGCGGGCAGGCGCAAACGAAGGACCGCTGGCATTGCACGGGCGAAAGCGGCAGGCGGCGCGGCTTGGCATGGCGGGCACGGGCCACGCGCGGGGCTGCGCCGGCACGCTTTCGCAGTTGCATGTCACCCCTGCTGGGCGGTAGATGCGAACAGCTCGGCCGCCGGCCCCAGGTACCTCGAACAACCTATGCACAGGCATGATCAAAGACGCAGGTTCTGCGTCGCCCCGATGATGGATTGGACCGATCGGCATTGCCGGTTCTTTCACCGCCTGCTGTCGCGGCGGGCACGCCTTTATAGCGAGATGCTGACGGCGGCAGCGGTCTTGCGTGGTGACCGCGCCAGGCTAATTGCTTTCAGCCCGGAGGAGCAGCCAGTCGTGCTGCAACTTGGAGGTTGCGACCCCGCCCAGCTGACCGATGCCGCCCTGGTTGGCGAGGCCTTCGGCTATGCCGAGATCAACCTGAATGTCGGTTGCCCGTCCGATCGTGTGCAGGAAGGCAGATTTGGCGCCTGCCTGATGGCTGAACCGGCGCTGGTTGCGCGTTGCGTGGCGGCGATGCGCCGGCAGCTCAAGCTGCCGGTCACCATCAAGTGCCGCATCGGCATCGACCATCAGGACGGTGAGCGCGACCTTGATCGGTTCGTCAACACCGTGGCCGACGCCGGTTGCCAGAGCTTCATCGTCCACGCTCGCAAGGCCTGGCTCAAGGGCCTCTCGCCCAAACAGAACCGCGAGCTGCCACCACTCAACTATCCGCGTGTCTACGCTCTCAAGGCGGCGCATCCCGAGCTCGAGATCATCATCAACGGCGGCATCACCACACTGGCCGAAGCGCAGGCCCACCTCGAGAAGGTGGACGGCGTTGCGATCGGCCGTTCGGCCTATCAAAATCCCTATGTTCTGGCCGACGCCGACCGCCAATTGTTCGGCGACGCCGCCGCGCCGCCCTCACGGGCCGCTGTGCTCGAGCGGCTGGTGCCGTATATCCAGCGCCACCTCGCTGCTGGCGGGCGGCTCAACAATGTCGCGCGTCACATCCTCGGCCTCTATCACGGCCAGCCGCGCGGCCGCGCCTTTCGCCGGCACCTCTCGGAGAACGCGCCCCGCGCTGGCGCCGGGATCGACGTGCTGCTTGAAAGCATGGCCCTGATGCAGGCCGGCGCCGGCGATCTTGACCGCTGCCAGATCGAACGGGCGCACCCCTAAGACCGCGCCTCAGCCTCGTCAATGGCCGGGCGATCGGCTAGCATCGGCCGACGCAGCCCAGCAAACGCAACAGCGGAAATTAGGCATGCGCGGCTTGGCATTGGCCATGATCCTGTGGCTTGCGGCAGCCCTCGCCGCGACGGCCACCGATGCCATGCTGCCGCCGGCGAGCGGCCCGCAATACCCACGCGTTGAACCGATCCTGGAGGCGGGGCATTACCGGCAAAGCTGGTTTAGCCTGTCGTTTCTCGATCTCAAGGAGGACTTCGCCGAAGCCAGCACAGCCGGCCAGCGCTTCGCCGTCATTTTCGAGCAGCGCGGCTGCCCCTACTGCACGAAGTTGCACACCGAGGTGTTATCGCAGAAATACATCAACGACTACGTGCGGCAGCACTTTCGCATCATCCAACTCGACGTGTGGGGATCGCGCGAGGTCACCGATTTCGACGGCACTCGCCTGAGCGAGAAGGCCTTGGCCGAGCGCTGGGGCGTGATCTTCACACCAACGATCGTGTTCTTCAAGGACGACTTGACGGGGGCTTGAGGGCCAGTGGGGGCGTCCGCTGGAGGCAATCGAACGTCTGCCGCTGAGCTTTGGGCGGGACACTTTCTACGATTTGTTCGTCTGGGTCCGGCACAAGCTCTATGAGCGCGACCGCAATTTTCAGCGCTTCCACTTGCAGCGGCTGGCCGAGCGCCAAACTCTGGCAACGGGAGGCAAATCCGACTGAGGCCCGCGGTGGGAGGCTCGCCATGATCGCGGCGCAGCTCGACGAAAAAATGTGAGCAATGGCACGCAACGGCGTTGTGGCGTGCGGCTGAGCCCGCAAGACGGCGCCCCTTGAGCTAGGGCACGGCCAATGCATGGGTTAGCTCGCGCAACCCGCGAATCTCATCCAGCACGGGGCGCAGATAGGTGAGGAATAGCGCTGGATCCTCGCTCACCGGAAAATGGCCGAGCTTTTCCATGATGGTGAGTTTGGCACCCTTGATGTGATCCGCCAGAGCGCGCGTCGCGGCGGGCGTACAGGAATAGTCATATTCGCCGGTCAGCAGATACAGCGGACATGCCGTGGTATCGATTTCGGCCACTCGGTCGCGCACATCGCCATCCTCCGTATAAAAGTGCAGATCGCCTTTGAAGACGCCGGGGCCACCCTGCATATAGTGCCAGATCGTCTCCCAGCGTTCAGCCACCGGTGCCATCGGTGCAATCAGCCCCGAGATCATGGCGCCGCAGATCTCTCCGCCGTGCACATCGGGCCGATGCAGCCAGTCAAGGTCGTAGTAGGGCTCGGCGTGGGCAGCCGACTCAAGTCCGATCAACGCCCGAAAGCGCCGGGCATGTTCAAGCGCCAAATGCAGGACGATGCGTCCGCCGATGGAGCAACCCATGCAAATCGGCTTGTCGAGACCGAGCGCGTCGATGACCGCCATCACCGTGTCCACGTAGGCGCGTGAGGTGAGACGGTATTCGCCCTCTTGCCAGCCGTTCGGTGGCGAAGACTTGCCGTGCCAGGGCATGTCGAAAGCAATGACCCGGAAGTGCGCCAGGACCGCGCTATCGTTCAGCAAGGCACGATATTGGCGGCCATCGGCGCCGGCCGTGTGTAGGCATAGGAGTGGGATGCCTTGCCCGGCCTCTTCGACGTAGAGCCGATGCCATTTGTCAGCGATCGCCAGGTGCAGGTAGCGGCCGACGGCGGGCTCGAAGCATGGGGCACCGGGGTGGCTCATGCTGCAGCTTTCTTGCTGGTCGCGCGCGGCAAGGCCAACAGCTCCTTGAAATAGCGCAGGTTGGCCATGAAAGGATGCTGATCGCCCTCCAGACGCAAGGCCCCGGTCTTGAGCATGGCGATGAGATCATGGGAACCCGGTGGCGGAGCGGCGACCCAGAAGGCTTCCCAAGCCGCCGGCGCAGCGCGCAACGCGAAGGTCCAGCGGGGCTGGACATGCGGTCCCTTTTCGATTGCCTCAATATGACCGCGGTGGATGCGAACGAGATAATGATCGGTGCCGATCTCGAGCAAAAACGTCACCTCCAGAAAACGCCCGCGCCGCACCAACTCGCCGTCGCTGTTGGCCAGCTCCGGCAGCTTGCGCATCATCTGATCTGCCTGCATGGCGTGTGCTTGCCTCTGGGTCGTGAAAGAGTGGCAAGCTAGGCGAGGTTCGCTCCGCTTGCAGCTTTTTTGTCATACGCCGCTAAAGATGCGGGCGGCGCGACGCCGGCCTGGCGACAACCGCGCGGCGGTGGCTAGATCTTCTGGTTATACGCACCCACCTGTGGGCATTGCGCAAGACGCCCGTCGATGTCAGCGAATATCGCCCGCATGTTAGCTTCGGAGGTGGGACTCTCGACGACAATCACCAGCTCCGGCTTGTTGGAAGAGGCGCGCACCAGTCCCCAGGTGCCGTCTTCCAGCATGACGCGCACACCATTGACGGTCAGGAGGTCACGGATCTTCTGGCCAGCAACCGCCGCGCCCGCCGCCGCCGCCGCCTGGTATTGGGCCGTGATTTTGTCGACGATGGCGTATTTAACCTCGTCGCTGCAGTGCGGCGACATGGTTGGCGACCCCCAGGTCTTGGGCAGCGCGTTGTGAAGGTCGGCAAGCGTCTTGCCGGGATTGCGCTCTAGCATGTCGCACACGGCAATGGCGGCGACCAGCCCGTCGTCGTAGCCCCGTCCCAGTGGCGGCTGGAAGAAGAAGTGGCCGGACTTTTCGAATCCCACCAGCGCTTTCTGTTCGTGCGTATAACGCTTCATGTAGGAGTGTCCGGTTTTCCAGTACAGCGTCTTGGCGCCGTTCTTTTTCAAGACCGGATCGGTCATGAATAGCCCGGTTGATTTGACGTCAGCGACGAACACTGCATTGCCATTGAGCGCCGATAGGTCGCGCGCCAGCATGACACCGACCTTGTCGGCAAAGATCTCGTGTCCTGCATTGTCGACCACGCCACAGCGATCCCCATCGCCATCGAAGCCGAAGCCGACATCGGCCGCGCTTGCCGCAACGGCCTCGCTGATGGCGTGCAGCATCTTCATGTCTTCAGGGTTGGGATTGTAGCGCGGGAAGGTGAAGTCGAGCTCGCAGTCGAGCGGCACGACCTCGCAGCCCAGCGCCTGGAGGATGCGCGGGGCAAAGGCACCGGCCGTGCCGTTGCCGCAGGCGGCGACGACCTTGAGGTTGCGCTTCAGGCGCGGGCGGTCGGTCAGGGCCTCGATATAGCGCTCGGCCATGCTGGGTACGTAGGTATAGCTCCCCCCGGCTGCCGTCTCTCCGGCGCCGGCAAGCACCAGTTCTTTGAGCGCCGTCATTTCCTCGGGGCCGAACGTCAGCGGCCGATCGAAGCCCATTTTGATGCCGGTCCAGCCGTTGTCGTTGTGGCTGGCAGTCACCATCGCCACGCCTTCGACCTCCAACGCGAACTGAGCGAAGTAGGCCATTGGCGACATGGCGAGCCCGATGTCGTGCACCTCGGCGCCGCCGGCCAACAAGCCCGTCATGAGCGCCTGCTTCACGGCACTGGAGTAGGAGCGATAGTCGTGGCCGACCACAAACCGCTTCGGCCGTCCGCGCTTGTGCGCGAGCGTGGCAAGGCAAAGGCCGATGGCATTCAAACCCATCAGGTTGACCTCGGCCGGGAACAACCAGCGTGCGTCATACTCGCGAAAGCCCGTCGGCTTGACCAGGGGCAAGCGCTCAAAATCGGCCGTATTGAAGGTCAAGTCGGCGCGCGGCTTGGGCAACATTTGCAAGGCCTCTCAACGCTGCAGCAAGGACCAGGTCCTCAGACAACGACCGCTGCATGCTGGAGGCGCGTGTGACAAATAGACCAGGCAATGTCAACAATGCTGCAGTAATCCTGCATTATCCGGCAGTGCTTAGTCCTGCAGGACTTATTCCTGCAGGATGAGAACGCCCGCGCGCATGTCCACGCGCTGTAGCCGGCCCAGGAATGTCATGCCGAGCAGGGATTGTCCGAGCTTGCCCGGTTCGCTGATGGCCGCCTCGACATTGCGCACCGTGATATCGCCGATGCTAACGCGATCAAGCAGCATTGGAGCCACGCGCGTGGGCCCGTTGGCCGTGCTGACGCGCTGCGTGTAGTCCCCGGCGCGGATATTGAGGCCGGCCCGTTCGGCATCGTCGTGGGAGAGCACCACCAGGGAAGCGCCGGAATCAACCAACACCTCGACCGGCCTGCCGTTGATCTCAGCCTGCGCCCGGTAGTGGCCGAACGTGCCCGCCTTCAGTTCAACGACGCGGCCGCTCGGCGGCCGGCGTTCGAGCTCCCATTGGCGGGGGGAGCGCCCGCTCGATGCGGCGTAGGCCGGTTCGGCAGCAGTCACGCCGGTGAGCCCGCGCGTCGCATCCTTGAGCTCGGCAAAACGCAGGACGCCGACGGCCGATGTCGCTGCCACCAGCAGCCAGCCGACGGCCAAACCGACGGCCTGGCGTACACCCGAGGACATTGCCATGCCACGCAACCCACCCGTTTGCCAGCGGCCGGGCCGCGGCTCGATAGGAGGGTCGGCCGCCTAGCCCCGCAGCATCAGAAAATCGCTGGTGAACTCATATGAGCGCAGGCGGCTTAAAAAACTCATACCGAGCAAGTTTTCCTTAAGAGATCCTGGCTTGGCGACCAGCGCCTCGACGTCGGCGAGACTAATGGGACCAAGCGTCAGGTTGCGTAGGCGCACATGCGCGGCATAGGTCGTGCCATTGGCTGTTTGCACCGGCACCGAATACTTTAGTTGGCTGACGTCGATGCCAAGCCGTTGGGCATCGGCGGGTTTCAGCACCACCGTCGAAGCGCCGGTATCCACCAGCATGCTGAGAGAAACCCCGTTCACCTGCGTGCGCGCCACAAAGTGGCCATCCGGCCTGCGCCGGATTTGCACGGACCTTTCGCCGCTAATTTGCGGTTCGCCCCGCAGGGCCGTTCCGGGCGGCAACAACTCGCCGGCGACGCGATGGCCGAAGCTCAAAATCTCCTCGCGGTAGCTGTAGCCTGCCACCAGCATCAGCGCCACGATCACCCAGGTGAGAAAATCGCGCGCGGCCTGGGGTGCGCGCCCCCGATAGCTGCCTGCAATCGAGGAGGCAACGAAGATCAACATGGCGATGCTCGCCATGGCAATGGCAAAGTCGGAAGGATCGAAACCAGCGATCGAACCGGCATCGGCGCGCAGCAGCAGCGCCAGGCCGGCGATCACGAGCAGGACGAGTGCAATCCAGGCCCCCATGCGTCACACACCCATCGCCGCGATCGCCCGGCGCCGCCGCGCCGGCAGCTGCGTCATGATGCGGTCGCGCTCGGCGTCGGTCATTGCGCTCCAGTGAGCGATTTCCGCCCTGGTACGGCCACAGCCAGCGCACAGCCCCGTCGTCGCCTCGATAGCACACACCTTGATGCAAGGAGAAAGCATTGATGGTCGGTCCGGCGTGGCTGCGCTGCTGGTCCTTATCAGACCGCAATGTAGGAAGCGCCGGCCGAGCTGACAATCTGGGAGAGGGGCGCGCCGCCGCCCGGGCCACTCTCGTGCACAGAAGAGTGGCCCCAGCCGCCCCCTTGCTTGCGTTTCGAGCAAAACGGCGCTGGCAGATCGCTGCACGGTGCGGCGATCGGCAACCCCTGGCCTTAACCCGCCAGGGTGGGCTCTTCGCGCCGCAGCGTGCCGCCGGCGGCGCGTCGGACGGCGCCAAGCAATGGCGCTGGCTGGCGATGGCGCTCTTGACCCAGCGGCTGCAGCGGCGGCATGGCGCGGAGCACCCGAGCCTTCGGGAACGTCACGATGGCCTCGGTGCCTTTGCGCAGTTCGGAACGGAGCTCGAACGTGCCGCCGTGCAGATTGACCAGGTTCTGGACGATGGGCAGGCCGAGCCCGGTTCCCCCTTCCGCCGTCTGGTGGGCCAGCGACCCCTGCCCGAAGGCCTGCATCACCCGCGGGATCTCGTCTTTGGGGATGCCGGGGCCGGTATCCTTGACGACCAGCGTCTGACCACCGTCGGCATTGGCGAAAACGCTGAGCGTGATACGCCCCCCACGCGGCGTGAATTTGAGGGCGTTGGACATCAAATTGAGACAGATCTGCCGCACCGCGCGCTCGTCGGCCCAGAGTTGGTCGAGCGCCCTTGCAAAGTCGGGTACCACCTGCAGCCCTTTGCTTTCTGCGCGCAAGCTCAAGAGGCGGAGGCAGTCTTCCACCACATCGGGCAGGCGTACGGCCTCCTCCTGCAGTTCATAGCGCCCCGCCTCGATGCGGGACAGATCCAGGATTTCGTTGATCAGTTGCAACAGATGTCGACCGCTGTCGTGGATGTTCGCGCAGTACTCCTTGTAGCTCGCATTCTGCATCGGTCCCAACAGCTCGCTCTGCATCACTTCGGAAAACCCGAGGATGGCATTGAGCGGTGTGCGCAGCTCATGGCTCATGGTGGCAAGGAAGCGCGACTTGGCCACGTTGGCAGCTTCAGCACGCTGGCGCGCTTCATCGGAGATCCATTTCTCCTCTTCGATTTCGGCGATCAGGGCATCCTTTTCGGCACGGAACTCCAACATCGACAGCGCGGTCGAATTCAGCCCCTTGGCGAGAAACAAGAAGTAAACATGCAGCCCAATCGCCATGGCGGCCATGGCGTAGTAGAAGGGGTGCCCCTGCAGCAGCAGGCGCACCACCACCGCCACCGTCATGGGCGTGGTGCCCACATAGAGCACCGTCATCACGGTCGACGCGAAGGTCATGCGAATGGCCAAAAGCACGATGAGCGAGGTCAGCATGAAGACATGGGAGGCGGTGTCGCCGGTGCCGAATCCCACCACCGCCATACCCCCCCAGGTGATGCCACTCGCCAGCTCCAGCAAGACGATGAGCCTGCGCCATTCATCGACCCGAACCGTACCGCGCGGCTGGGCGAGAAACTTGCGGCAGGCAGCAATCATGAAAAACTTGGCGGAGATGACCAATGCCAGCCAGGCGGAGGCCTGCAGCACCGGCGCCCAGAACATGGAGGCCAACGAAAAGATCACGGCCAGCAGCGGCACGGTAACGCGCGCCGAAAGTTCGTTGCGCACGAACATTGCCAACAGCTCGTACTCGAACTCGGGCCTCAGGACAGTGCCCTGTGTAAGGCGTGCCCGGATCTCGCGCACCTGTTGATGCACACCGCCACGCCCTTCCTTGGCGCGCGCACGATCCGGCCCTGTGCTGGTCGTCTGTGAATGGGGCATCGTCTCCCTCGCCATCTCGGCCGATGCAGACATGGGAAGCGACGCGCTCGAGTGTGCGCAGCGTCGACTGACAATCGCGGCAAATCCCTAACGTCCCGTTTATCAATGTATTATGGCGTCTGCTTACAGCGGTATTTTAGCCTCGTCGTGAGCGCGGAGGACAAGGCACACGCTTTGCTTGCACGAGCAACTCCCCTCCTCTACCACTGCAGGATCCAAGCCAACGGCAGAGGCCTGCGCATGAAAATTCTGCAAACCAAGGCCGCACCCAACCCGCGTCGCGTGCGCATCTTTCTTGCCGAAAAAGGGATCACCGTTCCGTTTGAAGAGGTCGACATCATGCGGGGGGCGCTGAAGACCCCCGAATTTAGCGCCATCAATCGCTTCCAACGCGTCCCCGTACTCGTGCTCGACGACGGCACGGCTATTGCGGAAACCATCGCCATCTGCCGCTATTTCGAGGAGTTGCAACCCCTGCCGGCCCTGTTCGGCAATGGACCGCTTGGATGTGCCACCGTCGAGATGTGGAGCCGACGCATGGATCTGGGGCTGCTGTTGAGTGTGGCGCAGGCCTTCCGCCACCTGCATCCGGCCATGGCCAGCCTGGAGGTTCCGCAGGTGGCCGCCTGGGGCGAAACCAACAAGCCGCGTGCGCTGGAGATCCTGAAGATCATGGATGATGAACTTGCCAGCCGGCGCTTCCTGGCTGGAGATCACTATTCAGTCGCCGACATCACTGGCCTGGTGGCGGTCGACTTCATGAAACCGGCGCGTATCGAGCGCCCCAGCACACTCAAGCACCTCGCCAGATGGTATGAGGAAGTATCGAGCAGGCCGAGTGCTGCGGCCTGAGCGCTGTTAGGTCGGGTAGCCCATGAAGCTCACTGTCGTCGGCTGCGGCGATGCCTTCGGCTCCGGCGGGCGGTTGCAGACCTGCTACCAGGTGGATTGGACCGGCGGCCGGTTTCTGATCGACTGCGGCGCGACCGTGTTGATCGGTCTCAACCGCCTGCGGCTCGACCCAAACACGATCGAGACCATTTTCATCTCGCACCTGCACGGCGACCACTATGCCGGTCTGGTGTGGTGGCTCATCCATGCCCAGCATGTCGGCAAGCGGAGCGCGCCGCTCACCGTGATTGGCCCACCGGGCATCGCCGCGCGCTTTACCAGCGCCGCCGAGGCCCTGTTTCCCGGCTCGAGCCGCGTGCCGCGCCGTTACGAACTACAATTCGTTGAACTTCCCGCCGAGACGCCGCTCGATATCGGACGCATCAGGGTGACAGCCTTTGAAGTGAGCCATCCGTCCGGTGCCCCGTCCTACGCCATGCGCTTCGAGCTGGAAGGCAAGGTGCTCGCCTACTCCGGGGACAGCGAGTGGGTGGACAACCTCGTTCCCGCCGGACGGCAGGCTGATCTTTACATTATGGAATGCTACCATTT
This sequence comes from uncultured Alphaproteobacteria bacterium, assembly GCA_963820375.1. GTDB lineage: Bacteria > Pseudomonadota > Alphaproteobacteria > Rhizobiales > Hyphomicrobiaceae > AWTP1-13. The sequence goes on along the minus strand of CAWFZX010000021.1, from coordinate 284,075 downwards.
CGACGGCGCGCCGCGCTTTCATATGAGCTGGAGCAGAATTGCCGCCGAACTCGATCGCATCGGCGCCAAGCGCGTCATGCTCACGCATATGGCTGAGGCGATGCTGACCCGGCGCGGCGACATCGATGACCCACGTGTCGTGTTGGCGGCGGACGGGCTGATCGTGGACATATGAGGGGCAACGAGCGCGCGCTGCGCCGGCTACTAGGCGATATCGCCGCTTGTCGGATCTGCCGCGAGGCGGTCAAGGGTAGAGCGTTGCCGCACGAGCCGCGGCCGGTGTTGCGGCCGAGCACGACGGCGCGCATTTGCATCTGCAGCCAGGCGCCCGGCGTGCGCGTCCATGCCTCTGGCATGCCGTTCAGCGATGCGTCCGGTGATCGGCTGCGCGCCTGGCTCGGGCTCACGGCGGCGGAATTCTACGATCAGCGGCGCGTTGCCATCGTCCCCATGGGCTTTTGCTTTCCGGGCCATGATGCAACGGGCGGCGACCTGCCGCCGCGGCGTGAATGCGCAGCCACCTGGCATCAACGTCTGTTTGCGGCAATGCCGCAGCTGCAACTGATCCTGGCCGTCGGCAGCTATGCGCAGCGCTGGCACCTCGGACCGGTGGCGGCCGCCGGCATGACCGCCGCGGTCAGTTCCTGGCGGGAGCTGTTGCAAAGCGCCAGCCAACCACGCCGCATCGCCTTGCCGCATCCCTCGTGGCGCAACAATGCCTGGCTCGCCGCCAACCCGTGGTTTGAAGGCGAGCTATTGCCGCGCGTGCGGCACGAAATTCGTCGCCTGCTGTAGACGGCAAGCTCAGGCGCCCGGCGGTGGGGCAGCGTACGCCACATCGAGCGCGGTCGGGATCGCACCGCCCCAGGCACCGGCCAGGCCCTCGAGCTCGGCCCGCAACGGCTCGAAATCAAAGCCCGCCGCGGCCAAGACCGCAAGCACGCGATCGGCTGACTGGCAGCTCGCCGCTGCTGCCGCCCAAGCGAGCGCGGAACGCTGCCCCGACGCGCAATGGGCGAGAATAGGTGGGTCCAGAAGCCCCAGTACCGCACGCATCTGCGAAACGACCGGCGCGGCAAAAACCTCGGCCCTGGGCACGGGGATATGGCGAAAGCCAAGACCGGCGCCGGCGGCCAGTTCGCCCTCCTGCGCGCTGCTGGGAGAGGTCCGCAATTCGCCGTCGGGAAGGTTGGAGAGCACAGACCGGAAGCCCTGGCGAGCAGCCTCGGCGAGGTCATCGGGCCGCAGGGCGCCGGTGACGGCAAAATGCGGTGTGATTTGCACAATTCTATTCATGCAACGTCCCGATTCTATTCAGGCAACGTGCCGCACGACTGTTTTTCCGCACCATCTGCGCCCCCTTGCGGCCTCCACCCGTTGCGGCCAAGTCGAAAAATTCTTGGAGCCTCGCGCCGCATTGACGCAATATTGAACCTGCTTTAGGCAGCCACTGGCTTACATCTAGAAAAATGTTTCAACAAGGCCATTCCCCCATGTCGCTCTCTAAGGGGTCGCAGACCCTTGATGAAATGGATGTCAAGATCCTGCGCATCTTGCAGCAGGATTGCACGCGCGCGGTGGCCGACATCGGCAAGGAGGTCGGGCTCTCCACCACGCCGTGTTGGCGTCGCATCCAGAAGCTCGAGGAAGCAGGCGTGATCAAGCGGCGGGTGGCGGTGCTGGACCCACCCCGCGTCAACGCCGGCGTCACGGTGTTCGTTTCGATCAAGACGGACCAGCATTCCTTGGCCTGGCTCGAGCGCTTTCACACCGCGGTCATCGACTTTCCGGAGGTGATCGAATTCTACCGCATGAGCGGAGAGGTCGACTATCTCCTGCGGGTGGTCGTCCCTGACATCGCCGCCTACGATGCCTTCTACAAGAAGCTGATCTCTCGCATCGAGATATCGAAGGTCTCGTCTGCCTTCGCCATGGAGCAGATCAAGTACACCACGGCACTTCCGCTCGATTTTGCCCTTCGACACGACGATGCTGATGCCTGAAAGCTGTGATCGCTGACGACCGAGGTCTTGCCATCGGTGCCCCGGGAGACGCGTGAGGCCCTGCCGAACCCTGCGCCTTGTCGACGTTGCCTGCGTTGCGGATAGCAGGGCTGTCAGTCCTTGAGGTCCTGCGCCGCATCGCCAAGGGCGAGGTGCCACAGTCCTCAATCCTGGCACCCCCCGGGGCGCTGCCGGCTTAGTCCGCATTGCGCCCCAGTAACCTGTCGGCGCTCCAAGGCCCACCGCCGGCTGCCGCCAAATAGAGGAAAACAAAACAGTAAAGCACCGCCAGCTCTCCCTGATTGAGGATGGGGTAGAACCCGCGCGGCGCATGCGCATAGAAATAGGCGACCGCCATGGTGCCGGACAGGATGAAGGCGGACAGGCGAGTGAACAGACCGACCGTGACGAGCAACCCGCAGACCAGCTCGATCAGTCCGGCAGCTCCGCCTGGCGTCGTGGGCGTCGCATTGTTCATCGGGCCCACGGGAATGTTGAGATATTTCGTCGTCCCGTGCTGCAAGATCAAAAGACCCGTCATGATGCGCAGGAGGCTCAGCAGTCGCTGCGTATGGGGGCGAAGAAAATCCATGGCAATGTTTCCAGTGTGCAAGGGCCAGTGTGTAAGGGCCAGTGTGCAAGAGCGGGTGTGCAAGGGCCAGGGCCCCACGTGAAAGGACCCACGTGCGAGCCAGCTAAACCGGCCTGCCCGCCAGGCGATAACGATCATCCATGGACAAACGATCGGACCTCGGGTCCGGTTCAATCGCCAGCAAAAATCCCATGTTTGCTCCGCCCCGCCGCTTGCCGTTGCTCAAGCGGGGTGTCGTCGGGGGGCGCGCGGCAGGCCTCGCGTGCCCCCGCGGCTCAATGATTGTCGCGAGGGATGCCCTTGGTCTTGGCAATCTTTTGGTACTTCACCGCCGGCTTCAACACCATGCCGTGCGCAAAGTCGTCGACGAGGTCGCGCTGGATCTCCTGCCATGGCGTCTGGTGGGCTGGATATTTGTAGCCGCCGTGGCCCTGCAAATCGGCGCGGCGCCGATCGTATTCTTCTTTCGAGATCAGGATATCGGCGGTGCGCTTATTGAGATCGATGCGCACGCGGTCGCCCGTCTCAAGGATCGCGAGACCGCCCCCGGTAGCGGCTTCCGGTGAGGCATTGAGGATCGATGGCGACCCGGAGGTCCCGGATTGCCGGCCGTCACCGATGCAGGCCAGGTCGTGCACACCCTTCTTGATCAGATAATTTGGCGGCCGCATGTTGACAACCTCAGCGCCGCCCGGATACCCGACCGGCCCGGTGCCACGCATGAACAGGATGCACATCTCGTCGATTTTGAGGGCAGGATCGTCGATCCGCTTGTGATAATCCTCAGGCCCATCGAAGACGATGGCGCGACCCTCGAAGGCGTTCAGGTCCTTCGGGTTCAGCAAATAGCGCTTGCGGAATTCCTCCGAAATCACGCTCGTCTTCATGATGGCGCTATCGAACAGATTGCCCTTGAGGTTGAGAAAGCCGGCCTGCTCCTTCAACGGCTTGTGGTAGGGACGTATTACGTCCGGATCGATGACCGGGCGGTCCTTGCAGTTCTCACCCATCGTTTTGCCGTTCACCGTCAGGGCGCCTTCGTGGATCTTCTTGGCCTTCATTAGCTCATTGACGACCGCAGGGACGCCGCCGGCACGATGGTATTCCTCACCGAGATAGCGGCCGGCCGGCTGCATATCGACCAGCAGCGGCAGCGCATAGCCCAGCCTCTCCCAGTCGTCGTTGTCGAGGGCGACGCCGACATGCCGTGCAATGGCGTTGAAGTGGATGGGGGCATTGGTTGACCCGCCAATGGCCGAGTTCACAGCGATAACGTTCTCGAACGCTTCGCGCGTCATGATCTTGGAGGGCCGGAGGTCCTCCCACACCATTTCGACGATGCGCTTGCCGCTCTCGTAGGCCTGCTGCGCGCGCTCCTTGTGCGGGGCAGGGGGCGTGGCACAGCCGGGCAGCGACATGCCCAAGGCTTCGGCCAGCGAGTTCATGGTCGAGGCCGTGCCCATGGTGTTGCAGTGGCCCGGCGAGGGCGCCGACGAGGCGACCAGTTCGACGAACTCCTCATAGCTGATTTCACCGGTGGCATAGATCTGCCGAGCCTTCCAGACGATAGTGCCCGAACCGGTCCGCTCGCCACGGAACCAACCGTTGAGCATGGGTCCCCCAGACAGCACGATGGCAGGAATGTCAACGGTGGCAGCGGCCATGAGCTGCGAGGGGGTGGTCTTATCGCAACCGGTGGTGAGCACCACACCGTCGATCGGATAGCCGTACAGGATTTCAACGAGCCCGAGATAGGCGAGATTGCGGTCGAGCGCTGCGGTCGGCCGCTTGCCGGTCTCCTGGATCGGATGCACCGGGAACTCGAAGGCCACACCGCCGGCCTCGCGGATGCCCTCGCGCACGCGATGGGCCAAAACGAGATGATGCCGATTGCAGGGCGAAAGATCCGAACCCGACTGGGCAATGCCGATGATGGGCTTGCCGGAGGAGAGCTCCTCGCGGGTGAGGCCGTAGTTCATGTAGCGCTCGAGATAGAGCGCGGTCATGTCCGGGTTGTCGGGATTGTCGAACCACTGGCGCGAGCGCAGTTTCTTCTTCTGAGCAGCGGTGGGCTTGGTCATGAGCGTTTCCCGGAGGGTTTGCCGGTGTGGCCGGCGCTGGCGAGGTTTGCAGTGTAACCGGTTCCCCGGCGCTGTGAAGTCGGGCCGAGGCGCTAGTTGCTGCCGCTCGGCGCGCTTGGCGGCACCGACGTCGGCCGGCTAGCGCGCGTCAGCGCCGCCAGGGCCGCATCGAGCACCGGGTCGGCGCCATTGGCATAGGGCACCGGCCGCGGCACCTCGATATCGGGAGCCACACCCGGCCCTTCGAGGATTTCGCCGTCGATCTCGAGGCCCGTGACGGCCAGGTAGAGCAGATCGCCGCCCGGCATCACGTAGGCGGCGGCCGCGCTGACGGCTCCCGCCGTGCGGGTGCCGATCAGCGGCCCCTGCCGTTCGCGCTTGTAGGAATGCACGAACAATTCCGCCGTGCTGCGCGTGTGGTGGTCGATCAATACAGCCGTGCGGCCGCGAAGTGCGGTGCGCAGACGCTCCTTGCTGTCCTTATTGCGTGAACGCATAAGGGGTCCGCGGGGGTCGATCAGGTCCAGATAGCGGGCCGCGTTCTGGCCGGTGCCCCCGATCTTGCCGCGCATATCGATGATAACGCCGTCAAGTGCAAGTGTCGTGGCTGCGCGCTTGTTGTCGCGGTTCTCGTGGTCCTTTTCACCGCTGATACTTTCGAGGGCTTCTTTCAGCGCATCCCTCGATCTGTCGCCAACCGAGGCCCATACGTGCACATAACCGATGCGGCGGCCGTCGCGCTCGATCACACGCGCGCTGGCGATCGTGGCGTCACGAAAAGCCTGTAGTGGGGCGATGCTGACCACTTCGACCTCGATCCGTTGCGGCGCTGAGTTGGCCGAACGCCGCAAACTGATGACGGCCTTGTCGCCGATCTTGCCGCGGAAGGAGCGGATCGGGTGGTAGAGCGCGGCATCGACGCTGAGTATCTCGTCGCCAACCTTCAGGCCGGCGCGATCCGCCGGCGAGCCTTCGAGCACGGCGTCGACGAAATCGCGACCATCGATGCGGACCGAGAAAAAACCGGCGCCGGCATAGCGCACACCGCCTCCCCAGAACCGCTGCGACACGAATTCGCGCACGCGGCCGCCAGCGGAGAACACATCGAGCAGGATGTAGTATTCTACATCCTCGGGGGTCAGCAGGCCGGTATGCGAGCTCTTGAGCTCGCCGAGCAGACCATTGATACGCCGAGCCGCCTCCGCGTGGTTCGGAGCGTCGAGGATGCTATTGCGCAGCTCGGCAGCGCGGCGTTCCCAGCCGCTGCTAGCTAGCAGGTCCTTGTCCCAAAAGGACTTGACGGTGCGTTCGACCACGGCATCGAACAGGGGCCCAAAGGCATGCGCGGCCGCAGCATTCGACCCGCCGGCGTCGGCACGCGTGGTTTCTTGCGCCAGACCCTTGACCGGCAAGAACAGAGCGAGCGCCAGCACGCCGGCTAGGCTCAAGGCGGCCGCGGCGATGGCCAACCCGCTGTGTTTTCTTGCACGCACACCCGCCATCGAAGCCCGTCGCTTTCGCATCCGTTGCTGTGCCATGGCCCCGGCAAGATTTGAGGCCGCGCGCACGGCACACGCCAGTTAAAGCTTGTTAAGCTTTGCCGGCGTGCAAGGCCGCAGGAACAAGCTGCTGCCGCAACGCACTGGCGCGCAGAAAGGCGGCGGGGATCGGCCGGCTCAGCCGGCGATCAGACCGCCGTCCACCAACAGCTCCGAACCGGTCGTGAACGAGGACGCCGCCGACAACAGCCATACCACCGTATTGGCCACCTCGTGCGGCTGACCCAGCCGGCCGATCGGAATTTGGGCGTTGAGTTTGGCCATTGCCTTCGCCGGGTCTGGCCGACCTTTGACCATACGGTCGACCATGTCGCCTTCGATGAAGGCGGGATGCACCGAGTTGCAGCGTACCGGGGGACGCTTGCGCGCTCCCGAGAGCGCCACGGACTTGGTCAACAGCCGCACCGCCCCTTTCGATGCATTGTAGGCGGCCAGATTGGCACCCCCGACGATTCCCGAGGCCGAAGAGATGTTGACGATCGACGGCGCCTTGGATTTGGCCAGCAGGGGCATGGCATACTTGCAGCCGAGGAATACGCCGTCGGCATTGATCGCCATCACCCGCCGCCATTCGGCAAAGCTGGTCTGCTCCACATCACCGGGCGTTCCCACGCCAGCGTTGTTGACGAGGCCGTCGAGCCGGCCATGGCTGTGCGCGATCGCCGCCGTGGCCGCGAGCCAATTTTCCTCGCTCGTCACATCGAGGGCGATGTCGACCTTGCCGCGCGAGGCAAGATCGCTGCGAAGCGCCGTGCCGCCGGCCGCCTCGATGGCCTTGCACATGGCGCTGCCGAGCGTGCCCAGCGCGCCCGTCACCAGCACGACATGACCTTTTAGCTCACGCTCACTCATGGTCGACCCTTTCTGCGCCGCTTGCGCCGCTGGCCGAGCGCGCGGCCGATGCTGAACGTGGCATAGTACATCATCAGGTTCAGGATCAGGCTGAACAACAACAGTTCGAACCTCCCGCTATGCTCCCCCAACATCATCTGAAACAGGAAAAACTGCCCCGCCGCCACGGCGCCTGCAATCACCGCCGGCACCCACCAGTCCAGCAGCTTGTAACCGAGAAAGCCGGCTAAAATGCTACCCGCCCAAAACAGCAAAAATGCCTCCTTAAACGCAGCGCTGGATATTCTTACCAGGGCCGTGAGCGCCCTTGCCGTCCGGCAAGAGCCCGCTGGCAGCGATGCGCTCGGCCTTGACGGTACGCCCGGCTTGCGCGTGCGATGGCGAGACCCGGCTGCACCGGCTGGCGCCAAGCCCGAGCGCGGGACCAGCGTTCGGCCATGAGGCAGCGCCGCGGCCAGCGGGCGATTTTGGCGCCCGGCCGGTCCGGTGCGTTTGCAGCCCCGGCCGCGGCCGGCGGGGGTTTCGGACATGCCGGCTTTTTCCATATCAACGCCCAAGACGCCTCCTGGCACCTTCCCCGCCCGCCCGCTACTGTGGCAGACAGCTCGGGCGTCGACCTTAGCAAACAACCTCGATCGTCTCACTTTGCTTGTGCGGCAATCGGCGGATTTTTCAGCTCCCGCTTGCGAAAGGCAACCATGTCCCCCCTCGCCGATCACATGTCCGTTGCCGCAACCCTGCCGCAGGACGGTACCGCCGGTGCGCTCGCCGGTCGCGTCTGGCTGCCCGCGGCAGAGGGTCCCGCCGTGGTCGCCGTGCGCGCCGATGGGCTTTACGACATCTCGCGCCTGGTCCCCACCATGCGCGATCTGTGCGAGGCCTCCGAGCCGGCGCGGATTGTCCGCGACGGCAAAGGCGAGCGCCTCGCTTCGTTGCAAGAAATCCTGTCCAACACGCCGCCGGCCGGGCGCCAAGGGCACAAGCCCTGGCTGCTGGCGCCAATCGATCTGCAGGCGATCAAGGCGGCCGGCGTCACCTTCCCCCGCTCCATGCTGGAGCGCGTCATCGAGGAGCAGGCGCGCGGTGCGCCCGACAAGGCGGAGGCGATCCGCAAAAGTGTGGCCGCCCACTTCGGCGGCGACCTCGCCAACCTGATCCCCGGCAGCAAGGAAGCCGCCGCCCTCAAGAGTGTGCTGATTGCCCAAGGCGCATGGTCGCAATATCTCGAAGTCGGCATCGGACCGGACGCGGAAATTTTCACCAAGGCGCAGCCGATGGCGGCCGTCGGCCATGGCATGGATGCGGGTCTGCATCCGACGTCGAGCTGGAACAATCCTGAACCGGAAGTCGTGCTCTTGATTTCCTCGGCAGGTGCCATTGTCGGTGCCACCCTCGGCAACGACGTCAACTTGCGCGACGTCGAGGGCCGCTCGGCGCTGCTGCTCTCCAAGGCCAAGGACAACAATGCGTCCACCGCCCTCGGCCCGTTCGTGCGCTTCTTCGATGGCACATTTACTCTCGAGGCCGTACGTCGCATTGAGGTGAGAACTCAGGGTCGAAGGCGAGGATGGCTTCGTGCTCGAGGGGCGCTCCTCGATGCAGGAGATCGCGCGCGAGCCGGCGGATCTCGTCAAGCAAATGCTGGGCCGGCATCATCAGTATCCGGACGGCGCCGTGCTGTTCCTCGGCACCATGTTTGCCCCGGTCGAGGATCGTGGGGCCAAAGGTCATGGGTTCACGCACAAGCTCGGTGACATCACCACCATTGCCGCGCCGGAACTCGGCATGCTCGCCAACCGCATGACCTTGTCGACCGAGGCTCCGCCATGGACCTTCGGCACGGCAGCACTGATGCGCAATCTGGCGCGGCGCGGTCTGCTGTAACAGCGCCGCTAGACAGGGATGCTCGCTGGCGCATGAAAGCTCTGAACGGCCTGCTCGTCGTCTCTCTTGACCAGGCGGTTGCCGCGCCGATGACGGCGCGGCGGCTCGCCGATGCGGGCGCGCGCGTGATCAAGCTTGAGCGACCGGAAGGCGACTTCGCACGCGAATATGACAAGGCCGTGCGCGGGCAATGCACGCACTTCCTCTGGCTGAACCGCGGCAAGGAATTGGTCGTCGTCGACCTGCGCAAGGCCGATGATCGGCGCCTGTTCGAGGCCCTGTTGGGCAAAGCCGACGTATTCCTGCAAAACCTCAAGCCTGGCGCACTGGCGAAATTGGGCTATGGCATCGAGATCCTGCGGCAACGCCATCCGGGCCTGATCTGCTGCTCCATTAGCGGCTATGGCGAGCAGGGGCCGTTTCGGGAACGCAAGGCCTACGACCTGCTGGTCCAAGCCGAATCCGGCCTTGCCTCGCTGACCGGCGGCCCGGAGGCGCCGGCCCGCGTCGGTGTCTCCCTGGTCGATATCGGTACGGGGTTGCACGCCTACGAAGCCATTCTCGAAGCCCTGATCCAACGCAGCGCAACCGGCCAGGGCGCCGACATCCGCGTCTCCATGTTCGATGCCATGATGGAATGGATGACGGTGCCGCTATTGTTTGCCGAATATGCAGAGCCGCCCCGCCGTTCGGGTCTCAGCCACCCCTCGCTGGCACCCTACGGCGTGTTCAAGACGGCCGATGGCGTGCCGATTCTGATTTCCATCCAGAACGATCGCGAGTGGGTGGGCCTGTGCCGCAAGGTGCTAGGCCGGCCCGAACTCGGCAGTGATCCGCGCTTTGCAACCAGTCCAGCCCGTCTCGCCCATCGCGCCGAAACAGATGCGGCGGTGGCGCAGTGCTTCGGCTCACTCGATGTCGACAGTTTGAGCCAGAAGCTGGAAGCGGCCGAGATCGCCTTCGCCCGCGTGAATGCGGTCACTGATGTCCTCAAGCATCCGCATCTGCGCCGCCTCAGCGTCGATACACCGTTCGGACCGGTCATGCTGCCAGCGCCTGCCGCCCAGGCCAGCGGTGCTGAGACCGACTTTGGCGCAATCCCGACCCTGGGCGCACACACCGAAGCCGTGCGCCGCGAATTCCTCGGCGGCTCGGCGACTTAACCATTGTCCGCGGCAATCCTGGCGGCGCTTTAGCTACCATAGTTCCAACATATCCAAATCGCATGCTGGGACACATCAGCTCGCAGAACAGGACCAGCTTGCGAAACCAGAGCACGGCGTCAGGCGTTTCCAAGACCCTATGGATTACGGCGCGAAGCATGCGGAACTGGTGACGTGGTGCCGCCGGCATGCAGCGCAGGCGCTCGCTTCGCTGTCGAGGGTAATGGCTGCTTTGTCAACCAAGCTTTCCATCGTCGCGGTTCTGGGCATCGGCGCCATTTCCATCATGTCGCAAGAGGCCGCTTCAACCCTGCGTGCGACAAAGCTGACGGGCAGCCCGCCGATCGAGATCGTGCGCCCCAAGCAGGTGATCATCGACGGGGCGGAGCCGGACGCGGAGGTGGAGTTGGTTGCCAGCCGGCGCCATCGACGCCGGGCCGCCGAGCCCGAGCGCCCCGCTTCGGTGCGCAAGGATTCTGCGATCGCCATTGAGCCCGAGCCGGACCCGGCTGCTGAACTGCCGGCGGACCCAACCCAAGCCGAGCCAGCCAGGCCCGACGTCTGGTCGGACGCAGAGGTGATCAGCGCCTTGCGCGACTGCGTAAAATTTTTGGCACCCATCGCGGCCGAGGTGGAGCTGGCCCAACCCGTCAAACAGGATCAGTGTGGGGCTGCAGCACCGGTCATGTTGCGGCGCGTCGGCGTGGGCGGCAATCGGCTGGAGATCAACCCCCCAGCCACCATCAATTGCGCCATGGTGGTGCACCTGCATGAGTGGGTCATCAAGATTTTGCAACCGGCGGCGCAGGAAGCCTTCGGCAGTCCGATCACGCGATTGGCCCATGTCTCGGGATATTCTTGCCGCAATCGCAACGGCAGCGAGCGCTTGAGTGAACATGCGCTTGCCAATGCCATCGACATCGCTGGTTTCGTCACGGCGGACGGGCGCAGCATCGAGGTGGCGCGGCACTGGGGACCAACCCTGCGCGATCAGCGCGACGCCGCCCGAGTGGCGGCTGCGCGCGCCAAGGAGAGCAAGCAGGCCGCGGCCAAGACCGAACCCGCGAAGGCTATGGCACCGATCCGCACTCCCAGTGCCATCTCTCGCCAGGGCAGGGATCGTCGCAAAGTCGGCGATGGGGAGGACGAGAGCTTTGCGGACGCGCAATTGCAACGTCTCGGCCGGGGCGCCGAGACAAAGCGTGACGCCAAGCTGCCCACCGCCCCGCCAGAGGCACGGGAAGAGGCCCAGAGCAGCCCCGAGGGGTTGTTTCTTCGTCGCCTGCACAAGGGAGCGTGCACGATCTTTGGCACCGTATTGGGACCAGAAGCAAACGAAGCGCACCGCGACCACTTCCATCTCGACCTGGCACCGCGCCGGCGCAGCGCCTATTGCGAATAGGCAGCCCGACAGCGTCCCATTCAGTGCATAGACCGCGATTGCGTCCGGGCCTAAACTGGCGCCGCGAAACCGGCGGCGCAGGCGCCGCGAGCCAAGGCAGGCAGTTATGCACGTTCCCGTCGAGACCGCACAACGCAAGGCCTTCTACGATCGTATCGACAAACAGAACATGACGGCGCTGTGGACCGTGATGGGTGCGCTTATCACGCCGGAGCCCAAGAGCGCCTGCCTGCCCGCCGTGTGGCGCTTCGATACCATCCGCACCGCCATGCTCGAGGCCGGCGAGCTCATCACGGCAAAAGAGGCGGAGCGGCGCGTGCTGGTGCTGGAGAACCCTGGCTTGCGCGGGCAATCCAAGGTCACGACCTCGCTCTATGCCGGCGTGCAGCTGGTCATGCCGCATGAGGTGGCACCGGCGCACCGGCATTCGCAATCCGCCCTCAGGTTCGTGCTCGAAGGCAACGGCGCACACACCACCGTCAACGGCGAACGTACACCCATGCATCCCGGCGACTTCATCATCACTCCCTATATGGCGTGGCACGACCACGGCAACGAGACCGACGCGCCGATGTTCTGGCTGGACGGGCTCGACATTCCGCTCATTCAATTTCTCGATGCCTCGTTCGTGGAACGACTGGAAGAGGACGCCCAGCCGATCGGCAAGCCCGAAGGAGATTTGCTTGCGCGCTACGGCGCCAACCTGCTTCCGGTCGATCACATGACGAGTTCGGCTTCCTCGCCAATTTTCAATTACCCCTATGAGCGCACGCGGGAGGCTCTCGATAGGCTGGCCCGCGCCGGTGAGTACGACCCCTGCCACGGCATCAAGATGCGCTATGCCAATCCCCTCACCGGCGATCACGCCATGCCGACCATGGCGACGTTCATCCAGTCGCTGCCGAAGGGCTTCAGGACGAATCGCTATCGTTCCACCGATGCTGCCGTGTTCGTCGCCATGGAGGGAACGGGCCGCACACGCGTCGGCGACACCACGCTGGAATGGGGGCCAAAGGATATTTTCGTGGTGCCGAGCTGGAGACCTGTTGTGCACGAAGCGGACGGCGACTGCGTGCTCTTCAGCTTCTCCGATCGCGCGCTGCAAGAAAAGATCGGCATCTGGCGCGAGGCTCGCGGCAACGCCTAAGGCATCGGCCAAGCGCTGCGCCTGGGGCGGCTTTCGCACCTTTGTTGCCGCGCCACAAAGGACGACGCTGAGGTCAAGGCAGAAGGGAGGGCGGCGCGTGCACCGGCGCCGTCATGCGAGGAGCGTTTTTTGCGCAAAGGAGAGCGCGGCCGGTGGCGCAATCGCCAACAGACGTCCTCATCATCGGCGCGGGCATCGGTGGCCTCACGCTGGGCCTGGCTTTGCACCAGCGCGGGATCCCGGCGCGCATCTACGAAGCAGCCCCGCACGTCAAGCCGATCGGCGCCGGACTAAACCTGCTGCCGCACGCAGTGGCGCAGCTCGCCGATCTCGGCCTGCTGGAGGCACTTGCGGAGCTGGCGGTCGTCACTCAAGAATCCGTGTTCTTCAATCGCTTCGGCCAGCTCATCTACCGGGAGGCGGCGGGCCGGCATGGCGGCTACCCATGGCCTCAGCTTTCCATGCATCGTGGCGATCTGCAGGCCGTGCTGCTGCAAGCCACGCGCCAGCGCCTCGGCGCCGAACGCCTGCACTTCGGCTGGCGCTGCACCGGCGCAACGCCAGCCAATGGTGCGACCGTCGCTCAGTTCGAGGACGAAGCTGGGACCGGCTTGCCGCGCCAGATCGGATCGATCCTGATTGCCTGCGACGGTATTCATTCGGCCGTGCGCCGGCAGCTCTACCCCCACGAGCGCGAGCCGATCTATTCCGGCGTCAACATGTGGCGCGGGGTGACCCGCCAGCCAGCCTTTCTGACCGGCGCCAGCATGGTGCGCGCTGGCTGGCTCAGCACCGGCAAGATGGTGATTTACCCGGTGCGCAACCATGCCGACGGCAGCCAACTCATCAACTGGGTCGCCGAACTCGAGACCCCCAACTACCGGCGCTGGGATTGGAACCGGCCGGGCCGCCTCGAGGATTTTATCACCGCCTTCTCCGACTGGCACTTCGATTGGCTCAACGTGCCGGCCATGATCTGCGCCGCCCAATCCATTCTCGAGTTTCCCATGGTCGATCGCGATCCGCTGCCGCGCTGGAGTTTCGGGCCGATTACGCTCTTGGGCGATGCGGCACATCCCATGCTCCCGCGCGGCTCCAACGGCGCGGTGCAGGCCATTCTCGATGCGCGCGATTTGGCAGACCGCCTCGCCGGTGGCACCGATTGGGTGCGCGCCCTGGAGCAATACGACCAGCACCGCAGAGCGGCAACGACGGCGGTGGTACTCGCCAATCGCAGCCATCCTCCCGATGCCATTTTGCGAGAGATCTACGTCCGCACCGGCGATAGGCCGTTTGTTGCCATCGACGAGGTCATCAGCGCTTCAGAGCTGGCGCAGATTTCCAATAGCTATAAGAGCATATCGGGCTATGGCTCCGGCGCGCCGATGGCGAACGTCGGCGCCAAGGCCTGAAGCCCAGCACCTCGGACTTGTCGGCGCCGCGCAACGGCTTAAGCTGCCATTTGGACCAGCGCAGCGGCGGCCGACCCGGCCAGCGCCAATGCAGCAAGAGGCATCGTCAAAGGCATGACAGCGCCCCCCCTATCGCGACGACATTTCGGCAAGGTCGCCTGCGCTGGCCTGCTCCTGGCGCCACACCGGCTCGCAGCCCAGAAGCTGTCAGACCGGGCCATCACCGTGGTCGTGCCCTTCACCGCCGGCACCGGCATCGACATCCTAGCGCGCATCTTCGGCGAGGAGTTGCAGCAGCGTTGGGGCCAGCCGGTCAGCATCGAAAACCGGCCTGGCGCCAGCGGCAATATCGGCTCCCAGTACACCGCGACAAGACCGCCGGACGGGCACACGATCATGATGACCGTCAACACCTTCGTGATGAATGTCAGCCTTTTCAAGTCTGTTCCTTACGATCCGCAGAAGAGTTTTGCCCCCATTGCCGAGGTAGCAGTCGGCGCGCTCGCGCTTGCCGTGCATCCCTCGCTGCCGGCGCATTCCGCGCGTGACCTCGTGGCCTTCGTCAAGGCCAACCCGGGCAAGATCAACTACGCCTCGCCTGGCCGCGGCACACCCCAGCATTTGGCCATGGAGCTGCTCAAGCTCACGGCCCAGATCGATCTCACGCATGTGCCCTATTCTGGTTCTGCCGGCGCCGTGCGCGACCTGGTCGGCGGACATGTCGGCGCCATGTTCATTCCCCTGCACACCGTCCTGCCGCTTGCCGGCGATCGGCAGGTCCGCCTGCTCGCTGTCGGAAGCGAGCAGCGCTCGGCCTTGGCAGCCGACGTCCCCACCTTTGCCGAGGAAGGTCTAGCCGGCATCAACATCGACTTGTGGTACGCCTTGCTCGCCCCAGCGCACACCCCCGCCGACATCATCGGCCGCTACAATCGGGCTGCCAACGAGATCTTGAGCACACCCAAGGTGCGCGACGCCTTGGCACAGCAGGGGCTGACCGCACGCGGCGGATCGCCGGCCAATCTTGCGCAACTGATCGCCAC
Organism: uncultured Alphaproteobacteria bacterium; assembly: GCA_963820375.1. Taxonomy (GTDB): domain Bacteria; phylum Pseudomonadota; class Alphaproteobacteria; order Rhizobiales; family Hyphomicrobiaceae; genus AWTP1-13. Next base: position 268,937 of record CAWFZX010000021.1, on the reverse strand, counting down.
AGATCAGGCACGCTGGGCCAAGGTGGTGAAAGACGCCGGGATTGCTCCGGCCGAGTGATAGCGCGGCAGGCCGGCATCGCCTGGACATGACCCGCTTATTGGGCTGGCGATCAGCGGCCAAGCCGGTGCCCGCGGCGCGTCCCTGCCAAGGTGCGATCATCTGAGGCATCGGCAAATTGTCGACCGAAGCCCATGCCGGGACAGCCCAATCCTGGCTTGCGGCGGCTTTTGGTCGGCGCTAGCCATAGCTAGGAGCGCGCAGCTGGGCTCCTGGGACAGGAGGACCGATGATCGCCAACGACTTTCCCACACTCAATTTCGATCTCGGCGAGACCGCCGATCAGCTGCGTGACAGCGTGCGCGGGTTCACCAGCGATCTGATCGCCCCGCTGGCGGCCGAGGTCGACAGGAGCAACGAGTTTCCGCGCCAGCTCTGGCCGAGGCTTGGCGAGCTTGGGGTGCTGGGCGTGACGGTGGAGGAGGAGTACGGGGGTGCAGGCCTCGGCTACCTGGAGCATTGCATCGCCATGGAGGAGATCAGCCGCGGCTCGGCCGCGATCGGCCTTTCCTATGGGGCGCATTCCAATCTTTGCGTGAACCAAGTCCGGCGCAACGGCACCGACGCGCAAAAGCGCAAGTACCTGCCCAAGCTGATCTCCGGCGAGCACGTCGGCGCCCTTGCCATGTCGGAGGCCGTTGCCGGCTCCGATGTCGTGTCGATGCGGCTGCGCGCGGACAAGAAAGGTGACCGCTACGTTCTCAACGGCACCAAGATGTGGATTACCAACGGGCCCTGCGCGGACGTGCTGGTCGTTTATGCCAAAACCGATGCCGCGGCCGGTCCGCGCGGCATCACTGCCTTCCTCATCGAGAAGGGGTTCAAAGGCTTCAGCAGCTCGCAGAAACTCGACAAGATGGGCATGCGCGGCTCTGACACCGGGGAATTGGTATTCGAGGACTGCGAAGTACCGGCGGAAAACGTCTTGGGCGAGACCAACCGCGGGGTCAACGTGCTGATGAGCGGACTAGACTACGAGCGTGCCGTGCTGGCCGCCGGCCCGCTCGGCATCATGCAGGCGGCGATGGACGTGGTCATCCCCTATGTGCATCAAAGGAAGCAATTTGGTGAACCGATCGGCAGCTTCCAACTGGTGCAAGGCAAGCTGGCCGACATGTACACCACCATGAATGCTTGTCGCGCCTATGTGTATACGGTGGCAAAAGCCTGCGATCGCGGTGAGACCACCCGCAAAGACGCCGCCGGCGCCATTCTTTACGCTGCCGAGAAAGCCACGCAAATCGCCCTAGATGCGGTGCAACTGTTGGGGGGCAACGGCTACATCAATGACTTCCCGACCGGCCGCCTGCTGCGCGATGCCAAGTTGTACGAGATCGGCGCCGGGACCAGCGAGATCCGCCGCTGGCTGATCGGCCGCGAGTTGTTTGAAGAGACGACCTAACGGCCCAGCACGCAGCCGAGCGCCTGAATGGGGCCTGGCTAGAGCAGCGCGCGTCGCCTCAGAGCGCAAGGCCCGCCTACCTTGGCCGTCGGCGCCGGGCGATTTTTGCACTGGCGCGACCGGCGTGATTGGCAGCCGTCGCGCGCCAAGAGTGCGCTAACGCAAGGGCAACTCGAGTGCCAGGCCCGGGCCGGTGAGCGCGCAGCAGGGGTGCGGGAGTGCCTCAACATTGACCCGGGGCCCGCAGCCGTGTTCGATGCGAGACAGGCTCAACATTCCTCGACACGGGCAATTGCGATGACCGCCATGGTTCAGGACCCGATCGTCATCGTTGGCATGGCGCGCACGCCGATTGGAGCCTTCCAGGGTGCGCTTGCCCCACTGACGGCGCCGCAGCTTGGCAGCATTGCGATCAAGGCTGCGATCGGCCGCGCCGGCGTGGCGGCCGCGGACGTCAGCGAGGTGTTAATGGGCTGCGTGCTGCCCGCCGGCCAGGGGCAGGCGCCGGCACGCCAGGCCGCGCTGGGAGCGGGCTTGCCCGATGGCGTGCCCTGCACCACGGTCAACAAGATGTGTGGCTCGGGCATGAAAACGGTGATGCTGGCCTACGATGGGTTGCATGCGCGTCCCAATGATATCGTCGTTGCCGGCGGCATGGAAAGCATGACCAATGCGCCCTATCTGCTGCCCAAGATGCGCGGCGGCGCCCGGCTTGGGCACGCCGAAGTCAAGGACCATATGTTCCTTGATGGCCTGGAGGACGCCTATGATAGGGGGCGGCTGATGGGCAGCTATGCCGAGGACTGTGCGCAGAACTATCAGTTCACGCGCCAAGCGCAGGATGCCTACGCGACGGAGAGCCTGCAAAGAGCGCGCAAGGCCAACGCGGATGGCTCCTTTGCCGCCGAGATCGTGCCAGTCCAGGTGCAAGGCCGCTCTGGCGCGCGGGAGGTGAAGCAGGACGAACAGCCCTTTACGGCAGATCTTGCCAAGATCCCCAGCCTCAAACCCGCGTTTCGCGAGGGCGGCACCGTCACGGCGGCCAACTCCAGCTCCATCTCGGATGGTGCCGCGGCGCTGGTGCTGATGCGGGAAAGCCAAGCCCGCCGGCGCCAGCTCCAGCCCCGCGCCAGAATCGTCGGCGCGGCCAGCGCGGCGCAGGCACCCGCTCTGTTCACCACGGCGCCGATCGCCGCCATCAAGACGCTGCTGACAGCCATTGGTTGGTCCAGCACGGATGTCGACCTCTACGAAATCAACGAAGCGTTCGCCGTCGTGAGCATGGCCGCGATCACCGACCTCGCTCTGCCGCACGACAGGGTCAACGTGCATGGCGGGGCCTGCGCGCTCGGCCACCCGATCGGCGCCTCGGGCGCACGCATCCTCGTCACCCTGCTGGCGGCGATGGAAAAATATGGGCACGGCAAGGGGGTCGCCGCCCTGTGCATCGGCGGCGGTGAGGCAACCGCGATTGCCCTGGAGGCTGTCGCCTGAGACGCGCGGCCCGCGCGCTCGGCGGATCGGCGCGCAACGCCGCGACGTTGGCGCTGCCGGGGGCCTGCAGCCAATCGGCCAGGGGCGCGGGCGCGCGGGCTGCCCGCACCACCCCTCGCAGAGGCGAGGACAGAGAGGCGAGGACAGGTTGTAGCTAATCCCGCACGCTGGTGCCGGCCGAAGCCCTGGGCGCACGCGATCTCTACTTGCGAATGATTTGCAAGAAGAGTATGCTGGCTTCGGACTCTAGAGGGTGCCGGAGCGGCCAATGCTCAATAAACTTGATCGCAATCTGCAAGGGGTTCTTGCAGGTGAGGGCAAGGGCTGGAGACGCGCCCGGGGCGAAGCGCCCCTCACCGACGTCAATCGCACCATTTTGGTGCGCGGCTCGACGACCGGGCGTCGGTTGGTTGCCTTTTTCGGGCCGGGCTATCTGGTCGCGGTCGGCTACATGGACCCTGGCAACTGGGCGACCTCGTTGGCGGGCGGATCCAAGTTTGGCTACACCCTGCTGGTCGTCGCCCTGATTTCCAACATTATGGCCATCACCCTGCAGGCGTTGTGCGCACGCTTGGCGATTGCCTCGGGTCGTGATCTGGCCCAGGCTTGCCGCGACGCCTATCCGCCTTGGGCCGCCTATCCTCTGTGGCTCGCCGCTGAAATCGCCATCATCGCCACCGACATCGCCGAGGTGATCGGCACGGCCATCGGCCTCAATTTGCTGTTTGGTATTCCCCTTGAGATCGGCGTGCCGCTGACCGCGCTCGATGTGTTCCTGATCCTCTACCTGCAGAGGCTCGGATTCCGCTACCTGGAAGCTTTCATCATTACCTTGCTCGGGGTCATCGCGGTCTGTTTTGCCATCCAGGTCGGGCTCGCCGACCCCGAGTTGGGCCCGTTGATCCGCGGCTTCGCTCCGACCGTCGAGATCGTGCGCAATCCCGACATGCTCTATCTGGCGATGGGGATTCTCGGCGCCACCGTCATGCCGCACAACCTTTACCTGCATTCGGCCATCGTTCAGACCCGGGCCTATGGAGAAACGCTGCCTGCCAAGCGCGAGGCCCTGAAGTATGCCACCATTGATTCGACGATAGCCCTGATGTTCGCCCTGCTGATCAATGCCGCCATCCTGATCCTCGCCGCTGCGAGCTTTCACAAAGCAGGTCATACTGAGGTCGTTGAATTGGGCGAGGCGCAAGCCTTGCTGGCTCCACTGCTCGGATCGTCGCTAGCACCGATGCTGTTCGGCTTGGCGCTGCTGTGTTGCGGCCTCAGTTCTACCGTGACGGCGACCTTGGCGGGCCAAGCCGTGATGGAGGGCTTCCTCGATCTGCGCTTGCAAGCCTGGCTGCGCCGCCTGATCACCCGCGCCATTGCGATCATCCCGGCGGCCGGTGTCACCTTGCTGTACGGCGAGGCAGAGACGGGCAAGCTATTGATCTTGAGCCAGGTCATCCTGAGCCTGCAATTGCCCTTTGCGGTCGTTCCGCTGGTGCAATTCACCGCCGACCGAGCCAAGATGGGCCCGCTCATCGCCCCGCGTTGGCTGATCGCCGCCGCCGGCGCGATTGCCACCATCATCATTGCCCTCAACGTCAAGCTGCTATGGCAACAGCTCGTTGGTTGAGACGCCGGCCGGAAGCCAACGCCCTCTGGCTTCGACCGCGGCGCTCTGGCGCAGGCGCCTGGCGAGGATTGCCGGCGAAGGGGGACGCGATGAACCTCTCGCGCACCCAAGCATGTCTGAGCCGAGGCTGAGAAACTGATCGAGCATCGGGCAACAACCCGCTGCTGTTTCGCCAAACCTTGGCCCGATTGCCTGGATGCACAAGGCCGATTGATCGGGCGGGCCTGCCTTTGCGCTTGCAGGCAGTCGGTGGCTGGGCGCTGATTGCCTGCGCAAAACAATTGGCAGGACCGCGCTTTGCCGCGCGCGCCGCAAAAGTGCAAGCGCGACGGCGACGGGTTCAAACCCTCGCCTTCGTTGCTCCTTATGGATGGGGTGCTCACGCCCCACAACGCCGCGGCGAGGAACCCGCCATTTTACGCGGCGTTCTCTGCAGGTGGGGATTTGGTGTGGATGGGACTCTGGAAAGGAAGACCGATGCAAACCACAAAACTTGCCCTGATCGCAATTTTAAGCGCCGGCGGCTTAGGCCTAGGCTCGCTGGCCGCACAGGCAGCACCAGCAGCCGCGCCGTTGCGCGAAAGCATGGCCGCGGTCGGCGACCAGGCCAAGCCGCAGGAAATTGCCTACCGGCGCTGCTTCTGGCAAAACGGCCGCCGACATTGCCATCGCACTGGTTCGCCCTACCGCGGCTATGGCTACCGCTACTATGGCCCCATGCTTCCTGAAGCCTACCGGACCGGTTCGAGCCGTTGGTGGCAGGAAATGGATCGCGAAGATCGTGGTGGCCGCGGTCGTCCTTAGGCCGGGGTTCCCCGCCCATTTTTCCGGTGCTGGGTGTGGCCTGCCTGACCAATGGGGCCACACCCCCGTCGTGCCCCGTCGGGGTCGTCTCCATAGTTGATGAGGACAGAGGACCCGCGGGATGGCCGACGGCCTACCACCGCCGCCTTCACGACCCCTGCTCGGCCAGAAGGCCCTCGTCACCGGTGCCAGCTCTGGGATCGGGCGTGCGGTGGCGATCGCGTTAGGTCGCGCCGGCGCGGACGTGCTTGTCAACTACAGCTCCTCGCCCGAGGCGGCGCAGGAGACAGTGCATGAAATTCGCAGCTCCGGCGTGATGGCATTGGCCCATCAGGCCGACGTCGCCAGCGCCGTTGCCATCAAGGACATGTTCAAGCGCATGCTGGCGGAGCTCGGCACCGTCGACATCCTGGTTGCCAATGCGGGTCTGCAGCAGGATGCTCCCCTCGAAGACATGACGCTGGCGCAATGGAACAAGGTGTTGTCGGTCAATCTTACCGGCCAGTTCCTGTGTGCCCAGGAAGCGGTTCGCGAATTCCGGCGGCGAGGCGTGGTGAGGCAGGTTTCGTGCGCCGCCGGAAAGATCATCTGCATGAGTTCCGTGCATCAAGTGATCCCCTGGGCGGGCCACATCAACTATGCGGCCTCGAAGGGGGGTGTGCATTTGCTGATGCGCAGCCTGGCGCAGGAAGTTGCACCCGACCGGATCCGCGTCAATGCCATCGCACCCGGCGCCATCAGGACCCGCATCAATCGCCCGGCGTGGCAGACCAAGGACGCCTACGATCGGCTGATGGCACTCATTCCCTACGGCCGCATTGGCGAACCGGAGGACGTCGCACGTGCAGCCGTGTGGCTGGCCAGCGATGCCTCCGACTATGTCGTCGGCACCACGCTCTTCGTCGACGGCGGCATGACACTTTATCCAGGTTTCGCCGGCAACGGCTGAAGCCGGCGCAGGCCACCGTGGCGCTGCGGAGCGCAGGTTTCGCCAGCACGTCAGGCCGCCGATTGGCACCACGGGTTCATTGCCTAAAGCTCGGCCGGTGTTCGCGCGGCCGCCGGTGCTCCACCCTAACAAACCAACGGCCGACAATCGGCCTCTCAGGCCACCCGGTCCATTTGCGAAAGCGGCGAAAACAGCAGGCTGCGGATTTGTTCATCGGGTACCGCGCTGCCGATGTAATAGCCCTGCACCTCGGTGATGCTGCGCTCGCGCGCGATCAGGGCCAACTGCTCGCGCGTCTCGACACCCTCGACGGTCACTGCCAAATCGAGTTCGGCGCTGAGACGCGCCACCCCGTAGAGCAGGCTCAGAGAGCGGCTACTTGCCTGCAAGCCTTGCAAGAACGACCGATCGATCTTCACCTTGTTGAGCGGGAAACTGTGCAAATAGCTCAAGCTGGAATAGCCCGTGCCAAAGTCGTCAAGCGAGATGCGCACACCCAGATCCCGCAATTGGTCGAGCCAGAGGCGCGTGATCTCGCTGTCGTCGAGGAAGGCCGACTCCGTGATTTCGATCTCCAGACGGTCGGCGGCCAAGTTCGCCGCCTGCAGCGCCTCACGGATCGTGTTGGCCATGTCGTCACGCCGGAACTGTATGGCGGACAGGTTGACGGCGACCCGCACGTCGTTTGGCCATCTCGCGCATTCGATGCAAGCCTTGCGCAAGACCAGTCTGCCGATCTCGACGATCAGCCCCATTTCCTCGGCGATCGGAATGAATTCTCCAGGTGGTACCATGCCGCGTTCAGGGTGGGGCCAGCGCAGCAGAGCTTCACAGGTGGCAATACGCTTGGTGCGCAGATTATAGAGCGGCTGATAGTGGACCTGGAAGGCGCCTGCAGCCAGGGCGTTGCGCAGGTCAAGTTGCAAATTGCGGCGCTTGTGCGCCGTCACGTCCATGCCCTGCTCGAAAAACTGCCAGGAGCCCCGACCGTTGAGCTTGACACGATAAAGCGCCATATCGGCATTCTTCAGCAGCAGGTCGGCGCTGTCGCCGTCGCGCGGCGCCACGGCGATGCCAATGCTGGCGCCGATCACGATCTGGTGGCCATTGATCTGGAAGGCGTTGCTGAGGACGCCGACGATTTGCTCGGCCAATGCCGCACTTTCGTTAAGGTCACCCAGCTGGTGCTGCAGCACGACGAATTCGTCGCCGCCGAACCGCGCAACCACATCCGAACCACGCACGACGCTGCGCAAGCGGTCAGCCACCGCGCACAACAACGCATCGCCGCACGTGTGCCCCAGCGTGTCATTGACCTGCTTGAATTCGTCGAGGTCGACGAACAGAATGGCGAACGCGCCACGGCGCTTCAAGGAGGCCAGCGCGGCTTCCGTTTGATCGTGCAGGAAGGCGCGGTTGGGCAGGCCGGTGAGCGTATCGAAGCGTGCCAATTGGTGGATCTTGGCCTCGGCGATTTGACGATCGGTGATATCTTCAAACAGGAGGACGGCGCCGCCCTCGGCCATCGGGTTCACGGTAATGGCGAGCATGCGCTGCTGCTCTGTGTTGACCAGCACTTCGCCATCGGCTGCACCCGCCAATCGGCTCTCGAGCGCCAATACCAGGCGTTCGGCGCGCTCGCTCGCGAGCGCACCGGCGGCGCTGCTTTCCTCGACGAGCGCGCGCACGGGCAGGCGTCGCCTGGTGATGTCTTCCGGCAGGCTGAGCAATTCGCGCAGCCGCCTGTTGCATACGACAACCTGACCCTTTGCATCGACCATGCAAAGCCCATGCGGCATGTTGTTGAGAGCCGTGTCGAAGCGGCCGGCGAGCAGGCTCACATCCCGCCCGGCAATGACGGCGTCGAGCAGAACGCGGCGCAGCCGGTCGGAAATGAATTTGAGCGAGGCAAAGAAAGGCACCAGGACAAAGGCAAATACGGCGTAATACCAGCCCCCGACGAGCAGCAGGGCGGCCGTCATGGGCACGCCAGCACAAACGATCTGCGCCACCACCAGCAGGTTGCTGGCAAAGTTGCGTCCCGAGATGCCGATCATGTAGGCCAGGGTCAGCGCGAAGCTGAAGATCTGCACAAAGGGATCGGCGGTCTTGATGAAGGCCACCAGACACCACATGCCAAGCAACATCACATGCGCCGCGGCGCCCGCCACGTAACGGCGTTCCCACTTGGCGGCTTCGTCGATGCTGACCACCCGCGCCCGGCACTTTTGATACCGCCCCACGTCCCAGCCACGCGCGCAGGCGACCAGCGCAATCATCAGCGAACACAGATAAAGCAGCGGTTCGCCACTCTTGTAGGCGGTAATCAGCGCCGTGCCGGAGGCGGCAATGGCGCCCACGAACAGGGAACGGAAATCGTTGTAGAGGGCATTAACCAGCGAGACATAGATCTCGGCCGGCAATGACTGGTCGGGGCGCCGCCTCGCCAGCCCGTGCCAGTTTTCCATAGGATTGCCCCTGCGGCCCACTTCGCCCCCGGCAAGCATCGGCCAAGCTCATAAATTTTGGCTCAACCGCAGTGCGGCGGCGGCGGCGCAGCCGGGCAATGTGGTAAATCTTCTCCAAGGATGCGCCCCCGACACCCCCTGCGAGCGGCCCCGCAGTGAGGCGATATCCAGTCTGATACAAGATAACGTTTATCTGATCAGGGATTGATTTGCCATATTGCGGTCAAAATCGTTGCATGCCCAACCAAGTTGCTCCTGTCTTGATGTATTGCCTCACTTCGACGCCCCTCTTAACCAGACATTAACCGTACTCTTGACCATATTGTCATGCGTTCATTTAGCTCTTTACAGAACTTAACTGCATGTTAACCTTAGTATTATGCGTGGCGGGCGCGAGAGGAGAAATTGCAAGTGTGTGTTTCTGCGTCTGTTTCTGAGCTGCCAGGCCTTAGCCTGGTGGACCGGGTTATGCAGTTGCTCAACCGGGTGGACTACCGGCGGATCGAGACTGCCGAGGAAAAAGATGCGGTGTTCAGGCTGCGCTACCAGGCCTACCGACGCGAGGGGGCGATCCAACCCAATCCCAGCGAAAAGTTTGCCGATAGCCTTGATAGCTCCGCGAACGTGTGGATTTTCGGCGTCTTCCTCGACGGCAAGCTCGCCAGTTCGATTCGGCTGCACATTGCTTCGCCTGACTGTGGGGAGCTACCGGCCCTTAACGTTTTTTCTGACATCCTGGGGCCGCAACTCGCCAGCGGTCGCACCATTATCGACCCTACGCGGTTCGTGGCCGACCGGGAACTTTCCCGGCGATACCCCGAGCTTTGCTACGTGACGACACGATTGGCTTGGCTGGCATCGGAGTATTTCCAGACCGATCTGTTGCTGGCGACGGTGCGTGCCGAACACCAGGCCTTTTACCGGCGAACCTTCGGGCATCAACCGATTTGTCCGCCGCGGCACTACCCATCGCTGACAAAGCCGATTTCCCTGATGGCCTTGGATTATGCCGCCGCGCGGGCCACCGTGCCCCGGCGCTACCCGTTCTTCCACTCGACCTATTTCGAGCGGCGCATGCTGTTTGCGCGCGAGGCGGCGCTGGCGCTGCGGACGGCGGCCTGACCAGCGTTGGTGGGGCCGGCCACCCGAGCCTCAAACTCTCAACGGGCACGGCAGTCAGGGCCCGAGCGGTCGCGGTTCGGCGGCAGCACGGCTGCCACCGGCCGCCCGGGCGACGTCTTTGGCGGCGCCGGACGGAGCACGCTTGGACAAATCGGTCTTGAGGGGGCATCGTGGCTTGCGCTCGGCATGATGCCGGCCGCTCGTGTGTTCGAAGCCCGATGCGTCCTGCCGATGCCAATCGCCGCGAAACGTCGCTTCACTATGCCGGCTGGCGCGTGGTGCTGCTGTGTTTCGTCATGGCGGTGCTGTGCTGGGGGCTCGGCTTTTATGGGCATGGCTTCTACCTGGCCGAGCTCAAGCGCCAGCACGGCTGGCCGACGGCACTGATCTCGAGTGCCAGCACCACCTGTTACCTCTTCAGCGCCGTGCTGGTTATCTTTATCAGCGATGCCATCCGGATCTTCGGCGTCCGGGCCTGCCTGCTTGTCGGAGGCCTGGCGTTTGCGCTCTCGACGGCGGCCCTGCCCTTCATCAGCCAGCCCTGGCATTTGTTTGCGGTGTACCTGGTGATGGCGTTTGGCTGGAGCAGCATGGGCGTCGGCGCCATCACCAACATCCTCGGCCTGTGGTTCGACCAGCAACGCGGGCTTGCCATTTCTCTCGCCCTCAACGGCGCCAGCCTCAGCGGCGTCATCATCGTGCCCCTGCTCGTCTACATCACCGACCGCGCAGGATTTGCTGCGGCCATGCTCAGCAGCGCCGCGATCGTGGTGGGCCTGTTCCTCCCTTTCGCAGCCCTGGCGCCGGACGCACGGCGGGCGGCATCCCGCCACTCCGGCACAAGGACGGCGGCCGTCACGGCCGCTCACTTGGCGATCACCCGACGATCGGCCTTGCGCAGCCTTGCCTTCTGGAGCATTGCCGCCCCGTTTGCGCTGGCGATCTTCTCGCAGGCCGGTTTTCTCGTGCACCAGCTTGCCTTCTTGGAGCCGGTGATCGGCCGCTCCCAGTCCGGGATCGCTGTCGCCGTTACCACGGCGATGGCGATCTTCGGCCGCCTGACGCTGGGCGCGTTCGCTGCCCGCATCAACCAACGCTTCGCCAGCGCGCTGTCGCTCCTCAGCCAGGCCTTGGCGCTGGCCCTGATGGCGGCGGCCACCGACCGTGCCCTGCTGTTTGCCGCCTGTGCACTTTATGGCTTTTCGGTCGGCAATATGATTACCTTTCCGGCCCTGATCGTTCAGCACGAGTTCGATTCTGCCGCCTTCGGCATGCTGGTGGGGCTTGCCACTGGCGTCAGCCAGTTCGCCTATTCCTTCGGACCAGCGGTGCTCGGCCTGGTCCGCGATGCCGCCGGCGGCTACGGGGCTGCGCTGGGCCTGTGCATCATCCTTAACGTGATGGCCGCCGCCATCGTCGTCCGGCGTCCCCGCCTGCGCGACGGCAGACCAGCCCAGGCCTAAGGCGCCTGCAACGCAGCCCTGCAGCGCGGCCGGGCGGCTTGACCGCGCCTCCCTGAGCCCGGATTGTGCCCCGCCCATGAGCAGATCTGCCCAATCCTTAGGCGCGCCGACCGGCAGGGCGGATTCCGCTTATGCGTGGCTGCGCCTTTTGGTTGCAGTGCTGTTGGGCACGATCGGCGGCGTTGGCATGTGGTCGTTTGTGGTGGAGCTGCCGATCGTGCAGGCCGATCTCGGCGTTGCGCGCGCCGACGCCTCGATGCCCTACACGACCGGGATGCTGGGTTTTGCCATCGGCACCGTCGCCATCGGCCGCCTGGTGGACCGCCACGGCGTGATAGCCCCGCTCGTTCTCTGCACCCTACTGCTCGGCCTTGGCTATATCGCCTCCAGTATTGCCGCCAACATCTGGCAGTTGGCCATCGCACACGCTGTGATTGGCTTTGGCAGCTCCGCTACCTTCGCACCCCTGATCGCCGACATCTCGCACTGGTTTGAGCGGCGGCGCGGTTTGGCCGTGTCCATCTGCGCGACTGGCAGCTATCTCGCCGGTACGCTTTGGCCGCCGCTGGTCAACACATTCGTGGCCAGCGACGGCTGGCGACAGACGCAGATCGGCATTGGCCTGTTCTGTCTGATCAGCATGTTGCCGCTCATCACCTTTCTCAAGCCGCGCATCGCGCTGACGCAAACGCTAGCGGCCGATGGCGCCGCCCGCGGCGCGCGCGCTGCCCTCGGCCTGTCACCTGGCGTCCTGCAGTTTTTGATCCTGGTCGCTGGCTTGGCCTGCTGCGTAGCCATGTCGATGCCGCAGGTGCATATCGTGGCCTACTGCGGCGACCTCGGCTACGGCGTGGCGCGCGGCGCGGAGATGCTCTCCATCATGCTGGGCTTCGGTATCGCCAGCCGTATCGGCTCGGGCTTCATCGCCGATCGCATTGGCGGGCTGGCCACCATGCTGCTCGGTTCCGTGCTGCAGGCTTTCGCGCTCTTCCTTTACCTTTGGTTTGACGGACTTACATCGCTTTACATCATTTCGGCATTGTTCGGCCTGGTGCAGGGCGGCATCATCCCGATGTACGCCGTGATCGTACGCGATTTTTTTCCGCCACACGAAGCCGGCACGCGAGTGGGCCTGGCGGTGATGGCAACCATTATCGGCATGGCATTCGGCGGCTGGCTCTCGGGTGCGATATTCGACCTGACGGGCTCTTACGCCCAGGCCTTCAGCAATGGCATCGCCTGGAACCTGCTCAATGTGTCCATCGTGGCGTTCCTGATGCTGCGGCGGGCGGGACGGCGACAAATCGCGGCCGCCTGAGACCAGCGTCAGGCCAGCCAAAGGGCCAGCCAAAGGGCCAGCCAAAGGGCAAGAGACGGCGCCGCTGCTGAGGCCTGCGCCGGCTGGCCGGCATGGACCGAGGCGTGCCATCGGCTGCCTGGCGCCGGGCGGGCGGACGCTCTTGGCGCCTCCCGAAGTGCTAACTCACACCGACATGAGCCCACACCGACATGGGCTCACACCGCCAGGGCGCCCTGACGACCATCGTGCTTGGCTCGCCCTGGCACCCGCCATGGCCGAGCTGGCAGGCGCAAATTCAGATCGGACAAGCCGCGGCTTTGGCGTGCTGTTGAGGCAGCAAAAGCCCCTTGCCCGCGCGCGCATCCGCTGCGCCGGCCCGCAGGGCAATCCCAACCACAGTTGCGCTCATAAGCAAGGCCGTCAGCAACATCCGCAGACGCGCGCGGCGGACGTTGAGCTGAGCATTGTCTGGGTTGTGCGCAGCCGAGCGGAACCTACCCCGACCGACCCTGCGCCAGGCCATCCACAAATCTGCCAGCCACAGGATGACAGCAACGAGGTTGCCGCCGTGGTATCGACGATGCATCGTCTCAGCGGAGCCCTGCAACCGCTCAAATCTCGGATGATCCGTCATCGGCAAGCGCCCGTTCCACTCGGCTTTGCGCCAGGATCCCGTCACCACCAGCATCCTAGCGGCGCCGAAAACGTCGGGCTGTGCTCTAGAGCACACGAAGGCATCTCCCTCTGCCGCCGCGCCGACATGAGCGGCGTCTCCCCCCTGAGCGGCGCTTTGCTGGCCTGCAAGAGAGATGTGCGCAAACGAGCCGTGGGGCGCCATCGCCCCCATCGAGATCGCCGCAACGTGCCACCGGCGCTGCCGCCGAGCCGGAGCAGGTCGCTGCGCCAACCGCTGGCGGTTGCGGGCCGCGGCGGCGCAAGTCCTCCAGGTTGTGCCTGCATGCCTCATGCAGGCCATGATTTTGTCGGGGATGGCCTGTCGCGACCGTCCGTTCGGCAACCGACAGCCCGCGCGCAGCTAGGCCTCTTTGCTGAGGTGGCAGCCAGCAGCGTTCGTGCCGGCACCGACCGCGTCGCGGATCTTGCATCGGCTTGCCTGCCGATGACAGTGACGGCGCGTGAGCAAACATCTGCAGCGAAGGCTGGAGAACACCATGAGCGAGACCCCGCGCCGGCGGCGCATTTACTTAGCCGGGCCGGAAGTCTTCCTGCCGCGAGCGGCCAGCGTTGGCGCCGAGAAGTGCCGCCTGGCAGCGGCGGCCGGGTTCGAAGGGGTGTTTCCTTACGATCCGCACCTCAGACACACGCCTCTGGCCAAGTGCGAGCACGCCGGTCGCATCTTCGCAGTGAACACGGAGCTGATGCGCTCGTGCGATGCGCTGATCGCCAACTTGACGCCGTTTCGCGGCGTATCCGCCGATGCAGGCACGGTGTTCGAGCTAGGCTTCATGTGCGCCCTGGGCCGACCGGTGTCGGCCTACACCAACGTAGCTGCGCCCTATCATGCGCGCGCCACCGCCTTCCGCGCCTGTCGACCGCTTGCCGACGATTGCGACCGCCCAGACTGTGAAGTGGAGGACCATGACCTCTGCGACAACCTGATGATCGAGATGGCTGTCGTCGCCTCGGGAGGCACGCTCGTTCGGCCCCAGAGCGCAGCCGTGCCCGACATGGCCGACCTCACGGCTTTTGGCCAATGCCTGGATGTGATCAGAGGGCTGTTCAATTCATGAGGAGGGCGCGGGATCACCACCCTTATCGACTGCCGGTTGCAACTGCAGCGACCAGGTTTCCCAGGCCGCAACGATGACCAGCACAAGGCTCGAGGCGGCTCCCAGCAACAGCGGGGGCATCGCTGCCGAGCCGACCAGCAGCAGGGCGAGCAAACCAAGGCCCGCGAAATGCGAAAGCACCATTCGGCTCGCGGTCGCCCGTTTGAACAAGATATTGCCGATGAGATAAAGCGCCGGTCCACCCAGCAGCACCGCGATGGTCGAGGGCTCGGCATGGCCCAGCGGGTGTGAAAGCAGCAGTTCATCGCCAACGGCACTGACAATAATCCCGGCTATCAGCACGATGTGCAGATAGGTATATGCCAGTCTGGCCAGGCGACCCGGATCAGCCGACGACATGATGCGCGCACTGGCGCGCTCCGCTCCGATGTTGAAGTAGATCCACCACATCGCCACCGTGCCGATCAAGGCAACGATGAATGCCGCCAGTGTCGGCGCTGTCCAGGGCAGTTCGGCGAATTTCGCGCCGCTGACGACGATCGACTCGCCCAGCGCAATAATCACGAATAGGCCGCAGCGCTCGGCCAGGTGGCCGCCTTCAACATTCCAGTCGGTGGTGGTGGAGCGCCCAAAGCCTGGCGTCCAAAATCCGACCGCGGGCGACACGTACTCGATCAGCAGAGCCACCGTCCAAAGGAGCAAACGGGCGCTATCTGCCACACAGGCGCCGGCGATCCAAAAGAGTGCAGACAGACACAGCCAGACCGTAATGCGCTGAAAGTTGCGAAAGTTGCCGGCATCGTGGCGTGCAAGCGCCCACAGCGTAAAGAGCGAACGGCCGATCTGCATGGTCACGTAGGCGCCGGCAAAGGACCAGCCGCGCGCTTCGAATGCCTGAGGCAGCGAGGTTGACAGCAGCAGGCCCGCGAGCATCAGCACAAACAGCATGAGGCGAACCGGAGTTGTTTCCGGGTCGAGCCAGTTTGTGACCCACGAGGTGTAGATCCACACCCACCACACCGCCATCAGCAGCAGCGCCGTTTGCAAGGCGCCAAGGATGGAAAGGTGCGCTAGCAGGGTGTGCGAGAGCTGGGTGATGGCAAAGACGAATACCAGGTCAAAGAACAGTTCGACGAAGGTGACGCGATGGTGGCCATTCTCGGGCCTGTCGCGCAGTAGGCCCCCGCCGCCGCTGACCATGACCTTGTCGCCCAACCCGTGCCGTTATCTGCTAACGCAGTGCCCAGGTGACGTGGATCCTCACCTCAAGCCGCTGGGTGCCGGGCTCAATCGGCACATCGGCGGCTGCCAACGAGCTGCGGGTCAACGGCCGCGGCGCCGCGGCGGGGGCGTCTTCGGAAATCGTCAGCACCTGGCCGATGTCGGCGCCGGCACTGGAGGCGTAGAGCCGTGCTCGCCGCAGGGCATTGGCCATCGCGGCCTTGCGCGCCTCATCCTTCAACTCCTCGGCCGTCGAAACCTCGAAGGCGATACCGCCGATTTGATTGGCGCCGAGGACCACCACCTGATCCAACACCGCGCCCAGGCGCTTTAGGTCGCGCGCCGTAATGCGCACCTGATTGGCGACCTGATAGCCAACAATGGCCGGCGCCTGATCTTTGGCATTGCGATAGCGGGGCTCGACATTGACCGTCGTCGTGCGAATGTCCTGAGCGGAGATGCCGTGTGCCTTCAACCCTTCGATCACCTTGGCCATCGTTGCGGTGTTGCGTGCAAGCGCCTCGTGTGCCGTCTCGGCCTCCGCGACCACTCCGGTGGAGATCGTCGCCAGATCGGGCTCGGCGGCGACGCTGCCTGTCGCCGAAACGCTGACCGTCCGCTCTTGTTGCTTGTCCGGCTCCGCCGCCATTGCCATCCCCCCAGCCCACCACACGGCCGCCAGTGTCACGGTGCCCAGCGCTACCGCCAAGTCGTGTCTAGGCATGTTATCCTCGCGCTCGTCCGGCCCGTCCTTTCTCAGGATACACAGGTTTTTGGCTGAAGCATGCCCCGCCGCACCATTCCAAGCAGCGACCCGCGGGTGCTATAGAGGCGCTCGCCCCTGGCCGGGCCCGTAGCTCAATGGTTAGAGCCGGCGGCTCATAACCGTCTGGTTGCAGGTTCGAGTCCTGCCGGGCCCACCACGTGCCGCCGTTGCCACCGGCACCACCCGGCGCCGAGGCCGTTGCCCTCGCCGGCGCAGCCATCAGGGGCGCGCGTCAGGGCCGGCTACCCCCTCCCTGCACACCATTGGCGCCCAGGGAATAGGCCACACTCAGTACGGTGGCGGGCCGAACACCAGCACGGCATTGAGACCACCAAACGCAAAAGAGTTCGACATGGCATGGGTGACCTGCCGGTCGCGGCCGGCGTTGGGGACGTAGTCGAGATCGCACTCGGGATCGGGCTCGTCGAGGCCCGCCGTCGGCGGGACCCAATTGTCCTGCAGGGCTTTGATGCAGGCCACCGCCTCAATGCCGCCGCCCGCGCCAAGGGGATGTCCATGCATCGATTTGGTCGAGGACACGGCCAGGTCATAGGCGTGCTTGCCGAACACGGCCTTGATCGCGTTGGTCTCGTTCTTGTCGTTGATGGTGGTGGCCGTGCCATGCGCGTTGAGGTAGTCGATATCCCCGGGCGATAGTTTGGCGTCTGCCAGCGCCAACCGCATCGCCTCGCTCGGCCCTTCGATGTCCGGATTGACCATGTCCTTGCTGTCGGAGGTCATGCCAAAACCCATCAACTCCGCCAGCGGCTTGGCGCCACGGTCCTTGGCGTGCGCCTCCGATTCCAGCACCAAGATCCCGGCGCCTTCCCCCAGCACCGTGCCATTGCGCCTTTTGGCGAAGGGAAAGATGCCCTCTGGCGACAGCACGTGCATGGCCTGCCAAGCGCGCATCACGCCATAGGTAATGACCGCCTCAGACGCACCGACAATGGCGACGTCGGCCATGCCGTAGCGGATGTAATCCATGCCGATGCCGATGGCGTGAGCTGCCGTGGAGCAGGCGCTACAGGTGGCAAAGGTGGGACCCTTGATACCGTACTCAATGCCGACATGGGCCGCCGCCGAGGAGCCTATAAAGCGCAGGAGCGTCAGCGGGTGGGTGGCCTTCTTCTTGAGAATGAAGAGGTCGCGGTAGGAGCTTTCGATCGTCTGCAGGCCACCGGCTCCCGAGCCGATGACGCAGGCGACGCGATAGCCATCCTTGAAGGGGACTTCCAAGCCGGCCTGCCTGATTGCCTCGTCGGCAGCCGCTGCCGCAAACCAGGAATAGCGGTCGACGTGCAGGATGATCTTATCGCGCTTGAAGTGCCCAAGCCGGGCCTTGTGGTCGAAGTCCTTGATCTGGGCAGCGATCAGGATTTTCAGATCTTCCGGGGCGAAGCCGCCAAGTGCGCCGATCCCCACACGGCTCGCACGGCATGAGGCCCAGAAATCCGCCACCGTAGTGCCGATCGGCGTCACCACACCCATGCCCGTGACAACGACGCGGCGCGGTGCGCCAGACGCGACCATCTATGCTGGTTTCCTATGTTTCAGAGCAAAAACGGAGGCTTGGAGGCTGCATGCAGGCGGGTGCGCTGCCCGGCGACGGTCACGCCTTGGCCGCGGCCGCGCCGGAACTTTCGATCAAACCCCGAACTCGCTCCACGACCGAGCCAACGGTCTTGAAATCCGCCGCCTCCTCATTGGCGTTGTAGGGGATTTCAATGCCGAAGGTATCCTCGATGTCGAACACGATCATGGCGAGATCGAGCGACTCGATCTTCAGGTCTGTGAGCGCCGTACTGAGCCCTATGTCATCCCTGGGCTCCTTCATATGCTTCTTTAGAATATCGACAATCTTACCTGCCACGTCGTCCATTGCGATCTCCCAATCCGTGCCCTGCCAGGCAAGTCGGGACCTTTGTTAGCTGGTGACCTTAAGACGATCCGGGCGCCCCGGATGGTCAATTCGAGCCGTCACATATACGGAAAACCCCGATAAGTCCAGCAGATGGCCCCGCCGATACGCTGCCTTGGTTGCTCCTAGGTTCCTGCGCCGGTTCCAGCCCAATCTGGCCATCGCCGGCAAAAGCGTGTTCAATGGTCGTGCAGGCGGTTAACGCGATCTGCCCCAAGCCACACATGAGCAGTGCCCGCCCGCTGTTCAAGTCCTAAGGGAAACCCGAAAATGTCGCCAGACGCGCGACCCGGGACTGCGGTGGAAGGCCAGCGGCCTGCCTATCCCTGGCTTGGGCACTACCCCGAGGGCGTCAATTGGAACGCGCAATTCGAACCCCTGGCGGTGCACGAGCTGCTCGAACGGGCCGTGCAGAAGTTCGGCTCTCGCCCCTGCACGAATTTCTTCGGGAAAACCCTCACCTATCAGGAGATTGGCCAATTGGCGGGGAAGGCGGCCGCCGGGCTGCAGGGCTTGGGCGTCCGCCAGGGCACAAAAGTCGGTTTGTTCCTGCCCAACTGCCCCACCTACCTCATCTACTACTTCGGCATCCTCAAAGCCGGCGGCATCGTTGTTAACTATAATCCCCTTTATACCCTGGAGGAACTGACCTTCCAGCTGGCGGACAGCCAGACAGAGCTCCTGGTTACCCTCGACCTCAGGCTCCTGTTCGACAAGGTCGAAGCGCTGATTAAGGCGGGCGCGTTGCCTCGCGCCATTGTCGCCAGCTTTTCCGCCCAGCTGCCCGCCACCAAATCCGTGCTCTTCTCACTGTTCAAAAGCCGGGATCTGGCCCGCCCTGACAAGTCCGCGGTTGCCGCCAAGCTCACGCGCGATGCCGATGTGATGGGCAACGCCGGCACCTACCAGAAGGTGCCCGTCGATGCCGCCAACGACATCGCCGTGCTGCAATATACCGGCGGCACCACCGGCACCCCCAAGGGCGCCATGCTGACGCACGCCAACATCTCGATCAATTGCCAACAGGGCGCCGCCTGGGCCGTCAATCTTGTGCGCGGCCAGGAGCGCTCGCTGGCGGCCCTTCCCTTCTTTCACGTCTTTGCCATGACGGCGGTCATGAACTTTGCCGTGTCGGAGGGTGCCGAGCTTATCATCATGCCGCGCTTCGTGCTCGATGATGCCATGAAGCTGATCGACAAGACGCAGCCCACGGTCATGCCGGGGGTGCCGACCATGTTCATGGCCATCCTCAACCACCCACGGCTCAAGAGCTTCGATCTGGCCTCGCTCAAATACTGCGTCTCGGGTGGCGCGCCCTTGCCGGTAGAACTGAAGCAAAGGTTCGAAAAACTAACCGGCTGCAAAGTCGTAGAAGGCTACGGTCTGACCGAAGCCTCCCCCAGTGTCACCTGCAATCCGGTCGAGGGCCCTGTGAAAGAGGGCTCGATCGGCCAGCCGCTGCCCGGCACCATCGTCTCGCTGCGCGACCTTGCCGACCCCAGCAAGGAGGTCCCGCTTGGCGAGAAGGGCGAAATTTGCGTCAAGGGGCCGCAAGTGATGAAAGGCTATTGGCAGAAGCCTGAGGAGACCGCCAATCAGTTCGTCGGCGACTTCCTGCGCACCGGCGACGTCGGCGTCATGGACGAGGAGGGTTTTATTTTCATCGTCGACCGTATCAAGGACCTCATTATCTGCTCGGGCTACAACGTCTATCCCCGCCGCGTCGAGGAGGCGATCTACCAGCACCCCGCCGTCGAGGAAGTGACCGTCATCGGCATCAAGGACGATTACCGCGGCGAAGCGCCCAAGGCCTTCATCAAGCTGAAGGCCGGGGGCGTGGCGACAGCGGCCGACATTCGCCGGCATCTCGACAAGAAACTCTCCAAAATCGAAATGCCCGCCGAGATCGAATTCCGTGATGCCCTTCCCAAGACGATGATCGGCAAGCTTTCGAAGAAAGAGCTGAAAGCCGAAGAGGCGCAGCGGTCAAAGCCCAAATGAAATCTTTGGCCCCGGCGAAGTTTTCGTAGGCGAGCGCATCATCGCCAAGGGGTGCCCTCGGCCAGCAATGGCTTGCTGCCGCCACAGGCACCTGCACCGGCGGCATCCTGGGCATGCGCGATGCGCATGGGGTTCACATTCACTCAACGCTCGGTGAGGCACCTTTGCGTCGGGCCTCGAGGCTCCCAAATGCCTGTCAGGGTCTCGTCTAGCGAGACCGTCAGCCAAGAACCGCGCTGGAGGAGAGATGACATGAGAAAGATGGCAGCTGCCTTGTTAGGTCTATCGCTGCTGGCGGGGGCGGTGGTCCCGGCCTCTGCGGCCGATTGCAAGGTCACGGGCTGGATCGACAGCGGCCAAGGCGGCCGCCCGATCTTCACCTGTCCCGACCAGAATAACTAACACAAAGCTGGTTCTCGCCGGAGCAACCGCTCCGGCGAGAACCAGAAAAGCCGGCTCAGGCAGCAGCTTTCAGGTCTGCCGCCTTGACGTTTTCCATAATGGCGGCGACGCCCATGCCGCCGGCAGTGCACACCGAGATGAGCCCGCGCCCGCCGTGCTCGGCGAGCAGCTTGCCCAGGTTGGCGATAATGCGGGCCCCGGTGGCAGCAAAGGGATGGCCGAAGGCCAGGCTCGAGCCCTTGACATTGAGCTTGCTGCGATCGATCGAACCCAGCGCTGCCTCGCGGCCGAGAAACCTCTTGCAGTAGCCGGGATCCTCGAAGGCTTTGAGCGTGACGAGCACCTGGGCCGCGAAGGCTTCGTGGATCTCGTAGAAGTCGAAGTCCTGTAACGTCAGCTGAGCGCGCTCGAGCATGCGCGAGACGGCGATGGTCGGGGCCAGCAGCAGGCCCTCGCCCTCGACAAAGTTGTTGGCCGCCGTCTGCGCGTGCGTGAGATAGGCCTCGACCGGCAGCCCGCGGCTGGCGGCCCACGCTTGCGAAGCGAGCAGCACGCATGCGGCACCGTCGGTGAGCGGCGTCGAATTGGCCGCCGTCAGCGTGCCATACTCGGATTTGTCGAACGCTGGCTTCAGCGTCGCCAGCCGATCCAAGCTGATGTCCTCGCGCAGGTTGTTATCGCGAAATACCCCGGCAAACGGCACGACAAGATCGTCCAGATAGCCCGAGCGGTAGGCTTCGGCAGCTTTGCGGTGGCTCTCTAGGGCGAACCGGTCCTGGTCGGCGCGAGAGATCTGCCATTCCTGGGCCATCAGCTCCGTGTGCTGTCCCATCGACAGCCCCGTGCGCGGTTCGCTGACGCTGGGCGGCTGGGGGGCAAGTTCCGCCGGCGAAAAACCCTTGAATGCCGCCAGGCGCTGGCCGAACGACTTGGCGTTTTGTGCCTCCACAAGCCGGTGCGCGAATTTTTCCTTGAACACGATGGGCGCATCCGAGGTGGTATCTGAACCCATGGCGATGCCGCACTCGATCTGCCCGGTCGCGATCTTCGCTTGCAGGATCATGGCGGCCTGCAGGCTGGTGCCGCAGGCCTGCTGCAGCGTGATGCCGGGCGTGGACGGCGCCAGCTTGCTGCCCAGGATTGCCTCGCGTGCCAGGTTCCAATCCTTGGAGTGAGTGACGACCGCACCTCCGATCGCCTCATCGATATGCACGCCCTTGAGGTTGTATTTGTCGACCAGGCCGTTCAGCGTTGCTGTCAGCATCGCCAGATTGGATTGATCGGCATAAAGCGTGTTGGAACGACAGAAGGGGATGCGCACGCCTCCGACCACGGCAACGGGCCTCACTGTTGCATCCATGCTAAACTCCCGAGAAGGGGCGAAGCCGCCCAGGATTCCTCATAGCCGACCTCAAAAGCCCGACGCCGGTTCAAGCCGCTGCCGTGCGCCGCAACGGCGCGACGTTTGATTTTTGCTCGTTGGCCCGGAAATGCAGCGGGCCACCGCGGAAAGGTGCAAAGCCGGTGCCGAAGATGACCCCCGCATCGACCAGGTCGGCGCTCTCGACGATCTTCTCGTCGCGGCAGCGCTCGCATTCGCGGATCAGCGGATCGACCAGCTCGCGGCCCAGACGCGCCAATTCGAAGGCATCATAGGGTTGCTCCGGCTTGGCCCTTTCGGGCTTGCCATCCTTCCAGACATAGAAACCCTCGCCCGACTTCTTGCCGAGTTTGCCGGCGGCCACCATCTGGTCGAGCTTGGTTCCGCCCGACGGCGCCAGCCTGAGGATGTTGCCCACGTGGGCGCAGACATCGAGGCCGACGGTGTCGGCAAGCTCGATCGGCCCCATCGGCATGCCGAACACGCGCGCGGCCTCGTCGATTTTTTCCTTGGCCTCGCCGCGCTCCAGCCGTTGCAGAGCCGACATCATATAGGGCGCCAGCACGCGGTTCACGAGGAAGCCCGGATTGCTTTTGACGATGAGCGGGAACTTGTCGATGGCCGTCACAAAGATGCAGCCTTTGGCCACTTGATCGGCATGGCTATTGGCGCCGCGGACAACCTCGACCAGCGGCATTTGCGCCACCGGATTGAAAAAGTGGATGCCGATCAGCCGACCCGGATCGCTCAGCACTTCGGCAATCTTTTCGATCTCAATTGAGGAGGTGTTGGTCGCCAGTACCGCGCCCGGCTTCAGTCTGCCTTCGATGGACTGCAACAGGGCTTGCTTGCTCTCCAGCCTTTCAACGATGGCCTCGATGACGACGTCGGCGCGGGCGAGGTTGACAGCCTTGGGATCGGCGATTAGGCGCACCATGGCGGCCTCGCGCTGCGACCTGGTTTTAAATTTGCGCGCGAAAAGTTGCTTTTGCGCGGCGCGGCCCTTTTCTAGCTGCTCCTCGTTCAAATCCTGCAGTGACACTTGCATGCCAGAGGCGACGCACCAGCCGGCAATGTCGGCGCCCATCACCCCGGCACCGATCACATGCACGCGCAGTGGTTTGAACGCCAAATCCTTGGGCGCCTGCGCCTTCATCATCTCGGAGAGCTTGAAGACCCGGCGCAGGTTGCGGGCCGTGTCGCCCAGCATCAGTGGTGCGAAGGCGCGCGTCTCGGCAAGCTTCATCTCCTCGAGACTGCCCGCATGCGCTTCGAACAAATCGATCAGACGGAAGGGTGCGGGATAGTGTTCCTCGCGCACTTTCTTGGCGGTCTCGGTGCGCAGCTTTTTCGCCAGGAGCCCGCGTGCGGGCGCCAACCGCAACAGCGCCTTCCAACCGCCGGCCGCCTTCGCTTTGTACTTTCTCTGGATGGCCCGGCGCGCCGCCCACGCCAGATTGAGAGAGCTGGCCACCAGCTCGTCGACAAGGCCCATCTTGCGGGCGGCCCCAGCGCGGACCATCGAGCCGGTTAGCATCATTTGCATGGCGGCAAGCGCGCCCACCTGGCGGATCGAGCGCACCGTGCCGTTGAAGCCCGGGAAGATGCCAAGCCGCACCTCGGGAAAACCCAGCCGCGTCGCCGTATCGCGGGTGGCGATGCGCCAGTGGCAGGCGAGCGCAAGCTCGAGGCCGCCACCCAAACAGAAGCCGTGGATGTTGCACACCACCGGCACCGGCAGGCGCTCGATGCGATCGAATAGGGCGTTGACGAGACTGATACCGTCGACGACCTGCCGCTCACTGGTGATCTGTTCGAACTCGCGCACGTCGGCGCCAACGATGAAGCCCTTGTCCTTGCCGGAGCTAAACACCAGCCCATGGATACTGGTGTCCCGCGCACCCCGCTCGACATGCTCGACGATGACGGCCAGTTCCTCGAGCGGCCGCTGGCCGAGCGAATTCTGGCTCTCGCCCTCGCGGTCGAACACCGCCCAGGCAATGCCTTGGTGATCAATGGAGAAGCGCCAGTCGCGTAACTCGGTCATCTGCGCCATGATGCTTGCCTCACTCCGCCGCACTCCGCATCGCCCGCGCATTGTGGCCGGGCGTCATGTAATTGGGGCGTACCTCGGCCGGATCGAAATCGTCGACGGCGATGGCGCGTGCCGTCAACTTTTCCAATTCGCGCAGCATCTGCCCCTCGGTCTCGGTCAACACCTTCTTGACGACGGCCTCGCCGATCCAATCGTTGCCGTGGACACGCCGCACGATGCCGGCACGAACCGCCCGGTCGAGCTTCTTTTCAGCAGCCTCGGCCTCGACCGCCTTGGCAAACGTCACCTCCAACAGACCGGTCGGGTCGTTCGGGTTGTGCGAGACAAAAATGCATCGCGTGAGACGATCGCGCACTTCGCCCGGCCGCAGCACCAGCTCCGCCACCTGATGCCCCAGCCAATCCGGAGCAGGCTTGTAGTGGCTCCCGAACGGAAACACGACGGCGCGCATGAACCAGCGCACCGGGGCGACCGGGAAGTTGTCAATGACGCCCCGCAGCGCTTCCTGGCAGCGATAGAGCCCGTTGCGGGCGCACAGCGCCACGATCTGGCGGTCGTTGGCCGGCTTGGCATCATCTTCGTAGCGCTTGATTACACAGGCAAGAAAATAGAGCTCCGACAGGGCGTCGGCCAGCCGGCCGGTCAATTTCTGTTTGATCTTTAGGCCGCCACCCAGCACCGCGACGGTCAGATCGGCGACGAAGGCAAAGTTGCGCGCCGCCCGCCACAGCTGCCGATACCATTCGGCAGTCCCATAGGCCTTTTCGGGCACACTGCCGAACAGGCCGAATGTGATGTTGTGGAACAGGGCGCCGAACGTGTTCGCCAGCGAAAATGCCACGTGGCCGCCGAATGCGGCCTCGAACTGAGCCAGCCCGCGTTGCGGGTTGTCATCCTGGCACGCCTGAATCTCCTGGTAGAGATAAGGATGCGAGCGCAAGGCACCCTGCGCAAAGGTAATCAGCGAGCGCGTAAGAATATTGGCACCTTCGACCGTAATGGCGACCGGCATCATCTGATAGGCCGACTGCAGATAGTTGGCGGGTCCATCGCAGATCGCCCGACCGCCATGCAGATCCATGGCGTCGTTGAGCGACCGGCGCATGCGCTCGGTGGTCTGATACTTCATGATCGCGGACAGCACTGAGGGCTTCTCACCGCGGCTGACCATGGCAGCCGTCACCGCACGCGCCGCTTCGATCGCATAGGCATTCTCAACCATGCGCGCCAGCGGTTCTTGTAACCCTTCCATCTTGCCGATCGGCAGGTCGAATTGTTTGCGAATGCGGGCATAGGCGCTGGCATTGCGCAGCAGCGATTTGGCGCCGGCCGCAGCCGATGACGGCAGCGAAATGGAGCGGCCGGCGGCGAGGCACTCCATCAGCATGCGCCAGCCCTGCCCCACCAGCTTCTCGCCACCGATCACCCAGTCGATGGGGATGAACACGTCATGTCCCGAGACCGGTCCGTTCGGGAAGGCGGCGCCGCTCGGCAGATGGCGGCGACCGATCTCAACGCCCGGATGATCGGCAGGTACGAGCACGACGGTAATGCCCAGCTCTTCGCCGCGGCCCAGCAGGTTTTCGCGATCGATCAAGCGCATGGCGAGGCCAACCAGCGTCGCCTGCGGTGCCAGCGTGATATAGCGCTTTTCCCAGGAGGCTCTGATGCCGATCACCTCTTTGCCTTCGTGGCGACCCTTGGTGACGTAACCGACATCGCGCATGGTGGCGGCGTCAGAACCGGAGGTGGGACCGGTCAGGGCAAAGCAGGGAACCTCGATGCCCTTGGCAAGACGCGGCAGGTAGTGCCGCTTCTGCTCGGGGGTGCCGTACTTTTCGATCAGTTCGCCGGGGCCGAGCGAATTCGGCACCATCACCAGCGTACAGACGTCTGGGGAACGCGAAGCAATGCGGCCAAGCACCAGCGATTGGGCTTGCGGCGAGAAGCCGAGCCCACCGTGCTGTTTGGAAATCAGCATGCCGAGGAAGCCGTGCTGCTTGACAAAAGCCCACGCCTCCGCCGGGATTTCCTTGAGGTTGTGGCGAATGGCCCAGTCGTTCACCCTGCGGCAAAGCTCGCTCGTCGGCCCATCAAGGAATGCCTTCTCCTCCTCGGTCAGAGTGATAGGGGGAACGTCGCGCAGCTTTTGCCAATCGGGCGTGCCGGAAAAAAGTTCCGCATCAAAGCCGATGGTGCCGGCGTCAAGGGCTTCCTGCTCGGTGGCAGAAACCTTGGGCAAAACACCCTTAATGGTGCGAAACACCGGCTCGATCAAAGCGGCGCGCCGCACGGCAGGGATCGCCATGCCGGCGAGGATCGCCACCGGCACCCAGGCCAGCAGGCCCAGAACGCCAAAGGTCGGCTCCTCGAAGTCGCCATGCAGAAGGCCGGTCTGCCAGATCACGGTTGCGCCGGCAAGCGCGGCGGCCCAGGCCCAGAGCGGCGCCCGATGCATGGCCAGGACGAAAACACCCGCCATGCAGAGAACGAGGAACACGAACTCCGCCATTGTGGCCTCCAGCCTCTCGATAAATTATACCAAAGCCTGACGTTGCAACGCCCTTGACCCCGCAACGCCCCTGACCCCGCCGGCCGAGCCTCGGCCTGGCTCTGCGGGAGGCGCGACCCCGCGCCGTGCGGCTCTGCCCGGGCCTTGTCGCAGCTGTCGTTTCGGACGCCCTGTCGCGGCTTGCTCGGGAAAACCTCTCACACCCAGGTTATGAAGCAGGTCGTTCCTTTTCGGTATAGCCAGTATAGCGCTTTCGCTTTTTTCAGCCAAAGCCATCAGGGTCGCGCCGCGCCGGAGCTTTGTGGTTTTGCCCACCTCAGGCGGGGCCAGCCCTGTCCTGCCGCGGCAGCACCTGCGGCGGGCCACGGGGGAAATGGCGCCAGCCGGCCGCCTCCCGAGGGGAGGGGAGGGGTGCCGCCTGGTCGGCCGGCGGCCCGGGCTCGCCGGCGCTGGAGCTTGGCGCGGCCACGCCGGCCGCCAGGGTCTGCAACGGCCGCCGGGCGGGCACATTGCCACGGCGGCAGCGCCCGCCAGACCAGGGCCTATCGGCTGTTGGCGTTGGCCCCGCGCTGGGGCCTGGCAAACATGTCAGTGGTGATCTCGTCATGCCAGTCGAGGCTTTCCAGAGCAGCCTGCCGGCGCACGTCCTCGGCCTCGCCGGGCGCTGACATGACCTCCCCAGAGGCCTCGAGCTTACCGTCCTTGGGGGCATAGTCGGCCCCCAGCTTGACGACGTCATCGGGTGCGAGCCAAGACCAACAGGTATTGCGATAGCGCGCTGGAAATTCCTCCTTCCCGACCAGGTGCGCGAGAATGTCTTTGGCCACCACCCTTGCCTGGCTGTTGGCGGCAAACGCCGACTTTGGCATGTCTGCGGCGACGGCGGCATCCCCCAGCACGTAAATGTCGTTGACCCTCCGTGAGGCGAAGTTGCCGGGATCGATGGGGCACCAGTCGCCGTCCGCGCAGCCGGCCCGCACGGCGATGTCGCCGGTCCGCTGCGCCGGGATGATATTGGCGACGTCGGCCTTCACACGCTGGTTCGCCCTGGTGATGACTTCTTTGCTCTTGGGGTCGACGCCGGCGAGCGAAAAGTCGTCGATTTCGGTGCTCAGATTGAGCTCGATGATACCCTGGTAGTGCCGTTCAAAGGCCTCGATGAACAGGCTCTGCTTGGCAAAGCTCTTCTTGGCATCAAGGATGACGAGCTTCGACTTGGGTTTTCTGGCCTTGAGGTAATGCGCGATCATGCAGGCGCGCTCATAAGGTGCGGGCGGACAGCGGTAGGGGTTGTTCGGCGCGGCGATGACGACGGTGCCGCCATCGCGCATGGCCTGTAGCTGGCGCTTCAAATTGCGATTGCCGGCCGGGTTGGTGGTGTAGGCATGCGGCATCGCTCGGGCCGCTTCGTGCGAGTAGCCGCCGATCGACCCATACTTGATGGCAATGCCCGGCGCCAACACCAGGCGCTCATAACCGTAGGTGCGCCCGCCGCGTGTCTTCACGGTCCTGCGTGTGCTGTCGACGTCCGTCGCCAAGTCATGCACCACCTTCACGCCAAGGCGCTGCAAGGCCACATAACTGTGGTTGAAGGATTCCAGGGGGCGCAAACCACCGAGGTAGAGGTTGGAAAAGAATGCGGAGCTGTAGATCTGCCTGGTTTCGATCAGCGTTACATCGAGCTGGGACGCTGCCATCTTGAGATGGTGCGCCACCGTCGCCCCACCGGCCCCGCCGCCGACGATCACGACACGAGGCGCCCGTTCGGCGATGGCAAACGTCGTCCATGACCCCACGGTGAGCGCCCCCGCGCCTGCCCCTCCCATAAGCCGTGTAAAACCCCGCCGCGAAATCATCTGCCCCACCTTGCTCCAACGACACTCCTGGATCGACGCTCTTGGATCGATCACGGACGGTCGCGCCGGAGCTGTCGATTTGGCGACCGTCAGGCAAGCGGACCGTCGCAGGCCATGGCCCGGATTTGCCGGGAGGGTAAACCCCACCCGGCCATTCCCCTGACAGGTCTGTCGATCGCAAAACGCCCGCCCGCGTTCGCGTTGGCAAGTATGGCGCAATCTGGCGAGGCCGCAAAGGCGCCATGCCACCGCACGGCAAACACGCTTGAGTGTGGATTGCGCGGGCAGTTGCGGGCATACTACAGGCGAGCACCAGCACTGTCGGCCGGCCCTTGGCAAAGCCGGCGCAGGGCTTATGTGTTGCGCGTCGGCATTAGGGATTCGAGATGAAGCACCCCACCAAGACCCCGTTGCTGGATCGCCGGGAATTCGCGGCCGGCGCCGTGGCGATGGCATTGCTGCCGGCCTCGGCCGCACCGCTGGGCGCGCAGGGCGCCGAGCCGGCCTGGCAGCAGGCCTTGAAGAATTTGGTCGGCGACGCCAAGCCCGTAGAGGGGAAGGTGACGCTGGAGTTGCCCGAGATTGCCGAGAACGGCAACACCGTGCCCCTGACAGTGTCCGTGGAGAGCCCGATGACGGCCAGCGACTACGTCAAGGCCATCCATGTCATCGCCACCGAAAACCCCCAGCCCGGCGTTGCCACCTTCCGTTTCACGCCGTTGTCGGGCAAGGCCTCGGCAGCCAGCCGCATGCGTCTTGCGCGAACCCAGGAGGTGATCGGGCTTGCCGAGCTCAGCGACGGTAAATTCCTGCTCGGGCGACGCACCGTAAAGGTCACGATCGGTGGCTGCGGCGGTTAGCCGAGGGAGAATGGCGATGAACAAGCCGCGCGTAAAGCTGCCCGACGCTGCCAAGGCGGGCGATCTCATCGAGATCAAGACCTTGATCTCGCACGTCATGGAGACCGGTCAGCGCAAAGACCCCGACGGCAAGACCATCCCCCGCAGTATCATCAATTTCTTTTCTGCGAGTTTTGCCGGCAACGAGGTGTTCAGGGCGGATCTGCAGGCGGGCATCTCCGCCAACCCGTATCTATCCTTCTTCATGAAGGTGCCAGGCCCGGGCGAGTTCGAGTTCACCTGGGTGGAGGATGGCGGCAACAAAATCGTCGAGAAGATAAAACTCAATGTCACGTGACGCGGCCGGCTGCCGCCCCGGCCCATAGCCCGCCGGCGCGTGCGCTCAGGGCTGCCCTACTGCGGCTTACCGAGGTGAGGATGTCCGACGAGCCGATCTGCGCCCAAAAGGGCCCCTATCAGGTTGAGCTGGTGGAAGGGAAGGCCTATTTCTGGTGCACTTGTGGGCGCTCGGCAAAGCAGCCGTTCTGCGATGGCTCCCATAAGCTGACGAGCCTTCAGCCGCTGCGCTTCATTGCCGCGGCCAGCGGTACCGTAAACCTTTGCGGCTGCAAGGGGACCGACGATCAGCCCTTCTGCGACGGCACCCATAACATGCTCTGAGTGCGGTTGACGGCCGCTGCCTCGGCAAGCCTGCCCGGCGGTCGCCGGCCGGCAGCAAACCGGCCGTCTGAGCGACATAGCAAGGTGACGCCCGGCAAACGGGTCTGCTAGCTTGCCCCAGGGGCGACTCGGGGAAAAGGCAGGCGAGCGGCATGGAATACTTCTTTCAGCAGCTCATCAACGGCGTGACGCTGGGCTCCATCTACGGGCTCATCGCCATCGGCTACACCATGGTGTTTGGCATCATCGGCATGGTGAACTTCGCCCATGGCGACGTGTTCATGCTCTCGACCTTCATTGCCCTCATCTTCCTGTTAGCGCTGACCCAGATCCTGGGCTTCGGCTCGCTTGTCCTGGCGCTCCTGATCGTGCTCGTGCTCGGCATGCTGCTCACCTCGCTGTGGGCGTGGGCGATCGAGCGCCTGGCCTACCGGCCCCTACGCGGCTCTTTCCGGTTGGCGCCGCTGATTTCGGCGATCGGCATGTCGATCTTCCTCTCCAATCTGGTGCAGGTGACGCAGGGTCCCCGCAATAAGCCGGTGCCATCTTTTTTGGGAACCGTCCTGACCCTGCATGAAGGCGAGAATTACGCCGTCACGCTGTCCGACAAACAGATCCTGATCGTCGTCGTCACGGCGGTACTGCTGGCGGCATTTTGGTACGTCGTGCAGCGCACCTCGCTGGGCCGGGCGCAGCGCGCCTGCGAACAGGACCAGCGGATGGCGGCGCTGCTCGGTATCGATGTCGACAAGACCATCTCGCTCACCTTCGTGATGGGGGCCGCGCTGGCCGCCGTCGCCGGTCTCCTGTTCATGATCTACTATGGTGTCGTCAGCTTCAGCGACGGTTTCGTTCCGGGCGTCAAGGCCTTTACCGCCGCGGTACTGGGCGGCATTGGCTCCCTGCCCGGGGCGGTTTTGGGTGGTCTGCTGATCGGCCTCATCGAAACCTTGTGGTCGGCCTACTTTTCCATCGACTACAAAGACGTCGCCACCTTCTCCATTCTGGCCGTCACCCTGGTATTCTTGCCCTCAGGCCTGCTGGGCAAGCCCGAGGTCGAGAAGGTCTGAACACCATGGCCAGTCCGGTCGCCGCCTGCAACAACCCTTGGCGATGGCTGGCAGCGGCCGTCACCGATGCGCTCGGCAGCGCCCTGGTCGCGCTGGGACTGGCGGTGCCGATCTTGGCCTTGCGCACCGAGCAGGACATTGCCAACGAACTCATCCTGCAACCCCGTTGGGGCTTTGTCGTCATTGCGGTCGCCGGCGCCTTCGCCGCGCGCTTCGCCTATCTCCTGTGGGCCTCCTCCGGCCCCTCGGCCAGGCGCCTGAAGCCGGCCCTGCCCAGCGGCGTCCGCGAGGCCGCCGCGCGCAGCTTTGCCATCATTGGGCTCGCCCTCCTGCTGCTCTATCCGGCCATTGCATTGGGCCTGGCGGGCAAGGCCGGGGCCATCAAGTGGATCGACAATTTCGGCATCCAGATCATGATCTACATCATGCTGGGTTGGGGCTTGAACATCGTGGTGGGGCTCGCCGGCCTGCTCGATCTGGGCTATGTCGCCTTCTACGCCGTGGGCGCCTACTCCAGCGCCCTGCTGGCGCAGAACCTGGGACTTAGCTTCTGGATCTGCTTGCCGCTGGCCGGCATCCTGGCGGCTTTCTGGGGCATCCTGCTCGGCTTTCCCGTGCTACGCCTGCGCGGCGACTACTTAGCTATTGTCACCCTGGCCTTCGGCGAGATCATCCGCCTGATCCTCATCAATTGGGTGCCCGTCACGGGTGGCTACGCCGGCATCTCCGGCATCCCCCGGCCGACGTTCTTCGGCCTGCCGTTCAACGCCAGTCCTGAGGGTTTTGCGGCGTACTTCGACATTGAGTTCTCGCCGGTGCATCGGGCCATATTCCTGTTTTACGTCATCCTGGCGCTGGCGCTGTTGACCAATTGGGTCACCTTGCGCTTGCGCCGGCTGCCGATCGGCCGCGCCTGGGAGGCCCTGCGCGAGGACGAGATTGCCTGTCGCTCGCTCGGCATCAATACGACCAACACCAAGCTGACCGCCTTCGCCATCGGCGCGGGCTTTGGTGGCTTTGCCGGCTCGTTCTTCGCCGCACGCCAGGGGTTCATCAGCCCCGAATCCTTCACCTTCATGGAAAGCGCCATTGTGCTGGCGATTGTTGTGCTGGGCGGCATGGGCAGCCAAATCGGCGTTGCTATCGCCGCGGTGGCGATGATCGGCGGCACGGAGATCCTGCGCGAACTCGACTGGTTGCGGCGCCTGTTCGGACCCGACTTCGAGCCGACCCAATACCGCATGCTGCTGTTCGGACTGGCGATGGTGCTGGTGATGATCTGGAAGCCGCGTGGCCTCATCTCCTTCCGGATGCCTTCCATCTTCCTGCGCGAGCGGCGGCGGGTGCGTGCCGACCTCGTGCAAGAGGGGCACGGCTGATGCGCGCCGCGCTCGCACCGTTGCTCACGGTCGAACACCTGACCATGCGGTTTGGCGGTCTCATCGCCATCGATGACCTGTCATTCTCGGCTGCGCGTGGCGAGATCACCGCCATCATTGGCCCCAACGGCGCCGGCAAGACCACGGTCTTCAACTGCATCACCGGCTTCTACAAGCCGTCCGGCGGCCGGCTGCAGCTGAACTTGAGCGATGCCGCCCCTGCCGCCGATCGCATCGATCAGCTGACGGCCTCCGGCGCCAGGCACGCGCCAACGGGAACTGGCGAGCTGTTCCTGCTCGAGCGCATGCCCGATTTCGAGATCGCCGCGCGTGCGAAAGTCGCGCGCACGTTCCAGAACATCCGCCTGTTTTCGGGCATGACGGTCTTGGAAAATCTCATCGTTGCCCAGCACAACCGGTTGATGGATGCTTCCGGCTGGACCCTGCTTGGCCTGCTTGGCACCCGGCAATACAGCCAGGCTGAACAGCGGGCGTTGCAAAAGGCGAAATATTGGCTGGAGAAGGTCGGCCTGACCGAGCGTGCCGATGATCCGGCCGGAGATCTGCCTTATGGCGCCCAGCGTCGCCTCGAAATCGCGCGCGCCATGTGCACGGAGCCGGTACTGCTCTGCCTCGATGAGCCTGCGGCCGGACTCAATCCGCGCGAATCGGCCGATCTGAAGACTTTTCTGAAATCCCTGCAAGTCGAGCACGCCACCTCTTTGCTGCTGATCGAGCATGATATGTCGGTGGTGATGGACATTTCCGACCACGTCGTGGTGCTTGAATACGGGCAAAAAATTTCCGATGGGCCACCCGATCATGTCCGCAACGACCCGAAGGTGATTGCCGCTTATCTCGGCGTCGAGGACGAGGAGGTTGACGAGGTGGAAGCGGAGATCTCGCAATGAGTGAGCCGCTGCTCTCGGTGCGCGACGTCAAGAGCTTCTACGGCAACATCATGGCGCTCAAGGGCGTGGCCATCGACGTGCAGGAAGGCGAGATCGTCACCTTGATCGGCGCCAACGGCGCCGGCAAATCGACCTTGATGATGACAATCTTCGGCAATCCGCGCGCACGCGAGGGCCGCATCCTCTATCAGGGCCGCGACATCACCCGCCTGCCGACCCACGAGATTGCCCGCTTGCGCATCGCCCAGTCCCCGGAAGGTCGGCGGATCTTTCCGCGCATGACTGTGCGCGAGAACCTGCAGATGGGTGCCGAGATCGATGACGGCCGCCACTTCGAGGAGGACCTCGACCGCGTCTGCAAACTGTTCCCGGTGCTGGCGCGCCGCCTCGAGCAACGCGGCGGTACGCTTTCGGGCGGCGAACAGCAGATGCTGGCGATCGCCCGCGCCCTCATGAGCCGGCCGAAACTTCTGCTGCTGGACGAGCCCTCCCTCGGTCTTGCGCCGCTGATCGTCAAACAAATCTTTGCCGTCATCGCCGAGCTCAATCGCCAGGGCATGACCGTTTTCCTGGTCGAGCAGAACGCCTTTCATGCTCTCAAGCTCGCCGACCGGGGCTACGTCATGGTCAGCGGGCTCATCACCATGAGCGGCACCGGCAAGGAGCTGCTGGCGCGGCCCGAGATCCGGGCCGCCTATCTGGAAGGCGGCCGCCAGTGAACCCGGGGCTGATCGCCAACTTCTTGTATGAAGGCGGCGACAACGTCTTGTGGATTTTCCTCCTGCTCACGGTGGGCATCGGTGGCGCGGCTGCCTATGCTTCGGGCAAGGCCATTGCCCAGACTTGGCGCCCCTTCCGGCAGGTGCCGCTCTATTGCTTGTTGCTGGCTGCGGGCGTGCGTTTTTGCCATTTCGCCCTGTTCGAGGAGCCCCTGCTCTCGCCGGTTAGCTACGCCGTTGATTTCCTTGTCGCTCTCTTGTGTGCGACCTTCGGCTTCCGGCTGGTGCGCGCACGCCAGATGGCGACGCAATATCGTTGGCTGTTCACGCGCAGCGGCGTGCTCGGCTGGCGTCGGACCGGCTAGCAGCCATCTTTCCGGCGCAGATCGGCGTCATACAGCCCGCCAAATCGGCGTGACTCGGCTCTGCTTTCGTTGGATCATGCACGTCGAGGCGGGCTCGCACCGCCGGAGCCTGTCAGTGTCGCATCAAACGGAGGCTTTCATGAATAAGGTGCTTTGGCCAGCCTTGGCCATCGCCGCTGCAACGCTCGTCGGCGCCGGCGGCGCTTCTGCCCAGCTCAAGATCGGCGTGGCTGGTCCCTTAACGGGACCCAACGCGGCTTTCGGAGCGCAGTTGAAAAACGGCGCCGAACAGGCCGCCGCCGATCTCAATGCCAAGGGCGGTATCAACGGACAAAAGATAGAACTGGTGTTTGGCGACGACGCCTCCGATCCCAAGCAGGGTGTTTCGGTTGCCAACAAGATGGCCGGTGACGGGGTCAAGTTCGTGATCGGCCACTTCAACTCTGGCGTCACCATGCCCGCCTCCGAGGTCTACCAGGAGAACGGCATCTACATGATCACGCCCTCGGCCACCAATCCCAGAATTACCGAGCGCAACCTCTGGAACGTATTTCGCACCTGCGGTCGCGATGACCAACAAGGCGAAGTGGCGGGCAAGT
The DNA here is from genome assembly GCA_963820375.1 of uncultured Alphaproteobacteria bacterium. GTDB lineage: Bacteria > Pseudomonadota > Alphaproteobacteria > Rhizobiales > Hyphomicrobiaceae > AWTP1-13. The sequence goes on along the minus strand of CAWFZX010000021.1, from coordinate 233,817 downwards.
ACATCCTGTCCAAGTTCAAGGGCAAGAAGGTGGCGATTATCCACGACAAGACCACCTACGGACAGGGCCTCGCCGATGAAACCAGAAAGGCCATGACCAAGGGCGGCATGAAGGAAGTGCTGTATGAGGGCATCAACATCGGCGAGAAAGATTTCTCCGCCTTGGTGTCGAAGATCAAGGCCGCGGGCGCCGACGTGGTTTATTGGGGTGGCCTGCATACGGAAGGTGGCCTGATCGTGCGGCAGATGCGCGACCAAGGCGTCAAGGCTCCTCTGATGGGCGGCGATGGCATCACCTCGGACGAGTTTGCCTCGATCGGCGGACCCGGCGTGGAGGGCACCTTGATGACCTTCGGTCCCGATCCGCGCAAGAACCCGGCGGCCGCCGACGCGGTCAAGAAGTTTGCGGCCAAGAATATCAATCCCGAGGCGTATACCCTCTATAGCTACGCCGCCATGCAGGTGCTGGCGATGGCCGCCGCCGATGCCAAGTCGCTCGATCCCAAGAAGGTCGCCGAGGCGACCAAAGCGGGTAAGGCTTTCAAGACGGTGATCGGCGATCTCGCCTACAACAAGAAGGGCGACATCACGCGGCTCGACTACGTGATGTACGTTTGGAAAAAGAACCCGGAAGGCAAGATCACCTATTTCCAGGAATGAGCCCTACAGCAGCTAAGAGCCAACCATGGAGGCAGCCTCACGGCTGCCTCTTTGCATTTCCGACCGCGGCGACTTGCCATTGACAGCCGCGGCCTCCGGCGCCAAGCCATAAGGCACACCAAGCCGACCGCAGCTGGAGCGTTTCGCGTGGGCGAAGGATTGAACCTGATCACCGACGTGCCGGGCGTAAACGTCGGTCATGCCGAGGAGGCCGCCGTCGCCAGCGGCGTGACGGCGATCCTTCTCGACCGCGACAATGTCGCCTCGGGCAGCATCCGTGGCGGAGCGCCCGGCGGTCGTGACACCGCCTTGCTCGATCCGGAAATGACCGTCACGGGCCTCGATGGCGTCGTGCTCTCGGGCGGCTCGGTCTTCGGTCTTGACGCCGCCGGCGGCGTCATTTCCTTCCTGCGCTGCCAGGGCAGGGGCCTGAACATCGGTTCCGCCATCGTTCCGGTGGTGGCGCAGGCCATCACCTTTGATCTGCTCAATGGCGGCAACAAGGATTGGGGGCGCATGCCGCCCTACTGGGAACTCGGTCGGCGGGCGGCCGCCGGGGCGACCGGCGGCGCCTTCCCCATGGGCAGCGTCGGTGGCGGATTTGGCGCGACCACCGCCAATCTCAAGGGAGGACTTGGCTCCGCCAGCACAACGACGCGCTCAGGTTTCCGCGTTGGAGCCATCGTCGTCGTCAATGCCGTAGGTCGCGTGACGGTCGGTGACGGCCCGCATTTTTGGGCCGCCCCCTATGAAGTGGCCGGCGAGTTCGGCGGGCTCGGCTCCCCGGCAATGCCTGCCCCGGGCGCGCTCGACATCTACATCAAGGCCAATGCCCCACCCTCCACGAGTATCGCCTTTGTCGCCACCGATGCCATCATGACCAAGGCGCAAGCCAAGCGCCTTGCCTTGATGGCCGATGACGGCCTCGCCCGCGCCATCCGCCCGGCGCATGCGCCGATGGACGGCGACACAGTGATCGCCGCCGCCATGCTGCGGACGCCGATGCGGCAGGGTCTGGTCGATCTGACCGAGATCGGGTCGGCGGCCGCCGATTGCATCGCCAGATCCGTCGCCCGCGCCATTTATATGGCAACTGCGCTGCCCTATCCTGGCGCGCTACCGGCCTGGGGCGACAAGTTCGCGGCGCGGGCTGCGCCATGAGCCGCTGGCGTCTCATTGTCGTGGCGCTCTTGGTGGCGCTGCTGGCGGTGCTGTTCGGCTGGCAGGCGCATCGCGAGCAGCTGGTGCGGGCTTGCCTCAGCAATGGCGGCGCCTGGACCGGCACGGCCTGTGGGCCGCAGCGGCCAAGGCCGATCCTGCAGCGCGACCTCCACCGCTCATGAGCCGAACCGCTCGGGCGCGTAGGGCGCCGTATCCGTAAAGGGCGTCTCGCCGGTCATCATCTCCGCCAGCAGACGGCCGGTCACCGGCCCCAGGGTGAAGCCCAAATGATGGTGGCCGAAATTGAACCAAAGCCCGCTGTGGCGCCCACCCCGTCCCACCGCCGGCAGCATGTCCGGCAGACATGGACGCCGCCCCAGCCAGGCTTGCGCGTCGAGACGTTCCCCGAGAGGGAAAATCTGCCGTGCCAGCGGCTCGACCCGCGCCAGCTGCACCGGCGTCGGGGGGGCGTCACGCGAGGCAAATTCGGCGCCGGTGGTAAGCCGGATACCGCGCGTGACCGGCGTCAGCGCGTAGCCGTGTTCGGCGTCCACCACCGGTCGATTGAGCGTGGCGTTGCCTTCGGCACGGAAATGCATGTGATAGCCGCGCTTGACGCCGAACGGAATGCGATAGCCGAGCCGGCGGAAGATGATGTCGGACCAGGGACCGAGCGCGATCACCACGGCCGGTGCGCTGACCATCCCGTTGGCGGTTTGCACCTCCCAGCCGCGCGGCGTCGCCTTGAGCGTGCCGGCCTCGCCGCGCGCAAAGCGGCCACCGCGCTCCTGGAACAACCGGGCGTAGGCCTTGGTGACGGCTTCCGGATCGGACACGCTGACCGGATCGGGCAGAAACATGGCGCCGGCCAGCTGGCCTTTGAGATGCGGCTCCAAGGCGCCGAGGCCGCCGGCGCTCACCATTTCGAATTTGACGTCATAGGCCTCGCTTGCCGCCTTGTCCTTGAGCATGGCGCTGTCGAGGGCCGGGGCCGAGCGATACAAACGCAAATAGCCGGTGCGGCGCAGCAGGGAAAGAGCACCGGCCTCCCCCATCAGCGTCTCGTGCTCGATGACGCAGCGCTCGATCAGCGGCCGCGCCCCGCGCGAGCTGGCGGCGATGGCGGCGGGCGTGGAGGCGCGCCAATAGCGAAACAGCCAAGGCGCAATGGCGGGCAACGCGTGCCAATGCAGGTGTGATTCGGGCAGGCGATTGAAGGCGTAGCGCAGCAGCAGACGAACATCGCGTGGAAACGGATAGGGCACGACGCCCTCACGCTGAATGATGCCGGTATTGCCGTAACTCGTCTCCTCGCCCGCGCCTCGACGATCGACCAGCACCACCGCCTGGCCGCGCTTTTGCAAATGCAGCGCCGACGAGACGCCGACCATGCCGGCGCCCAGCACGATCACATCGCTCCCAGCCATAAAAGCTCCTTCGCCTGGCGCCACGACAAGTACGCGGCGCGACCGCAAGCAACGTCGGCCGCGCGGTCAAGAAACCGAGGGCGCGGGATGCGACCCCCCGCGTCCTTCGCGTATACGGCAAATGCCGACCGGCAACCAAGCGCTTCCCGGTGGACGCTGCCCCGGTGCCTGGCCCGGACGACCTGCTGGCAGGTCAAAAGGCAGCGCCCTCAGCCGGCAGGGCTGACCGTGCCTGCCGCGACAAGCGCCGCAGGGCGAGCGCGGCCAGCAAGGCAAGCGCTGCCAGCGCCGCCATGGCCAAATAGGCGCGGCCGCCATAGTCGGCGTAGAGCGGACCCACCAGCAGCGTGGCCCCGCCGAGCAAGATTCCCGACGTGCACGAGGCATAAAGGGCCTGGGCGGTACCGCTTTGGCCCTCGGGTACCCAACGCGCCATGAAGTGGATGGCGCCAATGTGGGTCACCGCAAAGGTCACCCCGTGCAGCGCCTGCAGGGCAAACAGCAGCCAAACCGCCGGGTCGCAAGCCATCGCCCCCCACCGGGTGATGGCGCCAGCAGCCGCCAGCGCCAAGAGCGCCGAGGGGCTGGCGCGTCGGACCAGCGCCGCCGAAAAAGCGAAAACGAGAATTTCGGCTGTCACACCGGCGGTCCACAGCCAGCCGGCGACGAACGTCGAAAGACCAAGCGCGCCCCAATGCAGGGTACCAAAAGTATAGAATACCGCGTGCGTTGCCTGGATGGCGCCTGCGGCCAGCAAAAACACCAGGAAGGTCGGCGAACGCAACAGGCCGGCCACATCGCGCGGGCGTAGTGTGGGCGTCGTCGGCCGCAGGCGTTGCGCGTCGGCCGGCTCTGCCAGTCCATGCGCGGCGAGCGCCATCAGCGTCGAGCCCGCGATCAGCAACCACATCACCGCTTGCGGATCGGTGTGTTGCACCAGCCAGCCGCCCGACAAGGCAGCGGCCGTGAAGCTGATGGAACCCCACAGGCGCATGCGGCCATAATCGAGCCGAGCGGATTTCATGCCTCTGATGGCAATCGTTTCCGCCAGAGGCATGATGCTGGCCCACGCCAGTGCCAGCAGCAACGAACACAGCAAAATTGGCCAGAAAGTGCGCATCTGGGCGAGCAGCAGCTGAGCGGCCACCGCCGACCACGACAGCCCGATCAGGAAACGCCGGTGAGCGCCAGACCGGTCGGCCGCAAAGGCGATTGCCGGCGCCGCCACGAGGCGCACGAACAGCGGACAGGCGCTGATCACGGCAATCTCGCGTGGGGTCAGTCCCGTCCAGGCGAGCCACACCGGCAGATAGGGAAGAGAATTGCCGGTGACGAAGAAAATCGCCGCGAACAACCACGATACACGAGCAGCAAGAGTGCGCCGCTCAGGCTCGACGGCGGCACCGATCATGCCGCCCGTGGCTGATCCTGGATGATATCGGCAAACAGCGAAGGATCGATGTTGCCGCCGGACAGAACCGCCGCAACGGTGCGCCCGTTGAGGGCGATCTTGCCAGCCAGGATGGCGGCCAGCGAGACCGCTCCGCCCGGCTCCAGCACCAGCTTCAGCTCGCGAAAAGCAAAGCGCACAGCGGCCTTGGCTTCCGCATCGGTGACGGACAGGCCACCGGCCAGGTGACGACGCGCCACTTCAAAGGTCATCTCGCCGGGGGTGGCGGCCAACAGGGCATCGCAGATGGAGCCCGACAATGCCGAGTTGCGCTCGCGTTGGCCGTTCTTGAGCGAGCGAGCAAGATCGTCGAAGCCTGCCGGCTCCACGCTCCAAATTTGTGTCGTCGGGCTCTTCTCCTTCACAGCGATCGCCACACCGCTGATCAGACCCCCGCCCGAGGCGCCGACCAGGACGAGGTCTGGCGTGGCTGCCATGGCTGCCGCCTGCTCCATCATTTCCAGGCCGACCGTTCCCTGGCCGGCAATCACGTCTGGATCATCGAAGGGGTGAACGTAGGCCGCCGTGCGCGTCTCACAGATCTTGCGCGCAATGGCATCGCGGTCTTCCTTCACGCGATCATAGGTCACGACTTCCCCGCCGAAAGCCTTGGTACGCTCGATCTTGAGCCGCGGCGCATCGGCCGGCATGACGATTGCCGATTTCAGGCCACGCAACGTGGCCGCGGCGGCCACGCCCTGGGCGTGGTTGCCCGACGAGCAGGCAACCACCCCGCCCGGATAGGCCGCCTCATCGAGTTGGGCGATCTTGTTGTAGGCGCCGCGAAATTTGAAGGCACCGACCCTTTGCAGGTTCTCCGCCTTGAGCAAAACGCGTCCGCCGGCCACCTGGTTGAGGGCAGGATGCTCGATCAGCGGCGTCAGGCAGGCGAGCTGCGCAAGCCTGCGGCGCGCCGCCAGCAGGTCGCCAAAAGTCGGCAGCGACGCGGCCATGCGAACCTCCAGGGGTTTTGACCACACACCAGGACGTCACAAGCGCCGGGGGCGCGGCCCTGTCAAGCCGTTGGTAGCACCTTCACAAAGAAAAACCGGCCCGGATGACCGGACCGGTTTTCACTGAGCGGGCCCAGCGTCCCTGGATACGCAGGCCCTGCTCTCCCCCATAGCCGTCTAGTAGACGCGCACCGCAAATTCCTGATTTGGCTCCCGCGCCGCCCGCCACAGCGCCGACCAACACGCATCTTGTCGCAAATTTTCGGTGCGCCGGCAACCTGGCCCCGCGTGATCGCAACGAGACCGTGGCACGCTCGCCACAGAGGGCACTGCGCCGGACGCTCAAGCGTTGGCGCCCGGACACACCTTCAGCACTTGCCGAGGCCGATGGAGATTTTCGAAACCTCGAGCCCCTTGGGCGCGATGCTGATCGATTGCTTGCAGTCCGACACGCTCACGTTCATGGCAGCGGTGAAATTGGCACCCTCGATGGACAACACGAAGCTGCTGCCCGTGTAGCGTCCGGTGACCTGTCCGGTGGCCGAGTAGGTTTTTTCCTCCCAGCTGCCGGAGACCTGGCCGCCCCTGATCTGCAGCTCGGCCAGCGCATTGATACTGTAATCGGCGCTGGCGCAGCGCATGCTCTGGCGCACCTGCCCGCCACCATCCGAAACCTTGTAGGTGACGGCACACTTCACGCTTTCGGTCTTGCCGTTGCTGAGGGTGACGGAGCCCGAGCCCGTCCAGTAGCCGGAGAGGTCGTCGATCGGTGCCGCCGTCACGCTGACGGTCCCCGCCGCCAGGCTCAACGCGAACGCCAAGGGCCCTATTGTGCTCTGCATCGCTATCCAATCCCCGCGCCTCGACCGGTCCAGGCCTGCGCCCTTATACCAGGAGCGCGGCTGGCCCGACACATACGGCCACAAATATGATGCAGAATTGCGGCACGGGGGCAAAAGGATTTCATTGCCTTGGTGCATGCGGCCTGCACACCTGTGACCGCAAAGTCAGTCTGTCCCTGCTCCGCCGCAGGCCGCCGAGCCGCCCAAATCAGTGCTGCGGCCCGCCATTGCCGATGGGCAAAGGCTGATCACGAATGGCAAAAAGGCAGTCTACGGGGCCGCTGCCCTGGCCGATGCCGAGGTTGCGGCCAGCCTGCAAGCCCTGCCAAACGAAGGCCTTGGCACCGGCGACGGCGTCCGGGAGGTCCATCCCCCGCGCCAGCAGCGCGGCAGCGGCGGCCGAGAGAACACAACCGGTGCCATGGGTATGCCGGGTGGCGATGCGCGGGCGGGCGAAGCGCACGAGGTTGCTCCCGTCATAGAGCAGATCGACAACGCTGTTGCCCGGGCCATGTCCACCTTTGACCAAAACCGGGCAGCCGAGGCGTGTCGACAGGGTCCTTGCCTGCACGGCCGCCGCCGCCTCTGTCTTTGCCATTTCCGCATCGAGCAACTTGGCCGCCTCCGCCAGGTTGGGTGTCAGCAGGGTGGCGAGGGGGGCCAGCTCGGTGATGATGGCGGCGATGGCATCCCCCGCCAGCAGCACATCGCCGCTGGTTGCCACCATCACCGGATCGACGATCAGGCTGGCACGCAGGCCGGCGTTCGCTGCCGCTCGCAGTCTGCCAGCCACTGCCGAGACGATCGCCTTATTGGCGAGCATGCCGGTCTTGATGGCGGCAACGTCCAGATCAGAGAGAACCGAATCCAACTGGGCCACCACGAATTCCGGCTTGATGGCCTCCACGCCCTGCACGCCGCGGGTGTTCTGCGCGGTGAGGGCGGTAATCGCGGAGGCGCCATACACGCCAAGTGCCGTGAAGGTCTTGAGATCTGCTTGAATGCCGGCACCGCCGGAGCTGTCGGAGCCGGCGATCGTGAGGGCAATTGGCGTGGCCCCGAGCGATTGCCTCATCGGCCCGCTCCCTCTTTCAGAATCTCGGTTTGCAGCCGCTGCGGCGTGAACCACTCCTCCACGCGCGTCAATGCCGGCACGCTCTCGATGAGCCATTGTCCGAACCAGTTGAGCGAACCGGTCAGGATCAGCAGGCCGGTCAAGATCAACAGCACACCCATCAGCATCTCGATGCGCCCCAAATGGCGTTTGAAGCGCTGCAGAAAGGCTACGAACGGACCGATGGCGGCAGCGGCGAGGATGAACGGGATGCCGAGGCCAAGCGAATAGACGAACAGCAGACGCACCCCCGCAGCGAGGCTGCCGTCCTGTGCCGCCAGCGTCAAAACCGTGGCCAGCACCGGTCCGATACAGGGGGTCCATCCGAATGCAAAGGCGAGGCCCATCAGGAAGGCCCCGGCGAGGCTCGCGCCCCTCATCTCACGGTGGATGCGCGCCTCACGATAGAGTAGCGAAATGCGCAACAAACCGAGGAAATGCAGACCAAAACCGATGATGATCAGCCCGGCGACGATCGACAGCTCGGCCTTGTGGCTCTGCAGCCATTGTCCCAGCACCGACGCCCCCGCTCCGAGGGCAACAAACACCGTGGTGAATCCCAGCACAAAAAATACGGACGCCAGCAGCACCCGCCGGCGCAGCTCGCTGCCCACGTGCGCGCCGGTCATCTGTTCGATGGTAGTGCCGCCGAGATAGCCCAGATAGGGCGGCACCAGCGGCAGCACGCACGGTGACAGGAAGCTCACCAAGCCGGCGAGCGCCACGCCCATGTGGATGTAAAGCTGCGTCAGCATGCCGCCTCTGGTCGACCGGTGTGCCGCTCAGGTAGGACGAATGCGGGGTGGACGCAAGGCGCAGGCCGGCGCACGCTAGCCACCCGCGCGCACGATTTTCACGGCGCCACGCGGCCGTGGGGTAAAATCCCGCTGGCTCTTGAGATGGTCACCGACCACGTTCCAGATCGCTGGGCCTTGCACGTTTTCGTTGACCGAGCCCCAACCCGCCACCACGTATGTCCGCGACGGCTCAATGGGGCTCCCCGTCGCCAGCAGCAGCATGTTGCCGATCCGGCTGCCGATCGGCGCATCGACATTGATGGTGTAGCCCATGCCGCCGACGCGCACCATGTCGCCCCCCTGCTGATAGTAGGGATCGGGATTGAAGAGGTTGTCGGCGACGTCCTCGAGAATGGTCTTGATGTTTTCGCCTGTCATCCTCAACCGGTAGACCGCGGGGTAGGTGATGGCGGTCATATTGTAGACATCCTCCCAGGTGATGGGCTGACCGGGCGCGAGCGTCGCCCCCCAGCGAAAACCCGGCGACAACGCGATCTCGGCATCGCGTTGCGTCAAGACGGCATCGCAGATCAGGTCATCGAAGGTGCCGGCGATACTATCGCGCCGGTAGAGCACGCCATTGTTGCGCGCAAGCTCCGTTGTCAGCATGGCCTCGTGGGGCGCGCGAATGGCGGCAATCAACTCCGCCATCGCCGGCTCCGGCGTGATCGCATCTGCCAGCACCGGCAGTAAAGCGTAGGAGAAATCCGTGACGCGCCCGTCCGTCACCTCGAGATCGAGGCGCGACAGAAATTTGCCGTGCGAGCCGGACGCCACCAGCAGCGTGCGGCCGACTTTCAACGGCTGCGGTAGCACGTCGTGGGTATGGGCGGTGAGGATGACGTCGATGCCATGCACCCGCCGCGCCAACTTGCGATCGACATCGAAGCCGTTGTGCGACAGCAAAACCACCACCTCAGCGCCGAGCGTGCGCGCCACGCCCACCGATTTGCGTATCGCATCCTCGCGAATGCTGAAGGACCAGTTCGGGATCATCCAGCGGGGATTGGCGATCCGCGTGTAGGGAAAGGCCTGCCCAATTACGGCCACCTTGAGGCCGCCGCGCTCGAACATCCGCCAGCCGCGAAACACCGGTTCGGCCATATCCGTGTCACGGATGTTGCCGGCCAGGAGGTTGAGACCCGAACTGCCCTTGCGCTCGATGGTGCCGAAGATCTCCTTGATGCGGCGCTCTCCGAGCGTGAACTCCCAGTGTCCCGTGAGGGCATCGACCTTGAGCGCCTGCAGCACCGACACCATGTCGGCGCCCTCCGACTGGAGCGCGGTATAGGAGCCCTGTAGCGCATCGCCGCCGTCGAGAAACAACACGCGTTCGGCGCCGCGCTCGGCGCGAATGGCCGCAACCAGCGTTGCTATGCGATCGAGGCCACCGACCCGACCATAGGTGCGCGCCAAGGCCTCGAAATCGGCAGCGGTCAGCATGTAGGCGTCGAGGGAACGCGCCGGAATGGCGAAGGCCTGCAGAAAATCCTGGCCCGTGAGGTGAGGAATTTTGCCCTTGGCATCCCCGACCCCAAGATTGAGTGAGGGTTCGCGATAGTACAGCGGCTTGAGCTGGGCGTGGCAGTCGGCCATGTGCAAAAGCGTCAGTTGGCCCTTGGCTGTGAAGCGCAGCAGATCCTCCTGGCCGATGGCCTGCTGGGCCGCCGCGCGGGCGAGCCGGCCAGCCCCACCGCTGAGCGCGGCGGTGGCGCCGGCTACCTGCAGGAATTCGCGGCGGCTGAACATCCAAGCTCCAGGGGCGGCGGCCCCATTCAACTATTTGTTAACGGGGCTCTCGGACGACATCACGTAAGCGGTCAGATCGGCGATCTGCTCCAGGCTCAGAACGCCGTTGGTGCCCAGGCGCGGCATGTTTGCACACGCAATCGCCGCCTGCGGGTTGTAGATGCGCTCATACACGGCCTTGACTTCGGCTGGCGCAAAATTCCGGTTTTTACCGTAGGCGGCAAGACTGGGGCCCAGGGTGCCATAGCTGAGCTCCTTGGGGTCGAGCTGATGGCAGGCAAAGCAATTGCCGCCGTTCTCGGCCCGCGGCGGATAGTCGGTGAAACGCATGCCGTAGCCGCTCTGCGCCAGCTTCTCTCCCTTTTTCCAATCACCCATCAGCTTGCCGTCGGCGGGATACTTGATGCTGGCCTGCTCGCGCGCCTGCAGGGCGGCCGCCACCGCCGGGGGAGGATTGTTGCGGTAGAGACTGCAGACCGCTTGGGTTTCGTCCTGCTGCAGGCGCATCTGCCACTCCGAGGCGACCTGGCGCCAACTGTCTTGCATGGCTTTTTCGACGGCGGCACGATCGACGTCATGGCGCACCTGTGCCAGCGCGCCGCCGGCGAGGAGGTTTGCAACGCCCGCCAAAACAAGCCACGCTCGCATGTCCGCTTCTCCTAGCGCTTGAGGCCGGGTGCCGTAATCGGCCCACCCTTGGCCTGGTTGACCAGGTACATCGTCAGGGCCACCGTGACATCCGAGCCATAGTCGATGAGCGGCAAACGCATCTGCCAGAAGCAATCTGCGAGGCGATGTTGCGGCGTCATGACCGTGCCCTGCGAGACGCGATAGGCAGGCCACTCGCCGACCACCTGGCGCGCCTCCTCAGGCTTGCTCAGATAGGGAAGGATCTGCAGCCGGATGCGCTTGCCGCTATCACCGTGGCAGCTGGCGCAGGCGAAATCCATCGGACCCTGACGGCGGAAAAACAGCGCCTCTCCCAGCGCCAGCGCGGCACGTTCCTGGGGATGCTGCAATTGCGGGGTGAAGGTTGCGCCGTTGGATTTGCTGGCGACGAACGTTGTCAAGGCTTCGAGTTCGGTGCCGGCCTGGTTGGCCTTCGAGTACGGCCGCTTGAGGAGCGCGCTGAGCTCGAAGCCCTGCAGCTTTTCAATGCACCAGAGCAGGCGCGACTCCAGATCCATGACCCTGTCGGCATCCGCAAAGTAGCGCGGCAACTCGGCGTAGGCGCCCTCCACCTGGCCCGGGCCCTTGCCGAGGTCGCAGAGCTGCAGCGAGGCAACCTTTGGCCCGCGTTTCTCCATCCACAAGGCTTCGCCCCGATCGGCATCAAGCTGGCCTGGATTGGACCAGGGATCGGCCTTCAGCATCTGGCGATATTTGTCCAGTTCGCGTTCGGTGGCATCGTCCGCTGCGCGCACGGGCCCAAACAGGGCAAGGGTGAGCGCAAGCGTGGCGAGGATTCTTTTTCTCTGGGTCATGGCCTATGTGTGCGAGCTTGCCGCCTGGGTGTCAACGATTTGGCGGCGTTGGGTAAAAATTTGCAAGCTGCCCCCAATGCGCGCCCATCGGCGCGCTCAGGCCGCCGCCAGGGCCACGATCCCCGGCAGGTCCCGCCCCTCCAGCCATTCAAGGAAGGCCCCACCCGCGCTCGAAACATAGCTGAAGGCGTCGGCCACCCCGGCCGCATTGAGAGCGGCCACCGTGTCGCCGCCCCCTGCCACGGACAGGAGCCGGCCAGCCCTTGTCAACTCGGCCACGGCGCGCGCCAGCGCGAAGGTGCCTTGCGCGAACGGCTCGCACTCGAAGGCGCCGAGCGGGCCGTTCCACAACAAGGTCTTGGCGTGCTCGATGACCCCGATGTAGTGGGCGACGGATTTCGGTCCAACATCGAGGATCAGCGCATCGGCGGGGGTCTCCAGCGTCGGCACGATGCGCCAGGGCGCGGCCGCAGCCAACCGCGGCGCAACGACCACATCGTGCGGCAACAGCACCTCACAGTGCCGCTCCTTGGCGGCGTGCAAGATCTCGCGGGCGGTCTGGGCCAGGTCCGGTTCGGCCAGCGACTTGCCGATCTCGACACCCTGGGCCAGCAAAAAGGTGTTGGCCATGCCACCACCGATGATCAGTTTGTCGACTTTGGCCGCAAGGTTCTTCAAGACCGGGATCTTGGTCGACACCTTGGCGCCGCCAATCACGGCTGCGGTCGGCCGAACTGGGTTCTCCAGCACACTGGCCAGCGCTTTGATTTCTTCCAGCAACAATGGGCCGGCGTAGGAGGGCAGCAGCCGCGCCACGGCTTCCGTCGAGGCATGGGCGCGGTGCGCTGCGGAAAAAGCATCATTGACAAAGACATCGCCCAACGCCGCCAGGCGCGCGGCGAACGCCGGGTCGTTCTTTTCTTCACCGCCATGAAAGCGCAAGTTCTCCAGGACCGCGACCTGCCCTGGGAGCAGCGAGGCCACCGTGCGTTCGGCCGGCTCGCCGACGCAGTCCTCAGCAAAAGCCACCGGCCGCCCCAACAGCTGGCCCAGCTTGGCGGCCACCGGCTTCAGGCTAAGGCTTGGATCGCGACCACCCCGCGGGCGCCCGAAGTGGGAGATGACGATCACGCGCGCACCACGCTCGGCAAGGCCGCGCAAGCCGGGCAGCAGGCGTTCCAGCCGGGTGGCGTCGCTGACCTGGCCGTCCAGCACCGGTACATTGAGGTCGGCGCGCACCAGCACACGCTTGCCGCGCACATCCAGATCGGCGGTCGATTTGAGATTAGCGAGCGTCATGCGCGGCTGATGAGCTGGCGAGCTGCTGCCGCCACGGCAACCGGCGTGATGCCGAAATGCTCAAACAGCTTGGCTGCCGGCGCCGAGGCGCCAAATCCCGACATGCCCACAAAGATCCCACGCTCTCCGATCCAGCGCTCCCAGCCCTGGGCGACGGCCGCTTCCACGGCAACGCGCGGCGCCGACCCCAACACCTCGGTGCGATAGGCAACACCTTGCGCGGCAAACAGTTCCCAACACGGCATCGACACCACCGCTGCCTCAATACCCTCTTTGGCTAGGAGCTCGCGCGCGTCGATGGCGATACCGACCTCCGAACCGGTGGCCAAGAGGGTGACGTCGCGGCGGCCGCTCGGCGCCTGCGCCAGCAGATAGGCGCCTTTGGCGGACAGGTTCTCGCCCTCCGCCTTGCGGCGCAAAGTCGGGACCGCCTGCCGTGTCAGTGCCAGGATCGAGGGGGTGTGCGCCGCTGCCAGCGCCAATTCCCAGCACTCTGCCACTTCGATGGGGTCGGCGGGCCGGAACACATTGAGGTTGGGGATGGCGCGCAGTGCGGCCAGGTGCTCGACGGGCTGGTGGGTCGGCCCATCCTCGCCGAGCCCGATCGAATCGTGTGTCATCACATAGATCACGCGCAGGCCCATCAGGGCCGACAGGCGGATCGCCGGGCGGCAATAATCGGTGAAGACGAGGAAGGTGCCGCCGTAGGGGACGATGCCGCCGTGCAGCGCCATGCCGTTCATGGCCGCGGCCATGCCGTGCTCACGCACCCCGTAGTGGATGTAGTTGCCGCTGAAATCCTGTGCGGTCACGGGCTTGTGGTGCGTGGTGCGGGTGCCGTTGGAGGTCGTCAGATCCGCCGAGCCGCCGATCAGCGCGGGTAACGCGGGCACCAATTTCTCCAGCACTTTCTGGGACGCAACGCGGGTGGCGATCTTGCTGGGTGCCGACGCGAACTCGTTTTTGATCTCGGCAATGACCGCCTGCAGGGCCTTGCCATCGATGTCGGCAGCAGCATCGCCCCCAAGGGCGGCCTGCGCGGCACGCGCTTGCCAGGCCTCGCGCGCGGCCGCGCCGCGACTCCCGGCGGCACGCCATGCGGCCGCGACAGCGGCAGGCAGCTCAAACGCGGGATACGGCCAGCTCAGTTTCTCCCGCGCCCCCCTGATTTCATCGGCACCCAGCGGCTCCCCGTGCGCGGAGGCCTTGGCCTGCTTGGTCGGGGCGCCGAAACCGATGATGGTCTTGCAGGCGATGAACACGGGTTTGTCGGAGTACTGCGCCGCGGCGATGGCCGCGCTAATGGCTTGGGGATCGTGGCCATCGATGCTCTGGGCCGCCCAACCCGAGGCGGCGAACCGTTGCAGCTGCCGGTCCGACACCGCCAGTGACGTCGCCCCGTCGATGGAAATGGAATTGTCGTCGAACAGCACGATCAGCTTGTTGAGCTGCAGATGGCCGGCGAGCGAGATGGCCTCATGACTGATGCCCTCCATCAGGCAGCCGTCACCCACCATGACGTAGGTGTGGTGGTCGACGAGGGCATCGCCGAGGCGCCGATTGAGCAGGCGCTCGGCCAGAGCCATGCCCACGGCATTGCCGAGACCCTGACCCAGCGGACCGGTGGTGGTTTCGATGCCAGCGGCATGCCCATATTCGGGATGGCCGGCGGTTTTGGCTCCGAGTTGGCGGAAGTTGCGCAGCTGGGCCATGGTCATGCCGGCAAAACCCGTGAGGTGCAGGAGGGCATAAAGCAGCATCGACCCGTGGCCCGCCGACAGCACGAAGCGATCTCGATCCGGCCAGTCGGGCGCGTTGGCATCGAACTTCAGGAACTGAGTGAACAAAACGGTGGCGACGTCGGCCATGCCCATGGGCATGCCGGGATGGCCCGACTTGGCCGCTTCGACGGCGTCCATGGCAAGGGCCCGAATGGCATTGGCCATGTCCGCGTGGGTCACCCCCGTTTGCGGGCTCGCATTTGCCGCGCCAGTCGCCATGGCTCCTCGCTGGTTGCTTGGCCGTTACCGGCAATCGCGGCGCAGCATTAGCCGCCGCTGCGCGCCGCGTCTACCGGGCTCAGCGAGGCGCATGGGCGCAGCATCGGAGCTGGCGGCCACCCCGCCACGTTTCGGCCGCCGGCAGATGCAAAACGGCCGCAGGCAGCGGCCGAGGCGGGGCCAAGGCGGCGACGCGCTCGGGCTGGCCGCTCAAGGCAAAGCCGCCGCGCTTTGCCCGGGATGGCTAGTTTTTCTCCAGATGCGGCAGCGGATCAACCGGCTTGGAGCCCTGGCGTAGCTCAAAATGAAGCTGCGGCTGATCGACGGTTCCGGTCTTGCCAGCCTTGGCGATCACCTGTCCTCGCCGCACGACGTCGTCGCGTTTGACCAACAGCTCTTCGTTGTGGGCGTAGGCCGAGACCCAGCCGTTGTCGTGGCGGATCAAGACCAGGTTGCCGTAGCCTTTGAGTTCGTTGCCGGCGTAGGCAACCTTACCGCCTTCGGTGGCATGGATTTCGGCGCCCTGCGGCAGCGCCAGGTTGATGCCATCGTTGTGCGTGCCATCGGGGCGGCGGCCGTAAGCGGCGATCACGCGCCCACGCGCCGGCCAACGGAACCGACCGCTGCTCGGCTCTGCGGCCGTGATCGATGGCGCCGCCGCGGGAGAGACCGGCTCGGCATCCGACACCTGATCGCTGCGCGAGGCAACCACCTTTCGCTCGGCCGGTGCGTTGATGATCCTGGGGCTAGCCGGAGCATCCAGCGCCAGGTCGCGGCGTGCCGCGGGCTCTTGTGCGGGCGCAGCCGCGGCGGTGCCCGGCACCATCACGGTGGTCCCGACCTTCACCCGCATGGGATTGGTGATGCCGTTGACGCGCTGCAACTCCGCCAGCGTTACCCGATGCTGGCGGGCAATGCCGTAAAGCGACTCACCCGTCTTGATGGTGTAGCGGCCCTCCCATCCCGACGGCGCGTCCGCCGCCGTAGCTGCAGCGGAGGGGTCCGCGTTGGGGCTGGCCGCAAGCACCGCAGGTGCCACCGGTGCCTTGGCGACCGGCACCATTGCGATCGAGGGTTTGGCGCGCGCTTCGCGCCGCGCCTGTCGCGCCACAGCGCCGGCCGGCAGCACGATTTGCTGGCCAGGCTTGAGGCTGGTCCCGTGGTGCAATCGGTTGGCTTCGATCAGATCGGCCAGGGAAACGCCGTAGCGCTTGGAAAGGCTGTAGAGGGTATCGCCCGCTTCGACCTGGATGGTGTCCGCCGGTAGGCCCGCGCGCGGATTTGCCGGCGCCTGGTCCCGCGACGCGGCATGCGAGCGCTCGGGGGGATAGTCCGGCGCCGAAGCCTGTTGCGTTCGCTCGGCCGCGTAAGCCGGCTCACTGGCGGGCGGCGCGCGATATTCCGGCACCAGCGGTGGCAGGGGGCTGTTTTGCGGCCGGGTGTCGCGGGCGCTGGCGACGCGTTCGGCCTGATAGGTGCCAGGCCGGGCGGCCCCATAGACAGGGGCCATCGGCTCGTTTGCAGCGCCGACACCGCGTGGCGGCGCGCCAGGTGGCACATCGAAGCCCTGACCCGGACGCTGCGCCTGGCCAGGCGCGCCGGCCAGCGCGCCGGTCGGCCCGTTGCTTTCGCTCAAATCAAAGGCTGGAAAATCGAACCGGGTCACATCGGCGCTACAGGCGCCCACGGCCACGGATCCCGCGACCGCCAGTGCCCGAACACCAGGGACATAGGATAAGGCGGAGCGCCAACGCGCGTTACTCGACATGGGGTACACCTCTTACTCCCATCGTCCATTAACCCTTAACGGGTTAAGGGGCCGTTAATGGACGTGGGACCCGCAAGCCTAAAAGTTCAACCCGCTCAAGAGGCGTGAAGCCCGACGCCTCACATCATCCCCCGTCTGACGATCTGGCGCACGACCGTGGGGGCATCGCGGGTGCGGGGGAGGGGCTCGCGCGACCGACGCGCTTGGCTTGGCTTGACTTGGCTTGGCTTGGTTGGTCTCGCCACCACCAGCGCTCCGGGGCAGCCGCTGCGCCGGCGCTGCCAGGACGTCTCGATCATGCGGGAAGCGGGCAAAGCGGTGGTGGCCACCTGCCGGCCGATGGCGCCGGCTAGGCGCCGGCGCCCCCTTCCAATAGCTCCTTCAGGGTGTGTCGCAGGGCGTGGTGGGTGAGATCCAGATAAAGCGGCGTAATGGAAATCTTGCCGCCGTATACCGCGCGCAGATCACTGCCTTCCAGCGCGACCGAGCGGCGCCGCTCGAATGCCAGCCAATAGTAGGGATTGCCCCAGGTATCCTGCCGCTCGTCGATGTGGAGGAGGCCCGGATCGCGGCGCCCTTGCGTCGTCACGCTGACGCCGGCCACGTCGTTTGGTTCGCGATCGGGAAAGTTGATGTTCATCGTCGTCGACGGCGGCCATTCGGTCGCCAGCAGCTTGCGGATCAGCGGCGGCGCGTGCGCGATGGCAGTCTGCCAGCGCACGCCCTTGCCGGGCTCCAAGCCGAACGCCTGCGACAGGGCAATGGAGCGAATGCCAAGAATGGTGCCCTCGAAGGCTCCGGCGATGGTGCCGGAGTAGGTCACGTCCTCGGCCATGTTGCCGCCGCGGTTGACACCGGACAGGACCAGATCGGGTGGCCGCTCCTTGAGCACGTGGCGCACGCCCATGATGACGCTGTCGGTGGGCGTGCCGCGAATGGCAAAGGCACGCTCCTCGACCGAGCGCATGCGCAAGGGCTCGTGCAGGGTCAGCGAGTGGCTGGCCCCCGATTGGTTGGTTTCCGGGGCAAACACCCAGATATCCTCGCTCAATTCGCGCGCAATCTCGCGCAAGGCGTGGAGGCCGGGAGCGTCGATGCCGTCGTCGTTGGTCAGAAGAATGCGCATGGCCGCAATGTATAGGGCCGCCGTAACGACGCAATGACTTAGAGTGCCTTCTGGCAGTCCTGGAACGGGGCGCCGTACCGGCCCGGTACCGGGCCGCACCGATGCCGAGGTTTGGCGCCTCTCACGCTGGCGCGCTCTCGATGCGCGTCAAGCCACCCATATACGGCACCAGCGCCTCGGGGACCGCCACCGAACCATCCGGCTGCTGATAATTCTCCAGAATGGCGATCAGGGTGCGGCCAACCGCCAGACCGGAGCCGTTCAGAGTGTGAACGTATTCGGGCTTGCCGCCCTTGCGACGATAACGCGCGTCCATGCGCCGTGCCTGGAACTCGCCGCACACGGAACAAGACGAAATTTCGCGAAAGCTATTTTGCCCCGGCAGCCAGACTTCGATGTCATAGGTCTTCTGGGCGGCAAAGCCCATATCGCCGCCGCACAGCAGCATGATGCGATAGGCGAGCCCGAGCCGCTTCAAGACCTCCTCGGCACAGGCCGTCATGCGCTCATGTTCGGCCAAGCTCATTTCCGGCGTCGTGATCGACACCAGCTCGACCTTGGAGAATTGGTGTTGGCGAATCATGCCGCGCGTATCCTTGCCGGCGGCGCCTGCTTCTGAGCGAAAGCACGGCGTCCAGGCGGTCAGACGCAGCGGAAGCTGTGCTTCATCAATGATCTGTTCGCGCACGAAATTGGTGAGCGCGACCTCCGCGGTGGGGAGGAGCCACAAGCGCGCCGTGGCGTTGCGTCGATAGTCTTCGGCGGCAAGCTTGATGATCTCGTCGCGACTTGCTGCGAGAGCGGCGCGCAAATCGGCGGCGGCATCCTCGCCGGCGGCGTCGCGGCCGGCACTGGACCGATTTGCAACTTGGTCCAGACACAGCTGAACCGTCTTGTGCATCGCCGCGGCCGCCTGCTGTGCCGCCTCCGCCTCGCTCAAGCGCGTCTGAAATAGATCATCCATGAACTTCGGCAGATTGCCGGTGCCGAACGCTGCGTCGTCTCGCACTAACAACGGCGGATTGCACTCCGTGTAGCCGCCGATGCCATTGCGCTCCGGCGCCGTGTGCAGATCAAGCATGAAGGCCGCCAGCGCCCGCTCCAGTCGCGCCAGCCCGCCTTTCAGCACAACGAAGCGCGCCCCCGACAGCTTGGCTGCCGTCTCGAAGTCCATCAGTCCGAGGGCTTCGCCGATCTCGAAGTGCTGCTTGGGCTCATTCGTCCACTTGAGGCTGGGCGGCACACCGGCACGCCGCACCTCCTTGTTGCTTTTTTCGTCGGCGCCCGCCGGCACCTCCGCGAGCGGCAGATTTGGGATCACCTCCAAGGCGTGCTGCAAATTCGCATCGGCCCGGCGTTGCTCCTCCGCGCCTTTGACCAGCTCATCCTTGAGCGCGGCCACCTCAGCCATCAGCTTGCCGGCTGCGGCCTCGTCCTTGGCGCCTTTGGCCTTACCGACTTCCTTCGACGCCGCGTTGCGGCGCGCTTGGGCCTCCTGCAATCGCGTCACGATCTTGCGACGCGCCTCGTCGAGCGCGATCAATTGCGCTGCAGAACTGACGTCCTTGCCAGGTGCCAGACCGCGCTTCCTCAATCCCGCGTCGAACGCGGCCGCATTGTCGCGTACCCACCTGATGTCGAACACGAGCGTTGCCTCTTACGCCAACCTGATCCCGCGCCAGTAAAGCGACCAGTAACAACGGCCCCGTCGGACGCTGCGGGCCGGCGAGCGCACCGCCTGACACGTCATCACCGCGGCGGTAATCTCGCGCTGGCATGACGTTCTGGCAACGGCGTGTGCTATACGATTGCGGCGCATTAATCCAGCTCTTGAGCTGACGGCTGGCCGGCAACATCGCCCCTGCCGGGGCGCTCGCAGCGCCCGCGCCGCACACCCCCCGGCGGCGCCGTCGCGAAGCCTCGCCGCTAGCCCGCCGCCGCCTGCGCTGCCGCCTCTTTTTGCAGGCGCGATTTTTCCACGCGCGCCACCGAGAGTATCGCTGCTTCGTAGAGCAGAATGGTCGGCAGCGCCATGGCGATCATGCTAAAGGGGTCGGGCGGCGACAGGATGCCCGCGGCAGCGGTAATGGCCACGACGGCGTAGCGGCGGAAGCTGCGCAAGTTATCGGCACCGACGATGCCCGCCTGCGCCAGCAAGGTGAGCACCACGGGCAGCTGGAACATAATGCCGAACCCCAAGATCATCGTCATGATCAGCGACAGGTACTCGCTGACGCGCGCCTGCAGGTGGATCTCGACCTGCCCCCCCGTCTGCTCCATCGACAAGAAGAACTTCATCGCCAGCGGCATGACGACGAAGTAGACGACCGCCGCGCCCAGAATGAAGAGCATGAAGGTCCACAACAGGTAGGGCCGAAAGGCTTCGCGCTCGTTCTTGTAGAGGCCGGGGGCAACGAACTTGTAGATCTGATAGGCGATCAGCGGGAAGGCAAGGAATACCGCGCCGAACAATGCCAGTTTTAATTTGGTGAAAAAGAACTCGTGCGGGGCAGTATAAATCATTTCAATCTTCTGGCCCTCGCCACGCGCCACCTGGTAGGGCCACACCAGCAGATTGTAGATATCGGTGGCGAACGCAAAGCAGAGGAAGAAGCCAACGGCGATGCCCATCAGGGCATAGATCATGCGCTGTCTGAGTTCGATCAAGTGCTCCATCAACGGAGCTTTGGACGCCTCTATTTCGTCGTGACCCTCGCGGTTGACGGTCTCCTGCATGGCAAGATCACGCTCCGCTCTTTTCAACCTGCGGGGTACCGGTGCGCTCTGCCTCCGGCCCACTGTCGGCGGGTTGGGCTGCCGCAATCTCAGCGTGGGCGCCGGTGCCGTTCAACGGGTTTGGCGCAGCATCCACCGGCCCGGCTGCCTCATCGAGTGCTGCCTGTGCCGGTTCTGGGGCCGGCACGCTGGCGCTGGTATCCAAGGCCGCCGCGACGCTATCGTTGGCCTGCGCCAAGTCCTTTTCCATCGATTGCTCTGCGGCACGCATCGATTGCTCGGCTTCACGGCCGAGGGATTCCACGTCCTTTTTCAGATCGGCCAGCTCCGATTCACGCATCGCCTCATCGAATTGGGCGCGAAACTCTGCCGCCTGCCGCTTGATAATACCCATGTATTTACCGATCGTGCGCAGCAGCGCCGGCAGGTCCTTCGGACCGATAACTAGCAGCGCCACGATCCCGAGGATCAAAAGCTTGCTGGAGGTGATGTCGAACATCGGCTCAACCTAACCGCATGGGAGCGCAAGGCAACCTTTTGCACGCTGCGAGGCCCTGTCGGTTTGTCGTCGGATCGGCGCGGGACGTCCCCTCGCTTCAGCCAACCTTGTTGGCCTGCACACTTGCGGTTTCGGCTGGCTTGCCGGGCACGGCCTCAATCGTCTTGGGCGGAGCCTCCTTGCGGGCGGCATCGTCTTTTGGCGTCTCGTCGTCTTCGGCCATGCCCTTCTTGAAGCTTTTGATGCCCTTGGCAACGTCACCCATGATCGAGGAAATTTTCCCGCTGCCGCCAAACATGAGCAGGGCGACGGCCAGAAACAGCAGCCAATGCCAAATACTCAAGCTACCCATTCGCTTGCTCCTCTCGCAGCCACGCTGCAGACACTTGGGGTTTTGCGCACTATCGCAGAAAGGGCCTGTGTGGGCAAGGTTGCCACACCACTTGTATCTGCGCCTATGCCGTTGAAATCAGGGTCTTTCCCGCTCGCTCGGCATTAATTCCACGTTATCTGCGGCGGGCGCGTGGGCCGGAAAGACCAGCACGCTTTCGGCATCGACGCTGATCGACACCTCCTGGCCTTGCCGCGGCTGTTCGCCCTCGCGGACCACCGTTAGCAACGGACGCTCGAAACCATGCACCGCCACCTCCAAGAGCGCCAGATCGCCCAGGAATTGCGAGCGCAGCAGGCGCGCCGGCAAGCCCGCGCCGGCGCTGCCGATGCGGATGGCACGCCTGCGGATGCATAAGATGGCCTCCTCGCCCTCGTTCAGCCCCGGCACGGCAAACGCCCCGATCGGCGTGCGCAATGCCCCACTTTCCACCGTGTAGGGGATCTCATTGATTTCCGAGAACAGACGCGCCACGAACAAGTCCGCGGGATTTCGGTAGAGTTCCTCTGCCTTGCCGGCCTGCAGCAGCCGGCCCGCCCGCATGACCGCGATGCGGTCACCAAGTCGGATCGCCTCGGCAGGGGCATGGGTGACGATCAGGCAGGTCGCGCGGGTCTCCCTGAGGAGCGTGAGGGTTTCCTCCTGCAGGCGCTCGCGCAGCTGCACGTCGAGCCCCGAAAACGGCTCATCCATCAGCATCACTGCCGGACGTGGCACGATGGCGCGCGCCAGCGCAACGCGCTGTTGCTCGCCGCCAGAGAGGATGTGCGGATAGTCATCGGCATAGCGCGTGAGACCAACGCGCGCGAGCGCCACCGCCGCCTCGCGGCGGGCGTCCTCGCGCGGCAGGGCGCGCAAACCGAAGGCGACATTGTCAATGATGGTCAGGTGCGGAAAGAGGGCGAAATCCTGGAACATCAAACCGACGTTGCGTCGCTCCGGCGGCACGAAACGGTCCGGTCCCGCAACCTCGCGAGCATTGATCAGGACGCGCCCGCCGGTCGGCTTTTCGATGCCCGCCGCGACGCGCAACAGCGTGGTCTTGCCGCAACCCGAGGGACCCAACAGGCAAACCACCTCTGCGGGAGCGATATCCAAAGAAAAGCCGTTGAGCGCAATTGTCGTGTCGAAACGCCGTTCGAGGCGCTCGAACGTCAGCCGTGCGGCGATCGTCCCCGCAGCCCTGCCAGGAGCCGCCGAGCCGCCCGTGCTGGCCCGGCCTGTCGTTTTGAGCCGAGGAGGGAAGATCACGCCCGCGCCCTTGCCCTGCCACGCGCGCCAACGCGCTCGGCGGCCAGAACCTTGAGCCTGCCCTCCACCTGAGGGGGCTGAAAGCAAGGCTGCCCTTCTAGCGCAGGCCCGAGCGTCCATAAAGAGGGCGGCGAGGCGTTGTGGCCTGGGCCGGGGCCGCCTGCGAGCACAACGGCACTTCGGGCCTGCTCCGGCTGCAAGGCCAGGCGGCCGGACTTGGCTGCCAGCATGGGCCGCAGCTGTTGCGGCCGCTCAGGCCGCGCCTCGCGGGGGGTCGTCGTCGCCCTCATCCTCGCTCGCCCTGTCAAAGGGAAGAAAGCCGATGGCCGCATCGTCCTCGCCGGCGTCAAGCGGCATTTCGTCCGGCATCAGGGCGGCCGCGTCGGTTGGCTCGGGCACGGTAAAGCCGGGCGGCAAGTTGCTGTCGAGCAAACCCGAGCCCTTGAGTTCCGCCAGACCTGGCAGATCCTTGATGGCTTCGAGCCCGAAGTGATCGAGGAATTGTTCCGTCGTCCCGTAGGTGATCGGCCGTCCAGGGGCGCGGCGGCGCCCGCGCAGACGCACCCACCCGACCTCCATCAGCACATCGAGCGTGCCGGGAGAGACGGCGACGCCACGGATCTCCTCGATTTCGGCGCGGGTCACCGGTTGATGGTAGGCAATGATCGCCAGCGTCTCCATGGCGGCCTTGGACAGGCGGCGCTGTTCCGTGGCATGCCGCTCCAACAGGTAGGAAAGGTCCTCGGCGGTGCGGAACGCCCACTTCCCCGCCACCCGCACCAAATTGACGCCGCGACTGGCATAGAAGCCTTTCAGCTCCTCGAGCAGGGCCGCCACGTCGTCTTCCGACTTGAGATGTGTCGCCAAAAAAACCTCGGCGAGAGGCTCGGAGGCAGCAAACAACAGCGCCTCCAGAATGCGCAGCTGCTCGCGGCGATCTGCCGATGGCAAATGGGCAACGTTGGAGGGGAGCCCGCGCCAGCCTTCGTGCGCCATCAGCTCGCTGGCATCGACCGTCGCTTCGGCGGCCGCCTCCCGGCGATCCTGCTGGGGCCGGGCGTCCTGCGGCCGCACCGAGAGCTTCGGCGGAACCATGGGTGTCCTCTTGGTCTTCTGCAGTGTTCTAGCTCCGACGCCACACGCTCAAGTTACCCGCTGCCACTCGGCGCCTGCTTGGCGCTTGCGCACATAGATGGGGGCAAAAGGCTCCGCCTGCGAGAGTTCCACCAGCCCGTCGCGCGCCATCTCGAGGGTGGCGCCAAAGGAGCTGGCCAACGCCGTGCGGGCGACGTCCGGCGCCGCGCCGTACTGCTCCAGAAACATGTCGAGTTGGATCCAGCTCGTATCGCACTTGCCCACCAGGGCCTGCAGCCGGTCTCGCGCCTCCTTGATCGACCAGACAACGCGCCTCGGCACCACGTGCACACGCTTGACGGTGCGCTTGCGTTGCTCTGAATAGGCTTTGAGGAGATCGTAGATCGCCGCCGTGAATTGCCGCACCCGGATGGTGCGCACGCCTTCTGGCATGCCGCGGCCGAACACGTCGCGGCCAAGACGCTTGCGCGTCATCAGTGTGGCCGCAGCGCCACGCATGGCCTCCAGCCGTTGCAGCCGGAACGCCAGCCGTTGCGCCAATTCCTCGCCCGACGGCTGGTCGTCGCCGGCACGATCACGCGGCAATAGCAAACGGGATTTGAGGTAGGCCAGCCAGGCCGCCATGACGAGATAATCAGCCGCCAATTCCAAGCGCAGCTTCTGCGCCTGCGCCACGAACAACAGATATTGCTCGGCCAGGGCCAGCACCGAGATGCGGGCGAGATCGACCTTTTGCGTGCGCGCCAGGATCAGCAGCACATCGAGGGGCCCCTCGAAGCCATCGAGGGCAACCACCAGCGCCTCGTCCTCCCGGGGAGCCTCCTCGGAGGCCTCCCAGGCATCGAAATCAACCTGCGGTTCGGGCCCTTCGGCGCCGCTGTCGGCGGCAGGTCCGGTCACGGCGTCCGCCTCGTGGAAAAGCTGTGTATCATTGGCGTGAGACTACACTGATTCAGGCGCTGAGGCGCAAAACCTCGGCGAGACAAGCCTCTGCCTCGGCCACGTCCAACGCCTGCGGCAGCTCAATGGCGGCGCAGGCGCGCTCAAATCGCTGCAGCGAGCGGCCTTCAAGCGCAGGAACCACCGCCGCCACATCCTCCATCTCAGCAAAATTGCCGCCGCAAAGCAACGCCAGGTCCGATCCGGCATCCAGCGCCGCTTTGGCTCGTTCGGGCATGCTGCCCGACAGGGCGGCCATGCCCAAGTCGTCGCTCATGAGCAGACCATCAAAGCCGATGTGACCGCGGATCACATCGCCGATCACGCGTGGCGAAATGCTGGCCGGCGCCGCCGGGTCAATGGCGGCGAAGACGACGTGCGCCGTCATCGCCGCCGGCAAGTCGGCAAGCGCCTGAAATGGCAGAAAGTCCGAACGTTCGAGGTCCTGGCGGGCCGCCGCAACCGTCGGCAATTCGAGGTGGCTGTCCTTTGTCGCCCGACCGTGGCCGGGAATGTGTTTGATGACCGGCAGCACGCCGCCGGCCAGCAGGCCGTCGGCGACCGCGCGGCCCAATGCGATCACCCGCTCGGGGCTGGTGCCGTAGGCACGGTCACCGATGACGTCGTGCCCGCCGGGACCGGGCAGATCAAGCACCGGCGCACAGCTCATGTTGATGCCCAGCGCCACGAGTTCCGCCGCCGTCAGCGCCGCGGCAAAGCGGGCCGCGCGCACGGCACCGGCCGGGTCGCGCACATGCGCGGCCGCATACAGGGCGGCGGCCGGCCGGTCAGGCCAATGCGGCGGTCGCAGCCGCTGCACCCGCCCGCCTTCTTGATCGATCAGGACCAGAAAATCCTGCGCGCCAACGGCAGCGCGAGCGGCATCAATCAGCCGACAAACTTGATTGGGATCGGCGATGTTGCGTTGAAACAGAATAATCCCACACGGACGCGCGGCCCTCAGCAGCGAGGCCTCCGAGGCCGTCAGGTGTTGGCACGCCAAGCCAGTGATGAACGCAGAACGCATGCCATCCAATCAGCAATCGCGGCATTGGATTGCCGCGCCGCGCAGCCCGGCTCCGCCGCTAGTACGCCGTCACCCAGCAGCCGGCATATCCGGCCGCCTTGAGCTGCGAGCATATACCGGAAGCCGCATCGCGCGATACCGGTGGTCCTACCACGGCGCGAAACCAGACGCCCTTGTCGCCGAGATTGGCTTCCTGCACATCGGGCGTTTTGCTCGACAGCACGTCGCCATACTTTTGCTGCAGGTCGGCAAAGGCTTTGAGGGCGTCCATCCGCGATTTCTGCGAGGAAAGGACCGCCACATAGCCACTGGTGCTGGCGGTAACCACGGCCGCGGCAGCAGCCTTCGGCGCAGGTTCCCGAATGGGCGCAGCAACGGCCGCCACGGCTTTGCGAGGCGCAGGCTGGGCTGCCTCGGAGGCAACCGCGGGAGCAGCCGAAGGCGGCGCGGCAACAACCCTGACCGGGGCAGCTGGGATCGGCGCCTCGGCCCTCGCCGACGTTGCCTGTGGCGGCGGTGGGCCTGGCAACTGCACGCGCGCAGGTGCGGAGGGCGCCATGTTGTCCAAGGTGATTCCAGGCACGATGGCGCCAGCAGCTGCCGACCCACCGGTGCCGGGCAGCTGGCCCGCCGGCGAAATCGGAATGCTGCGCACGCGACGCGGGGCGTTGGGATCCTCGTTGGCGCGATCGTCGCCGGCGGCGCGCTGCGCGCCCTCCTCGTCGAGCCGATTGAGCAGCTTTTTGTCGGTGTGGGCAAACTCTTTGCCGCCGGACAGCGACGGCTTCACCTTGTTGGGTCCCGCATCGGTGACCTTGACCACGGGGGCGCGTGTCGGGGTGGCAATAAACGTCTTGTAGGTGTAGGCCATGGCGCCACCAAGGCCGATGGCACCGATCAGGGCCCCGGCAATCACCAGCCCGCGCCGTCCCCGCCTGGGTTCCTCCTCTTCATCGCCCATCGCCTCGTACTCGCCGTCGGGGTCGGCGTAGCCGTCTTCACCGGAACGGCCGTAGTGATGCCGGAACGGGCCGTCCGATGGCTGGAACGGCGCAGCCTCGGGCTGTGCATAGCCCCGCGGATCGCCGCCTGCCGGCAGATAGCTGCCAAGATCATAATGGCCGGCATCGCTGACGTGCTGGCCATCCCACTGCGTCGCCTGCGGCTGCCCAGATGGCGGTTGCAGGCGATCGAACGGCAGGGTCTGGCTGACAGGCTGGACGGCGTAGCCGGGATGGCGATCGGGTTCCACGGGTTGCGGAAAATAGTAACCCTGACTGTGCTGTTGCGGTGCGCCCAGCGGGGCGTGTGGCGCATAGCCCTGTTGGAGCGGATCTGCACCCTCAGGTGGCGGCCAGGCGGATTGGCCGCTCGGGTACTGATCCAAATCCGCTGTTGAGCGGCGCACTGGTGCCCGTGTTCCGGGTTGTCCGACTGGACCATTTCGCGACATGCGCGGCTTCCCCTAAACGCGTTTGCCCGCTCGCCCCCTGCGAATCACAACTCTACCGCATCTCAACTGGCGCGTGTACGCCGAGAATCGCCAGACCCGTCGCCAACACCTGTTGATTGGCGAGGACAAGGGCAAGGCGTGCGGTGGTCAATGTCCCATCCCCCGCCTGAATAAATCGCAAATGTGGCATTTCATTGCCCTTGCTCCATTGGGCATGAAAAGCAGAAGCCAAATCATAAAGATAGAAGGCCAGCCGATGCGGCTCATGGGCACGCGCCGCGGCCACCAGGAGACCAGGAAAGGCGGCCAGCTTCCGCATCAGGTCGATCTCGCCGGGATCCTCCAGCTTGCCGAGATCGGCCTTAAGCAGCTCAGGCGAGGTCTCCAGCAAATGCGGGAAAACCTCGCGCACGTTGCGGAACACGGACTTGGCCCGGGTATGCGCATACTGCACGTAAAACACCGGGTTGTCTTTGGACTGCTCGAGCACCTTGGCCAGGTCGAAATCGAGCGGCGCATCGTTCTTGCGGTAAAGCATCATGAAGCGCACCGGATCGCGGCCCACCTCATCGACCACATCGCGCAAGGTGACGAAGGTGCCGGAGCGCTTCGACATCCGCACCGGCTCGCCGGCGCGCGACAGCTTTACGAGCTGGCACACCTTAATGTCGAGGTCGGCCTTGCCGTCCGACAGCGCCGTGACCGCGGCCCGCACGCGCGAGATGTAGCCCACGTGGTCGGCGCCAAACACATTGATCAGGTGGCGAAAACCGCGCGCCAGTTTGTTGTGGTGATAGGCGAGGTCGGAGGCAAAATAGGTATAGCTGCCGTCCGACTTCTGCAGCGGCCGGTCGACGTCATCACCAAACGCCGTCGAGCGAAAGAGCGTCTGTTCGCGGTCCTCCCAGTCCGCCTCCTCGTGACCCTTGGGTTTCGGCAACCGGCCTTGGAAGATCATGCCCTTGGCGCGCAATTCATCGATGCTGACCTTCACCTCATCGTGGCCGCTCTGCGTCAGCGAGCGTTCGGAAAAAAACACATCATGGTGGATGTTGAGCGCCGCCAGATCCTGCTTGATTACGCCGAGCATGTCGGTAACGGCCGCCTCGCGCAGCAACGGCAGCCAGCGCTCCTCGGCTAGTTGCAGCAGCTTGTCGGCATGTTCGGCAGCCAGCCGTGCGCCCACTGGCTTGAGGTAGTCGCCGGGGTACAGGCCGGCCGGAATCTCGCCGATATCTTGGCCAAGGGCCTGGCGATAGCGCAGATAGGCGGAGCGGGCGAGGGCATCGACCTGAGCGCCCGCGTCGTTGATGTAGTATTCGCGCGTCACCGCGTAGTTGACGAAGGCAAGCAAATTGGCGAGCGCATCGCCAAACACCGCGCCGCGGCAATGTCCCACATGCATCGGGCCGGTCGGGTTGGCCGACACGTATTCGATGTTAATGCGCTCGCCGCGCCCGACATCGGCGCGCCCATAGTCGGCACCCCGCCTGAGGATCTCGGCCACCACGCCCTGCCAGAAGCTGGGCGCGAAGGTGAGATTGACGAAGCCTGGTCCGGCAATCTCCACCTTGGCGATCTCAGGGGTACCCGCCAGCTTGGCGGCCAGCTTTTCGGCAATCTCGCGCGGCTTCATGCGTGCCGACTTGGCCAGCACCAATGCCGCGTTGGAGGCCAGCTCGCCGTGGGCGACATCGCGCGGCGGGGCCACCTCGGTGGCGGTAAAATCGAGCCCTGGCGGCAAAGCGGCTTCGCGCTCTAGCGCCTCAAGCGCGGCCACGATCCGGCTCTGCACGAGGGCATGGGCATGCATCGGTTGATCCAATCGATCCCAGGGGTGGTCGGCAAGCGCGCCCCTACCAGCGCGGGCGACTAACGCAATTCCGGCGTAGCGTCAAACAGCCGGCGATGTTCCTTGATGGCATACCTATCGGTCATGCCGGCGACGAAGTCCGCCACGATGGAGGCCCGGGCCCCGCCGCTGGCCTCCAGCGCCGTCAGGCGCAACACCCCCGACATCTCCTCGGGCTGGCGCAGGTAGCGGGCAAACAAATCGGTGACGATGGCCTCGGCATCGCGCATCACCCGCATCACTCGCGGATGGCGATAGAGGTTGGTGTACAGATATTGCTTGAGGCCCTCGGCATCGCTCTGCACGAGCGCGGACTGCGCCACCACCGCCCGACCCGCCCGACGTACACCAGCAAGGCTTGCTTCAGCCAGCGTGGCGAGGCGCGCGCGAGATTCGCCCACAGCATCATCGATCATGGCGGTGATCATCCGCCGGTTGATTTCATAGATGAGGCGTTGCGTGTCGATCTGCCCAGGCGGCACGTCTTGCAGGAAGCGTCCGACCAGCGGCACCGCCGCCAGATCCTCGATCTGCAGCAGCCCGGCACGCAGCCCGTCATCAAGATCGTGGCTGTCGTAGGCGATATCGTCGGCAATGGCGGCCACCTGCGCTTCCGCGGGTGCGAACAAGGAAAGATGCAGTTGGGGGCCAATGCCGCCTGCGGCGATGGCGTTGCGGAGAGGCCCGGCCTGGCCCTGTGGCAGCGGGCCATTGTGCTTGGCCAGTCCCTCGAGCGCCTCGAAGGTCAAATTGAGCCCGTCGAAATTTGCGTACTTGCGCTCGAGCCGCGTCACCACCTTGAGGCTCTGGGCGTTGTGATCAAAACCGCCGAAGCCGGCCATGGCCGCCGCTAAGGCGCGCTCGCCGGCATGGCCGAACGGCGGATGACCGAGGTCGTGTGCCAGCGCCAGCGCCTCGGCGAGATCCTCATCGAGCCAGAGCAGGCGCGCGATCGCGCGTGCGATCTGGGCGACTTCCAGGCTGTGGGTCAGGCGCGTGCGATAATGATCGCCTTCATGAAAAACGAAGACCTGGGTCTTGTAGGTGAGGCGCCGAAACGACGTGGCATGGACGATCCGGTCGCGATCGCGCTGGAATGGCGTGCGCATCGGACAGCCGGGCTCGCGATATAAGCGCCCGGCGCTCAACTCGGCAGGTGTGGCGTAAGGCGCCAGCGCACGTGGCCGGGGCCGAGCGGGGTCGGCGGTCGCCGTTGGCTGCTCGATCATTGCATCAGCCATTGCATCAGCCATGTGCCAACACCAGATTTGACAAGCTTCTGGGCCATCCTATGTTGTCCAGCAAGAATCGCGCGCCAGCATAGTGCAAACGGCACGCAAGGCCAAAAAGTCATGGAAGATCAGAGAGTTACCGTGTCTGAACGCGCCGCGCGAAGAATCGCGGAGATTGCCGCCGGCGAACCTGGCAAACCCCTCCTGCGCATCAGCGTGGAGGGTGGCGGATGCTCAGGCTTCCAGTACAAGTTCGATCTGGTTGGGGCATCGGAGGCCGACGATGTCATCATCGAGCGGGCCGGTGCGCGTGTTTTGATCGACCGGGTCTCGCTGGAGTACATGGCCGGTTCCGAGATCGATTTTGTCGATGACCTGATCGGCTCCTCCTTCAAGGTGATCAATCCCAACGCGACCGCCTCCTGCGGCTGCGGTACCAGCTTCTCGCTCTGACGCGCAGCGGCCGCTCGGTGGTTGAGCGCGCGCGTAGCTTTACGGTTGATCGCTGGCGGCTGCCACTTTTTCACCGCATCTGCAGCGTCTTTCCAGCCTGGCGGTCGCCGGTTTTGCATGGCCACGCCAAGGCGCGGGCGCGGCGGGAAAGACGCCGATCGATGGGGGAAAGACATTGCACATGCGAGGACCCTTGCTTTGGCTTGTCGCGTTCGGCACCTGTGTGTGGTCGCCAGCGGGCGCGCAAACCCCGCTCGATAAGCGGATGCAGGCCCTCGAGCCGCATACGCGCATGATCCAGTTGTGCAACCTTTCCGGCTTGGAAACCTTTGCCAAGGACAAGAGGGTGGCGAAAGTCGATCGCGTCCGCATCGACGCTCTGGCGGCGCCGAGCGTTGAGAGCAATGTCGCCAAGGGCGTCGGCGGGGCGGTTCGCACCGGCGGCCACTGGTACAAATTCAGCTACCGCTGCGCGTTCACGAGCGATCGCATGCGAACCACCCACTTCAGCTACGTGCTGGACAAGGAAATTCCCAGGACGCAATGGGAGAAGTTCAATTTGTTCTGAGCCACGGCCGGCTGCCGATCCCCGACCTGGGGATGCTCCGCTGCCGGCTTGGCCCGGACACCCCACCCCCATGGTGTGCAAAAGGCCATGAAAATCGCCACCTGGAACATCAACGGCGTCAAGGCGCGGCTTGAAGCAGCGCTGACCTGGCTCAAGGAGGCCCAGCCAGACGTTGCCTGCTTTCAGGAGATCAAATCCAGCGACGAAGCCTTTCCAGCGCAGTTCTTCGAGGAGCTTGGATACCACCTGGCGGTGCATGGGCAGAAGGGCTTTAACGGCGTTGCGGTGCTGAGCAAGCGGCGCTTCGACGAAGTCGTGGTACGCGGGCTGCCGGGTGACGCGACCGATGCCCATGCCCGCTATCTCGAAGTGCTGGTGCCGACCGGCACCGCTACCGTTCGCATCGGCAACCTCTATCTGCCCAATGGCAATCCGATCGGAACCGACCGCTTTGCTTACAAGCTCGCCTGGATGCGGCGATTGGAGGCGCACACTCGCGAACTGCTGGCGCTGGAAGAACCGTTCTTGCTGGTGGGCGACTACAACGTCATCCCGGAGCCGGTCGACGCCAAGCATCCGCAAGCCTGGCGCGAGGATGCCCTCTTCCAACCGGAGACGCGAGCAGCCTTTCGCAGCCTGATCAACCTGGGCCTGACGGATGCGGTGCGCGCCTGCCAGCCCGAGCCAGGCGTCTTTACCTTCTGGGACTACCAGGCCGGCGCCTGGCAGAAGGATCACGGCATCCGCATCGATCACATCCTGCTGTCACCGCAGGCGGCCGATCGTCTGATTGCCGCGGGTATCGACAAGGTCACGCGCGGCTGGGAAAAGCCCTCCGATCACGTGCCGGTCTGGGTCGAGGTCGAGGACGGCTAGAGGGCCCCAGGCCAGGCGGCCAGCCGGTTGACTGCGCCTCACCTGCTCCTTTCAAGCCCAACGGCACGCATGATCGCCGGCGCGGCGCCAGCCGCGGAACCAGGACGTCCCCGTGATGGTTAATCCGCTAGCAAGTCCAGGAGTTGCGTCATGTTGCGGATTGGGGCCGTTGCGCTGGGATTTTTGGGAGCCGCCGTCAGCTTGAGCAGCCTCCTCGAAGCGCGCGAGGCGACTGCGGGCGACTGGGTAGGCTATCACAACGAGCGCTTCGGCTTCCGTCTCGAATACCCGGCCAATGTCTTCCGTATCGAGCGCACGTCGGAAGCTGGTGATGGGCGGGTATTTGCTGCCCGCGACGGCGAGGCGCGCTTGCTGGTGGGAGCTTTCGCCAACGAAGACAACCATAGCGTCAGGAGCTACCAGGATTTTCTCGCTCGCAATTCCTATGCCGACTACAAGATCACCTACCGGCCGTTTGGCGACAACTGGCTGGTGCTCTCGGGTGAGGGTGATGGCAGGACCTTCTATGAGAAGGTGGTGTTGAGCTGCGGCGGGCAGCTCATCAGCAGCTTCGCGCTGATCTATCCATCGGACCAACGCGACGTCTTTGATCCCATCGTCGCCCGTGTCGCCAACAGCTTCGTGGCCGGCACAACAACGCCCTGCAAGCAGACGCACAGCGGCGAGCGCGTGCGCCATCGGCCGCAAGCGGAACCCGACCCGCAGCGGCAAGAACCGCCGCCCCGCGGCGGTTGGCACGCACGAACCGCCGATCGGATCGCCAGGCAACGTGGCACGGACGTGATTGTTATTTTGCGACGCACCTCGCCCCCTTACGATTATAAGTATGTTCGCGGCTATGCCACGCGCTAACCCAATAGATGCCTTCGTCTGGCGGTCGTCGCTTGCACCGAGCCGCATTCGTCTGGCCGGCGCCCTCGCCATCGCGGTCAGCTGCGGCGGCCTGGGCGTGCTGGTGGGCCGCTGGTCCCTGCAGGTGGGGACGGCGGAACCGGGAAGACGC
This sequence comes from uncultured Alphaproteobacteria bacterium, assembly GCA_963820375.1. Lineage (GTDB taxonomy): Bacteria > Pseudomonadota > Alphaproteobacteria > Rhizobiales > Hyphomicrobiaceae > AWTP1-13. The sequence continues at coordinate 200,592 of CAWFZX010000021.1, read as the reverse complement.
ACGGCTGCCCTGATCGCGGCGGTGTCGGAGGAAACGCGCGCCAAGCCGACCAGTCCCGCAAGCGCGGCACACGGCGGCGCTGCCACGGCCCCCTCGTTTCCCACAGAGGCGGTGGCCCAGCCGACACGGGAGGCAAGGCCCACGCCTGTGCCCGCCCTCCTCGAGCCCCCTCAACCTGCGCACGCTCAAGCGGCTGACATAGTCGATGATGCAGCCACTGCCGCCTCGCCGACGCCTGTCGGTGGTGCTGCTAGGGCCACGTCTGCCGCGGCGATGGGTGGTTGGCGCCCCGGCGCACCCGGCACACCCGCGAGCAGGGCGACGCCAACGGCACCCAACTATCAAGCTCTGCGCGACTATGCACTGAGCCGCTAAGGAGAACCTTGTTGCTTTGGTGATGAGGGCCAACGGGGGCGGCCGACCTCTGTTGCCCAGGCGGGGTCAACGCAACGATGGCCGAGCCCAGGCCCGGCCATCGTGTTCGCGTTCCCTAGCGCCGGAGGCATCAGCGTTTTGGGCTACCTTTTCTCTTTGCACACCACCGCGACTTGCTTGTCGGCCTCGTCGCGGGTCTTGAACGCAAGCGGTCCAATTTGCACCCACGTCGTCTCGGTCGGACGCACGTCGACGACCTTGCACTTCTTGGTCGCCCTGTCCTGCACGATGTAATATTCGGCCGCCAACGCGGTCGAGCTCAGCATGGCCACAGCAGCGCCAGCCAGGCAAAGTTGTTTCATCATGGTTCAGCTCCAGTTGGCCATTTCACATGGCTAACCAACGCCGCCGTCGGCCGTCCGTTCCCGGCACGGCCGCGCACGGCAGGCTCCGTCCGCGACCAAAAAAAATGGGTCACAGCGCCGGCGGGCCATTAGAACCGAGTGGGCTACCTGCCAAAACCGATGGGATTGCCTTGGATGGTTTTGGGCGGAGCGCTCCCCGGCGGCGGCGGATTGGTTGCGATCTGCGGGTCCTTGCCGGCCACAAGGGGCGTGTTCTGAAGATCGAGCAATTCGCCGTTCTCGCAGGCTCGCCGGGGCTGCAAATCACTCGCGCCGAGCGCCATCGGCGCCGGTGCCTCCGACGTGCCGGCGAACATCTTGCGCCAAATCGCGGCGATGCCGTCGGCTTGTTTGCGCGTCTTCTGCGAGGTGGCACAGAAAATGTTCTGATAGATGTCCTCGATCCAGATGCGCTCGTGCGATGGAGCGTTCTCGACGGCCATGGTGATCAATGCCAGGGCACGCCTCTCGTCCTTTTTGACGTGCACGCCGCGCCAGAACAGATCGGCGAGGAAGGCTTGCGCACCGGGGTGTCCCTCCTCTGTCAACACCGACAGATAATGCATGCCGCGCTTTGCGTCGTCGGGGGTGCCGGTGCCGTTGAGATAGATTTTCGCCAGCTCGAACTGCGCGTCCTTGTCGCCGAAGAAGGTCGCAGCATGGTGTAAGTAATCGGCCGCGCGCCGGGGATCGGGTTTAAGGCCGATGTCGGGCAGCCCACGCTGCAGGTAGCCGGCCAAGGCGGTTAGCGCCTTGGCGACAAACGGTGCGCGCCGCCCATCCTCGGGATCGGTATCGGCATTTTCGTTGGCCAGCGTCTGATAGAGCCGATAGGCCTTGGCGTGGTCAGTCAGTGCACTGGCGCCGGAATAGATGCGGGCGAGATAGAACTCGGCGAAAAACCTGTCGAATTCCGTACCCTCGGCAATGCTCTGCTCCAAGGCCGGGATCGCCATTTCGTAATACCCCGACTTGTAGGCACCAAGCCCCTGCTCAAAGGCGAGTTCGGCCGACTTATACTTGACGCCATCGCCGGCGGCGGCACCCGCGATGCTCCCGACAAGCAAGCACGCGGCCGTCGCTGCCCTAAATGTCCGCATAACAGACAATTTCCGCACTCCCACCCGCATGGGTGACGGCGCCCTTGCGGGCGGGTCCGACTTGATCTGCATATTTCCTCAGCACGCCGCTTTGATAAAGATTGGCGGGAGGCTTCCAGGCCTCGCGCCGACTGGCCAGCTCCGCCTCACTGACCTCCAAATCGAGCCGGCCGGCGTCGGCATCGATCGTAATCATGTCACCGTCGCGCACGAGTGCGAGCGGTCCACCCACGGCGGCCTCTGGTCCGACATGACCAATGCAGAAGCCACGAGTGGCACCCGAGAACCTGCCGTCGGTGATCAAAGCCACCTTGTCGCCCACGCCCTGACCATACAGCGCCGCTGTCGTGGAGAGCATTTCGCGCATGCCGGGCCCGCCCTTGGGGCCCTCATAACGGATGATGAGAATATCGCCGTCTTGGTATTGGCGGTTTTCGACCGCGCGGAAGCAATCCTCTTCGCAGTCGAACACGCGTGCCGGTCCGCGAAACTGGAGCTTGCTCATGCCTGCGACTTTCACGATGGCGCCGTCCGGCGCCAGCGAACCCTGCAGCCCCACAACTCCGCCCGTTTCCGATATGGGACTCGAAACCGGATAGACAACCTTTTGATCCGTATTGAATTTCACATTTTCGAGATTTTGCTTGATGGTCTTGCCTGTGACCGTGAGGCAGTCCTCGTGCAAATAGCCGCCATCGAGCAGGGCGCGCATGATCTGCGGCACGCCGCCGATGTCGTAGACGTCCTTGGCCACGTATTTGCCGCCGGGCTTGAGATCGGCGATGTAGGGTGTGCGCTTGAAAATCGCCGCCACCTCCAAAAGATCAAACTCGATGCCACACTCATGCGCCATGGCGGGCAGGTGCAGGCCGGCGTTGGTGGAGCCGCCCGTGGCAGCGACGATGGTGGCGGCGTTCTCGAAGGCCTTACGGCTGCAAATCTCGCGTGGGCGCAGACCGTCAGCCATCAGGCGCATCACGGCTCTGCCGCTGGCCAACGCATACTCGTCGCGGCTTTCGTAGGGCGCCGGCGCGCCAGCGGAGAACGGCAGCGCTAAGCCCATGGCTTCCGACACGGTCGCCATGGTGTTGGCGGTGAATTGGCCGCCGCAGGCGCCTGCCCCTGGGCAGGCCACGCACTCGAGTGCGTGCAAGCTCGCATCGGACATGGTGCCGGCAGAGTGCTGCCCGACGGCTTCAAACACGTCGACCACGGTCACATCCCTGCCCTCGAACTTGCCCGGCAGGATCGAGCCGCCGTACATGAAGACGGCTGGCACATTGAGACGCAGCATCGCCATCATCACACCCGGCAACGACTTGTCGCAACCGGCGAGGCCGACCATGGCGTCGTAGCAGTGTCCGCGCATGGTCAACTCGATTGAATCTGCGATCACTTCGCGCGAAACCAGCGACGACTTCATGCCTTGGTGCCCCATGGCGATGCCATCGGTCACCGTGATGGTGCAGAACTCGCGCGGTGTCCCGCCCGCCTCGTGCACGCCCCGCTTGGCAGACTGCGCCTGACGCATCAGGGCAATATTGCACGGCGCCGCCTCGTTCCAGCAGGACACCACGCCCACGAAAGGACGATGGATCTGCTCTTCGGTCAGCCCCATCGCGTAATAGTAGGAACGGTGCGGTGCGCGGGCGGGCCCCTCCGTCACGTGACGGCTGGGGAGTTTGGCCTTGTCGAACGTCTTGGCGTCCATACGCTCTCTCAATCGGCTCAACAGCCGTTGCCAATAGGGCCCCCGGCCCAACTGCGAACGGCTGGCCGCTGGCGTTGCAGCCGGCGTCAGCTCCCTCCGTTGGCGGAAGGCAAAACTATTGGGAATAGAACGTGTTCGCCCTTGAACACGTCAACCCCGGCTACCGCGATCCGGCGTGAATGTCCTTCGCATTTGTGGCCCAACAGTGGCACAGCGGCATAATTTCGTTGCTGTGCAGCAACAGTTCCGCAGGAAGTTCCGGGCACCCATGACCGGCCTCCAAACCGTGACCCAAGCCGCGCTAAGGGGTCGGGTCGCCCGACGGCGGGGACGGGCTGCCGCCGCCGTCACGGCGCCGCAATGATCGGCAACATCGGGCCGACTGCGGGCTCGGATAACCCTTCAGGATGCGGACACTCAAGCTCCTGCTGGCGCTCCCATTGATCGGGGTCGCCTACGTCGCCTGGCCGCTGGCAACGGCGCTGCAGATTCGCGAGGCCATGCTCGCCGGTGATACGGCCACGCTGGAGCGCAAGATTGAGTGGGCCTCGGTCCGCTCCAGCCTCAAGGAATTGCTTTCGGCGGAGGCGCAGGCGCGATTGGAAAAGGACCCCAACACGCCGCCGCCGTCGCTTTGGCAGCGCATCAAAGCCACCGTTGCGCCCAAGCTCGCCGATAGCGCGGTCGACCGCTACGTTACGCCGGAACACCTGCCCGCATTTTTCGGCTACCGCGAGACTTATCGCAATACGCTTCGCCCCGCGTTAGGGCTGAAGGAGCCGCCCACGCTCCTGGCCGACACCGCGCTGGCGGGAACGCCGATCGATCGCGTCGCCAGCTTTTATGCACGGGTGCGCCGCGCCGTTTTCTATTCGCTCACGCGCTTTGAGGTCGAAATCGTCGACCGGTATCAACCAGAGCGGCGCTATGTCAGCACCTTCGAGCTGAAAGGCTTGGAGTGGAAATTGACGGCCTTGGCCGTCCTTGGCAGCGCCTACTAGCCGACGTCCTGGCAGCCCCAGCCTGGCAGCGACCTACGCCAGCGCGCGCTTGAGATCGGGAGGCACGCTCTCCTGCGCCAACATGGCGACGGCCTGATCGAGCGGCATGACCTGCTGCTGCTGGTGGCCGAGCCGACGCAGGGAGACGGTTTTTTCCTCAGCCTCGCGCTTGCCAACGACCAACAGCACGGGAACCTTGGCCAGCGAGTGCTCGCGCACCTTATAATTGATCTTCTCGTTGCGCAGATCGATCTCGGCGCGCAGCCCCGCCTTGTTGAGGGCGCCCAGCACGTCTTCGGCATAGGCGTCAGCCTCCGAGACGATGGTCAACACCTTCACCTCCACGGGTGCCAGCCACAGCGGCAGATGCCCGGCGGTATTCTCAAGCAGGATCCCAGCGAAGCGCTCCATGGACCCGAAGATGGCGCGGTGGATCATCACCGGGGTCTGCTTTTCGCCGTCGGCATCGATGTAAAAGGCGGCAAACCGTCCGGGCAAGTTGAAGTCAACCTGGGTGGTTCCGCACTGCCAGTCGCGGCCAATCGCATCGCGCAACACGTATTCGAATTTGGGTCCATAGAAGGCACCCTCGCCGGGGTTGATGCCGGTCTTGATCTTTCCACCCGACTGCCGGGCGATCTGGTCGAGCACCTCGGACATATCGGCCTCGGCCCGGTCCCAGAGTGCATCGGCCCCCACGCGCTTCTCCGGCCGGGTCGAAAGTTTGACCACGACCTGCTCGAAACCGAAGTCACGATAAATCGACAGGATCAAATCGTTGATCTTCAGGCACTCCTCAGCGAGCTGCGCGTGCGTGCAAAAGATATGCGCATCGTCCTGGGTGAAGCCGCGCACCCGCATCAGCCCGTGCAGCGCGCCAGACGGCTCGTAGCGGTGCACGATGCCAAACTCGGCCACCCGGTAGGGCAGCTCCCGGTAGGACCTCAGGCCGTGCTTGAAGATTTGAATATGACCCGGACAGTTCATCGGCTTGATGGCGAATTCGCGCTCGTCCTCGGTCACGGTGGTGAACATGCTTTCGCGAAACGTCTGCCAGTGTCCGGAGGTCTCCCACAACGACTTGTCGAGGAGCTGCGGCCCGTTCACCTCGCGATAGCCGACCGCATTCTGTCGGCGGCGCATGTAATTGATCAGGCCCTGGAAAAGCTGCCAGCCCTTTGGATGCCAGAAGACGACGCCGGGGCCCTCCTCCTGGAAATGAAAAAGGTCCATCTCGCGTCCGAGCTTGCGGTGGTCGCGCTTCTCAGCCTCGGCAATCCGTGTGAGATAGGCAGCGAGGTCCTGCTCCGTCGCCCACGCCGTGCCGTAGATGCGCTGCAGCCTTTGCCCTTGCGCATCCCCGCGCCAGTAGGAACCGGCAAAGTGGGTGAGCTTGAACGCGTTGCCGATCTGGCCGGTCGAGGTCATGTGCGGCCCGCGACAAAGATCGAGCCAGTCGCCCTGTTTGTAGATCTTGAGATCCTCGCCGTGCGGGATCGCATCGATCAGCTCGATCTTGAAGAGCTCGCCCTTCTTGCGAAAATAGGCCTTGGCCTCGTCACGGCTCCAGAGCTCCTTGGTGAAGGGGGCATTGCGGGCGATGATTTCCCGCATCTTCGCCTCGATTTTCGCCAGATCGTCGGGGTGGAAGGGCTCTTGCTTGGCAAAGTCGTAGAAAAAGCCGTTCTCGATCACCGGCCCAATGGTCACCTGGGTGCCGGGCCATAGCGCCTGCACCGCCTCGGCCATGACGTGTGCGGCATCATGGCGGATCAGCTCGAGCGCCTCCGGATCCGTGCGGGCGATGATTTGCACCTTGGCGTCGGCTGTAATGGGGTCGGCGAGGTCGGCAATGCGGCCGTCGAGGACCATGGCAACCGCGCGCCTGGCGAGCGTCTTGGCGATGCTCTCGGCCAGCGCTTTGCCAGTGATCCCCTTGGCATAGGCGCGGCTGGCACCATCGGGAAATGTCAAAGTAATGTCGCTCATTGCCCTTCCTCTCACTCGCTGCATACCGCGCAGGTAAGGTGGCGCTCTGGGGAGCGGAGCGGGGATCCCCGAGCCGTGCCGCGCTTTTGCCCGCCACCCCCGGCCCCTGTCAAGGCCGCTGAAAGGCCATCTTTGTGCCCAACCTGTGCGTAGAATTCGGCGCTTGCGAGCGCATTGCCGCGCGTATCGCGTATGTTAGTTTCGTCCATTGGGGGTTCGGGGCCAGCACATCGGTTGGCGCCAGGCCTGGGCGAAACCCGCGTTGGTCGCTCGGGTGATTGGCCGCTCGGTTGATTGCGAGGGGACGCGTTGATTGCGAGGGGAGAGTGACGTGCAAGGTATTTTTGGCGTATTGGCACTGGCAGTGACGGCGCTGCTGGCAGTCCCGGTTGGCGGTTACGCCCAGCAGCCGCTACCTCAAGCAAAATCGCCGGCACCGGCCAAGCGGCCGGTCGTGGCTTCCCAGGCCCAGCATGTCGCTCTGACCGAGAAACTGAATCAGAACACGGTGACGATCGTCTCCGGCAATCCCAACGGCACCTATCTGTATCTCGCCTACGACATGTCGGCGGTGCTGGACGACGGCAACGAGCTGCGCGTGCTGCCCGTGATCGGCAAGGGCGGCTATCAGAATGTGGTGGACGTGCTGCACTTGCGCGGCATCGACCTGTGCATCACGCAATCCAACATTATGAGCTATCTGAAAAAGAGCGGCGAATTCGGATCCACCATCGACAATCGGCTTGCCTATATTGCCAAGCTCTACAATGAGGAAATGCACGTCCTGGCCGGGCCGGGCATCAAGACGATTCAGGACCTGAACGGCAAGAAGGTCAACTTCAGCGATGTTGGCAGCGGCACGCAGTTTTCCACGCGCCTGATCTTCGAGCTCCTCAACATTAAGGCGCAGGAGGTCAATGTCGGTCAGGCCGACGGCTATCAAATGGTGAAGTCGGGCGAGATCGCTGCCACCATTCTGATCGCTGGCAAGCCGACCGGATCGTTTGCCAAGTTCAAACTCGAGCCCGGCATGACTTTGCTGCCGGTTCCCTACACGGAAATTCTTGAGCAGGATTACTTCCCCGCCAAGCTGACATCCGACGATTATCCCAATCTCGTTGCCAAGGGCAGTTCGGTCGATACGGTGGCGATCGGCGCCGTCTTGGCCTCTTACAACTGGGCGCGCGATACGGATCGCTATCGCCGCGTGACACAGTTCGTCGACGCCTTCTTCTCCAAGTTCAGCGAATTTCAGAAACCGGCGCGGCACTCCAAGTGGCGCGAGGCCAATCTGCTTTCCAGCCTGCGCGGCTGGAAGCGCTTTCCCGCCGCCGAAGAATGGATCGCCAAAAACGGGGAAAAGCCAGCCTCCACGGCCGCGATAGGTCCACCAGCCATCGATCCGGCCGTCATCAGGGCGCAGGCGGCAAAGGCCGCACCAAATGATCAAGCCGAGCAGGAGCGGTTGTTCAAAGAGTTCATGGACTGGAGCAGGACCCAGCGACGCTAGCGCGGGGCTAGAGTTGCATCGGCACGGGAGTGGCTGGGGGAGTTCGACGGAACGTGACGGCATCGGCGAACAATCTCCGCAACGAACGAGGGGCAGTGGCCAACCTCGTGCGGGCGCTGGCCGCCATCACCCTGCTTGCGAGCCTCGCCGTCCTGGTCGGCGGCCAGCCCGTCTTCAGTCAAAGCTCGCGGCCGGTGACCATCAAGGCTCCGCCCGTCGTCGTCGCCGAAGCCGCCGGCCAGGTGCCCTTTCCGATCCAGATCGAGCCCGCCGACGCCGTACCGCGCAATAGCTTCGTGCGGGTGCGGGGGTTGCCGCCAATGGCTGCGCTGTCGGAGGGATATGTGATCGCCGCCGGCTCCTGGGCGGTTCCCATCTCGGCCCTGCCGGAGCTCAAGCTCTCACTGCCGGTCGCGTCGCCGGGCCGCTCGGAGGTGACGATCTTGTTGGTCGCCGTGGACGGCGCCGTCCTGGTCGAGACCAAAACCGCCGTTACCGTGGCGGTTGCCGCAGCGGCTAGCCCGGCCAGGGAGCGTAGCGCTGCGCCTGCTGGCGGGGCGGCGATGCTGCGGGCCGGCGTGCCGGTCGACCTTGGTTCAGCACGACAGGAACCCGCCCCACCCCCGGTGGTCCCACGCTCTGTGCCCCACGACCGGGAACGGGCCATGCGCCTGCTGGCCAAGGGCAACGAACAACTGGACGAAGGCAACATTTCGGCAGCGCGCCTGTTCTTCGAACGGGCGGCGGATGCGGGGCTCGCCGAAGGCGCCATGGCGCTGGCCGCGACCTTCGATGCCGCCGAACTCGGCCGCCTCAACGTGCGTGGCATCAAGGCCGACAGCAAATTGGCCCGGCAATGGTATGAGCGAGCGCGTCAGCTTGGCGCTGGCGCAGCGGACGAACGGCTGCGGCGCCTGGGCGCCAATTGACGGTTAGGTCTGCCGGCGACCCGGCCGCGCCTTAGTGCCGAGCGGCGCGATCGTGCGCCCGCCACACCCCGTAACGCCAGGGTGCCCAGACATGGCGCCGGTGCCTGAGGTCGGGAACGGGATCAAAGCCGTGCGTGCCCCAGGGATGGCAGCGGCAGATGCGCGCGGCAGCCAGCCATCCCCCCCGCCAAGCACCGTTGCGATCGATGGCCTCCAGGGCGTACTCGGAACAGGTTGGCAGGTGACGGCAGTCGTGGCCGAGCAGCGGCTTCAACGTCCAGCGGTAAAGATGAATGGGGCCGCTGGCGACAGCCTTGCCCGCCTGCCGGGCCAGAGCCGCGACAGCAGTCCTGCGCTCAGACGCCGGCATGTTGCACTGCACCCTCTCTGGCTTCGGCCTTGGCGAGTGCCGCCTCGACCGCGTCGAACACCAGCAAGGTAGAGGCGTGGCGCGCCTTGTAATCCTTCACCGGCTCCAGCACGGCGAGGTCTGCCCACGGTCCAGCCGGCGGCGGGCCTGCTTCTTTCAGCATTTTGCGCATGGTGCGCCCAACCTCGCGCAGCTCCTGCGCGCTGGTGCCGATGATATTGCGCCCCATGACGGCTGCCGCGGCCTGCCCGAGCAGGCACGCTTTGACCGTCTGCCCAAAGGCTGTGACGCGGGCCTCATTCAGCTTCAGATCGACGGTGACGGTCGAGCCGCACAGCTTGGAGTGGGCCGTTGCGGTGCCATGTGGGTCGGCGAGCCGCTCCGTCTTGGGCATATTCGCGGCCAGATCGAGAATGCGTGCGTTGTAGATTTCGCTGAGCTGCGTCATCAGGCCCCGATTGCCTCGCCAGGTTAGAATGCCAGGGATTCTTGCCCCGACCAGCCTAAGATACTATATCCGCTGCACCGATGTTTGCTGTCGCAAACCGGGACCGGGCGGCAGCTATGGGGAATATTGCGTGTGCACTTGCATATTTCAACGGCGTCCCGGTCGTTGCCCTGCCGCGCGGCCAACCTTCGACTAGAGTCCAAAACCGGCAACATCCATGGACGATATCGTCGCCAAAAACAGACGCTCGGCCGTGAGGCTGGATCAAGTCCGACAGCGACCGGCGCGCAGCGAGGCCGAAGCGGCCGTGCGCACCCTGATTGCCTGGGCGGGAGATGATCCTGAGCGCGAAGGGCTCAAAGATACGCCACGGCGTGTCACGGAAGCGTTCGAGGAATACTTCTCAGGCTACGGTCTCGATCCCACGGACGTGCTGGCGCGACAATTCGACGAGACCTCGGGCTACGATGATCTGGTGATGCTGCGCGGCATCCGCGTTGAAAGCCACTGCGAACATCATCTGGCACCGTTCCTGGGCGTTGCCCACGTCGCCTATCTACCCAACGGTCGCATCGTTGGCATCTCGAAAATCGCGCGCGTCGTCGAGATCTTCGCCAAGCGCCTGCAGACGCAGGAGACCATGACGGCGCAGATCGCCGACGCGATCGAAGCGGCGCTGCGACCACGCGGCGTTGCTGTCCTGATCGAGGCGGAGCACCAGTGCATGTCAACGCGTGGCGTGCGCCAGCCAGGGGTCAAGACCATCACGACGCGTTTCACCGGCGCTCTGGAAGCGGACGCCAGCTACCGCGACCGATTTCTGCAGATGGTGCACGCCGCCCGGCCCTGACCCGACCCTGACACGATTGCGGAGATGCGCGCATGGCTGCCCAGCCACCACCGGTCTTTCCACCGCGCCGCAGCATGGCCGAGGTCGAGCAGGGTCTCGTCTTTCAGCCGAAATTCGATGCCAACGGGCTGATCCCGGTGATCGTCAGCGACGCCGCATCTGCTGATGTCTTGATGTTTGCCTGGATGAATGCCGAAGCGCTGCAGATGACGTTGACAACGGGGCTTGGGCACTTCTGGAGCCGTTCCCGCAACAGGCTCTGGAAAAAGGGGGAAGACAGCGGCAACGTCCTGCGCGTGCGTGAGATGCGAACCGATTGCGACCAGGATGTCGTTTGGCTGCGCGTGGCAGTGGAAGGCAATGGTGCGGCCTGCCACACTGGCAACCGCTCCTGCTTCTACCGCACCTTAATGCTACCTCCCCCGCCTGCCGGCGAGACCGGCCTGAAGCGCGCTTAATCCTTTTTCAGCTCTTTGCTGTCCCTGCCGCCCCGAGCCGGCAATATTGCCCCAACTGGCACGCGGCGCAGGCAACACTTAACCCTGCCGGCGTAGGGCTCACTTAATCCCTGCCCGCTATCGTTAACTGGCGGGGCAGGTCCGAGGCTCGGTCTGTGGCTAGCGCCGCATGGGGAGCTCGCATGAACGATTGCAAGATCGGTCTGGCACTGGGCGGCGGTTCGGCCCGTGGCTGGGCGCACATCGGCGTATTGCGTGCCTTGCACGAAGCCGGCATTCATCCCGACATCGTCGCTGGCACGTCGATCGGCGCCGTGGTGGGAGGTTGCTACGTCGCCGGCGAGCTGGAGGCGCTGGAACAGTTCGCACGCGAGCTGACCCGGAGGAAAGTGCTGGGCTTTCTCGATTTCAATTTCTCCGGCTCCGGCCTCATTACGGGGCAGCGCCTGTGTAACGTGCTCGACCTGCGCCTGAAAGAAGCCCTGGTCGAACGACTGCCAAGACGGTTTGTCGCCGTCGCTACCGAGATCGGCACCGGACATGAGGTTTGGCTGTCGCGAGGCCGCCTGGTCGACGCCATGCGCGCCTCCTATGCGCTGCCGGGCATCTTCCGCCCGGTCAGGATCGACGGCCGCTGGTTGTTCGACGGGGCCCTGGTGAACCCGATACCGGTCTCGGTGTGCCGCGCGCTCGGGGCGCGTTACGTCATTGCTGTCAATGTCAATTCAGATTCCTGCGGCCATGGAACTGTGGTGCCGCAAATGGACATGGTCGCCGACGCCGAAGATGTGCCAATACCGCCCACGGCCGAAACCCCGTCCGCGTATAGTGTCGGCGGCATGCGAAAACTGCTGAAGCGCCAGTTCTTCGGGCGCGCCGAGGCGGGGCCCGGCATTTCCCGCGTGATGATGGAGGCTTTCAACATCGTCCAGGACCGCATCGCCCGCTCGCGGCTCGCCGGCGATCCGCCCGACGTCGTCATCTCGCCAAAGCTGCCTCAGTTCGGCCTGTTCGATTTTCATCAAGCCGATGCCTTGATCAACGCCGGAATGCTCGCGGCGCGCCGCGAGCTGGAGGACATCAAGCGCGAACTCGCCCTGCGCCGCCCGCAACGCCTGATGGCGCACTCGGCCTGAAGAGGCTGCCGCCGGCCTGCCGCAACCTCTTCCTGTCAGCGACCCGGCATTCAGCTATGCGCAATGTAATCGCGCATGGCTGTGGCTTCCATCTCCACTTCTGCCACGTGATGCTTGACGACATCTCCGATGGAAATGATCCCAACTAAGGCGCCATCGGTCAGCACCGGCAAATGGCGGAAACGGCGCGCAGTCATCATCGCCATCAGTTCGTCCAAGGTATCGGTCTCCTGGCAGGTTACCACCTGCTTGGTCATGACCTCTGCGACGGAACTCGTCAGGCATTCCGGCCCATGCGCCGCCAAGGCGCGAATGATGTCGCGCTCAGAGATGATGCCTGCCACCTCGCCCTGAGCGTCCACGACGACGATGGCGCCGATGCGCTTGGCCGACAGCTTGGTGGCGATCTCGAGCAGCGTCGCGGCCGGCCCTGCAGTCGTCACGGCGCGACCCTTGTGGCGAAGGATAGCAGCAACGTTCATGGCAATATCCTCCCATTCGCTTCAACAGCGAGCGAACAGGCTTGCCACACAGGTGCGAACGACTTGCCTTCCTCCTGCGCGGCAATCTGTGAGCCTGCTGTGCGTTTGGCATGACTCTGCCAAGGATTGTGGGCAACTTCATGGAGAGGCGCAAGAGACCTATTCCGCGCCCGCAGCATTGGGTTGCTCAATTTTGTCAATCGGCGCCCGGTCGAACAGGCCGTAGAGCAGCAGCCCGGCGTAAAAGCCGCCGACGTGGGCCTCCCAGGCGATCCCGGCGGCATCGGTGAGCCCGGCGGCACCCCAGGCCAGCAGAATATTGAGGATGGTCCAGCCGACGACCGCCAGCACAATGCGCTTATCGTGCACCATCTCGGTCAGGCTCATGAGCGGCGCTGCGTCGATCGGCATGCCCATGCGGGGGGCGCTGCCGGGCCCGAGGCCGCGGAAGAAAAACCGTATCGCCCCGCCCATCAAACCGGAAATGGCGCCGGAGGCACCGACAACCAGGGTCAGAACCCGACCATTAACCACGATGTAAAAGAGGGTGCCGGCGATGCCGCATACGAAAAAGAAAGCGAGAAAGCGCACGGCGTCCGTGCGTCGGGCCACCGGACTGCCGAAGGCCAACAGCCACGCCATGTTGACAAGCAGATGCATCGTGTCGCCGTGCACAAAAAGGTGGGTGACAAAGGAGGTGACGGTTGCCGTCTCACCACCCGGCAATTGCATGGCAACCCCGCTCACCAAGCGCATGGGAATGAAGGCCAGAGCCGCCGTCAGCCAGGCATCCTCATCGCCCGGCAGCAGCCAGCGCAGCACATGCACGACGCAGCAAAGCCCCAGCAGCACGAGCACGACGCCCGGCACGTTGAAAATCGGTTCATGGCGTTGCAACGGGGTTCTTCTCCACGGCCGGGCGTTGGCTTGGGCCCCGCTTACACACTGCCAGGAAGGCTGACAACCATAACTGCAGATCTTGCCGCCGCGTCAGCCGCGGCTGCGACGGCTGGCACGAATGCTGCTCCCCGTCGGCGTGAGGCACCTGCCGAGCGTGCTATTTTGGGACAGCCTCGCACTCGATAGTTGCATGAGCGGTCAACTTCCAGTCGGTATCCGGCATGAAGCAAAAATCCCCCAACACGCTCTACCTCTACTGGAACGAGCTGCGCGCCGGCCGCATCGCCCCACGACGGCTGGAAGTGGAGCCTTCGTGCATTGCCGGCATCCTGTCTGAGACCTTTATGCTCGAGCGCATCAACGCCACCGACTATCAATACCGCTTGGCCGGCACGCGGCTGTGCGAGTTGTTCGGTTCAGAGCTCCGTTGCAGCAATTTTCTGTTCGGCTGGCCAGAAGCCGACCAGGCTTTGCTGGCGCACCAGCTGGCGCTCGTCTGCGAGCACGGTGCGGTGATCGCGCTCGAGCTCGAGGCCAAGGGTGCCGGGCGCCATGTGCTGGAATTCGAGGCCATCCTGCTGCCGCTTCTACACACCGGCAACAGCATTGGCCGCATCATCGGCGCCATGAGCCTGACCTCGCCAACCCCTATGCTCGGCAGCGAACGTCCTCTCCTGCGTCGCCTGCGCAAGCACGAGGTGATTTGGCCTGACGGACCGCCGCACGCCAGGCTTGGACACTGCGGTGCCACCGCCGATTTCCAGGCCACCCCTGAGCCGCCACAAAAGGGCGAGCGCCCGCAATTGCGCGTGCTCGACGGCGGCCGCAGCATGAGCAAACCGGGCACCTCCTGAACCATTGCAGCGCGGCTTGGCTGAGCTCGCCGCCGCGCCGAAAGGCAGGCAGCGCGCCTCGCGACCCCCGTCCAGCAACCGCTGTTTGCAATCGGTCCAGCCGTTAGCCGTTCGTTAAATCAAACCCTTGATAGTGGCCGTGACGGCCCATTAACCCGGCTCGTGCTCACCGTGCACGGATCATGCAGGACATCCAGCTAGAGCCGACCTGAACAGCAACGGGTTCCGATGTCAGGCAGCCAGACGCCTTTCGCCCGCCGTTCGCTGGGCGTCCTGTCGCGGATTGCGCCGGATCGACGGCGTCACAAGCGCCTTGCTGTCATCCTGCTCGGCCGCTTCATGCGCCCCAACAAGCAGGAATATCCCTGCAGGTTGGTGGATGCCTCCGCCGGAGGTGCTGCCATTCTGTCCCCGGTCGCCATCGAAGTCGGCGAGCGCGTGGTTGCCTATTTCGATCACCTGGGTGGGATCGAGGGCCCGGTAGTGCGCGGCATCGAAGGTGGTTTTGCTTTCAAAATCGACGCCACCCATCACAAGCGCGAGAAAATCGCTGCGCAGCTCACCTGGCTCGCCAACCGCGTGGAAATGGGCGACGCGGCCGAGCGGCGCCACGAGCGCGTCGCGCCAAGCAACACCATGAGCCAGCTCGCGCTGGCCGAAGGTGTCGTGCTCGCATGCAAAGTGTTGGACGTATCGATCTCGGGCGCCTCCATAGAAACCCCGGCTCGGCCGGAGATCGGTACCGAGGTCATGCTCGGCAAACTCCGCGCGCGCGTTATGCGCCACCACGCACAGGGTTTTGGGGTGCAATTCACCGATATTCAAAATCCTGCCGCGCTGCGGCGCTATTTTGGCTGAGGGATGCACGCAAACAATGCAGCAGGAACCGGAAACCGCACAGGATCGTTAAGTAGGGGTTTCTGGGAGCGGAGCAATTCGCGCCAAACCCGTGGATAACTTGAAGCGAAATGCATGGCGACGCCTCAGCAAATAGTCAGGCTCGTCAGGTACGATGGCGTAGGTTGTCGGGGATGAGCATGACACGCGTAGGCGTTACACTTCTGTCGGTTGCGGCGAGCGTCATCGCCTTGCCATGGTCGGCGTTGGCCGATCCGATGGGCCTGCCCCGAGGGCAAGATCGCGCCTCGCCCTACATGCGGGTGTTTGGCGTGACGCAGCCGCCCTACGGCTTCGTCGAGTTCTGCCAGCGCACGCAGGAGGAATGCAAACTGGGACCGCAAGAGGAGCAGCGCTTCTCGGCCACCCCAGAGCGCCTGAGCGAGCTCCACAGCATCAATCAAGCGGTCAACCATGAGATCACCCCCGCCACGGATCTGGAGATCTACGGCCAGACCGAATACTGGACGCTGCCGACCAGCAAAGGCGATTGCGAGGACTTTGCCCTTCTCAAGCGCAAGCGGCTGATGGCACGCGGATGGCCGACGAGCGCGCTGCTGGTCACGGTCGTGCGCGATGAAAAAGGCGAAGGCCATGCCGTGCTGACGGTGCGCACCATGCAGGGCGACTTCATTCTCGACAACAAGGTCGATGAGGTGAAGGTCTGGCATCGCACGCCGTACGACTTCGTGATGCGCCAGTCCTATCTCAACACCCGGGTTTGGATGTCGCTCGACCCGAAGGCGGCCAATACCACGTTGCCGCTGGCAGGCGTCCAGCGCGAGCGCTGAAGCACCTTTTGCCGAAACCAGGCTCGGGTCGCCCTCAGTTTAGAACCCGGGTCTGTTCTTAAGGCCGGACCGGTGCACCCGTCCGGCCTTTTTTTATGCCCGTTGCCGTTGCAAACCGCTGGCGTATTGCTTCCAGCGGCTGACATAGGCCTCGAAACTCTCACGCATCCGCGCCAGGTCGCGATCGTTGACCTCACGCGTGATTTTGCCGGGTGACCCCATCACGACCGAGCGCGGCGCAATCGTCTTGCCCTCAGGGACCAGCGCCTGCGAGCCGATCAGGCAATCCTCGCCAACCTTGGCACCGTTGAGCACGATGGCACCCATGCCGATCAGGCTGCCACGACCGATGCTGCAACCATGCAAGATCGCCCCATGGCCGATGGTCGCCTCGGCGCCGATGCAGAGCGGAAAACCAGCGTCGGTATGCAAGACGCAGCCGTCCTGTACGTTGGCACGCGCGCCGATGCTAATGGGCTCGGTATCTCCGCGCACCACCGCGTTGAACCAAATACTGGCCTCGTCCTCGATGCGAACTCGGCCGAGCACCGTGGCGTTTTCGGCCACCCAGTAGCGCCCACTACCGGGCAACTCGACGCGCATGCCGTCGAGTTCGTATAGCGCCATTGCTGAAATCCGTCGTGTCAGGCGTCTTCGAGGTCGAGCTCGAGGATGGCCATCTGGAATTGATAGCACAACTCGCCATCTTCGTCGTCGACAGTCAGCGTGCCAACGAAGTCCTCGCCGACGTAGACCTCGGCCGAATCCTTGATCTTCGGTCGGGCCCTGACCGATAAGGTCTTGGTGCCGAACACCTTGCGAAGGTAGTTCTGAATACGAACCATCTCTTGCGGATTCACGGCCGATCTCCTTAGCCGCAGCCGCAATCATCGGGTAGCAGCCGCTGGTCCATGGTACGCGCCGGCTCGGGACAGCCGGCCGGGCCCACCACCTTGGCAGGAACGCCCGCCACCGTCGTCTCCGGCGGTACGTCCTTGAGCACCACGCTGCCGGAGGCAATGCGCGAGCAATTGCCGACCCTGATGTTGCCCAGCACCTTGGCACCGGCACCAATCATGACGTTGGCACCGATCTTTGGGTGCCGATCCCCCGTCTCCTTGCCGGTGCCGCCGAGCGTCACGCCCTGCAGCAACGAGCAGTTATCGCCAATGCTTGCCGTTTCGCCGACCACAATGCCCGTGCCGTGATCGAACATGATGCCAATGCCGATCTTGGCGGCAGGATTAATGTCGACCGCGAAAATGCGCGAACTCTGGCTCTGCAAGTAAAGGGCAAAGTCGCGCCGACCCCGCAGCAAGAGCTCATGCGCAAACCTGTGCGTGACGAGGGCATGAAAACCCTTGAAGTAAAGCAGGGGCTCAAGATAGCGCTTGCAGGCCGGATCGCGATCGAAGACGGCGGCAAGGTCGGCGCGAAAGGCGCGGCCAAGTTCGGGCTTTTCGCTCAGCACCTGGGCAAAGGTCTGGCCGATCAGGCCGGCGTCGACGTCGGAGTGATTGAGCCGCTGCGCCAGCCGGTGGCAGACCGCCTCCTCCAGGCTCGCCTGGCTGAGGACCGTCGCAAAGGCGAACCCGCCGAGCGCCGGCTCGTTGGCGGCAACCTCCTCGGCCTCGCGGCGAAGCGCCGCCCAGATGGGATCGACGGAGGCGACAGTGGCCCGCCGGGCGGTCAGCGAATTCGCAGCCATGATGATGTTCTCCTCCGGCCGGGCGGACGGCGCGTCTGCAAGCAGGTAATGCGGCGCCGGGGGCAAGTCAATGTGCCCGTCCAAGCCGCCCCGGCCGCTGCGGCGAGCCGCATCTGGCAGGGCCGCTTTGGCCGGGCGGGAGGGTTGCATTACGACCCTTTCTTGCCTTCGGTCTCGATGGCAGCGACGGCCGAGGCCAGGAATTCGGCCATCATGCGGCTGAGCTCCGCCTCGGGGATGTCGACCCCTTTTTCGCTGAAATCCTGGCGGATTTTCCGCAGCACATCCCCATCGCCTTTTTCTGCCAGGTCGGCCTTGCGCACCGCTTTGACGTAGGCGTCGACCTGTTCCCCGCTCAGTCCCAGCTTAGCGGCTGCCCATTGCCCCAGCAGCCTGTTGCGGCGGGCTTCCGCCTTGAACTTAAGCTCCTGATCCATCGCGAATTTCTTCTCATAGGAGCGCTCGCGATCGTCAAAAGTGGTCATTTCCTGTCCTCCATCCAACCGCCGCCGCTGCGGCGGCCTTTGCCGCCCACCGGCCGAGCCAGCGGTTCAGCCGAGCCTGCCTGTCGTCAGGCATACCCGAGGGTCGGCCCCAAGACAAACCGGAACGACATTTTCACCACCCCTAGGGCCGGCCGCCGATCAGATTGTTTCTGCCCTCCCCTTCCGCTAGTGTCCGCCCCGGGCTCCCGGGAGTTGAACCTCTCGTCCTGTTTGCTGCGGTGCAAAAAGCCATTGCCATGCGGGGGCGTTTCGGTTCGGAGCCTGCTGCAGTCCCATGCAACGCGATTTTCGAGGACCCTCAGGATGAATAGGCGGCGTCGTGTCTACGAGGGGAAGGCCAAGGTGCTCTACGAGGGCCCGGAGCCCGGTACGCTGATCCAGCATTTCAAGGACGATGCGACCGCCTTCAACAACAAGAAGCATGCCCTGATCGAGGGCAAGGGTGTCCTCAATAACCGCATTTCGGAGTACATTTTCCTGAAGCTCAACGACATCGGCGTGCCGACGCATTTCATGCGTCGCCTCAACATGCGCGAGCAGCTGATCCGCGAGGTCGAGATTATTCCCCTCGAAGTCGTGGTGCGCAATGTTGCGGCAGGCTCGCTCGCCCAGCGGCTTGGGCTCGAGGAGGGCAAGGCGCTGCCCCGCTCGATCATCGAGTTTTACTACAAGAACGATGCGCTTGGCGATCCGATGGTATCGGAGGAACACGTCACCGCGTTCGGTTGGGCAACGCCGCCCGAGATCGACGAAATCATGGCGCTGGCCATCCGTGTCAACGACTTCCTGGTCGGATTGTTTTCCGGTATCGGCATCCGTCTCATCGATTTCAAAGTCGAATTCGGCCGACTCTGGGAGAATGAGCAGATGCGCGTCGTGCTGGCCGACGAAATCAGTCCGGATTGCTGTCGCCTGTGGGACGCTGCAACCTCCGACAAACTCGACAAGGATCGCTTTCGCCGCGATCTGGGCGGCGTGCTGGAGGCCTATCAGGAGGTGGCGCGCCGGCTTGGCGTGCTGACCGAAAACCCGCGCCCCAAGGGATCGGGCCCGGTGTTGGTGAGCTCCAAGCCGCACTGACAAGGTCGCAACCGCTCAGCCGCTGCACGGGCGGCCGGGCAACCAACACTCGGCATGCGTTTGAGGGAACAGCATTGCACCATGAAGGCGCGCATCAAGATCACCTTGAAAGGGGGAGTGCTCGACCCGCAAGGCAAGGCCATTCAGAACGCGCTCAGCGGCCTCGGCTTCACGGGCGTGAACGAGGTGAGGCAAGGCAAGTATATCGAGGTCGATCTCGCCGAAAGCGATGAGCAAAGGGCGCGCAACCTGGTCGAGCGCATCTGCAAGGAACTGCTCGCCAACACCGTCATCGAAAACTATGCCTATGAGTTGCTGCCATGAAAACACCGCGACGGCTGCCGCCCGGCAGGTTTAGGCGTGCCAGTTGCGCACTGGTTGGCTCTGCAATCCTCGTCGCCCTCTTGTCGGTTTGTCCGGCGGCTGCACAGACAGCATCGTCGTCGATGCTGACGGTCGAGGCGCCCGCCCCGCACCGCTACGCGGTAACCCTGCCGGCCGGCTGCCGGCAGGCGGAGGGTCCGGGCACCATCGACGCCGTCTGCTCGGCTGAATTCGATAGCGAAAAAAGCGCCGAGGCCAGCGCCGTCGCCTCGCTGGTGTTTGAGGTCGGTGCCGAGGCCGTTGCCGATGACGCCGGCAAAGCGGTGCCGGCCCTGGCCGCCGGCTATGGCGAGGAGGCGTTCAAAGGTGAGCTGCCGGAAGCGGTTTGCGGTGAATCTGATCGCACGCGCGTCAAGATCGAGAATGTGAAGCAGGTTCTCGAAGAGGGGCGAGTCGCCTACACTGCTGAGGTGCGCTGCTCCGAGATCAAATTCCTGGGGTTGGGTGAGCGGCGCGCGGCGGTGAAGTTTCTGGTTACGCCCGGCGTACGCTACCGCCTGCTGGCGCGAGCCCCCAACGGGGAGTACGACCAGCACAAGCAGTTGATCGACGCGTTCCTTGCGAGCTTCCGAGTGCTTCCTGCCGGTTGAGGATCATGCACGCCTCCGTCATCGTCTTTCCCGGCTCCAATTGCGACCGCGACGTTAAGGTCGCGCTCGAGGCCGTCACCGGGGCTCCGGTGTCGATGGTATGGCATGCCGACGCTGCCGTGCCGGCCAGCGATCTTATCGTGCTTCCGGGTGGCTTTGCTTATGGCGACTATCTGCGCACTGGGGCCATGGCCGCGCATTCTCCGATCATGCGCGATGTGGTGGCCAAGGCGAAGGCGGGCACGCCGGTGCTCGGCATCTGCAACGGCTTCCAGGTGCTGTGCGAGGCGGGCTTGCTGCCCGGCGTGCTGATGCGCAATGCCTCTTTGAAGTTTGTCTGCAAGGACGTGCATCTCAGGGTCGAGCAGACCGACACGCCGTTCACCGGCCGCTATCGCCCCGGCGAGGTGATCCGCATTCCGGTGGCGCACGGCGATGGCAACTATTTCGCCGACCCCGACACCCTGGCTTCGCTCGAGGCCGACGGCCGTGTCGTCTTTCGTTACGCGGATGCGGCGGGTAACCCCACCGCGGGCGCCAATCCCAATGGGGCGCAGCACAACATTGCCGGCATCTGTGATGGGCGCCGGCGCATTCTCGGCATGATGCCGCATCCCGAGCGCCTGTTCGAAGCCCGGCTCGGGGGTTGCGACGGGCGCAGGGTGTTCGAGAGCCTGCTCGCCACGCTCAATTGAGAACGATGCCGTTTCCACCAGATCTATCCGTGCTGATCGGCTATTCGCTCGCCTGCCTGGTATTGTTTGCCACGCCGGGTCCGGACATGAGCCTGTTCCTGGCCAAGACTTTGTCCGGGGGACGGCGGGCCGGCATGGCGGCAATGACGGGCGCCTCCTTGGGCTGCGTCGTTCACTCGCTGGCGGCCGCATTTGGCCTCACGGCGCTGATTGCCGCCTCGCCGACGCTGTTCCTGGGGCTCAAAATCGTGGGCGCGGCCTATCTCTTCTGGCTGGCAATTGCGGCGCTGCGCACCGGCTCTGCTCTCAGCCTCGCCACCAGCCGGGCGACGCCCTCTCCGTTCTGGCGCACGCTGGGTCTCGGCCTCAGCATCAACCTCGCCAACCCCAAGGCGGTGTTGTTCTTCCTGACCTTTCTGCCGCAGTTTGTCGATGCCGACGACCCGCGGGCGGGCGGCAAGCTGCTCTTCCTTGGGCTTTATTTCGTGCTCCTCACCTATCCGCTGGCAGCCCTGCTGATCCTGGCCGCCGATCGAGCCGTGCGTTCCCTTAGGCGTCACCCCCGCGTGCTGCGTGTGATCGACTGGCTATTTGCGGGTATATTCGGCGCCTTCGCGGTACGCATTTTGGTGACGCCGTCGCGCTAGACGAGGGCAGCCTAAGGCCGGGGGCCGCGCCATCGAGCCATCGCTGGTGGCAGAACTACTCAGGGAGGCGCATGCAGAAGCCTGCACCCGGACCGGAACCGCGCAAGGCCGCGGTCGTCTTCATCTTTACGATCGTGCTGCTTGATGTGATTGCGCTCGGCATCATTATCCCTGTGCTGCCGAAATTGGTGGAAAGCATGGTCGGCGAGACCCCGCGTGGCGCGGAGATCTTCGGCCTGTTCGGCACGGCCTGGGCGCTCATGCAGTTCTTGTGCTCGCCGCTGCTCGGCGCCCTGTCCGACCGGTTCGGGCGGCGGCCGGTGTTGTTGATTTCGATGGCCGGACATGGTCTCGACTACATCTTGATGGCACTGGCGCCTAATCTATTGTTGCTGTTCGTCGGCCGCATCATTTCTGGCATCACCGCGGCGAGCTTCGGCACGGCCTACGCCTACATCGCCGATGTCACAGGGCCGGAAAAGCGCGCTCAGGGCTTCGGTGTGGTCGGCGCTGCATTTGGCGTTGGCTTCGTGCTGGGGCCGGCGCTCGGCGGCATTCTGGGCGCCTATGACCCGCGACTACCGTTCTGGGTTGCGGCCGGCTTCAGTCTGGCAAATGCGGCATACGGCTACCTGTTCGTCCCCGAGTCGCTGCCGCCGGAACGGCGGATGGCTTTCAGTTGGGCGCGCGCCAACCCGGTGGGAGCGCTCAAGCTCTTGAGCCGGCGTCCCGAACTCATTGGTCTGGCAGGCGTGAACTTCCTGCATCAGTTGGCGCACGCTTCGCTTCCCGCCATCGCCGTGCTGTACACATCCTATCGCTACGGTTGGGATAGCCAGATGATGGGCTTATCCCTCGCTGCCATCGGCATCATGTCCGGGGTGGTGCAGGGCACCTTGATCAAGCCGATTGTGGCGCTGATCGGCGAGCGTAGAACGCAGCTGACCGGCTTGCTGTTCGGGGCGCTCGGCTTTGCCATCTATGGGATGGCAAGCACCAGCCTGGAGTTCTGGGCAGGGATCCCGGTGATGGCGCTGTGGGGTGTCGCGGGGGCGGCGACGCAGGCGATGATGAGCCGCCTGGTCACAGCCTCCGAGCAAGGCCAGTTGCAGGGCGCCAATTCGAGCATCATGGCCGTTGCCGGCCTCATTGGACCGGGGCTTTTCAGCTTCACCTTCGCCTGGTCGATCGCCGGCGGCGCCGCCTCGCCGGTGCCGGGCCTTGCCTTCCTGCTGGCAGCCGCACTCTTGGTATTGGGCGCAGCGCTTGCCTGGCAGGTCACTCGGGGCACGCCGGTGGGCGGAGCCGGCGCCGACTAGCATGCCGGGCGCCAGCGATCTGAGCTTCGTCATCTCGGCCGACTATGCGCGCAGCACCGGCGGCTGGATCTACGATCAAAGGTTGCTGCAGGGGCTCGCCCAACATGGCTGGCAGATCCGGCGGACAACCTTGCCGGCGGGGTTTCCCCAGCCATCGCCACAGGCTCGCAAACGGTCTGCGGCCGCCTTCAAGGCGTTTGCGGACGGTACTGTGGTGTTGGTCGATCAGCTTTGCCTCGGGGTGCTGCCCGAGGTTGCTCGGGCCGAGGGCCGCCGGTTGCGCCTCGTCATGATCGTGCACCACCCACTGGACCTTGAGGGCTATCGCACCGCCGGCGACCGTCGCCGCTTTGCGTCACTGGAAAGGGAGGCCCTGCAGCATGTCGCGGGGGTGATCACCACCTCGCCGAGCACGGCCCGGACCCTGACTGCCGATTACGGCGTGCGCGGGGAAAGCATTGTCGTCGCCGCGCCCGGCGTCGATCGGCAGCCCCTGGCGCGCGGCTCGGGCGGCCCGGTCTTGAACCTCATTTCGGTTGGCGCGGTCGTCCCGCGCAAGAACCACGGGCTCCTGATTAGGGCGCTGGCCGACCTCAGAGGTTTGCCATGGCAGCTGACCATCGTCGGCAACCTCACGCGGGCTGCCGACCACGTCAGCGCGCTGCGTGGCATGATCGCTACTTGTGGCTTATCGGCGCGCATCAGGCTGGCGGGAGAACTGCCCGGCAACGAACTTGCGCAGCTATGGTCAGGCGCGGACCTTTACGTTTCGGCCTCGCGCCATGAGGGCTATGGCATGGCCCTGGCCGAAGCCTTCGCCCATGGCGTGCCGTTGGTCACCACTGGCGCTGGCGCCGCCGGCGCCTGGATCGGGCGGCGGGGCGCCAGGATCGTGCCCGACGACGGCGGCGTCGCCCCGCTGCGCGCGAGCCTGCGCCAGGTCATCGGCACGACAGCGCTCCGCCTCGCCCTGCGCCGGGGCGCTGTGTCGCGCAGGCGCACAATGCCCAGTTGGGAGGCAACGGCTGCCGCGGTCGACGGCCGGTTGAGGCAACTCGTTGAGCAGCGTTCATAAGCCATCCTGGTAGCGCGACAAGCCGGCGCCACCGGGCTATAAGCGCGCCACCATCCCGCACACTTTTTCTTCGCCGCGAGCACCATGGACGCCAAGACGAAAACAAGCCTGAGCCCGGAGGTCATCGCCGAGCACGGTTTCAAGGGTGATGAGTACCAGCGGCTCTTGCAGATCCTTGGCCGCGAACCCTCGTTGACAGAGCTCGGCATCTTCTCGGTCATGTGGAGCGAGCACTGCTCCTACAAATCATCGCGTGTTTGGCTAAAGCAGCTCCCGACCAAGGGTGCGGTGGTGATCCAGGGACCTGGCGAGAATGCCGGCGTGGTCGACCTCGGCGACGGCGACTGCGCCGTGTTCAAGATGGAGAGCCATAACCATCCCTCCTATATCGAGCCCTATCAGGGGGCCGCCACCGGCGTTGGCGGCATCATGCGGGATGTCTTTACTATGGGCGCGCGCCCGGTTGCCAACTTGAACGCGCTGCGCTTCGGCGATCCGAGCCATCCCAAGACGCGACACCTGGTATCGGGCGTCGTAGCGGGCATCGGCGGCTACGGCAACTGCACGGGCGTGCCCACGGTCGGCGGCGAGACGAACTTCGACCCGGGCTACAACGGCAACATCCTCGTCAATGCCATGTGCGTTGGTCTCGCCAAGCAGGACAAGATTTTCTATTCGGCCGCCAAGGGGGTGGGCCTGCCGGTGGTCTACGTCGGTTCCAAGACCGGACGCGACGGCATCCATGGCGCCACCATGGCATCCGCCGAATTCGACGACAGGTCGGACGAGAAGCGCCCCACCGTGCAGGTCGGGGACCCCTTCACGGAGAAGCTCTTGATCGAGGCCTGCTTGGAGCTGATGGCAAGCGACGCCATTGTTGCCATCCAAGACATGGGCGCCGCGGGACTCACCTCCTCGACTTCGGAGATGGCCGACAAAGGGGGTGTTGGTATTGAGCTCGATCTCGATCACGTGCCGCAGCGCGAAGCCGGCATGACCGCCTATGAGATGATGCTTTCCGAGTCGCAAGAGCGCATGCTGATGATCCTGCAGCCCAACCGCGAGGCAGAAGCGCAGGCAGTCTTCAGGAAATGGGGCCTCGACTTCGCCGTGATCGGCCACACCACCGACAGCGGCCGCCTGGTCGTCAAGCACAAGGGTGTCGTTGAGGCCGACCTGCCGGTCGACCAGCTCGCTAACTCTGCTCCCCTCTACGAGCGGGCCTATGTCGAGACCGTTCCGCCGCGTGACATCTTGCCCGAATGGGTGCCTGCACCCAACACCATCCTTGGCACCTTGAAGGTCATGCTGGGCTCGCCGCATCTGGCGTCACGCCGCTGGATCTGGGAGCAGTACGATCACATGGTGATGGGCGACACCATTCAGCGCCCTGGCGGCGATGCCGCCGTGGTGCGGGTGCACGGCACGAACAAGGGTCTCGCCATGACGTGCGATGTCACTCCCCGCTACGTCGCCGCGGACCCGCGCATGGGAGCCAGACAGGCGGTCGCCGAGAGTTGGCGCAACCTGATTGCGGTCGGCGCCGATCCTCTCGCCATCACCGACAATTTGAACTTCGGCAACCCCGAGCGCCCGGAGGTGATGGGCCAGTTCGTCGGCGCCATCAAAGGCATGAAAGAAGCTTGCGAGGCCCTGAAATATCCGGTCGTATCGGGCAATGTCTCGCTCTACAACGAGACCAATGGCGTCGCCATCCCGCCCACACCTGCGATTGGCGGCGTCGGACTGGTGCCCGACATCAACAAGATGGCCGGCATTGGCCTCAAGTCAGACGGCGACGTGCTGATCGCCGTGGGCCGCGAAGCCGGCCATCTGGGCCAATCCCTCTATCAGCTCATCATGACCGGCAAGGCCGAAGGCTCCCCACCGCCGGTCGACCTTGCTGACGAGATCAAGGCCGGAAACCTGGTGCGATCCCTGATCCGTGAGGACAAGGTGCGCGCGGTGCACGACGTCAGCGATGGCGGCCTCTTGATTGCGGTTGCGGAAATGGCGCTGGCCGGCGGGCTCGGTGTGCAACTTTATCCCTACGAGGGCCGCCTCCCGGCCCACGGCGCCTGGTTCGGCGAAGACCAAGGTCGCTATGTGCTGGCGGCCGACCCGGAATTGGCCGAGGAGATTATTGAACGCTCGCGCCTACTGGCGCTGCCTGCCCGGGTGATCGGCCGCGTCGGCGGCACCGGCATCAGCCTGAAGGAGGAAGCCGTCTTGGCGCTGGCGGATCTTAGGGCAACGCACGAGGACTGGCTGCCGCGCTACATGGGGGCGGGCTAGGCCTCGCCGGCATTGCTTTGCCCAGATGGTTGTGGTGTTCGGGCCGGTGAGCAGCCTATCATAAGCTCGACCGCACCCGAGGCCGGCCCGGAGACTTGCCTGATGCCTATGGATTCTCAAGAAATCGCGCAACTCATCAAGGCCCGCTTTCCCGACGCGGAGGTCATCATCAGAGACCTCGCCGGCGATGGCGATCACTACGCGGCCCATGTCGTGAGCAAGGAATTCAGGGGCAAGACCCGGGTACAGCAGCACAAGATGGTCTACGACGCGCTGCAAGGACGCATGGGTGGCGTGTTGCACGCCCTGGCCCTGACCACCGCCCCTCCCCCAGATTGACTTTGCCGGGCCATTGCCCACATCTTTGCGCACCATCCGGGCGCGAGCGCCGCTCCCGACGAGACGCAAGAGAGGACTTTTTTGCATGAGCGAGCAAGCCGTTCACGACTGGATCCGCAAGGCGGTCGCCAACAACGATGTGGTCCTGTTCATGAAGGGGACCAAGGATTTCCCGCAATGCGGGTTCTCCTCGCAAGTGGCGCAGATTCTCGGCCACCTCGGCGTTGCCTACAGGGACGTGAACGTCCTTGAAGACATGGGCATTCGCGAGGGCATCAAAAGCTTCTCGAACTGGCCGACCATTCCTCAGCTTTACGTCAAGGGCGAGTTCGTCGGCGGCTGCGACATCATTCGTGAGATGTTCCAGGAAGGCGAGTTGCAGCAACTCCTCGAGGACAAGGGCGTCGGCTACGACCGCGCCAAAGCCACGGTCTGAGCCAAGCCGGCAGCGGCCGGCCGGGCGCGCCCCGGGGGCGCGCTGCTTCCCGACATAATCCCGCCGCCTCGCCCGCTAGGATGAGGCGGCATTTTTGTTCGAGTGATGAGCGCGCATCGGCATGACGCTAGGCGGCCGGCGATTTCTGTTGACCCTTGCCATCGTCGGCGCCAGCGTGTGTTTGGCCCTCGGGGTGAGCCTGCCGATCATTAAGCTTACCAAGTTCGTCTTCTTCACTTACGAGCACTCGCTGATCTCGACGGTGAATGCCCTCATCCGCTCCGGGCAGCTCTTTCTTGGCATCACGGTACTGATCTTCTCGATTGCTCTGCCGATCCTGAAGCTCCTCTATCTCTTGTTATTGTCCACATTGCCCAAGCGCGAGCTGCAACGACTTTCCCGACAGCTGCGCGCCCTCGAATGGATCGGCAAATGGTCGATGCACGACGTGCTGGTCTTGTCGTTGTCGATCTTTTTCATCAAGAGCCAGGGTGTCTACGACGCCAAAAGCCTCAACGGCGTGTATTTTTTCACTGCCGCCGTCGTCTTTATGATTTTGGCCTACGCCTGGCTTAGGCGCGACGTTGCTGCCGGCGAGGTGCCGGCAGCATCGGTGCTGCCGATCGGAAGGCCGCAGCCGCCCTCCACCTTGCGCACCTTCACCTTCAGCTTCGTGATCATCCTGGCGACCGTCTGCTTCGCCCTGGGAGTGATGTTGCCGGCCATCCGCTTCACCACGGTCTTCGTATGGACCAACCAGCACTCCATCGCCACCATCATCTGGGCGCTCTACCAGAACGAGGAGTTCTTCCTCTGCTTTGTCATCTTCATGTTCTCCATTTTCTTCCCGTTTTTGAAGTTGTTCTATCTGCTCACTCTTGTCACCTCGCCGGATATGCCGGCCGAGTTCCGCGACAAGTCGATCTCGGCCATGGAATGGCTCGGGCGCTATTCGATGACGGACGTCATGGTGCTGGCGCTGATGATCTTCTACATCAACGCCTCGGGCTACACGGAAGCCTCGGTGCTGCCTGGCATCTACTTCTTCGCCGCTTCCACCATGATGACGATGCTGGCCTACGGCTGGGCCAATTCAGTGACGCCGGGCGTGCGGCAGCCGAAGGGACCGGCCAGTCTGCAGGCCCGACTTGCCGAGCTTTCCCTGCCGCGGCCGCGCCGCGCCAGTTAGCGTGTTGACCCGAGCCTGTTCGGCGCCGATTTGGTTCAAGCAAAAAGGGCTGCTCTCTCACGCCTTGCCGTCGAGCAGAAGCCGCAGCATACCGACGATCTCGCGTCCGCCCGCCGGCTTCGCCACCACCGGCACGCCACTCCCCGACGTGAAATCGTCGAGCGTGCGGCCGCTATAGTAGAGAAATGGCACGGCTTTTTGCTTGAGGCGCCGCGCCACCGCGCGACCGGTCTCGAGCCCAAGCCAATAGTCAACCACTGCAGCCGAGCAGGCGTGCGCGTCTATGGCGGCAAGCGCGGTTTCGACCTTGGCGGCCCGCAGGACCCGAGCGCCGGCGTCCTCAAGCGACGAGCAGATGTCGAGCGCGATCAGCGGCTCGTCTTCTACCACGAGAATCAGGGCGCCTGTGAGTTTGCCGTCTTGCAAGCAACTTCCCTCGTGAACGGCAATTTGCGCGCCGATGCCGACCGGTTCCGGAACATTGGAAAAAAAATGCTGCCCAGGCAAGGGCAAGGAACTCCCTGGCGCGCCAGCATTAGTAGCCTGCGCAACCGTCCTGGCGCTGGCATAGCAGAACTTTTCACTCCCCGCAGCGTTTCTCCAACAATGGGCCCCCCCGGGCTCGCTGTTTGTGGAGATTCATAATGACGCTCAAAACCGGAGCGAGTGCGGCTGCGTTGTTGCTGGTGCTTGGCTTTAGTCCGGCCCTAGCGCAGACCAGCCCGTCCTCGCAGCAGGCGCCGAAGGCAACCGAAGCGCCCAAGGCGCCCGTCACAGGTCAGATCGTGACCCAGGAGGATAGCACGATCCTCGCCAAGGACTGATCGGCCAGACGGTCTATGCGCCCGACAAGACCAAGATCGGCAGTATTAGCGATCTCATCCTCAGCAAGGATGGCAAGAGCGTGCAAGGCTTTGTCGTCGGCGTCGGCGGCTTCCTCGGCATCGGCGAGAAGAGCGTTGCCATGAAGATCGATCGCCTGCAGATGGCAGAGGACAAGGATGGCCTGCAGCTCACCATGGACGCTAAGAAGGAGGAGCTGACCAACACCCCGTCATTCAAGTCCAAGAAAGACGTCGAAGCCGAGCGTCAATCGGCTGAGCGGGCCAGCAACCCGCCGACCGGGCCGCGTCCCACCAGCAAGCCATAGGCTCGCAAACCTGACAGCAAGAGAGCGGCCGGCGACCCTTTCGCCGGCCGGGCGCCATGGCGGCGAGGCGCCGCCTCAGCGGCTATAGAATTCGACCACCAGATTGGGTTCCATGTGCACCGGAAAGGGCACATCGGCAAGGTTGGGGACGCGAGTGAGCTTGGCTGTCATCTTATTGTGGTCAGCCTCAATGTAATCGGGCACGTCGCGCTCGGCGCTCTTGATGGCCTCGAGCAGCAGCGTCAGCTGCTTGGCCTTTTCCTTGACCTCAATGAGGTCGCCGATACGACAGCGATAGCTGGCGATGTTGACCCGCCGCCCATTCACCGTGACATGTCCGTGACTGACAAATTGGCGCGCGGCAAACATGGTCGGCACAAACTTGGCGCGATAGACGAGGGCATCAAGACGCCGCTCCAATAGACCGATCAAATGTTCGGAAGTGGAGCCTTTGAAGCGCCGCGCCGTCTGATAGATACCGTTGAACTGCCGCTCGGTGATATTGGCGTAGTAGCCTTTCAGCTTCTGCTTTGCCCTGAGCTGCTGGCCGTAATCGGAAAGCTTGCCGCTGCGCCGCTCGCCGTGCTGGCCGGGCCGGCTTTCGCGCTTGTTGATGGGGCTTTTTGGCCGACCCCAGATGTTTTGGCCCAGGCGCCGGTCGATCTTGTGTTTCGCCTGGATACGCTTGGTCATGCTCAGTTCTCCCAAAGTCACGCAAAAATCGAGGTCACGATTAGCAAGCACGCCCTCCTCTACCCGGCCGCTGCCGGATCGACAGGCCCCCCGCTGGGCGGGTTGCCACGGATGCGCAACGTAAAGCGCGGGCCAAACGGCCCGCCGCTCAGCCTTATATAGAAATGGCTTATAAGGTCAATCGCCCGCGCCTTGGGCCCAGCGGTGCGCGCAAGCGCCTATTTCTTCTGGCTGGCCGGCCTGACCGTCGTGGTTGCCGTCGCAGCCGGCGCGGCGGCAGGGGCGGGGGCGGGCGCCGCAGTGGCGGCGACGTAGGACTTGATCTGGGTCTCGACCCTCTTGCGCTCGGTATCGGTGCAGGTCGGCGCCTTTTCCGGCTTGTCGCTATTGAGGATCACCTCCTTGTCACCGTCCTTTTCGACCAGCTTGACCTTTCCCGTCAGCGTCATGACGGTAAACAGGTGAAGCTGATTGATAAACAGCAGTTGCTGGTCGGTCCACTTGGCCTTGGCTTCCTCGCGCTTCATGAAGGTGTGATAGTTGGCCCGCTGTTCCTCAATCAGATCGCAGACCTGCGCATAGGCCGAAAGACGCGCCAC
This sequence comes from uncultured Alphaproteobacteria bacterium, assembly GCA_963820375.1. Classification (GTDB taxonomy): domain Bacteria; phylum Pseudomonadota; class Alphaproteobacteria; order Rhizobiales; family Hyphomicrobiaceae; genus AWTP1-13. The sequence goes on along the minus strand of CAWFZX010000021.1, from coordinate 169,682 downwards.
CTTGATCGCCTCGCGCGCCGTTTCCATCGGCACCACGACCTCGCTCGGTTTGCTCTTGTCGACCTCGATCACCTTGCCATCGGGGCTTGTGAACTTGTTTGGCACCAGTGACCAGGCGTACTGCATCAAAGTGAGGACCGACTTGTCGCTGAGGTCCTTGTTTTGTGCTGACGCCGGGCCACAACACGCCGCCAGCATCAAGATCGCCCCAATGCCGGCCCCTGCACCATTGCCGATCATTCTGCAGCCCCTGTTTGTCCAGCCCAATTGCAACGTTCTGGTCTCGTTCGCGTCGGCAGTCCCACTCTGCCTAGCGCGTGCGCATCGCTCAATGGGAATCGAGGCATAACTAAGGCGATTTTCGAGTCGTGCGCCTGCCGTTGACGAGCGCCTTGACGATTCCCCGCAGAGTGCGGATTTCCTGCTCCGTTGCGCCCATCCTTGTGAACATGGTGCGCATATTACGCACCATGCTGGGGCGCTTTTCGGGCGAAGAGAAAAAGCCTGTCGCATCCAGCTCACGCTCGAGGTGATCAAAGAAGCCCAGCAAGTCCTCCCGGCCGGCTGGTTGCGAGCCGCGCAGCCGCAGCCCGGCCTCGACCGGCTGCTCGTAGGTGGTGACACGCCCCAGCGTGCCGTGGCCCGCCCGCTTCATCCACTCGTAGCTCAGCAGCAGCACCGCTTGTGCGAGATTCAGAGAGGCGAACGCTGGATTGACGGGCGCCATGATCAGAGCATCCGCGTTGGCAATTTCCTCCGTTTCAAGACCATTGCGTTCAGGCCCGAACAGGATGCCGCACCGCTGCCCGGCGGCCGAGCGTTGGCTGATCTCGCTCATGGCCTGTTCGGGCGTCATGACGGGCTTTGCCAGGTCACGCTGCCTGGCGGAGGTGGCCGCGACCCAATTCAGGCCGGCCAGCGCCGTTGCCAGGGAGCGATAGGATTGGGCGCCATCGATGACGAAATTGGCGCCCGAGGCGGCAATGCGTGCCCGCTCGTTGGGCCAGCCGTCGCGCGGTTCGACCAGGCGCAACTCCTCCAAGCCAAAATTGGCCATGGCACGCGCCACCATGCCGATATTGTCGGCGAGCTGGGGCCGCACCAGGATCAAGGCCGGCGGCGGGTGGCGCTGTGGCGGGGGGGCGCCGCTCAGGTTGGCGCGGCGAAGGCCATGGCGCAGCTTGCGCAACAGCCGGCGGGCCCAGAACCAGTACTCCTCCCCACCCCACGTCTTTGCCAGTTGCTCCAGGCTTTCCGCTTCCAGCGTCTGGGTGCCGCGGCCGGCGAGCCGCAGACCGGTGCGCTTGCAGGTGATCTCGGCAAAGCGGTCGACAAAATCGTCGAAGCTCTTGACGCCCATGAGTTCCACGCGCAGCCGACAACCCGCACAGCTCGCCGCTTCCGTCCTGCAGCGCTGCTCGGCGCAATAGGTGAGGATCGGCTCGAGAGCGGTGCGGTCGAGCCCGGCGATGGCCAGTTCGCCGAGAGCGCTATCGATGCCCCTGTGATGGCAGACGTGCACCACGGCTGCGACGGCCAGATCGGTTCCGGCAATGCGCGGTTCGCCCGCGTTGACGACGACGCCCTTCACCATCACCTCGTCGCCCCAGCGCCTAGTGGGGCAGGACATCGCCGATCAGGGCCGTCACTTCTGCGGACCTTCGGTGCAGCAGCCAATGGGCGGCGTCGGCGATCTCTCGGACCGTCAGATTGTCGCAGTCGTCTGTGGAGGAGGGCAACGGCGCAAAACCGGTCTGCGAACGCCGGCAACCCCTCATCCCAGGCCTCCGAATGCTCGGCACAGCCATGCCGGAAAAGGATCAGCGGTTGGCTCGGATTGCCCACGGCATGCCGGTTAAGATCGATGCCGTGCAAGTGAACTGCGACCTTGCGCATACCCGGTTCCTGCGATCAGTCTGGCCAACGGTGCCGAAAAGCCCTGGCGGTGTCGAGCGTTGTTTAGCGCCTGCGGCGCCAGTAGCCTTTGCGCTACGCCTCACCGGTGCTAAGAGGGCGGCGCTTTGGCGCCGACGCGAGTGGAGGAGCTGTTATGCAGAAGATCAAGGTCACCGGCACCGTCGTCGAGATGGACGGCGATGAGATGACGCGGATCATCTGGCAGCTCATCAAAGACAAGCTAATCCACCCCTACCTCGACGTTAACCTCGAGTATTACGATCTGGGCGTCGAATACCGCGACAAGACCAACGACCAAGTCACCATCGACGCTGCCAACGCCACCAAGAAGCACGGCGTCGCCGTCAAGTGCGCGACCATCACACCGGACGAGGCGCGCGTCAAAGAGTTCAATCTGAAGGAAATGTGGAAGTCGCCCAACGGCACCATCCGCAATATTCTGGGCGGCGTCATCTTCCGCGAACCCATCATCTGCAAGAATGTGCCGCGACTGGTGCCCGGCTGGACACAACCGTTCGTGATCGGCCGCCACGCTTATGCCGACCAGTATCGTGCCACCGATTTCAAGTTCCCCGGCAAAGGTACCATCACACTCAAGTTCGTCGGCGACGACGGCCAGGTGATCGAACGCGAGGTGTTCAAGTCACCCGGTGCCGGCGTGACCATGGCAATGTACAACCTCGACGATTCGATCCGCGATTTTGCGCGCGCCTCGTTCAACTATGGGTTGGCGCGCAACTATCCTGTCTATCTGTCGACCAAGAATACCATTCTCAAAGTCTACGATGGTCGCTTCAAGGACATTTTCCAGGACGTGTTCGACCGCGAATTCAAGGCCGAATTCGACAAGAAGAAACTCAGCTACGAGCATCGGCTGATCGACGATATGGTGGCGGCGGCGCTGAAGTGGTCAGGCGGGTACCTGTGGGCCTGCAAGAACTACGATGGCGATGTGCAATCGGATACGGCCGCACAAGGCTTTGGCTCACTCGGCCTGATGACCAGCGTACTGATGACACCCGACGGCAAGGTGGTCGAGTCCGAGGCCGCGCACGGCACCGTCACGCGCCACTATCGCCAGCACCAGCAGGGCAAGGAGACTTCCACCAACTCGATGGCTTCCATCTTCGCCTGGACCCGGGGCCTGGCACACCGCGCCAAACTGGACCAAAACGCCGAGCTCGCCCGCTTCGCCGCCGCATTAGAGCGGGTTTGCATCGACACGGTCGAGGCCGGCGACATGACGAAGGACCTCGCGCTGCTGGTGGGAGCTCAGCAAAAGTGGCTGTCGACTACCGCTTTCCTCGACAAGATCGACGCCAATTTGCAGCAGGCGATGGGCGCCTGAGCCAGGCAAAGGGGCAGCGCTCTGGCAGGGCGTGTTGGAGCCGGCCGACCTTGCCGTCTTCGTGCCGTCCAATTCACGTGCTCTGGGACATGGCACAAGCTTTGCGGAGCCCTAACCATGCCAGGTCACTATGGTTCGCATCTTGCTTGCCGGCTTGCATTCGTGGGCATGCTCCTGATAGCTGGCCCGGCGGCCGCCCAGAAACGGGTGGCACTCGTCATCGGCAATTCGGCTTACCTGAATGCCGCCGCGCTTGCCAACCCCGCCAACGACGCCAGCGACATCGGCGAGGCGCTGAAGGATACGGGCTTCGAGCTCATCCTCGGGCTTGATCTGGACAAGCGAGGCTTCGACGCAAAAGTCCGGGAATTTTCACGCCTATTGCCGCAGGCCGAAGCCGGAGTTCTGTTCTACGCCGGTCATGGCTTGCAGGTCGCCGGGCGGAATTACCTGGTTCCAATCGACGCTCGGCTACAGACTGAGCGGGACCTCGACTTCGAAACCGTCAGCCTCGAATTTATCCTGCGGCAGATGGAGCTCGATCGCGAAGGCAAGACCAATATCGTCTTTCTCGACGCTTGCCGCGACAACCCGCTTGCGCGCAATCTCGCCCGTTCGCTGGGTACGCGTTCGGCAAGTATCGGCAGCGGACTGGCACAGGTGCAGACGGGCGTTGGGACCTTCATTGCCTACTCGACGCAGCCCGGGAACGTTGCGCTCGACGGCCAGGGGCGTAACTCGCCCTTCACCGCAGCCTTGCTCGACGGTCTGAAGGAACCGGGACGCAACCTGACCGCCGTCATGATCGACGTGCGCAGACAGGTGCTCGCGTCCACAAGCGGCAAGCAAGTGCCATGGGACCACTCGGCCTTGACCGGTGATTTTTATTTTCATCTGGCCGCGGCTCCCGGCGGGCTGCCAAGGCTCGCTCCCGGCAGCCCCTCGTCGGAGACGGAGGCAATGCAGCGGCGGCTCGAACAACTGGAGCAGGAGCTGACGCGGCGAACCGATCCGAACCGGACCCTCAGCCTGGTGAAGCTCGAGCAGCTCAAGGAGCGCGTGCGACAGCTCGAAGAGTCTAATCGTGTCGATCAGCAGCGAATTTTCGACACCTATCGCAAATACGGAGCAGTCAGCGATCCGAGCGCACGCGGTGCCCTCAACCGAGAGGTTGGCAGCATCCAGCTACAAATGGCGCGGCGCGGCCAGGAGCAGAAGGCCCTGAAAGAGGAGATCTCGCAACTGGAAGCCCAGAGCAATTCGCCGCCCAAGGCAGCTGGGAAATAGAGGCTGGGAAATAGCGCAGCGCTCGGGGGCCCAGTTGCCGGCAGCGCGCGGGCCTATTGCGGCAAGCGAGCGCCGGGGGGCGGGCCCGCCAATGGCCGGTGCCTGGCGCGATAGGCAGCGAGCGTGCCGCGCCCGGGCAAGCGGGTGAACCACGCAAACGCAAGGGCCAAGGCGTAAAGCAGCAGCGCACGGTCAACGAGGCTGAAGCCGCCGACATTGCCTCTACCGGTGACGCCGGCTTCCCGGCGCGCCCTTGTGAATTTCGGCATTCTTGCACTCCAGCTTTTGATCATCGCCCGCTTGCTGCGCCTGGCGGGATGTTCCTGGCCCGCACCGGGATCCCAGTGTGTTGTTCGCATTCTAAACCACGATCGTCAGGAGGCGTTCCTGACGGGGGGGTGGCGATAAGGGGCAGTGGCCGGAGAGGAACCAATGCCGCGCGTTGCGGTTTTGCGTAATTGCGCTGGCCGTCGGGTTGCGCGGGACTGACGGGGGTTAGCAAGGCTGAGGCCTGGCCAGCGGATGGCGCGGTGCTATCATTCCCGCCATGGCTGGTGAACAGCAAGAATCGAAGGTGAGCCATGTCGGAAACGCGCAGCCCCGTGCATAGCGGAGGTTGTCAATGCGGCGGCGTGCGCTATGCGCTCTACGCCGAACCCAGCAATGCCCATGTATGCCACTGTCGCATGTGCCAGAAGGCCTTCGGCGGCTATTTTGCGCCGCTGGCCGGCGTGGCGCTCGGCGACTTCGCCTGGGTCAAGGGTCGACCTGGTATCTTCCGCAGCTCACAGGCTGTCGAGCGCGGCTTTTGCGAGGCGTGCGGCACGCCGCTGTTTTTCCGCTATATCGACCGCGACCGGATCTCGATTTCGCTCGGAAGCCTCGATGATCCGCGCTTGGTTGCGCCGGCCAGGCAATACGGCGTCGAGAGTCGCCTGCCGTTCCTGGCAAGCCTCACTGCCCTCCCCGGCTCGCGCACCGAGGATGAAATTCCCGCCGAGGCTCGCGCACGGCTAAAAAGCCGCCAGCACCCCGATCATCCCTAGCGACGCCGCGCCGGCCTGTTGCGGCATAGCACATTTCCAATCTGCTGCCTTCCAATGCATCAGCCTGGCTGGCTATTGTGCAGCTGGTGTGCGGGCGAAGCGGGGTGCCAAGATGGGGAAGGGGCGGAGTAAGATGCATCGCTGTGCCGCGACGTGAGGCGACCGTTCTGGGCACAGGCGCTGACACCCTTCCAGCTGCGTAGCTACCGCTTGCAGTGGCCGGCCGATCTTTTGACCTCATGCGCCTTCGAAATGGAGACTTTGATCCTGGGCTGGTACGTGCTGGTCGAAACGGATTCGGTGTTGCTGCTCACATTGTTCGGGGCACTGCAGTTCGGCGGCACGCTGGTGGCGCCCGCCTTCGGCGTCGCCGGCGACCGCATCGGCCACCGCAACCTGCTCTGCGGCATGCGCGTGTTCTACACCATCCTCTCGACCACATTGATGAGCATCGCCTTCGTTGGCGCGACGAACCCGACCATCGTGTTGATGGTGACGGCGCTGATGGGATTGGTTCGACCCTCGGATCTGGGCGTGCGCTCGGCGCTAATTGCCGACTCCATGCCAACCGATCGGCTGATGCCAGCGATGGGGATTTCGCGCACGACCTCAGATATGGCACGCGTGGTCGGCGCACTGACGGGTGCCGGGCTGTTTGCGGCATTCGGCATGGGGCCGGCTTACATCGTGGTGACGAGCTTTTATGCGACCGGCTTCCTTCTGACCGCGGCCATCGGCAGCGCCGCAGCCAGGCCCGATCCGGGCGCGACGGTCGCCGCCGTTGCGCCGCGCCCGTCGGCCTGGAGCGATCTGCGCGCCGGCCTCGCCTATGTCTGGTCGCGGCCGCAGCTGTTGGCCGCCATGTGGCTGGCATTTCTCGTCAATCTAACCGCCTACCCGCTCTCGAATGGACTATTGCCTTATGTCGCTCGCGAGATCTATCAGATCGATCAGGCCGGGCTTGGCTACCTGGCCGCCGGCTTTGCCATGGGCGCCTTGCTGGGTTCGATGGTGGTCAGCCAACGCAGCGCGATCAGGCCAGGGCGCGCGATGATCATCTCCACGCTGGCCTGGTACGTTGCGCTGCTGGCGTTTGCCAGGCTCGCCAACCCATTTGCCGGCGCCCTGATGCTGGTGATGGCGGGGTTCGCGCAAAGCTTTTGCATGGTGACCCTGGCGGTGATGCTGCTGCGCACGACCAGCGCGGGCTTTCGGGGACGTGTCATGGGTGTGCGCATGCTGGTGATCTACAGCCTGCCGATCGGGCTGCCCGTGGCGGGCGCGCTGATCGACCTGGTAGGTTTCCACGCCACAGCCACGCTCTATGCCTGCCTGGGACTGTTGTGCACCGTGCTCATTGCCTTGCATTGGCGCAGCGAACTATGGCCGGCCGAAGCGCCAGCCAACGCCCGCCAGTAATCCCGCAAACCCTGGACAGCCGTTCAGCCGTGCAGGCTGAGCCACTGCATCATGAGGCGATTGAACAGATCGGGACGCTCGACATTGGGAAAATGGCGCGTATTGGCGATCTCCTCGTAACGCCCACCCGGGATCAGCTGGGCGATGCGCTTGTTGCCAGCCGGTGGCGTCCCCTGGTCGTCGGAGCCACAGACCACCAACGTCGGCACCTGCAGCTTCGGCAGCTCCGCAGTGAAATCGAAATTGAGGATCGCCGCGGCGCAACCGAGATATCCCGCCGCCGTGGTGCCGCCGATGCCGGCATGGATCTGTTTCCAGCGGCCGGGGTAGCGGGGCTTATAAGCGTCTGTAAACCAGCGCTCCATCGTCGCGTCGGCGAGCGGCGCCACGGAATTGGCGCGCGTCACCGCATCAATGCGCGGAGCCCAGGCCTGCTGCGCGCCGGGGGGCGTTTGTGGCGAGGTATCGCAGAGCATGGCCGAGCTGAGCCGTTGCCCATGCTTGATAGCGAAAGCCTGGCCCAGCATGCCGCCGATAGAAAGACCGATGAAGTGCACGCGAGAGATGCCGAGGAAATCCAAGGCCTCGGCCGTGTCATCGGCAAGATTCGCCATTGTATAGTCGCCGGCCACCGGATCGCTGCCGCCATGACCACGCATATCCAGGCGCAAGACGCGATAGCCCGCGGCCAGCAAAGGAGGCAGTTGCTCGGCCCACATCCCGCCATCGGCTGCCAGCGAGTGGGTAAAGCAGACGACCGACCCGTTCTCAGGTCCCACCAGATCGTAGTAGAGCCTGCCTGCGGCCCGATTGATGAGCATGCCTATTGCCTCCCGGTCAGACGACCAACGCGACAGCCCAAGCGTGAGCCTGCGCGATTAGCGCGGCGAGTTGCGTTCGGCTGCTATGGGAAACCTATGCCCGCGGTGACCGACCTGTCCAGCGATGGCCCCAAGGCGCCACCACCGGGACAACGCATGGCCAACAGGCGTCCTCTGTTCTGCGAGCCTGCCAGGCTCCTACTAGACGAAGACAATCCAGGACGCGTAGGCGCTGAGGCCCAGGCCGTGGCCTGAATCATCGTCGAGGTCATAATTCTGCAGGGTCACCGAATTGTTCTCGTCGATCCAGATGATCATCCCCTCGTCATCATCACGGATTTGATTGTTGGTGAGCAACTGCTCAAGCCAATCGAGGCTACTGCCATCGTGGAAATTGAAGATCCGGGAGTCGAACACCAGCTGGTCGTCATCATCGATGCCCCCCCGCCGGAAATCACGGATGATATCGTGACCAACCTGCGTTACCCCGCGTCCGTCGACCACCGCCACGTCGCCGAAGACGAACGTGTCCGACCCGCCTCCGCCGGCTAGCACGTTATTGTTGCAATCGCCCTCGATGACGTCGTCTCCACGCGAGCCAACGACGTTCTCGACATCCCTCGCCAGAGCGATCGGTGCGGCATCTCAGCAGCGCAATCGTTCGACAACACGGACACCTGGACAACATCCGATTGCAGGCTGCCCGTTGGCTCGCCCACATTGTCGTTGGTCTGATTGAGATGGATCTCAATGCCGGTATCGCCATTCGGCAGCGACAGTTCGCTGAAATCGACGGTGTCGCTACCGCCACGCCCATCGAAGAATGCCGGGCCGTTCTCGCCACTCCCGGTCACGACGACGGTATTGTCCGCGTCATTACCCCAGATGGCATCGGCACCGCCCGATGTGACGATATCCTCAATCGTCGACTGCGCCTCGCAACCATCCTCTGGCGCGGTCCAGGCCAACAGGGCAAGATCAAGCGGCTCGGCGCCGCCGATGGTGGAGACCAGCGAGCCCGTCACCGTCGTTGCCTCGCCGGTTTCCGGATCCACGGTCGCGATCGTCACGGCCTGCGCGAGATCGACGGTGATGCCCTCGGCGTGGAAGGGGAGCAACGTCTGTTCCGAACTCTGGCGCGGCCGCGATACTTTCCTCGCTGCCGAGCCGACTGAAATCGACCGCATCGCCTAAATCGTTAGCGGCCGAGCCGGCATCGCCCGGCCCGCCATAATAGATGTCGAAGCCATAACTGGCGCTTTGGCCGTTTGCGGTACCGTCCGCGGCCGTATAGGTGAAGGTATTGGCCTGGGCGTTGCCGACGACGACATCGTTGCCGACAGTGCCGGTGACGTTGTCAATGTTCTCAAGATGGGCCAGCGGCTTCTCGGCCTTGCCATTGGCATCGAGTTGCCAGGCTTGCACGGTCACGCGGCCGATTGCGGTATCGACCGTTTGTCCGTTGGCGGTCAGGTTGACATAGATGCCGTTCGGCGCGGAAGCGTCCGAATTGACCGCCTCGCCTTCCGCGTCTGGCTCGGATCGGGGTCGGCCCGCGCCACCAGGCCCGTCAGCTCAGAAAAATCGACGGTATTGCCCTCGCCCGTGCCGACGAACACGTCGAAATTGTCGGGGCCGGCGGCGCCCGTGAACACAAAGGTCGTCCCCGGTACCGAGCTGATGATGACATCGCTCACCGGCGTGGCCACCACCAGCATTTTCCATCGACAGGGGAACCGAACCGGCCTTGTCGTCGACCACCTCGATATTGAGTAATGTCGGCGACGTCGAAGACCCCAGCCGCACGATCGGCGCGACCGCCGCATCCGCGTGCGACGGTGTCATCGGCTGGAGGGGATCTGCGCTCGCCTCAGCCGCCAGGCGTTGCTCGGTATGGCTTACGCCCTTTGGCCCGTCGGGGAATAAACTGTCTGCCCTGGTGGTTTCGGGCAGGTGTGCGACCTCGATCGGTGCAGCGGGATTGGCGACATTGTCGGCAGCCACGCTCGTCTCAAGCGCCGCATCGAGGCCAGCTGGCGCGACGGACGCTGGCGTCTCGGCCGCGGCGCCGGTTGTTGACTGCTCAAGGGTCAATAGGACGCTGGCCAGGATCGACAAGCGGTCGAGCAGGCTTATTTCCGTTGCGGTCGATGCCGGACCGGTGGCGATCGCGCGCGCATTCTTGGGCTTCGATGCTGACTGTATCGACATCGCCTCACTCGATCCCACAGCCATACCGATCCTGTAGCCAAAGCCACAGGTCAGGCTTCCTCAAGGACCGATCATAGGGTTGTCCGCCGCATTACACAATCGGACGTTAGGGCCGCCATGGCAGCCTGACCAAGGTCCTGCTAAGCAGGCCGGATAGTTGTAAATACCAAGCAATATCAATAGCTTGACGCAGGCATCGCCAGGCTTAACCATCCCCGGCATTAGGCCTTGGACTGCCCTTTGGTCAGTTGCCCCCGTGCCGGTCCGGGGCCGGGCTCCGCCCAAGCTTGTTTGCAAAGGTGGCGGAAGCTGTCCGCCATCCCTAACGCCAGGGCGGGCCCCGGCAGTAACTTGATTTCACGCCTAGGCTTTCTCCTAACGCCTAATGCGGATACTTTAGATGCCGCTCTCGTCCGAAACATTGGCGGGTCCAAGTCATGTTGGGGAGCGGGGGTGCGGGTCGAAATCAGAAAATCTCGGGTGCGGAACCATGCGTTGCCTAGCGGCTGTATTATTAGCCACCGTGTTCGCGACCTCGTCAGTCGCACAAGTGCCTGCCAAACGCAGCGCTTTCGAGCGCACGATGCATGGCAAGACCAACGAGGCAACGATCGGGTTGGCCGCCGGTCTTCCGGAAGGTGCCCCGCTGCGCTTTGCCGTCGAACTCGCGCGCGTGGTTGATGACGGCACCAACATGCGCGTCCTGCCGATCGTGACGCGCGGCCCCTTCGAGAACGTGCATGATCTCTTGTATCTCAAGGGCGTCGACGCAGCGATCATCTACGGCGATGTACTTGACCACTTCAAGAATGACCCAAAAATCGGCGACATCGACAAGCGCATCAATTACCTGATGCATCTGTTCCCCTCCGAACTTCACGTATTCGTACGTCCGGAAATTAAGACGTTGGAGGACCTCGCCGGCAAACCCGTCAACTTCAACACACGCGGCACTGCCGCCGCCTACTCGGGTCCGCTCATCTTCGATCGGCTCGGCATCAAAGTAGATGCGCGCCATGATCCTCATCCCTCGGCGCTGGCCGAGTTCGCCACGAGTGACAAATATGCGGGCATCGTGTTCGTGACATCAAAGCCGGTTGAACCCTTTGTTCGCCGCAAGTGGCCGCAAGGTTTTAAGTTTCTTCCTGTTCCTTTGACGGAGAAACTCGAGGAGTACTATTTGCCGGCGCAGCTCGAGTCGTCAGACTATCCCGACCTCATCGCGCAGGGCCAAACCGTACAGACTGTCAGCGTCCCTGCCGTGCTCGCAGTCTACAATTGGCCCACGCAAAGCGACCGCCACCGTCGTATAGTCCGATTCATCGACTACCTGTTCGAGCGGCTGCCCAGGCTGCAAACCGAAGCGGGCTTCCATCCCAAGTGGCGCGACTTGAACCTTGCCGCCACGGTACCCGGCTGGCACCGCTTTGCAGCGATGCAAGACAAGCTCGTCGCTTCCGCGGCTGCCACGACGGACTTTCGCGCTGACAATGCTGCGAAGTTGAAAGAAGCGATCGCCCGACTTGCCCCGGGCAACGAGGCCGAACAGGACAGATTGCTGCAGCGTTTCTTGCGCTCACAAGCTCAGTCTTCGGGAATGCGTCGCTAGATTGGTACACAGCTGATGGCACAGAGACACACGGCTCACAGTCTCACCGCTCGGCCTTGCCGGCTGCACCAGGCGCGCAATTGGGCGCTTGGGCGCATGGCACACACTTTACTCGCCGCCAGTACCCTCCTGTTTGCTTTCAGCGGCGCAGGCAGTCTGGCAGCCGGTAAGCCGGCTATTGTCATCCCACCCGCGCTCAAGGCGCTGTCTCCGTCGGAGGTTGATTTCGCCGTGCGGGTCGACGACGCCGAGAGCGCACCTCCGGCAAGCGTGGTCCTGATCTCGGGTCTGCCAGCGGATGTCACCTTCTCCGCAGGACGTACAGTTGTGCGTGGGACATGGGAAGTGCCGCTTGCCGTCATCGCGGGGCTCAAAGTCAAGATTCCGGCCGATGTCAAAGGCCGATCGGATCTGGTCATTCTGCTGACGCACAACAGCGACAAGTACACCGTCGTCCTCGCATCGGCGCGTTCCTCCCTCATCGTCGAGGCTGCTCCCAGTCAGTCCGATCAAGTGGCTAGCAACCAAGCTGGGGAGGCTCGCAAGGGAGAAGAACAGAAAGGCCGTTATCGAAGCCAAGCGCACGGAAGAAACACGCCTCGAAGAGGCACGCAAGGTGGCCGAGGCCCGCAAGGCTGAGGAGGGCGCAAAGCCGAAGAGACGCGCAAGGCGGCCGAGGCACGCAAAGCCGAAGAGGAACGCAGCCGCATCGCCGAGGCCAAGCGCGTCGAGGAAGCGCGCCTCGCCGAGGAGGCCCGCAAAGCCGAGGAGGCGCGCAAGGCCGAAGAAGCGCGCAAGGTTGCCGAGGCACGCAAAGCCGAAGAGGAACGCAGCCGCATCGCCGAGGCCAACAAGCGCGCAGAGGAAGCGCGCCTCGCCGAGCAGGCCCGCAAGGCCGAGGAGGCGCGCAAAGCCGAAGAAGCGCGCAAGGTGGCCGAGGCACGCAAAGCCGAAGAGGAACGCAGCCGCATCGCCGAGGCCAAGCGCGTCGAGGAAGCGCGCCTCGCCGAGGAGGCCCGCAAAGCCGAGGAGGCGCGCAAGGCCGAAGAAGCGCGCAAGGTCGCCGAGGCACGCAAAGCCGAAGAGGAACGCAGCCGCATCGCCGAGGCCAAGCGCGTCGAGGAAGCGCGCCTCGCCGAGGAGGCGCGCAAGGCCGAAGAAGCGCGCAAGGTCGCCGAGGCACGCAAAGCCGAAGAGGAACGCAGCCGCATCGCCGAGGCCAAGCGCGTCGAGGAAGCGCGCCTCGCCGAGGAGGCGCGCAAAGCCGAAGAAGCGCGCAAGGTCGCCGAGGCACGCAAAACCGAAGAAGAACGCAGCCGCATTGCCGAGGCCAACAAGCGCGCAGAGGAAGCGCGCCTCGCCGAGGAGGCCCGCAAGGCCGAGGAGGCGCGCAAAGCCGAAGAAGCGCGCAAGGTCGCCGAGGCACGCAAAGCCGAAGAAGAACGCGCGCATTGCCGAGGCCAACAAGCGCGCAGAGGAAGCGCGCCTCGCCGAGGAGGCCCGCAAGGCCGAGGAGGCGCGCAAAGCCGAAGAAGCGCGCAAGGTCGCCGAGGCACGCAAAGCCGAAGAGGAACGCAGCCGCATTGCCGAGGCCAAGCGCGTCGAGGAAGCGCGCCTCGCCGAGGAGGCCCGCAAGGCCGAGGAGGCGCGCAAAGCCGAAGAAGCGCGCAAGGTCGCCGAGGCACGCAAAGCCGAAGAGGAACGCAGCCGCATCGCCGAGGCCAAGCGCGTCGAGGAAGCGCGCCTCGCCGAGGAGGCGCGCAAGGTGGCCGAGGCGCGAAAGGCCGAGGAGGAACGCCGCATTGCCGAGGCCAAGCGTGCGGAGGAAGCACGCCTCGCCGAAGAGGCGCGCCGGGGAGCACTGGCAACGAAGGCCACCGACGAGCGCAGGGCGACAGACCCCAGGAGCGTTGAACCGTCTCGCACAGTTGCCGCCCTCGAACAGCAAAGCAGCGCCAGAGAATCGGCGCCTGCTGTGCGGCAGACCCGAGGCGAGCATCTTGTCGCCCAGGGCGACCGCCATCTGGCGGACGGCAACGTTGTGATCGCGCGCCAATACTATCTCAGGGCCGCGCAAGCGGGGATGGCGCGCGCTGCCCACAAGCTGGCAGAAACGTATGATCCCAATGAGCTCCGCCGCCTAAATGTGCAGGGTCTGATGCCGGACATCGCCGAAGCGAAGCGGTGGTATGCGCAAGCGGTTGCCCTTGGCGACGCCGGTGCTCAGCTCAAGCTCGGGCGCCTTGAGGGAAAATGAGGTCGGCCTCACGCCGCATGCTTGGTTGCCCTGAGCGCAACCTCGCGCAGCTCTCGGCGCAAAACCTTGCCCACATTGGTTTTGGGCAGCTCCTGCTGGAAGATGATGTGCTTAGGCTTCTTGTAGCCTGTTAGCTGCTCGCCACAGAATTTCATTAATGCCTGCTCGGTGAGGCCTGGATCTTTTTTGGCAACGAACAGCACCACGGCCTCGCCTGTAGCCCCGTCGGGCACCCCAACGACGGCGCACTCGAGAACTGCGGGATGGCTCGCCACCACGTCCTCAATTTCATTTGGATAGACGTTGAAGCCAGAGACCAAGACCATGTCCTTCTTGCGATCGACGATTTTCACTTGGCCGCCGGCATCCATCACACCGATGTCGCCAGTTTTAAAAAAGCCATCCGCCGTCATCACCTTCGCCGTCTCATCGGGGCGCTGCCAGTAACCGGACATCACCTGTGGGCCGCGCGCGCAAATCTCTCCCGGCTGACCGAGCGGCACCTCCTTGCCGTCATCGTCGCGAATCGAGATCAGGGTCGACGGCACCGGCAGTCCGATGGTGCCGGTGTACTCATTATTGTCGGCGCGATTGCAGGTCAGCGTCGGAGCGGTCTCTGACAGGCCATAGCCCTCAACGATTGGGCAACCGGTGAGTTTGAAGAAGCGATCGGCGACGGCGCGCTGCACGGCCATGCCGCCGCCATTGGCGGCCTTGAGGTTGCTGAAATCAAGTTTGGCGAAGTCTGGATTGTTGAGCAGTGCGTTGTAGAGCGTATTCACGGCGGGCAACATGTTGAACGGATATTTCGCCAGCTCCTTGACGAATCCAGGAATGTCACGCGGGTTCGGGATCAGCACGCACATGCCGCCGATGCGCATGCCGAGCAGGCCACACGCGGTCAGCGCAAAGATGTGATAGAGCGGCAGTGCGGTCACAATGATCATCTGGTCGACCGGCTTGCCCTTCTTGAGAGCCGGCTGCAACCAAGCCTCGTTCTGTAGGACGTTGGCGATGACGTTTCGATTGAGCAGCGTTGCGCCTTTGGAAACACCCGTGGTGCCCCCGGTATACTGCAGAAAGGCCACATCGTCGGGCTTGAGTTCCGGTTTTCTCAACGTCAACCGCTTACCCGCCGCGATCGCATCGTTGAACTTGGTGGCGGCGGGGAGGGAATAGGCTGGCACCATTTTCTTCACGCGCCGGACGACGAGATTGACGATCGTGCCCTTGGGAAAGCCCAGCATGTCGCCCATGCTGGCCACCACGACTTGGCTTACGTTTGTGTTGCCGATCACCTGTTGCAGCGTCCTGGCAAAGTTCTCCAAAACGATGATCGCGCGCGCGCCGGAATCCTTTAGCTGGTGCTCGAGCTCACGAGGCGTGTAGAGGGGATTGACATTCACCACCACGTAGCCGGCCCGCAGGATGCCGGCGATGCACACAGGGTTCTGCAGGACATTGGGCAACATCACGGCAACACGATCGCCAGGTGCCAGCCCCTTGCTTTGCAACCAGGCACCCAGAGCGCGCGAGAGCGTCTCGAGATTGGCGTAAGTCAGGCGCTGATCCATGCAAGCGTAAGCAGGTCTGTCCTTGTATTTGGCGAAACTTTCTTCGAACAGCGCCACCAGTGAGGGATATTGTGCGGCGTCGATGTCGGCCGGCACACCGGGCGGATAGTTCTTCAGCCAAATACGATCCATTGTACGCCTCCCTGTTGCTATTCCCCCAACCTCGCAGACGTCTACGGCCTACACGCAAGGTTTGCGAAGCGCGCCGGTGATGATCCTTGCAAGCAAAGCGGCTCTGGAGCAATCGGGCTTTGAGAGCCCGATCGCTCAGCTAGCAGCAAGCCCCAAGCGCTTCGAGCGATCCTGCCGCAGCTCTACTCACACGACAACTGCCTGTCGCGGCAACCAAAGTCAGGCGCGACGGTCGCAAGTCGCCCCGGCGCGCCGCATCCGGCGCAAACGCTTAATTCAGCTCCTGGGCCGAATACTTTGCGTCGCTTCCATAATCAGGCGGCCCAGCTCTTGTGCCTGCAGCGTGTAGTTCTGCATTTGCGTTTGGGCGTGGCGGCTCTGGATGCTGATGACGTCTGTCACGTCCTTGGCATTGGCGAGCTCACTTGCGAGATTGAAACAAGCCTCGGCGTTCTGTTTGGCGAACTTTACGGCGCGATCCTGCACCACCTGGAAGCTGGAGGTGACGGCATTGGGTGGCGTGGCGCTGGCCCACACACCCATGGCCTGGGCGACCGCGTCCATGAACTGCCCGTAAGCCGCACGGGCTGTTTCGACGTTCTTCTCGGCCATTTCACGAAGTTGTTGGGGGATTTCGAACGGCGGGGGCTGAGCCATGACTGTGTTCTCCAGGCGTGTCCAGGGGCAGAGTTCATTGTAACGCGCAGCAGGACCGAATCCCACCGATTGCTTACGGCTCCAGCCGCAGGCACCGCTGCAGTGCCAGGAACGCCAGCCTTTGTCTCAGGGAATCAATAGCTAATGGGGCTAGCCCGCAGCAATGGAGGCGACCACAGCCCGCATGCGGCCGGCCGCGTCATGATCGGCAAGAAAGGTCATTGTGAACGTGGCCCGGCGCCGGTTCCCCGCGCTGTGCGGCGCCCCTTGCGACTGTAACTGCCCTTGCCTTTTTTCGGCTTGACGACGCGCGGGGCCATTGCCCCCAAGCGCGGCGCGCCACCGGATTGCGCCTGCGCGGCGCTTTCTGGCGGCCTTGGCCTGCCTCGCGCGCATTGTCCGCCGCCGTTATCCCTGCCGCCGCGGATCGGCCACATCCTCGATCACCAGTTCCCGCCGATTGCGTCCATTCCAGGTGTCACGCCGCAGGTACCCCGCCACATGCAAGGGCATTCCCGCAGCGTTCATGAGCGCCTCGCCCAACGGCTGGGCTGCGGCTCGGAAGGCAACCGCGTCGAGCCGCGATCCGTCGCCGGCTTCGAGCGCGCAGCGCACATGTGCCTCGCCGACGGTCTTGGCGAACTTCACGCGGTGCGCTGGGAATACAAAGCGCGGTTGCGGATTGCCCTGGCCGAAGGGTCCGGCTTTGTCGATCAGCGCCAGCAGCTCGTCCGTCACGCTCCTTGGCGTCAGGGCACCATCCACCAGCAGCGCAGCTGCCGCCCGCGCTGCGCGCGCAGAAGCGGCAAGCCTTTCTCGGAAGAAAGCGGCGAGCTTATCAAAGTTGTCACGAACCACAGTCAGGCCGGCGGCCATGGCATGCCCGCCGCCTTTGCTGAGGATCTTGGCCGCTACTGCCTCGCGTACCGCGGCCCCGATATCGAGGCCATTGACGGAGCGCAGCGATCCCGTGCCCTCAGCGCGCGCGTCCCAGGCGATGACGCAGGCCGGTCGACCGAAGCGCTCGACCAACCGGCTGGCGACTAGACCAACCACACCCTTGTGAAATCGATCGCCACCAATCAACAGCAACGGCAAGTCTGGATCCTCCTCGACGAGCCGCTCCGCATGCGCGATCGCCTCTTCAAGCATCACCGCCTCGATGGCCTTGCGCTCGCGATTGAGTTTGTCGAGCAGCACCGCGACGCGCGCCGCCTCCACTTCGTCTGCGTCCGCCAGCAGGCGGGCACCAAGCGCGGCATCGCCAATTCGTCCACCAGCGTTGATGCGCGGACCCAACACGAAACCGAGATGATATGGCGTGGGTGCCACCGCCAGTCCGGCGGCATCACTCAACGCACGCAAACCAAGGTTGCCGCGCAGACGCATGACCTGCAGGCCCTTGTTGACATAGGCGCGGTTCAGTCCCGTCAGCGGAACCACATCGCATACCGTAGCGAGCGCGACGAGATCGAGCATGCCGAGCAGGTCGGGCGGGGCACCGCGGCTAGCTCCCAAGCCCCGCCGGCGCAGCTCGCGTGCAATTGCGACCAGCAGCATGAAGGTCACACCGGCGGCGCAGAGTTGTCCCAGTCCAGACAGGTCATCCTGGCGGTTGGCATTGATCAACGCGTGGACGTCGGGCAGGCACTCGTCGGCTTGATGGTGGTCGACGACCACAACATCGACCCCGAGTTTTCGCGCCGCCAGCAATGGTTCGTGGCTGGTGGTGCCGCAATCAACCGTCACGATCAGGGCCGCGCCCTCCCTGATCAGCGCCTGGATGGCCTCGCGGTTGGGACCATAGCCTTCGGTCATGCGGTCCGGGATGTAGATACGCGCCTCGACCCCGTGGGCGGTGAGGAAACGCTTCAGCAATGCCGAGGAGCATGCTCCATCGACATCGTAGTCGCCAAAGATCGCAACCTGTTCCTTGTTTGCAACGGCATCAGCCAGCCGCGCTGCAGCTTTGTCCATGTCGCGCAGCGTGCTGGGATCCGGCATCAATGCCTTGATGCTTGGATCGAGCACGTTCGGCACCTCGTCGAGACCGATGGCCCGCCCAGCCAGCACGCGTCCAAGGAGCTCCGGCAAACCGTACCGTTGGCTGATGGCGACGGCGGTATTGACCGCTGCGCCCTCGAGCCGCTCGCGCCATTGCATGCCGCGCACCGAGTGCTCGACGCCGAGGAAAGCGCCGTGAGCGCTCTCCACGCCTATCCTGATGCTCCGAACTGGCCGCATGATCCCCGTCTGGCCATCCCCTTGCGAGTGTAGGCGGAACGGCCAAGCCAGACAGTGATTCGCTGCATCCCTCCACAGTTTCGTTGCAGCAGCTGCATTTCGATCTACACGCCCCGTCAGCGCCGTGGCGTCGGCGGGCCGGGAAGCGGTGCCGGCAAGTGCGAGGCGGTGGCCGGCAGCAAGCAAGGTCAAGGGCGATGGTTTGCGTGCCCCGCCAATATCTCAAGAAAGCCTGCTGCATCTCAAGAAAGCTTGCTGCGCCATGCCCCTGCGCAGGACGTCCCAGTTGCCCTGACTGTCGCCGGTGTTCGGTCATCGCCAAAGGCAGGTATTGCCTCGATTGCGAGTGCCATGGCAATCGACGATGATCGCCGGGTTGAGCTTGCTGCAATCAGATCGCATTAACCCCAAGGAATTGCCAGGTGGGTAAGGTCGTCCTCGTTGTCGGCGCCTCGGGCCTTGTCGGCTATGCCGCCATGAAACATTTCGCAGGGCAGGCAACCGGCGAAGTAATCGCCGTTTCGCGCCGACGGCCCGATGAAACTTTCGGGGCGCGCTTCCTCGCCGCCGATCTCACTGACACGCAGGGCTGTGAGAGGACATTTGCGGCGTTGGGGCACGTCACCCATGTCATCTATGCAGCACTCTACGAGCGCCCGGGGCTCGTCGCGGGCTGGCAGGAGGCCGAGCAGATCGCCATCAATGATCAGATGTTGCGCAATCTGCTTCAACCCGCTCGAGAAGGCGGCGCGCAATCTTGCGCATGTTTCGCTGCTGCAGGGAACCAAGGCTTACGGTGTGCATGTGCGGCCAATGCAAATTCCGGCGCGCGAAGGCCGCTCGGAAATGCGCCAGGTGCCCAACTTCTATTGGAACCAGGAGGCTTTCCTGCGCGAGAAGCAACGTGGCAAGAGTTGGTGCTTTTCTATCTTCCGGCCGGTGCTGATCGCCGGCTACTCGCAAGGCAGCGCCATGAACGTCATGGCGGCCATCGGCGCCTACGCGGCGATCCTAAAGGAGGCCGGGCAACCGCTGCACTATCCCGGTGGTCCGCCGCGTCTCGGCCAGGCGATCGACGCCGACGTACTGGCGCGGTGCATGGCCTGGGCCGGTGAGGCGAGCACTGCGCGCAACGAGACATTCAATGTCGCCAACGGGGACGTCTACTGTTGGCAGAATATCTGGCCCGCCATCGCTGACGCGCTCGGGATGCTGCCGGGCGATGCGGTGCCGTTGAGCCTAGAGGCCGACATTCTGCCTCGCGAGGCGGAATGGAAACGGATCCGCGACAAGCACAACCTCCTCTCCCCAGATCTGAAATCGTTCGTCGGCCTCTCGTTCCAATATCTCGACTACCAGCTGGGTTTTGGGCGCACGCAGCCGGCGCCACCGTCGTTCTCCTCAACGATCAAGCTCATGCAGGCCGGCTTCCATGAGGTGATGGATACGGAACTCATGTTCGCCAAGTGGCTGCGCCTCTTCCAAGACAAGCGGCTGCTGCCGCCGGCCTGAGCTTGGCCTGGCAGCACCGCCAGATCACGGCAGCGGCGGCCTTATGCTTCGTGCCGACTTTATCGCCGCCAGCGCGAGCCCTAGTTTCGCCCAATTGTCACGGAAGGCTCATCGCCCTGGTAGGGTGGCAAGGCCCGACGGGCCCTCATCTGGTTGCGCGGTTGCTTTTGGAGCTTAGGCAAAGCCCATTTGCCGATAGCTCCCTGAAGGGAGCGGCGGACCTGACCTGAGGGCCTTGCCCCTGCCTACTTGCGAACCAACCCGACAATCCGTCTCCAGCCAGACGCGCACGGCTTCGATCGCATCGCCAGCGCGCGGTGTCGGCCGGGGGCCTGCGGCAGAAATCTCATTGGAACCGGTAGCGCACCGGCCGGCCGCTGATGCCTTCGGCCGCGGCCAGGATCGCGTTCACGTCAAGGCCATAGTGTCCATAAAGCTCGCCGATCGATCCGGACTGCCCGAAGTGTTCGACGCCCAGTGCCCGCACACGATGCCCACATACGCCGCCCAACCAGGAAAGCGCCTCCGGGTAACCATCCATCACAGTCACGAGGGCGGCATCGCGCGATAGCGGGCTAAGCAGCTCCTCGACACGCGCCCGAGCCAAGCGATCGCCCTGCTCTCTCGCCCGCTGTGCTGCGTGCCAGCCCGCTGACAGGCGATCCGCCGAGGTCACAGCCAGCACGCCCACACCGCGCCTGTCTTCAGACAACAGCCCCGCGGCGGCGATGGCCTCGGGTGCAACCGCACCACAATAGACAACCGCCAGCTCGGCAGAAGGCTCAGGGCGCCGCAACCAATACCCCCCTTCGATGATCGCTTTGCGCAGTTCGGGCGTGACCGCCCGCAGCTGCTGGTCAAGCGGCCGGGTCGACAGACGCAGATAGACAGAGCCGCCCTTGGCGTCGCGATGCCAGCGTTGCTCGGCATCGTCTGGCGCTTCGCGTTGAATATAGTCGAAAGCCCACTCCATGATCACAGCCAACTCGTCCGCATAGGCCGGCTCGAACGACGCCAGACCGTCCTGCGCCATGCCGATCAGGGGCGTGCCGATCGACTGATGCGCTCCTCCCTCCGGCGCCAGCGTCAGACCCGAAGGCGTGCCTGCCACGATGAAGCGCGCGTCCTGGTAGCAGGCATAGTTTAGGGCATCGAGGCCGCGGCAGATGAAGGGATCATAAAGGGTGCCAACCGGCAAAAGTCGTTCTCCAAACAAGGAATGCGACAATCCCAAAGCCGACAGCATGAGGAACAAGTTCATCTCGGCGATGCCAAGTTCGAAGTGCTGGCCTTTCGGACTCATCGCCCAGCGTTGCGGCGACATCAACCCGCGCTCGCGAAACAGATCCTCCTGGTTCGCCAGCGAAAACAAGCCGCGGCGGTTGACCCAGGGCCCAAGGTTCGTGGAGACCGTCACGTCAGGCGAAGTGGTCACGATGCGCTCGGCCAACGGCCCGTTTTGCCTGGCGATCTCGTCCAGCACGCGACCGAACGCCGTTTGCGTCGTGACCTGTCCTTTCCACTCGAGCTTGGGAAATGTGTCGAGGGAAATTCGCGCACCCGGCAGCCGCCGCCGTCCTTTTTGTGCGAACGGCACGCGCGCCAAAAACTCTTCAACCTCTGCCGCCGGCAGGCGTAATCCCGCGAGCCGGTCCCACTCCTCGCCCTGGTTGATGCCCTCGCGAAGGCGCAGTGCCTCGATCTGCGCTTTGGTCATCAGCCCGGCATGATTGTCTTTGTGTCCTTGGAACGGCAGACCGAAGCCTTTAATCGTGTAGGCGATGAAGCACACAGGCTGATCGCCGGGAGCAGCCTCGAACGCCTCGACAATGGCTGCCAGGTCGTGCCCGCCGAGATTGGTCATCAGCTGGGCCAGCGCCGCATCATCGTGACGGCGCAGGATGGCCAGGGTCTCGGGGTGAATGGCGAGATCCTGTTCCAGTTGCCGGCGCCAGGCGGCACCACCCTGAAAGACCAGGGCCGAGTAGAGCAGGTTCGGGCAATCGTCGATCCACTCTTTCAGACGCTGGCCGCCCGGCTCGGCAAACGCCCGTTGCAAAAGTTTGCCGTACTTGATGAGCACGACCCTCCAGCCAAGGTTCTCGAACAGGGCCGCCATCTTCATGAACAGCCGATCCGACACCACCGAGTTGAGGCTTTGCCGGTTGTAGTCGATCACCCACCAGCAATTCTTGAGACCGTGCTTCCAGTATTCGAGCAGCGCCTCGTGGATGTTGCCCTCGTCAAGCTCGGCGTCGCCCATCAGCGATACCATGCGCCCCTTGGGCCACTGCTTGCTCCAGCCCTTGGCATGCACGTAGTCCTGCACCAGGCTGGCAAAGCCCGTGGCCGCTACGCCCAATCCCACCGAGCCTGTCGAAAAATCGACGTCGTCCTTGTCTTTGGTGCGCGAGGGGTAGGACTGCGTGCCGCCGAAACCACGAAAGTTTTGCAGCTGGTCGAGGCTTTGCTGCCCGAGCAGGTATTGGATGGCATGGAACACGGGGCTTGCGTGCGGCTTGACTGCCACCCGGTCCTGCGGCTCAAGAATGCGGAAATAGAGGGCCGTCATCAGCGTGACAAGCGAGGCCGACGAGGCCTGATGCCCGCCCACCTTTAGGCCATCCCCACGATCTACCTCGTGGTTGGCATGGTGGATCATGTAACTGGAAATCCACAGCACCTTACGTTCCAGCTCGCGCAGCACGGCGAGACTGACCGCCTCGTCGCGCGGGATCATGCGGGCGCCCTCCATCAGCGCGCTCCTCCTGGATTGGTGCGGACCGCAACCTCGAAGGCGGCCGCTTTCAACTTCGTCACCGTCTCCTCCAGATGCGATCGATCACGCGTTTCGATCACCACCTCCAACAGCGCCCCTTTGGCAGGCAGGTCGGAAAAGACGCGCTGGTGGTAGACCTCGACGATATTGGCGCCCGCCTCACCCAAGATATTCGCCACTTTGGCGAGCTGGCCGGGACGATCGGCCAGGTCAATGGCAAGTTGTGTCAAACGCCCATCACGGGCAAGTTCGCGCGCCAGCACGCTGGCAAGTAGACGGGTATCAATGTTGCCTCCGCACAGGACGAGACCCACATTGCGATCGCGAAAGCGCTCGCGATCCGACAGGATGGCGGCAAGTCCGGCCGCCCCCGCCCCTTCCACGACCGTCTTTTCGATGCTGATGAGGAGACCGACGGCATGCTCCAACTCGGCCTCCGACACCAGCACGATCTCCTCGACGAGATCGCGCACGAGCGTCCGGGTGATGCGTCCCGGCGCCTTGACGGCGATGCCCTCAGCCAGCGTGTCCCCGCGCATCGGTAGCGCAGTACCCTTGATGGCGTTGTACATGGACGGATAGAGCTCGGCCTGCACGCCGATTACGCGTAAGTCTGGCCGCAAGGCCTTGGCAGCCGTGGCGATGCCGGCTATCAGCCCGCCGCCGCCAATCGGCACCACCAGGGTGTCGATTTCAGGGGCCGTGCCCAGCATCTCAAGCGCAATCGTACCCTGCCCGGCGATAATCAGCGGATCGTCGTAGGGATGGATGAAGGTGAGCCCCTTTTCAACGCCGTGCCGATGCGCGAATTCGGCCGCTTCCTCCACCGTCTCGCCGGTCAGGATCACCTCGGCGCCGTGCCCCCGAGTATTCATGACCTTGACCGTCGGCGTGCTCACCGGCATCACGATGGTGGCCGGGATCCCCAGCCGATGCGCATGATAGGCGACCCCTTGCGCATGATTGCCAGCCGACATGGCAATGACGCCGGCCTTGCGCTCGGCCGTCGACAAAGCGCACAGGCGGTTCAACGCCCCGCGCTCCTTGAAAGAGGCTGTGAACTGCTGATTCTCGAACTTGAGCCAAATCTTGCACCCCAGAATGGCCGACAGCGTCCGGCTCCAGTCGCAGTCGGTCTCAATGATGGCTCCCGCCAGCCGGCGGCGCGCCGCCTCGATATCGTCGAGCGTCACCGGTGCTGTTTTCTGAGCGTCGGACGCTGCCGTCGCACGGCGTGCAGGCATGGCTCCATCTCATGCAGCCTAGTGGTCGTCGCTCACAACTTAGGCGACCGCGGCACCGCTGTCGTGGAAGAATTGAGTTGACAGACCCACCGGCCATCGTGCTCAAAGCGCAGCGAGCGGCGGCGATTGGTGCCTTCCGTCGCTCTTCAAGACCATCTCCGCCATGTCACCACACCTGCAGCCGCGGCACGGCCTTTGCATGACTGTTTTGCATAACCGTGCTGCCTGAGACAGCAGCGATGAGCGCCAGGACTGTCCTTCTCGCCCTCTCTGGCGCCGCGGCCCTGCTCGCGGCCGCCTGCCTTGGCGTGCCGTCCACATTCGACACCATGGACGAAGTGGTCGCCTTCGCCATCCGCGCCGGCCACTGAGCGGCGTGTGGGGCAACGGCGTTTCGTGCGCTGACAACCGGTCATCCTTCCGATAATAGTCGCCCCATGTTGAGGCATGAGGAGACGCGAGTATGGCCAAGGTAGCGTGGATTGGTCTGGGCGTGATGGGCTACCCCATGGCGGGGCATATCCGCAAGAAAGGTGGCCACGATCTCACGGTGTACAATCGCAACGGCGCCAAGGCCGAAGCTTGGGTCAAGGAATATGGCGGCGACACCGCGCCGACGCCCGCTGACGCGGCCAAGGATGCCGACTTCGTCTTTTGCTGCGTCGGCAACGATAACGACCTGCGCGACGTCACCCTCGGCCCCAAGGGCGCCTTCAACAGCGTGCGCAAAGGCGCCGTCTTTGTCGACAATACCACCGCCTCTGCCGGCATCGCCCGCGAGCTGTTTGCCGCGGCGAAGACGAAGGGCTTCGATTTCCTCGATGCGCCGGTCTCGGGCGGTCAAGCCGGTGCCCAAAATGGCGTGCTGACAGTCATGCTGGGTGGCGAGCAGGCGGCATTCGACAAGGCAAAGCCGGTGATCGACAACTACGCCCGCATGGCCACGCTGATCGGCCCCGCCGGCGCCGGCCAGCTCACCAAGATGGTCAACCAGATCATCGTCGCCGTTACCGTGCAGGGGGTCTCGGAAGGCCTGGCCTTTGCCCAGCGGGCCGGTCTCGACATACCCAAGGTCATGGAGACGATCGGCAAGGGTGCAGCCCAATCCTGGCAGATGGACAACCGCTGGAAGACCATGAACGACAATAAGTTCGACTTCGGCTTTGCCGTCGACTGGATGCGCAAGGACCTCGGCATCATCATGGAAGAGGCCAAGCGCAATGGCGCCATCATCGAGATCGCCAAGATCATCGACGGCTATTACGCCGAAGTGCAGAAGATGGGGGGCAATCGCTGGGACACCTCCGCCCTGATCGCCCGGTTGCACAAAAAGTAGTCGGCGCGGCGGCAACCGCCGCCTCAGAGCGCCCCAGCGCGTGCGCTGCGGATGGCGCCGAGCACGCGTTCCGGTGTCATTGGCATGCGGCAGACGCGGACGCCGATCGCACGCGCAATGGCGTTGGCTACGGCGGCAGCTGGCGGCACGATCGGCACTTCACCAACTCCGCGCACGCCATAGGGCACCTGCGGCACCGGCGTCTCGATGATCACGGTATCGATGCGCGGCACGTCCAGCGCGGTCGGCATCCGATAGTCGAGCAGGCTGGCGTTGCGCAGGCGCCCGTCCGGGGCGTAGTCGAAGCCCTCCAGCAGGGCCCAGCCCAGTCCCTGCACGACACTGCCTT
Organism: uncultured Alphaproteobacteria bacterium; assembly: GCA_963820375.1. Taxonomy (GTDB): domain Bacteria; phylum Pseudomonadota; class Alphaproteobacteria; order Rhizobiales; family Hyphomicrobiaceae; genus AWTP1-13. Next base: position 143,940 of record CAWFZX010000021.1, on the reverse strand, counting down.
CGATTTGACCCTCGACCGCCGTCGGATTGAGCGCCAGACCAACATCTTGGAAAGCGGTATAGCGAAGCACCGTGACGAGCCCGGTATCGGTGTCGACCTCCACATCGCAAACATGGGCGCCGATCTCGACCCCGAGCGGCAGTTTGGTCGAAACCCCGCGTCCGATCACGGCACCATCGGTCAGCGTCGCCTGCATCAGCTCGGGCAGTGAAATTGCCGCCCCGCCCGCTGGCCTGCCGCGAAAGACGCCTTCGGCATAGTCAAGCGCATCCGGTTCGCACTGCAGCTTCTCTGCCGCCCTGATCCTGAGCTGGGCCAACGCATCGGCGCAAGCCTCGACCAGCGCCGCGGTCATGGTGCGCGCGACGCGGCTGCCCGCAGCCCCGTCACTATAGCCGACCGACTTGGAATCGCCGGTCTGAATATGGATGTCCTCGATCGGCAGGCCGAATTCCTCGGCCACGACTTGTGCCATCGTCGAGCGGGTACCAGACAGGTCGACGGCACCCATGGTGACCATTGGGCGGCCATCTCCGGCAATCGTAATGTGTGCCGCTGAGGTCATCGAGGTACCGCGCCAGTAGCCAAGCGCCAGGCCGCGGCCCCGAGGGTAGGACCCCACCCCCAACGGCTCGCTCCAGCAGCGGTGCTTTCCGACCGCGTCGAGGATGCTCGTCAGGCCGATCGAGGGAAACCGTGTGCCGATCGGCATGATGCTGCCGGTGACGGCGGCATTGCGCTTGCGGAATGCAAGCGGGTCGATGCTGAGTTTTTGGCACAGCATGTCCATTGCCTGCTCCATGGCGAAAGCCGCCTGGATGCCACCCGGTCCGCGATAGGCCTCGGTGCGCGGCTTATTGGTGACGACGTCGAAGCCCTCAAGACCGAGATTTGGGCACTGGTAGAGGGCGGCTGAGGCCTGCATGAGCAGGGAGGGGCTCATTCCGGGCAGGCCACCGGCATCCATGCGATAGATGCCGTCGATGGCGACCAGCCCTCCATCTTTTTGCGCGGCGACGCCGATATCGATTAGCGAGCCGGCGGCTGGGCCGCTGCCGCCCTGCAGCACCTCTTCGCGCGTCAGCAGCAGTTTGACCGGCCGGCGACATTTTTGCGCTAGGCGCACCGCGACCGCCTCGCCGTGGATGGCGATCTTGCCGCCGAAGCCACCGCCGATCTCGAGCGGCACGACTTTCAGCTTCGATAACGGCAGGCCCAGCATGCGGGCTATCATCAGCTCGGCCGTAAATTGACCCTGTGTGGAGGTCCACACCGTTGCAAAGCCGTTGGCATCGACCTGCGCCACGGCGACTTGCGGTTCGAGATAGCCCTGGTGGGCCGTATCCACCTGCACGCGGAGGCGTACGCTCGCGTGCGCATCGGCGAATGCTGCCGCCGGCGTACCTCGCGCAATCACGACGCGCGAGCACACGTTGCTCGCTGTCCGTGGTCGTGGCTCGACACCCTTGGTAAAGACGTAATCATGCAGCACCGGGGCGTCGGCTGCCATCGCAGCAACGATATCGAGGACAGGCTCGAGAGGCTCATATTCGACATCGATCAGGGCCAGGGCCGCCGTCGCCGTGTGGATATCGACGGCGGCGACGCCGGCGATCGGTTGTCCGACCCAATGCACCTTGTCTCGAGCCATGTTGATGGCAGCCACCATCCACATGTCATATCCCGTCTCGCCCATGGGGATCATGCAGCCCACTGGCAACGCCGGGAAATCGGCGGCGGTGACGACCGCGAGTACACCCTGCATGGCTTTGGCGCGCGCCGTATCGATGCGACGAATGCGTGCGTGGGCCAGCGGACTGCGCAAGAGCTTCGCATGCGCCATGCCTGGCAGCGAGAGATCGGCCGGATAGATCGCCTCGCCGGTGACACGCTCCTTTGCATCGACGCGCGGCAGGCGTTTGCCGACAACCTTGAGTTTGCGCCCGTCCAATCCGGGTGGATCGAGGACCATGCCTTTAGCCTCTCCGAGCCGCTGCCGCGACCGCGGCGATCGCATCGATGATCTTGTTGTAGCCGGTGCAGCGACACAGGTTGCCGGCGATTGCCTGCCGGATGTCCTGCTCGCTAGGAGTGGGATTGTCATCGAGCAGGGCCTTGGCCGACAAAATGATGCCCGGTGTGCAGAAGCCGCACTGGGTGCCGCCCGCCTCGACGAGCGCAGACTGCAGCGGGTGCAGTTCGCCTCGGCTCGCCAGGCCCTCGATCGTCAGCACCTCCTGTTCGGCTGCCTCCATCGCCAACACCAGACAAGCATTGACCGGCGCGCCATCCATCAGCACCGTGCAAGTTCCGCAGTTGCCGTTACCGCATCCTTCCTTGGTACCCGTCAAGCCGATGCGGTCGCGCAGCAGCTCCAGCAGCGTATCGCGCGGATCGACCAGCACCGAATGTTGCTCGCCATTGACCGTGCAGGTGAGTAGCGACTTCATGCCATCTCCCCTTCAAGATTGAGGGCGCGGGCACAGGCGTCCACGCCGCGCCGCGTCAGGACCTCGACGAGCGCATGGCGATAGTCGGCTGAAGCCCGCGTATCGGAGATCGGACGCGCAGCGTTGGCGGCAGCACGACCGGCCGCAACCGACAAAGAGCGCTCTGGCCTGTTGCCCCGCAGGAGTTGCTCAGCGGACGCCGCCCGCAGCGGCGTTGGCCCGACCGCAGCCAGCACGATGCGGGCCAGGGCGATGGTCCGGTCCTCGGCAAGATCGAGGCGCACCGCCACGCCTGCTATGGCGATATCCATCTCTCGACGCGGCGTGAAACGAAGATAGGTCGTGGCCGACCAGCGGCGCACGGCCGCCAGCGAGATGGAGATCAGCAGCTCATCGGCTTGCAGGATGGTCTTGCCCGGTCCCACAATAAAGTCTTCGAGAGGCATGTTGCGCCGGCCATTGGCGCTCGCGATGTTGGCACGCGCCTCGTGGCAGATCAGTGCCGGCACCGCGTCGGCTGAAGGTGCGGCATTGCACACGTTGCCGCCGAGGCTGGCACGGTTCTGCACCTGCACGCTGCCGATTAAGCGGGCCGAGGCGGCGATCGCCGGATAGCCGACAGCGATCGCTTCATGGCGTGCAACCCTGGTCGCGCTGAGCGCTGCACCGATTTCGATGCCTCCGTCCGGCAGGCGTTGTATTGCCGCCAGCCCGGCAACCCGCTTGAGGTCAACGATGCGATCGGCGCTGCGGCGCCCCTCGCGCAGTTGCGGCAGCAAATCCGTGCCGCCCGCCAGCGGCCAGGCGTGGCCGCGGCGCAATTCAAAGATGGCCTCATCGATCGACGGTGGAGCGACGTAGACAAATTCGCGCACAAGACCAGCTCCCGGAAGGCCGCCCGCAGCACCGCGTCACCGCTAGCACGTCGCGCGCGCTGCGGAAACACTCTGCAAAGGGACCCCCGGCCGCTGGTCGCCCGAGCTTCAGCCGCCGGCTGTTCCCTGCGTGTTGACGTACAGCGAGTAGAGGGAATGGCTGGCTGTCATAAAGAGCCGATTGCGCTTGACGCCGCCGAAGCACACGTTGGCACAGCGCTCGGGCAGGGCGATAAAGCCGATCGGCTTGCCTGTGGGATCGAAGATCTTGACCCCGTCCTGCTTCTCGTTGCCCATACCCCAGCCGCACCACAAATTACCGTCGACGTCGACGCGGAAGCCGTCGGGTGTCCCGCCAGGCTCCGCGGTGATGAAGGGACGGCCGTTGGCAAGTTTGCTACCATTGTCGACGACGTCGTAGACCTTGATGACCCGCGGGGTTACGGCCGCCTCGACGATATACAGCTTCGTCTCGTCAGGCGAAAAGGCCAGCCCATTCGGTCGATTGATGTCGCCGGCGGCGACCGTGGCCCGGCCGGTGCTGGGGTCGAGCCGATAGACGTTGGTCGGAAGCTCGGGCGTGGCCACGTGACCCTCGTAATTGCCGAGAATACCGAACGGCGGATCGGTAAACCAGATCGAATCATCCGACTTGACCACGACGTCGTTCGGCGAATTGAGCGGCTTGCCATCGAATTTGTCGATCAGGGTAATGATGGTCCCGTCAAACTCGGTGCGCGTCAGGCGACGCGTGTCGTGCTCGCAGGTCACCAGTCGGCCCTGCCGGTCGCGGGTGTTGCCGTTGGCATTGTTGGAGGGCTGGCGGAAGGCGCTCACGCTAGCGGTCTCTTCCTGCCAACGCATGATGCGGTTGTTGGGAATATCGCTCCACAACAGATAGCGACCGGCGCCGAACCAGGCCGGACCTTCGCTCCAGCGCATGCCGGTGGCAAGCCGCTCGACGCTCGCCAGCGCCAGGCGATACTTGGCAAAACTCGGATCCAGGATCTCGACTGCCGGATCCGGATAACGCTCACTGGCCCGCCATTGCGCCCAGGCGGGCGCGACCTCGGCCGTCGTCGCCAGGGCGGCGGCGCCGGCCACCATGAACTGTCGTCGTGTCGTCATTTCCCTGCCTCCCCAGTGCGCCAGCGGCGCGGGTTTTATTGCTTAGTCGGACAATTCTGCTCGCGCGTCCCGGCTGCCGACAAGAAAAATATTGCCGAGCCAAAGCCCGACTGATGGCACGCCAGCGCCGCTCCCTCGCCGGTAGCGACGCAATGGCAGGCGCGGCCTGTTGCAAGCCCCTGGCGGCGCCAATAGCAGCAATCGATATGCCAAGCCGCGACACTAAAAGTCGGTATCCTCGTCCAGCGTGCGTTTCTGATGGCGCAGGTGTTGCCAGATCGCCAGCACAACGGAGAGAGCGGCCGCAAGCAGTAGGCCGCCTGAGATGGGACGGGTGACGAACAGCCACAGGTCACTGTCGGTCATGATGGCGCGAATCAAGTTGAGTTCGATCTGGTCGCCGAGGATCAAGCCCAGGATCAGCGGTGCCAGGGGCAGCCCCGCCTTCACCATGGCATAGCCGACCACGCCGAAAATCAGCAGCACGTACACGCTCTGCATGGTGTTGTTGAGTGCATAGGCGCCGAGCACACAGAGCACCATGACGATAGGCGCCAGCACGGCCAGGCGTACGCTGGTGACCCTAATCATGACCGGCATGAACACCCAGCAGATGGCCAGCATCAGCGGGTGGGCGAGAATGTAGGCGGCGTAGATGCCATAAGACAGCTGGGGCTGTTGCGATATGAACAGCGGCCCGGATTGGATGCCATGAATGGTCATGGCGCCCAGCATGACGGCGGTCACCGCATCGCCTGGAATGCCGAAGGCCATGATCGTCATCAGCGAGCCACTGACATTGGCGTTGTTGGAGGCTTCTGAGGCGATGATCCCCTCATGATGCCCCTTGCCGAAGCGCTCTGGCGTCTTGGAGAATTTCTTCGCCTGATCGTAAGCCATCACGCTGGAGGCGCTGCCGCCGATGGCGGGCAGGATGCCGATGATCAAGCCGACCACAGTGGCCCACAGCAGCAGAAAGGGCTGCCGGATTATCTCCCAGTTGACCTTGAGGTGTGAGAACCTCTCAAAGCTGGCCGGCGTTGGCAAGCTGTTCAGCTTCTGCAGCGTGGGCAGTTTCTCGATATCGGTCATGATCTGGGCAAAGGCGAAGATGCCAATCAGTACAGGCAGAAAGGGAAACCCACCGCCGATAAATTCCGAGCCGAAAGTGAAACGAGGCACGCTTGCGATCGGATCCGTGCCGATGACCGTCACCAGAAGGCCGATCGCCGTCGACAGTAAGCCCTTGACGAGGGAGGCTTCGGTCAGGCCGGCCACCATGGCCATTGCCAGCACAAACAGCGAAAAATATTCCCATGGCCCGAATTCCAGCGCGATCGCCGCCAGCGGACCTGTCACCATCACCAAACAAAGCGCGGCCAGCAAGCCGCCCCACACCGACGCCCAAACGCCGAGCCAGATGGCGCGGCCCGGCTCGCCGTTACGGGCCATCGGAAAGCCATCGAAGGTGGTGGCGATGGAAGATGGCGAACCGGGGATGCCCAGCAGACAACAGGTAATCAGGCCGCCGGTCGAACCACCAACATAGACACCCGTCATGGCGGCGAGCCCAGCCAGCGGATCGAGCCCGTAGGTAAACGGCAGGATCACGATTACGGTCATGGTAATCGTCACGCCGGGCAGAGACCCGCCCACCACGCCCACCAGCGTCCCCAGGAACAACGGCAGCAGGTATTGCCACTGCAGGATATTGACGATGCCGCTGGCCAACAGATCGAACATGACTACCAGCCCGTCCAGCTGCCGCGCGGCAACAGCACGGTTAGGTAATCATTGAACGTCAGATAGGTGACTGCCGCCGCACCAAGGGCTACCGCCACCTGGCGGAGCAGCGCCAACGGCGACGCCGGCCGCTCCAGCACCATTTGGAAAATCAGTACGAACAGAGCCGTGGAAATCCTGAAACCGAGCAGCGGCAAGACACCGATGTAGCCGGCAATGGTGATGAAGGAAGCGAGCACCAGACCGTAGGCGCGCTTTGGCTCAGCCGCTGCCAGCTGATCGACTGGCGCGCTGCGCCGGCGTTGGGCCATCAGGTCCTGCAGCACCAGCACGGCGCTGGTCAGAGCCATGAAGCTCAACACCATGGCGGGATAAAAGCCCGGCCCGATCGGAACAATGGGCAGCTTTGGTAGCGAGAATGCGTGCGGGAGCAATGCAAGACTGACCGCCAAGCAGACGAGGCCGGCGATCCCATCCCGCCCCAGCCTCATTTCTTCAGCAGCCCAAGATCGCTCATGATTGCCTTGTTGTCGGCATCAATTTTGTCGAGAAAGGCGCCGTAAGCCTTGGCATCCAGGTGAGCCACCACGGTGCCTTGCAACTTCATGGCGTCGGCAAAAGCCGGATCACCGGTTGCCTGCCTGCAGGCGTCGGCGAGCTTGGCGCGCACCGCCTCAGGTGTGCCCTTCGGCACCATCAAGCCGCGCACGACTTCATAGACAATATCGAGACCGATTTCCTTGAGGGTCGGCACGTCGGGCATTTCCGGATTGCGCTTCTCGCTGGCGATGGCGAGGAACTTCAGCTGGCCGGCTTCGACTTTGCCCTTTTGCGTCAGGTTGGAATCGGTAAGGTCGACGTGACCGCCCAGAATCGCGTTCATGCGCGGCGCCAGGCCATCATAGGAGACGTATTTCAACTTGATGCCGACCGCTTTTTCGATCGAGGCGGGGAAGATGTGGCTGGTCGAACCGAGCGTGGCACCGACCGAAATCTGACCCGGACGTTGCTTGGCGTCGGCGAGGAATTCCTGCCAATTCTTCCAAGGAGTCTTCGGGCTCGCGGTCAGGACGGACGACGTTGCCGATACGCGGCAGATCGGTTCAAAGTCCCGGTAGGTGATATCCGTAAGTCCGGCGTAGTGCACAAGATGAATGTAGTCGTGCACGGCATAGATGGTATAGCCGTCGGCCGGGGAAGCTTTGGCCTCGCGCGCGCCCACCGTACCAGACGCCCCGCCGACGTTGGCAATCACCACCGGCTGCCCGAGCTGCTTTTGCAGCAGCGGCGCCAGCGGACGAAAAATGTTGTCTGTATCGCCGCCGGCCGCCCACGGCACGATCATTTTGATGGCGCGATCGGGAAATTGCGCGCGCGCCGATGGCGCCGAGGTCGCGACAAGCAGGGTGGCGAGCAAGGAAACAGCGACTTTTTTCACCTTGGACTCTCCCTTGAGCATGTTTGTTTCAACCTACCTCAACCGACACTAGCGTGGCACGGTTCGGATAGGCAATAAGACCTCCGTGGGCTAGAGCGCAAACACCACAGCCCCGCCGCATCCCTACCGGCACGGGTTGACCACCAAAAGCTTCTCAGCTGAGATTGCCGGGCCGGCAAGCCAGAAGCGGCCGGATCGGGGGCTAGCGTGCGGGCGGTACCTTCTGCACAGGCAAGGGCGGCGAATCCCTCGCGGCTGCATTTCCTGCTCTGCGTCGGCTCGATCTTGGTGCTGCTTGGGCTGTTCCTCGTGCCGGCCGTGGCACCGGCCCTGTTGCGGGCCGAGCACTGGGCGGCTGACTGGCGCACGGCCTTCTTGTCCGACCGTTTGCCCAGTTCGCATGCTCGCGTGGCTATCATACCGGTGACCGAGGATAGCCTAATCGGGCTACCCTACATCCTGCCGATCAATCGCGGCTATCTTGCCGATCTGGTGACGGCGGTGGATCGGGCTGGAGCGCTGGCGATTGGCTTGGACTTCTATTTCACGCGGGATACCGAACAGCCCCACGACGGCAAGCTCGCAGACGCCTTGCAAAGCGCCAAAGCCAAAGTTGTCCTCGGCGTCTTCGAGGACAACTCCCGACCGGCGCAACTCGCCTATCAGCTGCAGTTCATCGCCAACAGCGGAGCACGCGCCGGCTACATCGACCTCATGCCCGAGAGCGACCACGTGGTGCGCTATCGTGCACGCGCTACGAGCCATGCCCGCTACCAGGAAGGCTTCTCCACCGTCCTGGCGAGGACGGTAGGCTGGACGGGGACCACCGCACCGGATCGGATTTCCTGGCTGCTGCCGCCCGCCGACGGCGGCAGCATCTTCGCAGAAATGCCCGCGCACCTCTTTCTGCAAGCCGAGCCCGAGCAAAGACGCGCTTTCGTCAAGGATCGAGTGATCATCATCGGCGGCAAGCTGTTCTCGCTAGATCGGCATTGGACACCGCTGGCATTGCGCTTTGGTGGGATGAGCGGCGTCGATATCCACGCCCAAATGCTTGCGGAGCTGATCGACGGCAACCGGTCCTATGCTGAGCTTGACCGATCGAGCGCGCAGATATTCCTTGGCATCCTCGCCGGGCTCGCCATCCTGCTCGGCGCACGTTTCCAGACGCGCGGATTCGACTTTCTCGATTGGCGGGTCGCCAGTCTGCTCGTCATCGCCCTCGATCTTGCCGCATTCAGATATTTGCATCTTATGCTGCCGTTTACACTTGCCGCCGTGGCTTGGATCGCGGGAGTAACGACGGGCACCCAGCTAAGGCGGGCCGTGGGCTGGTCGAGGGCGCGATGGATGCAGGCACCATGAAAGCGTCGCTGGCTCGCTCATTTTGGCCCGCTGGTCCTCGCCTCGAGCTCGCATTTGCGCTAGCCAGGCCAGCTGACCTTCCCCACCGGAGGTTGGGCAGGCGGTTGGCGGCCGGGGCCTCACGCCCGCCGTGGGCCAGCGGGCCGGAAGCCTGCGAGGGGGCTGTCGCTTCGAGGGTCCCAATCACCGAGAACGGGCATATCGTGCCACGGCAACCCGCGCGGCCGCGCACGGGTCGCCATCCGCCAGGCTGTGGCAAATGACAACGCAACCCGTGTCTTGTCATGGAGAGGTGACTATGCGTCCCACCTTGTTGATCCTTTTGCTATTAGCAGGCGCCGCCGCAGGACCGCTAACGCCGTCGCACGCCTCGCCAGCAGGCGTGAGCGGCGGAACGCAGCCGCCAGCGCCCCGGCAGCTTGAACTTTTCGCGCAGCGCCAGCCGGGCGGGCTTCCGGGCATGAGCGATGGCAACGAGGCGGCGCACCCGGATGGCAAGCCGATGCCCGGTGCTGTGCCGGCCGATCGCCCCAACGCGCCGCTCTCACGCTCGTTGCAACATCCCAAACCCGAAGCGGGCGAAGTGCCCACCGCCAAGAAGGCAACGGGAGGCCGCAAGAAAGCGCCCGAATCAACAAAGTAGTTCTTTGATCTGCCATCGATCCGCATACGGGGGTCACGCCGGCCGCAAGCGATCGCGCGCGCATCGCCGGCACGAGCTTGCTGAAAATCGGTGAATGCACTAAGCTTTGCAGATCTTATCCGCCTTGTGCATTATGCACGCTGATACGGCCGAGGCCTATCCGATGGTGGAGGTCTTCTCAGCCTTCGAGCTTCTCAACATGCGCGAAGCCGGCGAGGACAAGCGCAACGATCGCTCGCAACTTCTCAACGACGACCAGGTGGCTCAGCTCGGGATGGAATACGGCGATCACGCGACCCTGAAGTGGCTGAACTTCAGGACGGCCGTGCTGTTGGCGAATGTGGACGCCGAGATCTACTGCAATCCTCCGTGGCCGGCAGCCTGATCTGTGCTGGGGCACGGGCGTGGGAGCGTGTGGTCAGCCACACCGCGCCGCACAATCTTGGCGACAGCTGGACCTGCTTGCTGCCATCGTCGAGACTGCGCGCTGCATCCAGCGTGGCTTGCGGCGCCTGGCATCCGCATACGGCCGACAGGCCATGGCTGGCAGGCAGGCAACGGCAGCTTTCGAGGGTTGCAAATTCGCTTGGCTGAGTTAGCACCGCTGGTCGCGCGCACCCTAGCAACCCCTTGAGGAGCTTCCATGATCGTCGATGTGCGGACCTACACGCTGATCCCACGCAAAATGGCAAGCTACTTGCAGCTTTTCGAGACGTATGCTCTGCCGGTGATGCAGCGGCACGACCTCGTGCTGCTGGGTTACTACACGAGCCATATCGGGCCGCTCAATCAGGTCGTACATCTTTGGCGCTATGACAGTCTTGCCGAGATGGAGAGGAAGCGCACGGCCCGCGACGCCGACCCGGAGTGGGGTGAATTCCTGAGCCGTAGCGAAGGCATGGTACTGGTGCAGGACAACAAGATCATGCGCCCGACGTCGTTCTCGCCAATAGCCTGATGTCCAGCAACGCTAACCGACGTCGCTCGAGCCGCGGGCCGCGACGCAGCGGCTCGTTGTCAAAGTGCCGGCCGCGAGGAGGTTGCAGCGCGCCCCTGCTCCGGTGCCCGCCCGCTCAGACCGGCGCACCGTTGGCGTAAGGTTTCAACGCCGCATACATGACCTCGAACGTGGGTGTCGGAACGCCCAACTCGCGCCCCAGTGCGACAACTTTGCCGGCGAGCCAGGGCAGTTCGAGTTTGTTGCCGCGTATTAGATCCACGGCCATCGAGGGCAGCATTTCCGGCGGAAAACTGCGCGTTGCTTGCAAGGCCTTCTCTTCCAGGTCCGGCGCCAGGCGGATGCCGCGGGCCCGGCCCACGGCAGCAACCTCAGCTACTGACTTCGCGAATAAGGCGAAAACCTCCGGATCCTCGCGCAGCTTGCCGAATGGCAACCGCGTCAGGGCGACGACGGAGCTGTTGGTCGCGAGCAGGACGAATTTCTCCCACAGGGCCGTGAGAATACTATTGCTGTTCACGGCTTCGAATTTGGCGGCCTGACACAGCGCGTGGAAGGCGGCTCCGCGCTGACTTGGGCGGCCGTCCAACTCGCCAAACAGCAGGCGCATGAAGGTGCCGGTCTGCCGGATCACGCCCGGCTCGGCAATCGTGGCACTGATCTGGGCCACTCCCCCCATGACAGCGTCTTGGCCGAGGATCGGCACCAGCCGGTCGCTTGCGTCGATACCGTTCTGCAGCGGAATGACGGCGGTGCTCGATCCCACCATCGGGCGGATGGCTGCGCCGGCGCTTTCCACGTCCCACAGCTTGACGCAGAACAGCACGACATCCACCTGACCGATGCTGCCCGGCTCATCGGTGGCCTTGACTGGGTTGAGTTGCAGATCCCCGCGCGGGCTCAGCAGGGCGAGGCCATGCCGGCGCATCGCCGCCAGATGGGCGCCACGCGCAAGGAACGTCACATCAGCCCCGGCCTTCGCCAGGGCCGCGCCGAATGCGCCCCCGACACCGCCGGCGCCAATCACTGCAATGCGCATGGCATCTTTGCCTTTCTGTTGCAAACGCGCTGGGAGGCCAAGCGTGGTGCTTCGGCGGCCCCTGGGGCGCTGGGCTGCCCTGGAGTTGGGCGCAAGCGTCTCGCGATCCGCTTGCCGCGGTCAAGTCTCGATCTAAGTCGTTCCCCATCACTACCGCATTTCCTGTCCGCCCGTTTGGCGTGGGGCAAAGCTATGCCTGCGACTTGGGTGAGCCAGGTCCGCCGGCGTCGGATGGAATTTGCTCGCACGAAGTTTGGCCAGGCGCTTTCAGCGCAGCGCCGCAAGAGGCTACTGCCGCCATAGGTCGCTGCGCCAGTCCGTTGCCTGCGGCTGTTGCAACCGCAATTTTGCTCGCGCCTGCTCCCGCTGCTTATTAGCCAGCGAGAGGTTCGACGTGCTAGGTCTCGAGGCGATGGGAGGGGCGTGCGGTGGGGCATGCCATGCGCCACCCTCACCAACAACCACGAACGGTGCCCAGTAGGCCGGATGGGCCCGATCACCTTTGTCGATCAGGGCGAGCATCGCCTGGCGCAGGGCCTCGGCGCGCCCGCTCGACGGATCGGCCTTGAGCGCCGCAAAAGCTCCGGTCGTCAAGGCAACGGCGGCGTGCGAATCGACATACCAATGGGACACGAGCAGCGCCCGCGAACCCGCGTAGAAGAACGCGCGGGCCAAGCCCGACAGCGACTGCGACCTGACCTGGTCACCGGCAGCGGTGTTACAAGCTGATAGGACGACCCAATCGGCGTCTAGCCTAAGCTGCGCCACTTCGGAGGCGGTTAGCAGACCATCGTCGTCCTCGCTGGCCTGTTGCGGCGGGGTTAATAGCAGCGCCGGCTCAGCGCCAAACTCGCTTTCGTCCGGCAACAGACCATGCGTGGCAAAATGCAAGATGCGCGCACGCTTCAGATCGCCATGCGCCGATAGCGCCTTAAGCTTGCTCTCCGTCGCCCGCTCGCCGAGGTAAACCGAGTCTTCCGAGGCACCCAACAGGCGCGCCACGGTGCAGATCTCGTCGGCGGTTTCTGGGAGGGGCGCCTGCTCGCGCAGGACGTCAACATCGGCGAGCAAACCGCCACGGCTCAGTGGCGGGGGTCGCGGCGCGGGGCCGGCCTCCGACCCAGCCAATGCTGCGGAATGCTTGACTGCGCAGCTCTGCACTGCCCAGGCACGGCGATCGCTGCCGTCGGCACCCAAAAGCAGCGGATTGCCGAAGCCAACAAACGGCGCACTTGCCCGGCTCTGCCGCGCGAACTGGCGCAACGCCTTCAAGCTGGCAACGGACGGCAAAACCGTGATTGCGACGTGCCGAAGCAACCAATCGGCCCGCGCATATTGGCTTTGCCCCGCCGCCAGATCGTCGGCGGGTGGACTGGCGACCAGCACATGCAAGGGCAGGCTGGTAAGCGGGCCCGACGCGACCACCAGAATGTGCTTGCCTGACACCAAGTGGGCGATCGGTGCGAACAGCATGCGATAGAGCTCGTGCGCCCGCGCCAAATCAAAAGGCAGTGCGCCGGCATCGCCGGGTGGCTCAGCTGACCGCAAGAGCTCCCGGCAGTTCTGTCCGCCATCTCTCTGCCACGCGCCCACGAAATCGAGGCCGCAGCGCAGGGCCTTGATATGATCACCAAGTGCCTTGGAGCTGAGGGGCAGCTTGACCCAGTGGACCTGAGATCGACTAACCACCCACAGGTAGGTGTGGTCGCGGGTTGGCACGTACAAAAGCAGTGCCTCATCGGCGCGGAGCAAGTTGGCGGCGTCGGCCAGCGGCAAGGTCGCAGAAACGCTCAAAGTGGCGTACTGTGGAAATTCCGCTGCCAGAATGCCGTCGAGTTGCGCTAGTCGCGTGTTATTTGCTGCCGCCTGTGCAAGCAGCGCCGCCTCCATAGTGAGGTTCCGCATTTGCCCGGGCTGCGCTGCGGCCGCAATCAGCGCGCGATCGCTAGCTCCGAGCTGTTCAGCAAGATCTTGGCGCTCACGCACCAGTTCTGCAAGGCGATCATCGGCGGAGGCAACCCGCGCGGACATGCGCGTGATCGCCGAGGTAATACTGGCGCCCACAATCCATTGTGCGCTCTCAAAGGCCTCGGCACGCAGGCGCGAGGCGGCGCCGTCGCGACCGTTGTCAGCGGCGTGATAGGCAGCCACAATCAGACCGAGGAATGGATCTGAGTTGTTATGCAATTCGCTGCCCTGCGCCAATGCCGGCGCGATGGCGCCGGCCTTTCTGCGACTGATCCAAATTGCAGTGGCTCGTTTGAAGCCGGCATAGGCGGCACCCCAGTCTTGAAGATCGAGGTGGTGCGAAGCGAGGTTGTGCGCTGACACGGCCACCGCCGGGTGGCCGCCACCCAAGGCGGCTTCGCGCAAGAGCAGCGCCCTTTGCAACAGCGGGCCTGCCTCCTGGTGTCGCCGCAGACCGTGGAGAATACCGGCTAGATTGTTCAGGCTATTGCCGACGAGTGGATGGGTCGCGCCCAGCCCTTGCTCCCGGATAGCGAGGGACCGTCGGGCGAGCGGCTCGGCTTCTGCAAATCGGCTCTGCTGGTGGAGCAGCGCCGCCAGATTGTCCAAGGCGGTAGCGACCGATGGATTGTCGACGCCAAAGTGTGCCTCGCGGATGGCGAGCGAGCGGCGATACAAGACTTCAGCCTCCGCTGAAGCCCCCTGGGCGCTGATCGCATGCGCCAAATTGTTGCATCTGGTGGCGACGTCGGGATGCTCGGTCCCGAACGCTTTCTCGGTGATCGCCAGGGCTCGCCTCAGCAAGCCTTCGGCCTCACCGGCACGGCCTTGATAGGTGAACAAAGAGGCGAGGTTGCTGAGTTGATTGGCGACGTCCGGATGCTCCGTTCCGAGCGCCTTCTCGGAAATCTGCAGGGTGCTGCGGTAGAGGATCTCGGCTTCCGCGTATCGACCTTGCTGAACGTGCAGGGCGCCTAAGTTGTTGGCGATCGCGGCAGCCGCAACGCTACCGGCTCCAAGCGCTTGCTGCTGAATTCTCAAAGCCTCCCGCAGCCGTCCCTCGGCAGCCGCCAGTTGCCCTTGCTCCTTATGGACCTCGGCGAGGTTGTTTAATACCATCGCCACGGAGGCGTGCTCGGCTCCCCGCGACTTCCGAAAACCATCCAGCGCCTGTTGAAAGAGTGCCTCGGCTTCGCCATGGCGTGCCTGGCGATGCCGCACGCGAGCGATGCCCACCACGGTCATGATGGTGTCGGGGTGATCGCTGCCGAACTCGCGTTCGCGGATCGTCTTGGCACGCTGCAAGAAGTGTTCCGCCTGCGGGTATTGCGCGCGGTCAATGGCAATATGGGAGAGACTAGCCAGCACCTGCGCCACCTCTCGATGCTCCGGACCGAAGGCCTTCTCGCGGATAGCGAGTACCCGCAAGAGCATGGGTTCGGCCTCGTCGAGTTGCCCTTGGAGGCGATAGAGATCGGCCAGCGTGAAAATTGCAATCGCCGTCATTGGATGGTCATCGCCGGCCAGTCGTGCTGTTTCCGCAACCAGCTGTTGGCCGAGTGGGACGGCATCAGCATAGCGGTCCGCTTTTGACAGCTCCCCGATGCGCCGCATCAAATCCAAGATGTCGGCGGCTTGCGCCCCTGGTCCCATCACCACAAGCAAAGCTTGCAGGGATAAGGCGATGACAAAGTTGACAAGGAGGCCTCTGGCGTTGCACCGCATCGCAAGCATCCCGACGAGATAGTCCCGGACACCGATATGGCGACCAGCACACCGCTGCCCTTGCTGGCGTGACCGAAGCCGCGCCCCGCTTATTTTGGCGCCGTATCCCAATTTGCCAGATAGGTTCTGGTCAGCGGCACGGCGTCGACGGACCTAGCGATCTGGGCCTGAAAAACCATCCAATTCAGCCGCCGATAGCCAACCTCGCAAAGCTGCAGATAAAATTCCCACATCCGGCAGAAGCGCTCGTCATAGAGCGATCTAACCTTGTCACGGTTGTCTTGGAAGCGGCGATGCCATTGCTTGAGCGTCTCGGCATAATGGAGGCGCAGGATCTCGACGTCGGTGACCCAAAGGCTGGCTCGCTCGACGGCCGCCAAAGTTTCCGAAAGCGATGGCACGTACCCGCCAGGGAAGATGTACTTGATGAGCCACGGCGAGGTTGCACCGGGGGGCGCCATGCGGCCAATGGAATGGAGCAGGCAGACGCCGTCATTGGTCATAAGCGCGCGGAGTTTGCCGAAGAATTCACCGTAGTGGTTGTGGCCCACGTGCTCAAACATGCCTACCGAAACAATGCGGTCGTATTGTCCGCCTTCTTCACGGTAGTCGAGTAACTTGAAACGGACCTTGTTTTCCAGGCCGGCGGCCTTGGCCCGCTCCTGAGAAACACGCCACTGTTCCTCCGAGAGCGTGAGACCGACGACTTCCACCCCATGGGCGCGCGCCAGGTGCAACGCCAATCCGCCAAACCCGGAACCGATATCGAGAACACGCATGCCTGGCTCGAGCAGCAGTTTTGCGGCAACGCGCTTCTTCTTGTTCAACTGCGCCTGTTCGAGAGTTTCGCCGTCATTGCTGAAGTACGCACACGAATATTGCAGGTCACGGTCGAGAAAAAGCTCAAAGAGGGCCCTATTGAGATCGTAGTGAAAGGCCACATTGGCCTTTGCCTTGCCGACAACGTTGTTCTGATAAGCGCTAGGAAGCATCACCGCATCGGCATCGTGCAGGCGCGGCATCAGATTGCAGGCAAAGAAGTCAAGCACGTCATAGAGAGACCCTTCCTCGATCGTCAGCACACCCTCCATATAGGCTTCGCCGAGATAGAGGTCCGGGACCACAAGCATCCGTCGCAACAGCCTGTTGTCAGTGATCCTGATGCTCGCTTCTGGCCCCCCCATCGCGCCCTTGAGAATATGGCGCTGACCATCCGGCGCGATAACATTGAGGCGCCCCTGTTTGATGGGTCCTCTAACCAACGCCTCCATGGGTTTCTCCTTGAAGCGGAAATCCTCGTTACTCCGGCAACCTGGGCTTCGGCAGCCCTTCGTTGCGGCCGCGCGCCCGCAGTGCTGGATGCCGCTTGCGAGAGCGGCAAGCATACCTTGTCTCGTTGCCAATAGGCACGTCACCCCCTGGGCCATCTCTACCAGTCTTCTCGAAGAGATTATGGCAACCGGCGAATTGGCAAGGCCTGTATCGCTTGCTTGTCGCTCCAGGCGATAGCAGCTGGCGAAAAAATCTGTGCACAAGGCAGCGCCATGCGACCGCATCCCCGCGCCGCCAACCCATCTGCGGCAGCGGAACTGAGCAGCAGGCCAGACACCCCGGCGCCAACGTGAGCCTATGCTGCCAAAGGTGCAATCGCAAAAGGTGCGGGGATGGCTGGCGGCTGGGCCTCTTCCTGGCGGCGAAACTCGAGGGATCAGCGGCCACGGCTCGCCGTGATCAGGGCGCGGGGAAGCTGTCGGCTGACGTCGCGGCCGCAAAAGCCCCACGGATAAGCCTTAGCGCTCGGCGCACCGCCAACGCGCTGGCGGCGAGGTCAAGGCCTTGCCAGGCGCCAAGGCGCAACGGTTATTTCACCCCGTATCGTGCAAACTCCTCGGCGATATCGGTCCTGACGGCCTTGGCCGCGCTCACATCGTCGGTGCCGGTCGCATCGCCCTTTTTCAATTTTGCCGCGCCTCGTCCGTAGAGCGAATACGGGTTTTGCGGGTTCATTGCCAACGAGGCGTTGTAGTCAGCGATTGCTGCATCGAGAGCACCGGACTTGAGATGAACAAAGCCGCGCGTCGAAAGGGTAGACTGAGAGTTGGGACGTAGCCTGAGGGATTGTTCACAATCTTGCAAGGCCTCATCAAGCAGGCCAAGCGCTGCGCGCGTCCAGCACCGATTGTCAAATGCCGTAGCGTTGTTGGGATCCAGATTGATGACCTGACTGTAGTCTTGAATGGCACGGCGGTAATCACCCTTGCCGAAGAAAGCGTTGCCTCGATTAGAAAAGGCTTTGACGAGATTTTGGGGGCTTTCGCGGCCAGACTGTATCACGCTCGTGCAGCCGCCAATCTGCCCGTCGGAGGAAACGCCTTTTCCACCCGCGCAGCGTGTCCAGGCGGCTGACGGCTGCGCGCTTGCAGCGCCAGCAAAAACGCCAGTCACGGCGGCACAGGAGAGGATGATCAACTTGCCATACAGCATCGCCGTGTGCCGTTTCCTGGCCTCAGACGCGCCCCCACAGCCAGCGGACTTGCAAAAAGCCAAACCAGGCACCTGCCCAAGCCCCGAGAGTGTGGCCCCCGAAAATGCCAGCAGCGGGCCGGATTGTTGGGGATCGATGGCAAACCAGAAGCGTTACCGATCAAGCCCTATGGCAGGCTCCTCGGGTGCGGATTTGGCAGCCAAAGCAAGGCAAAAGGCCATGGCCAGCACCGCTCACGGTATGAAAGATGACCGTCGCCGCACCCATGGCTTGAGCGCGAGGTCGGCATAAAGACTGCCGCGCGCTGGTTTGCTGGGGTATTGATGGCAACTCGATGGCAGCAAGGTGGGGTCATGGCGAGCGATGTTGGCCTGGTTGGACAGGTGCCCTATTTGCGGCGCTTTGCCCGCGCGTTGACAAACAGTCAGGCGATCGGCGATCGCTGTGTCATCGCTGCGCTGGAAACCATCTTGGCAGGCAAGGCACCCGATGCACCCCCCCGCATCGCGCTTTATCGGTACGTTCTCGATGAAGTGAACGCGCTGGACGCGGTTCCGGTCGCCGCCGCCACGCCGGCCAATGACATTGACGCCGTGCAGCGCAATCTATCGGTGTTGACGCCGGTGGGACGCCAAGCATTCTTGCTTGTGGTGATGGAAGAGTTGACGCTGGAGGAAACAGCGCTCGTCCTGGACATGAGCGTCGAGGATGTAAATTCTCTCCTCGAAGACGCCAATCAGGACATTTCCGCACAGCTTGCGACCGATGTGGTCATCATCGAAGATGAGCCGCTGATCGCCATGGACCTGGAGCGGCTTGTGCAAGAGCTTGGCCATCGTGTGGTTCGCGTGGCGCGCACGGAGCGGCAGGCGATTGCGGCGATCAGGGAGACGCGGCCGGGCCTTGTGCTTGCCGACATTCAACTCGCCGATGGGAGTTCCGGCCTCGATGCCATGAACGAAATTCTGCCGGACTTTTCCGTCCCGGTGATTTTTGTCACGGCGTATCCCGAAAGGCTGCTCACTGGCGCAAAACCGGAGCCGACATTTCTCATCCGCAAACCCTATACGGCCAATATGCTGAAGGCGGTGATCAGCCAAGCCCTGTTCTTCGACGTGCGCAGCAGGCGCTCCTAGGGTCGCTTGATTGTGCTTGGCCAATCCCGGTGCGGGCTTGCCTGGCAGCGGGCAACCGCCGGCCCCTGCCGTTGAGAGGACGCCATCAGGCAAGGAGCGCCAACGCGCAGCCGCAACCCAGGATCGCTGCCGCGTGACCCCTGCTACGCCACCCGAACCAGCCGCCGCAGCATTCGGAAGAAGCCGATGATGATCCCCATATAGATCGGCACCAGGAAGCCATAAAGCACTTTGTCGGCATCGAGGTGGGTGGGCGGCATGTTGCTCACCAGCGTCCGCAGCGGTGGCATGATGGCAGATACCAGCCAGACGCCGAGCGGATGCAGCGGTTTCAGGATCACATCGACGATCCACTGCGCTTGATCGATGTAGCGGGGATCCAGGGCCTTCCACAGCAGCACGCTGGCGTGCGCCAGCACCCAGGCCACCGGGAGCGCCGGCGCACGGGCCGCCGACCACTTGAGCCAGGACATCATGGCGTCAGTCCTTCCAGACGTGAGACCAGAAACAGCCCTGCCAACATCATCAGCGAGAGGAGAGTGGAGATATTGATGTCGCCAAACTCCTTGCTTTTCACGAGGCGTACAACGTCCTCTTGGGAGACCGAAGACGTTTCACGCGCACGGATCCAACCGAGAAAGAACCCAGCAAAGGACCGCGTCCGCCGCCAAATCTCGGCCGGGGCACGCTGCCAGCCATATTTCAAGAAATAGACAAGAATCACCAGGAACGCGATCTGCAGCAGGGCTGAAACCCAACCACTAACCAAAAACCAAAGCAACCCCAGGACGGCACCGACAACAGTCGATATCACCCACCAAAGCCAACTAAGGATATCCATGGGAACGCCCTGAGCGTTGAGGCGACCGGCGGCATGGCGCCAATCTTACGGCAAATCTCCCCACGCCATGACCCACTGCTTGTTCACCCCCGCTCGGTTGCGGCCCACGGTTGGATTCGGCCGGGCGACTTTTGCAGGCGACCCTAGCGCCCCCTTTTGCGGGGATAATACTCGCTGCCATAATCATAGGTGAGTTCGTCACCTGCTTCGATGCCTTCGACCCCCGCCACAATCCAGATTTCTCGTTCTTCCCTCAGCAGAAAGCAGTTGGGGCGCCGCCGACTGTGATTGATCCACGCAGCTCCGTTGCCGTGATCGAACCCATCCAGATTGAGACCTTGGCCGAGTTCCATGATGGCCGTTGCACCATTTGCGACGCGCTTGGCCGCCTCATTGTCGTCAATTACTGCGCCTTGGTAGCGAATGATCTTGACGCCCCAGGGAATAGCCTTGACGGCGAAGACCCCTCGGCCGGCAATGCGTGAGGTCCTTGACCACCAACGGATACCTGGCATTGAGTTTGCTCACCCGCTCCTCAAGCCGGCCTCGCCGTTAGCTAGGACGGGCTCGCTGTGCTCAAGCGCCCCCATCATCTTGCTGTCGGCAAACACGTCGCACAACGCCTGCCAACCCGCCGTCAAACTCCAAGCGGAGTGCCTATCCGCGCTCGCCCCGTCAACTCTTTTTTCCCGTAATCTCATCCCACTTGTCGCCGAGGTCCTTCTTCAACTGTTCCACTCTTTTTGCTGCTTCCTCCCGCATTTGCAGGAACGAAGTGCGGGCGCTGGCGTAGTCGCTGTCGCTAAGATCAAACGCGGTCAGGAAGGGACAACCACCAGAGCTGACTTGCGGCGCGACATAACGAACGCGTGACGTTCCTGGGCTGGCTCCCGGACCCATTTTCGCGATCGTGGCATCCTTGTCCATACGGCAGGTACCACCCTGTGGGATGTGTTTGAGGTCGATGGCGACGTACTTGCCGCCTTCGTTCAGCAGGGTCACGTCGAGGGTTCGCGGCATGAATGCCAGCTCTGGACCTTGATCGGGGGCCTGCGCCAGGGAGGGAACCGCACAGGCGAACGGGGCAACGGCGACGATGATGGCAGCGATCCACGTCTGCATTGAAAAACTCCTCGGTCGGGCGCGATCAACCCCATAACGGCGATGCTCAGGCTCGCGTTCCATGCGAGCTGTCTCAGGGCCACGAACCACGGTCCGGCATGGTTGGTCGGGCCACCGCAGCGCGGCTGCCACTTGAACTCGGCTGAACCGCTGGTGCGATCCGCTGCAACAAGCTACACCGAACCTCCTAATCCGGCCGACGGTGGTCGCGGTACTTGTCATGGGCCGTCCGGACTGCAAATTGCAAGGGCTGACGGCTGGGGTCGGGAGCGGACTTTGCATGCGGGGCTGCGACCTCAACTCGTCCTCGCAAGGGAGGCCACCCCATGGCAAGGCCCCAAACAGCTTCGTGTCAGCACCTCCTTGTCTAGCGTGCGCATCAGCAGCAACCGCTGAGGCCAAGCCAATCGCCATGGGCGATATTGCGCCTAGCAGGTCATAGGAGAACTCGGATGGGGCGGGTTGCCGCGATTGGCGAGTGCATGATCGAGTTGTGCGAACATCCGGACGGACGCATCACGCGGGCGTTCGGTGGCGATACCCTCAATACGGCGGTTTATCTTGCGCGCCTTGGCGTACCTGTCGACTACCTCACGGCGCTTGGTGACGACCCCTGGAGCGACGAAATGCTATCAGCTTGGCAGGCCGAGGGTGTCGGGACCAGTTCGGTGATCCGCATGACAGGGCGTTTGCCGGGCCTCTACATTATTCAGACCGACCAGCATGGTGAGCGGCGTTTTTCCTACTGGCGAGATCGAGCACCGGCGCGAGAACTATTCGCCCTGCCGCAAACCCGGAGCCTTTGCCGCGGGCTCGCTCAATATTCACACATCTATGTTTCCGGGATTTCGCTGTCACTTTACGGCATTGCCGGACGCGCGGTGCTGTTCGCTGCTTTGGCGGAGGCGCGCCAGGCGGGCGCCAAGGTCGTGTTCGACGCCAATTTCCGTGCGCGCGGCTGGCCGGATCGCGATGAGGCCAGGACTGCCTACGCGACCGTCGGGTGCCTGGTCGACATCATGTTCGCATCGGTTGAAGACCTGTCGTTGCTGTTCGGACCAGATTGGCAAGGCAAACTGGACCAGCATTGGCAACACGCAGAAATTGTCTTGAAACTGGACCAACCAGCCTGTCGCATCAAATTCGGCGGTGAAACCCTTGAAATCGCCGCTGCAATGGTGCCGAAGGTGGTCGATACGACGGCAGCGGGCGACAGCTTTGCGGCGGCATATCTTAGCGCCCGCTTGGAGGGTTATGCTCCGCCGGCGGCAGCCCGCGCCGGGCACGCGCTCGCGCGCACCGTCGTGCAACACCGCGGGGCAATTATTCCGCGCGAGGCTTGGCCAAGCAGCCAGTTGTTGGCCGTTGGCCTGACGAAAGGGTTGTCTCAGGATGTCACGAGCTGAACGCCTCGCGGTGATGTTAGCGCACACGCGGCTGATTCCGGTCATTGCCATCGAAGATGCTGACGCGGCTGTGCCGCTAGCGCAGGCGCTTGTCGCCGGCGGGGTGACAACCCTTGAGGTCACGTTGCGATCGGCGGCAGCGCCGGAAGCCATTCGTCGGATTGTGCGCGAGGTGGCGCAGGCCAGCGTCGGCGTCGGAACGGTCCGGTCCGCCGATGACGTGCTGCGCGCCATCGATCTTGGGGCCAAATTTGCCGTTTCGCCGGGTGCGACTCCCAAGATCTATGCGGCCTGCGCGTCGGTGAATCTGCCGCTGCTGCCGGGCGCGGCCACGGCGTCAGAGATCCTGACGGCATTGGACAACGGCTATGAGGTCATCAAATTCTTTCCCGCAGTGGCTGCCGGGGGCATTCCGGCGATCAATGCTTTTCGCGGACCGTTCCCCACGCTGCAATTCTGCCCGACCGGCGGCATCGATGAAGGGAGCTTTCCACAGTGGCTGCGTGTACCCGGCGTCATTGCCGTGGGCGGATCCTGGCTGGCGCCGGCCGACAAGATCAAGGCGGGCGATTGGCAGGGCATCACAGAAATTGCCCGCCGCAGTATCGCGCGTCAAACCGCGCTGCTGAGCTCGGCATGAGAGCTGGCGCCTGGTCGTCCGCTGCGTCGCCTGGCGCCTTATTGTGAAGCGCGCTGGGTCAGCGTGACGCTGCTGCCTCGCCAGCCGGTGCGCCACAAGCCGCGCACTTGGTTGCTCGCGTGGAGCCGACCATCCTCAGCTGCTGTTGAGCCCTGCGACAATGGGCATGCGCGCGGCCCGGATGGCGGGAAGTAAGCCGCCGACGAGGCCAACGGCCAGTGCCAACAACACCGCCTGGATGATGAGAGCGGGAGCCAGCGTGAAACTAAACACGACCTGTGTGAAGCTCGCTCCAAGCGTCGAGGCACTGAAGCCATCAAAGACGAGCCAGGTCGCGATCGTGCCGATGACGCCACCGAGCATGGCAAGGAGCAGCGATTCCACCAGGGTACCGACGAAAGCCGGAAAGCCGCCAAAGCCGATGGCACGCAAGGTGGCAATCTCCACCGCACGCGCCGCCACCGAGCTGTACATCGTATTGAGTGCGCCTGCCAGCGCGCCGAGAGCCATCGTAATAGCTAAGGGCCAACCGAGCTTGTGAATGAGATCGGATGTTTGCGACGCCTGATCGGCAAAGTAAGCAGCCTCCGACTTAACGTCGAGCTTCAAACGAGGGTCGGCGTCGACGAAACGTTGCAACGCCTCGAGGGAGGCGGGCGTCTGCAAGCGAGCGCGCACGGTTTGCAAGATGTTGTTGCGATTGAACAAGCTCTGGACCACCGGCAGATCGCCCCAGATCTCCGACTCAAACACGCTGCCGTTGGCCTCAAAGATACCGACGACCGTCCAGCGACTGGTGCCGAAGGGAACCACCTGCCCAATCTCCAGTCCCAGGAACTCGCGCACGAGGGCCTTGCCGACGACGATCTCGTTGGCCCCCGCATTGAACATGCGGCCTTGGACGATGGCGATGCCTTTGCGCACCGCGGCCCCTTGCGAACCAATGCCGCGCAAGGGCAGGTTGGCCTTGGTTTGACTGGAGCGCTTGAGGCCGTCGACCACCAGGTAAAGTTCGGCCGACAGCAACGGCTTGCCGTCGGCGCTGCGGGCGATACCAGGGCCGTCCTCGATCAGACGCGCCTGGTCGCGGGAGACCGTGCTGTTGATCTCGGCCTGCGATCCGGCGCGCAAAATTATGGCCACATCGTCGGCCCCCGAGTTTGTGAGGGTGCGCTGGAAGCCGTTTGCCATCGCCAGGAAGGACAGCAAAACGACGACCACGAGGGCCACGGCAAAGATCGTCGAAAGCGAGAGCCAGAAGCGCTGCGGAATGCTCTTGATATTGATGAGCGTGACGGCAGCAACTTGCAGAAGCAAGGGGCGCATGTGTTAGCTCCGACCCAGCGCGGTGGCAATCTTGAGGCGCATGGCACTGATGGCCGGCAGCAGTCCGGTGGCGAGGCCGAACGCAATCATCAATGCAACTGCTTGCAGGACGATAGCGGGCGTGACGGCGAAGCCCGGTATAAAATTGCCGACGCTGGTTTGCATGGCCGCGGCGAACAGGGCGGCAAGGGCGATACCGGGAAGACCGCCCAGCAGCGCGAGCAGTACGGCTTCTGCAAGGATCAGGCGCAGGATGCGCGCACCGGAAAAGCCTAACGTCTTTAGCACGCCAATTTCGCGAGTTCGTTCGCGCACGGCCATCACCATGGTATTGCCGACGATCATTAGGATGGTAGCGAAGGCGGCACCGACCACGAGCGCCACGATCAAAGCGATGTTGCCGAGCTGCGCCGCGAACGCCTTGTTGAAGGCTTTCTCCGTGTCAGTCGAGGTCTCATAGGCAGAGTTGGCAAACATCTGATCGATGGCCTCCGCAACACGCTCGTTTACCGAGGGTGACGAAGTGTTCAATGCCATCCAGCCGATCAGGTCGCGGCCGAGGTTCTGGGTCTCGTTGAAATACTGATATTGCACGACCATGAAATTGGTGTCGACGTTCGGCTTGCGCCCCGTAAACGTGCCGACGATCGTGAAGTCCCAGGTGCGAGAGCCATTCTTCTGCGTGAAGATGTTGCTCATGATCGGCACCCGGTCGCCCACTCTCCAGCCCCACTTCTTCAGCATGGCCTCGCCGACCAGAGCTCCGGTGCGCTCGCGCCCGAAGGCCTGCCGCGCCTCTGCCGGAATATCGATCTGGTCCTGGTAAACCTCCATGTAGGTTTCTGGGTCCACCGCCATGACGATCAGGAAGTTTTTCGGTTCCTGGTAGTATCCACCGAACCAGTTGAAGTGCGTGACCTGCCGCACCCCGGCAAGGCCGCGCACGCGATTGAAGTAGGCAATTGGCAACGGTTGCGTGAAGTTGATCTTGTTGACGACCATCAGTCGATCGGCGGCGGCTACGTCTTCACCCGCATTGAACGCGCGCTCGAAGCCCGCCAGCACGCCGAAGATCAAGAAGGCAATTAGGATCGCAAACAACATCAACAGGGCGCGGAGCTTTTTGCGGAACAGATTCTTGCCGATCAGCATGAAATCGTTCATGCCGCGAGCTCCTTCTCAATAAAGCGACCCTTATCCAGATGCAGCGTGCGCCGGGCGTATCTGGCGGCGGCGGGGTCGTGCGTCACCATAACGATGGTCTTGCCCAGGTCACGATTGAGGATCTGCAGGGTGGACAGGATCTCGTCCGCCGTCGTGCGATCGAGGTCACCGGTAGGCTCGTCGCAGAGCAGGAGCTGAGGATCGGAGACAATGGCTCGCGCAATGGCCACCCGCTGTTGCTGGCCCCCCGACATCTCACGCGGATAGTGGTTTGCCCGGTCCGCAAGCCTGACAATTTCCAGCGCCGTCTCGACATGCTGGCGGCGCTGCAGTTTGCCAAGTTTGGTCAGCAGCAACGGCAATTCGACGTTCTGCGCAGCCGTCAGCATCGGCATCAGGTTGTAGAATTGGAAGATGAAGCCGACATGCGCTGCACGCCAGCGGGCAAGATCACCCTCGCCGCGCCCATCGATACGCTCCCCGGCAATGTGGATCTCCCCGATATCCGGCCGATCGATACCGCCGAGGAGGTTGAGCAGTGTGGTCTTGCCCGAGCCGGAAGGACCCATGACCGCGACGAAGTCACCGTGCGGGATAGACAGGTCCAGGTGGTCAAAGATGGCAATTGTCTCTTTGCCCTTGGTGAAGGCCTTGCCTAGGCCGGCCAAGCGAACGAGCGCTGTGTTGGACATCGGCTTCTTCTCCCGTTGGCTTGGCTTCACTTCGCGGCGGAAACGGCTTCAGATGGAGCCGGCGCGGCCGCCTTGCCCTCGTCATGGAACCTGACCTTGACCGCCATGTCCGGAAGGACGCGCGGGTCTTTCTGTTTGAGCCCTATGCGTACCTTGACGGTGGCTTTTTCGCGATTGGCCGTTGGCACCACGGCGATCACGACCGCGGGTATCGTCCAATCGGGATAGGCATCGAGCTCTGCCGAGATGACGCCCCCGGGGCGAACACGACCGATGTAGGCTTCGTTCACATCAACTTCGATCTCGATGGAATTCATGTCGACGACCGTGCAGATGCCGGTCCGCGTAAAGCCGCCGCCCGCCGATATCGGTGAGATCATTTCGCCAGGTTGAGCGCTGCGCTCGACGACGATGCCCGCAAAGGGAGCGCGGATTTTATGCTTGTCAAGCACAGTTGCAGTGCGTTGCACATCGAGCCGTGCAGTTTGCATCTGCGCTCGCACCTGACCCAACTGGGCGCGCAGAATGCCGACTTTTGCCTCCGCTTTCGTCAGGTCGGCCTCGCTGGCGATACTCTTTTGTGACAGGCTCCTGATGCGCCCCAGGATGCGCTCGGCATCGTCAAGATCGGCAGCGACCGCTGCAACGGCTGCTTCCGCGCCCGCCGCGCGCGACTCTGCCAAGGTCAGGTCGGTTTCGGCCAGCATGCTATCCAGGCGCGCGACCACTTGGCCGGCCTCGACCACCATGCCCTCATCCACAAACAACTCGACCACCTTGCCGGTGATCTCCGCCGCGATGGTGGCCTTGCGGCGCGCCACGACGTAGCCCGATGCCGTGAGGCCGGCGTCGTGGCGTGGCGCTGCAAGGGGTGCCGGTGGCCCAGGCGAAGCCTGCAGCTGATCGGCCGGCATCGAGGCGGGTCGCTCAACGCTGCCACCAAGGCGGACCTGCGGCAATAACAGCCAGGCGACCAGCAGGCCTAGGCCAACCAGGCCGAAAGCCAAAGGCCTCAGCCACAGGCGCTGTGGGGTCGGCGGCTGACCTGTTGCCCGGTCAATCGCCAGCGACCGCAACAGATTTGCCCTGTCTTGCCTCATGCGATTCTGCCATGAATTCTAAGCGCTGCGCTCTACTGACTTCATGTGGCGTAACTACAGCAACATCGTGACGGATTTGCACTGCTGCGAGCTCCTGACATCGCTGCACCGGCGCACCCCAACCGTCGTTTGCCACCTCGCCAAGGACGAAGCCGCCAGCAGGAAACCGACACGATGGTGCAATTTTCGTGTCTGCGCCGTCGGCAGCTATCGTGATTTGGTTTGCTGCAACCGTGCCGAAACCGCCGGCAGCGATAGGGCTGGCCCAGGTTCGACATCGCGAGGGCGGCGAGCGCAATGCCGCGGCCAAAGCCGCGCCTGTTGCTTGTTGCCCGCTCGCAGCGGTCGCGGCGGCGATGCCGCCACGCCGCC
This sequence comes from uncultured Alphaproteobacteria bacterium, assembly GCA_963820375.1. Classification (GTDB taxonomy): domain Bacteria; phylum Pseudomonadota; class Alphaproteobacteria; order Rhizobiales; family Hyphomicrobiaceae; genus AWTP1-13. Next base: position 116,324 of record CAWFZX010000021.1, on the reverse strand, counting down.
GCGGTTCATGCCGGGCCTGGCTCAGTCATGAGCGTGCGCTCGACCAGCCGGGCAAACAGGGCGGCACCGAAGGGGATCGCCTCATCATTGAAGTCGTAGCGGTCGTTGTGCACGGGTGCACTTAATTCCCCGTTGCCGAGGTTGATATAGGCTCCCGGCACCTTTTCAAGCATGAACGCGAAATCCTCCGAGGCCGAGGCCGGCGCCTTGTTACGCTCGACGTTGGCCTCGCCGACCAGCTCGGCCGCCGTATCGATGATGGCCGTGGTTGGCCCGGCTGCGTTGATAAGGGGAGCGAAGATCAACCGGTAGTCGACCTCGGCTTTCGCCCCCAGGCCGTCAGCGACGCCGATTGCCACGCGTTTCAACCCCGCCTCGATGAGACTGAGCACCTCGCGTTTCATGGCACGCACAGTCCCGCCCATGCGTGCCTGCTCGGGGATGACGTTGTAGGCATCCCCGCCGTGGATCTTGGTCACGCTGAGGACACCCATCTCGGAGGGCGCCAGATTGCGCGCGACGACGGTCTGCAGCGCGGTGCCGATCTGGCAGCAGGCAATCACGGGATCAATCGCCGATTGCGGCCAGGCTCCGTGCGCGCCACGGCCCTTGACAGTTATATCGAAAAAGGCGCCCCCCGCCATGGCCGTGCCTGGCGTGATCGAGAAATGCCCCACCGGCACACCCGGCCGATTGTGCAGGCCGTAAAGCTCGTCGGAAGGAAAGCGCTCCAGCAAACCGTCGGCCAACATGGCGAGGGCTCCCCCCATGCCCTCCTCGCCCGGTTGAAAAATGAAATTCACCGTTCCGTTAAACTGGCGCGTCTCGGCCAGGTACTGCGCGGCGCCGAGCAGCATGGTGGTATGGCCGTCGTGGCCGCAGGCATGCATCATACCCGCCATCCGGCTTTGGTAGACGACGCCCGACTGCTCGTGGATCGGCAAAGCATCCATGTCGGCACGCAGCCCAAGCGATCGCGGGCCATTGCCGCAGCGTAGCACGCCAACCACACCTGCGCCGTCGACAAGACGGTGCACCTCAATGCCCCAGGACTTGAGCAGATTGGCAACGATATCGGCCGTGCGGTGTGTGGCAAGGCCGAGCTCGGGATGGGCATGGATGTCTCGACGGATACTCGCTAGCACCGAGTGATAGCTGCGCACTCGCTCAAGCGCAGCGCTGGCGGTCATTGACTCGGGCATAGTACCTCCTGCTTGGGCTCAACGTCGACGCACGCGGCGCTGAAGGCAACAATTGCTGGTTAACAATGCCAGAGCAAGGGCCAACGCGGGTCGGTTGGCGGCAATGCCGCAAAAGCCACGTTCTGCCGGCAACGGGCTGGCTCGGCTGTTCGGGCCGCGCTAGCAGCCAACTGAGCACCTGCCGCCATCGCTGTTGGCTCGGGCTTTCGCCTCGCAGCATCAGCCTGCCGGCAATGGCACCAGCATTTGTAGTTCGCTGAGACCTGGCGTGTGCGAAAGGGGTCTCGTGACACCGTTGTCGCGAAATCCGCAACGGCGATAAAGGGCGAGAGCGGGTGCATTGGAGGAGACCGCCCAAAGATGCAGGCTGACGTGGCCACGTGATCTTGCCCAGGTCTTGACGCTCTCGATCAGGGCTTCTCCGATTCCCAGCCGACGCACACTGCGGTCAACGAACATGCCAACGAGAACCGGCCCGATCACGTTAGCCTCCGTGGCGTCGGTCGCCAGCCCACTCGCCATGCCGACCAGGCGATCAGCTTGCTCGGCGACGATGGTCACACTGGCAAGGCCCGCCGCCCCGTCGGCGGCCCGGCGGTGCCAGACGTCCTCTGCGAACTTTTCTTCCCGCGCGTGTGTTGAGCCAAAGGCTGTGGGAGCATCAGCCAGCGCCTGCAACCGCAACGCTCGCAATCGAAGCCCTTCGTCGACCTTAATTCGCCGAACTTGCCAATCCCGCGACACGTCTAGGTCCTCGTCGTTCACCGGTGAGCTTCGCAGCGGAGGCAAGACCTTCCGCCTTGCGGCTCGGCAGCGCCAGCAATTCAGAAAAATACTCGGGGCCAACAGGCAAGGTGGCGCCGTGACGACCGAGGCGTGGCTTGGCAATTGTGCCGAGATTGGCGGCGTTGTCACAACCCCCGGCCTGCCCTCACACCACAAAGTGCACGCATGGGCGGGCGGCGCAAGCCTGCAGGCAGGGCGCCACTTTCAGCGCTCGGGGCCAGCATCAAGGCGCTGCCGTGCTCAGAGATTTTCTGGCGGTTCGTTGCAGACTTTGGGCCGCGCGGGGCTTTCCGCAGCGCAGCGCCAGCCCCAGGCCTGGCCGCCGTCGTCTGCCGCCGAGCGACGGAGGGGGCGATCGGGGCGCTAGCGGGGGCAGCTCACGGCGAGCGCAGGCGCGCTGCACCGCCGAAAACGGGGCTCGCCGTCATCGATGAGGGCCATTCCAGGCGCAAGCGCCACCGTCAAGTCACCTGCTCCAAGCCATGGGCATGGCTGGCATCTCCAATAGGGGTACCCCATCGGGTTGGGCGACTGCGACGACAGCACCATGTCTCCTCACCCCCCCTGCAATTCGCGGCCGAGCGGCGAAGGTGGGGATTGACGCCGTCTGCCGCGGATCCGCTGGAGCGGCCGCATCGCCGCACGATGTGCTGGCCCGCCGTCCACAGCAGGGACGGCGGGCCCCTGCACCAATCAATGGGCAAGACCGGCTGGCTTGGTGCTATAGTGCTTGAGTTGCAAAAGCGGAGTGTTCCCATGGCCAATAGAGAGCAACGAGGCAACCGCGAGAAGCGCAAACCGAAAAAAGAAAAACCGAAACCCGCGCCGCAAACCTCCTCATTTTCAACTACAATGAACAAGGGTGCGACCGGTAAGAAGACGGGTTGACGGTCGACCCGGCCGCAGGCTCCTTTGCCGGCCAGGCGCGCGCAAAAAACCGCGCAAGCGCTCCCAGGCGAACCGGCAGCTTGGCGAACCCCGACCCATGCTTCGGCAAGGGGTGGCCGTGCCCCCATCGCCTGCGACAGTCAACGCTCCTTGCGCTTGTGCCTGTCGCTACGGTCTCTGTGCGGGCAGAAAATTTTAGCCCGGCACGTAACGGCCGTGTGCCGTTCAATATGCGCGCCTTGAGCGAATAGGCGGCAAGCAAGGCGCGCGCTTGCGCTTGGCGGAAATTTACCGCGCGCCCAAATATTGAACGCCAATCTGATCGCTGCGTTGGTGGCAACGCGAGAATCCGCACGAAGGACGCCGCTCGGGCGCCTGGTGCCGGCTCGTCACACATGTGTCGGTTAGCCGTTGGTCGCCAATGGTTGAGACAAAGGTCCGCAGCGCCGATGTCCGGCTGCGTGTAGTGTGAAATCGGAGCCTCGAGTGGGCATCCGAGCATTTGCAAGTTTTTTGACGTTATGGCGGCAATGCTGCCGCCGACGCGACGCCTGATCGCAGGGCCGGGCCATTGCTTGGAGCGCCCCGGTTCGAGGCACACGCAGGATATCCATCTCAGTCCTGCGCGCTCTCTCTCCTTTGATCCGTCGCGATGGCAAGCGTGCTGGCTTAGGGGCCGAACATGTATCTTCCAAAGGACGCATCCCGCACTCGCATCAGGGAAGCTCAGAAGGCGCGCGAGAACCGCGCCGAGATCGTCCGGGCACGCTCGCACGGGCAGATTTCGCGACGTGAGCTGTTCAAATGGGGCATTTTCACCACCAGCGGCCTGCTCGTCTGCAAGAATGGTCTTAGCGTTTATGCCCCGAGCGCCTACGGGCAGGTGCCGACCGGCACCCCGCGCAGCCCGCTATACGGTGCGCGCAAGTTCACCCAGCCGTTTCGACGGCTGAGCTTGCAAACACCGATGCCGCTGACAAAAAACGCGGCCGGTGAGGCCGTCTTTCCCGACAGTTCGGGCGAGCCCAATGCCAAGCGGGTCTCCTACCACCAGGATTTTAACGATTATGGCGGGCCGGCTGCCGACAACCCATTCCGTAATCGCCTCACCAACCGAGGCCCAATGGAAGGGCGTCCGCCAGGAGAGGTTTTTGCGCACCAGCGCTGGGATGAGTTTTTTCCAAAAGTCGGCTATGTGATGTCGCTTGGCGAGATCGACGCTAACAATTCGTTCCATCCGAACTTGCCACACCAGGCATCGCACCAGCGTGTGGACCTACGGCACGGGCAGAAACGTGCGCGGCATCATTGCCGCCGCCGCTGATCAAGGGCCGCTATGGCGAGCCGATCCTGACCCGGATCTATAATTCTCTACAGGATGACGGGGCCCAAAACGGCGGTTTGGTCGCAGCGAAATCCAGTTGCATTTCCATAACGCCCACAACGGCGCCGAAAGCGATGGCGCCTCCAACGTGCACCACTTCCCCGGCACCTTCTACGACTACCGCTGGAGCACGACCTTGGCCCGGCGCGACAAGATCAACAAAAACGCCACCATCAAGAAGGCCTCGGGGCCGGACGGCAATGGCGGCTTGAACTACGTCCCCGGCGACTTCCGCGAGCTGCAGGGCACCATGTGGGCGCATGACCACCGCTTCTTCTTCACCGCTGAGAATGTCTACAAAGGCAATGTTCATGATGGTGAACTATTACAGCGGGCCCGATCGCGGCAATGAGAAGCTCACCGACGGGGTCAATCTCAAGCTGCCGAGCGGCAGCCTGCTCGACTGGGGCAACATCGACTTCGACGTGAACTTGACGTCCACGACCTTGCCACCGATGCTGACGGTCAGTTGTTTTTCGACATCTTCACCACCGACGGCTTCATGGGCGATATTTTGTGCGTCAACATGCAGTACGCCCCGTTCATGGAGGTGCTGCCCAGGAAGTACCGCTTCCGCCTCCTCAACTCCTGCATGTCGCGCTTCATCAAGCTGGCGCTATCCTGGAATTGGACAGCGGTGCCGTTCCAGTTCATTGCAACGACGGCAATTTGGTCGTGAACCCGATCGATCTGTTGGAGTTGGACGAGCAGGGCACCGCCGAACGCTACGACATCATCGTCGATTTCTCCAGGTTCCGCATCGGCGATCGCGTCTATCTCGTCAACCTGCTGCAGCAGACGCGACGGCCGCAAGCCGGACGGGCACTGACCCTGCGCGAAGCCATGACCGGGTTCCCGACAAGCGATCCCACCGTCGGCCCGCTGCATGGAGTTCCGCATCGTCAGTTCCGTCAACAGCGTCGACGTGCCGGGCTACGTGCACAAGTCCACGACCCTCGACAAGAGCGTGGTGCCGGCCGCGCTCACGCAGCAGATCCCGATCGTTGCCAGCCGGTGCGTACGCGGGTGGTCGAGTTCGGACGCTCCGGCGACGTCACCTCGCGTGATCCTGGGACCGGGCAGTGCACGCCCGATTGTCCCGATACCGCCCCGGAATTCTTCCCCTGGACCATCCGGGTCAATGGCGAGCACGCGCATTCCTTCAACGCCAATCGCATCTCGCTGCTTACCCCGAAACCGGGCGAGATCGAGCACTGGACCTACATCAACGGCGGCGGCGGCTGGGACCATCCGATCCACCTGCATTTCGAGGAAGGCATCACCATGAACCGCGGGGGCGCGTCCTTCCCGGCAACCGAGAACCTGGTGCGCAAGGACGTCTGGCGGTTGCGCCCGAGGGCAGGGTCACCTTCCAAATCCAGTTCGGCGAGTACGGCGGCTCCTATGTGAACCACTGCCACAATACGGTGCACGAGGATGTTGCCATGTTGATGCGCATCCAGCTGCTCGGCAACGCCGGCACGCCGCAGGCAGCCGTAACGCTCACGCCCAATCCAACCCGCGACGGCGTCTACTTCAGCTCGCCGGAAATCCTGCCCGAGGGCGATCCGCGCGTCACCCAGACCGCGAGCGCCGGCTGAGGAGCACAGCCGGTGCCGCCTTTCTTTCGCGCTAGTCGTGGCCGCGATGCTTGCGGCCTTTACGCTTGTTGGCGCTCGGGACGGCGGCGGCGCAGCGCCGGGGGCAAGCCCAATCATCCGGTGGATGAGCCGGGACGGCAAGACCGTCAACGTCGATGATGCTCTGATCCAAGACCCGATCGCAGTCGTCAGCTTCATTTAAGCGACGTGCAATGTTCTGGCCCGTGCTGCGCGGAGAAGGGCGGTCGTTGCCAGATCGAGCCTCGCGGCGAAAAGTTAAGCCTACCGGTTGCGCGAATGTCGCTCCGCAGCAGGCGGCGGACACCAACCAGCGTGATGTCGGCCCACGACCAGCAACGCCGCGCCTTGTGGGACAAGAGGCGCCTTTAAGTCCTCGGCCGGGGCGGGTGATCATGCAAGCTTGCCGAGCGGGGAGCCTGCGAATGCCACCGTTGCGCGCCTGAATTTTTTTTCAGCTTGGAAGCCGCCCCCCCTCTCAATAAGCTTAAATCGCTTGTCTCACGGCAGCGTGACGATAGCAGCAGAGCAAGTCTGGCAGGTCGCGCAAAGACGCCCCTTTGCATGTCGTCGCGTGTGCTGGCCGGCCGGGAGGGAAAAGATGTTGCAAAGCAAAGTTGGCCGCACCCTCGTCTTCGGCCTCAGTATCTTAGCTGGACAAGCCCATGTGGCGTCGACTGGATTGGCGCAGCAGCAACCCAAACGCGGCGGCACATTGGTGTTCGGCATCAACTCAGGCGATCCACCGACCTACGACTGCCACCAGTCCACACTGTTTCCCATCATCCATCTGCTGTCGCCACACTATTCCAACCTGCTTCGCATTGACCTGGAGAACTATCCAAGGGTCGTGGGCGATCTAGCCGAGAGCTGGACGGTGTCCGACGACCTGAAGACTTATAGCTTCCGCCTCCGCTCAGGCGTCAAATTCCACGACGGCTCGCCCTTCTCTGCCGAGGACATCAAGGCAAGCTATGAGCGCATTCGCACGCCGCCGCCGGGCGTAGTTTCGGTGCGCCAAGGCCTGGTCGCAGACATCGACTCGATCGAGACCCCTGACCCTCTGAGTGTCATCTTCCATTTAAAGCGAGCCAACCGAACGCTGCTCTACGCCTTCGCCAATCCGTTCAATTGTGTCTTCAGCGCGGTAAGGCTCAAGGAGAATCCGGTGTTTCCGGCCCGCACCGTGTTAGGCACCGGGCCTTTCCGCTTCGTTGAGCATGTCGCTGGCGCGCATTGGAAAGGTGAGCGGTTTAAAGACTACTTCAAACCGCATTTGCCCTACCTCGACGGCTTTCACGCCATCTTCACGCAGGGACCGGCGCTGATCAACGCCCTCCAGGGCGGGCAGATCATGGCTGACTTCCGCAGCGTCACTGCCGTCGACCGGGACCGCCTCGTCGGCGCCTTGGGAAACAAAATCACTGTGCAGGAGAGCCCATGGCTCAATTTGCTGCTCATCACTTTCAACACCAAGAAGAAACCCTTCGATGATGCGCGCGTGCGCTTGGCCCTGTCGTTGGCCATCGACCGCTGGAAGGCGGCCGAGGTGCTTCCCCGATCCACCATCATGCGGTACGTCGGCGGTTACGTGCGCCCAGGCTTCGAGCTGGCTGCCACCGAGGCTGATCTGGAGAAAATGCCGGGATTTTCCAAGAACATCGAGGCCTCTCGCACTGAGGCACGCCGGCTGCTTGCACAAGCCGGTGTCCCCAATCTCAAGATCAAGCTCACCAACCGAACCATTGCCAATCTCTTCACTGGCGGCGGCGTATACGTGATCGATCAGTGGCGCCAGATCGGTGTTGAGACCGAGCATTTCCAGGCCAATGACGTGCTCTACAATACTGCGCTCAACGAGGGCACATTTGATGTCGCGCTCTCGTTCCAGGGTGATTCCGTTGATGAGCCGACCTATCAGCTCGCTCGCTATCTTTCTGTCGAGCAGTCCTCAAACCAGGGCAAATACAGTGATCGCGAGCTCGATCGCCTGTTCGAGTTGCAAAAGGACGCCATCGATGCGGGACAGCGATACGCGTTGCTGCGCCAGTTCGAGACGCGCATGCTGACTGAAGCCTACAGCGTGCCATTGCTGTGGTGGCAGCGCATCGTTGTCATGAGCGCGAAGGTGAAGGGATGGCAGATGTCGCCCAGCCACCTGATCGGCCAGGACCTGGAGCAGATCTGGCTTGAGCCCTGAGCCGGCCCGGCCCAGCGAGTTCCTGCCGCCTTCAGGCGCGTCCCAACTGGCACGTCCGAACTGGTCGGGCTTCGTCGCGCGTGGCCCCCGCAAGTTTGTCTGGCGCGCCTATCTCAGCTGCCTGGCGAGCCGGTCGGACCGGCTCGCACGGGGAGCACCAGCGCCTGGTGCTTCAGCAGCCCTTTGCAGGCTTTATCCGAGAGCCCTCAATTGATAGCGCACCGGGCACTCGGGACAGTCAAATTTATCACATCTGGTCTGCGCATCCTCAAAACAGCCACAGCACTGCATGATAGCCAGCCGTTGCGGCGTACCGCCCGGGTGATGCGCGGCTGCGATACTCAAGCCCAATGCCCAGCCCGCGACAGCCGCCAACCACAGCAAACACAAGCGCTTCATGGTAGCCTCCGCACCAAAGACAAAAACGACGTGCCGAGACATTGCCGCGTGGCGCCGGCGGTGTCTGTGTTGCAGAGCACTCGTGCCGACCGCCGATCGGCTTGGAGAAAAGTCTCTTCGGCCATCGGCAGCTTCGGCCAAGGCTTGGGCGGCGCAGGCAGCATCCGCGGCCGCCGCTGTTAGCGTTGTCAGGGGTTGGGATCGCCTCCCGGTCGCGGCCGGATACCCACCGCCCCCGTGCGGCCATGAGGGTTCACGCCGGGCGCCCTCGAAGTGGCAGCAGCTGCGCTCCACACTTGCACATAGGATTTGTGACATCGCGCGGGGGTCAACGACTGCAGAAGCGATCGGAACTGATGGCACACGCGATCGGGTTGCAGCTGCCCCGCTCTTGCCGGCACACCCCTGCCAGCCCACCAGTTTCATCTGCCAGGTTTATCGGCCAGGTTCATCGGCAGGTTCATCGGCCAGGTTCATCGGCAAGATCAGTCGCCGGCAAAGTCACTAAACCGCGATAAGCCGGACGGTTCGAAATAAACGTGCAGATCTGGCGTTGTGCTGCACTCCTGTCCGCAGCTCCAGAGGTGGACCATGCAAATTTTGCGCGGCTACCGATGCATTGTTTCTTTCGCAGCCCATAACAAGGGCACTTTGTACTGGTTGGGCGGTTTGCTCCTGGCCCTCGTTGTTGCAACAACCGCCTGGGCGTTGGCACTGATGCTCGCAGCGCTGGCGTTGGGTATGCATACGAGTGCGCGCGTTCTCGTCGGTCTCGCCTTACTGGTGGCGGCCGTAAGTGTGGTCGCCGCGGCTACCATGAGCGGTGATCCTTAGGAATTGGCGGCAGCATCGACGCTGTTGTCGGACCTGGATCTTCTAAAAATGTCTTTTGGCAGCACGCCTCACCTGGCTTGCGGTTGCGCCAGGTGATTGTGCGGAGCGGGCGTCGCGCCAAGCGTGCTTGCTCAGTTCGCTCCCTTGGGCGCACCGGTGAGCGTTGTTATGACGGTCTTGCCGTCCTTGCTCTTGGATCGCATCTTCACCGGTTGGCCGCGAAAGGTCGTTTCTTGCAGCTGCTTTAGCAAGGGGGCGAGCGCTTGCAGATTTCCTGCCAGGACGATCAGCCAGCCGATGTCGCCGCTGTTCCACTCCTTGGGAGAGAGTTGTAGTGGCTTGTCCAAATTCTGCGAAAGGCGCTGGTCCACATCCTTTGACACCCTCGCCCATAGCGCCGCCGCCACGGGTGTGAGAAACCCCTGCGCCTTCGATTGTGCTTCCGCGACCAGGAACTGGCCTGATGTCAAAGGTGGTACAACCAAATCTTGCAGGTGCTTAAGAGGCAGATCGCGAAACTGCGGAGCGCGCATCAGCACGCTTACGACCTCGCCAAATCTCATGAGCAGCCGCCTCGAAACCTCTCGCCGCTTCTGCACCTCTTGAGTGCTCAGCTCCTTCTTGGCCGCCGCTTCGGCCGGCGGCTTTGCAGGGGCTTTCTCGGATACTTTCGCTGCTTTCGGCGGCTCCGCCTGCTTGCGCTTGGAGTCTTTGGACCACAATGGCATGTCACACTCCCCGTAATGTGCCTCGATCAATCGACCTTTCTGCATAACACGAATATGCGGGCTTCGCGCTTCAGAATTGGGGTGCCCTGAGCGGCTCCCAAGCTAACGGCTGGTGCCCGTACGCATGCCCCGCTGCCGGCGACCTGACGTCCCTGCCGATGGATGAACGCGGCGAGCGTTTACGCCAACGCCATCTTTCCGCATGGCATCCATACGGTCCGTGTTACACGGTTGAGCCGAAACGCTCCGAAACTGTCGAAGGGCCAGGAGTGCATCATGACGCACGCTCGCTTCGTATTCTCGGGGGAGACAATTCCCCTCTCGAACGGCCGCGTGATCGTTTGCGGCAGCCGCACCTCCAGCGGGGGACGGGATAAGAAGCACGTCTTCATCGAGGTGGAATGCAGGCCGGACGATGTAGAGGCGGTGCAAAGGGCGTTGGCCGTCATTTTGCAGCAACAGGGTCGCATTAACACGAGTGCATTTTGACTGTGACCTGGCCCCAATCCTCGCAGGATCGCCCGCACCACGTGGTTCAGGTTCGCTGACGGCGCGCTACTTTGACTGGTCCGGCGTGTGCTTCAAGGCCACGAGATTGACAGTCACCTGAACAGCCTCACCAACAAGAACTCCTCGGTCGACAATCTCGTGCCAGTTGATTCCGTAATCGCGACGATTGAGCGTCGTTTTTGCTCTGAAGTGGGCACGCGGAAGACCACTTGCGGGCGCGACGGGACCGCCAACCTCGACCCAAAGCTTCACCGGCTTGGTGACCCCGCGCAGTGTAAGGTCACCAACGACTTGGTAAACATCGTTGTTTGTCGTGCTCTTGATGTGACTACTCTGGAAGGTCATCTGTGAATATTTTTTCGTATGCAGGAAATTAGGAGAGCACAGCAGTCGATCAAGCTCCGCGGATCCCGTGTCCACCGAACTAACCTTGATAGAGAATTTCACGGAAGAAGCGGTTGGGTTGACGAAATCCAGGTTGATTGACCCACTGATGTCCCTCAGTCGACCGACAACGCTGCTGGCGAGGTAGCTAATTTCGAATCTCGCCTCCGACTGCGTCCTGTCGATGACGTAGGTGTCTGCCGCCAGGCCTGGTGTCGCCAACCAGAGCACGACGACGTGCGCCAACACTATCCGCATGCATTGCCTCAATAACATCGCGGCCCCGTCCGATAACAGACTGGCAGCGCAGAGATCGTTGCACAAATACCAAGCACTAAAACCCTAAATACCTAACAACCAATGGACGCATTTTGCCTCGCCGTCCCTTTGTCGGCTATGCACCTGACGGGCCATTGCCGAATGAGTGTAAACCTGACGCTCGGATTTCTCAGCGCCGGCATTGCCGCCATCGCCATCCGCCACGGTGGTCGATGAAGTTGCAGGAGCGCAAAGTTGTGCTTGCTGCACGACTGAGCAGGCGTCGTCCACCATGCCGGATGGGCCGAACTGATCGTCGGCCACACGACCCGCATGTCGCCATGGCTTGGCAACTCCCGATCGGGTCTTGGATGTGCTCGTTGTGGAGTTAAAGGCACCGCCAATCAGGCCGCTTTCATGCGGCCGCGATTGCGATCCTCGAGGATGGGTCGGACAAGCCGGTGAAACCGTTCGGCTTCGGCGTCGTGAAGATAGCCAGACAAGCAAAACGAGTGACAACCGATGTCTATGTACCGCTGTAACACGCCGGCGCATTGCTCGGGATTGCCGACAATGCAGATGCCGGCTCCCGGACGTGCCTTGGTGAGACCGCTCCACAGGTTTGGCGCGATCAAATCGCCCATAGTCCTGGCCAACTCCTGGACGCGCTGATTGGCGATCGACTGCGCATAATATGTCTTGATGTAGTCGGTGCGCTCCGCCGTTACATTACGGACCAAGCTCTCGGCTGCCTCCCACGCATCCTTCTCGTTCTCGCGGCACACGATCTGCAGGCGCATCCCGAAACCCAATTCCTCGGCACGGCCGTGTTTGCCGGCCAGCTCCCGCAAACTCTTTATGTTGGCAACAATTTGCTCGGTCGTGTCGCCCCAGAACAGGTGCACGTCCGAATGCTTGGCCGACAATTCCGCCGCCTGCGCCGAGCCGCCACCCAAATAGAACTTCGGGTGCGGCTTCTGATAGGGCTTCGGCACCAGCTCGGCCTTTTTCAGCGTGTAGTATTTGCCGTTCCAATCGGTTGGTGCTGTCTGCGTCCACAGGGCCTTCAGGATTGACACTTCCTCGTCCATGATTTCGTAGCGCTGCTCTTTGCTCCAGCGCACGCCCTCGGCGATGTTCTCGGTCTCGCTCTGCCCGGCGATGAGATTGACGGAGATGCGACCTTCGCTCAGTTGATCGAAAGTCGTGATCATCTTGGCCAGCAGCACCGGATTGATGTAGCTCGGCCGCGCGGCGATCAGCATGCGTATCTTCGTCGTCTTATGCGTCATCATTGCGCCTGTCATCCATGCGTCCCAGCACTGGTGACCGACAGGGACCAGCATGTATTCAAAGCCGGCCTGCTCGGCCGCGACCGTGACCCGGTTGAACATTTCCAGACCGGCGGCGATTTTCAGTGGTTCGCCGTAGTCGTCGGTATCGCCGCGCGTTGGGATAAACCAACCGAATTCCAGTTTCCGCATGTGGTCTGGCCTGCTGCTTGTGGCATCACTGGTGCACGCGTTCGTGGGTGCCGTCATCTGGCGGGCAAGCCTCGGCTCAGCCTGGCGTAAATCACAAGATCGCTTTCTGGCTCCAACTTGTCCGGCGGCTGCAACCTATCGGCTTGGCAACTAGCCTAACACCGCCCCTCACGCAGGCGAAGGCCATACAGCTGAGCCGGCGACGCGCGCGAACGTGTTTTTGCGCGGCACGGAGAACGCGGGGCAGGCCGCCCGCTCGCTTGCGGTTCTATCGCCAACAGCCGCCGCCTGGGCCGGGCGCGGTAGTCGACGCCGCAAATCGTTCGCGTGCCAGGAATTCGCCGCGCCCCTCCGAGCCCAGCACCTTGCCGTCATTCCAGACGATCTCGCCGCGTGAAAGCGTCATGACAGGCCAACCTCGGACCTGCATACCTTCGTAAGGGGTGTAGTCCATGCGGTCGTGCAGCATTGCCTTGGTGATTGTCACCGTCCGATCCGGGTCCCAAATGGCGATGTCGGCGTCAGCGCCGATCGCCAACGTGCCCTTGCGCGGATAGAGCCCGTAGATCTTGGCGGCGTTGGTCGCCGACAGCGCCACGAAACGCGGCAGATCGATGCGACCTTTCTGCAGGCCTTCCGAGAAAAGCAAGGGGAGACGTGTCTCGATACCGGGCATGCCGTTGGCGATCTTCGTGAAGGGCGCGTGCTCGCCGTGCAATTTCTTGCCATGTGGGCTGTCGAAGCAGAAGGGAGCATGATCGGAGGAGAATACGTCAAACACGCCGCGTTCAAGTGCACGCCATACATGTACCAGATCCGCCTTGTCGCGCAGCGGTGGGGCGCACATGTACTTGGCACCTTCGAGGCCTGGCCGATCGAGGTCCCCGGCATGCAAAAGCAGGTAGTGCGGGCAAGTTTCGGCGAACACCTTGACGCCGCGGGCGCGCGCCTGCTCAATCTGCGCGATCGCCTCGGGCGCAGACACGTGGACCACCAGGATCGGTGTCTCGGCGATTTCAGACAGCGTGATGGCGCGGTGCGTAGCCTCCCTCTCTGCCAGGGGTGGTCGCGCCGAGGCGTGGTACTTAGGAGCGCGCTGATCCGCCTGCAGCAGTCTGTCGCTCAGCCAGCCGATGACGTCATGGCTCTCGGCGTGAACCAGAACCAGCGCGCCTTCGCGGCGCGCCGTCGCCAGCACGTCAAGAATCTGCCGATCCTCCAACTTGAAGGCATCCACCGTCATGAACACCTTGAACGAGGTGAACCCGCGATGGATGAGGGCGGGCAATTCCTGCCCCAGCACAGCCTCCGTCGGATCCGAAATGATCATGTGGATGCCGTAGTCAATGATCGCCTTGCCGGCGGCGAGGGTAAGGTAGTCGTCGACGGTGGCGCGCAGGGACTGGCCTTTGAACTGATTGGCGAAGGGGATGATTGTGGTATTGCCGCCGCACGCCGCCGCGATCGTGCCGGAGGCGAAGTCATCGGCATGTTGCGGGCCCATGGGGCCGCGCTGGGCCAGATGCACATGGCTGTCGATGCCACCCGGGACGACGATCCGACCCAGCGCATCGATCTGGCTGCGACCACCTTTGATGCGGTCAGCCAAGGCGGCGATACGTCCCCCGGCGATACCGATATCGCAATGCATCACCTCGGAGGCGGTGGCGACGGTGCCATTGCGGATCACCACATCGTATTCGGCCATCGCCCGTTCCCCTCGTTCTTACGCCATGCCGACGCGTCCGGCCGCAGCGTAGCCGGCAAGACCGCCCAGATAGGCACTCAGGGGTGGATGCGCCACCAGCGCTAGCCAGTCATCGGCGTGAAACAACTTGCCATCCTGAACGAAGATGAACCGCTCGCAAACCTCGCGCAGGATGTCGATCTGATAGGTTTCGTGTGGATGCAGGGAGACGAATACCAAACGCTGCTCGCTGCGCAGGCGCAGAAAAAAACGCAGCATAAAGCCGATATAACCGTCCTGTGGGCTGAACTCGGGCTCATCGAACAGGTGGATCAAGGGATAGGCGCTGCCGGCCGGCTGCAGCAGAAAATTGGGCCACGCACGGCGGAAACTACGGATCTGATACGACTGGTGGTGATGAATGGCGAGCCGGTCGCGCTCGTCATAGCGCACGCGGTGGATGTTGCGGCCGGCGCAGAGGACGACCCCCGCCGTGGGGTGATTGCTGCCTGTGATGAGCTCGAACAAGGTCGTCTTGCCCGAGCCGTTTGGACCCAGCACCCCGACGATGGTTGGAGCATGGACACTGAACTCGGCTTGCAGTGAGAATGTCGGCGGCGCCCGCCAGCCCGCGCCCCTGTAAGTCTTTTCAAGTCCGCGCACTTCCAGCAGGGCGGTCATCTTCAGACTCCGAGCAGGCGGGCGCGCAATCCGGCATCAGCTGCTAGCTCTGCCGCAGGCCCGCAATGGACAATCCGGCCCTGATCTATGGCGTAAACACGATCGCTCACCGAAAGCGCCGTTTGCGCGTTCTGCTCGACCAGCAGGACCGAGAGGCCTTCGCTCCGCATTCTGGCAACGAGTTGCATCACCATTTGCCCAATCCGAGGTGCAAGGCCTTGGGTCGGCTCGTCCAGCAGCAGGAGGCCTGGCGAGCCCAGCAACGCTCGCGCGATTGCCACCATCTGGGCTTCACCACCCGATAGGTTGTCGGCCTCGCGAGAGATGAGGTGACGCAAGGCCGGGAAGACGTCGAACAGCTCTTCGCGACTCCAGCTGCGGAAACGGCCCTGCTTGTGCGCAATCTCGAGATTGCGGGCAACCGTTAGGCTTGGAAAGATGCGTCGGTCGTCCGGCACCCAACCGATCCCGGCCCGGGCAATCATGTGCACCTCGGCCCGCGTAATGTCGGCACCGTCGAAGCGCACTCGCCCCCTGCGCGCCGGCGTGAGACCGAGGATCGAGCGCAGCATGGTGGTCTTGCCGGCGCCGTTGGGGCCAAGCAGCGCCACCACCTCGCCGGCCGCCACCGTTAGGGAAACGCCGAACAGTGCCTGGCTCTCCCCGTAGAACGTGTCGATGCTGTCGACCTCGAGCCTCATGCGAGGCTGCCCAGGTTGGACGCACGCACCCATTTGTCCTCGCGCAACGCTGCGGGCGTGCCCTCGGCGATGATTTGCCCCCAGTGCATGACGGAGACGCGGTCGGCGAGCGCAAACAAGAATGCCATATTGTGTTCGATCAGCACGATCGTGAGCGTGCGCTTCAGGTCGCGTAGCAGCGCCGTGAGCTGCACCACAGCATCGGCGCTGAGGCCCGCGGTCGGCTCGTCGAGGAATAGGATTTTGGGGTTCTGGGCCAACGCCACGGCAATATCGAGCCGGCGGCGATCGCCGTAGGCCAAGTTCTTGGCGAGAACGTCTGTCTTGTCGCGCAGTCCGACGCGGCCGAGCACGTCGCGTGCGTCCGCTTCGTGTTCCTTGCGCGTCAAGTTGCCAAGCAGGTCATAATTGCGGGCGCGCACAGTCGGTAGCGCCAGCGTCACGTTGAGCAGGGCGCTAAAATCGTCGAACAGGTTCATGGCCTGGAAGGAGCGGGCAACCCCGCGCGCCGCGATCTCGCGCGGAGCCATGCCCGTAATATCGCTACCAGCGAACGTCACCCGGCCGCGGTCGGGCTTGAAACGGCCGGTGAGCACGTTGAAGCACGTGGTCTTGCCGGCGCCGTTAGGACCCATGATGCCCGAGAGTTGTCCCTCCTCGAATGCGAAGTTCACTTCCTCAAGCACCACCTGGCGCCCGAAACGCTTGTGCAGATGCTGCGTTTCAAACAGCGCCATGGCCTGCCTGCGCGGGTTTGCTGGAAACGGCTGTCGTCGGCGGTACTGCGGGGGAATTCCGTCCCGGCCGAATACGCGCAGCGAGATCTTGTAAGAGCCCGGCAATGCCTTCCGGCTTGAACATAACGATCAACATGAACATCAGGCCGTACCAGATCATCCAAGTCTCGGTGAGCGCACCCAACACGTCGCGGGCGACGAAGAATACGACCGTTCCGAGCACGGGCCCCCAGAAGCTGACGAGGCCGCCGCCGGTGAGCGTCATCAACACGACGATGCCGGACCACTGCAGGGTCATGACCTGGACGTAGGCGCCTTCCTGAGCCATCGCGAACAGGCCGCCGGCAAGACCGGCCAGCGTGGCGGAAAGCACGAATACCAGCCATTTGTGCAGCCAGACGTTGTAGCCCAGATAGCTGACGCGTAGGTCATTCTGCCGGATGGCCTGCAGCACATGGCCGAACGGCGAACGCACCAAGCGCCACAGCAGCCAAACGACGATTGCAAACAGCACGAGCACGAAATAGTAGAGCTCGACGTTGCTCTTCAGGCTGATCGAAGCGAAGCCAAGCTCGGCTGGCAGGCGACGAATGTTTAGCAGGCCATCCTCGCCCTTGGTGACGGTGTGCCACTTGATGCAAATGAAGACAAACATCTCGCCAAAGGCAATGGTGAGCAGTGCGTAATAGATGCCGCGCCGATGCGAGATGAAGCTTGCCACCACGGCACCGGCCAGCGCCGCCGCAAGCAAAGACGCCGCAAGGCAAGCCCACAGGTTGGCATAGGCGTGGAACTGCCAGAGCCCGAAGGCATAGGCGCCGATGCCGAAGAAGGCCGCATGTCCAAACGAGGGCAAGCCGGTGTAGCCGAGCATCAGGTTATAGGCCATGGCGAACAGCGACCAGATCAGCACCTCCAGTGCGAGGTACTCATAAAGGCCAATGCGTGCCACCCACAGCGGCAGGCTGGCAAAGATTGCGACCGTGACGATGAGCGATAGCGGCAGGTGGGTTAGCAGGCGGGCGGGTGAGGTAGCCATTCTCACCGCTCCAGAACGCTTTGCCGCCCAAGCAGACCGCGGCCACGCCAAGTCACGACGGCGATCAGCAGCAAATACATGGAGAACAGGGACCAGTCAGTCTTATACGCACCGGTCAATCCCACCACCATGCCAACCAGCAGCCCGGCAATCACCGGGCCCCAGAAGCTGCCGACGCCACCCAGCACGATGATGACAAAGGCGGGAATGACAGCGTCGACACCCATGTGTGGACGAATACCCCAGATGGGCGCCATGGCGAATCCCGCCAGCGCCGCCAATCCCGTGCCGAAGGCAAAGACGAAAAGACGCACCCGTCGCAAATTGATGCCGAGCGCGCGCACCATCTCGCTGTCGTGCGCGCCGGCCTTGATGATGGCTCCGTAGGGCGTGCGCTGCAGAAACAGCCAAACCAGGGTGATCAGCACTATGGCCACGCCGGAAGCAAAGAACCGGTAGGTGGAGAACAGCAAGTCACCGGCGACAAAACCCGAGGAGATCGCCGGCGGCATCGGCAAAAACTTGTCGGCACGCCCGAAGCCAATTCGAATCCCTTCCTCGATGACCAGCGACGCGCCAAAGGTCAAAAGCAGGCCGTAGAGCGGAATGCGGTCGTAGGTGCGCCGCAGGCAAACCTCCAAGGCCATGCCGATCAAAGCAACCAGGGCAGGTGCCAGGACAAAGACCATCGCGTAGCGCCAGCCGAGCGGCAGCGCATAGAATGGCTGCAGCCATCCCGCCAGGCGTGGAAGAGCGTCCTTGCTGAGAGCAACAAAGCCCACGTATGCGCCCAAAGCAAACAGCGAGCCGTGAGCCAGATTGATCACCTCCATCATGCTGAGGATCAGCATGAAGCCCAACGCCACCAGCGTGAAGAGCAGGCCGAGCGTCAGCCCGTTGATGAGATGCGGCAGCAGATCGTTGATCAGCCCCATTGGCCCTCGCAGATGCCGGGAAAATGGCCGGGGGAATGCTCCCAACAGCGGACCGGCCTCGCAAATCCGGCAGCGGCGACTACGGGTCGTAGGTCGGCGTTGCCTCATAGGTCTCGAGCTTGCATTCCTTCTCAGTGTCGGAGACGACGTCCTCCGGCTTGGCAATGCCGACCACCTTGAACAAGTCGGTGTTGTCCTTGGGCTCGAAGTTGCGCATGCAGACATACATTGTTTGCTGGACGTGATGGCTGTTGGCATCGATCCAGGCGTCATGATGCTGCATGCGATCCAGGGCCGGCATCTTGTGGCCTTCCAGCGCCTTGATGATTTTTATGTTGTTGGTCGAACCGACGCGCTCAATGGTGCGGATCAATTCTCGCATGGCGTAATAGCCATTATAGAAGACGTTTCCGGGTACCGGCTCCGGCGCGTTGGCAAATTTCTGTTTGTACAGGCTATTGAATTCGGCAACTCCGGGTAGATCCAGATAGTGATACCAGTTGGTCGGGAACACGCCGAAAACTCCGGTCGGCCCCAGTGGCCACGCGTCCGGCCAGTCGGGCACAGCGCCACCCGAGAAACGCAGTTTTTTATCGAGGCCTTGATCGACGATCTGCTGGCGCATCGACTTGAAGTCGTCGCCGCCGATGGCGGGCGCGATAACATCGGCCTTGATCTGTTGGGCCTTCAACAGAATCGCGGAGAAATCACGCGTGCCGACCGGCACCATGATCTCGTCGGCCACCTCGCCGCCGAAGCGCGTGAGCGTCGTGCGCGTCGCAGCCGATTGGTCGCGACCCCACACGTAATCATTGGTGAGTAGCAACCATTTCTTGCCGAACTGCTCGACACCAGCTTTGACGGACGCCAGCGCGAAATTGTGCGAGTTGCCGTCCCACATGAACTTTGTGCGGTGGCAATCCTTGCCCGATTCCGTGGTCGAGCTGGAATTGGTATTGAAGTAAATGCAGCCGTACTTCTGGCAAACCTGCGATATGGCATTGGCCACACCCGATTGCACCGCCCCGACCATGAAGGCAACCTCTTCGCGTGCAATGAAACGCTCGGCCACGCGCGTGCCGGTGGCCGGCGTCGTCTCGGTGTCCTGCCACACGGAGGTGAGCTTGCGCCCAAGCACACCACCTCTGGCATTGGCCTCCTCGATCGCCAGCATGGTGCCGAGCTTCTCAGACTGCCCGCTGGCACCGAACTGTCCGCTGGCATCGTGTGTGAGGCCGATCTTGATCGGCTTGGCGCTGGCCTGGGCATAGACGCGCAGATGTTTCCAGGGACCGGCAAAGGCGACCACGCCGAGGCTGGCGGCGCCGGCCGTCTGCAGGACGCGCCGACGGGAGACCTTACGGGACATTGTTCCCTCCCTTCACTAAGCAATAACGCGACGCTAGAGTGGATATTCTTGATTGTCAAATTTTAGAACGAATGTTCTAGTATTCTCATCGACGTGGCCGGCAAGGGCGAGGAAGATCGCTGATGCATACAAAGGCCGAAACCGTGGAAGCACGCCGCGCGCGCAACTTCGAAGAGCTCAAGGCTGCCATTAATGCCAGCTTCTCCGGCCTCAGCCGGCAGTTGCAGGCAATCGCCCGATTTGTGCTCGACCATCCCAACCTCGTGGCGCTGGAGACGACTGCGACTCTCGCACGGCGCGCGCAGGTCCAGCCCTCCGCCCTCGTGCGGTTCGCGCAAGCCCTCGGCTATGACGGCTTTAGCGCCATGCAACAGGTCTTTCGCTCGCGGTTGGTGCTGCAGTTCGACACGATGCAAGATCGCCTGGAGACGCTCGGCACGCTGCACGTCGGCGGTCGCACACCTTCCATCGCCGATGAGACCATCAACGAAGCGCAAGCTTCCCTCGAACGGCTGCGCAGCGGCATCGAGCAAGATGTTCTACAGCGGGCCACCTCGCACCTCGCCGATGCCGATCACGTATACGTCCTGGGGCAGGGCAAGTCATACCCGGTCGCCTTTTATCTCCACTTTGCACTCTTGCGGCTGAAGCGGCCGAGCACACTGCTGTCGGGAACCGGCGGCAGCATCGCCCAGCAGGCGGCATTGATTGCCAAGAACGACGCGCTCGTCGCGATCAGCGTCAGGCCCTATACGCCGCTCGTGATCGAGACGGCACGCGCCCGTCACCGCACCGGCTCGCCGGTGATCGCCATCACGGACAGCTCGCTGAGCCCGCTGTGGCCGGCGGCGACGGTCGCCTTCGAGGTGATCGAGCGCGACAGCCAGGTCTACCAATCTATGATCGCGCCGATGTGCCTCGCCCAGGTTTTAGCGCTTAATCTCGGTTATCGCCTGATGCGAGAAGAAAGAAAGAGAAGAGGTAAGGCAACGCGATGACCCGCATGCTCCCTGTCGCCGCCGCCCAGCTCGGCCCCATCCCGCGCTGCGCTAGCCGCCGCGAGACCGTGGACCGGCTGATTCAGCTCTTGCGGCAAGGCCACAAATACGGACGACGCCTTGTCGTGTTTCCAGAAGCGGCGCTGACAAGCTTTTTTCCGCATTGGTATATGGACGCGCAAGCCGAGATCGACAGCTATTTCGAGCGCGAAATGCCGAGCCCCGAGACCCAGCCGCTGTTCGATGAGGCCAAACGCCTGGGCGTCGGCTTCCATCTGGGCTACTGCGAGCTTGCGGTGACGGGTGGGCGCACGCGACGATTTAACACCGCGATCCTGGTGGATGAGACCGGCACGATCGTCGCTAAATATCGCAAGATCCATCTTCCCGGCCACGCCGACCACCGCCCGCATCAGCCCTACCAGAATTTGGAGAAGCGCTATTTTGAAGTTGGCGATCTTGGCTTCGGTACCTGGCGCGCGTTTGGCGGCATCATGGGCTTATGCATCTGCAATGATCGGCGTTGGGCCGAAACCTACCGGGTGATGGCCCTCAAGGGAGCTGAGCTGATCATGCTTGGCTTCAACACACCAAGCCAGCGCCTTAGCGGCCCACACGAGCCCCCGCATCTGCCGATGTTCCACAGCAACCTCTCCGTGCAGGCGGGCGCCTATCAGAATGCGCTATGGGTCGTGGCCACCGCAAAAGCCGGCACCGAAGAGGGGGTACACCAGATCGGGGGCTCGTGCATCGTGGCGCCGACCGGGGAGATTGTGGCGAGCGCGATCAGCGAAGACGATGAGCTGGTTGTCGCCGATTGTGATCTCGACCTGGGTGAATATCTGCGCAAGACCACTTTCAACTTCGCCTTGCATCGTCGGATCGAACATTACGGTCTGATCGCCAATCGCACCGGCATTGAGCCGCCGCCTGCGGATTGAACCGGCGGCACCAGTTCCGGCGGCGGTGACGGCGGGCAAATCCGCCAGCGAACCTGATGCCGGAGGCGTGGCAGCGGTAGCGTCCCGCTTGGGCATACGATCTTGGCTCCCAGGCCGCAAAGCGTATACGATTGCTGCCAGCATAGGCCAAAGCCAGATCTGGCCATGAAGCTTGCATACAAGAAACGCGGCGTGCCGATCGAGGTGAACACGCTGCCAGTGGGCGAGAGCATCCAATTGTGAAAATCTACGACCCAGCGGATGACAGTTTCATTGGCGAGTTTGGGCTCACGATCGGTGGCTGGGACAATTGGCGTTCGAAAAAATGGGAGCGCTGCGCCATGGTCGTGCGAGAGCCTACGCCCGAGGCTCACTTCCTGTTGCCGGAGACAATTGCGCCGGAGCCTCTGCTGCGCATGGAACTGTGGGTTAAGGAGTTCGACGACTACCTGCAGCAGCCAAAGTCTCTTTACGGTTGGCCGCGCAAGGTCATCGAGTACGCCATCGCGGTTGGCAACGAGGTGACGGCGGACTTGGCCAGATTACGTCTGATGACCATCGAGGATCGCCTACGGGCCGACGAGTCCTACCAACAGCTCAAGGTTGAGCGCGAGCAAATAAAGAAGAGCATCGTTGAGGGCACCTAGCCGCTTGCGCAGGGGTGGTGAGCCCAGCAAGCAAGTTTTGCTTGCGCAAGTGGGCTGTCTGAGAACCCCGTACGCGGCGGGAAACAACGTGTTTACCGGGTTCATTTTGTTCGGACTTTGCTGTCCTCATGCTCCGGGCAAGGCTGCCGCGCAACATGCTGCGCTTTGACGCGTGAGCGGAGCGGTTGCCTCGTCGGCGGCCGTGTTGATGTCACGTCAAGGTGCCGAGCAACGAGCGCATTGCCCTGAGCATGGCGCGCGACTTGAGCAATCGCAGCCACCCACCAGAGCGCACCCCGGCCCGCCGTCTGCTGGAATTAACGCATTGCCTCTGGTCGAGCCGACCGCCAGCCATCAGCAATCGTCACGTGGCGGCGATGCCGGCGAGCCTGCAATGTCCGTCAACCCGGCTTCGTCGCGTACTGGGCGTAGGCGGCATCGACACCTGCCCCCGGCTTGGTCGCAAAACCGGCGCGACGCAGCACTGCTTCCAGCGCGCCAAGACAGATCAGCACGTTTTGCTTGCGGCAGTTGTATCCCATGGTGCCGATACGCCAGATGCGACCGTGCAGGCGACCGAACGAGGTGCCGATCTCGATGCCAAAGTCGTGCAGCAGCGCCTCGCGCACCTTGCTGCCGTCGACGCCTGCGGGGATATTCACCCCCGTGACGTTCGCCATCTTGTGGCGCCGGTCGCCGAACAGGGACAGGCCCATGGCCTGCAGGCCCGCGGCCAGCGCACGACCGGCCGCAGCATGTCGCGCAATGGTCTCGGCCAGTCCATCGCGCAGGACGATGCGGGCGCACTCCCGCGCCGCATAGAGCATGGATGTCGCCTCGGTGTGATGGTTGAGGCGAGCCTCGCTCCAGTAGTCCATCAGCATCGGCAGATCGAAGTAGTTGGAGGAGATGCGCGCTGCGTTCGGTGGCGTGTAGTCTGGCGGCCGAAGGCCGGCCTCGACGTGCTTGCGCCGCAGCAGGCGGCGCTCGACCCGCTCGTTGAAGGTGATGGGCGCCGAACCCGGCGGACCGGACAGGCACTTCTGCAAGCCGGCCGATGCCGCATCCACCTTCCAGGCATCGACCGGAAAATCCATGCCCCCGAGAGTGGCGGTGGCATCTACATAAAAGAGGCAGTTGTAGCGTCGGCAGATCTCGCCGATCTCGGCCAGCGGCTGGACCATGGTGGTTGACGTATCGCCATGTACTAGAGCCAGTAGCTTGGGGGACACGCGTTTGATTTCGTCCTCGATGGCACCGGGCTCAAATACGGTGCCCCACTCGGTCTCCATCGTGGTTACCGCACCGCCGCAGCGCCCGGCGATCTCGTGCAACAAGTGCCCAAAGCGGCCGAAGATTGGCACCAATACGCGGTCCCCGGGCTCGATCAATGATGTGAGCAGCGCCTCGATGCCGGCTCGCGCCGTGCCGTTCACCAGCAAGGACCAGCGGTTGGCGGTCTGGAACAGCTGGCGCAGCAGGGCCATGGTCTCGTTCATGTACGCCGTGAACTCGGGATCGAACTGACCGAGCATCGGCATGGACATGGCGCGCAGCACCCGCGGATCAACGTTGCTGGGGCCCGGGCCCATCAGCAGTCGCGGACTTGGATTGAGGTCGTCGAACATGGTCGGCACGGTGGGTGATTTGGTGGCCATGAGGTTCAGTACCTGCGGCGGAAGGCGCAACACGGCAGTGGATCGGCTGCACGTCCTGTGGATCGAGGCTCAAAGGCAAAAAAATCCAGGTCTCCGGCAGCACCGCTGCGGCCGCCCACAGCGCAGCCCGCGACGGCTTGGCGCCCGCCGTCGCCAACTGGGCAAAGAGGCTTGCGTATGGCCGTAAAAGTGCTGGCCCCAGGACACCGGAACGAACCTGCTGTAGCCGGCCTGGCCCATTCTGCACCCAGAGAGCTGCTGCCACCCCTGTGCCGTAGGCATGGCGATTTCGTGCCGGCAAGTCAACTTGCCGGCACGGGCACGGGTTGCCCTGCCCCAGCAACAGGCAGCCTTTTGCTCGAAATTCAGGCATCTGCCGGCAGGCAGAAAAAGCGCGTTTCGGAGATGTCCCGCTCGCGGCTAGACTGTTCAACCTGCGAGCGGGAGGGCCGTGACCTGGTGGCGACAGGCTGCAAACGTTCGCCAGACCTGCGACTTGGGGGTTTCCAGAGGAGTTGAATGCCAATGAAGCGACTAGTCCGCCTGCGTGCGGTCGCCGCCCTTACGCTTGGGCTGGCGCTGTCGACGCTTGCCGTCACGACCACTCAGGCCCAGACGCCTGTGAAATTCACGCTCGACTGGCGCTTCGAGGGACCGGCCGCACCGTTCACCGTTGCCCTCGACAAGGGCTACTTCAAAGCCGAGGGCCTCGACGTCACCATTGACACGGGCTCGGGCTCGCGCGAATTGATCCCGCGCGTGGCGTCCGGCACCTACGACATCGGCGCCGGCGACGTGAATTCGCTGATCCGCTTTCGCGACGAGAACCCCACCATCGACCTCAAGGCGGTGATGATGGTCTACGACCGCCCACCGTTCGCCATCGTCGGCCGCAAGAGCAAGGGCATCACCGCCGATCCTAACAGCCTCGCCGGCAAGAAGTTCGGCGCCCCGGCCGCCGACGGCGCCTATGCGCAGTGGCCGATTTTCAGGTCGGTCAACAAGCTCGATGACAAGGGTATGAAATTCGAGAACCTCGGCTTTCCCGTGCGCGAGCCTATGCTGGCCTCGGGCGAAGTCGACGCCGTGTTCGGCTTCTCATTCTCGGTGTTCATGAACCTCAAGTCGCGAGGAGTGCCGGTCGACGATATCGTGCTGATGCTGATGAGCGACTATGGAGTGGAGCTTTACGGCAACGTGCTGATGGCGAGCCCAAAGTTCGCCGCCGAGAAACCGGAAGCGATCAAGGGTTTCATCAAGGCGCTGACCAAGGGTCTACGCGACACCCTGGCGGACCCGGCTGCGGCGACGGCGACCGTCATCAAGCGCAATGATGTCGCCAAGCAGGAGGTGGAGAAGGAGCGGCTGGAATTGTCGCTGGCGCAGAACTTCGTCACCCCCTGGGTCAAGGCCAACGGCTACGGCGGCATCGACAAGGCACGCTTTGCCGCATCCATCGACCAGATCGGCCTGACCTTCCAATTCAAGTCGAAGCCCAGGGTTGAGGATGTCTTCACCGAGGCGTTCTTGCCGGCACCGGCGGATCGTAAGGTGAACTAATGTTCGGTCATCGCGTTTTTTCGCCGCGCGAAGCCGCCACGACCACACGCTCGCGAGGGCGCCGGCAGCCCGATCCCGGCTCAGGCGCCGCAGGCGAGGTCGGGATCACAGCGTGAGCGGCTTCGTCGACATCGACAACGTCACCCACGTCTACGGCACGGCCGGCGACGTCATTGCCCTCGACAAGCTTACGCTCTCCGTCGCGGAGGGCGAATTCGCGGCCATCGTCGGTCCATCCGGTTGCGGCAAGTCGACATTGATGAAGCTGGTGACGGGGCTGCAGTTTCCCCATGCCGGGACCATCGCGGTAGGGGGCGAGAGGGTAGTCGGACCACTCAAAATCGCGGGCATGGCCTTCCAGGCCCCCAACTTGCTGCCCTGGCGTCGCACCTTGGAAAACATCCTGCTGCCATTGGAGATTGTGCAGCCGCATCGCAGCCGGCTGCGCAGCGAGCGCAGCGCCTATATCGCCAAGGTCGAGGCATTGCTAGCGCAGGTCGGCTTGCAGGGCATGGGTGTCAAGTACCCCTGGGAGCTGTCGGGCGGCATGCAGCAGCGCGCCTCGCTCTGCCGCGCGCTGATCCACGAACCTCGCCTGCTTATGCTGGACGAGCCGTTCGGCGCGCTCGACAGCTTCACGCGCGAGGAGCTGTGGTGCGTAATGCGTGATCTACACGCAGCGCGCCCCGTCACCATCATGCTCGTCACTCACGACCTGCGGGAGGCTGCCTTCCTCGCGGACCGCATTTTCTGCCTGAGCGCTCGGCCGGGGCGCATTATCACCGAGCGCCGCGTGACGCTCCCACGCCCCCGCAGTTTGGAGGTGACCTACACGGCTGAGTTCACCGATCTCGTTCACGATCTGCGCTCGCAGATCGCCACCGCCAGGCAAGCGGCATGAGTGCCGGAAGGCAGAAAGTGTCGATCGCGGCGGCGCCCTATGTCTTTACCATCGCCTTTTTCGCGTTTTGGGAGGCCGCCTGCCGGCTCTTCAAGGTGCCCGTCTTTTTCCTGCCGGCGCCGAGCGTGATCGTCCAAGCCATCGTCGACTACTGGTGGCAACTCCTGTTCCACTCCTTCCACACGCTGTGGATGACGCTCGCGGGCTTCGGCATCGCCGTGGTGTTCGGCGTTCTGCTCGGCATCGCGCTCGGTGCATCGCGCATCGTCAATGCCGGCACGCAGCCGATCCTGGTCGGTTTCAACGCCATACCGAAAGTGGCAGTCGTACCGATCCTGATTCTATGGTTCGGTGTCGGCTGGATCCCACCGGTGATGACCGCCTTCTTGATTTCCTTCTTCCCGATCGTAGTGAACGTGGCGACCGGCCTCTCCACCATCGAGCCCGAACTGGAGGACGTCATGAGGGCACTGGGCGCCCGCAAATGGGATATCATGGTCAAGATCGGCATTCCGCGCTCCATGCCCTATCTATTCGCCGCCCTGAAGGTCGCCATTACCCTTGCCTACGTCGGCTCGGTGATCGCCGAATTGAATGCGTCGCGCTACGGCATCGGCAATCTAATCACGCGAGCGAGCGCCGACTTCAATGTGCCCCTGGTGTTTGCCGCACTGATGGCCCTGGCAATTCTCGGTGTCATCATCTACGCCGCCACCGTGGAACTCGAGCGCCGCACGACCGGCTGGGCGCACCGGTCGGGCCTCGACCGGGGTTAGGCCACGGTTTGGCGCCGGCCGGTCAGCTGCCGCGATAAGTGGAATAGCTCCAGGGAGAGACCAGCAGCGGCACATGGTAATGCCCTTCGGGCTCGGCGATGGCGAAGCGGACCGGCACCACATCGAGGAAGGGCGGCTCGCTGCCGGCCGCGCCACGGGCCGCGAAATAGGCGCCGATATGAAACTCTAGCTGATAGTGGCCAATGCGCAGCGGGGCACCGCCGAGCAGAGGTTCCTGGGTACGCCCATCGGCATTGGTGACGCGGTCCGCAAGCAGGTCCACCGCGCTCGCCCCGCATTCCATTAGCACGACTCTGACCCCCGCCGCCGGCTTACCGGAAACCGTATCCAGTACGTGCGTCGAAAGCCGCCCCTCCGTCTTCGGCTTGCCCGGCCCCGCAACCGCCTCGCCAAGCCGCAGGCGCGCGATGTGGTCGATTTCCTCGAGGGCTGCGGCTCGCTCCTGAGCGGGACTGTTGCCGAGCCGGCGTTCGAAATTGTCGATGATGGAATCACGCGTGTGGCGGCGCACGCAGATGATGAAGGGAAAGCCAAAGCGCTGGCGATAGGCGGCGTTCAGCCGCTCGAAGCGTGCGAACTGCGCGGCGCTGAGCTGATCGAGCCCAACACTGCCCTGCTCGCGGCGGGACTGCGCCGTCATGCTGCCGGTGCGGGCAACCCTGCCGGCCAGCTCCGGGTGACCACGGATGAGGTCGAGCTGCTCGGCCTCACTGGCCGCTGCCACTGCATGCTGCATGGCTCGATGCAGGTCGGCCACGGTGGCGAACGGTCGTGCCCGGAGCACGCGCTCGGCGACCCAAAGGCCATGCTCGACGATGTGCCCCAAGGCGGCAACAAAGGTGTCGCGATCGGACGTATTCAGCATTTCGAGACTATGCATGGGCTTTGCCATGTTTTTGGGCTCAGTCTCAGTGATGTGTAGCGCAGTTCGACCGGGAGCGAAAATCGCCTCGGCACGGCGCTGCTTGCCATTGTAGGCGTCGCGCGGCCGGCGCCTCACGCGAGGCATGATGGCAAGACCAGCATCGCTGAGGCCGATCGCGCCGGCGCGCTGCGCCTTAGGCCCGCCTGGCTGTTTGCCTCGACGAGGACAAGTCCGCTCACCCGGCCGAGTGGCTCTAGCGGGGGCGGGCGCGCCGCTCGAGGCCGAGCGGATCGGTAAAAAGCAGCGCACGGCACCTGCTTTGCCTTGTGCGCGCTTTGTGGCACGCTGAGGCAATGCGTGATCCCGCGATCTTTGGATTCAACCACCGACCAGCCAGAGCAGCGCAGCGCCAAGCCCGGCCACGCTGCCGACATGCCCGCGCGTCGAGCCTGGCGTCTGGTC
Organism: uncultured Alphaproteobacteria bacterium; assembly: GCA_963820375.1. GTDB lineage: Bacteria > Pseudomonadota > Alphaproteobacteria > Rhizobiales > Hyphomicrobiaceae > AWTP1-13. The sequence continues at coordinate 87,670 of CAWFZX010000021.1, read as the reverse complement.
ATGACCTACGGGCGCCCACCCTACTTCGTCATCTCTTACGCGGTCGGGCAACAAGGCGTCTGGGCCAATCTCACGTTGATCGGCAGGGCCAGCTAGCGCGGGCGGCTGCTTTTCCGCCGCGCAGCCTTGCAGCCGCGCCGGCAATGCTGGCGTGCCGGCACTGTCTGATCCGACTGCAAGGCCTGCGCGGCAAGGAGCCGGCAGCTGGCGCCGTGCCGGTTGCCACCGCTCCGTCGCCCGGGCCGGCAAGGTGCGAGCCCCACTCAGGCACGGGACACGCCATGGCACATCGACGCGGGACATGATCGGGGGCGCTGTTGAGCGAAATTCTATGGGTTTGGGGTGAGGCCTTCCTGCGCTGGCTACACGTCATCGCCGGCATCGCCTGGATTGGCACCTCCTTTTATTTCATCCATCTCGATTACAGCTTGAAGCAGCGTGCAGGCCTGCCGCCCGAGGCTTACGGGGAGGTCTGGCAGGTGCACGGCGGCGGATTTTACAACATGGTGAAGTACCTGGTGGCGCCGGCTCGCCTGCCCGCCGATCTCACCTGGTTCAAGTGGGAGGCCTACGCCACTTGGGTCTCCGGATTTGCGCTGATGGGAGCCGTCTACTATGCAAATGCCGCGCTCTACCTGATCGATCCTGGCGTGCTCGATGTCTCAGCCTCCAGCGGTATCGCCATCAGCCTCGCAGGCCTGGTGTTGGGGTGGATGATCTACGACGCCCTGTGTCGCTCCGCGGTCGGGCGCAACGCGGTCCTGCTCGCGGTCATCGGTTTTGCCCTCCTCAGCGCGCTGGCGTGGATCTCGACCCTCCTCTTCAGCCCGCGCGGCGCCTTCATGCAGATGGGGGCACTGCTTGGCACCATCATGGTGGCCAACGTGCTGATGGTTATCATCCCCGGCCAGCGCAAGGTGGTGGGCGATCTCATTGCCGACCGGACGCCCGATCCGGTGCATGGCTGGCGGGGCAAGCAGCGGTCCACCCATAACAACTATCTGACGCTGCCGGTGGTGTTCGTGATGCTATCCAGCCACTATCCTCTCGCCTACGCCACGCGCTGGAGCTGGGTGATCTTCGCGCTGCTGCTCGTCATGGGTGGCGTGATCCGCCATTTCTACAATGTGCGACACCAGGGGCTATCGAGCCCTTGGTGGACCTGGGGCGTAGCGGCGGGCTGCGCGGTCGCCATCGTTTGGTTGTCGACGCTCGGCCCGGCGGTGGCTGGCTGGCCGGTCGGCAAGCGAACCGAGGTCCCGGCAGTTGGGCTGGTGACCTTCGAACAGGTCGAAGACATCGTCATCAGCCGCTGCAGCATGTGTCACGCGGCCGAACCCGTCTGGCTTGGCTTCAGCCGACCTCCGAAGGGCCTGGCATTGGATACGCCGATGCTGATAAGGGCCCACGCTCGCCAGATCGGTGTCAGTGCGGTCTGGAGCAACGCCATGCCGCCGTCGAACGTGACCGGTATGACCCCTGCGGAGCGGATGGCGCTGGCAGTCTGGCTGTCTGGACCCCGGCACTAGCGCTGATCCTTCGCGCCACACCGAGAACTTTGGCGAGGTCGCCGGTGACGGTCTGGACGATCGAGCCTTGGCAGGCAAGGGTCCGGCGGCCGGCGCCAGGTTGAGCACCGAGATAGCAGCGCGCCTGAGTGTGGGGCCTTACTTGGCTGCGAGCTCGGCCAGAAACTTCCTGATCTGCGCGGTAACAAAGGCGTACTCGGCGCTTGCCTCGTTCGCGGGCCCGCCCGCGAGATGGCCGAGGTAGCTCGGAATCTCAACATACGTCGCCTGCTTGATACCGCGATAGAGTTCGCGCGCCAGGTAGGTTGGCAGCGTGCGGTCTGTCATGCCCGGCATAATCAAAGTTTTCGCTTTCACCTGTGCGAGCCCCTTGCCGAGATCGCCACCGAACGGCGTCGAGGGATCGAATCTGCTCGCCGCGTGATAACGTGACAACAGGCTGTTCGCATCCCAGGCGTTTGCCCAAGCCGTGCCGAACGCACGCGACGCTTTCTCCCAGGCGGCGTCGTCGGTAATCGTGCTGAGATGCTCATCACTGTAGAGCCACGGGAAATAGATCATACCGCCCAGAATGATTCCGTCGCGCGGCTGGGCGGTATAATTGCCGTCCCGATAGTTCGGGTCGAGCTTGATGGCCGCCTCCACCGCATCGAAGATCGCCCGCACGTGCCGATCGCTTCGTGAGGCCGGCACGATGAGCAGCAAGCCGTCCATGAAGTCGGGATAGTGGATACCCCATTCCAGCGCTTGTTGGGCGCCCATGGACGGGCCGCCGATGGCGACCGCGTGGGCAAGACCAAGACCATTGGTCAGCAGGTCATTCTGAGCGCGCACCATGTCCCGAATGGTGTATTTCGGGAATTTTGGGCCAAGTCCGTCTTTCGGTTGGCTTGAGTTACCACCGCCGATGGCGTCCACCGTGACAACGAAATACTTGTCTGTGTCGTAAGCCTTGCCGGGGCCGATCAGCGCTGCATTGCTGGTGCGAACGCCGCTGGCACCATGGGTTACGAGGATGGCATTGCTCTTTGCCTGGTTGAGCTTGCCGTGCGTGGCGTAGCCGACTTTCATGCCGGCGAGCTTTTCACCGCTCTCGAATGTGAATTCCGGGATCACATGAACGGCATCTTGAGCTGCCACCGCCATCGCGTGGCCTGTGAGTGCGGCGGCTAAGGCGGCGACGGCAAGCCAAAAGCTCATGCGTTCCTCCCGTATATCCAGATCACGTGCCGCACCTTCGGCAACTGAGGTAACTATACCGGCCTGCGTTGCGGTTTGCATGGCCAATCACCGCGCAGCGGCTCACCGACCGTTGGCCTGCACGGCCGCTGGCGACAGGCAAGAAGCATCGGCCGTGGCTTGCCTGGCGATCCGGCCGGATTGGCCTGTCGTCGACCTTGCCGGATCGTGCGATCTGATGCGGCGCGCGCGAGCCGAAGCGGCCGCCTTTTTGCAGGCTGCACGACCGCCAATGGCGGCGAGATCAGTTGACGGATCGCGAGCGGTCGCCGAAGTCTCGCCAAATGTTGTAGATGTATGCAGACACCGACCGCGGGGATTTTGCCGATGCATGCAGAAATCGCTGGAGCCGGCTTCGCCGGGCTCGCCGCGGCGATCGCCTTGCGCCGCCGCGGCTGGAGCGTGCGCGTGCACGAAAAAGAGGCGGAGCTGCGCGCCTTCGGCGCCGGCATTTTCATCTGGGAGAACGGTCAACGCGTATTGCAAGCGATCGGCGCCTATGACGACGTGGCGCGGCGTGCACATCAGGCTCCGGGCTATGAGACACGGCGCAACGGCGTCTGCGTCAGCTTCGAAAAAATCAACGGCGCCAATCGCTTTTTGTTGCAAACCATGACGCGCCAGCATCTTTATTCGGCGATCATCGCCTCTGCCCAACGCGAAGGCATCGAGATCGTCACTCGCTCGATGGCGGTCGGCGCGCAGCCGGAGGGTGTTCTGGAGCTCGCCGCCGGACGGAGCCTGAAGGCGGACCTGGTGATTGCCGCCGACGGTGTACGCTCGACGGTCCGCGACTCGCTGCGCATCCCGGTCGCGCGACACAAATACCAGGACGGCATCGTACGCGTGCTCGTCGACCGCGCTCCCTTTATTGGCGGTGATTGGGAGCATGTGATCGACTTCTGGGCATTCCAACCACGCACCTTGCGCATCCTCTATGCGCCCTGCGAGGATGGGAAACTCTACTTTGCCATGATGTCGCCGCGCGACGACAAGGAGGCCTCGACGCTACCGATCGATGCTGCCGTGTGGGGCAGCGTCTTCCCCATGCTCGTCCCGGCGTTGCAAACGATCGGCACACGCGGGCGCTACGACGTCTATGAGACGACGCGGCTCACCCGCTGGTCCGTTGGCCGCGTCGCCATCGTCGGAGACGCAGCTCATGCACTACCGCCGACGCTGGCGCAGGGCGCCTGCCTGGCGATGATGAATGCGCTCAGTCTGGCAGAGATCGTGACCGGCGGCACGGACCTGGAGACTTCCCTACAGCGCTGGGAGGCTCAGGAACGCGCCCTGACCGACCACACACAAGCCCGATCGGCCGAACTTGCCCATACGCGCGCGCTTGGAAGCGGCATGCAATGGGACGATATCGGCCTGCGCGCTGCGCTGCATATACCGCTTGGCACCCGACCGGAGGAGTTCATTCGCCAGCGCTCAACCTAGACAAAGCCGCGCGCCTCCGCGCAGTTTGCCAAGTTACTGTCAAAATTGCATTATTCGAGCATTCCCTTTTATCGTTCAGTTGTGCATGCTCCAACAGCTTGCGCTTTGCGACCCCGGCAGACCGCGAGATACGCTCAAGCCTGTCCGACCTCTGTTTTCGATTAGCCCGGCCACCGAGTTTGGTATGGAAACACCGCTCTCCCTATTCCAACGCCGGCAGCTTGAGGTCATTGCCCGGGTCACACCCCATTCGATGGCCGGCCACATCCTCAACACGACGGTTTTCGCCGTCGCCATGGCGGGCTCGATTCCGACCGCTCAGTTGATCGTTTGGTGCGCTTATTCTTACGCGATTGCTTTGCTCGTCCTCTATCGTCACATGCGAAGCCGGGGGCGGGTGCCACGTAGTTTCCAGCGCGCCACGCACAGAGCGACGGTGTATTCCTGCTTCCTGGCTCTGCCATGGGGGGTCATGGCCGTCCTGTATATGGGGGAACTGGCGCACGACCAGGAGCTGATTCTCGTCGCCCTCACGGCCGGTATGGCCGCCAGCGGCACCGTCCTCCTCTCGGCATTGCCCGTCGCAGCATTCAGCTACATGTCGGGAATTTTGATCCCAAGCGCGCTCAAAAGCCTCCTCTTCCTCAACAACAAAGGCTACTTGCTACTCGGTGTGCTTGTCCTCAGCTATTGGTGGTTCCTGGCCGCTCTAATTGCCAAGGTCGCGCGCGAGATCAGCGAGCGCAAGCGCATCGATGTTGCGCTGAAGGAGAGCGAAATTCGTTTGCAGCAGACCTTGCGGGCCGGCCAGATGGTTGCCTTCACATGGGATCCTGGGACGGGCTTGTCGCGGCGCAGCGAAAACGCCTCGCAAATTCTCGGCTTGGAAGCACAGGCGGCCGCCACCCAAGGACTAGGCAAGGACTTCCTTGCACGCGTGCACGTCGATGACCGCAAGTGCTTCGCCGCCCAAATCAACGGGCTTTGCCCCGAGCGACCATCCTATTCGGCGTCGTTTCGCTTCATTCGCCCGGATGGACGGGAGGTATGGCTCGAGGAAACCGGCAAGGCCGAGTTCGATGCGACTGGCCGCTATGTGCGCCTCAAGGGCTTGACCTGCGACATCACCGAACGCATGCGCGCCGAGGAACAACAGCGTTTGTTGGTGCGTGAACTCGATCACCGCGTGAAAAACGTGCTGGCTTCCGTTGGCGCCGTCGCGCAGCGCACCGGCGAGGGTAGCGGTTCGGTCGATGAATTCCTGCATGGGTTCGACGGTCGCATTCAATCGATGGCAAATGCGCACGCCCTGCTCAGCCGCAGCCATTGGCAAGGTGTTAGTGTCGCCGAACTGGTTCACAATGAGTTAGCACCCTGCGTCAGAACTGGCGGCGCGGTCGTGGATGGACCAGACATCCTGCTGTTTGCGGAAGCAATCCAACCGATCGCCATCGCGCTGCACGAGTTGGTCACGAATGCCTTGAAATATGGGGCATTGTCGGCCCAAAACGGCCACATCACAGTGCGCTGGCAGTGCCGAAAGAACGACCATGCAGAAGAGCGCTTGGTGATGGATTGGATCGAGACCGGCGGGCCTGCCGTTGTCGCGCCGGACCACACGGGCTATGGCACGCGCGCCATACGCAGTCTTATCCCCTACGAACTCGGCGGCACCGTTGACCTCGTCTTTGACCCCGCGGGTGTGCGTTGCAGAATTGAGGTGCCTCGCAAACGCCCCAACAGTAGCGAAGCCGTGGAACTGTTTCGAGCATCCGACGGCGATCCGCCACCCATCGCCATGATCATGGCACAATCCGGCGTGGCAGCCCCTGCGCCGACCAATCCAGGCAACTCGCGGGGACGGGATTTGCACTAACCTCGGTGTCAGATGTTCTCTAGGCCGATAGTGTGAGACACAGCGTTGCGGGCCTAACGCAACGAGGCAAAAAGCATTTTTTGAGAAACATCTTTGCTGCCGCCTGTCGCCGCGACCATCAGGGCCGTCGGAAACCCCTTCCAATCGCTTCGATCGATGACCCGCCAACCCAGTTGCTCGTAGTAGCTAATTGCATTGTCTGTATACAGATAGAGACGGCAATAGCGTCGTTGCCGGGCTTGATCCTCAATCGCTCTAACTAGCGCTCTGCCAACCCCTTGGCAGCGATGCTCCGGCGCAACGTAAAGCCCTGCTAGCCAGGGCGATACCGGATGGCATGGCTCAAGTTCAGATTGAACGAGCAGGCATGTGCCCGCCGGCACACCATTCGACCTGGCGACGAGCGCTACCTGGCCTGTGCGATCCGATGTGAAGGACTGAAGCAATTTCTGCTCAGCCTCGACGCTCGTCCCAAGCACATCGGCAAAAGCTTGCACGCGCCATTGCGCACAGATGGCGATTTCGGGAGACGACGGCTGCAGGACGATTGTTTCAATTCTGGGCAATGGCAATGGCCTCTGCGCGGTTGGGCGCACAATCCTTAAGCGTTCCTGACGACATCGCAAAGTAGCGCACCTGCACCTGCGCGTGTTGGCTAACCTCGCGCATGGCGCTGCCAGGCCGTTCTCTGTCGCGACAGGGCTCGGCTTGGCTGATCATCTGGCGCGAAAATCGCTGCCATGCCATGAGTTGGCTCCCTGGCCGCGCCGATTGGGGGGCTCTAGCCTCTCTTGGCGGGCTCGCAGATTTGGGGTGTGCCCCAAGTCGAATGGCGGTTCTTTGACGTGGAAGTAGGCGTCCAGATCGAAGAAGTGGAGGAGCAGCGCCATGTCTTGGGATCGGAGCAAGCAACCTGTTGTGCATCTCGTCGGGAGCATTCCCTTGCCCGACGCCGAGAGCGTATTTCGCACCATCTCGGCCACCGTTGGACGCTATCTGATCCGGCTACCCGACGGAGAAACCGGCATCCGCAAGACCTGGATCAAATTCCTACAGGATGTCCTGGCGCAAAATCCGGCGATCGAAGTTGCCGGCGACGTACCGCCGTTCAAGTTCATACAATGGGATGGCAAATTGATCCGGGAAATCCCTCGCCTTCGACTAAGACCGGGCCGCGAGCCTGATGCCGACAGCTTCCAAACCGGCTACGCTGCCATGGCGATCGCATCCTGGAGCTTGTTCGAACGCATGCAAGCAGCAGGCGACATCCCAGCCAACGTCAAGTTTCAAGTCAGCCTGCCGACGCCAATTGCACCAACCTATAACAATATGGTGCCGGCCCACCGGCAGGGCTTGCTAGCCCCGCTGACGCGCCACTTCATCAGCGAGGTTGAGCGTATTGCCGCCGTGATCCCCAACGAGCGCCTCGCTCTACAATGGGATGTGTGCCAGGAAGTGCTCGCCTGGGAAGGCTACTACGATAAGGGTCCGGTCGACTTCCGCACCGAAACGCTTGAAGTCCTCACAAAAATCGGCGCCGCCGTGCCGGCGGGCATCGAGCTTGGCTATCACCTGTGTTATGGCAGCCCAGCGGACGAGCATCTGCTACAGCCAAAGGACATGGGGCTCATGGTGGAGATGGCTAACGCCATCGTCGCCAGCATCAGCAGACCGATCGATTTCTTTCATATGCCTGTACCAAGGCCGCGAAGCGACGACGCCTACTTTGCGTCTCTCGGGGGCTTAGCGCTAGGGGCGGAAACGGCACTCTATCTTGGGCTTATTCACCACGACGATGCGGCGGGCGACGCAGCACGCCTTGCTGCCGCGAGAAGGCATGCCCGCGTTGACGGCATCAGTACTGAATGCGGTATGGCGCGCGGCGATCCCAGCCGGCTCCCTGCCCTACTTGCCGCTCACGTCCGTGTGGTCGAGAACGCCCTGTGAGACCACGAAAGGTGGGTGCACCCCAGCTGAACCGCGCCTGGCAGCCACCTGCAACTTCGACGCTGCAGCAATTCGTCAGCTCCGGATGGAGCCCGTCGCTGGCCTGATCGCCGTGCATGCGTCCGGTCTCGATTAAAGCAGTTGCCCACGGCCCTCCATCAAGACGGCGGCCACCTTCATGACGACTAGGCCAAACGTTCGTGCCCACCCCACTGCGGCGCTTGCCGCAGCGACCATCATGAGCCTTCCACTCGGCTCGATTTATGCTTACAGCGTCCTTCTGGCGCCGCTAGAGCAGCTGCTCCAAGCCCGTCGCTCTGAACTCGCCTCCGTGTTCGGCATATCGGCGGTGTTCTTCACGATTGGTGCCAATCTTGCTCCCCGGTTGTTCGGGTGGATCCGTGCGCCGCTGCTGGTAGCTCTCACTGGCGCACTTTCTTCGGCCGGGGTCGCCCTGGCGGCCATAGCACCCTCGCTGAGCTGGCTCATCCTCGGCTATGGCGTGCTGTTCGCGACCGGCGGCGGGATGGCCTACGTCGTGGTGCAACAATGCGTGAATGCGGCGCCGCTTGCCCGGCCCGGACTGGTCAACGGCTATCTCGTCAGTCTTTTTCCTCTCGGCGCCATGCTGGCTGCGCCAGCTTTTGGGCTCGGGCTCGACTGGATCGGAGTGCGTTTAACCCTGGCCGGCCTGGCCGCCGTGATTGCGGCGACGGCACTTGCCGCCACGGTGTTGGTCACGCATGACGGCGTCGTTCTGACAAAAATCGGCCGTGCCACGTCTACCCTGGCTTTGGGCGCGCAAGACAATCTACAACCCACCTTCTGGAAGCTCTTCACGATCTTCTTTCTGGCGGCGTCTGCAGGCCTAATGGTGCTCAGCCAAGCTGCGGGCATGGTCGCTGCTTTCGGCGCCGGCAAATCGGCGTCGCTGCTAGCCACCACGGCAATTACAGCAGCTATCGCCGCAGCACGCCTGCTGGGCGGTTGGCTGACTGACCGGCTGCCCGTGCCCTATGTCGCCGCCTGCGCTCAGGCCATCGCCCTCATCGGTGCCATCGCGCTCACAGTCATGCCATCGCCGGGGGTGGCAATTTTGACCTTGGGACTCATTGGCGTCGGCTATGGTCTTATCTCGGGCGTGACGGTCGCAGCCGTGGCCTCCTACTGGCCGAAGGTAGAATTCGGTCGCATCGCCAGCCGCATCTACATTGCATGGTGTCTTGCAGCGATCTCGCTACCCGTCTTGGCGGGCCGTCTCTACGACCTCACGGGCGGCTATGAGACGGCGGTGATCGTGGCGGGGGGCGCCAACCTGTTGGCAGTCCTAGTGGCGCTGACCTTGCCGCAGCAAGGGCGCGCTCGATAAGGCGCGGCTCTTGCGTATCCAAATCTCGAACGCGATTTGGTAGCGCGAAATTTCGGGCGCTTTCGACGCGCGTGTTGCTGGCGCGACTTGGCGCCAGCTCGCCAGCCAAGTGGTGTTCTCCGCCCAAGTTCGGCAACCCCTCGCAAGCCGGGACCATGAGGCGAGGTCATCTACTGGCGCCAACGCTCAACCCGGCCCGTCGACACCTGCATTGCGTCTTCCGACGGCGAAAGACCCTAACCCCTATTCCCGTCGGATGACCTGCTTGCCGTCAGCTGCAACGGCACTGCCGTGAAGTGAAACTGTTGCTTGCCAGGCTAAATCCACTACCTACCTCGCGGGCACGCTTTCCTCTGTGGCACCGGGCAAAGCGTTGCCGCATTCCGGCAGCTGCTGGGATCACTCCTGCGGTCGGCGCCACACGCCCTTTGCACAAAAACGTTATCGCCGGCGCTGCATCCTGCGCCTGGCTGCCGCCGTACTCCACGACACTTGCATCGTTTTAGGAGGAGAAACCCCATGCGTTATCATCTGGCGTTGGCGGCGGCCCTGACCCTACAGGTTTCCGCTGCCCGTGCTGACAGCATTATCGCCCTGGTTGGAGACGATATTCTTGCGACCATCGACGGCCGGACGGCGAAGACGACAGCTTTGGTGAAAATAGATGGTGTTGGGCCGATTCTCGGCATCGATGTCCGCCCCGCCGACGGCCGTTTGTATGCGCTGACGAGCGATGGCACCATCGCCACCATCGATCCAGTGAGCGGCCAGGCAACGGCCAAAGCCAAGCTCGACATGCTGCCGCAGGCAGATACTCAGATTAGCGTGGACTTCAACCCGGTCGCCGACAAGATGCGCATCATTGGCGCTGATGGAACGAATCTTCGCGCTGACGTCGATAGTGGCAAGGTTACTCAGGATCAGCCCCTGAAATTCGCAGCAAACGATCCTGCGGCCGGCCAGAAGCCGACGATCCTCGCTGGCGCCTACAGCAATTCGGTAAAGGGGGCGAAGGAAACCACGCTTTACGACATCGACGCTAAACTCGGCGGCCTCTTCCGTCAGGCTCCGCCGAATGACGGCGTCCTCAACACGATCGGCACGATCGGCGTGGACGTCAATAGGATCGGGTTCGACATCGTCGCCGATGGCGCGGGCACGAACGCGGGCCTGCTGGTCGCCAACGGTAAGCTCTATAGGATCGACCTGACCACAGGCAAGGCGGTAGGCGGCAAGACCATTGTGGGCCTCCCCTCCGACGTGCGCGACGTCGCTGCGTTGCTGGCGCCTCCTGCCAAGCAGGCCGCGAATATGATGATGGGCGGCGATGCCACGGGCATGCGGGCCACTGCCGACCTGAACCCCACCGACATGTCAAAACCGATGTCCCCCAACATGGGTGTCCGCCCGTCGAAGCCCATGCAAATGCGGGCCAAGATGGATGGCTTCAAAGATCCGCGATATCGCACCGATTACGGCATGCAGAGGAGCAACGGTCCCCAGTGCAACGAGCGACGGGCGCAATATTAAAGAACTGTCGACGCGCGTTACGGCTGTGCCCTGGGCGCGCGTCGACAGCAAGAGGTCCACGCATGCGGAGAGTTGCCACTCCTGTGCCGGATCTAGCACGCTCTGAGACAGCAGCTGTTGGGGGCTCGATGTGCACCGATGAAAAGCCCACGTGCGAGCTACGCACGTGGGCTTGTCCTGCGCTCTAGGTTAGCACTGCGCCAACAGCGTTGACATAAATGGCATAGATCGATGTGCTGCCGCACATGAACAGTTTGTTGCGCTTCGTGCCAGCGAAAACCAAATTGGCGACCACCTCTGGCGTATGAAGAAAGGCCAGCTCCTCACCGCTTGGTGCATGCACGCGCACGCCGTTGGTGTCTATTCCACCCCAGCCCCAGTTACACCACACGTTGCCATCGCTATCGCAGCGAACGCCGTCCGAGAAGCCGGCTTAAAGCCTGCAAACACCTTTCCACCGCTTACGGCCGTCCCGTCTTTTACAACGTCGAAGACGATGCTCTGGATAGTCCGGTCCATCCGTTGCACCAGTATCGACGATGTAGACCTTGCTGAAATCGGGAGAGAAGCAGATACCATTCGGTCGACGCATCGGTCCTTCAGCGATTATCGTGGTCGTTGCCGGTCTGGCCATCGATGCGATAAACCCGGGTGGGCAGTTCAAATTCAGCTTTGTGAGACCTTCGTAGGGCCCGAGGATGCCGTAACCTGGATCGGTGAACCAGATTTGCGCCGTCCCGGTGAACCGCCGCATCGTTGGGCGCATTGAGCTTTTTGCCCTCATAGTTGTCGCACGACACGCTCCAGGTTCCGTCGTACTCGCGTCGGCGCACCCGCCGCAGTATCATGCTCCATCGCGAAAAGGCGCCCTTGGTTATCGCGCGTGTGACCATGTGAATGTGCCGCAGCGGGTGGGGCTTTCTACAAACCAAACCGGACTGGGGGTGTCCGATTTCAGAGAAACTTTGCCCCTGCCCAGTGCGCGGGATCGCAGGCCCGCCTCCTTGACCAACCGCGACATGTTCGCGTTTGAACACCCAGCGGTTGCCAGCCTGGTCCTGCGCTCGATCGCTAGCGCGTTTTCGCGCTCGTCCCTTTCGCGCCACGCGGCTGCAGGAGGCAGTCGTGGGTCCACGATCAGCATTGCCAAGTGCTCGGGCGTAGTGCCGTGGAAGAATTCAATGATGGCGCCTGTCTCCCCAAGAACCATGGCCCGGACATCGATGCCCATCTCCTACTCAAAGCGCTAGCCCACAGCGCCATCGTGCGGGTCGACCGACATACCCATCAGCTTGCCTCTGCGCCAAGATTGCGCGGGCCAGGAGGTGCGTTTTGGCTTTACTGTCTGGCAGAGTCACGGATTGCCTCGGTCACCGAGCGACGATGCAGACATCCACATAGCGAAGGACGAGACGCATGGAGGGACTTGCATTGGTCTTGGCGCTTATCGCCTTCTTTTTCGCGATCGGCGCCCGACGCAGCATTGGGGCGCTGCAGGCAAGGCTCGCCGGAGTGGCTGATGAGTTGCGCACCCTCCAGGCGCAGATTGGGCTCTCGCAGACCGCGGCAACCGGGGGTCCTGCGGCAAAGCCCCTGGGCTCCCCGACGGAACCATCCGCGCAGCCTGCAGAGGCTGGACGCGCGACCCCCTTGGACGAGCCTCCGGTCGCCGACCCGACTGTCTCGGCCGCAGCCACGCTGGAGGAGCGGCTCGGCACGCGCTGGGCCGTCTGGGTCGGCGCGCTCGCGCTGGCGCTCGGCGGGGTGTTGCTCGTGCGCTATTCCGTCGAGCAGGGGATCTTTAGCCCGAGTGTCCGCGTGGCACTTGGCGCCGTGTTCTCACTCAGCCTCGTTGCCGCCGGTGAGTGGTTCCGCCGTGGCGAGCGCGCTTCACCGCTAGAAGTCGTTCCGGCCGCCCACATTCCCGGCATTCTGACGGCCACGGGTACGGTCAGCGCGTTGGCTACCATCTATGCCGCGCATGCTCTTTATCAGTTCATCGGCCCCGCAGCGGCATTCATTATGCTGGGTACCTTCGCCATTGCCGGCATGCTTGCTGCAGTGCTGCACGGGCCTGCACTGGCCGGCCTCGGCCTCGCCGGTGCTTTGGTGGTGCCATTGTTGATTGTCTCGCAGGAGCCCAACCCCTGGCCCGCCGTACTATATCTCGCAGTAGTGGCGGGGGCCGCCCATGCGCTGGCGCGGCTTCGGCGTTGGCTGTGGCTCGCCTTCGCCACGGTTGCCGGTGCCGTGGTCTGGGGCTTCGCGCTGCTTGACCCGGTCAGCAGCGGCGCTGCCGGTGCATCGGCGTCTGCGCTGTTCGTTCATGTCGGCCTGCAGCTCGCCCTTGCCGCCGCGTTCATGGCCATCGAGCCGCATCTGACCACTCCCGATCCTGCCGCTGAACCCGATTGGATCGCCAGCCTGGCGCTGGGGGCATTGGCTGTTCTTGCCCTCGCGAGCCTCGGCGCCACACGCATGCAGGAGCAATGGATGGCCTTTGCGGTCGCCACCCTGGCCATCCTCGGTGTAACCGCCTGGCGCAGCGCCCCGACGGCGGGGGCTGCCGTGCTGGCAGGCATTTTGGCGCTGTGGGCGACAGCGATCTGGCCGGGTGTCACAGCGCCCCCAGAGGCCCGCCTTCTTGCGCCGGCGCTCGAGGGCGTTCTGCGATTGCCCGAGAACGTTTCGAGCTTCGTGGCTTTTGCCGCGCTCTCCACCCTGTCAGGCAGCGCTTTGGCGACCCTACGGCTCTGGCGGGGTCGCAGCCTTCCCGTGAGTACGGCCAGCCTCTACGCGCTGGCCGCCGTCGCGCCCCCGTTGCTGGCACTGGTGCTAGCGTACTTGCGTGTCACTCAATTCGACAGCTCGATCCTGTTCGCGCTGTTCGCGGTCCTGCTGGCGGTCGCTTTCTATCTTGTTGCGGACCGCTTCGACAAAATCGCTCCCGCCGACAGGACAGCAGCCATCGGGCTCGTCATCGGCGCGTTCGCTAGTGGGGTTGCAGCCGCCATGGCGCTTGCCTTCGTGATGGTGTTCGATCGCGGCTATCTCACGGTCGCCTTCGGGATCACCGCCTTCACCACGGCGATCTTTGCTGTGGTCGATCGGATCCCGTTGCTTCGCTATGTGGTCGTTGCCATCGGCGTCATTGTGCTGGGCCGGCTCGCCTGGGACCCGCGCATCATGGGTGCCGACGTGGGCAGCTGGCCGATCTTCAACTGGCTCCTGTTCGGTTATGGGGTGCCCGCGGCGGCATTCCTCGCCGCTGGGCATATTCTCAAACGCGAAGCGCAAGACCTCGCCTCGCGCCTGTGCGATGCGATCGGCGTCCTGTTCGCCGCACTCCTGGTGTTTTTTCAGATTCGCCATGCGCTCAATGGCGGCGATCCGCTCGCTGCAACCTCCGACCACGCCGAGCAAGGGCTCTTCGCGCTGACGAGCCTCGGCTTTGCGGCGGTGCTGATCCGCATGGATCTTGCCCGCGCCAATCCCGTGTTCTGGGCGGCCTCCCTGATCTTCGGCGTTGTCTCCGCCGCCGTCATTCTGGTGGGTCTTGGATTGGTCCAGAATCCCCTGTTCGGCGGGGACCCCGTGCGCGGGCCGGTTGTGTTCAGTTCACTGCTGCTCGCCTACCTGTTGCCAGCCCTGGCGGCCATCGTGCTGTCCCGCATCGCGCGCGGCGTGCGGCCGGTGTGGTACGTCACCGGCGCCGCCATGCTGGCTCTACTCATGCTATTCGGCTACGTCACGCTTGAGGTACGCCACGCCTTCCAGGGCGAGCACCTTTCGATCTGGCAAAGCACGAGCGCGCCGGAGGTATGGTCTTACTCGGTGGCGTGGCTTGCTCTTGGCCTCGCGTTCCTCTTCTACGGCTTGTGGCGGGGCTCGACAGAGGCGCGCCTGGCCTCGGCCGTGCTGGTGGTGCTGTCGGTGCTCAAAGTCTTTCTCTACGACCTCACGGGCATCGGCGGGTTCTGGCGTGCATTCTCCATGATCTGCTTGGGTGCAGTTCTGATTGGCATCGGCCTGGTCTACCAGAAGCTGGTGTTCGCTCGGCCACACGCTCCGCCGGAGCTACCTCAGTGAGCGCAAACGAATAGTGACAGGGTGCGCCGCACTGGCTGGATGAGGTGGCCGATGGCGTTCATAGGACGTCGACAAAGCGGCGGCCGCCTCACACAAGAGCGCCTTGAGCTTGGCCACCAGCCGCTCGATGGTGTTGAGATCGGGCGAATAGGGCGGGCTGCTTCAATAGTCAGCTTGGCAGTCATTGCCGTGGCATGGTCGGCCGACGGCTGCTTCGCTCCGAGGACGGACAACGGGCGGGCGACGCTTTTGACCGTTCGAGACAGCCAATGTGCGCTGCACCACGGGAGCCGGGCCAACCCATACCACGGCGGCCCCCAGCTAGATGCGAAAGCTCAGCTGGTCGATGCCACACCGCACGCGACCGGTTAGTTCGTAGGAGGCTTGGTTGGCCGATATATGGTGCGCTAAGCAACTGCCCTCGCGTAGAAGGCGCTGCAGCACCCCAGCCCTGCGCACGGCACTCGCACCTGAAGCATCGTACGCAGTACGCACGATCTCCGCGCCTCTCTGCACGGCCGTGACAGCGGCAACGCGCGCGTTGATGCGCATGTCCGCCGTCGCGGGCTCACCGCGCAAGCCGCTTTCCCAGATTGCCGCGAGCGCTTCGCGCAGGCCCGCGCGACAGGCGAACCAAAGTCCTTCGGCCGCTTCGAGGTTGCGCTGGGTGGCCGGATGCTCAAGAAGCGGTCGCTGCGTGTAGCGGTCGGTCTTGCCGCGCAATTCTTTTCGAGCCTCATCGAGCGCTCGACGCGCAAGGCCCAGGTGAGTGGCGGCGGCCGCGATCGCGATGAACCACGTGCCTGGCACGAAAATCGCGCCCGGATATGCCGAAACCGGAATGCCAGAGGGCCAGGGGAACGTGCGGTGCCAGGGGACGAACACATCGTCAAAGTGCACATCGTGACTTCCCGTCCCCGCGAGCCCAACAGGATCCCACGTCTCCTCTATGGTCGCGTCATTTACGGGGGCCAGTGCCGCGAGCATTCGAGGCGGACCTCCTTCGGCGAGCGGAGACAGGATTACCATTCCCCCGAGGAAAGTGGCGGCAGTGCATCCCGACTCGAAACCCCAGCTCCCTGTAATTCGAACCCCGTTGTCCAGCTCTTTAACCTTTACGCGCGGGAGATTGCTCCACGCAGCATAGGCATCTGGGTCGGCGAAGAATTCCTCGCGGAAGCGAGGCTCCGCGGACGCGTAGATGATCCCCGCACACATGTTGCCATGCGCTGACACCCATCCCGTCGAGGCGTCGGCCTCGGCGAGGGTGATGATCATTTCCAGCCATTGTGGCAGAGACCCACCAAGCCCTCCCGCATCGCCCGGAACCAAGATCTTGAAGACGCCGGCGCGCCTGAGCTTTTCCACGAAATCTGGAGCGAGCTTGCGGCACTCTTCGAACTCGAGAGACCGAGCCCTGGCTTCGGCTGCCAAGTCGGGAAGCGTGGACCAGAGATCGTTGATGGAAGTTAGGTTGGCGGGCATGCCGGTGTTCCCTATTTCGGCCGATCGCATCGAAACTACCATGCGCTCCTGCCATTCGGGCCTGCATCGTGGCGAATTGCCCAGGGCCTTGATATGTTGCCCGGATCAACGCAGGCAGTAACGACAGCGCGCTGAAAGTTCGCTGACATTTGGGTGAAACAGGAGGCCCTTGGGTCATAGACATGCCGGCCGTCCCCCCAGGCGTCATGCGTTTCGACGACTACACTCTGGACTTGCAGCGGTGCTCGCTGCAGCGCGGAGATGAGCAAATTGAGCTGCGGCCAAAAGCATTCGACGTCTTGCGCTACTTCGTCGAAAATTCGGGGCGTGTGATCTCCAAGCAAGAGCTGATTAGGGCGGTCTGGCCGGCTCTCTTCGTCACCGACGATGCGCTGGTCCAGTGCGTCAGAGACGTGCGCCATGCCTTGTCCGACGAGGCACACCGGATCATCAAGACCGTTCCACGTCGCGGTTACCTTTTCTCTATTGAGCCAAGCCGGGGCCCACCCAGCCACCTGCCAACCCGCTTGGATCAAAATATCGAGTTCTGCCGCACCAAGGACGGCGTCAAGCTGGCGATGGCATCGACCGGCCGGGGCTTGCCGCTCGTAAGGCCTCCGACGTGGTTCAACCACCTCGACTACGATTGGCACGTGCAATTCCGCAACGCGCTCTACCGCTTTCTCGCCGATCGTTATCAACTCATCCGCTACGATGGCCGCGGCAATGGGCTGTCAGACAGATACGTGCCGGAGATCTCGTTTGCGACATTTGCGCACGATCTGGAGGCTGTCGTGGATGCCCTCCGCTTGCAACGCTATGCCCTGCTCGGCATCTCCCAGGGAGCGCCGATAGCCATTGCGCACGCCGTGCATTTCCCCGAGCGGGTGTCGAAGCTGGTGCTGAATGGAGGCTTCGCACTCGGCAGCAACAAGCGCGGTTCAACAAAGGACCAGGAAACAGCGCAGGCTCAACTCACGCTGATGCGGCACGGCTGGGGAGACGAGCACTCGGCATATCTGCGCACATTCAGCATGCTGTACTTCCCGAGCGCATCGGCCGAGGAGCTCAAGGCATCTGCAGAGCTGCAACGCATGGCCATGACGGGGGACACCGCAGTTCGGCTTCGTCTGGCCTGTGCTGACATAGATATCGTCGATCTGCTGCCGAAGGTGTCGACCCCGACCCTGATCCTACACAGCAGGCACGACAACGCGGTCCCATGCGAGGAAGGGCGCCGCCTTGCCTCGGGGATTCCCAATGCCAAATTCGTGGTCCTCGAATCGGAAAACCATGTGCCGATGCCAGATGAGCCAGCGTGGCCGACCTTCATAGGCGAGATCGAAGCGTTCCTACGCGAATAAGGACTGGCTGCCGACGCGCTGCCGGTGCTGACTTGCTGCATATGCTCTCGGCTGAGCCTGTCACCTTTTCCCCTTCGAAACTCGCTGAGGCGGCAGGAGCACTCCGAAGGCCGACGAAGCGGGCAAGGACGAAATTGACCCGGAGCTGCCTCCCGTGGCGACACTCACTGCAGCGCGCGCCCGCCACCACCCTCAGGCCGCAGCTGCACGGTTACACGACCAAGCTTGCCGGTGTAGGTGTCGCCCGCTTTCAAGGCGCCTTCACGTTGCCCGTCCCGGGCGTAAATTATGAGAACGTGCAGCTTGCGGGCGACCACTTTGGCCGACCGCGGTGGGCTGCTGTCGGCCGCGCCGGATCATGGCCTGACCGCAGCGCCCCCGCAGTTTTGGCCAGCGCACGCGAGACGCATCGAGCCGCCTCGACGGCACCACATTTTCCGGGCCGCGGGCCGGAGACTTCTGAGTTGCGCGCTACGCGCAGATTGCGCTTGCGAAAGACACGTGGTCGCTGGATACAACCAGCATGACGTTTGCCACACCGCTTCCGATTGACGCGGTCCTGGACGAATTGCGTGCGACCATGACGGCACATGCATCGGCCGTCCTGGTCGCGCCGCCCGGGGCCGGCAAGACCACACGCGTCCCACTGGCCTTGATGGACGAGAGCTGGCTCCAGGGTCGAAAGATTCTGGTGCTGGAGCCGCGCCGCATCGCAGCACGGGCTGCCGCCGAGCGCATGGCGCACTCCTTGTCGGAAACGGTCGGCGAGCGCATCGGGCTGCGCGCGCGGATGGTTTCGCAATCGGGGCGCAAGACGCGCATCGAGGTCGTCACCGAGGGTGTTTTCACCCGCATGATCCTTGCTGATCCCGAGCTGGCCGGCATTGGCGCGGTGCTGTTTGACGAGTTCCACGAGCGCTCGCTCAGTTCAGATCTGGGGCTGGCTCTCGCGCTCGACTGCCAGCGCGGCTTGCGGGACGACCTGCGCATCCTGCCGATGTCGGCGACGCTCGACAGTGCGCGGCTTGCGCAGCTCCTCGGCGGTGCTCCCGTTATCGCCAGCGAAGGCCGCACATTCCCGGTCGAACTCGTTATCTCGGCCGCGATGCCAACGCGCGCGTTGAAGATCAAATGGCGCAGGCAGTGCTGCGGGGCTTACGCGCGGAAAACGGCTCGATCTTGGCTTTCCTGCCGGGTCAGGGCGAGATCCGGCGCGTGGAGGAGCGACTGAAGGAACAGATCGGCAATCCGACGATCCTGCTCGCCCCACTTTACGGTGGCATGGACTTGAAGGCGCAGGATCGAGCGCTCGAGCCAGCAGCCAAGGGGCTGCGCAAGGTGGTGCTCGCCACCTCGATTGCGGAGACGTCAATCACCATCGAGGGCGTGCGTGTGGTCATCGATAGCGGCCTTGCGAGGGTCCCGCGTTTCGACCCGGACGTGGGCGTGACGCGGCTCGAGACTGTGCGCGTTTCTCGTGCCGCGGCCGATCAGCGTAGGGGCCGCGCCGGCCGTACTGAGCCCGGCGTCTGCTACCGCCTGTGGGACGAACCGCAGACGCAGAGCCTCTCAGCTTTCGCTGAGCCTGAGATTCGCTCCGCCGATCTGGCGCCTTTGTTGCTGGACTGCGCGGAGTGGGGCGCCGTCGATCCGCGTTCGCTGCCTTGGATCGATCCACCGTCGGCCGCCGGCATCAACGCGGCGCGGGAGGAGCTGATGGAGCTGGAAGCCCTCGACGCGGAAGGTCGCATTACGGTCATGGGAAAGCGGCTAAGATCGTTGCCATTGCCACCCCGGCTTGCCCGCATGGCGATTTCTGCCGCCGAGCTCGGCCACGCCAAGGAGGCCGCCGAGGTTGCTGCGGTGGTTGTGGAGCGCGGACTGGGCGGTAACGATGCCGATCTCGCTCGCCGGCTGGAAGGTTTCCGGCATGATCGCTCCCGTCGCGCCAGCGACATGCGAAAGCTAGCGGCCGGCTGGGCGCGAATGGCCAGCGCAGATAGTTCGGCGCGCAAGCCTCAGGCGAACGTATCGATCGCGCGACTGTTGGCGGTCGCCTTTCCGGAACGCATTGGCAGGGCACGCGGCGCACCCGGCCAGTTCCGCCTCGCCAATGGCCGCGGCGCCAACATCGAGGCCTCGCATCCTTTGGCGCGATCTGCTTTCCTGGTTGCTGCAGAGCTGTCAGGAACAGCAGCATCGACGCGTATCCTGCTCGCGACCGCAGCCGATGAAGCGGACATTCTTGCGGCGGCTGGACATCGCGTCCGCGAGAGGGACGAGATCGAATTCGATCGCGAGGCGGCCGCACTAAGGTCGCGCCGCGTGCGCCGGCTCGACGCCATCGTGCTCGCAAGCGAACCACGCGCGGTGGTGTCAAGCGAGGAGACTACGCGCCTGCTCGCCGACGGAATAGCGAAACTCGGACTGAGCCGCCTGCCCTGGAGCAAGGCGCAGATGCAGCTCCGCGACCGCGTCGCCTTCCTGCGTGCGGCCGGGGAGGGCGAGTGGCCGGACCTGGCCGATGATGTGCTGACCAAGACGGTCGCAGACTGGCTTGCGCCTTTCCTCGCCGGAAAGACAAAGCTGTCCGAAATCAGCGCCGATGACCTCGGCGCCGCGCTCGCTGCCTTGCTGCCATGGAATTTGCAGCGGCGCCTGGAAGAGGCGGCTCCGACGCATTTCGAGGCGCCTACGGGCAATCGTCACGCCATCGACTATGAGACAGCCGGCGCGCCTGCCCTGCATATCCGTGTGCAGGAGTTGTTTGGATTGACACAACACCCTTCGATTGCCAACGGCAAGCTGCCGCTTACCTTGCACCTGCTATCGCCGGCGCACCGGCCGATTCAGATCACGCGCGACCTTCCGGGCTTCTGGAAGGGATCGTGGGCTGCGGTTAAAGCCGAGATGAAAGGGCGCTATTCGCGGCACGCGTGGCCCGAAGATCCCGCCTCGGCCGCTCCGACCGCGCGAGCCAAACCGCGCGGGACGTAGCGGGATGCTGCAGTTTCCCGCACGCAGTAGCAATCGGTGGGCTCCAAGCGCTGTGGCATGAGCCTGGTGATGGCTGAGGGTTGACTGCAGATCGACATCCTTGACCATCAGACGGCCACAGCAATGTTGCTAGCGGTGTCAAGGAGCACGCGCGGCTGCACAGGAGGCAACGAAAGCTCATGACCAAGTCCAAGGCGATTAAGTACATGCAGCGGCATAAGGATGGAAGCCTTTGGGCGCGTGGGCAGACCATCGACGCCATCCCCACCGGCTATTGGGAGTGGTTCCGCAAGGACGGCGTGCGCCTGCGCTCCGGTTATTTCAAGAACGGCGAGCAGGTTGGCGAATGGACGACCTATGACAAGACTGGCGCCGTCTACAAGGTAACGACCATGAAGCCAAAAAAAAGCAAGGTGCCCGCCTAAACGTCCGGGTGCCAGAGCGTATCGCCTGGCAGTAGGGTGGTCGGCCGGAGCGCGCTAAGCGACCCGCAAGTTAGCAAAGGATCAGCCAGCCGACCGCGGCATTTGTTGACAGCGAAATGCGAAATCTCAATCTATCGATCCCGCACCGCACGCGACCGGTGAGCTGATAGGACACTTGTTTGCTGACTTGGTTTGCTAACTTGATTTGCCAAAAATGTGATGTGTCAAGCAACTGGCTTCAGGCAAAAGCTGTGGCCACACCCCAGCTCTGCCCTGCGCTTGCACCTGAAGCATCGCCGGCAGCGCGCACGATTTCGGCGCCCCCATTAGCGCCGTGACAGCAGCAACAGGTGCACTCATGCGCGTGTCCGCCGTCGCCGGCTCCCCGCGCAGGCCGCTTTCCCACAGCGCTGCGAGCACCTCGCGCAGACCGGCGCGGACCAGCAAGGAGTGGCGGAGCTAGCCTTTCTTCGGCGACCAGCCATAAGCCTTGGCGCAGGCGCCACCCATCAACATCGCCCGCTCGCTGTCGCTCAGTCGGTCCGTCTTGAGGAAGGGCTGAACGGCCTGCTCGTAGTTGACGACCGCGAACGCGCGAGTCCAGTCCGTGCCCCACAGGCAGCGGTGGAACCCCCAAGCATCGAACACGCGGGCGAGCGGGTCCCAGATATCGGGGAAGGGATACGGTTCCCGCGACAGCGTGCAGGCGCCACTGACCTTGATGACCGCGTTTGGGCGCCTGGCCAGCTCCAGAACCTTCGGCAGGTCGGCCCAAGGCTGGGGCGGGGCGGGCGGCGTGCGCGGCTGCATGATGCCCAGATGGTCGATGATGAAGCGGGTGTCGGGGTGGCGATCGATCAGCGCTGTGCCCTGGTCCAGGTTTCCCCAGCACAGAATGTTGACCGGCAAGTCATGGCGAACCGCCGCGCGGAGGATCCGGTCGAGGCCTGGGTCGTTTGTATCGCGCTTCGCCTCCTGCGGCAGCATGATACGGATGCCGACCGTTCCCGGCGTCTTCTTCCAGTCGGCGATGACATCGGCTACCGCCGGGTCGTCAGGGTCGACCGGCTTGACGAGAGCGAACCGACCGGGATGGGCGCGTTGCACTTCCACCGCGTAACTGGCGTCGTAGCGGTACATGGAAAAGGCGGAGATGAAGATCGCGCCGTCGACCCCGACCTTGTCCAGCGCCTCTACCATTTCGTCACCCGTCACGTGATCGGGCCAGTTCGGCACACTGTGCCAGGGTCGCTTCGGAGTGTTCGCCTCATAGGCGTGGACCTGGGCATCGATGATTGTCATCGGCGGAAGCTCCTCTGGGCTAAGAGAGTTTTTGTATCGCAACAGGTTGCGGGCCCCCTGTCCAGTACTCTGGCCCGGGCCGGGTTCAAAGTGCGCTCACCCCCAAGTCACTGCCGCTTCTCACCTGCGAAATCTCGGCGCGAAGCAAGACGTGTTGCACAGATCAAACTCGCTATGGGCGGTCGCCCAAGAGTAGTTTGGCCTCACCCGCGCCCTCTCGACCAGTGGCCGGCCTGACGCGAAGCTTTCGGTTCTTGGCGGCGAGGCCATGGATGCGAGACGACGGAGAGCCCATGGGCACCAACCGTTCCGGCCCACGGGTCCAGGACGCCATGTTACTTTCGATCTGTGGCGGCACAGCCGGCGTGGCGGGGCGAGGCTAGTTCGCCGTGACGCCGGCAGCCTTGAGGACAGGAGTCCAGCGAGCAACCTCGCTTGCGACCAGCTTTTGCAGGGCTTCGGGCGACCTTCCCTCCCGGTCCGGAATAACGCTGCCGAGCTCCTCAAGCCGCTTGCGCGTGGCGGCATCGTCCAGGGCCTTGACCAGTGCACCGTTGAGCTTGGCGACCACCTCCGCAGGGGTGCCTTTGGGAGCGAAAATGGCGTTCCAGGCGGAAACCTGGAACTCGGGCAAGCCGGCTTCCTTGGTCGTGGGAACATCTTTGAGGACTTCGGCGCGCTCAGGTGTGGCGATGGCATAGGCCCTGATAGTGCCAGCCTGGATTTGCGACACCACATTGACGATCTGGTCGCAACCGAAGTCGACCTGACCGGCGACGAGGTCGTTCAGCGACGGGGCGGTGCCGCGATAGGCGACGCGCGCCGTCTTGGTGCCGATCAGCGACTGCAGCAGCGTACAGGTGGTAAACGAGACAGAGCCCACGCCGGCGTGCGCCTCGTTCATTTTATCCTGGTTCTTCTTCAGGTAGTCCACGAATTCCTGAAGATTGGCGGCTGGAAACGTCTTCTTGGCAATGATGAGGATCGGCGTGCCGGCCACCAGGCCGACCGGCGCAAAATCCTTGGTCGGGTCATATTTGAGATTGGGATAGAGCGCCGGGGCAGCGCCGTGCGTTCCCATGTGGCCCATCATGATGGTGTACCCATCAGGCTTGGCCTGGACGCCGCGAGTGATGCCGGTAGTGCCACCGGCGCCGGCCACGTTCTCAACGATGATTGGTTGGCCGAGCGTCTTCTGCATGTCCTCGCCGACGATGCGGGCGATGGTATCGGTCGGACCACCGGCTGCAAAGGGCACGATCATCGTGATTGGCTTATCCGGGTACTGGGCAGCAACCGGAGCGGCGCAGCTGACAATGGCTGCAAGCGTGAGAGCAATGAGGCGTGACATGGTATCCTCTTTGAGCGTTAGGCAGGTCCGGCGCCGTCGCGGCAGGACGCACTCTTGTGCCGCTTACTACCACCATCGTGCCGTCTGAGTGTCCGCGACAAAGTATCCTAAAAAAGGGCGGCCCCGCGCTCGACAAAGTTTAAGGGGCACGAGAGCGAAGCTGCTTAAGGACACGCCAATGCTATAGGTTCGCGGCCGCCAGGGGCGCAACGCTTGCCCGGCGCGCCAAATTCAACCCCAGAAATCGACCTGCCAGCTCATTGCACTCCTGCCGGGGCTGAGATGGGGCATCGACGACGACCATCAGCGCGAGGCCGCATGCGTTTTTTACGCCGGGCGGCGTGTGCAGCGTGCGTGCTTTCGGAAGTGCGCACTTTCGCTGCTCGCCCGAGTCCGGGCTCTGGAGGGGACGGTGTGGTTGGTGGCAACCGAACGGCCCGCAACGCTCGCGTTCGCCAGATGCGCGGCGTTGCTCAGCCCGCCCTGAGCGATCGCCAGCGACGCGGTGACAGATTCGCGATAGGCTGCGGGCCATGCCTGATCGCCCGCTCGAGTATAGACCCCACCCCTGGCACGGCATCGACCCGGGGAAGCTCTTTCCCGAGATCGTCCGCGCCTACATCGAGATTGTCCCGACCGACGGGGTGAAGTACGAGATCGACAAGCACTCCGGCTATCTCATGGTAGATCGGCCGCAGCGCTTCTCGAACTTCTGTCCGACGCTGTACGGGTTCGTTCCGCGCACGTATTGCGGCGATCTAGTGGCGGCTTATGCGCTCGCTGAGAGCCCGCGCGTCTCTCGCGGCGACAGCGACCCCCTCGACATCTGTGTGCTGACCGACCGACCTATCTCGCGCGGCGAGATTCTGCTCGAGGCGCGGCCGATCGGCGGTCTTCGCATGGTCGAAAGAGGTGAGGCCGACGACAAAATCCTCGCTGTATTACTCGGTGATCCGACTTACGGTGAGATCGTCGACGTCTCACAGCTGCCCCGCCCGATCGTCGACCGCCTGCGGCACTACTTCCTCACTTATAAGGCGCTCCCTGGCGACGCGCCGAACCCCATTACGGTCGATCCGGTCTATGGCGCAATGGAAGCGCGCGGCATCCTCACGGCGGCACGAACCGACTACGCGCACGCCTTTGGCTGACGCCGTCCTTGCAAAGAAACGCCGACCTAAGGCGCGATCCATGCGCATGCCATTTTGATGGGTCACAAATCCTGACACCTGTCGGAGGACTGGCTACAGGTGCCCGTTGTAGCTGCTACGGCGGCAGCAGCCTCAGGGTGGATGTTGCCGAAGCGACAACAAAGGCTGTTCAGAGCGGCCCCCGGGGTGGCCTCGACAATGTCAAGATCGTCACGGGCCCAGCGGTGAGACAGCATGAATCGGAGGAAACCAACATGAAGATCAAGCGTATTACGAGGACCGTCGCCATCGTCGCCGCCGCCGCGATTGCGCCGCCGCTGCACGCTCAGGAGAACCTCACCGAATTGTCCGCCGCCGATGCGGCGAAGCTGATCCGGGCCGGCAAGCTCAAGAGCGAGGACCTGGTCAAGGCGCTCGCCGATCAGATCGAAAAGAAGAAGGATCTTGGCGCCTTCATTGCCTACGATCGCGCGGCGGCGGTCAAAGCCGCGCGCGCGGCGGACGCCGACGCTGCCAAGGCGAAGTTCAAGGGACCACTGCACGGCGTTCCGATCGTAGTGAAGGACAACATCCACGTCGCGGGCTTCCCAAACACCGCAGGAACGCCGGCGCTGAAGGACTTCCAACCCAAGTCGCACGCGCCGATAGTGGCGAAGCTGATTGGCGCTGGCGCGATCGTTCTCGGCAAAAACAACATGCACGAGCTCGCGTTCGGCATCACCAACAACAACGCTGCATTCGGTGCGGCGCGCAACCCCTACGATCCCCAACGCATCCCGGGCGGCTCCTCGGGCGGAACCGGAGTTGCCATCGCCGCTCGCATGGCAGCGGTAGGGCTGGGCTCGGACACCGGCGGCTCGGTGCGTATTCCCGCCGCGCTGAACGGCATCGCGGGACTGCGCCCTACGCTGCGGCGCTATTCGCAGGAAGGCATCACGCCGATCGCGCACACGCGCGATACGGCCGGCCCAATGGCGCGCACGGTGGGAGACTTGATACTGCTCGACAACGTGATCACTGGCGCCAAGGACAAGGTGGTCACAGCGAAGCTCAAAGGGCTCCGCATCGGCGTACATAAGGGCTACTACTTCGATGGGTTAGACGCGGAGACGGAGAGGCTCACGCTTGCCGCGATTGACAAGCTCAAGGCCGCCGGCGCCGAAATCGTGGAAGTGGACATGCCCGCATTGAAGGACCTTGACGACAAGGTGAGCTTCCCGGTGGCGCTTTTCGAGGCGAACGTGGACCTGGCGAAGTACCTGAAGAAATTCGGCATCCCGATCGACGTGAATGGCGTCGCCGCGCAAATCAAGAGCCCGGACGTGAAGGGCGTGTTCGATGGCATGGTGGTACCGGGCGCGCAGAAGGCAATTCCGCCGGAGGCGTACAAGGCAGCGCTCGCCACGCGGCGGAAGCTGCAGAAGCTAATGGCTGACACCTTTGCGAAGAACAGGATCGCCGCGATCGCTTTTCCCATGACGCCAATGCCCGCTGCGCCGATTGGAGACGACGAGACGACCAAGCGCAACGGCCAGGACGTGCCGACCTTCCCGACCTTCATCCGGAACTCCGATCCCGGGTCGAACGCGGGCATCCCTGGCATTACGATTCCGATCGCGCGCACACAAGCCGGACTGCCAATCGGACTCGGGCTCGACGGACCGGTGGGCAGCGACCGCAAATTGCTTTCGATCGGGCTCGCACTGGAGCAGCTCTTCGGCCGGCTGCCGGCACCCTAGCCCACGGGCCTAGTCCCCATCTCTAAAGGCACCCCGGTGAGGCGCTGCGACCAACGCCCAGGCGTAGGGAGGCTCGTGCGGGGGGCGGGGCTCCGTCGCCCCGCAACGAGTGTTGCATCTGGGAAAGCGCCCACCCGAGCTTTGCCAGCAAACGCCAGCCGCACCTTCAGTTTGTGAGCGACTAAGCCGGGACGTCGTGTTGGCGACGGGGCTGCTCGGGCATTCCGGGTCCCGGCCGCCTCGCCGCCACGCCATGCCTCGGGCCCCAGTTCCAAAGCCGCCGGGCTTGCAGAGATAGGAAAGCAATTGCGTTCGGCCGCGGCGACAGCAACACGATCGCCCGTGATCCTTGCTCAAAGCAGCGGCGAGGTCTCCCTGGTTTAGTGCGATCCGTCCCTACCTCTGAGCACCGTCTGTTGACACTGTCGGCATTGTCTTTCACCCTCCGCGAAACACTTTTCAGCTTCGGACCACACACGCACCATGAGCCCGTCGGACGCTGCGTGGCAACAATTGATCTCCGCATTGCACGGGTCCGGCCGCAAGGCTGCGCTCGCGATCACCGGGGGCGGCAGTGGGGCGGTCGCCGAATTGCTTCGTGTTCCCGGGGGCTCTCGGCTCCTGATCGAGGCTCAGGTTCCCTACGACGCTCTGGCGCTTGCGACATTTCTTGGCTTTGCACCGGCACAGGCATGCAGCGTTGACACCGCAATCGCGATGGCACGGAGTGTACGGGCCCGCGCAACCAGGCTGGTGCCGGCAGGTACCGATCTGGTTGCCCTCGGTGCGACGGCGGCTCTGGTGAGCGATCGCCCGCGTAAAGGCGAGCATCGGTTTCATATCGCATTCGCCACTTCAAGCGGCATCGCGCACTGCACGGGTGTGATCGGCAAGGGTCGACGTGATCGCGCCGCCGAGGAAGACCTTGTTTCGCGCGCGATCGTCCTGTGGCTAGCTCACGCATGCGGGATCGCCGCGCCGTCGCCACGCAGTCTGCTCGATGCGGATGAACATTTTACGGAGACGGACGTCGCCACCCTGGATGCTGTTGATCGGCTCTTGGCGGGTGAGCTCGATCGCGTCACCGCCCAGCCCGACGGCCAAATGATGCTGTCAGCACCGCGCCCGCTTGTGCTGTTGCCAGGTTCTTTCAACCCGGTGCACGCTGGTCACATGGCGCTGGCGCGGGTCGCCGAAGAGCTCAGGCAGCAGCCCCTGGCGTTTGAGATCTCTGTCACTAACGTCGACAAGCCGCCGCTGGCAGCCGAGACGGTGAGACGCCGGCTCGCGCAATTCGCCTGGAAGGCACCGGTTGAACTCACGAGAGCGCCCACCTTCGTCGAGAAGTCACGCTTGTTTCCGGGGGCGACGTTTGTGATCGGGGCGGATACAGCGGAGCGGCTGGTTGCCCCGAAATATTACGGCGATGATGCGGTGCGAATGCACGTCGCGCTCGGGGAGATCGCTAGTTGCGGGAGCAGCTTTTTGGTGGCCGTGCGCAGCGACGCCGCGGGGCGCGTGCGCGCGCTCAACGACATCACCGTGCCGCGGCGCTATGCCGATCTCTTCACGGAAATCCCTGAGCACCGCTTCCGCTTAGACACCTCCTCGTCCGAGATTCGCGCCCGGCGTCGTGTGGCTGGTAATTCATAGCAAGAGCAGCCGACGATTTCCTGACCGCAGTAGGCCTTTCGAGCAGCGGCTGGTGGATCGGCACTTAAACCAGCGCCTCATGCCATTGCGCGCAATAGGGCTCGCAAAGGCGGCGGTCGGCGAAAGCGTTGCAGATCTGCGCAGTCACGTCGTGTACGACTTCCCGCCCACGCCATTCCGCCGAGCAGGCAAGCCGTCAGCACGGGCTGCTGGGGCACGGCTCCATTCCCTGCGCCTTGATAACTCGATAACTCGCAGTGCATCAGCACTCGCAGGACGGGGTAACTGAGCCCCGCCAAGAGTGCCGGCAGCAAGCCCGTTCCTGACCCGATGTATGGTCTTCGCAAGATCGGCCGTCCGCCGTCGAGGTCTGCTTCGGCAGGCGCACTGACGTCAGCGTCGCGGTCCTTGCCTCAAGTCTCGAAGAACCGTCGCAGCCGCCGCAATCCTTCCGGGATCCTCTCCGCCGGAATTGCCCCATATCCCAGGACGATCCCCGCTCGAGCGCTGCCACTTACGGCGAACGACGATAGCCTCTGGACGGCCACATCGGCCTGCGCAGCCCGGCAAGCCACAGCGTCGATCTGCTCGACCGACGCCGTTCGTGCTAGAGCGGCGACATGGAGGCCTGTGGTCGATGGAATGAGCTCGAGATGATCGCCAAAATTGCCGCGTACGGCGCCTACCAGCGCCTCGTGTCGTGCTCGGTAGATTCGGTTGGCCCGTCGGATATGACGCGCAAACTCGCCATCATCGATGAGATGGGCGAGCGCCGTCTGTGCAAGGGTCGGCGCGTGCCAGTGAGCGACGAACGCCGCCTTGTGGATGGCAGCCCGCAGAGAGCGCGGGGTCAGCACGAAGCCGAGCCGAACTGTCGGCAGCAGCGTCTTCGAGAATGAGGCGACGTAGATCACGCGTCCCCGGGTATCGAGCGTCTGCAGCGGCTCGAGCGGACGGTCCCCGAACCGGAACTCGCTGTCGTAGTCGTCCTCGATGATCGATGCGTCGTTGCGTTCGGCCCAAGCCAGCAGCGCCCTCCGCCGCGGGAGCGACATCGTCACCCCAAGCGGGTACTGGTGGGACGGCGTGACGTAGACCGCCCGAACCCGGCCCGGCAGTGCATCGACCACGAGCCCGTGCTGATCGACCGGCACGCTCGTCACGCGGACGCCCAGCGAGTGGAACAGTCGTTGGGGCAGCAGATAGCCGGGGTCTTCGACGGCAATCCGATCCCCGGGTGAGAGCAGCACGCGGGCCAGAACATCTAGGGCCTGCTGCGTGCCGCTGGTGACGACAATATCGTCCGCTGAAGCCTCAATGCCGCGCGAGATGCCAATATGATGGGCGATAGCCGACCGCAGCGACAGTTGGCCGGCGGGGTGCTGGTAGGTCCGCTCGGCCTGTTCCGCCGCCCGCAGCGCCCGTGCCACCAACCGGCGCCACGCCTGATGCGGAAACAAAGAGGCGTCGGGCAGTCCTGTGCGAAAGTCGAAGCGGGCCGGGCGATCGAACACGGTCGGCAGGTCGATCGAGTCCCAGACTGGGAGTGGCCGTAGCGCGCCGTCGGATCGTGTCCTTGCTCCGCGCTTTGCCTGCGCCAACCCTTCGCTCACGAACGTCCCTGCCCCCGGTCGGGAGGTCACGAAGCCTTCGGCGACGAGCCGGTCGTAGGCGGCGACCACGGTGCTACGCGAAACCGCCAGCGCCTGAGCCAGCTCCCGACTTGGCGTGAGATATTCACCCGGGCGCAACTGTCCGGTACGGATCGCGGCCCGAAGCTGGCGATAGACCTCGCCCTTTAAGTCCTTGCGACCAACGAGGCTAACATGAATGGCCATGACCCCCAGGTCCTCGCATGCTGATTGGTCTGGTCATTTTCGCACAAATTGGTCCTTCTGCCAGTCCGGAAGAGTTCCTAGATTTCTAGAACGGTTCCTAGATTCCTGTTTGCGTTCCCCCCACCACCATGGAGGTCAGGTGTCATCGTCATCGCTTTGTTCCGGATCACGGCATGGCATTGCTCGGCGCCCTCGGCGTCAAGCTTCTCGCCGACGCGGGTCGGGGCATCTGCAGCAAACGATCCGATCATGCGCTCGAAGAAACCGAAAGGACAAGCAATGGCGAAGAACACGATTTGCCTGTGGTTCAACAAGGACGCCGAGGCTGCTGCCCGCTTCTACGCCGCGACCTTTCCCGACAGCATGGTGGGCGCGGTCCACCGTGCACCCAACGACTACCCGGCCGGCAAGGCGGGCGATGTGCTGACGGTGCAATTTACTGTCGCCGGCGTCCCCTGTATGGGCCTCAACGGCGGTCCCGCATTCAAGCATAACGAAGCCTTCTCGTTCCAGATTGCCACTGACGATCAAGAAGAGACTGATCGCTATTGGAACGCCATCGTGCGCAATGGCGGCCAGGAGAGCGCGTGCGGCTGGTGCAAAGACAAGTGGGGCGTCTCCTGGCAAATCACGCCGCGCGTCCTGACCGACGCGCTGGCGGCGGGCGGCGATGAAGCAAAGCGCGCGTTTGATGCGATGATGGGCATGAAGAAGATCGATATCGCCGCCATCGAGGCGGCGCGACGCGGAGCGATGCGGCGCCCAGTCTAGAGGTGAGCTGAGCGGATATCACTTGAGCAAGAAAGGGCGCATTTGAACATCGAGAATCCCAGTTGCGGTAGGTCAATCAATGCTGGTCGGCACTCGCGAGCAATCGGCGAAAAATTGCGCACGGCGCCTGATCGTCGCTGGCGGCCTAGCGGACGCTTATCCGGAGAAAAGCGGTATCGCGTTCGATTGGCCCCTGCTTGATCCAGCCCAGCTTCGAGTGCACGCGCCGCGGCTGCAATCAGCACTCGACTGGAATACCGCCGCACTTGTTACTCCCAGCGTTCGATCGGTGGTGCCAAATATCTCACGACCACCAACGCGTGATGAGCAGCAACTGGAACCGCGCTGCAGCCGCGAGGCGGCGGAAATAGACCAAATAGGAGGTTTCAAAGGCCATGACTAGGTCAGCCAGGAACGGACGGAAAGGCGCACAGCCTGCCATGCACACACCCCCCGTCGTGTCGCCGCCAGCGTGGGAGGCGGCCCGCAAGCAGCTGCTCGTGAAGGAAAAGGCGCAAACCCGCGCCCGTGACGCCCTCGCCGCTGAGCGCCGGCGAATGCCGTGGATGGCCGTGGAGACGGCCTATGCGTTCGAGGGACCTGCGGGCAAGGCCAGTCTGCTCGACCTGTTCGACGGCCGGCGTCAGCTGATCGTCTACCGCGCCTTTTTCGAGCCGGGGGTGTTCGGCTGGCCCGACCAAGCCTGCCGGGGCTGCTCCATGGTGGCCGACCAGGTCGCCCATGTCGCCCACCTCAACGCCCGTGACACCACCCTCGTCTTCGTCTCGCGGGCGCCTCAGGCGGACATCGCACGGCTGAAAGTGCGGATGGGCTGGGAGATGCCGTGGTTCACCATTACGGACGGCTTCGACGCCGACTTCGGCGTGGACGAGTGGCACGGCACGAACGTGTTCTACCGCGATGGCGACCGCGTGTTCCGCACCTATTTCATCAACAACCGCGGCGACGAGCAGATGGGGAGCACCTGGAACTACCTCGACATCACACCACTGGGTCGGCAGGAGGTCTGGGAGGACTTGCCCGAGGGCTATCCTCAGACCCCCACCTACAAGTGGTGGAACTGGCACGACAGTTACGTCCCAGGTGCAGCCCCCGACAAGAAGTGGGTCGAGGTTTCGGACGCCGGAGAGGCGACGTTCCGGAACCAGCGCGCCAGCACGAAGCCCTGAGGCCTGTTCCAGCGGGTCCGGGCAACCGCCGGCTGGCGGCCGCATCAGGCAGCTGCGATGGCAATGCCAAACGACCCCTATGGGCATCTTGATTCGGGCCAACCCACAGTCCGAGGCTGGGTTACGGCGCCGTGGGCTCGGTAGACCCGCGGCCATTGGCGTTGTCAGTTGCGGTGATGCGCTCGGCTCGTTGGGTCCGGTAAACTGCGCCTGTTGGCGTTCGGTCAAGCTGAAAGCGGCAGCGCCCCATCACCACGTCCCCTGCGGTGGTCACGCTCTCAAACTCGCCAATCAGAGTGGGCAACGTCCTCCTGCAGGCTTCGGCGTCGGCAAAGCGCAGGTGGTCAGTGTCGAAATGAGTGCACACCAGGAAGTCTGCGGCGCATCGCACGATATCAGCGACGACCTTGATGCCATCCATCGGCTGTCTCCTCTGCCAGATGCCAGGGTGATCCGAAGGGCAGAGTTACTTCGTCGCAAACAGCAAGTGGTCCACCAAATGGCTGACTTCTTCTCGTCGTGATGGCATGGCCCGGCATTGTTAGCGCTACCACAAGGTCACGGCCTGGCGGGCCGGCACGCGTCGCCTCTGCCCCAAGGCTCTATCAGGCGACGACTTGACCCTCACAGCTGGTCGACCTGAGGCTCGCAACTCAAAGGTTCTTTGCCCATACCTGTGATCGGGATGTACTATCGGCGGCAAGACGGCTGACGTCCCAGCAATCGGATGACGTCTCGCCGCCTGTCGGTATTGCCTTTGCGTCTTTTTGCAGATCGAGAAAAGAGACCGTCCGGCACGGCGCTCTTTATAAAATTTGAGGCATCAGTAACGCGCGCCAAATGCTCGGGGTCACGACGGCGTGCTGTGGTGAGGTTAGTTGCGGTCGCAGCCACTCGGAAATCCCATGCGGGAAGCTGCACAGGTCTCATTGCTGATCGGCGACATCTACGACGCGACTCTCGACCCGTCGCTGTGGGTTGATGTGCTCGCCAAGGGTGCGCGGTTCGTGGGCGGACCGGCAGCAGCACTGTTTTCCAGGGACACAGCCCGCCAGAGGTGCAACGCGGCGTATTATTCTGGCCTCGATCCGCGCTACAAGCGGCTCATTGTCGAAAAATACATAAAGCTCGACCCGCTGATGATGGGTCACATCTTCGCCCGGATCGGAGAACCCGTCGCTATCACCGACGTCATTCGCAATGATGAATTTCTGCAATCACCGGGCTATCGGGAATGGGGACGGCCGCAGGGCCTGGTCGATATATTGAATGTAGCGCTCGACAAGTCGGCGACGAGCGCCGCCTTGCTTTGTGTTTTTCGGCACGAGCGGGACGGTCCGGTCGACGACGAGATGCGCCGGCGCATGCGCCTAATCACTCCGCACCTGCGCCGCGCCCTGCTGATCGGCCGAGTGATCGACTTGCGGACCGCCGAGGCCGCAACCTTAGCCGACACCCTCGACGGTATCCGTGCTGGCATGTTGCTGGTCGATGCACGCGGGCGCATCGTCCACGCCAACGCGAGTGGGCGCGCCATGCTGGCCAGGGGCACCTTACTGCGTGCGACGAACGGAAAGCTCGCCGCCTGCAATGCAGGTGCAGAGGAAACGCTGCACGAGGCATTCCTCGCAGCCGGCGACGGCGATGCGGCAGTCGGCGTCAAGGGCATTGCGGTGCCTCTAATGTCACGCGAGGGCGAGCGGCACGTCGCTCACGTGCTGCCTCTCACCTCGGGGGCACGTCGCAGGGCCGGCACAAGCTACGCAGCAGTCGCGGCCCTGTTTGTGCACAAGGCAGCGCTGGAGACGCCGTCCCCACCGGAGGCCATTGCCAAGACGTTCAAGCTAACGCCAAGCGAGCTGCGCGTGCTGCTTGCCATCGTCCAGATCGGCAGCGTGCCGGAGACCGCCACTGCGCTGGGGATCGGCAAGGCAACGGTCAGGACGCATTTGCTGCGTCTGTACGCCAAAACCGGCACCGGCCACCAAGCCGAACTCGTCAAACTGGTGGCCGGGTTCACCAATCCGCTCGTTAGCTGATCACCTCTCATTTCCGCTCACAGACGCGTCAGCCAATTGGTGGACGCGGATCGTTCAGTTCGCGGTCAACGGTGGGAGGGGCGGCGTCCAGTTGGCTTGAGCGACCGCTCCACGGCGCCGCCGAGGTCGGTGATTTACCCATGACCAACCACCCACGCATCTTGTCCACGACGGGTTGCAAGATCCTGCGCTTCCTGGTCTCGGCGCTCATGATCGTGATGCTGGCGACCTTCCCTGCCAAGGCGGTTGACTTGGACGAATTAACCGTCGTCACACTGGCCCGAGATGGCTCGTGGGGCGTAGCGACGGCAGGCTCACCAGGCCAAGCGATCGCGGCGGCAGTTCGCGATTGCAAGGCGATGGCCGCTGCGCCCAACGATTGCGGCGCACAATTCATAACAACGCGCGGCGGTTGGGTCGTCGCCAATCTCTGCGGTGATCACAAGATCATCGCGGACGCTGAAACTCGAGAAGCCGCCGAGCAGGCGGCGTTCTTTCGCGAAACCGATGTCAGGCGCTTCTATGTGCCGGGCATGCCGCCGTGCAGGCGGATCCTGACAATAGATCCGCGAGGCGTCGTGCTTCCAACCCAAGCCACGCCTGCACACCAGATCGGTGCACGACGCTAGGTTTTTTGCGGAACGACTTCTGGAATATGGCACTCAACAGTAAGTGCTTGGTCCTCGCTGAGGGTAGAACTGCCGTGGCGGCTTGACACGCAACCTACGTGCTCCGACCCCAATCCGAAGTTTATCTCTTCAACCTTGCCGCCGCGAAAGTGGCCTCCAATTCGCACGCCATTCTCCTCACAGTCGTTCGGCAACCTCACGGATGACGCGCAACATCTAGACAGGTTGTAGGGGCTTTCTCACGTCGTGATCCCACCCGCGCCATCCCAGCCTTCCAGGAGCGTCCCGAAATCCAGCTCATCCTGCTTAGCGTCAATGACCGTGCCGAGATCGGCCACGAAGGCGTGGACATTCTTATCCGACCCCGCAGCACACGCCTGTCTGGCGTCGAGCATCGGCAGCCGCCGGGTCTGGTCGTGCGCCGACTCGATGTTGCCTGGCGCTCCGAGCAAGGACATCAGTCATCAGCTTGTCGCCGTCTAGACAATCCCATTGGCCTTTCCGCCAGACGCAAGCGCATGTAGATGCGTTGGAAGCCACTCTCCTCTGCCCGGTGCGTCTCAACGAACCCCAGGTGCGTGTACATGGACAAATTCTCGACCATGGCCACGTTGGTGTAGAGGCATAGCGCCGGCAGCCGGAGGCGGCCGGCCTCGGCCGCTGCATGGTCGATGAGCCGTCGGCCGAAACCAGAACCCTGACATCTCGGTTCCACGCCGATGTTGTCGATAAAGTAGGCGTCCACTTCGGGCCAGGCAACCATATAGCCACTCACGCGCCCAGCGCTGCCAATGACGACAATCCGCTGCGCGGCGGCCTCAGCAGCGTAGTTGGCCGTCATCGGCGCAGGCTCGCGGCCTATGCGCGGCACATACTTAGCGTACGCGGATCGCGCGATTGCAAGGATGCGTGGTACGTCGCCTGGCCCGGCAAGGCGAATCGATGCGGCATCGGTTGGTGTCTTCATCGCGGTTCGGGCCATAGGACGCGGACGATACTACGCAAGAGACGTTAGCTTGCGCTGCGGATGCTGCGGACGGCTCCGCCACCGGCACGTGGGTGCCAAGCTCACGCTTCAAAGCAGCCAGGCATGCCAGCGATCACGACGAGAGGTTTCGACATCGCCATCTACTTTCCAGGTTCATGGGGGACACGCAGGGGTAATGTGCTTGTTCGCCGGCAGCTGAGGCGCTGCAGCTATTTGCGGTTTTTTTCACTAAAGCTAGCATCCAGCCTGTTTGCTATCGGCGGCTGCAAGATCCGCAGCAGCCGCACTTCGCGCATTATCCTCAAGGCAAGGGCGGCACGATCCCCGAGCGCGGGTCGATCGGTACGCGTTGGGCCAGGCCGGTTGCGCTCTCGAACAGCGCCGCGGCTTGGAGCAGCGCCGCCTCGCCGCGGTGGCGGCCGACGATTTGCAGACCGACGGGCCGGCCCCATTGGTCGAAGCCGCACGGCACCGCGATCGACGGTAGGCCCATCATGGTGGTCGCGGCCGTGATCAGCGAGGCGCCCAGGTAATGCTCGAGCTTTTTCCCATCGATGGACGCGGGCATGCGCAGGTTCACGTCAAACGCCGGCGTCGACGCGCCCGGCGTCACCAGCAGGTCCCAAGTAGCGAAGAACTGCGCGCAGCGCCGGAATAGCGCCGCGCGCTCGCGCTCGGCAGCAGCGATCTGGCTCGGGCTCTGCTTGAGGCCGCGTTCCGTATTCCAGACAATGTCCGGCTTGATCAGGTCGCGATGTGTCTGAAGCATCAGCTCGCGATCGACCACGTAGTGTTGGGAGCGCAGCGTCAGGAAAGCTTCGTCGATATTGCCGAGATCGGGGCTTGCCTCTTCAACGACGGCGCCGAAGTCCGCGAAACGGTACACCGCGGCGGCGCAGATCTCACGCGTCTCGCGGTCGACCGGCACTTTGCCTGCGAAATCCGCCGTGAAGGCCACGCGCTTCGGCGCCACCGGCGCTGCTACTGCGCTGGCAAACGAAACGCCTGGCGCCTCGAAGGTCAGCGGATCTCGTGGACATAAGCCGACCATGGTATCGAGAAACAGCGCCACGTCCGCAATGTTGCGCGCCATAGGCCCCTGCACAGACAGCGGCGCGAATAGATTGTTCGACGTCCCGCGCGAAATTCGCCCCGCTGAGGGTCGCAGGCCCACCACGGAGCAGTAGGTCGCCGGCCGGCGCAGGCTGCCGGCGTGGTCGCTGCCATGTGCCAGCCACACTTCGCCTGTCGCCAGGGCCGCGGCGCCGCCGCCGGTCGAGCCGCCAGGGGTGAGCGCCGTGTTCCAAGGATTGCGCGTGCGCCCGAACACCTCGTTGAAGGTGGAGC
Source organism: uncultured Alphaproteobacteria bacterium (assembly GCA_963820375.1). Taxonomy (GTDB): domain Bacteria; phylum Pseudomonadota; class Alphaproteobacteria; order Rhizobiales; family Hyphomicrobiaceae; genus AWTP1-13. The sequence goes on along the minus strand of CAWFZX010000021.1, from coordinate 50,376 downwards.
CACCGGCTCCGAACTCCGGCGTGTTCGACTTGGCGATGACGATCCCGCCCTTCCTCTCAATGCGCTCCACCAGGGGATGCGAGGTCGCCGGGACATGATCCCTAAAGATCGGTGAGCCGTAGGTGGTGCGCACGCCGGCCACATCGGCCAGGTCCTTGATCGCGACAGGCAGGCCAGCGAGCCAGCCAGGCTCCCTCTCCGCCCCGCGGCACTCCCCGCGCATCAGGCGCCGCGCATGCTTGCGCCCGCGCTCGAGGCACAGGGTCGGCAGCGCGTTGAGAGCAGGCTCCACCTCGGCAATGCGCCGCTCGGCAGCATCGATCAGGTCGAGCGGCGTGACGTCGCCGCATTTGAGCAGCGCCACCGCTTCCGTCGCGGTGAGGCGGATCAGATCATCGTGCTTTGCCACAGCCACCATCGCGTTCACTCGCGGCCCAGTAGGCCAGCCTCCGTTGTCCGAAAAGCCCACCGGTTACCACCGCCATCCATCCCTCAAGAAGCCTACCGCAAACTTCTCTTCCTCTGCGTCGTTCAGCTACTCGTCCTGGCGCAGGATATCGCGCAACGTTTTGCCAACATACTCGGTGCGCATGCGGCCCCGCCGCTGCAATTCCGGGACTACCGTGGCCACGAACCGCTCGATGGCCCCTGGGCAATAGATCGGGGACAGCATGAAGCCGTCTCCGCCGACCGTATCGATGAACGCCTCCATCTGATCGGCAACGCTGGCGGCAGTGCCAACGAACCGCGGCAGTCCCACGCTTTGGCCGTGTCGCATTCCGACCTCTCGGACGGTCATTGGGCTACCGTCGGCCGTGCGATACCTCGTCTTGAGACGCTGCAGTTCGGGCTCCGTCCGATCGGCCATGAGGGCATCGGGCGGCAATCGCGACAGATCGAAGTCGAGGTGGGCCGACAAAATCGCCATGCCGCCCTCGGCAGGCACCATTTTGTCATGCTCTTCCAGTATGGCGTGAGCCTCTGAGTCCGTTGCGCCGATGATCGGCTGCAAGCCAAACAAGATCTTGCATTCCTCGGGATCTCGCCCAAGCTCTGCCATTCTCCCCTTGATGTCTGCAAAGTAGCTGGCCGCATCTTGGACGCGCGGCTGGATCGCGAAGATCGCATCGGCATACTTGGCCGCAAAGTCGCGACCCTTTGCCGATGTTCCAGCTTGCAGGATCGCCGGCCCGTTCTGTGGCGAGCGCACGACGTTGAGTGGCCCACGCGACTTGAAAAAACGTCCTGTGTGCTCGATGCGGTGAACCTTCGACGCATCGGCGAAGATGGCGTGCTCGCGGTCCATGATGATTGCGTCTTCGTCCCAGCTCGACCAAAGCTTGCGGCACACTTCAATATATTCATGCGCGCGGTCATAGCGGCTGTCGGCATCTGGCCGCTCTGCTCCGAAGTTGGCATCGAGATTGCGATTTATCGAGGTGACGACGTTCCAGCCGGCTCGGCCTCCTGTCAGATGGTCGATCGTCGCCCATAGCCGCGCTGCGTAGAATGGGTGGCTGTGGCTCGTGGAGAATGTGGCGCCGAGGCCGATGTGCTTCGTCACCGCTCCCATGTAGGACAGCAGCGGAATCGGATCATGCTCGGGCGCCTGCACCGCGAAACGCAGCGACGGCTCCATCGAGGACCCGTAGGTGTCGGAGATGTAGTTGAGGTCGGCGAAGAAGACCATGTCAAAGCCTCCCCGCTCGCAGAGTCTAGCGATATGCTGATAAAGCTCAGGGCGATCCCAGCGATAGCTGGCATGATCGGTCAGCGGATGCCTCCACATCGCCAAGCTGTGATAGGTGGGCCCATGCACGAGGAACTGGGCGAGATGAATTTTCCTCTTGCGGTGCCTCCTCATGCGCGTGCTCAATTCCTTTGGCTTGTGAGCCGAGACTAGACTAGAACGTGTTCCCCGGGTGTACCTCCTCAGAACGTTTCCCGCCGGCGACCAGCGCGCCCCCGCAGACGCATCCCGATCGCGGCAGGTCATGATGGCGCGGCACCTGGTACACGGGGTACGACGACAGGGAAAATCCGGCTTGCTCTAAGCGCGGGCGGCAGGAAGCTTCTACGCCGAGCATGCCAACCCCGCATTTTGTTGAGGTTGCGCCACGCCGGTGAACCCCTTGGTTGGCCATTCCAAGTCAATCTATGTGAATTGAAAAAACCGCTCAAAGATCCTCTGAGAGATGGAGGCCGTGGCCCGGCTCGAACCCTGGACCCCAACCGGTCATGGTGGGGTCCGGGCCAGCGTGCACAAATTGCAGCCACAGTTGGGGGAGGTGGCTTGGTATCCCGCCGCCGGCATCAACGAATGGATGCCGGGCGAGGATACGCACATCCTGCGCGAGACAAGAGTGGCCGCTAGAAGCCTATGGTCAATCCCACAACCGGTCCGTGCTGGACCACATCATACACGTATTTGTTCAGGCCGGAGCCTTCTTCAAAGTCCACGCTCAAGGCCCGGTAGCCCAGCAGGCCCGAGTAGGTGATGCCATTGCGAACGGCGAAGGTGAAGCTGTAGGCGCCAAGCACATTCCATGAGAATTGGCTGCCGGCGTCGAAGCCACCCACATCGCCCCGCAGCACCAATTCCTGACCCGGGGCCAATTGATGGCGAACTCTGAGGCCGACAAGATGGGTCGACCCAATCCACATCCCCGCTGCGGGCAATCGCGCGGTTGCGCGACACCACGACACCGTTGAGGTCCAAGGTGCCTGTCAGGTCGAACCTGAGGGAGATGTCCTGGTGCCAGTATCTGGCCCCCGCCAGCAGGTCGACGGCGGTGCTGCGCTCGAAGACGTTGGCATCCTTGATGCTGCCACCGCCGCCGGAGCGCCATCTGGCAACCTCGTACGCAGCGCCAAGCTCGAGGATGGTTTGCTTAAAGTCGACATCGGCATCCGCACCAACGGTAAGCCCGCGAACGGATCTGGAGACGCTGCCGTCGATGCCGAGCTTGGCATAAAAGCTCTCGCTGTAAAGGGTGAGAGGGCCCCGCCGCGCCTCGGAATAGCTCATCCAGGGCGCCGCATCGAGGTGCCCGAGGACCTCGAAGGCATCGACATTGATGTCGACCGACCGGCCCTTCGCAGTTATCTCACCATCCAGAGCGGTCAGCCAGCCGTAGGGGGTGAAGGTGAACGTCCATGCTGAGGGCGGCGCGGTCAGCAGTGGCGGAGGCCCAGAGCCAAGGTCGGCCGCCAATGCGGTCTGTCCCCAACCGGTCACGGCCAACGCCGCGAGCAAAAATGTCCGGGGAAAGCCTTTATAGAAGGGTGGCATTGGCAACCTCTCGCGTTGGTCCCGCAACGATGCTGAAATGGACGCCCACGCAAGGTGGCTATTCATCGAATTGATTCGCCACAACTCACACTTGGCGGAGAACTCGGCCGCAAACCTCTCAGCAGCCAATTGATGGCATCTCGTTGCCGTCAGGCAACATGAGCACGCAGGTCGCCCAACGTTTGCACCGCCAACACGACAGCTGGTCGGTGCCGGAACACCAAAGCCGCTGCCCCCTGATTGCCAGCGGATCGCCAGCGCTGGTATCCGATTTCTCCAGGGCGTTTGGGTAGGGATCAGCATTCTGGGCCGTTAGGAGTTGGCTGCGGTCTTGCCGATCTTGCCGCGGAAGACCCAGTAGACACCAATGGTGTAGGCGGCGATGACGGGCAGGACCACGATGCCGCCGTAAAACAAGAACCTCAAAGAGGCGTCCGGCGCCGCTGCGCTCGCGACGGTCACGGAATAGGGGATCATGTAGGGCCAGAACATCAGGCCCAGGCTCAGGAAGGCGGCGAGAAAAAACACACACGTCATGGCGAACGGCAATTGATCGCGGTCGCTGCGCGTACCCAAAAGGATCCCAACCAACGCGAGCAGCGCGATGCCGGGGACTGCGAGGGCCCAGGGCCTGATGAGCAAATTGCTGCGCGCGAGAACGCTGTAGTCAAACGTAGCGCTAAACGCCACGAACCAGGACGCCAAACACACCTACCGTGAGCCAGCGGATGCGACGATGGGCCCAGTCGCGCAACTCGCCATCGCTCTTGAGCACCAGCCAGCCGGCGCCGAGCAGCGCGTAGCCGAGCACGAGGCCGATGCCGGTCAGGATTGCAAATGGGTGCAGCCAGCCAAACGAGCCGCCGGCGTACTGGCCGTTGGCGACCGGAATACCCCGGATCATGGCGCCGACCGCGGCGCCCTGTGCGAACGCGACCACGACCGAGCCAAGAAAGAACCCCCTGTCCCAGACGGGCCGCATCCGCTCGCTGCGGTAACGGAACTCAAAGGCGATGCCGCGGAAGATTAAGCCAAACAGCATCAGCAGCACCGGAAAATAAAAGGCGCTGAGGAACACCGCGTAAGCATCCGGGAAGGCCGCAAACAGCCCGGCGCCGATCACCACCAGCCAGGTCTCGTTGCCATCCCAGAACGGCGCGACTGCACCCATCATCCCGGCCCGTTTCGCCTCGTCCCGGGTTGTCCCAAACAGGATCCCAACGCCGAGATCTAAGCCATCCAGGATCACGTAAAGCAGGACCGCGCAGCCCAGAACGCCGGCCCAAAACAATGCCAGATTGCTGGGTTCCATGAGCCTTACCTGCCGATCTGGAGGCCAGCACCCGTCGCGGACTCCTTGGAGCCGGCGTACGCCAGCGGCCGGCTTCCCGTGGCGCCCGGAATGGGCTTCGCCTCGACGGTCGGTCCTTGCTGCAAAAGCTTGTAGATGTAGTACACCCCAAAGGAGACAAAGGTGGCATAGACGAGAATGTAGCTGGCGAACGAGACCAACACTTCGCCCGTCGTGAGCGAGGGTGTGACCGCGTCTTTGGTCCGCAGCAGGCCGTAGACGACCCAAGGCTGGCGTCCGACCTCGGCGGTGTACCAGCCGGTCAGGATGGCGATGAAGCCGGTTGGAAAGGCGAGGAAGGTTCCCCACAGAAACCAGCGCGTCGCTTCCAGTCGGCCGCGGAAACGCAGGAAGGTCCCGAACCAGGAGACGGCGAGCATGATCAATCCCATCCCCACCATGATGCGGAAGCCGAAGAATGGGATCAGCACCGGTGGCCGGTCCTGCGGCGGGAAGGCTATCCAGCCCGATCTCGCGCGCGGTCCAGTTGCCGGAGGCAATGAAGCTGCCGAGCTTCGGGATCTCAATCGCAAACAAATTACGCTCGCGGGCCTCATCGGGAATGGCGATCAGCACCTCGCTCGCAGGCTGCTGCGTCTTCCAGCGTGCCTCGATGGCTGCGAACTTCGCCGGTTGGTGCTTGAGCACATAAAGGCCGGTCAAGTGGCCGAAGAAGAGCTGGATCGGGATCAGCAGCGCCACGGCTCCGAGCCCCCAATTGAGCATCACCCGGGCCTCCGCGCGATGGATCGCCGCGCAGGATGTACCAGGCCCCGGTGGCCGCCACGCACATGCCGGTCGTCAGGAAGGCGGCGAGCAGCATGTGCGGCCAGCGCACCCGCATGATGGGTCCGGTCGTGATGGCCCACCAGTCCTCAGGAATGATCTTGCCGTCGATGATCGTGTGACCGAGCGGCACCTGCATCCAGCTGTTGTTAGCGAGAATCCAGAACGACGAAAACATCGTCCCGAGCGACACCATGCAGCAGGCGAAGAGGTAGAAGCGCGGCGACACGCGTTCGCGGCCGAGCAACATGACGCCGAAGAACGTTGCTTCCAACATGAAGGCGGTAAACGTTTCGTAACCCAGCAGCGGCCCCTGGATCGAACCGGTCTTCTGCGCCAGCACGCTCCAGTTGGTGCCGAATTGGAACGCCATCACGATCCCGGTTACGACACCCATGCCGAACGAGACCGCAAAGACCTTGAGCCAGAAATCGAACACGCGCCGGTAGAGCGCGTTGCCGGTAGCCAGGCGCGCGCCCTCGATCGTCGCCAGCCACGCCGCCAAGCCGATCGTGAATGCCGGGAAGATGATATGAAAGCTGATGAGGAAACCAAACTGGAGGCGCGACAGGAAAACCGGATCGAGCTCCATGAGCAAATTCCTCACTGGGTCGGGGAGGTGGTGCTATCGAGGCCCAGCACTTCGATCTTGGCGGTGACGATCTTGGTTGGCCAAGCCGGGGTGCGTAAAGCCGCTCGCCACGGCAATCTTTTGCGCACCGTTAACCGTATAGGTGATCACACCGCCGCCGATCGCGCCGCCGAGCTCCTGTCCCCAAAGCTTCTCCCCGTTGCTGGCGTCGAGCGCATAGAAGTTGCCGCCCAGATCGCCGAAGAACACGACGCCGCCGGCCGTCGGGGTCATCCCGCTGACGATCGGGTAGTTCGATTTCAGGCGCCACTTCCAGGCGCCGGTATCGGCGTCGACGCGTAGACCCAACCAGCCCAGTGTCCCTCGGCCGGGCCTTCTTTGCCGAACATCCAGAACGGGTTCCAGGTCGCCATTCCGGCCCACGGCTGCCCGCGTTCCACCTTCCGCAATTGATTGAGATCCTTTGGCGTGACCGTGTCGCACCAATCGACCTCACCGATCAGGACAAGGTTGGTCTTGGGATCGTAGGCCGGGCTGTTCCATTCGGCGCCACCCACGGCGCCCGGGCAGAAACGGACGGCTTTGCCGGGTACGAAAGCTTCGGCGACGTCCTCGACTTGGGTCACCGGCACGCGATAGAGCCGGTTGTTGTTGGCAAGATCGAAGCCATAGAGATGCCCGTCCTTGGGCGCCACCACCATGAGGTCCTTTCCGCCCATCGATCGAATGAGGATGGGCGGGTTGGAGACGTCCCAATCGTGCCAATCCTTCGGCACGATTTTGAAATGCCGTTTGTAGTCTCCGGTCTTGGCGTCGAGCACGATGACCGAGTCGGTATAAAGATTGTCTCCCTCGCGCGCGGCGATGACGAAGTCGGGCGCCGGATTGCCGCCCGGAACGTACAACGCCGCGGTCTTGGTATCGAGCGTGAATGACGTCCAGGTCCCTCCACCGCTGATGGGTATGCCGGGCGCATTTTGCCAGCTTAACGCGTCGAGCGGCGACGCGCCGAGCGGTCCGCGGATGGGGTCGTCCTCGGTTCTGGGAACCAGAAAGAACTCCCAGAGGATCTTGCCCGTCTTGGCCTCGAGCGCGTACATGCGGCCCTTGCCACCCTTGAAGTCTCCGCCCGCATTGCCGACGAAGATGTGGCCGTCCCAGGCAATGGGGGCCGCGGGAACCGACTCGCCGCGTTTCGGGTCCGCGATCCTTGTTTCCCACAGTCGCTTGCCGGTCTTGAAGTCATAGGCCAGCACCCGTCCGTCCTGGGTGCCGCGAAACAGCATACCATCCAGGTAGGCGGCCCCTCGGTTGGCGGGCAGCAGGCTGGGGGGGTAGACCTCATGCGTTCGCCAATTCTCGGCGCAGGTGGCCGGGTTGATGGAGAAAATATCGAATTCGGTGGTGCCGATCAGAGCGTTCTCCACCATGATCAGACCGGAGGCAAAGGCAGCGAACTGACCAGTGTCGTACGTGCACGAAACCTTCAGCTTCTCGACATTCTTGGTATTGATCTGGCTCAGCTGCGAGTAGCGCTCCGAGGCGAGAGTGCGGTTGTAGCTCGGCCAGTCCCCAGCGCTGTCGCTTGGCGCCTCCGCGGCAGGTGTGAGCGCAAGGGCCCGGGCGTCTTTGTAGGCCGCATTCAATTCCGTGGTTGTGGTGCCTCGCGGTGCAGACCAAGACAGAATGTAGTTGCGCGTCATTGCCGCGAAGAGGGACACCTGGACAGGGTAAGCATAGTAAAGCGCGCCACCTGTGGCCGCGCCGATCACAACCAGCGCGACAGCGATGAGAAATAGCTTCTTTTTCATGGTCACTTGCAGGTAGCAGACGGTTAATGATACCGGACGGCGAGTTCCTCTCCTTGACCTGTTCAATGGAGAAGCCGGGCTCTTGCCGCGCCGGGGAAGTCTTGTTAGCTCGCCAGGTATGGCACCACGATTGACCGCGTAGGGACAAGCTTACCCATGCCGTTCAATCTGCGTTCGGACCTCTTCGCACGTCGCAACACGAAGCCGGTGCTTACGCGCCGCGAGCAGCATCATGGCAGGTCTCCTTCGGCGATGTCGCAAGGCTCATGGGTAATCCTGCTCCCGGAATGCAAACACGCCTATCGGTTTGACTACTGATTTCGAACTGAGATCTGTCCTCGAGCACTCGTGTTGGTGTCGATGGGCGTTCGGGGACTGAAATTCCGCCTAAGGATTTATCAATGGTTAGAAAAGATCGATGACAGGCGTTCTGTTTATGCAAAGCACAATTACGCCTGGAAAGATGACAATCCCGACAACCGAGGAATAGGTCTTTGTCGTTGGACGTCTCGTTGGCGCTAAATTGAAGGATCACCTTCACCGCGATTCGCGAAGGAAATGCACGGGAAAGGTCTGCTGGTGGAGAGGCTGAAAGTAGTCGCCTACCAATTGATCCTTGGCCGGCAGATAGCGCAGTTGATAGGTCGCTCCCGGATAGTTTACCGCGCGCAACTCCACGAAGACATGGAGCCCATCGTCAGCCCGATGCCACTCGGCACGCGAGACGTTGATCGAGCGGGGATTGAAGTAGGCGGCCTCAAGGCGACCTCCGGCCTGTGCATCGCGAACCTCGATCACATAGCCGCCGTCTGGGCGCACCCAGCGGCCGCGCAGGAGATCTTCGCCGATTTGGTTGGACATCAAACTTGCTGACGACGACTTGATTGCCTCCCCCTCGACCGGCAGGCCCGGAAATATCTGGGGCATCCATGGTGAGGCGCTCATAGCCAAGGCAACGGTGACCACAACAACAACGAGCGCGGCCATCAGCCCCGTTCGACTGCGCTTGCCACGGGCCGCGACCTTAGCCTTAGGCGGCTTGCGCGCCTTAATTGGAGAGTGCGACATGAGCGGCCTTGCCACGGACTTGTGACGATATGGAGCGTTCGTGCGGCGGTGCCGTTCGTGAGTGACGCCGCCGAACTCACCCAACGCAGCACGCGGACATCCGTCGAGCGTTCCCCGCGCGCTTATTGCAACGCGCGCGACCCCGCCTCGAAGGCGAAGATGCGATTCCAGTCGTTTTTCATGCTGACCACGGTCCAACCTTTGGTCTTGGCCTCGTCGTAGAGCTCTTGGGTGAAGGTGCCGACCTTGGTGTCAGACAGGCGCTGCGCCGGCCCATAGGCATACTCGCGCTGAGCATCGTCATGCAGAATCAGCATTGCCAGACGGGGGCCGTCGCCTGCCCAAGTATATTCGAGCATTTGTCGATCGCCCGTTGAGTTGCCGAAGGCAGCGTAGGGGCGGCGTCCGATCATAAGGTGAATGCCTTCGGGCTTTCCGGCATCATTGTCGTTTAGCAGTAACTTCGGTTCCTTCGTGAGTATCGGCTTGCCGTCATCGGCATAGCCGTACGTGACGCCGGCCGCCGAGCCGATAACCTGCTCGGGTGGAATGCCGTATATCTGCTGTGAGTACTCACGCACGAAATCTTGGCCACCACCCGTGACAATGTAGGTCTTGTAGGTGTTGGCGCGCAGGTAACGCAAAACCTCCTGCATTGGTTGATAGGTCAACTCCGTGTACGGTCGTTTCCAACGCGGATGCTTGGCCGCCTTTAGCCATCCCTCCACCTCGCTCTTGAACTTATCAGTCGTCATACCAGTGAGCGTAGCGAACAGGACCTTCTCCAGTTCATGCAGCGGCAGCTTGGCGATCGCCTCGTGATTTCCCGACAGAACTGTCTTGAACGGCTCGCGCTCCTGCAACTGTGGTTTTTGCTTCACGAGCACCGGCACGCGTTCGAGGCAGTACATGACCTGTGTATACATGGGATGCTCGACCCAAAGCGTCCCGTCCTGGTCGAACGTGGCGATGCGCGCCTCCGCCGGCACGAAGGTGGGTTTGGAGCTGTCGACGGTAGCCTGAACAAAGGCAATGATCGTCTGCTTCGCCAGCTCATTATTCCAGGACGGAAGCGGGTCATTGCTCTGCGCCCAACTGCTTGTGCGAATTTGGGGCAGTGACAATAGGGGGAGGCTCGCCGCCGTGGAAAGCACGGCCCGGCGGGTAACGCCAGAACGAGGGGAATGCTGTTTCATTGGCTCGTCCTTGGTATCGAGTCTAGGTTGGGGTTCAGGACGCTCTTGCGTCGCTGCGATGCGGGCGCCTGGTTTGGCGCCCGCCTCTTGCCTTGAGGGTTTCGTAGCCGGTTAGTCGCTGGCGGCGCGATGAGATTTGACCTGCTCCAACACCTGACTGAGGTTGTAGGACTCAGGCGCCTGCAGCGGCGGGAACTTCTCGTAAGTCAGCAGGTGCTTTAGCCATAGCTGCTGGCCAATGGGGAGCATGTTCCAGTCGTACTGGAAGGAGGTCATCGGCGCACCGAGCGCACCACCCAAGCTCATCGCCGACTTCTGGTCGATGCCGACCGCCTGCTCGAAGGGATCGCGCTTGATGTTCTGCACCAAGGTAAAGTGGAAGGGCGTCAACGGCATGATCCAGCCGGCCGGCCCCGGCTGCGACATGGTGTAGTACATCTTCCAGTTCTTGTAGCGCACCGCCGACGGCGTCGCGCCCGAGAAGTAGTAGAAGTAATCGCGCGCCGACTTTTCCGACTTGCCTTCGAGGAAGTCGCGCTGGTTGACGCCGTCGAGCGTGGTCTTGACGATGCCGGGATACCGGCCTGCTTCGATCTGCTCTTTCAGACCATCACCCTTGGGGCCGCCGGCGATATCGACCAGCGTCGGCACCCAGTCGAGGGCCGCAAACAGCTGGCTGTGCACGGTGCCCGGCTTGATGACGCCCGGCCAGCGGATCACCATGGGCGCGCGATAGCCGCCTTCCCAAGCCTCGCCCTTCTGACCTTTGAACGGGGTGACGCCGCCATCGGGGAAGGAGATCGCCTCGGCGCCGTTGTCGGTCGTGAAGACGATGATGGTATTGTCGAGCTGGCCCATGCTTTCCAGCTTCTTCAGCACGTCGCCGATGTTGTCGTCCATCTGCTTCATGCCGGCTTCATTGGTGCCCCAGTCCTTGCCACCACGCTCACCCAGCATGGCCTCGTACTTCGGCGGCAGCATCGTCACAACGTGCATACGCGCCGGGTTGTACCAGACGAAGAAGGGCTTGTTGGTCTTCTTGGGGTCGTTGCGGTCGAGGAACTCGATGACCTTGGCGGAGATTTCCTCATCCACGGTTCTGGAGCGATCCAATGTCAGCGGGCCTTCATCGCTGCATTGCTGGTTTTTCGCCGTGCCGTCGGAGGATTTGCACCACAGCACCGGGCGCGGCGGGGTCAGGCAAACCGTGGTTTTGGGGTCCACCGCACCGGAAACCTCGGAGAGGCCGGGGATCGGCGTGTTCTTGCACGGCGGCGCCACGCCCTGCACGTTGGGGTTCTTGTTGATGTCGGGGAAGCTCACCCCCTGCATCGCATCCAAATGGTAGAGATAGCCCCAGTACTCCTGGAAGCCATGCGCCGTTGGCAGCGCGTCGGTGTGGTCGCCTAAGTGGTTCTTGCCGAACTCACCGGTGTTGTAGCCAAGATCGAGCAGGAACTTGGCGATCGCCGGGGTACCGGGCCGCAGGTAGGAGGGACTGCCGGGCAGTTGCGGCGGGATCATGCCGGTGCGCAAGGGATACATGCCGGTAAAGAAGGCATTGCGTCCCGAGGTGCAGCTCTGCATGGCGACGTAGTCGACGAACATCGCCCCTTCTTTGCCGATCCGGTCGATGTTGGGCGTTTCGCCCACCATTAGCCCGCGATGATAGATGCTCGGCTGCATCCAGCCGATGTCATCACCCATGATGAAGAGGATATTGGGCTTTGAGCTCTGCTGGGCGGCTGCTGGCCAACTCGTTGCCATCGCTATGGCAAGCCCTACCAGTAGAGCAGACCACCATCTTGCTCCATTCATGTTCACGGCTGCCTCCTTCAAGGACGAAGTTGCACCTAACGCACACGTACGAATGTGCTCGGACGCTCTATCGAGAAATCCGACATTGCTCTATTGGACCGTGGTCCAATATCGGTGGGACTGCGGGTAGCCGCCTAAGGCCCCGGGCTTGCCGCTCTATTGCTGAATAGGGTGTTGTCTGTATTCGTCATCATCCCCCTACAGCGTACGATGCCGCGGCTATTGGCCGGGCCAGGGGCAGACATGGCAATCCTAGGTGGCTGTCGCGGCTTTATTGGACAACGCGCGTCCAGAGGTTGCGGGATCCTTGTCTTGCTTCTCGCGATCCAATGGCTTGCGCCAGCGTCCAGAGCGTCCGAACGGCCACGACGCGTTCTCATGCTTCACGCGTATAATTTTACCTTCCCCGCCACCACCACGATTGCTGACGCGGCGCGTAAGCGCCTGCTCGAAACGTCATCGCAGAAAATCGAGTTCGATGCTGATTTTCTCGACCTTGCGCGGGTGTCGGATTCCCAGCACGAGCAGCGCACCGCCGAATTCCTCCGCAACAAGTACGCGCTTACACCACCGGACTTGGTGATGACCTTGGGCAGCTCTGCTTTGCCTTTCATCCTCAAATATCGCGACACCATCGCACCCAAAATCCCGGTCGTATTTACATCGATTTCTGCCCACAACTATGCGGCTCAGCGACTGCCGCCAGACGTCACAGGGATCATCACGGAGTTCAATCTCGACAAGACGCTGGCGCTGGCAGAACGGCTTCAACCCAACGCGCGGCGCCTGTTCGTCATTGCCGGAACGGGTGCGGCCGATCGTCTGTGGCACCCGGTTGCCCGCAACGCCATTGAGCACCGCGAGCGGAAATTCGAAACGACCTACCTGTTTGGGCTCCCCTACGAGAAGCTCGTTTCCGAATTGTCGCGGGTGCCTGATGACGCAATCGTAATTCTTTTGACGGTTTTCGCCGATGGCGAAGGCAAGACTTTCATTCCCGCGGAAGTGGCAAGCTCGCTGGCGGCCATTTCTCCCGCCCCGGTTTATGCGCCCTACGATACCTTTGTGGGCAAAGGTAGCGTGGGTGGGTTCGTCGAGACCTTCGAGTTTGTCGGCATTGCCGCCGCAGACTTGATGACGGAAATCCTTTCGGGCAAGGATCCTCAAACGCTTCCGCCACGAACCAATCCCGAGCAATCCTACCGGGTTGATCTCAGAGCCTTGAAGCGCTGGAACTTGCCGGAGAGCAATCTTCCTGCTGGCACAACTGTTCTCTTCAGGAAAGCGAGCATTTGGGAACAGCATCGCAACCTCGTGCTCGCCGCATTCTTTGCCTTTGCCTTGCAGACGCTCTTTGCCGCCGCACTACTCCTGCAACGCCGAAGGAAGCAGCACGCTGAGAGGCTCCTTAAGGCAAGTGAGGAGCGCATGACCTTTGCTGCCGCTTCGGCGAATATCGGACTTTGGCAATTTGATTTGAAGACGAACGAATTGTGGGCGACGGAGCATTGCCGATCACTATTTGGCTTGAGCCACGAGCTGCCTCTTACGCGAGACACTGTGCTGTCGACAATTCACCCTGAGGATCGCAAGCTCGCGATTTCGGCCCTGCGCGACGCATCGAATGCTGGTCAAGCCGTCGGCAGTGAGGTTCGTGTTGTTCTCCTCGATGGTCAGACACGCTGGATTTGCGTTCGCGCACATCCGGAAGTTGATGAGCGCGGCTCTTTGAATTTACTGAGTGGCGTTTTTATCGACATCTCGGAACAGAAGGTCGCCGAGGCCGAAGCGGCACTGCAACGCCAGGAAGTGACGCACCTGGTTCGGGTTTCGACCTTGGGAGAACTCTCCGGTGCAATCGCGCACGAGATCAATCAGCCACTTACGGCGATCCTGTCAAATGCGCAGGCCGCGCTGCATCTGCTGGCGCAGAGCTCGCCGGACCTCACTGAAGTGCGGCACGCACTTGAGGATATCGTTCACGAGGACATTAGAGCAGGTGAAGTCATTCATCGCCTCCGCACCCTGCTGCGAAGGGGGGAGAATAAATCGGAACGAGTCGACATCAACGAGCTGGTGAATGCGACGCTTGCACTCCTCAATAGCGAGCTGATCAGTCGCAGAATTAGTATAAAGTCTGAGCTAGCGAAGGGCTTGCCTGAATTGCTGGGTGATCCCGTTCAGCTTCAACAAGTGCTGCTGAACCTCATCATGAATGCGATGGACGCCATGAGCTCGACGCCGATGGCCCAACGGCTTGTGACCATCATTACCCAAGTCAATCAAGCGGGCGCCGTCGAGGTGCTGGTGAAGGACCGTGGCTCTGGCATTCGTGCGACAGAGCGAGGTCGGCTCTTTGAGCCGTTTTATACGACCAAGAACCATGGCCTTGGCCTCGGCTTGACGATCTGCTCAACAATTGTTCAGGCGCATGGCGGCAAACTTTCCCTGAGCAACAACGAGGGTGGCGGTGCAGTCGCGACGTTGTCGCTGCCCGCTCAGAGTATGCTCCTTGCTGCGGAGTGATGGAGACAATGTTCACAGTTTTTCTCGTTGATGACGAACCCGCTGTGGTCAAGGCAATGTCGCGGCTCCTCCGTACCAAAGGCTATGACGTCAGAGCCTATACATCGCCGCAGGATTTTCTCGCCACCCACGATGCCGCAGCACCTGGTTGCGCCCTATTTGATGTCTCCATGCCCGGCTTAAACGGTCTTGAGCTACAGGAGGCGATAACGGCGGGAGGATTTGGTCGACCCGTCATCTTCATGACTGGGAAGGGCGACATTCCGACGAGTGTGCGCGCCATGAAAGCCGGTGCCATCGATTTCCTGACCAAGCCAGTGAGCGACAGGGAAATATTCGGGGCTATAGCCAGAGCCGAGAAACAGGATGCGGACGCTCGCCAGCTGCAAGCCGAAAAAACTTCGATCCAGGCAAAAATAGCCACGTTGACCCCTCGCGAACAACAAGTCATGGCTCACGTCGTCGCCGGCCGCCTGAACAAACAGATTGCTGGCGACCTGGGAACGGTCGAAAAAACCATAAAGGTCCATCGCAGCCGCATGATGGGTAAGCTGGGTATGCGCACAGTGGCGGATCTCGTTCGCATGGCGGAAAAGATCGGGTTATCGAGATAGATCGTCAGCAGCTTGCGGTGGCATTGGCCCAACGGCCAACTCGACGCTGGCCATCGGTAGCAGCAATAGTCCGCAATGGCCGAAACCTCCCAATGGATCGCCATTGTTGACGACGACCCCTCGGTGCTGAAGGCGTTATCACGGCTCCTGCGCACACACGCGTGTCATGCCAAGACGTATGAGTCCGCCCAGGTGTTCCTCGAGGCGCTGCCTGCCGGTCTACCCGAATGCCTGGTTGTTGACTGGCAAATGCCCGAGATGAACGGCCTAGAGTTGCTAGCACATTTGCGGCGTCGGGGCATGCAAGTGCCCACCATCATTATTTCTGCTCACGGCGATGCAGGTGCACGCCAGCGCTGCCTCTCTGCCGGTGCCCTCGCGTTTTTTTCCAAGCCCTTGCAAGACACGGAACTGCTGGCTGCCATCGCTGCCGCTAGAAAGATTACAAAGAAAATCAGAGCTGGGCCGACGGAAGCATGAATCGCGTGGGCCATCCCTAAAAATGGGGCTCACAGAAGGTTCGCAGAACAGGCGATATCGCAAGTACACAGGAGGTCACCATGAACCGCATGAAGACATCAGCCCTGTTGGTCGCTGCACCATTGTGTCTGGCTGCAGCGCACTTCGCAGTCGCTCAGACCAAGGCGCCCGCCAAGGCATCTGAGTTCCTGTTCGTGCAAACGGCAAAGGACATCGCCTACAAGGATGGTGTCCTGACATTGCAGGACGTCTCACCCGTGACCGTCTTCTTCTCGGATCGTCCGCAGCGGATTGTGGGCCACGTCCGCAACGATCTCTTTTTGAAGAAATGGGCCGAGGGTAGCAATAGCTTCAAGAGCGATCCGCCCAACGCCGTGCTATCGGTCTTCAATGAGAAAACGCCGCCAACGGGTGCCGTCGTTGTGCTCAGCAATCCGCGCCTTGACGGCAAAAACCTGGCCTACGATGCGCGCACGCTCAAGGGCGATCTCCCCGCTACCGGCATAGAGGGCACATTGTTTATCGATGGCAGTGGCGGCTATTGCGACCCAGGCTACGACAGGGGCGATCCGGGCTATCCCTGTTGGGCGCAAAAGGCGTTTGCGGACGGCACCCCGTAATTGGGCACTGTGACTGCGCCAATTCTGCTGCGCCGAGTTCTGCTGTGATCGCGCCAGTGATCCCTGCGCATGGCCCGCGTCGGTACACTCTGTGATACCGCACAGGGCCAACGGGGATCCTGGCTCCCCCCTGCTGGGCGCAGCACAGGCGTCCAACCAATTGACAGGAAGATCGCCACAGGCGGTGCGGGGAGTGGGTTCGAGAG
The DNA here is from genome assembly GCA_963820375.1 of uncultured Alphaproteobacteria bacterium. Taxonomy (GTDB): domain Bacteria; phylum Pseudomonadota; class Alphaproteobacteria; order Rhizobiales; family Hyphomicrobiaceae; genus AWTP1-13. The sequence continues at coordinate 34,016 of CAWFZX010000021.1, read as the reverse complement.
TAAATTTCCGGGTTTTCTTACTTGAACAGTCCGTGGTTTCGCCGAGTGGATTGCATGCCGCGGGGGAGTAGAAGGTCATTGCGCGCTTGTCACTATAGGGGTGCCGGACATGAGAACGCATTTGGACGTAGAGAACACACACGTGGCTCCGCGAACGGCAACTTCGGCACGCGCGAGCTCCAGCTCCCTATTGGAAGTCGCTGCGATTAGCATCGTTTGGCCACTGGGTCTTGGCCGCTTTGTGGCGGGGCTGATGACAGAGCATTACTTAGATGCGCTACAAGGCTTGGCATTTTTCTTCGTGGTGTTCTTCTACACCTTGGTGCGCCTCTATCAATTGAGGCGCCTCGACTAGCTTATCGAGGCGACCGATTCCTGAGAAGCACTTCGGCAGCCGTTGTGACTTTGCCGGAGGCGGTGCGTTCTGATGCCGAGATTGCAGCTATCACGGGTGGTCCCGACAGCTGTTTGAACGCGGCCCGAGGAAAGTCAACCAAAAGAAGCTGGCGGCTTCCGCCATCCTCTAGTGGAACCCTCGCGGAACGAGAATTTGCCCGATCGCATTGCCATTGCCGCCGATCGTATTGATGGTGATTAGCGCAGCCCTATTTTACCCAAACCGTCAGCGGCACGGGTCGCCGGCCGGGGCAATTCATGAGCCCCTTGTAGGCGTCCGACAGCGTTGCACTGTACGCGCACTCGACGCCATCGACTTGCAATGTCGCATTCATACTGGAAAATAGGCCGGAAATTCGAAAGCGAATTTCACCGACCTTTCGCTCCGGGCCATCCTGTGTACAGAGCCCCACATGCGTCATTGCGAGGGGGCCGACGTAATCCGAGCTCCACCACGACGGATTTCCCGTAACTGTGGCGGTCAACTCCCACTCGCCGAGCACTCCCGCATAGCCGACGACTTGACGGGACTGGCCAAGCGCCGGCGTCGCAAGAGCCGCGAGGACTACCGGCAGAACAAATGCTCTCACAACGCCATTCCTTGCGTATCGGCGTACGCGATTCAGTTGTTTTTCAGGAAGGCGCGCGCATCGGCAACCTCGGTCCGGGTCTTGTCGGCATTTCCGGCAATTGCGACGATCCTCTCGCAATACTGCCGGGCCTTCGTCTTGTCGCCTGACCTCTCGGCGGCCGTCGCTGCGCCCACATAGGCGCCCAGCCGGTTCGGCTCCTTCTTGAGCGTTGCTTCGAAGGCAGCGAGCGCCTCGTTGTTGATCGCGCGCTCGAGCAGCATGACACCGTACAATTCACGCGCCGGCTTCGGCACGCCCGGCGTTACTGGGTGTTTTTCGGTTTTGTCCTCGGCGTCGGCGGCAGCACTCATGGCCTTGAGCGCATCGCCGTGCCTGCCCTCGGCAAAAAGCACCCAGGCGGTAGCGACCTGGGCCTGGATATCGACCTGTTCCGACCAATAGGCATCTTTGGCCTCACGCAGCTTGTCGCGTAGTTCCCCCAGCGTGGCGATGTCCGCCTTGGCGGCTTCCGGATTGCCGGAGCGGGCCGCGCCGAGGGCGCGGGCAAAGTGTGTGATGGCCCGTATATGAGCGAGCGGGCTCGGGCGGACCTTCAGCTCTGCGGCCGTCTTCCAATCACCGCGTTCCACCGCATACCGCGCGGGTGACACGGCTAAGGCATATGGTCCGACAAGGAAGGTCTCGGTGAAGCCGGTGACCGTCGTCATGCCGTCAATGACGGCCTTGGCTTTCTGGTCCTCGCCGAGCTGCAGATGCGCATAAACCATGTAGTCCATGGCATGCAGCTGATCGTGGAAATCCTCGGCTTCCTTCGCAACACGTTGCGCCACGCTGTTGGAGGCGATCGACTCTTGCCAATAGCCGACGCGCGTGAAGATGTGTGATGGCATGTGCTGCGCATGCGCCGCCGCCGGAGCGATCTTGGCGTAGAGCCTGGCGGCGTCGAGGCCTTTCTCCGCGATCGGTGGGTAGTCGTAGAGGTGAATGAGATAGTGGGCGATGCCGGGATGCTGCGGCTGACGCTTGAAAATCGGCTCTAGAATGGCAGCGCCTTTTAGCTGGTTCGCGTAAGTCTTATCGGCCGGAGAAGCCGAAGTGTTAAGCGATAGCGCGTAGTGAATCTGCGCCTCGTCGTCCTTTGGGTAGCGTTGCGCCAGCAGCTCCATGGCGGTCGCATAGGCGACAATGCGGGTGCGGTGATCGACCTTGTCGAAATCGGCGTACATGACGCCAAGTGCATCGATATAATCGCGCTCGCGCTGAGTTTTTGCGCCAACGGCCTTGCCCTTGGCAACCGCAGCCGCGCCCTCGGCGAGGTTCTTCGCTGGCGTTGGCACGTGCGGATTCCAGAGGAGGCTCAGCGCAATACCCCAATACGCGATTCCGCACTCGGGATCGGCCTTTAGCACATCCTCAAAAGCCATTTGCGATGCGCGATACCAGAACGAATGCTGGTACAGCATGGCACGGTCGAAATGCTTTTGCGCTGCCGGTTTGCACGCTGTTTCGAAATGCACCTTGCCGAGCTTCTGGTCGTCCGATTGTCCCAAAGCCGCCTGGCCAAGCGAAAGTCCAACCACCGCTGTGGCAGCAACCGCGAATGGCGCTCTCATGTCTTTCTTCCCCACTCTCCCAAGAACGGTATGACCATTTTCCTTGATCAACGATCGGTAATAAATGGCCGACAATGCAGTAGACTACTTCATTTGGTGAAGTAATATCCGCCCCATGGACAAGTTCGCCGCCATGAAAACGTTCGTGCGAATTGTCGACGCTGGAAGTCTGACGGCGGCGGCAGTTTCACTCGACACCTCGCTGCCGACGGTCGTGCGCACGCTCGCGGCGCTCGAACGCGGCCTCGGAGTCTCGTTGTTGAAACGCACGACCAGACGACTGCATCTCACTGAGGAGGGATCACAATACCTGCAGCGCTGTCGCGATATCCTGGCGGCAACCCAGGAGGCGGAGGATTTGCTGGTCGCGCGCCGCGCCGAGGCGGTCGGCAAGCTCACCGTCACCGCCTCGGTCCTGTTCGGGCGTCGCTATCTCGCCCCACTCCTGCACGATTTCCTGCGCCGCAATCAGAAGGTGACTGCCGAGGCGCTGTTCGTCGACCGCGTCGTTAACCTCATCGAGGAAGGTGTGGATGTTGCGGTTCGCATCGGCCACCTCAGGGATTCCTCGCTCGTGGCGATCCCTGTCGGGGAAGTTCGCCGCGTCGTCTGCGCTAGCGCGCAGTATTTGTCTCGGTATGGCGCTCCGAAGGTTCCCAATGATGTTCGCAAGCATCCCTGCATCAGGCACCTCGGCCTCGTCCCGCGGAGCGAATGGCACTTTCGCTACGGCAATCGGCAGACGGCGGTGCCGATTGCAAGTGTCATCACCTGCAACGAGATCGACACCGCCTTAAACGCCTGCATCGACGGCCTAGGTCTTGGCATGTTCTTGTCGTACATGGTTGCAACGCATAGAAAGGACGGACAGCTCAAATACGTTTTGGAAAAGTTCGAGACTAAGCCGATACCGGTGCAAGTGGTCTATTCTCAGGATCGGCTTATGCCGAACAAGGTACGAACCTTCGTTGATGAATGCGTGACCAAGCTGAGGGCCACGAGGTTTGATTAGCGAAAGGCATCGATCCTCACCTAATCGTCGTGTTCGCGGTTCGGCGAAAATTCGAGCATGCTTGCGGAACGGTTGGGAGCATCGCCAGCGCTTGCGCCGAAGACGACGCATCTGCCTCACTGTCAGACCGAACGGGTGATACCTCCGTCCACGCGCAGGTTTTGCCCCGTGATGTATGCGGCACCGGCGGACGCAAGGAAGGATATCGTCGCAGCGATCTCCTCGCTTGTACCATACCGCCGCATCGGCACCGCTTGACGGCGCTCTTCTGTTGCGGGCAGGCTATCGATCCAACCCGGAAGTACGTTGTTCATGCGCACGTTGTCGGCCGCATAGTGGTCGGCAAATATCTTTGTGAATGCAGCAAGCCCCGCGCGGAAAACGGCTGAGGTTGGGAACAGTGGGCTCGGCTCGAAGGTCCAGGCAGTGGAGATGTTGATGATGGCTCCGCCCTTTTGCTGCGCCATAATGGGCGCAACCAAGCGGGTCGGCCGTATGACATTCATCAAGTAGGTGTCCAGGCCATTGTGCCACTGCTCATCGGTGATCTTTAGGATCTGATCGCGCGGACCATGACCGGCACTGTTCACGAGCACGTCGACCCGGCCCCAGGCTCCCATGACCTCGTCCACGAGTTTTTTAAGGTCATCATTCGACTGGTTGGAGCCGGTTACACCGATGCCATCGAGCTCCTCGGCAAGCGCCTTGCCCCGTCCGGAGGAGGACAAGACCGCAATCTTGTGGCCATCCTCCGCGAGGCGGCGCGCCGTCGCCGCCCCCATGCCGCTGCCCCCCGCCGTAACAATTGCAACCTTCATTGACCGTCTCCACAATCTCTCCGGAGTGATGGTCGCCAAAAGCGACGGCCAGCGCAATGAGCGGCTGTGGCATGGCACCGTCGACCGGCTGCAGCATCGCTCTAGAAAGCGGACCCACGCACCGCGGTCCCCGTGATCGTGCATAGGACGAGGGCATTTTCTGGCTGTTCGGTATGAAAGGCGAACTTCAGTCGCCTCGAGGGATTGAGCTGGTGCTGAGAGCCGCCGAAATATCACAAAATATCAATGGGCTGTGATCCTCGGCACATCAGCCATTCTCGAATTCTGACAACCTGCCTGCGTGCGAGGTAGCTTGACTCGAAAGGACGACCATCATGAAGAAAGTGCTAGCGTTATCGGTTTTCGTGTTGACGGTCCTTGCCTGGATTGCTGAACCCGCGCTCGCCACAGAGCGCGGCGCCCCGGGATGGTTTGGGCCGCAAGATCCTTCATCTCCGTGGGCTCCCCCCGGCTAGTAGGGACCGCAGCGGTCTGTGCCGCGTTCGGCTTTCGGTGCTAGCCACTGAAGGCCTGCGCGGCACTCGCTGTCGGCCAGAACACAAGCCGGCGCCGGCATCCGCGAGCAAAGCAGGTCGCGGACCGCGGCGCGGGGTTCCTGAAGTGAACGGGCCGATTGTTGGTGGTTCCGGTCGCGGCGACCCGCGCGACCCGGCAGTGGCAGCTCGCCCCCATACGGACTCATTTCGGCAACATCAGCTCCTGAAGTCCTTCCTCGGTGCCGCAGAGCTCTGCGGTGTGATCGAGCAACCATCGATTGCAATCGCCTCCACGGGAAGGAAGGCTTGCGTCAACGCTCCACTCGGCCCACGACCCATCATGGGTTGGACGTGCAGACTGCAGCACTCTTAGGGGTAGACCCTGTCAGTCAGCCAGGCATTGCGGGCAGGCATGTTGGGCATCGGCGCTACGATGCCAAGGTGTCGCCATTGAATACTGGCCGAGCCCGCAAACTAACGAGTGTCGACTTTGGCGAGACCAGTGCTTGGAAGTTTCGGCGCCAGGATTTGTACAACGCGACCGCAGTGTTACTGGAGCGACCCCAGCTCGCGTCCAAAAGGGAGCTGGCTCGAGCATATCGCATTCCCGAACGGTGCGCTCTGCCAGCCGCGGGTCGGGAACAAAGGTTCAGTTCTGAAGTTCCAGAAATATGCTATCCGCTAACGTGCTACGTTGAAGGCTTGGTTGCATGACAAACCAGAGAGAGAATTTGAAGCGGATCCTGGTGCCGTTCCTCGCCGTGACGATGAACAGCACAACAGCACTGGCGGACACACCGGTATCACCAGCTGACGCCGCGAGGATCCAGGCCGTCTTACAAGCCTGGGGTTGTTCGGGCGGAAAGATGGAGCAGGAAACCGAGGCGACCGGCGTCTATGAGGTCGATGACGCCAAGTGCAAGGATGGGCAGTACGACATTAAGCTCGACAAGGACTTCAAAGTCATGGTCATCACGCGTGACTGACACGCTGTCATCTACCGGGGACTGTGCCGACACAAGATCCAAAACTACCGTCTGTTCGGCATCCAAAACTACCATCTGTTCGGCGCACTTGTAGAGGCTTCGGGCACAAGTGCGGCAAGGCCCCGCCACTCCTCCGCGACGGATCACCAAGAAGGCGACCACAAAGCACGACGACCCATGCCTGCTCCGTCGCCACCGCCGCAGCTGCCACAAAACAGCGAGACCGGCATCAGCGTGGTACCCCGGCTTTGTCGCCCGCGTTTCAACAACAGCGACAAAGACCGACCAACCGCTGCTCGAAGCGCCACAGGCCTTGCCACCTTGCTGGGTGCAGGCTTGCGCCGCCAAGGTTCGCCGACCACGTCCTTTGATCAGTGAGCGGTCAGGCAGCACGAAGCGGTCGGGACATGCAGATAGCCGCTGATTGAAGCAGCCTGATCTGTGCATAGCTGGCACAGCATAATTGCCACTTAGTTTGGGAACTTGAGCCCATGGTCCGATGGTCTCCTTCAGCGTGTAATCGCTGAATTGGAGCAGACCTCATCCCGCGCCTTTCCCAAGCCGATTTCCAGACGCCTGCGGAAAATGGGTCACAGCTGAGCGTGGTAGGATCGGCTTCACTCAACGGGGAGGCTATCAGCCATGGCGGACAAGAAGAGCACGGGCGGCGCTGTCAAGCCGATCCATCGTGATCTGGGAACGGAAGAAGACATGGACGATTGCGTGGAGAGCCTAATCCCCGATGCTATGGCCGAAATTGCGGACGAGATCCGGGCGGAAAGAGGTTTTGGGGCCGCCCTCCGCGATCTTGCGTTCAAGTCGAATGAAGCCGCCTTCGAGTATGCTTGTGCCTTCATGCGCTGCGACGTCGTGAAGGGTCAGGAGCTGCCGGCCCTCGTGGTCGGCGCCACGCACGCCTTCGGCATGAGCGCACCAGTTGCAAAAAAAGGACGCGGCATCCAGACAGCGGTTTTGCGGGTGGCCAGCTCCGACGGCGGGTTCCTCGCGGTGGCGCTTTCTTTTGGTCGCGGGCCAGACTTAAATGTTGGAGACCTTGTTGCTTGGGTACCAGGCGAACACTGCGAGGATCTTGCTGCTAAGTCCGCCGACAGGCGCTTCGGTTGGGTTGGACTAATTGTTGGCACTCTGGAGCCGCGTTACGTCCAAGGAAATTGGCTTGGAAAAAACGCGTTCGGATCAGACTCACAGGCGGTGCGCGGCCGTGCGTAGCGTTGGTGAGGTCGGATGCCCGTCGATGACCCTGCGAGCACGACGCATCAAAGTGGGCTCCTATGTGAAGCTTCAAGAAGCTGATCTAGTGAGGCGTCTCGCCTTTGATGAAAGGCTCGGGTCGCAGGAAGCCGGCGACGAGCTTGGCGGCTGATTTTGCGAAACGAGCGGTGTTCACCCGTCTTGGGGCTGGCGGCCGCACTTTGTCTCGTTAAGCAGAGCGCGATCTTTCGCTCCGCCACATCCATGGTGCGCCAACCATTGGAGAGAGGATAGATGTTGCTGCGGTGCGGTGTGGTGCGCAATTCTTGCACCTGTTTCGTCAGGGGTGCTGACTGGAGCTCAGTTAACAGGTTTTTCCCCCAACCTCTTCTGCTGCACCGTCGTCAGAGCGGCTCTAAGAAATTGCGCCGGCCCTGCCTACATCTACTCCATCCAATTAGCGCTGCCGCTGTGTGGGGCCAGTAGCCAGTGCGGTGCCCTCTATTGTCCACCGCTCCGAACGCTGGCGAAGCTACAAGGCGTGCGACGGTCCACGCCAGCGCGCACTAGGCGTGAGGAAGTGTGGAACGTGTGGCAGGCGCTGAACATGCACGATCGGGCGCAGTGAGGAGGCCCCAACACTTCAGACAACGAACGAGCCATGTGGCTGCCAAACGATGGGTGGGCAACCTGCATTTGTTGAAATCCGCACATTTCCGAAAAGGAAAAACGGCCCTCAGAGACTCCGAGAGCCAGTTGGCAATCGGGGGCTCGAAGTTGGTCACAAGAGCTGCCGTTTGCGCTGCGACGATGTTCAGCTTCCGGAGCATCATGCAATACACCGCTTGCCGACGCCCGCACTTGCCGAGCTTGATAGGGACTGGAGGTTAGCTCTCGGGGTTTACCCTGATGCGCATACGCAATACCGGATGCTACTCTCATCAGTACTGTGAGGGATTGTCGGGGCATGAGTTGGGTTGCCAGAACATGTGTGGCGGGAGCACTGTTAATCCTTCCCACCGTGCATGATACGGCGGTCGCTGAGCCGCGCCGGGTTCTCCTATTGCACTCATTTGGGCCGCTCTTCGAGCCCTGGAGCGCGGTGGCGGGACGCTTCCGTGAAGAACTCACAAGACAGTCACCGAATGCGGTCGATCTGTACGAAGCCTCCCTAGAGATGGCACGCTTGGCGCAGCCTACCGAGGAGGCTCCGCTGGTAGACTACATTCGTGCTCTCTTTGCCGGTCGCGATCTCGATCTGGTTGTCGCCGTGGGCGCACCCGCAGCGCGCTTCTTTCAGAAGTATCGCCCGAAATTCTTTCCTTCCACACCGTTGCTCATTACTGCAGCGGATCAACGAACGTTCAGCGAAGGCGCACTGACGTCGAATGACGCCACTGTGCCAAGCACGTTGGACCTGCCAAAACTTGTCGAGAACATCCTCCAGGTGTTGCCTGACACCAACAATATCGCGTTCGTGATTGGTGCATCGCCGCTGGAACGATTTTGGGTGGAAGGGATGCGCCAGGCCTTTCAGCCCTTTGCGGGGAGGGTAACCTTCGAATGGTTCAATGACTTGTCGCAGGAGGAAATGGTGAAGCGCGCCACCACCCTGCCGCCGCGCTCGGTCCTCTTTTATGCAAGCGTGCGGGTAGATGCGGCAGGGATACCAAACGAACAAAATCGCGTGTTGGCGAGACTTCGGGAAGGTGCAAACGCGCCGATGTTCAGCTACCTCGACAGCAATTTTGGCCAAGGTATCGTCGGCGGTCCCGTGCTCTCCACGCAAGAGCTCGGGCGCAGGGCAGCGGAGGTTGCCCTCCGCATCCTGAACGGAGAGCATCCTGGTAGTATCAAGACACCGCCCCTAGGGCTCGGAGTACCAGTGTATGATTGGCGCGAGCTTCAACGCTGGAATATCAGTGAAGCTCGCCTGCCGCTGGGCAGCGTCGTGCAATTCCGCGAGCCTTCGGCCTGGCAACGTTACCGTTGGCAGCTGATAGGTTTTTTCCTAGCGTTGTTGGTTCAGTCGGCGATGATCAGCTGGCTGCTGATAGAGCGCTATGGGCGCCGCAAGGCCGAACTCGAATCCCGGCAGCGATCATTGGAGGTCATGCATCTCAACCGAACGGCCGAGATTGGGGCGTTGTCGGCATCCTTTGCACACGAGGTGAGTCAGCCGCTGTTAGCAGTTGAGCTCAATGCGGAAAGGGCGGAGCAGCTGCTGCAGGCAAACCCTCCAGCAGTCGACAAGGCAAGAGAGATCATAACCGACGTCAGGCAAGCCAATAGCCTGGCGATGGATGTCATCCGGAACCTGCGGAACCTCCTCAAGCGCAAGAGCCATATGCAAAACTGCGACCTCAATGCCGTGATTGCGGACGCGGTGCATCTTCTTTCGCCCGAGGCCAACAGGCGCAGGATTGACCTGCGCTTAAAGTCCATCCCGCGGGCTTTGCTGGTGCGAGCCGATCCGGTCCATCTGCAGCAGGTGGTATTGAACCTGGTAACGAACGCAATGGATGCGATGATCGACCCTGCTCCAGAGGCGCGTAAGATTACGATTTAAACAGCGCTCGCGGCAGAGTCAACGGTCGAAGTATCGGTAAGCGATTCTGGCACAGGCATCCCTGAGCACGAGCTCGGCCAGATCTTCGAAGCGTTCTACACGACCAAAGAGCAGGGCACGGGGCTTGGATTGTCTGTGGCGCATACGATCATTGAGACCTACGAGGGAAAGATCTGGGCAGAAAACCAGGCCGGAGGCGGAGCCGTAGTCCACTTCACTCTGCCGTTGCTTGAAGACAGCGTTTGCGGACCCGCAGTTTTACCTCACCGATGCGCCCAACGAGAAGCGGGAGCCTGGCTTCGAGCGAATTGAGCTGCGCCCGGGTGAAGCCAGCCAACTGACGCTGACGGCCGACCCTCGCTCGCGCGCGCGCTTCGAGACCAGATAACCAGCCGCCGACGACGTTTTGCACAGTGAGTGCTTCTCGAAGTCATTTAAATCGGCAAAGTCCCCGGTAAGACTCTGGTATCGCAGCAAAAGCGTGCCTGCCGCCTGGGTCACTATCCCGTCGCTATAGGCACGCTACCCCGTGTCTCCACATATCACCCACGTAGACATGCTGCTCTGCTGTGAGCAAACTGCCCTCACGCCACGGCTGCGGTTGTTGAGTGAATTTCCGAATTGGAAACTACAGACAAGTCTGATGCAGCAGACCGCTCCTCTGGCCAATCAGAGCACGTCGTGGTTGGGTCAAGCATGACACGATAGCCGGTCTACTCTCACTGTTGCTTGTTCAGCAACTCTGGGGTTCGACGCTTGGAGAGCAATACGCGGCGACGCGAGTTTTTCATCCAAGGGGAACCGGCCAGCAACCTTCGAAACGAAGTTTTGCAAGCGAGTTTGCAGGGCAACATATGCAGCGGACCGAGCAACCTGTTGGCTATGTTGTGCGGGCCTTTCAACACCATGCCCCAGGCATTGCGGCCGCCGCGCGGACAGTCTGAACACTGGGCTCGATATACTCACACGAAGCCAACTTCGTCCGTCGGGATACTGGAGGCTTCAACATCGTCAATTACTTAACCAACTTCCCATCCCAGGTATCCGTGCGGAAGCGGTTAAGGGTTTGTGCTGATGGAGCGAGCCAACCCCGTGTCCTTTGCTAGCCAGGAGCGCGAGCGTTGCGGCTCCACCCTGAGCTTTGGACCAGAGCGAAAGGAATGTCAGATGTCTCGGAAAGTCGGCGGTGATCGGGTTCGAATCGATTGCTTTTTTGCAGGTCCTGGGGCGCGGGCGGGTCAGTGGTATCACCTATTGGAACTGGCTCAATGCTGGTCCCGGGGCACCACAAAATCGAGCGAGTTGAGGCAGCGCTAACCGAAATGGCAGCGACTGAAGAATTGGCAGCAAAAATTGTCGGTTATCGGATGGTGACGTCATGATCGATTGGTTCGTCCAAACGCTAAAAAGCTATCCGGAAATCGCCGTCTTTCTCTCCTTGGCCGCCGGGTACTACTTCGGCTCCTTCACTTACAAAGGTCTTGGATTGGGGGCGGTGACGGCGACCCTGATTGCTGCAGTGATTATCGGTCAGCTTGGGATCACGGTGTCAGGACCGCTCAAGCCGTTCTTTTTCCTTATGTTCCTATTTGCCATCGGTTACGGGGTAGGACCGCAATTCGTGCGCGGCATTGCGCAGGACGGCCTTCCGCAAGCATTGTTTGCCGTCGTGGTCTGCGTATTTTGTCTCGCCGCAGCCTATATCGGCGCTAAATTGGCCGGCTACGACATCGGCTCTGCGGCCGGGCTTTATGCCGGTTCGACGACCATCTCGGCGTCGATGGGCCTGGCGACCGACGCGATCAACCGACTCGGTCTGGCGCCGGAGGAAGCAAAAAAACTACTGGATGCGATGCCGGTCGCCTACGCGGTGACCTACATATTCGGCACGGTCGGATCGGCGATCATTCTTGCCCTGCTAGGCCCGGCACTCCTCGGCATCGATCTTGAGAAGGCGTGTAAGCGATACGAAGAGAAGCACGGAGGCAAGACGGAACTTGGCGGCCCCGGCACGGCTTGGCACCGCTTCGAGTTGCGCGCCTTTCGCGTCAAGGACGGTGGGCAGGCGGTGGGCAAAACGGTGCAAGAAGCCGAAGGGCTACTGCCTGAGCACCGGGTGTTCATCGAACGCATTCGGCGTGGCGGCAAGATCATGGAGGCAACGGTAGATGCCGTGATCCAGGCAGGGGACGTCGTCGCCGTGGTCGGTCGGCGCGAGGTGCTGGTCAACCTGATCGGTCCTGCAGCCGAGGAAGTCGATGACCGCGAGTTGCTGGCGGTGCCTACGGAGGGCGTCGATGTTTATGTGACTAACAAAGAGGTCGACGGAAAAACGTTGGACCAGTTGGCAAAGTCTCCCTGGGCGCGCGGCGTCTTCCTGCGCAAGATCACCCGCGGAGCGACCGCAACCGACATCCCGATGCTCCCGAGCACGCAGCTGCAACGCGGCGATATCGTTACCCTCGTCGGACGTACCCAGGATATCGCGGGGGCGACCAAGAGCCTGGGCTATCCCGACCGAGCGACCGACGTGGCGGATGTGGCCTTTATCGGTGCTGCCATCGCGATCGGCGCCCTGCTTGGCGCCTTGGTATACAAAATCGGCACCGTCCCTCTCACGCTGTCCACCTCCGGGGGCGTGTTGATTGCCGGCCTCTTTTTCGGCTGGCTGCGCTCAGTGCGCCCGACCTTTGGCCGGATTCCCTCATCCACGGTGTGGTTCATGAATTCGGTCGGCCTGAACGTGTTCATTGCCGTCGTCGGCATCTCGTCCGGGCCCGGGTTCGTCGCCGGCCTGCAACAACTCGGCTTCAGCCTGTTCCTCTGGGGCGTCTTCGTTACGACGCTGCCGCTGATCCTGGCAATGTACGTCGGAAAGTACCTTTTCCGTTTCGATGACGCGCTTGTGCTGGGATGTTGCTCCGGCGCGCGCACGACGACGGCCTCGCTCGGCATGATCAATGACATCGCCAAAAGTCAGATCCCTGGGCTCGGCTACACCGTCACGTACGCAGTCGGGAACACGCTGCTGACGATCTGGGGAATGGTCCTCGTCATACTGCTGAGCTAGACGCAAAAATTGGCGGTCAGTGGAAGATAGAGCAAGACGCAACAAGGGAACGCCGAACTGACGGTTGAAATAGAAAATGGCGTGGGTACATCACATTGTTACGAGCGCGCCCGAGATTTTTATCTTCCTGGCAGTTGGCATAGGCACGTTGCTCGGGCGCATTCGCATCCACGGATTTACCATCGGTGCGACGGCTTGCATCCTGATCGTCGCCGTTATTCTCGGCCAGCTAGGACCTTTTGTTATTTCGCCCGTTCTCAAGTCGATTTTCTTTGGCCTCTTCGTATTCACCATCGGCTATCGCTCTGGCCCTGAGTTTTTTGCCTCACTCAGCTTTAGCACGCTCTCGCAGGTCGTATTGGCGCTGGTGATTGGTGTGTGCGGGCTCGGCATTGTCCTTGCATTTGCCTACGCATTGCATCTCGATCCGGGCACAGCAGCCGGGCTTGCTGCCGGCAGTTTGACGCAATCCTCCATGATGGGCACGGCATCGGGCGCGCTGAACCAACTCGGACTGCGGGAGGACCTGCTTAAGCAGCAACAGGCAAACGTCGCTGCCGGATATGCGGTTACCTACATCTTCGGCTACATTCTGGTCCTGCTTTACGTGCCGCTGATCGCGCCGAAGGTGATGGGGATCAATCTCAAGGAGGAGGCCGCGAAGCTCGAGGCTGCGTTGGCCGGCGGAGCGGAAGCCACGAAGAAGGGCAACCTCCTGTACCGGAAATTCCAGGCGCGAGCGTACGAGGTTTCGAAAGCCGCGGGCTGGACCGTCAAAGAGATCGAAATGCAGATCGGTCGGCGCACCGTGGTCGAGCGCATCCTGCGTGGCGGGCAAGACGTCGATCCCAAGCCGGATACCGTGCTGGAGGCGGGCGACCATATCTTGCTGGCCGGCCCGAGCGCGGCGATCGTCGCGGTTGCGCCAATGCTCGGTAAGGAGATCGAGGGCGAGCATGTCATGCGCTCGGTCCCCGGCGACGTGCTTGAGGTCTACGTTACTCGACGCGAATGGCACGGCCTGACCCTTGCCGAAATTGTCCGCCAGGTGGGCAATGAGGCACGCGGCGTTTTCCTGCGTTCACTGGTGCGCCGGGGCCAGGAAGTACCGGTGACGCCGGAGACGCGGATCTACGTCGGCGATGTCATGACGCTGGTCGGTCTCAGTCAGGACCTCAATCGTGTGGTGCCGAAAATCGGCCAGCCGTTCCGCTCCAGTGACCGTACCGACATTGTCTTTTTGGCCAGCGGTCTCGCGGTCGGCCTCCTGGTCGGATTGCTTACTCTGAGGGTCGGCGCAATTCCCCTGACGCTCGGTGGCGGCGGCGGCGCCCTGATCGCCGGGCTGATCTGCGGCTGGCTCCGCTCGCGACGACCAACGATGGGCGCATTTCCACCAGCGGCGCAGCAGTCACTCAGCGATCTTGGCCTCGGCGGATTTGTCGCCTGCATCGGGCTGGCCAGCGGGCCGGCTGCCCTGGCAGCTATCCAAGCCCACGGGCTGATGCTGCTGTTCGTTGGCATGGTCGTCACTTTGGTACCCTTGCTGGTTGGCACGCTCTTCGCGCACCGGGTTCTACGCATGAACCCCGTCGTTGTGTGCGGCGCTCTGGCAGGTGCGATGACAGTCGACGCCGCTGTAAGCGGTGCCTGTGACGTTGCGCAGAGCCAGACCCCGGTACTTGGCGTGGCCGTGCCTTATGCGATCTCCAACGTCGTCTTGACGGTTCTTGGACCGATTATCGTTGGACTTACCTTTGTGGGCTAATGGAAACCCCTGTCAACCGGGTGCCCTTAAGGACCGGCACAATGCGAAAACGGCCAGGGGAGACTGATTTGCAGTTGGCGTTCATTGCCAGACCCGCACTCATGTTTCTTCTTGCCAACAGATTGGTGGGCATAGCCTTGACGACGAGTTCCACAGGTATGGCTGTTGCGCCAACGCGGGCGGTATTTTTGCCGCGCGAGCAATGACGGCAGGTGGCGACCAGCATCAGGCTGGGACGACGCTCAGCGCCGCAAGCATCGACTTTGCAATTCGCGTAGGTTTTTTCGCTGTCCTTGGCTACTGGTCGTTTCGCGTGGTCGCTCCGTTCCTGACGATTGGGTTGTGGAGCACCATTCTGGCGGTCGCGCTCTATCCGCTTTTCGCTTGGCTCGCAGGCCGGATTAATCCACGCTTGGCGGCCGCCCTCGTCTCGTTGCTGGCTTTGCTGATCGTTGTGGGTCCCGTGACTTGGCTCGGCTTTGGCATGATCGCTGGAATACGCTCCCTGGTAACGGGTCTCGATGCCTGGAAGCAGGCAATCCCGCTGCCTCCTGAAACCGTTAAGGGCTGGCCAATCTTCGGCGAGCGACTGCATCAGTTATGGACCCTTGCTGCCACCAACATGATGGGCGCGGTGGCGGAGGTGGCACCGATGCTCAAGCCGGCCGGAAGCAAACTGATCGACATCGGCCAGGGCGCGGTCCTCGGCCTGCTCGAGCTCATTGTCTCGATCGTGATTGCTGGGTGCTTGTTCACCCGCGGACCACAACTGGCATCTGCATTGAGCACCTTCCTGAGCCGAGTACTCAGTCACCGCGGCACGGAACTGGTGCAACTCGCGGGTGCAACCATACGGAACGTTTCGCGCGGTGTAGTTGGCGTCGCGTTATTGCAGGCGATTCTTGGCGGAGTAGGCTTTCTGATCGCGGACATTCCTGCTGCTGGTGTGCTCGCCTTCGTCGCTCTCCTGCTGGGGATTATCCAAATCGGACCTGGCATCTTGTTCATACCCATCGTCGTTTGGAGTTGGACGACCATGGAAACGATGCATGCTCTCATTTTCAGCGCCTACATGCTTCCCGTCGGTCTAGTAGACAACGTCCTCAGACCGTATTTGATGGCGCGTGGGTTGACCACGCCGATGCCGGTGGTTGTCGTCGGCGTCATCGGTGGCACGATTGCTTATGGGATCGTTGGGCTATTCTTGGGCCCGATTGTTCTGTCGGTGGCATGGGTAGTGATGGCGGCCTGGGTACAAGGCGAAGACGCCGTCGTGGGCATCCGTTCTCAATGATTGTTTGCTGTCTGATCTGACAGGAGCACAAGTCGACCATGGGGGTGCTGCCCTCCGATGCCGCCTCAAGGTATCAAATTCTGGCGCAGCGCATCACACGCGGCGTGTGTTCGATTGCGAGCTCCCAGTTTTGTCAGCGCCTTTTTGAAGTGGCTGCGGACCGTCTCTTCGCCGAGGCCCAGTGCTTTAGCGATGTCAGAGGACTGTTGGCCCATCGACACCAGGCGTAAGACAGCGAGCTCGCGAGCGGTCAGACGCGGGGATGTTGCAATCCTATCGACATCCGGGCCAGCCAGTTGTTCAAGCCGTAGCGCAGCAACGCTCGCGGCTGCACAAATGGGTATTCGTGCGGCCGTGGTGAGAATATTCGACAGCTCCTTGCGGGACCAGAAAGCGACCACCCATCGGGCGCCCACGCCGTAGGTCAGCCCATCTCGCATTCCGTATTTGAGGCCCAGGTCAAAGGACCATCGGTCGGCGCCGATCGGCTCGAACCGTTGAGTAATCTCTGTCCACGTGAACGATGCAAGACTAGACCTCGCTAGGAAGATAGCCGGTGCGAAATGGGTTTTTGCGAGTGCCGTGTATTCTTCCCACCAGCCGCCTGGAACGCTCTCGTGCAGGAAGCAGGATTTTCCGAGCTGAATGGCCTCGAGACCCGCTGCCTTGACCGGGAGGCGTGCCGCTCCCAGTACGTTCAGCGGTATGTTCATCGTCGAAACGACGTGCAAGGCGTCAAGCAAGTCGGCTGGCGTCCGCAAATTGTCGGCTTGGTTCGCAAAATCGACCAATGCCGTGTAGAGGTCCGCAGACGACACCTTCGGCATCGAACTGACCAAAGTGTGTAAGTTCATGACCCGCCCCGTGTGCTGGAGGAAAACCGGCTCGAGGATGCGCTGCGTTGGGCTGGCCGAATATCAGGACAAACCCGCAAGGTGCGGGTGAGATCGTTACGGTCAACGCATCAACGCAATCAAGCTGCGCTAGACAATCGAGGCCAGCACGACACCCTTTTCTTGTCGGCGGCATATCGAGGTTCCTCGACCTCGGCTTCGCGCACGCAGCGATTGACCGCTGGCGCGCCAGCAACACCGGCCAAATGAGCGGGATCGATGAAGCGACTAGATCGCGATGCGATAGAACCTCGCCGCGTTTTCAGCGAACAGCTTGCGGCGGTCGGTGAGCGGGAAGTCTGCCACCGCCCGCTTGAACTGGCTGTAGAGATAGTCCCAGCTGCCCTTAAGGCCGTCGACAGGAAAATTCGACGCAAACATGCATCGGTCGACCCCGAAGATGCGTATGGCCTCGAGGATGATGGGGCGGTTGGCGACCAGCGTCCATGGCTCATCTCTGACGGTCAGCCCAGAGATCTTGCACCACACGTTTGGGGAGGCCGCCAGCGCGTCCATGCCGCGGCGCCAGACGGCGAGTGCTTCGGGCGAGCGGTCTAGCGGGTAGCCTGTGTGATTGAGGACCGTCTTTAGGCGAGGGTGCTCGCGCACAACCTCAGCGGCCTCCTCGAGGTGCCACCACACCACGCGCAGGTCCCATGATAGGTCGTGCTTCTCCAACAGCGACAGCCCATTGCGCCACTTGGGGTCCTGCATGCTCCGGGGCTGCCCCCGCACGCTTCTATCAGGTCCCTCGGAAATGATGGGCTTGGTGCGGATGCCGCGCACAAGGGGCCATTGCTTGTGCTGGAGGAGAATCTCCTCGGCGTCGGGGGTATCGATCCATGCGTGGGCGACGATGGCATTGGGCATGCCGCTACAGGCAGCGATCCCGCTCAGCCAGCGCGTCTCAGCGACCTGCTGGGTGCGGTCGCATTCGGCCTCAACATGCACAGTGGCGACGACGTTGTGCAGGGCAGTGTCGCGACGGTATTCCTCGGGCAGGTAGGACCGGCGCAGAGCCGAGTTGTCGCCCATATAGGAATGGTGTGGATCTGCCTGCTTCAGCCAGGGGTAGCGCACATCACCCTCAAGGTCCCAGAGGTGGTGGTGGGCATCTACGATGGGCTGGTCGTCGTACATGTGGGCGCGACACTCGCTGCCTTCGGCCGCAGATCGTCCATTGTGGCGATCATTCCGGTTCTTGTCACCGAGATCCGTCGTTCCGCGGGTCGCCGCTTGCGGAGGGTAGGGCTGGCAATACAGGATTGATATCGTACCGGCTGACTTTCGGTGGCTCGTCTAGCAATGCTGTCCCAAGATCGCGCAAAAATGTCGGGCTTGTCACACGTTTACGGCGCGGCCGAACGCGCTGAGAGATGGGAAGCCTGTGCTCGCCGCCGTTGTCGAGCCTCTGCTCAAGTCATGAGAAGCACTCGGCCAGCAGGTTGCCAATCCGGATCGCAAGGTCTTGGGCCTGGCGCGCAGCGTGCCACAAGTGCGTCGCTTCATTACTGCAGGTGTAGGTCCCTACGACTGCGCGCTGCCACCTTGGCGAGGATCGATGATCCGACGCGGTTCCAAAAGCACCCCAGCGTTGCAGCCTACGTGGGATAAACGACCCGACGATACACGACCGAAGAGACTGACCGGACTGGCCGGATCTCCATATGCGGCGACGGAATGGCGAGGGGCTGCCTCGACGAAGCTGCCAAGTGCTGTTGACGCAGGTCAGGCAAGAGGACAAGTCCTATAGATTGCGATCCACAACGGCATGGTGTCGACTGCTGCGTTAGGCAGACCTTACCCCGCACCGGTCCGCCAGGGGCTGGGGGGCCGGTCCTGGCCATCGGTCAGTTGCCGGTCCTCCTGTCCTCGCGTGTTTGGAAGCGGGGCGGCTAACCCAGCCGCCCCACACGTGGCGTGCCTGCTGAAGTCCCGCAACCACCGCATGCACGCTGGATGCAGGGTAGCATTGCGGCAGCCGCGGGGCTGCGTCCCGTCAGGCGCTCGTTTTGGCCGAGCCGAAAGCATTGCGGCCGGCCACGCGTAGGTGGCCTGCAGGACGACAGCCTTTAGGGTTAAGTTGTTTCCCGCATTGCGGATTTGCGCGCGCTCACGAAGCTTCGCGGCCAGCACAACCATAGGCTGGCCTTGCAATGCAAGTATCGAAGCGAAACTCGTGTCTGGGCGGGCACCCCGACGCCAACTCATTCATTGTGGGTCTCGTTCTCAATCACGGCCCCGTCCAGCTATTAGGCAGGCTCCTCCTCGCCGCCGATACTGCAGCCAGGGAGCGCGGCGTTTTCCTATCGTTTGCAACGCTTGAGGAGCTGGCCGCAATCAACCGAGCCAATCGTGCGACTTGGCGACCGCTCCTGCCCGTATTTGACCCAAGCTGCGGACAGCCGGATGCGACCTCGGCGATTTGTCTTTTGGGCCGCAATGCCGCCGGAGACGTGGTCGTTACGCAGGGAGCACGTTTCTTCGATTGGCGTGGCACCACCTTGCATGACGAGGCGACCAGCTTGCGCCTGCTCTACCGCGACCCCGACGCGTGGCGGCAGCATGACGAGGCCATCCAGGTGACAGCACCGACGGCGCGCCTGATCACGGGCAACGTGGCCTACACCGGAGCGCATTGGTGTCATCCCGCCTTCAGAGGCAAGGGCCTGCCCGCGATTACGCCGCGCATCGCCCGGGCATTGGCCATTGCGCTCTGGAATGTCGATTTTGCCTGTACGCTGATGGTCGAGGACGTCTTCGCGCGTGGGGTCGCGCGGCGCGCCGGCTATCTTAACACGGAGTGGAGCGTCCAGCTCAAAAACACGCCACTGGGAACGCTGAGGACCGCTCTACTGTGGAGCCCCCGCGACGAAATCGTCGCCGATCTCGAGAGTTTCCTAGCCAGCTTTGTGAACACCGACGCGCTCGGCATCGAGCGTCACGCCTAATAGGCGGGTGCGGCCACCGGAGTCAGCTCCCGTTACGATCAAGCGCCAATAAGCGTGCGACAGCGTGCCGAGCTTCGGCCAATCGATCATTGCCGCCACCTCCTCGAGTACGGGCTGACCACTGCGCCCTGCCTCGCGATAGGCGCCGGCGACCCACTGTCCATAGTACCAGTCCGGAAGGTCATCGATGCGCCGGCCGCGCGCTCGGCTCTGCCACTGTGGCGATCGCGACATCAGAGCGCTCCCGAAATCGCACACGCGCAATTCGCGGTCCTCATCCTCCGTCAGCAGAAGATAACGATCAGAGAGCGGCACCGGTAGCATCTGTGCCGGGTTGGCAACGATGCTGGTCAGGCGGGATGTATCTGCCAGGACGTGGCGCAAGGGGTTCTCACGCGGGAGCCGCTCGGGCGCAATACGCCTCCGCGAGAAACCGAGGGGTGGATTTTCGGGGCTCTCAAACAGACAGGTTAAGCGGCGCCATCCGTCACGGTGCCAGCCGATAATTTCGTCTCGCCAAGCGCCATTGTACCATCTCACGACAATGCGCTCGGGAGCATGCTTGTGCAAAGTAAGATAGAGCGCGCCGAGCGCCGCTGGCCTGGCAAGCGTGGGGCGCAACTGGATGTGAATGCTAGCCTTTCCGATCGCCAATGCGATAAAGCCTAGGTTCAGCACCGCGAAATCACGTAACTCTTGAGCACCGATCGAGGCGTGCAATTGCGCCCTGAGCACACGGGAGTGGGGATCCCAAACCCTTCCTCGATCGTCGATCAGGAATGGCGACACGCGATTCTCCGCCAACGGCCAGTCGAAAGCGCCAGCCTAGCGTATGCCCTCAGCTGAGGGCAACCGTCGCCCTGAACCGACGCTGTCAAACGGCGTCGCTGTCTATTGCTTTCGCTTGACCAAAGCCGGTCCGACGGTTGATGATCTCTCATTTTAAGGTCACCAACTCCATTGCTTGCGGGGGATAGGGTGTCGTTCGCCAAAAATGTGTCAACGCGTGCCCTTTACATCCAAGTACGCGACCACCTTGCGCATCAGATTGCCAGAGGTGCTCTCAAGCCCGGGATGCTATTACCTAACGAATTGGAACTCGCAGATCAGCTAGGGGTAAGCCTGGGAACGTTGCGCAAGGGCCTGGAAGCGCTCGAAAAGGAACGCCTGATCACGCGACGCCACGGGCGTGGGACGTTCGTTCGCGACCACGCTGTAGACACTCCCTTCACCTTCGATAATTTGCGGACCAAAGATGACGAGCCGATACCTTTCACGGTCCAGTTTCTTGGCGCGACGATTGAATGCGCCAGTCCCGAGGAGCAGAAATCGCTCGAACTCAAGGAATCTGAACTCGTTGGTCGATGTCAACAGGTTCGGAATTACAAGGGACCGTTCCTGTTCGAACAAATCGCGCTCGCCGCTTCGCGCTTCTGCGGCCTTGAAAGTGCAGATTTGCAGGAGCCCTATCAGCTCGCGGTGCTTGCCCAAGAACATGGAGTTTTGGTGGGTGATGCGGTCGAGAGCTTAGAGATTACCCCAGCAAATATGACGGTCGGCAAACTGTTGGAGGTCAACCCCGGAGTGCCGCTCCTAAGACTGGACCGCATCATCTATTCTTTGGATCGTGTTCCGCTTGAATGGCGGATCGGCTACTGCCGGCTTACAGCCGTCAAATACGTCGCGACACTGAGGGCCTGAAGGCCCACTTTTCTGCGAGACTTGACGCTTTTCCTCATTGGAGCTTGTCGTCGATGGCAAAAAATTCTCGCTTCAAGCAGGCGGCGACCGCTCGCCGTGAGAGGATTTGGCTGCATCTGGGAAACCGTATCCGCTTCCGTCGCGAGCAACTTGGCATAGCCGTTACGAAAGCAGTCACTCATCTCGGTGTCTCCTTGCAAACGTATCAAGAATACGAAGACGGCGAACGGCTGATCCCGGCAAATCAACTCGCGGAAATAGCGGAACTCTTCGGCGTACCCGTGTTCTACTTTTTTGAGGACCTGCAGGTCGGAGACGACAAATCAATCGCACCCAAGCCGAACTCGACATTTGCCGTCGCGACGGAGACTGATCGGATCGCAACCCTTATAGAGGATTTCCAAAACCTCGACTTCGAACACCAACAGCACCTCTTGCTGGTTGCGCGGGCACTAGCCAACGACACAAAGTAGCGGCAGCCGTTTTTACGCATTGGCCGATGGACTGGCCAGTTTCTGGCATACGCGGCTTATCTGCGGGACCTTCTGCCCCGCATCGGCGGCGCCGATCAACGGGCGCCAAGAGCTCTTGCCCTGGACCATCGCTCGACCCGCGACGCGGAGCGTCGCCGCCTGACGTCGCCACTGTTGCCTAAGCCGTAGCTCGCTGATGATGCTTACGGAAGAGCGCATGCGCGGTGTTTGTGGAATGCCCCAATGGAGCGTCAAAAATGGACTGGATGTTCGCCGCAATTCTCATTGCCACCTTCAACATGGATGGGCGGTGACAATCAACGTGGGAATCATCGAGATTGTCGCGCTATGCATGGGGAGCTATGCACTGAAGATTTCGCCCCCACGACAGGGCTGAGCGAGCACGCTCACCGGGGGTGTACTCGGTTGGTGGCGAGGACCACTTGCAAGCTCCATCCGGCGCGACAGCACCCTGCGGCCGAGCCAGGGACAGTCGCGAAGACATGGCTCCGGCAGCCTCATCGCCGGCGCAACCCAAATCGATAGCTGCGTGGCGTAACCTAACTCTTTGATTTTATTGGCTGAGATAGGTGGGTGTTGAGGCCGCTTCCCCCCGAGGTTTCGGAGCTAATCCGGCGTGCCTACGGGAAGACCTCAGTCCAATTCCCGCAATTGTCCCCCAGCCCGTGGCGCGGCGAGATCCTTGCTGGTGGCAGCGCGAACTTCGGGCAGGTCGTCCAACCTGGATCACCGCGCCAATCGTTCGAGTTTCACTTCACGCTGGAAGAAGAGGCGGGCGGATCATGGCCGGTTCGTAGCTGGGGTATGGGCGTCGGGCTGACTTAATCGATCCCGAGCCGCACCACCTGCTTGCCAATGTTGCCGCCCGACAGCATGTTGATGAGCGCGGCGGGAGCCAGCTCGAAGCCTTCGGCGACCGTCTCGCGCCATCGGAGGCGGCCGGCGCGATACCATGCCATCAGCTCGCCGAGCGCCCGATCGCGGCGCGCCAGGTGGTTGCCGATCCGGAACCCCTGCAGCTTGACGCACTTGTCGAGGATGACGCCGATGTTGCGCAGGCCCTGCCGCTCGCGGGAGTTGTACTGCGAGATCTGACCGCAGATGGGCACGCGTGCGTCGGCGTTGAGGTGGGGCATCACGGCATCGAGGATATCTCCGCCGACGTTGTCGAAATAGATGTCGACGCCTTGCGGCGCGGCATTGGCTAGTGCAGGCCCGATCGCGCCCGCCTTGTAGTCAATGCAGTCGTCGAAATCCAAGTCGGCGACGACGTGGCGGCATTTCTCGGGCCCGCCAGCAATACCGATCGCGCGGCATCCCTTGATCTTCGCGATCTGGCCGACGGCGCTGCCGACAGCACCGGCTGCCGCCGAGACGACAACTGTCTCGCCTGCCTTGATGCCCGCGATGTCGAGGAGGCCGACCATGGCCGTCGCGCCCGATTGGCCGATGAGGCCGAGACTGAGCGAGAGCGGCCTCAAGTCGGCCTGCAGCTTGCGCAGTCCCTTGCCGTCGAGGACGACATGCTCACGCCAGCCGAACTCGCCCTGCACGGCATCGCCCACCTTGAAATCCGGATGGCGGGTCTCGATCACGACGCCGGCACCGCGCCCAATCATCACATCGCCGACTTTGAGGGGATTGGCGTATTGGCCGTGCCCACCGCCCATTTGCCGGCGCATGTAGGGATCGATCGACAGGAAATGCGTGCGCGCCAGGACCTGGCCGTCGGCGGGCTTCGGCATCGCAGTCTCGACGAGGCGGAAGCAGCCCACATCCGGCATGCCGTTGGGCACCTTGACGTAGATGAACTCGCGATGTGTCGCCACGGCGGACGCTCTCCACGCTTCTCACGATCGATTGCGGACGATGACACTGTGCGGCGGCAATGGAAAGATGCGAGCATATAAGGCGCTTGAAACCCAGAAACCTAGGAAACCGCGTGCACCGAACTGGCTGACGAGGTGGCCACGACTCAAACGTCGGGTTCAAACGCTATCAGTTTCATCGACCTTGGAAATGTCGCGTCGCGTGCGGTGGCTGAACGCATGGGTGCCAAGTACGAAAGAACGGCGATACCCTTCGGCTCAGAAGCCGGCATCTTTCGCCATCCGCCGCCGGGATAGCAACGCAGGCTCCTGGCACAGACCACCAATTCGCTGCAGCGCATCAGAGCTTCCGCGGCTGAGGGGATGCAGCATTTGCTGCTCACCGCACTCTGCAAGAACTGATATCTTACCCGCGTTCGGCGCGAAGGAAGTCATCGAGTGAGGCGGCGGGAGTTCATCTTTACTGCTGGGCGGTGCTGCCACCTGGTCAAGCTCCGCTGACGGCGGTCGATCACCAGCATTGGCCGGAATTGAAGGAGCGAGCAACGCGAATGGGAACTTAGTCGGTAGTCAGCGGCTCGCTCCCATGCCAGCCTGAGTCCACGCCGGAACCGGCGAAACGACTGCACTACCAGCCAGTCTCAGTTCGAGCGGGCGTGGGCTTGCTTGATCCAGCTTGGAGCCGCCAATACACAGCCTTGGGGGTCGGATGCCAGCAAGCCAACGCATCGTACAGGTCTGCCTGTTCCTGTTCGCCGCCATTGCACTCTCCGGCGGCGCGCTGCAAATGTACCTGGGTCAGCCGGAGACCACGCCGCGGCTCGACAACGTGCACCGCTTCCTGGCGGGCATCTACTTCGGCTGCGGCCTGATTTGCCTGTGGGCCGCAATAACGGTGCGGCGGCAACGCACGCTCGTCTTCCTCATCGGCGTTGCCGTTTTCCTGGCCGGGTCGGGGCGCCTGCTGTCCATGAGCATCGTCGGCCTGCCCGAGCCGCCGGCCCTCTGGCTGGGCTACCTCGTGCCTGAGTTGCTCGTATCGTGCATCATGATTATTGCGCAGGCCGTGACCATCCAGCGCAGTCCTGCGAAGGCCGCTTGAGAAGCGTGGCCCTCAGCCAGTCCATCGGTGCACTTTTTGCCTTGTTGTACAGCTCTGCCGTGCCGAGCTGATTGAAGAAGATACTGCTGCGCGCTACTCGGACGTCCGTGCGCTCGCTGGAGAGAGGGACCATGTTGACGCTGAAGGGTTTCTACGACCTGCACATCCATTCCGCTCCGGCGCCGTTCGTGCGCATCGGCGACAGCGCGGATATCGCCCGCTGGTGTGCCGAGGCCGGCATGGCAGGTATTGTCATCAAGAGCCATTTCGAGAGCACGGTCTCGAAGGCCTACCACGCGCGGCTCGCGGTACGCGACGCCTACCCCGACTTCCAGGTGTTTTCCGGCATTGCCCTGAATCGTGGTGTCGGCGGTGTCAATCCCGGGGCCGTCGAGTTGGCCCTGCAGCAGGGCGCCAAGGTCGTGTGGATGCCAACGCTCGACGCCGCCAACCACGCGGCCGCATTCGGCGCGGGCGGCACGTATGGCTTCAAGGCCATGACGCTGACCTCCCGCCGCAAGGGCAAGGACCCGCTCTACCGCGTCCTCGACGAGAGCGGCAAACTCACGCCGGAAGCAAAGGAAGTCGTGCAGTTGGTCGTGGACTCTGACGCGATCCTGGCGACGGGCCACATCTCCAAGCAAGAAATCATCGGAACTGTGGAATTCGCGCTCAGTATTGGCGCCAAGCGTCTGGTCATCACACACCCAGAGCTGGCCGCTCCCAAGCTTGATCTGCCCACCATGATCGAGCTGGCGAAGGCCGGTGCTTACATGGAGTTCTGCGCGGTCAACTTGCTACCGATGTTTTATTCCATCTCCCTGCAGGGCCTCATTGAGGCAATAGAGGCGGTTACGCCCGAGCGCACGATTCTCTCGAGCGACGGGGGGCAGCCATTCAATCCCCGGCCTCACGAAGCCATTCGCATCGTCATCCAGAGCCTGTACGAGAAGGGGCTGCCAACTGAGGCGATCCAAACGATCTGTATCGAGAACCAAAAGAAGCTGCTGAACCTTTCGAGCGCACCGCCGGGATAGGTGCGGCGGCCGGCTTGGCTTGGGCAGGGCAGTCGCTGATCTAGAAGCTCCCTGGCACAAGGTCCGCGTCGGTGCTTCGCCGCACAACAGGAGTGCTTCGAAAGCCGCCGCCTGCTTCACAACGATTTCATTTGCTTTCAACCCGATAGCAGTGCCGCGATTGGGGTTGTAGCCCGCCTTCTGGTAGGCAATCGTTCGCGCCCGGCGCCGCCGCGCAAGGACAGGAGCGATCAGCTGAAAATGTCCGGTAGGAGCACCTGGCGCAGCTTGCGACAGCGTGTCCTTTGAGCCCCTGGGGCATCCGTCGACCACGCCGTCCCGACGAAATCGGCACTCGTCTCGCCACTGTGGCCGAGTATTGTTTCGTCCAGCGAATCGCCGCACGCTGTCAATAGGAGTATGGGGCACGACTAGGGCGACGCTTGTCGAGCAGATACAGGGCGACTGCGTCGACAATATCGCTTCAGTAAGTCGTTGCCGCGCTAGGTGAAGCTCGCCCAAGCTTGACGCCTGCAGCACTGATTCGAGTTCGAGTAGCTCCAGCAGTGGTGACGGCGGCAGCTGCGGGGCTCCAATGGGAGCGGCGGAGGAGGAGGCTGACATGCAGTGGTGGAAGCGGACTGAGCTGTGGTTGGCAGTTGTGGCTGCAGTGCTCCTGCTCCAGGGCTACCTGGAGATCCGCCTTGGCGGTGACCGGCCGGCCGGCTGGTACTTCGGGTTGGCAGGATTGACGGTGCTGGGCTTCGCCTACTGGCGCTACCGACTGACCAAACGGCAGCAAGCGGGCCCGCCACAATGAACGGGATTTAGCCGTTCATCAGCTCGATCTTGATTCGCACCGCGAACTCGTCGGGCGAGTTGGCGATCGTCAAGAGGGTTTTGCGGCAGAAGCACTCCGACAGCCAACGCAGGGGGCTAAGGGTGAAATTGGCCCTGTTTGACCCAGGTCACTTGCTCCGCTTGCACCGCACCATCGCCAGCGGCGTCCAAACGGACTCGTCGGGTGTCATGCACGAGACTTAGCGCGGTTGCCGCGAGGCGCAGCTCCCCTCAGGACCGGGCGCAGCTCCCTAGAGCAAAAATCGAAGAACGCGCTCACGCGAGGCATTCTACGCAGGTCTCGATGGGTCAGCAGATACATCGGATAACTCAACTCCGGGAACGGGCCGAGCACCCGCACGAGCTCGTCGTCATTGTCTCCGACAGGTGCCGGCAGCGGCGCCAACCCCGCGCCTGACTTCAGCGCCAGCAGGACGCTCGGAATATTACCGCTTTCGCCGCAAATGCGCGCTCGCGGCGCTTTCGCTCGCAGCCAGCGCGCCGCCTTGTGGTCAGCAATTCCATCCGCGAACCCGATGACGCTGTGGCCATTGATCTCCTCCGGTGACTTTGGACTGCCGTGACGCGCGATGTAGGAGCGGGTTGCGTAGATGGCCCAGGCGACATCGGCGATCTTCTTGCCGACAAGCGACTCATCCTTGGGTTCTCCACCGCGGATGGCAATGTCGGCTTCGCCCTTGGAGAGACTGAGCAAACGTTCGGTCATGAGTAGCTCGATCTTGAGCCCCTTGCGAAACGTGGCGGCGGCCTTGTGGCCTATACTGCCGCAAAGCATGGGGTCGTCGGGATGACGCGGGCGCTCGCCCACCAGCTGCCCCCGAGCATCACGGTCAACACGCTGTCCCCCGGCTGGACCCGCACCAGCTTCATCGATTTTAACAGATTGCTGCCGTGCGCGGCATTGATGCAGATGCGGCAAAGGCATTGGTCGCGGGGGACGATGGCAGTCCTGCTGGCCTCCGAAGAGGCAAAGGGCATCACCGGTCAGGAGATCAGCGTGGATGCAGGGTACAAGGTTTAGTTTCGCTCGGGTTGGGAGACTTCTGGAGCGAGGACTCAAGCTGCTGGAAGCATGAAGCCCTCGAAAAAGAGCGCAAGGTCAGCGTAGGCGTCGAGCGGGAGCACATCGGCGACATACTGGTCGGGTCGCACAACTACCACGCATCCCCGATCCCGATCGATGCCGCGCATGTCGAAAATGTTGTTCTTGCCTTTGAGGTCCGCGCAGAAACTTTTCTCGTAGTCGCGAAGCCCGTACCGACCTTTGGTGGGTAGAAGGAACTGAGGCATGGCCTCGAGGTCCAGCTCGCGATGACCCTGCTGGAACACGGCCCGAAGATCGATCACGGAGTCGATATCAGCTCTTGCCGGCGTGTATCTCCGGACTGGAGACTGGTGGGAGTCGCCAAGAAAGTCGCACAGCCCTCGCATGCGAGAGGAGCGCGCCGAGGGAGCCTGCGCATCGGCGAAGGCGAACACGCGCCAGCGGCCATCTGCTTTGTTCGTATCCCCCAGGCGAACTGACTTGGCGTCCGCGAGACGAATGACCGGTGCCGAATGGAAGCGCATGCCGATCACGAAACCTTTGGCCAGATGCTGATGGCGCGGTCCGGCGAAGAGGAACGACGGCTTGTACTTGGTCACCGTTCCCGCAGTGTAGTGTCCGTGCTTAATGAAATATCTCTGCACTTCCGCCGGATCGACGCCTTCTTCAGTCGCTGACTTGACGGGCGCGCTGAGCATTTTGGCCCACTCACGGTCGAATTCGATCAGCTCCTTTGCAATGGCCTGACGTTCTGCCGAGTAGGTGTGTAGTATCTTGGGTGGGCACCGACCCTTTAGCACCGACGCCAGTTTCCACCCCAGATTGAACGCGTCCTGCATGGATACGTTCATTCCCTGTCCGGCCTTCGGGCTGTGTGTATGGCAGGCGTCGCCGGCTATAAAAACGCGGGGCACGCGGCTGGCAACCTCTTCATCGGGCACGTCGTCGAACTTATCGCAAAGTCGCTGGCCGATGTCGTAGACCGACCACCAAGCAACCTCCTTCACCTCGAGGGTGTAGGGACGAAGGATCCTCTGCACAGCCGCGATCAAGCGGTCGATGGTAATGTTCCGGCTGGAGACCCGTTCGTTTTCGTTGAGCTTGTCCAGTTCGACGTAGATGCGAACCAAATAGCCCCCTTCACGAGGGATCACCAAGATGCTGCCCTCGCGCGCGGACTGTATCAAGGACTTCATGCGGATATCCGGGAAATCGGTGACGGCAAGGACATCCATCACACCCCACGCCTGATTGGCCGAATCTCCGCGCAGCACGCGCCCAAGGGACTGGCGCACGGTGCTTCGCGCCCCGTCGCAACCCGCGACATACCGGGCCTTGACCGTCTCCACCTGTCCTTGGTGCGCCGCATCGATCCGCTCGAGCCTGACCGTCACCGGGTGGGACGGCGTGTCGCCAGTGGAGGAGGCGCTCTCGACGTGTAGGTCGAGGAGGCGGCGGCAGTAATGCGGCTCCAGTCGGCTCGCCGAATTGCGCATGACGTCAAGGTAGAAATCATGCACGCGCGCCTGGTTCAGGACGACGTGCGGAAACTCAGAGAGCCCGTCTTCGACATCCTGTATTCTGCCATGGCGAGCGATTCTATCGTTGGACCTGGCGTCCGGCTTCCAGAACGTCGTCTCGTTGATCCAACACGCCTCCTTCGACACGCGCTCGCTGAAGCCGAAAGCCTCGAACATCTCCATGGTCCGACAAGCAATGCCGTCAGCCTGACCGAGCAACAATGGGCCCGACTTCTGATCAACGATCTGGGTTTTGATTTCTGGAAAGGCTGCCAGCTGCGCGGCCAATGTTAGTCCCGCAGGTCCGCAGCCGATGATCAGAACGTCGACTTCATTGGGAAGGCTGTCAGGCTTGAACGACGTCTTGTACTGTTCGCACGGCTCTGAGATTTCCGGATTGCCAGCCCTAAATCCGTTGAGATGGAATTGCATTGCGGCACCTCCGACCGGCCTTTCCCACAAGTATCCTACTAAGCCCATGGCGGCACCGCCACGACTGCAATTGGCACAGAGTCCCCACCGGTGCTTCACGGCACGTCAGGAGTGCTTCGAAAGCCGACCTTTCGAGGTGAAGAGCAACGCCCGTCGTTTCACGTCTCGTCGCCCGCGACCTTGACGGGGGGAGTGACCTTCCCTGCCGACCGCATGAGGCCCTGGGACCGAGAAGCGCCCGCCCACCTGTCGATGGCGTTGATGATGGCCTAACGAACGTCCGGGTTTGGCCGGATGCCGGCCGCAACGATCCAATTCGGCTGATTGGGCGGTAGCGTCTTCAGCTTGCCCATGTTAGGCGCTTGACACGCTGAGATATCCGCCGCCGTGGGATCCCGCCGACTTCCAAGCCCTGCTCTACTGGCTGAGGTTGGACGGTTTCCATCTCTTCGAGGCGGAAGTTAAAGACCTGAAGAATTTGCCAGCGGGATGGCCGCGCACGCGACCTTAATGATGCGACGCCAGAAATTTGATGACCGTCCTAAACGCGCTACCGGCTGACTCCGAAAGGCCATTCAAACAATCGCAGCGAGTTGTCGTCAGTCACAATAATTAGACCCTGCGTGACAGGCGTTCCATTCAAAGCCTCCTCTGTGACGATCTTTTCCGCGCGCCGCGCTGCCTCTTTTACAGCGTCCGCCGTGTTGCCTAGTTCGACACCCTTTTGGTCGAGTATGGTCACTGGGCCGCGCTTGACGTGGAAGAAGTAGCGAGGCATTCGCACGCACCTCCTTGGGCCATGGAAACGTAACGAGGAGATATTTTGATCCGTGGATCCCGAAAGTGTGATGCGGCTCCCCGGTGCACCCGCAATCATCGTCTGTCGGAATACTTCGTGTACTGTACACACTCATGACCAATGACCTATGACGGAGCGACGCTGGATAGCAGACCTTCCTGCTCTTCCTGCATGGCCGCCAAGCGGTAACCGCCAAGATAGCTGGCCAGCAAATGCCTACCGCACCGCCGGGCTGAATTCGTTTGCACTAG
This sequence comes from uncultured Alphaproteobacteria bacterium, assembly GCA_963820375.1. GTDB lineage: Bacteria > Pseudomonadota > Alphaproteobacteria > Rhizobiales > Hyphomicrobiaceae > AWTP1-13. Next base: position 3,294 of record CAWFZX010000021.1, on the reverse strand, counting down.
CTCGAACCCCGGGGTGATCGGGCTGGCGACCTGCGCCGGGACCAGCAGGAAAGCATCAAATCCACTCTCGCCCGCGCATTTCAGCGGGCCTTGGTCACTGCACCGATTTCGGCCAGGGTCATCCCCTTGAGCTGATACAGAACGCCGCGGCGCAGAGATACATTCTGGCGTCTGAACGTCGGAGCGGTCATCGATGTAGCCCAGGTCCCTGACCCAGTTCGCCTCGGACCTGACGTTGCCCTTCAAGATGTCGAAGAAGACGCGTAGATCAACCATTTGCTTTGCTGTGGTTTCACCCCTGCGGAGACAAAGCTAACACTCGGGTGACGACTGCCGACGCTTCACCGTCCTCAACGGCTTGAGCATCTCACCCTCGAAGAGGTAGTACCCATCCGCTTTGAGATGATCGAGTACGTGCTGGAAGTCATCGATATCCCACGCATCCGGGAACCGGAGCGGCGTCCATCGCTTCCATGAAAATCCACTCGGTGTGCGGCGTGACTGGGGGAATGTTTTGCCCAGTGACGTCAATCGAGAACGCGAAGACGTCTGCGCTACTTTCGTCGCGAAACAAGTAGATGTTCATGCGATCCTTTTTCAGAGTGCAAAGCGGCGCAGCTTACATACGTAACACCCGTAGCAACTCCAGATACAAGCTTGAGAGGAAAGGCTAGGAAGTCGGCTTCAAACGCACGAGTGATGGCGCACCGACAGATGCCGGTCTAACGTGCACATGCGAGTGATGGCTGGCCCGCCCGGGCGACGCCGCGGAGTCAGTGGCAAGCAGGGGCGGAGCCAGTGCCCTCTTTGCGCTGGTTCGTTCATATGCCGAAACTCAATGGCTCGGACGTGCTGAAGCATGCCCACAACAATTCCCGGGATGAACGTTGAAGCTTTCAGCAAACGCCAACACGCGCCCCTTGGTCAGGGGGCGGGTCTTGGAGAAGGCGGCGAACGTGTCACGTCCGACTAGAATTTCCTCTGTCCCCTCGTCCGCTTCCCGCTCTAGCTTGTCATCATCCGCACCTGGCTTGTCATCGGCGAAATTTAGACCCTGATGCAAAAGCAAATGGGCGCATTCGTGGAAAAATGTCCGCAGAAGTGATCATTCTCTTGTTCCGTAAAGACATCTGGATCACCGCGCAGTCTCCCTCCTGCCGATTAAGCTTTTCTCGCCGCACTGTGTTCGCCGCACCACAGCTGGTTTTCTTGTGCGCGAAGATGCACAGATGGGCATAGTTCATTGATTGTCTGACCGCTTTTTTCTCCAATCTGCTGACAACGGTGGACAGGGCATCAGCGGGGATAACATTTGTGTTTCTCGCAGCCTGTCACGGGGTCATTCTAGAATTGGTACGATACCGTTGTCCGGTGCGGGGGATTATGAGCGCACAGAGGGAGCACGCGGACATGGAAATTGGGCGCAAAGGCGTGATTGCGTTGGCTGTGCTTGTGAGCACCGCGGGTGCGTCAATCCCGGCGGATCAGGATCAAAATCCAATAGCTGGCTCGTTGACGGTAGGGGAGCGGAGCGCCGCTTTTGCGAGAAAGCTACCCTGATGCGCTCAACCGTGGTCATCTCGCTCTCGCTATATTGCGTTCTCGCCGGATGCGTGAGCTCCGGCAATGAGAGCATAGCCGACGCCACTGGTGCGACCGTTGCTGGGCAATTGATTAAGGGGAAGACAACGCAAACGGACGTGCGCAGGCTGTATGGCGACCCCATAAAGACATCCTTCAGCGCCAATGGCTTCGAGACTTGGGAGTACGAGTTCACCAGACTGCAGTCAAAGCCGACCAATTTCATCCCCTACGTCAACCTGGTGCATAGCGGAGCAGAAGGGGACAAGAAGGGCCTGGTTATTTTCTTCGACAAGCAGAAGATCGTGCAGGATTACACAATGAGCACATCACGAATTGATATGACCCAGGGCATTATTACGCGCTAGTCGCAGTGCAGGGTGAGCTGCATCGGCAGTCTGCTACGTAAACGTCGGACACGCCCAAGAGGCTCATGCGTTTTACCGGGAGTAACCCTGCCCATTCCGCCGCACCTGGAACGGCCTTGTTGAACCAATGGCGAAGCGCAGGGACATAACCTCTCCGACAAGATTTTCCCGGCGTTTGCTCTGACGCCCCCTGTGGCAAGCGCGCGCGGCATGGCGACACTGCGCGGGACGGCAAAGCACTCCGAAAGCTGAAGCAGGGGCAATGGCGAAATTGACCCCTCAATGGACTCAGTGCTTGGCTTTGCCACCCGTCGTGCGATACCACCGGGCGAAGTGACCTGCTGCATGACCGAAAGCGTGTCCAATGCTGCCAATTCCGCCCGAGGAGCTGCGAGTTTGGGTCGGCCCCTTTGGGGACGCTGAGCTGTACCGAGCAAGTGGCAATAGCAATTTACAATCGATCATCGATCTCTGTGGCTTGAAGCCTCACGCACAAGTACTTGAGGTCGGCTGCGGTTGCGGTCGGATTGCGACCGCCCTAGCCTCCTACCTTGCTGACAGCGGTGGCTACGACGGGTTCGATGTAGCCGCGCCGCTTATCAATTGGTGTCGGGAGGAAATGCAGCCCAGGCTTCCCCGCTTCCGCTTCCATCTCGCTGACGAGGTGAAAGCACCCGGCCATAACCCTTCGGGAACGAAGAGTGCTGCGGAGTTCAAGTTTCCATATCCGAGCAGCGGGTTCGACTTGGTAATCCTGTCCTCTGTGCTGACGCACATCCTGCCGGAGGCGATAGAGAATTACCTTCGGGAGACGGCTCGAGTCCTGCGGCCGGGCGCGCCAGCCTTCATCAGCATGTTCCTCTTCGACGCGGCTGCAGCGAATGCGGTAAACTCACAGACCACTATCTTCGACTTTCGCCACAGGATCGGCTCGTGTTTGACCTTTGATCCCGTTCACCCAGAAGAAGGGATTGCGTGTGAGGAGGCTTGGTTCCTCGAGGCGGTAAATCGAGCAGGTCTACGCCTTAGCACGGTCCGGCGGGGAGATTGGCGCGCGGTTCGGTCCTACCTGATCACACAGGATTACGTGGTAGCGACGAAGGTATAGTAGTGCTCACACCAAAGCGGAGCTCCAGAACCTAGAGATCAGACGCGTCAACTCGTGATCATTCCCCCCACACGAACCATCAAGGTTTCGATGCGGGAGTTCGTCCACTTGGGTGCCTTCGGGCCGCTCAAGATTGGGGCATCACGCGAGCAGGTTGGCGCCGTGTTGGGCGGACCTGACATGGTCAATCCTCTCGCCGCGGCAGCGCCTGAGATACTGCCAGCACTCACTCGCGTA
>CAWFZX010000020.1:0-296686 GCA_963820375.1 uncultured Alphaproteobacteria bacterium | reverse complement strand
GGGGTACGCTACGTCCTGGAGCGTGGACTACGAGAAGGGCTCAGGCGTCAATCGCTATAAGCACGACGTGGTGCAGCATGGGCCGATCGCGGGAATGACCATAGGCTTCTGACATCCGCCCGTTACGACGAAAGGGCACCTCGGACGATTGCCTCCCGAGATGCCCTTCGGCTGCCAGTGAACGCATCCGGCAAACGACGTACGGCCTGCTGCTTGTCGGTGAATGGTCAGTTGAATTTGTAGTTGATGCCAAATCTCACTGTCTGCACATCGCGTTCGAAGTTGAAGGTGCCGGGACCCGTTTGCTCCGAAAGTGCGAGAAGGTCGTACTCGAATTTTGCCGTCCAATGGGGCGTGAGAGCGTATTCGAAGCCTCCACCCAGCAGCCAACCAGCATTGGTATTGGAGGCAGTGACCGAGGTGCCCGTTGTAAGGTTTGTGATGCTGGCCTCATTGCGGACCCAGCCTCCCCCGATCTTGAGGTAGACAAACGTGCGCTCCAACGCTAGGCCGATGCGGGCTGCGAGCGTCGTGATCCATTGCGTCTCAGCGGAGGCCTGAAGGGTGCCAAGTCCGGGAATGACAACACGGTTTCCGTCGTCGAGCGACGTCCAATTGAAATCCCCCTCGACGCCGAAGACGAGGTTGTCGACTTGGAAGTTGTAGCCAATTTGGCCGCCTCCGATGAACCCGCTGTGGTCGGTGCTAAAGCTCGCGTCCGTCAACCCTTCGCTCAGGGTGCCTGTCGACCAAGCACCGCCGACGTTGCCGCCGAAATAGAAGCCCCTCCAGGTGAAAGGCGGCGGTGGGGGCGGCAGGTACACTTGCGTCGCGCGGCCGTAGGGACCGTCCGCCATCGCATAAGTGGCGAAAGAAGAAGCCACCAGGCCAGCCGTGAAAGCCAGACCATGGCGCGTTCGTTTGCTTGGCATTATCTACTCGAAGCTCCAGATTGGCAGCGAAAATTCGGTTGCAATGCTCAAGTACGCAGCGCGTGGCAAACACCACCCGCCGGCCTCGCGGACCGGAACAGCTGTCGAAGGAACGCATTACGGAATACGGGCGAGGAAACTCTCAGCCCACGTTATTACGATACACTTAACCCCGTCCAAAGCGCACCGAAATTTTCTGGGCTTTTAAATGGCGTTGATGAGTTGTTAGCAAATATTCCGGCGACACTATTTTCGCGTCTTGAAAGGAAGTTAGCTGCTCATCTGCAGCGCACATGACCATTTCGATTGCGTGCCGATCGGCAACACACGGTCAAGTTTGCATCGCTGGAGCCATCAAATCGCATATGCACTTTGACAAGCCTGTGTGGCCAGCGGAGCTGCCCAGGGTGGCAAAATGGCCGAGCTTCCAGACGCAACCGAACGTCGACTCGAGGTTGTAACTGACGTCGTGGCTATGTGACTTTATCTGCGGTTCAAACAACCCGCCGAGAACCACGCCGGTGGCAAATGTGCGCGCGGCGTTGATCTTTCGTGGCACTCGGCTCGTTGAAATCATCAGGGCGCGGTCGAACGGAGTCTCTACGCCGCCTGTCCAGTCCCCTGCCACTGCTGGGTGCATCACTGTAACGCAAACCATCAAGACCAGGAGAGGGCGACAAGGAAATTCCATCATGCACTACCCTCGCTCGAGCTGGTTGAAGTCGGCGCAGACTGATTCATTCGAGCCCACTTAGACCGGCCTGGAGCGATCCCAAGCTCCCGTTATGTGGGCGCCTATGGCATTCCTGGCATCGTCCAAAGCGTGCGGAGGCGCTACCGCGAAAGCTAGCCGGCCGGGGTTCTTGTGCAGAATGCCGTGTGCAGAAAAACTCCCCCTACTGAACGTTATTTTGTGCACCAGGCACCCCCGCGGCGGGGCGGGCAGTCCGCCAGCCGCGGGGGGATAATCGTTGCTGACGATAACTGGCAGACGTTATTTGAATTGCCGTTCCAGGGCGCGAAGGCTGATTTGAGAGAAAAGCTGGATGCGGAACCTGCGGCAGCTGTTTCGGCGCGCACGAGCGTTTTGACGCTGCAACGCTGAGAGTCCCCCCGCACACCAGGGGCCGAGCTTACCCATTGCCAGGATTTGTACTGATTGTCGCAGGTGTTGTACCCGGCAATAAACGCCTTATGCGCCAATTGGTCCAGACACGTAGGCCGTATGCGCGCGGACTCATCACTTCTTGTGATTAGCTTCGATCGCAAAAGGCAGTTCGCACGCGTCGATGTCTCTCGAACCGAAAAGTAAAGGACGGAGCCATGTCAGATACGCGAGGGGATTGGACGAAGCCCGCCGCCATGGCGATCCCTGAGGGGGGATTTTTCAAGGACAAGGTGGAGCGAGGCAGGTTCGGGCCGATCTTTCCCAAGACTCCGGCGTGCTATGGCTTCTCCATCATTGCGAAGATCATCCCCGGACGGGAACCGGTGTTCTACGCATACGCCAAGAACATCGAGAAGGCCGTGGCCAGTCAACCTGACATTCTCGCTGTGCTCAAACTGCACTACCTAAGATGGAATCTCTTCGACATAAAGGGAGACACGTATTTCCAATACATGGGTATCTTCGATACCGACTTCGACAAATACACCGAGGATGCGGTTGCGATTTTTGCGGCGTCCGGTCTCGCCACCGTTTTTGAAAATTTGGAGGGTTTTCCCAAGGATTGGAAGACCAATCCCTCGGCATTCATAAAGTTCGTTCGTGAACATCAGCGGCCGAGCTTCCTCGAATATGGCGAATACCCCTTCGTGAGTGCCGACGAGATCAAAAAAGCTCTGAAGCTCAAAGCAGCCTTCTCAAACATGCTCGATCAGATGCAGTGATTCGCAACGGTCGTTGTCATGCTTGAGTTCGAGGACATCCAATCTATCCTCTTGACGCGGGTGCCGGCGCTCACAGGGCGATACGAATTTCTTTCGTTTCGCAACGCCGCGGGCGGACGCTGCTGGCTGTCAGCGATTGCAGACAACGTGCAATCGGCCGCGGCGACGCGGGCTTCAGTGGATCAGGATAAGCGCTGGGTGACAGTGGCGTTCACCTGGAGTGGCCTGCGCGCGCTGGGTGTGGAGGAAGCTTCACTGGTCACCTTTCCTGAAGAATTCAGGCAAGGCATGGTCGCCCGCGCGGAAGTGCTCGGCGATACCGGAGAGAACCACCCCGACAACTGGCTGGGTGGACTCGCCCGGCCCGACCTTCACGCCATCGCAATCCTGTTTGCCCGCGATGCCGCCGAGCGCGGGCGCTGCCAGGCCGAGCATGACAAGCTCGTAGCGCGGTGCGAAGGCGTAGAGGTGCTTTCAACGTTGGATCTTGAGGCGACGCCTCCATTCGATTATGCGCACGATCACTTCGGCTACCGCGACCGGCTCTCACAGCCGGTGATAGAGGGCACTGGTGAGGTACCTACGCCCGGCTCTGGGGCGCCGCTCAAGCCGGGCGAATTCATCCTCGGCTATCCCGACGAAAGCGGCCAGCCCTATCCAATGCCGCAACCCGAAATTCTGTCTCGCAACGGCAGCTACATGGCTTATCGCCGCATGGAGGAGCATGTAGGCAAGTTTCGGGACTTTCTGCGTCAGCATGGCCCAACTCCGGAGGAGCAGGAATTTTTGGCGGCGAAGTTGATGGGGCGCTGGCGAAGCGGCGCGCCACTCGTTCTCGCTCCCGACAAAGACGATCCCGCGCTAGGCGCTGATCTGCAACGGAACAACGACTTCAACTACAAGCAGATGGACCCGCATGGCTATGCGGTTCCGCTCGGCTCGCACATGCGTCGCATGAACCCCCGCGACACCGCCGCAAACATGCACCGCCGTCGCATGATCCGCCGTGGTGCCACGTACGGACCTCATCTACCGGAGAACTCGCCGGAGGACGGTGCGGAGCGCGGCATCGCCGCTTTCGTGATCTGCGCAAGCCTCATTCGGCAGTACGAATTTGCGCAGAACGTGTGGGTAAACGACCGGAGCTTTCACGAACTTAGCAACGAGCGCGACCCCATCATCGGAAATCAGGACGGCACGCTCGAATTCAAAATCCCTAAACGTCCAATCCGCAAAAAAATCACCGGCCTGCCGGCATTCACGACCGTGAGGGGCGGTGCTTACTTCTTTCTCCCCGGCATCAAGGCGCTTCGATACCTCGCGACATTGGACGATGTCCGTTAAAGCGGAATAGGTCCGTTCTTCGTCGGGATAGTCAGACATGCTCGACATCATCGTTATTGGCGCCGGACCCGCGGGTGTACTAGCCGCCCTCCGCGCTGCGGACCTGGGCGCGCGTACCATGCTGGTAACTCGTGCTGAGTTTGGCGGTATGGCAGCCAACGACGGACCAGTTCCAGTGCGGACTCTAGCCCATGCAGCCCGCCTGATCCGCGAAGCTCGACAGCTAGGTCAATACGGCATCGGCGTGAGCAAGCCGGTGCTGGATTATCCCGGGCTGCTTACGCGCGTGCGCGAGGTCGTCAAGGATGCCCGTGCGCATTCTTCCTTGCGCCAGCAGATCGACTGCCTGGGGGTGACCGTCCACGAGCACGCTGGCGTTGCACGCTTCACTGACCAGCACACCATCGAAACCGAGGGCGGCCTACGGCTTCAGGCTGAAAAGATCATCATTTGCACTGGAGGCGTGAGCCGGCGGCTCTCAGTCCCCGGCTTCGAGTTGGCAAGTACCCATAGCGACGCCTGGCGTTTAACCTCTGTCCCGCCTTCGATGCTGGTCGTTGGCGCTGGGGCAACTGGGGTGCAGGTCGCCTCGGTTTTCAACGCATATGGGTCACGAATCCAGCTCTTCCAGACAGGCCCACGCATCCTACCGAGCGAGGATGAAGATGTATCGGCAGCCGTTTCAGCGGCTTTCCGAGAGTCGGGCATCGAGGTGCATGAGAACTTCGGCACAATCGAGTCTTTCGACAAAACCCCGACGGGGGTGCGGATGAACTTCTCCAAGAGCGGCGACCGGGACAGCGCCGAGGCGACACTTGCGGTCGTGGCGGTGGGCTGGGCAGTCGATACTGCAGGCTTGGGCCTCTCTACGGCAGGCGTCGAGACCGAACATCGGGGGTTCGTGAAGGTTGATGGGTATCTGCGCACCTCAACGCCCCATATCTTCGCCGCTGGGGACATTACCGGTCGCCAGATGCTGGTCCCGCAGGCGATACAGGACGGCTTTATAGCGGCTACCAACGCCGTACGAGGTCCGACGATGACGACTGGAGACCCGGTCAGTCCTATCGGCAGCTTCACGGACCCGGAGTATGCCCAAGTGGGCCTCACCGAAGCAAAGGCCCGTGAAACACACGAAGTCGTGGTCGCGGTCGTACGCTTCAACTCGACGACACGCACAATCATTGACGGGCGCAAAATAGGTTTCTGCAAGCTGATTGTCGACCGCACGACCTGCAGGATATTGGGCTGCCACGTTGTTGGCGAACGGGCAGTGGAGATCACCCAGGTGGCGGCGATAGCCATCGCCGCGAAAATGCGAGTGGACGACTTGGCTCAGATTCCACTCTCGTTTCCTACCTACGCAGCAATACTGGCCCGCGTGGCAGCCAGCGCGGCACGCGAACTCAATCTGAAGATGAGTTGGCAAGCACATCAGGCAGAGAGCACTTGGCGTCAATCTGAGGAAACGAAAAAGAGATAAGGGAACAGCCATGAGCGCACCAACGTCAGCACGCACCTACAACCAAAACCACATCCCTCGCAAATACACGGCGGGTAAACGCCGCCTGAGCATCTATTGGACGTGGAGTTACCCGTGGGAATCCCAGCGAGATCCCGCGGCCATGGAAAACCGCTTCTCGACGATGACCGAAGTCCGCACCGTGCTGTGGCCGGCCTACGAGACTGCGGAGTGGAGCGCTGCGCAATTCCTCCAGGGGATCGCCGGCACATTGGAACTGTTCCACCGCTCGACGCTCAGCTTCCAGCAAATTGCCGGCGAAGCCACCGGCCACCCGGTTGCTGTATTCCAGCGCATCGATCAGGCCGGCTACAAGCTGCCAATCGACGAACGGATTTTGGCCGATACGGACACGCTCTTGGTGTTCGGGCTAGACCACCTGCTTTCCGAACAGGAGGCTGCGCCGGAAGAAGTTGCCGCCATTCGCGAGTGGCTCAAGCGCGAAGGTACTTGTCTACTGCTTGCTCCGCACCACGATGTCGGCTTCACCGAGGACCTCAAGCAGCGGCAGATGGAATACCTTCATCACGGCGACGCACTCGTGCCGCGCCAGCAACGCTTCGGGCAATACACCCGTTCGCTGATGAAGGCGTTTGAAGTGCCGGTCCACAACACCTATGGATTGCGTCCAGCCCTCAGCAAAGGCACCAAGGAGATCGCGCCGCTTACTGCATTTCGGGACTTTGACAAGCCGGGTCTGCTAAGGAACGTCCCGACGTTGAATTTCCACCCACATTTGCCGCACTACGAGATTACTGAAAAGAACGGCAAGTCGATCCATCTGCTGGCGCGCCAGCCCATTGATCCCGACCGTCCGCACCCCTTCACCGCGGCCGGCAACACCGAATTCAACTGCTTGCTCTGGATGCCTCCGAACCAACAGCGCGTCGGAGACATCGTACTGGTGGACTCGACAAACTTCACCACGCTCTTCGGTGGTACGGATAGCCTGGAGAGCTTCTGGCGGAACCTGGCGCTAATGAAGTGAACGCCTTCGCTCGATTTCAGCTCAGGGTTCTTTGCGAATACGCTTGCCATAGATCGGGGCTGCGGAAATCGTCGGCAAGGCGTGAGGCCGCTCAAATCCCGATACTTGAGGCACCGATGTTAATGGAGCTTCTCAGCAAGGCGTCGACAATCGCCATGCTTGCATTTGTGATTTCAAGTATGCTGGCGATGGGCGTGGGGCTCAGCATCTCCGAAATAATTCAGCCGCTGCGGACGCCTCGACTGATCGTGTTCGCCCTCTTGTCCAACTTTGTCCTGATGCCGCTCTGCGCTTTCGCTTTGTCCACCTTACTCCGACTGGACCAACCGCTGGGCGTTGGCATGCTCCTGCTTGGATGTGCGGCCGGCGCACCATTCCTGCCGAAGCTGGCGGAACTTGCCAAAGGCAATCTCCCGTTTGCGGTCGGTATCATGGTGCTCCTGATGGTCATGACAGTTGGGTATTTGCCGGTGGTACTGCCGCTCCTGCTTCCGGGTGTCGCCGTCAATCCAGCGAAGATCGCCCAGTCGCTCGTCTTACTCATGCTGCTCCCGCTCGGCATCGGCCTAGCCTTAAAATCGCGTTATCAAGAATTGGCTGAAAGGGTGAAGCCCATGCTTGACCGGATTTCCAACGTCAGCCTCATTATGCTGGTGTTGTTGATCACTGCAGCGAACCTAGACAAGGTTCTGGAAGTCTTCGGCACACGCGGCATTCTCGCGGGCGTTTTGTTCATCGTTCTAGGCTTTGGCATTGGATGGTTGCTCGGAGGACCGGGCAATGATACGAGGCGGGTACTTGCGTTGGGTACCGGCCAGCGCAATATTGCCGCCGCACTGGTGGTAGGGACGCAGAGCTTCAGCGATCCCCGGGTTGTGGTCATGGTGATCGTCGTCGCGATCGTCGGATTGGTAATGCTCATGCCGCTGTCTCGCGCTTTGGCCAAACGTTGACCCAGAGCATTTGCCAGGCGCCAGATCCTGAGGCGTAGCGTATGAGTTAGCCCCGCCCGGCACCTTTCCCACGCCGTGCGGTTCGCCTTCCATGCCAGCCAACCAACACACGACGAAACTCCCCTCAACCGCGCCTGCAATCACGTCAAAGCGTGTCAATTTCAACGACTGTGCACCGAGGGTGTCACCGGGACCAATTGGGGCAGCACACGTGCAAAACTCCCCTTACTGAACGTTATTTTGTGCAAGGCCTCGACCCGTCGACCCGTGGCTTTGCACAAGACCCGCCCGCGGCGGCGCGTCTGCACAAGAATTGGGACGGCTGCACATAAACCCTGCTGGCCGAGAAGATCTCTAAGACTCAACGGACTATGACAATGAGGAGCGGGCCTACAATTCTGGCAGACGCAAAGGAGAGGTTCCAACTGTTTCCGGTCGGTGCTCGCGCCGTGGAGAATGTCCCCGGGCTTCTCGCGCTCTCAACGTATCAGGCCAAGATCAGGCCGTGACAAAGTGAGCCGAAGCCGTTCGTCATCAAGTATCCGTACCGCTTGCTCGTTTCCACCGCCGCCCTGAGCCAGGCGACGCGGTTTTCCCCATCTCCTCCCGCCCACCGTCAAACTCACCACCAAGGCGCGCCGTCTTGAATAACTGCAAGAACTCTTCACGGCGCGGCTCGGAAGCCGACGCGCTGTTGGCTCAGCAGGCGCGGTTCCCGTAGCCCAACCGCGTGGACAGACTAAGTTCGGAATACACAGAAGGCGAGGCACTGGGACAGATCAAGGCTGCGGCGAGACGGCCCATCCCCACGGGGACTGACCGCGCCGCGGCTGTGCCCGAAACAGCGAACCGTCGTCACTCTCCGGCAGGTGTAGAGCCTGAAGGGTAACAATCGCGCCGCCGCCTAGTGGAGCAACGAGGGCAAATTGGTGAGCCAAATCCGCATGTCGCTCCAGGTTGCGCCCGCGGTTAGAAGCATGAAGAACGTTTGCGATCCGCACTAAAATCGAACCCAGCTTCTTGGTCATCTTGCGCTCCCGCTTCGAGCCACCCACGCGTGGGATTGCCTTCGATGCGGGGTACAGTGCGCGAACTCGTCCCTCCCTGCTGTTAACTAGGGAACAATGGGGGCGAATTTCTCCCTGCTTGTCGGAGACAGCCACAGCCAGGCACACCGTCTGTGGTGAGCCTGCCAGGATGGCCATCAGCGCGCAAATTTGCGCATTGGGGCGATCGTTCACCTGCCTCTGGCTTAGAAACCGCAGCAATGGGTGCGATCTTGGGGGCGCCCCGCCTCAAAAACCTCCTGACGCTCCTTGGATGCCATGGCCGGCCACCGCCCATTGGCTCCCGATCCGAGCGGCGTTGACACCACAAAGAGCCGTTACCTGAATGCAGCAACCCGGGCAGCCTGTTCTGCAATCACGCGCGCATTGTCCAGCTGCGGAGTGCCGGCCGGCTCGCCCTTGATTAGCACTTTCGGGCTGGACCACACCGGCAGGCGCGGGCAACCGTTGCAGCTCGCCTTGTAACTCATGATGTCGCGCCATTTGGTGCCGTTAACATACCCATGGCCGTACGCAAATGGCATCATGCTCGCGTCGATGCTGAGATCGTGGCGTGCCCCGATAATGTGGCCAATCTCGTGCGCCACCGAGTAGGATGTGGCGGCACACTCGTGGTGCACCACAGCAAACGCGTCTTCTTCATCAGCGTATACCCGGGTGGCCAGTCCGCAACCCGATGGATCATCGACGATCAGCACGCCGACGTCGGCGCGGTACTTGTCGCGCAGACCGTGGATCTCGTCCATGTCGCCATCGCCCTTGTCAGCAAAGCGCCAGACGTGCTGGAAGTGCTCACCGTTCTCCTCGACGTAGTTCGTCTCGTACGCGTGCACAAGCCTGAGCTTGACGTGCCCGAGGCTACTCAAGCGGAATGATTCGTTTGCCTCCTCGACTGCAAGGTCGATGAGCTCGCGCTTGACATCGCCGTAGTAGCTCGCTGCTTTCTTGGTGTAGGCGACGATCACGTCGATAACGACGTCGCCTCTCGCCGTGCCAGCGTTCACCGGCGCTTTCTTAGGTGATGAGGCAGGTTGCTGGTGATCCATTCTCCCGCGCGAGGGCGGACGCATGCCCCCTGTGAGGGGCCTCAATTTGCTGGCGTCGCCTTCCCGCAACAGCGGATCATCGCGCAGGTTTGGATCATTGGCGCGCAGGCGTGCGGACATCGGCGCATGTTCCTCCGGCATCCGCTCATCGCTCATCTCGACGACGGCGTGCATCTCTCCACCCATGTGACGTATCGAATAGAAACGGCCCTCATGTTGGACTGTGCCAGCCATCTTCCCACCCGGCCACCACATGAACGTCGCTGGTGCGCCGGTTGTCTCGACGACGCCTCTCCAAGTGCACATGTCGGATTTTGTTTCGACACTCTCGCGCCGGATTGTGAGCATCTTGTCGTCGCCAAGTGCGACCGTAATGCTCGCCGCCTCCTTGGCGAAGCTCGGTGCGCTTGCCTCCTTGGTCAGTGCATACTCCACCATGGGAGGCGGAGGCGCAGCCATTAGACCGACGGCCGTGGTTGCCGCCGAGGTCTTGGCTCGGTCCACAATCATCTTTTGCCTGTCGTTCATCTTTGCGTCGGCAGGGGCTTTGTGGAAAATATGGTTCCAGGTCGCGCTGAGCTTGCTCATGGCTACGCCATAGCGCGCTGCTGCTTTCCTTACGCCCTCGACGTCTTCCTTTGGGACCGTCCATACCTCAGCCTTTGTCAAAGGCAATACTTGGCTGGTCGCCCTGGTGGATCGCTTCTTCAGAGCCGCATAGAGTTTGTGAAGATTGGCGCCGAAGCCCGCGCCTTGTGGCTTCAGCATGATGAGAGGGATAGTCTCCTGCTCGACCTGTGCCAGGACGGGGACTGGGCTCACCAGGAAGCCGCAAAGGGGCGCCATCGCGCAAATGACCCGCATGTATCTCATGGCAACCAAATGTCCTCATGACAGCAAAGACAGTCGACGCGATCGGCGCACCACCCGAGCGCTGTTCTGTCGCCTACATGCCAAATGCTGGCCATCAAGATACCCACCACTCACCCATCAAGAGGGATCTCTTTGCGTTGGCAGCACATTTTCCTTTCGCAATGTCGGCGACTCCCTTAGTGCACACCTGCGCGCTCGTCTCTCAGACGCACGCGCGTCGGCGCCCAGCGCGGCAATCAACGTGAGTGGCTGAAGCCGCCCACACTGATTGGGTACTCGAGCATTCGCCCATCTTGGCATCACAACAAAGAGTTTTCTGCGGACTTTAGTGCCGCGTCGTTGGCATTTCGCAATCCATGCGAGAAATCCCGAGCTCCGGTTGGACGAATAACTAGGTCGTAAACTCCGCGAAGGCGAAGCGCCTGCAGCGAGCTAGGAGCCTGGCTTAGGCAGCCTGGAGACGGCAGCCAGGTCGTTTGGTGCCCGGAAAAGCCCCCGATCGTCCATCGCACGGGCGCGAGCTGTCGCTCGCGCATTCCGTTCCGAGCGACATTTTCGGAGAAATCGCGGCCCTCTTCAGGCGCTGTCGCCCGGGATTCAGCCAGGGTTCGCTACAACGGTGTGTGTTCAATCCAGAACGCATTCCGGGGACAAGCGAGGGCGTCGATGTTAGCGTCCAGCTTGCCAGGTTCGTGCCAAGAACTCAAAAATGCGTCGCCTCGTCCTTTAGGTTACGCCAATATCGTACCGATAGGTCATGCTTGTGCCGCGCCTATCCTTCTTCGAAAATCCATGCAAATGCGCGCAGTCCCAGCAATGAGGTGCATCCCCAAAAACGTGCCACTCGACCGCAGCGCCCGCCCTCTTTGCGGCGTGAAGTTTCGGAATACATTCACTTGGCGGCGTCTCTACATCTTTTTCGCCCATCAACACTAAGACGGGGCGATCGATATTGGCTTGAATGATTTCAAAGCTTGGAGCAGTCGCAGGCTTGATGGTGAAGCAACCTGGGTACACTGCGACAGCCGCTGTAAACCCCTCGCTCCCCGGCAAAACTGAGCGCCAAAAGCTATTGCTGGCAAGGAGAGCAACCATGGCTCCCCATGAGAACCCAACATGTGCAATCCGCTGTTTGTCGACAAACGGTAGCGCTCGCAAGTGATCCGCAGCTTGCATCGCATCGGCACGCCAGCTGGCATCAATCCGACTCTGGCTGCGTGTTTATGAGTTCACGACCTAGTCGCACGGTTGAGAAAGGATGTCACCCTGAACGAACGCACATGAGACCTGCCCGCTAATCCCCTTTGGCTTCCCGCACGAGCATCGCAAGACGTGCAATGTCGGTAATTCTAAGGTCACCTCGCTCACGCCGTAGCAGGCCGACAGACCCCAGTCGGCTCAACTCCCGGGACACCGCCTCGCGATGCGTGCTGACGCGATTGGCAATGTCAGAGAGGGAGGGGGCTGGCGATAGCAACGCCTGTCCGTCACGTTGGCCCAAATCGGCTGCCAAACGAAGCAGCTCGGCCTGTATTCGGTTCTGAACCACGAGTGTGCTGAACTCGAGTACGCGCTCGGTCAACCGACGCACCTCGGCGCCGAGATGCCGAAGCGTGGCGTACGCCACCTCTGGGTGCTTCAGCAAGATCGCTTCAAATCGGCTCGCCGTAAGGAAGGCTACCGTGCACGGCTCGATTGCCTCAGCGCCCGCTGAGCGCGGCGCCCGATCAATTGCAGCGATTTCACCGAACGTCGCGCCAGCCTTCAAATCCGTGAAGAGCACAGCCTTCCCTTCGACGGAATAGATGATCACGCGAACCTTGCCGGCGGCGAGAAAGAAGACCTCTGCGGAGGGCGCGCGATAGCTGAGGATCTCTTCCCCGGCATCGTAGTGTTGCCAGTTGCAGGCCTTGACCACATGCTCCAGATCTGGTTGCGACAGCGTGGCCAGGATGGGCACACGCTTGAGCGCAACCACGCGCTGTTGCTGGTCCATGCACCAACCCCCACCCGAGAGATCTCTCACAAGTCTATGCTGTGCGAACGGGCGACACCAGAGTCCTTGCTCAAAAGCCGGTCTCGCCGGGACCGTGCCAACAGCGCCACCAGTCGGCAGCTTACCGTCTCGTCGATTATAGTTAATCGAACCGCATCGGGTTTGTGCTCACAGGTGTAAGGCCACGTCGATTGGGTTTCCGATCCGAAGCGTACGACGTCAACAGTCTCCTTAAGGACAAGGTGCGGCAACGGAGCATCGACCGTTGGCGCCGGTACCCGGGCTCGACCCTTTGTCGGATGATGTCAGCTGCAGCCTGAGCCGGGTACCAGAATGCGCAGACCCTGGATCAACTTTGCAGCGAGCATTGAAAATGCCTATTCTCATTGAGCTGAGTCAAGCATCCGCGATGCGTAGACTTGGGAGTACCTTGCCTTGCTATTTATCCCTCTGTCTGACGACAACCCGCTTCGATTCGTTCGTTACCAGTGGGTGACGATCGGTATCATCGCCGTCAACGTCACCGTCTTCATTCTTCAGATTAGTGGACTCGGACTAGCTGCAGGCAGCAGCCTGGCAGTCGTTCCCGCAGAGCTGCTTCAGGTCCGCATCGTGCAGGGATCTGCTCATGGGCTATTCGACAGCATCGCGATCCCGGAGGGCTTCACCCTCATCTCCTATATGTTCCTGCACACGGATTGGTTGCACCTGACGTCCAATATGATCTTCCTGTGGGTGTTCGGCGACAACGTCGAGGACGCCATGGGTCACGTCAAGTATTTGGCTTTCTACGTCCTCTGCGGCATCGCCGCGGGGTTACTGCATACCCTGATGTTGCCGACCTCCCGGCTACCGCTCATGGGGGCAAGTGGCGCTGTTGCCGGAACCATTGCAGCCTACCTAATCTTGCACCCGCGTGTGCTAATCTGGGTTTTGGCATTCCGTGTTATCCCCTTGCGCGTGACCGCTGCCTGGATCCTCGGATTATGGCTGGCCACTCAACTGTTCATGGTGCTCGTGAACTGGGGAGACCAGATAGCTTGGTGGGCTCATATCGGCGGTGTGGTTACGGGTGGCCTCCTAATCCCGCTCATGCGGCGTCCCGACGTGGTCCTGTTTGATCGGCGCATGCGCCCCGAGGCCGCCTCTCAAGACGCCTGGTGGCATGCGTATCAGTCCGCTCTTTTCCACCGCGGTATACAGCGGTTGCGCCATCCCACCCGTTGGTTGAGGTCGCTCGCCAGGTATTTGCGCGCACGCCTCAACCAGATGAAGGCCTGGGTCAGTTCACGAACTAATCAGCCGAAGGCACTTGCTGCCGCAGCTGGCAGCGCTCCCATCGTTCACAGGACCGCCGACATTTTGGGCTTCGAGCAGCGCGGCTCAGATTTTGTACTGATGCGTAACCAAGCGGATGGGTCGCACTCGGAGATCATTCTGACGGCGGCGAATGTCGTACACTTGGGTCTGCTTGCTCCGGGCTTCGCTCGCCAGGTTCTTACCGATAGGGTCGGACGCCAACCAGGTGCCGTTGCCAGGTTAGTCCGGCATACGGCCATGAACGCCAATCTGCGCTTCATAGAGATCATGCTGACAATCCTTGACCGTGGTGGACCCCGCTTCAACTTCCCGGCCACAGAGCGCAGAGCAAGGGCGCTGGCCACGAGATTGGTGGAGCGCGCCGATCGAATTGCTCGGAAGAACCCAAAGCAGGCCGCACCTGGACCGCGAAACGCTGAGAAAATGAAGGGCCTCCAATCAAGGAAACATTTTATGAAAGAGGAAAAAGCTGGTCGCCGATCTCGTGGCAATTGATGGTAGCCCGGTATCAATGGGTGCATATGGTCGCGGTAGCCGCAAAGCTGAAGCGCAATGGATCTCAAAGCTGGTGAAACGCTAGCAACAGAACAAGGCTCGGACGGCGGCAACCAGCCGGCCGCGAGCCCTGATGCCACCAGCGCGGAGGAACGGCTCGAGTTCCTCAAGCAGGCAATCGCTTTCACCGAGTGGACCATTCGCTCGTTCGACACCAAGGCGCAGATCTCGATCGCCGCGTTCGTGCTTTCGATCAGCCCCTTGTGGTCGATTCTAACGAGCGCCTGCCCACGTGCGGCCTCGAGCCCGCTGGCTGCGATCCTGCTCGTCCTCCTCGTGGTCACCATCCTCCTGTTTGGATACGTCATTTGGCCGGTCGCCGTGACGCAGTCCCGCTTAGCGGGTGGTTGGCAGAGCAAAGGCCTGTTCTACGTGGGAGACCCGAGCCAGTTTACGGCTAGCTTGTACACCGACCGCTTGAAAGACCTAACAATCGAGGTCGAGCTAGCCGCAGAGACGCTCAAGCTCGCCTATATTCGGGAGATCAAAAGCGGTCGCTTTAAGAACGCGTTAAAATCGGTGGTCGTGTTCTATGCATGGGCGATTTTGTGCTTTTTCCTCCTGAGAGGCTGCGGAGGGCCCGGCTAACCCGCAAGGAAGGCACATGCACGAGTGCCAGCCCAGTGGCCGGTCCGCAGGTTGACCACGGCATAGTCCGGCAGCGGCAGATCATCGTTGCCTTCATCGCCACGGAAGAACTGGTCCGACATGGCGACAACGTCGCCGCCGACCCGCCATTGTGGGGTGACCCAATAGTCGAAGCCGAGCTTGAAGCGGTGGCGTGGAATGCCGGGAATCTGATCGCCAGGTTGCACCCTGGCACTCACCCCCATGTGCGCCCTGTTTTACCACGCCCACAAACACGGGCGAACAGTGCCATCTTCTGCCGTGAGCATAATCAGCCCCATCCTACTGTGCCAACGACGCCGCGGCCGTCATGTGAAATAGCCTTTACGCCATCTTCAGCAGCACCATGCCGAGGAGTACAAACGCCGACGCCAACGCGCGCCAGCCTGTCATTGCCTCCTTCAGGATGACGATGGCGATGAGCGACCCGAATAGGACGCTCGTCTCGCGCAGCGCTGCGACGAGGGCGATCGGCGCCTGGGTCATCGCCCAGATCACGATGAAGTAGGCGCACATAGACATCGCTCCCCCACCGGCCATCACCGGCCAATGCGCTCGCAAGCCTTCGTAGGACTTCCAACCCCGCATCGCGAGTGCGATCGACTGCATCGTCACAGCGTTGAGCACGAACATCCAAAGCGCATAGCCGGGCCCAGAGCCGTTCACGCGCGCGCCGATGCCATCGGCCAGGGTGTAGCCGCAGGTGGAAGCCGCTGAGAGCAGCGCCATTGCCACCGCTCGCCCCTCGAATCCGCCGACGCGGCCACCACGCAACGACATCAGGAACACGCCGAGCGAGAGGACGGCGATGGCGGCGAAGCCCACGGCGCTCACGCGCTCCCCGATAAATAGCGCCGTCGCCAAGACCGTCATCATTGGTGCGGCGCCGCGCATGATCGGATAGACCTGAGCCATGTCGCCTACGCGGTAGGCGCCGATCAGCATGAACCGGTAAAGTGTGTGAATCGCAGCCGATGCGACAAGCCAAGGCCAGACGTCGGCGGCAGGCACTTTAACGAGTGGCAGGCAACAAAGCGCGATCCCTCCCGAGAAGAGCGAGATCTGCGTGACGGTCATGAATGGATCAGTACCGCCCTTCACGACGGCGTTCCAGCCGGCATGCATCAGCGCCGCCCCGAGGACGGCCAAAAAGACGTGAAGCTCCATCGGATTTTGAATACGGCTGGCGGTTGTGGTCCGCCAATCGGTAAGTCGCACCACCAGCCCTGTCAAACTGCGGTTAACTCACCGCAGCACCGGACGGTCGGCGAACGAAACGATGCTGAACGGAAATCCCAACCAGCGGGCCAATCCGAGTGCACGCGCTCCAGCCTCCAGGAAGACCTCCTCGCCCCTCGCCCTTCTATTGTCGTCGCGGCTTGCAAGGGAGGCGGCATGATTGCCGCGATCCCAACGCTGAGCCTGCGAAGTTTGAAGATCCCGTCACGCGTTGGCCTGACTTCAAAGATGGCATTCCACCGCGACCTTCGATTCTGGTCGTTACCCGCAAGGGAGGCGGCAAAATAGCGGTTTGTTAGTTGGCTGCTTGGTCGCACTAGCCCTCGACTGCGATACTAGCATCCGCGGTGTCGATCGGCGCCCAATCCGGACCCACGATAGCACGCACGCAGCACATTGAGGCGGCGGTTCACGTACTCAATGATAAGTCCACCATGGTGGCGGGGTGACAAGAAAGCAAAACTAAGTTCTGCCATCGAACAACTCGACAAGGTGGTCGACAACTCCACCACATGCTGAAGAAAAAGACGCGAGCAAGATGGGCGCAGTATCCGTCTGGTACGCTGAACTGATCACAATAAGCCGCCGGCCGGTCTTCACGGATCGGCTTGGCGCGAATCGCAAAGTCTAGGACTGAACATCGTCCATCGCGAGGGTGGCGCCTGCCAGGGTCGCCGAAAGCTGGGCGAACCCATAGGTCGCAAGATGCGATGCTGTTCTGTCGGGGGGAAAGCCTTGTAGGTTCCCGAAGCTAGAATATCGACGCGCTCGAAGGGCTGAAAGCGACCTTCAACGCCGGCGGTGTACCTCTTGGAGCGGACGGTAACAATATAACAGTGTGGCCGTCTGGTTTCACCTTGGGGGACAACCTTGCAATGCCCCTCCCCATAATGCGCACGCTGCTGTGTTGTGAAGTTGCGGATGAGTTCAATCAGCTTCTGCCAGCCATGGACCATCCCAGAGCGTACCGCCCTCCGGGGAGTGCGACGGGTGGGCCACTTGTGGCCGTGGCGGTCAAACATTTGAGAGATCACCCCAGCGAGCTGCATCAGCCGTTGTCAAGCTCGCTGTGGCCGCCCTCAAAGAGGCGGCGTGGCCGTGCGCCGCCAACGCAAACTGAAGGTGCCGCTGCGCAGGATCGCGCGCGGCGTGCTAAATCTGCCTCATAGCAAAGAAGCGTTCCAAGCCACACAAACGCACCGGACGCTGGACACGACGCGATCGGTCGCGAAAGGAATTGGCACTCGACGAGACTTCGCCCGACGAATCACGTAGCCGGATCGAGAAGCCAAAGAGTGAATCTTTGCCATGCATGGAACGGTAAGATGCCTGCCCCGCCTGGCCGTCGGTGCGGCAATGCTCGCTGCGACAGCCGATGCAGGCAGTAGTGCCGACAAGAGCCAGTACTCGCTCTTCAACCCGACGCCGGACCGGCTGCTGCGTGACATGACGACCGACCGCCCGGACCTTACGGAGAGCCCCTTCACGGTGGACGCCGGACGCGTCCAGATCGAGACCAACCTGTTCGGCTATTTTCGTTCGCGTCCTGACGAGAACGGTACCGTCACGGACACCTACGACGTCGCGATCAGTAACCTCAGGATCGGGCTGACGAACCACATCGAGCTGAGCCTCGTCTGGCAGCCCTATGGATTCGTCCGCACCCGTGAAGTCAACCCCGTCAACATCACGCATCAATCCGGGACCGGCCGCATCGACGCCCGCGCCAAGATCAACCTGTGGGGCAACGACAGCTTCGAGAAGCCAGGCGCATCGGCGCTGGCCTTGCTCCCGTTCGTCGTCCTTCCCACGGATCGCGACAACGGTATCAGCCCCCAATACGTCGACCCCGGTCTCATCGTGCCGTACGCGCTCCAGCTCACGGACAAATTCTCGCTCGGCCTCAACGCTGCCTTGTTCTATTTCCGGGAGGATGCAACGACTAGCTACCACATGGAGTACTTGGCCTCGGCAGCGCTCTCCTACGAGTGGAACGATAAGTTCAGCACCTACTACGAGGTTGCCGGCCGCTTCAATACGCAAGACGCGCGCGGCGACGTCGTTGTCCTCGGCACCGGCTTCACGTACCAGCTGCGCAAGGACCTTCAGCTCGATGCCGGCGTGAATTTCGGTGTCACGCCCGCGTCCGATCGAATCAACCCGTTCGTCGGGCTGTCGGCGCGCTTCTAGCGCGCCAAGACGGCGAGACTGCGAGCGTCTCCAAACGCCAGGCAGACGCTTCAGCGCGTTCTCGATCTTGATCGCTGCAATCCAGCCCGCACAAAACTCCCCTCACTGAACGTTATTTTGTGCAAGGCCCCCGAGCCCTGGCTTTGCACAAGAACCCCCCACGGCGGGGCGGCTGCACCACTCTCTTATAAATCAATAGACTAATGGTAGAGCGAGAAGCTTTGCCTTAAGCAGGGGTGCCTCGACGTTCAGATCTCCACAAACCGCCTGCATCGCGATGGCCCCCATTGGAACAGATCCTGGGATCGGTGCATGCCATCGCGCCTTCTCCAGCAAGTCCTGGCGGAACTTTTGGCCAAGCATCCTCAGACTGCTGAGGAGCGGGCTGCCATCAACGCTGCCATTGCTGAAATCTCGCGCGCGCTCTTTAGCGACCGGCTCCCGGCAGTCGCCGGGCCGACGGACGAACCGCCTTCTCCGGTGTCACAAAACTGTAATGACTAACTGTCAAACGTGCTCCCCGTTAACGGCGTTCGTTTCGGGTGGCGTATTGGCCATGAGATGAGGCCGGCAATGAAATTTGCTCCACAGTTCGGTGCAGCAGCCGCGCTGATGCTTGTCCTCAGCTCGGCGGCTATGGCCCAAACCAAACTGACGGTCTATACGGCGCTCGAGAACGACCAGCTAGCGCCATACAAGGCTGAGATCGAGAAAGCGGTTCCCGGCGTCCAGGTCGTGTGGGTCCGCGATTCGACGGGTGTCATAACTGCCCGTTTCCTCGCCGAGAAGGCAAACCCGAAGGCCGATATGGTATTGGGCCTCGCCGCCTCATCCCTTCTGCTGTTCAAGAAAGAGGGACTGCTCGAGACCTACAAGCCGGCCGGCAGTGATACGCTCAAGGCCGCCTTCCGAGACGGCAAAGATCCATATACTTGGACCGGTATGGACGCGTTCCTATCCGTCGTGTGCTTCAATAGGCTCGAGGCCGAGAAGCTGAAAGCCGCCGCGCCTACCTCATGGATGGATCTCACGAAACCAGAGTACAAAGATCAAGTTGTCATGCCGCACCCAGCCTCGTCAGGCACAGGTTACCTGACGGTTGCGGGCTGGATACAGATCATGGGCGAGAGACCTGCTTGGGATTTTATGGACATGCTACACGAAAACGTTAGCGTCTATACGCACTCCGGCTCTGCCCCATGCGTTCAGGCCGCGAAGGGTGAGCGCATGGCTGGCATTGGTTTCGACATGCGCGGCGCCAAGGAGAAAACCAATGGCGCACCCATCGACATAATAGTTCCTAAAGAAGGCGCTGGCTGGGACATGGAGGCGACCTCCATCGTCAAGGGCACGAAGCACCTCGACGCGGCCAAGAAAGTGGCGGACTGGATCGTTTCGAAGGGCGCCAATGAGCTTTTCGGCAAGTACTATGCCATCGTCGCGCATAGCAGTGTGAACGCTGCGCCGGCCAACTATCCGCCCGATGCCGAGGCTGCGATGGTCAAGAACGACTTCGCTTGGATGGCTGAGAACCGCGAGCGCATCTTGGCCGAGTGGACGAAGCGCTACGAGATAAAGGCGCAGCCCAAGAAGTGAGCTTCTGACCAGTGCACCTCTGGCACGAGGGAAATTGATAGCCCTAGGCTATCCCCTCGGGCTGCTTGGCGCGCCGTCCCAAATCGCGATGGCCGCAGCGCCGCGTGCTCTCATATCCGAGAACGCCGGCGAGGCGGCCGCGTGCCGCTGCGGCAAACAGTTCATTCACCTCGGCCTCGGTTGTTGCCCGGTTCAGCTCGAACACACAGTCTGTGAGGCTGGCGTTGAGCACGGGCGCCCGAACGGCGTGGCCGTTCAGCTTGCCCTTGAGCTCAGGATAGATGAGGGCGATCGCTGTGGCGCTACCCGTCGTCGTCGGCTGCAGAGAAAGCATGGCCGAGCGTGCCCGGCGCAAATGCTGATGGCTCGCTCCCCCTCGACCTCGAATGTCGTGCGCCAGCGGCCATGGACGCTATCGAATTCGACGAGATGCGCCGCGGTAACTGCGACGGTCGACTGTCCGTCAAGGGACAGCAGCTTCTTGATTTTGTTCCTCAGGCTATATTGCAAACCAGGTGCGGCCAACATAGTTCGCTTAACCGCCTACCCGCTTCCTTTCGAGAATACGTCCGCCCACCAGCTATTCGGTGCCGTCCTTCCTTGCAGCGATGACCTCGCCATCCTCCTTTGTGAATTCGCCGATGTTGGGGTTGGGTAGGATTTCGAACAGGACCTCAGACGGCCGACACAAACGCACGCCCTTGGGCGTGACGACGATTGGGCGGTTGATCAGAAGCGGATGCTTCAGCATCACAGTGATGAGCTCATCGTCGGTCCATTTTGGGTCGTCGAGCCTGAGCTCGTCATAGGGCGTACCCTTGCGGCGCAACAGCTCTCGCGGGCGCATGCGCATGGCGCGCAGCAGCTCGATCAGGCGCTCGCGTGTCGGCGGCGCTTTCAGATACTCGATGATCTCCGGCTCTTCGTTGCTCTGCCGGATCATGGCAAGCGCGTTGCGCGAGGTGCCACAGGAGGGGTTGTGATAAATCGTTATGGACATCTCGTTATTCCGCAGGGGATGTTTTGCCGACAGTTGGCACCGGCTCCGGCAAAAACCAGCGGCATACGTACATCGCCATAACGGCCCCAATCAGCTGCGCGATGATGAACGGCGTCACATCCTGGGGGCGGATGCCGGCGAAGGTATCGGAGAAGGCACGGGCCACAGTTACGGCCGGATTGGCAAACGATGTCGAGGCGGTGAACCAGTAAGCCGCTGTGATGTAAAGGCCGACGGACGTCGCCACGGCAGCGGCATTGGCTCGCAACGTAAGCAGGATTGTCAGCACGAGCCCGAATGCCGCCACCCATTCCGAGAACCATTGCGCGGGGCCTGCCCGCACTTTCGAAGCGATCTGCAGAAGAATTTCGTCGAACATTGCATGGGCACTGAGCACGCCGATCATGCCGCCGAGGACTTGCGCCATTACATAGCCGAGCACTTCGGAGCCCGACAATTCACCTTTGATCGCAAACACCAACGTGACGGCCGGATTGAAGTGCGCCCCCGAAATCGGACCGAACATGGTGATGAGCACGATGAGGATGGCGCCTGTCGGGATGGTATTGCCGAGCAATGCAATGGCCACGTTGCCGCCAGCGAGGCGTTCCCCCATGATGCCCGATCCGATAACCGTGGCGAGCAGTATTGCGGTGCCGACGAACTCGGCCCCCAGACGCTGGTGCAGGGTGTGCGATGCCACTGGCTTTCAATCCGTATTTCCACGCCCGATGGCGGCGAGGCGATTTTCCAGCGCCAGGCGATCGAGCGACTTGAACGGCAGGGCCAGAAAGATGCTGATGCGCTGGCTCAGCATCCGCTCTGTGTTGGCGAAAGCCAACCTGCTCGGTCTCGCTGCCCTGTGCCGCAGAGAAACAGCGCCCTGGTAAGGCCGCTCTCCTTGCCCACAAGTGCAACAAGCGCGCGCCGGCGCGATGCGACGAAAGGATTGCACCGGGGTCAATCCCACTCTCATTTGACGCCTGCCTTCTTTCTGGGGCGGCAAACCTTGGATGCTGCAACAAAGGCGTCTCCGCACAGTTCCGGGCGCCCCTGGCAGCATTCCTCCGTCAGGTAGGTCAGAAGCTGACGCATGCCCTCCACGTCGATGGCGTAGCGAATGTACCGACCCTCGCGGGTCGCGCGCAGCAGTCCCGCCCGATCCAACTCCTTGAGATGGAACGAGGTGTTGGTGGGGCTGATGCCCACCTGATCGGCAATCTCGCCGGCGGGCATCCCCGACGGCCCCAGCTTCACCAACAGGCGAAAGATGCGCAAGCGATGCTGATGCGCCAATGCCGCAAGCGCGGCGACAATCTTGCGTTCTGCCATGATGCATATATTTCAAGGATTATTGTATCAATCAAGCCGGAACTGTGCGGCCTGTGAAAAATTACCGCTGCGCAAGGAGAGCGATCCGGTCGCTCCCCCAGAACGGCTCACCATCTACGAGGAAGAACGGCGACCCGAACACCCCCTTGTGGATGGCCTTTTCATTCTCACGGATCAAACGGGACTTTGTGGGGGCTCTTGCATGCCCGCCAACACTGCATCCCGATCGCAACCGATGGAGGCAGCCGCATCGGCCGCCACGGCGGCATCGCTGGTCGCCGAGCCTTCCAGCCAATACCTACGATAGACCGCTTTGGCGAACGGGACCGCCTTGGCTGGGTCTTGCTGCTCGATCCAATAGAACGCCCGCGATGGTGGCAGCGAATGCTCGGGAAAGTTTGTCGGAATCTTCAATTCCAAGCCGATCCGACGCGCCATGCGCGGCGCGTCCACTTCGATCACGTACTTGCGCTTGAGAGGGTGGTCCAGCGGCGACTGGCCAAACGTCTTGTAAACAGCGCCCAACAGGAACGGGCGCCACCTGACCGCACGCTCAATTGCTTCGATCTGCATCGCCGCGATGAAGCCGTAGGGTGAGGCGAAGTCGAAATAGAAGTCGATGGCCATTAGGAGCAACCGCAACCCGTGGCTCCGGCCTCCTTCGCATCGGCATCTTGCCGACAACAGGCGTCAGCCTCGGCTGGTGCTGGCCCGCCGCAACACGCCTGGGTTTCGCTGATTGCGGTGAGCGGGCCGCTACAAACGCCGGTCTCCGGCAGGACCAGCTCGACCCTCTCGGCCGCCTCCCTGTCTCCGGCGATGTCGGCAATGATCGAACGGACCTGCTCGTAGCCCGTCATCATGAGGAAGGTCGGCGCGCGGCCGTAGGACTTCATTCCCTGCGAAATAGAAGCCGGCCTCCGGTTGCGCCAGCTCGCGCGCGCCATGCGGCCGCACCGTGCCGCAGCTGTGCAAATTGGGGTCGATGAGCGGTGCCAGCGCCGGGGGGCATTCGAGCGCGGGGTCAAGTGCGGTTCTGACTTCGCGAAGGAAGGACAAATCAGGTCGAAAACCAGTGGCGACAATGAGTTCGTCAGCCTCGACATGGCGGCCACAGCACGCGGATCCCGCACCTAGTCGCAGTTTGTTGCCATTGGTGGTGATGTGCGTGAGCTGGAAACTGGTTTCCACCCGCACGCCGCCGGCGCCAACGAGCTGAGCAAAGACCTTGCCGAGCTCACCACGCGCGGCAAGCTTGTCATTGGCACCGCCACCGAAGGACTTTGCCGGCGTGTCACCGCGCAGCACCCAGATAGTGTGCGTTGCCGGTTCTTCGTTCTTGAGCTGCGCGAGGTCGAGAATGGTTCCGACGGCCGAGTGCCCGGCTCCAAGGACCACGACGATCTTGTTCGCATAGCGGAAACGTTGTCCGCCGAGAACATCGGGCATTCCATAAGCGATGCGACTAGCGTTCGCCACCTCGCCGATCGCTGCAAGTCCGTTGACGCCGGCAGGATTGGGCATGTCCAAGGTGCCGGAGGCGTCGATCACCGCGTCGGCCCGCAAGGTGGAGGGTCCCTTGCCGTTCTGGTAGCGGATTTCAAAGGGTGCACTTTCTCGGCCCGCGGTCTTGACCTTGTCGAAGCCCATGCGCGCAACCGAAACCACACGCGCGTTGGTCTGGATGTGCTCGTTGAGCTTGGTTCGGGTGGCGAGGGGTTCCAGATAGTGCCCAACAAGTTCAGCACCGGTTGGGTAGTGACCCTGCTCCGGACTGTTCCAGCCTGCCTCCCGCAACAATGCTTCCGCTGCCTTGTCGACGTTATAGGACCAGGGCGAGAACATGCGCACATGCGACCACTGCCAGACAGCGTGGCCAACCTTGTCCCCAGCCTCGAGCACAACTGGCCTCAGGCCACGGGCAAGTGCGTGCGCAGCCGCAGCCAATCCGACTGGTCCCCCACCAATGATTGCGACTGTCTTTTCCTGGCTCGCCATTGATCCATCCTTCCGGTTTCATCGAAATTGGAATGAAATAGATTAAGCGGCAGTTTCGGTCTGCTGTCTGATCGAGGCGCAGTCCGCCTCGGTGCAGCATTCGTCCACCAGGAACCCTACCAGCCCGCGCATAATCGGATAATTTGCGCGGCAGATGAGCGTTGTGGCATCTCGCTCCTGTGTGATCAGCCCCACGATTAGCAGCGTCTTGAGATGGTGGGATAGAGTTGACGGGGGGACCCCGAGGCGGTTCTGCAGCTTACCAACGGAGAGCCCGGGATCGCCCGCCTTAACGAGCGTCCGGTAGATGCGAAGCCGGGTCGGATTACCCAGAGCTTCGAGGCGAGATGCGGCGTCTTCGATCTTCATGACGTGAGGCTAAGGTTCGGTACAGGCGATGTCAACGGTATTTCTAATATGATAGAATTATGATACGAGGGATCAAAGGTTTCCAAGGCTACGATTATGGCCATCGCCTCCGCCGTATTCGGTCGCTCACCCGCCAGGCTGGTGGCGGTGGTCTGCGCCGCACAGGTGTTGGTCCAGATCGGCGCGTTCTTCTGGCCGACGCTCCTGCCGGGAATGATGCGCCTATGGGAACTGTCGAACAGCGAGGCCGGTTGGATCACCGCCAGCTTCTACGGCGCCTATATGATATCGGTGCCGGTTCTTGTCACCTTGACCGACCGTGTCGACCCGAAGCGCGTCTATCTGTTCGGCGTAGCTTCGACCGTGGCCGGCCACCTTCTCTTCGGACTGCTTGCCGAGGGCTTCTGGTCCGCCCTGGCCCTCCGGGCGCTGACCGGCATGGGGTGGGCGGGTACCTACATGACGGGACTGAAACTTCTTGCCGACCGCGTGGACGCCAAGATGATGTCGCGCGCCACGGCCGGTCATGCCGCAAGCATCGGTATTTCGGGCGCTCTCTCATTCGCAACGGGCGATCTCATTGCGTCGGTTGCCGGCTGGCACGCTGCCTTCGTCGCCGCGGCCGCGAGCGCCGCAGTGGCGTGGGTCTTGGTCGCCGCGATTGTGCCCGCTCAAGGCAAACGCACCTCTCCCGCTAAGGATGGGCAAGGTCTTTACGATTTCCGGCCGGTGTTCCGTAACAGCTCGGCCATGGCCTACGCCATCGCCTACTCTATCCATACGCTGGAGATGAGCGCCCTGCGAGGATGGGGTGTGGCCTTCCTCGGCTATGTCGCAGCGACTACCGGCGCGGCGGCCGCTACTTTCCTATCGCCGGCGATCATCGCGACCGGACTTGGCCTCATTGGCACCGTTGCGAGCGTCGCCGGCAATGAAGCCGCGATCCGGTTCGGCCGAAAGCGCCTCATCGTAGTAGCAATGGCGGCCTCCATCTTCATCGGCGCGACGATCGGCTTCCTCGGCAGCATGTCGTATGCTTTGGCTGCAGTGCTGCTCACGATCTACGGCATCGTCATTTGGCTCGACTCCTCATCGCTTACGGCAGGAACAGCCGGCACGGCGGAGCCATCACGGAGAGGTGCCACCCTCGCGGTACATTCCATGCTTGGTTATGCGGGTGGGTTTGTCGGGCCATTACTGGTCGGTTGGGTTCTCGACCTTTCCGGCGGCATGTCACAACTCGGCTGGGGCCTGTCGTTTTTCTCGGTCGCTATGTTGATGGCTCTGGCCCTTCTCACCTTCTGGGTCATCCGGCCGCGCGAGCTTGAAGGCGACAAGGCCAGGGCAACGTGATGGCGTCAAATATGCAGAAGGAGGCCCAGCACCGAAGGCGCATAGACCCCATGGTCGTGGCGGTCAACGCGCTCGGCATCACGCAGATCACGGCATGGGGCACGAGCTACTACTGTCTCGGCGTACTGGCCAAACCCATCGTCGCCGATACCGGCTGGCCATTAACGACGGTATTTCTTGGTTTCAGCGTGGCGCTGCTCGTCATGGGGTTCATCTCGACGTCGGTGGGACGGCTGATTGATCGTGTCGGCGCGCGGGCCGTGATGTGCGTCGGTACGATCATCGTTTCGGCTGGGCTTGTCGCGCTGTCGCAGGTGAGGGATCCGACCAGCTATCTGGCGGTCTGGGCCGTACTTGGCATTGGCATGCGTTGTTGTCTCTACGATGCGGCGTTCGCGGCCCTGGTGCAGGTAACGCCCACGCGCGGCCGGAAGGCAATCTCCTATCTCACCCTCTACGGCGCCTACGCATCGACCGTCTTTTGGGTTGTCGGCCACTACTTGAACGAAGCATACGGCTGGCGCGGCACACTCATCGCCTTCGCCGCGATCAACCTGGCAATTTGCCTGCCGCTCAACTGGCTTGGTCTCGCGCGCCGCGATCCATTGCAGAGCACAACCACCCCAACCGCATCTGCAGCGCCTTCGCCGGATGGTCCCGTGCTGGAAGGACGAATGCGCGTTGTCGGCATCACACTCTTTGCCCTGATCATGTCGCTCAACGGCTTCGTCTTCGGCGTGATCTCAATTCAACTGGTGCCGTTGCTCGAGGCGGCGGGGCTTGCCGGAGCAACGGCGGTCTGGGTCGCATCCCTTAAGGGCCACGGGCAGTTTGCCGGCCGCGTGGTGGAGATACTCTTCGGCCGCAACCTGAAGGCCATAACCATCGCCCGCATCGCCATCGCCGTGGTTCCCGCTTCCCTAATCATGCTCTTTCTTGCCCGAGGCGACCTCTCCCAACTCGTTGCCTTCACCCTGCTCGTCGGCGCCTCCCAGGGGGTTATCACGATCGTCAGGGGCGCCGTGCCGTTGGCTCTGTTCGGAGCCCAAGGATACGGAACCGTACTGGGCCTAATCGCGACGCCGATCCTCATCGTCAACGCATTCTCTCCGGCCATCTTCGCGTTGCTGGTCGATCAGTTCGGCTGGCAGACCTCGCTGTACGCGCTGTTCGGTTGCTCGCTTTTGACCTGGATGTCCATTGAGCTGATGTCACGTTGGTACCAGGGAGCCCAGGCACGCGCCCGCAGCCGTTTGGCGACCCAGGCATGACCGCGCACAACCGCTTGGCGGTTATCCTGGCGCTCGGCACAACGCAAACTCTTGGCTGGGCATCGAGCTTCTATCTCCCAGCCATCCTCGGCGATCGCATCGCGGCGGACCTCGGGATGTCGAGCACGTGGTTCTTTGCCGCCTTCTCTGCCTCGCTTGTCATCTCGGCCCTGGTAGGACCGCGTGTCGGCCGCACCGTGGACGCGATCGGCGGCCGCGAGGTGCTCGCCGTCTCGAACGTGGTTTTTGCTGTTGGGCTCGCGATCCTGGCCTTTGCTCATTCCCAAGCAACGTTGTGGTTGGCGTGGCTGATCCTCGGCCTCGGCATGGGGGTTGGCCTTTATGACACGGCGTTTGCGGCGCTCGGCCGAATCTACGGGTTGGAGGCCCGCTCCGCCATCACGGGCATCACCTTGCTGGCCGGATTTGCGAGCACGATCGGTTGGCCGCTGACCGCGTGGGGCGCCAGCGAGATCGGGTGGCGTGAGACCTGTCTCGCCTGGGCCGCCGCGCACATCGTTCTCGGCCTGCCACTCAATCTTTTGCTCCCCACGTCATCGAGCACGATCGAAGCCAAAAACGGCCCCGGCAAGCCTCACATTCCCATCGACCGGCCAATGCTGGTGCTCGGATTTGCCTTCGCGGCCTCCTGGACGGTCGTGACTGCCATGGCGGTGCACTTGCCGCGCCTCCTCGAAGCGGCTGGTGCCACTGCCGTGCAGGCAGTGGCGGCCGGGGCGCTGATCGGTCCGTCGCAGGTTGGTGCCCGCATCCTGGAAGCGAGCTTGATGAAGCGCTTCCATCCGATGGTGTCAGCCCGGCTGTCGGTAGCCCTGCACCCGCTCGGTGCGGCCGTGCTGGGCGCGTTCGGTGCGGTTGCGGCCTCCGGCATCTTCACTGTGCTGCACGGCGCTGGCAGCGGCATTCTCACCATTGCGCGCGGCACGGTGCCGCTGGCCATGTTCGGCCCCGAGAATTACGGCTACCGGTTGGGCCTCCTCGGCGCGCCGTCCCGCATCATGATGGCCGCCGCACCTTTGCTATTTGGCATTCTCATTGACCTGTACGGCGCTGGGGCACTGATTATCTCGTCAGGTCTGAGCATTGCGGCGTTTGCAGGCCTTTGCTCTTTGCGCATCAGCCGGCATCCGAGTAATTAGTGGTACGAGCAGCCACTCGCACGCGTCCACGCGGTACGTGACGGTAGTGACGCATTCATCGCCGACGCCGAGCTGGTTCGCATCGCGCGGGCGCTTTTTTCGATGTGCTCTGTCATTGCAACAAAATGGCCTTGCAAGCGCGCTGCGTCAGTGTGGCGAATAGGAGGTGCACATGATTGCCACCGAGCGCCTGTATCCGATCCGGCGGCCGCTGGCGGCGTTCACGGCTGGCGCTGCCGTGGCGCTGCTGGGCGGTCTGATTGGCCTGGGTGGGGCCGAGTTTCGCCTCCCGCTGCTGATCGGCGTGTTCGCGCTCTTTGCCCACCGCGCCGTGCGCATCAATCTTCTGGTGAGCCTCGCCACACTGGCAATGTCGGCCGTAGCACGGTTGGGCTTTCTCGGCTCGACCAACACCAACGTCTACACGGTCGAGATCTCCTGCTTGCTGGTCGGCGGCGTCATCGCCGCGTGGATCGGCGCGGGTCTGCTGGCGCGCATACCCAAAGCCAACATCATGAGTGTAATCGCCGCCCTGCTTCTGGCAACAGCGGGGCTGCTTGCAGCCGAGGCAATGTGGTCTGGGGCGGATTGGTCGGCGCTGGCGCCCGGCTCGCCGATCCGGCCCGTGGCCGCCCTCGTTGCCGGACTATTGGTGGGGGCCATCAGCAGCCTGCTCGGCGTGGCCGGCGGCGAGTTCCTTATTCCGATCCTGATTTTCATCTTCGGCGCCGACATCAGGACAGCAGGCACCGCCAGCGTTCTGATCAGTATCCCCATTGTCCTGGCCGGCGTGGCGCGACACTGGCTTACCGGGCACTACCGGTCGCAAACGATGCTCACCTATCTGGTGCTGCCGATGGCAATTGGATCGATGATCGGGGCCGTGGCGGGCGGTTATCTGGCCGCTTGGGCGCCAACGGATGCGCTGCGATTGCTGTTGGCTGCGATCCTTGCGGCGTCGGCGATCAAGCTGTGGTCGAACACCGCGCCGATAAAACACTGAAAATCATGAACTTTTCGAATCGGGGCTTTCTGCCACAATGGAAAGGGCGCGGCCGGTGGCACGGCCTGCACCCGAAATTGTGTGCCTTCGCCGCCAATCGTAGCAGGACCCAGCGGACAAGACACGGATGGCTACGTCACCTTATTTGGCGATGTCATGCAGCCGATCGCGGTTCCGATGATCGGCGGGATGGCTTCCTTGACCTTACTGACGCTCGTCGTCATTCCTGCCATCGATGCAGTGGTCGCATTTTCTTGCTTGGCTTGCCGGACCACGAACTTTTAGGCAAATGCGACAGCTGCACAAAAACTCCTTTCATTGCCCAAAAACTCCCCCTACTGAACGTTATTTTGTGCAAAGGCCCGAGCCCCTGGCTTTGCACAAGAACCCCTTTTCTTGGCGATCCTGCACAAAACCCCAAAGGCTGCACAAAAACCTAGTTTACCAAGAAAACCCGGGAGAATCAGTGGCTTACGGCAGTACTAAAGCTTTGCCTTAATCAAGATACCTCGATGGTCAGACCCTCCACAAACTCCCAACAAGGCGACATATAATCTAAAGAAAAATCGCGATTTATCAATGCGATGAAGTTGCTTGTAAAAATTTGTGACATTCTAAGTAAGGCCCTGCATTGACACAAATTCTGAGATCGGTGCATGCCATCGCGCCTTCTCCAGCAAGTCCTGGCGGAACTTTTTGCCAACATCCTCAGACTGCTGCGGAGCGGGCTGCCATCAACGCTGCCATTGCTGAAATCTCGCGCGCGCTCTTAGGCCATGGGCTCCCGGCGGCCGACAGACCGACGGACGAACCGCCTTCTCGACAAACAGATCGAAATACGCTTTCAAAATATAGTCCCTTCTACGGCCTCGGGCTGCGTGAGGCCTGTCCAAAGCAGCTATCACTCGCCGCAAAGCCGCAGTACCCGCGTGAGATTTGGGAGGCGCTGAAGGCAGAAGGCTACAAAACCGCTCATAGCGATCCAGTTCACTCGGTTAACGATGCGCTACGCCGACGAGCCAAGACGCACGGCGACGTTTTGCTGGTAGGCGAGGGAAAGTGGGGAAGGAAAGATTGGTTTACTGAGGAACAATTGGAAGAAATTCAGAAGTCCATTGGGGGGATGGGTGGACGTGACAGAGCCGCTCACAGCGAGCGCACGAAGTCTGGCATGATTGTCGCGATGGAGCGCGGCGCAAAGCCGGGGCACCCCAGAAAACTTACTCCTGAAAAATCCATCAAGTGGAAGAGATGATCCGGGCCGGCTCGTCGGTTCATGACGCCGCGAAACAAATCGGAGTGGTGGCGGGAACCATCTACAACAACTTCGGCCGAGACAGATTGCGAGCACTGCGCGCTGAACGCGCGAAGCAAGAGAATACGGAGAATACGGGCTCGGGACCGGAGGAAACAGAGGAAACACGACACTGAAAAAGTGGGCCAGAGCTGGCGGCTCTGGCCCCCTTAACGGCGGTTCGCAACCCTAACCAACCCCTCGCCGGTGAGGAGAAAGGACGGTGCAAAGTGCGAAAACATCGCGCGTCAAAACGATAGCGGTTGTGCTCGGCTCTGTGCTCGCCGCCTAGAGCCGAGCAACGTCCAGGCCAGCACCGCGGCGGCGGCACCGATGTAGGTGCCGGGCGCGTATGTAAGGCCTGCCATCCGCAAAGCCAGCGAAAAAGGGCGGCACCTATGCGAACGCTGGACCGACATGACCGCGAGGCGCAGGAAGGGCCGAACGTGGTCGTCCTCTGCCTGGACGAGCACTATCCTACGACGTTGGCGCATTGGCTGCGGTCAGCGGGCTTCCGCGTGGAGATCGTGGAGAGCGGCCGGCAAGCCAAGCAACTGCTGCACACTGGCGAGAGGTGGGTACTTGTCACCGACCGAGTACTCCCGCCGTGGCCAGGCCTGTCGAGGCTGGCATCATTGAAAAGATCTCACAAGCTCCTCCGGATCGTGGCGATCGACCGAGGTGACGGCGACAGCCACTACGTCGCGCTAGCGGCGGGAGCCGACGCCGTAGTCTCGCCGCCCCTTCGTCGGAACATTGCAATGCGGGCAATCGGAGTTGCCGAAGGCTCAGACCGAGGATAACGTATCTCCTCCGTCGAATTCGAACGAACGACCAGCTGCGCTACACTCCCTGCAGGTCCATAAGGTAGCGGTTCGGCAGGGGGAAACGCTATGCGCCTGATAAGCCTGACTGTTGTCCTTTTTCTGTTTTGGCTCGCGCTTTCAGGACACTACACGCCGTTTCTTCTGGCTGCTGGCGCGGGCTCGGCGGTCCTGTGCGCTCTCGTGGCGGCGCACTTGCGGATTGCCGACGGTGAGGGGCATCCCGTGCATCTCGCATGGAACGCGCTCACTTACTTCCCGTGGCTCTTGTGGGAGATTGCAAAGTCGGCCTGGGCGGTAACCAAGCTCATCCTCCATCCACGGCTACCGATCTCGCCCACGATGACCAAGGTCATCGCCAGCCAGAAGACCCCCGTGGGCATCACAACCTACGCCAACTCGATCACGCTGACCCCGGGCACCATTACAACCGGCGTCAAAGGCCACGTGCTCACCGTGCATGCGCTGGTGCGGGATGGTGCGGCAGACCTTGAAGCTGGCGGAATGGATGCCCGCGTTAGCCAGTTCGAGGGGAGGGGCTGATGTTCGCGGCAGCCGCTTGCGCAGTCCTCGTCGCCCTCGCGCTCGCCGTGGTCCGCGCACTCAAAGGACCGACGGTGTTCGACCGCGTGCTGGCCGGCAATTCGGTCGGGACCCTGGCGATCCTGCTCCTAGCCGTGGTCGGCTTCCTCACCGGTCGCCCCGAGTGGCTCGATATCGCGATCACCTACGGCTTGCTGAACGTGATCTCGACACTGGCAATTCTCAAATTCTTCCGGCACGGCGATCTCGCCTATGACGCCGAGGAGGAAGGGTCATGATGCAACTCGCGCTCGATATCGTCAGCTGGGCGCTGATTTTGGCAGGTTCCTTCTTCACCATCGTGGGGGCCGTCGGTCTGGTGCGCATGCCCGACGTATACACGCGCATGCACGCCGCGAGCGTCACGGACACGCTCGGCGCCGGCTTTCTCCTGGCTGGCCTCATGGTGCAGGCCGGGCTGGGCCTCGTAACGCTGAAGCTCCTCTTCATTCTCGTCCTTTTCTTCTTCATGGGACCCGTCGCCACGCATGCTCTCGCCCAGGCCGCCCTTCATGCGGGCGTGAGGCCGCAACTCTCGGAAGACCGCACGGAGCGTCTGGAAGGGCACGAGAGCGAAGGGAGGCAGCCATAGAAGCCCTCATCAACATGGTGCTGCTGACCCTGCTTGCCGCCGTAACGATTGGCGTTGTGCGCACGCGCAACCTGTTCGGCGTGATCGTGCTCGCCGGCATCTACAGCTTTCTGATGGCGAGCGTGCTGATCGTGCTCGATGCCGTCGATGTAGCCATGACCGAGGCCGCCGTCGGCGCGGGTGTTTCCACCGTCCTTCTCCTCGCCACCCTTCACCTCACCAAGTCGATGGAGTATCCGCGCCCGCGCAAGGCCTACCTGCCGCTGTTCGTCGCTGTCGGCACCGGTGCTGCGATTGTTTGGGGAACCTACAGTCTGCCTCCCTTCGGAACGCCCGACAATGTAATCCACAAGCACGTTGTTCCGCGCTACCTGGCTAACTCGATCAAGGACACGATGGTTCCCAACGTTGTGACCTCCGTGTTGGCCGACTACCGCGGTTACGACACCCTCGGTGAAACAACAGTTATTTTCACCGCTGGCATCGGTGTGCTGCTGCTGCTCAAGGGCCGAAGGCGTCGGCGTCGCGAAGACCAGCCTCGTGAGGAGGGCGCGACGTGAAGCTCGATCTCATCTTGCGCGTCGGCGTCAAATTTCTCCTGCCGTTCGTCCTTCTCTTCGCCCTCTACGTCCAGTTCCACGGCGAGCTCGGGCCCGGCGGAGGCTTCCAGGCCGGTGTGATCATCGCCGGCATGGTTATTCTGTATGCCATCATCTTCGGGGTGGACGCGGCCAAGCGCATCGCGCCGCAGCGCATGGTCGAATTCATGGTGCCATTGGGCGTGCTGATTTATGCCGGCACCGGAGTGGCCGGGCTGCTGCTCGGTAAGAACTTCCTCGACTATTCCGTGCTGGCGCACGACCCGCCGCACGGCCGCGAGCTCGGGATCTTCCTGGTCGAGGTGGGTGTGCTGGTCACGGTCTCTGGCACGATGACCGCGCTCTTCTACGCCTTCTCCGAGCGAGGGCGCTGATGCACTACGTGCAGACATTCATCGGGCACTACAATTACTTCATCACGATCTTCCTCATGGTGGCGGGGCTCTATATCGTCATCGCCCGCGGCAACATGATTAAGAAGCTGGTAGGCCTCGCGCTGTTCCAGACCTCGGTCTACTTGCTCTACATCGAGCCAGGGAAGATCATCGGTGGGACGGCGCCGATCTTGGACCCGGCCTTCAAGGTCTACTCGAACCCCTTGCCGCATGTGCTGATCCTGACGGCAATCGTGGTCGGTGTCGCGACGCTGGCACTGGGTCTCGCAATCGTCGCGCGCATTCACGAAGCCTACGGTACCATCGAAGAGGATGAGATCTTTGCCCGGGAAGCGCAGGAATGACAAGGCTCGATGTCATTCGGAACCTTCCTGCTCTGCAAGTCGTCATTCCACTTCTCGGCGCCGTGCTCACCGCATTCCTCCGCCGTGGAGTAGTAGCGTGGGGCCTTGCCGCCATCGTCACTTGGGTGATGCCCGTCATCGCCGGCGCGTTGCTTTGGCAAGCGCTGCAGGGCGGACCGATATCCTATCACCTCGGGGGCTGGCCGCCGCCTTGGGGTATCGAGTACCGCGTCGATGTTCTGAGCGCGTTTGTGCTGTTGCTCGTCTCGGCGGTCAGCGCCGTCATGATGCCGTTCGCGCGTCGCAGCGTGGCGTTTGAGATCGAGGGCGACAAGCAGGCCTGGTTCTACTCCATGTATCTGCTTTGCCTTACGGGCCTACTCGGCATCACAATCACAGGCGACGCCTTCAATGCGTTTGTGTTCCTAGAGATCTCTTCGCTTTCCACCTACGTGCTGATTGCCATGGGAAGGGACAGGCGCGCCCTGCTCGCCTCCTACCAGTACCTGATCATGGGGACCATCGGCGCGACGTTCTACGTGATCGGTATCGGTTTGCTCTATCTCGTCACGGGCAGCCTTAACATGGTGGATATCGCGAACCGCCTCGGGCCGGCTTCGGTCGAGCAGTTCCGGCCGATCGTGGCAGCAATGGCCTTCCTCACTGTCGGCATCAGCCTGAAGCTCGCACTGTTTCCGCTGCACGTGTGGCTGCCCAATGCCTATGCCTACGCGCCTTCGTTCGCCACGGCGTTCCTGGCGGCAACCGCGACCAAGGTTGCGGTCTACCTATTGCTGCGGATTTTCTTCTCAATCTTCGGCGTCGGCATCAGTTTGGAGGCTGTCCGGGGCGACGTCCTGCTCGCGCTTTCGGTGGCCGCCATGTTCTTGGCCTCGATCCTGGCTGTGTACGAGCAGAATCTGAAACGCATGCTGGCGTACTCGTCGGTTGCTCAGATCGGCTACATCACTTTCGGCATTAGCTTGGCAAACACGAACGGCCTCACGGGCGGAATTGTCCATATCTTCAATCATGCGGTGATGAAGGGAGTGCTGTTTCTAGCGCTAGGCGCGGTGGTGTATCGCGCAGGTACCGTGACGCTTGCCGACCTCGGCGGGATCGGCCGCAGAATGCCGCTGACGTTCGCCGCGTTCGTGGTCGCCGGGCTCGGCCTTATCGGCACGCCTGGCACGGCGGGCTTCATCTCCAAGTGGTATCTGGCACTCGGCGCGCTGGACAAAGGCCAGTGGCCTTTGGTGTTCCTCCTGGTTGCCAGCTCGCTGATCGCGCTCGTCTATGTCGGCCGCGTCGTCGAGGTCGCCTACTTCCGCCCGACATCGGAAGCCGCTGCGAAAGCCCATGATCCGCCA
This sequence comes from uncultured Alphaproteobacteria bacterium, assembly GCA_963820375.1. Taxonomy (GTDB): domain Bacteria; phylum Pseudomonadota; class Alphaproteobacteria; order Rhizobiales; family Hyphomicrobiaceae; genus AWTP1-13. Next base: position 261,062 of record CAWFZX010000020.1, on the reverse strand, counting down.
CTGAACATGCTGCTGCCGATCCTAATCCTTGCCGCAGCGACCATCTACTTCGGGATCTTCACTGAGCTGTCGGCCGGCATCGCCGGCAAGGCCGCCCAGGCCCTCATTGGAGGGCTCAAGTGACGCTCTCCTACCCGCCCGAGGCCCTCGTCCTCGCTGCCGTCCTGATCCCGTTCATCGGCGCGCTGCTGATTCCGCTGTTCCACAGCGTGCCCAACCTGCGCGAGGCTGTCACGCTTGCGACGGCCGGGGCACTCTTCCTGACGCTTTTCGGCCTGCTCGGTCCCGTGCTTGGCGGCGCCCGCCCCGAAGCCCTGAATATCGAGGTGGTGCCGGGGCTCGCGCTGGCGTTCAGGGTAGAGCCGCTGGGAATGCTCTTTGCGCTCATTGCCTCTGGGCTCTGGATCGTTACCTCGATCTATTCCATCGGCTACATGCGGGGCAACGGCGAGCCACGGCAGACCTCCTACTATGTCTGTTTCGCCGTAGCGTTGGGCTGCACGATCGGTATCGCTTTTGCGAAAAACCTGTTTACGCTGTTCCTGTTCTACGAGGCGCTGACGCTTTCGACCTATCCCCTCGTCGCCCATAAGGCCAACGCAGAGTCGATCAAGGCGGGTCGCATCTATCTTCTTCTCCTCCTCGGCACCTCGTTGGTGCTGTTGCTGCCGGCGATTGTTGTTACCTGGGCGCTGGCCGGCACGATTGATTTCACGCCGGGCGGCATTCTCGAGGGCAAGGCGAGCGGCGCCGTGATAGGCCTACTGCTCGCCCTCTACGCCTTCGGCATCGGCAAGGCCGCCCTCATGCCGCTGCACTTCTGGCTGCCGGCGGCCATGGTGGCGCCAACACCGGTCAGCGCATTACTCCACGCCGTCGCGGTCGTGAAGGCCGGCGTATTCACCATCGTCAAGGTCGTCGTCTACGTGTTCGGGACGGGTGTGCTCGCCCGCAACGGAGCTGCGGATTGGCTCGTATACCTGGCCTCGGCGAGCCTGCTACTCGCATCGCTCGTGGCTTTGACGCGCGACAATCTAAAGGCCCTCCTCGCCTACTCGACAGTCAGCCAACTCGCATATGTGGTGGTTGGTGCCTCACTTGCCAACGCCACCAGCATCATCGGCAGCGGCCTGCACATTGCTACGCATGCTGTCGGAAAGATCACGCTGTTTTTCTGCGCCGGCGCCATCTACACGGCACTGCACAAGACCGAGATCAGCGAGATGATCGGCATCGGACGAAAAATGCCGATCACGATGACCGCTTTTCTGATTGGCTCGCTCAGCATAATCGGCCTGCCGCCATTCGCCGGGACATGGAGCAAGTGGACGCTGGCGCTGGGCGCGCTCGATGCAGGCCATGCATTTGTCGTTGGCGTTCTGATGGTGAGCTCGGTCTTGAGCGCGGCCTATCTGCTGCCGATCGTCGCTCGCGCCTTCTTTCTACCGTCGCTGTCTGGGGGCGGGGGCACCGACGGGCTTCGCGAAGCCCCAGGCGCCTGCGTCTTCGCCCTTTGCCTGACGGCATTTCTCTGCGTGGTTCTGTTTTTCCAGGCAGGCAACGTGCAAACCCTCCTCGAAGGCATCTTTGCGCCCCAGCAACGATGAGCGTGCAGCGCATGGCAGGTCACAAGCAAGGAGATGACAGGTCTTATTGGCTGGACAAGCCCCGCAACGTCACGCGGCTCGTCTGGTCCCTGTACATCGTCTGCGGGGTGCTCCTGGCAATCGACGTCATCGTTCCCAAGCACGGCCCCTTCCCCATAGAGCACGCCTTCGGCTTCTACGGGGTGTTTGGCTTCATCGCGTGCGTGGTGCTGGTGCTCGTGGCCAAGCAACTACGCAGGGTCCTCAGGCGGCCGGAGGACTACTATGATCGGTGAAGTATCGCCAGGACTGATTCTCATCCTTGGGGCGCTCATCATCCCCCTTCTTCGGGGGCGGCTGCGCAGCGCCTATATGCTGATGTTGCCCGTCCTGGCGTTTGCACACCTGCTGGCGTTGCCTCACGGCGAGCTCGGTAAGGTACAGCTGTTCGATCTTCCGCTGACGACCTTGCGCGTCGATAGGCTCAGTCTGCTGTTCGGCTACATCTTCCTCATCGCCGCTCTGCTCGGCGTCATCTACGCGCTGCACGTGCAGGATACGCTGCAGCACGTGGCCGCCCTCGTCTATGCCGGCAGCGCACTTGGTGCCATTTTCGCTGGCGATCTCGTAACTCTGCTTATTTTCTGGGAAGGCATTGCGCTCGCTTCGGCATTCCTGATCTGGGCTGCGCGCAATGAGCGCGCCTTCGGCGCGGGCATGCGCTACTTGATCGTGCACATCGGATCAGGTGTGCTGCTGCTGGCGGGTGTGCTGTTGCACTACAAACAGACCGGCTCACTGGCGTTCGGCGCCTTCCGCCTCGGTTCGCCGGGCACGACGCTGATCTTCCTCGCATTCGGCATCAAATGCGCCTTCCCCCTGCTCCACAACTGGCTGCAGGACGCCTATCCGGAGTCGACGGTCACCGGCACGGTGTTTCTTTCCGGGTTCACGACAAAAGTCGCGGTCTACGCGTTGGCGCGCGCCTTCGCGGGCACGGAGATCCTAGTGCCGATCGGAGCAGCAATGACCGCGTTCCCGATCTTCTATGCCGTGATCGAGAACGACCTGCGGCGTGTGCTGGCGTACAGCCTCAACAACCAGCTCGGCTTCATGGTGGTCGGCATCGGGATAGGAACGGACCTTGCCCTCAACGGTGCGGTCGCGCACGCGTTCGCCGACATCCTGTTCAAGAGCCTACTCTTTATGTCGATGGGAGCGGTCTTGTTCCGTGTCGGCACGGTTAAAGGCTCCGAGCTCGGCGGCCTTTACAAATCCATGCCCTGGACGACCGGCTTCTGCATGGTCGGGGCGGCTTCGATCTCTGCTTTTCCGCTCTTCAGCGGCTTCGTGACAAAATCCATGGTGATCACGGCCGCGATGGACGAGGGCTACTTCTGGACCTGGATCATTCTGCTGTTCGCTAGCGCCGGCGTATTTCACCATGCCGGCATAAAGATCCCCTACTTTGCCTTCTTCGCGCACAACTCGGGCAAGCGATGCGCGGAAGCTCCGGGCAACATGCTGACAGCCATGGCGGTCACGGCAGTGCTTTGCATCGGCATCGGGACGTTCCCTGGCTTGTTCTACGCGCTCTTGCCCTTCAAGGCGGACTATCAGCCTTACTCCCTTGATCACGTCGTCGCCCAGATGCAGCTTCTTTTCTGGTCGGCGCTGGCCTTCACCTTACTTATGCGGACCGGCATTTATCCGCCAGAGCTGCGGTCGATCAACCTCGATTTCGACTGGTTCTACCGCCGCCTCGGTAGCAACCTGGGGAGACGTCTTGAGGACGCAACAAGCAGAGCGTGGCAGTGGCTGGTCAGCGCCGTCGGTTCAGGCGCCAGGCGCGTGAACGAGCGGCTTCATCGGCACCACGGCCCCGAGGGCGTGTTGGGGCGGACGTGGCCGACCGGTACCATGGCTTTCTGGACAACGGTAATGCTGGCGGCCTATTTGATCCTGTCGAACCTGTGACCGCGGGGCCGAACATGGACCGGCTCAGGGAGCTGATCGAAAACCTGCTCTATCCAGAACTGCGGGCGCATGGGCGCAAAGATCGCGCCCGGCTGCTGCAGGAGGCCTCCAAGGAACCGCTCGATTTCTTGGAATGGGTTGGAATACTCGCCGCTCTGGTGCTCGTTGTCAGCTTGACGCGTTACGGCGTCGCGGGGTTCAGCCTCGTTGATCGGTTCGCGGTTATGCTTGCCAACTTCCTCGTTGCCGTCCCATTGCTCGTGGTTACCGTGGGACCGTTTCTCGTTCGTCGCAACAGGCGCGGGCTGCAGAAGCGCCGGCGATAAAGCGGTGTCTACCTTCCGTGGCTAGTTGGCCGGTTGTCCAGCCTTACCCGGCGCTGCCTCATCAACTCGCCGGCTAGACCAGCCAAAGCAACTATGAAAGGCAGCGCAAGCAGAAATGCGAAAGAGCGATCCAGTGTCGTCAGCCATTGGACCAGTTCGTCAACCCGGTCGATGGTCCCAGCAAGTGCAGTCGAAAGAACAATCATCTCTCGTCACCTCAAGCGCCGCTCTTTTCCCACCGGCCTCTTTTTGGAGGCGGAGCCTAGATCCTTTGCGATTGGGCCTACGTGGACGGCCCCAATGTAGCCAATGATAGGGCGCGCCACCATGCCCGGGACTTGCACGATCACAGGGACTGGAATGGACATGAGCACGTCTGCTTTCGCCCAGGCTTGAAGGTGACGAACAATGTCGCCTATTGGCACTGACCGCCCGTTCGCGGCGCTGCAGTAAATCCGTCCGGTTACAGAGGCACTTCCACCGTGCCGGCGAGGCACCTGGCTTGCGTGCTCGTGAACCCAGAAGTGACATGGCACGCCTGGCAATCATCGAGGTCGGAGGCGGGGCGTTGCATCGACTAGGCCCTAGTTCACGCGGGGAATTTCACGGTTGATCCCAAGCCTCATCCGAGCTGAGCGACAACGTGATATGCGTTGGTTGACTCCGGCGGGCAAGATTGTGACCATCTCGCTCTGACAGGCGCCATAAGCCAAAATTCACTCGGGAGGACTCCCTATGCAATCCATACGCCGTCTCGGCGTTGCAACTTTCTTGCTCGCGACCGCCCTACTTGCGCTGGGAAGCATGTCGCAACAGGCGAGCGCGCAGCGCAAATTCACTTTCGCTTACGATCAGCCTCGAACCACGGCCTACGGCATCGCCGCAGACATCTTCGATGCCAAGCTCAAGGAGCTGAGTGGCGGCAAGCTGAGCATCGACCAGTTTCCTGGCGCGCAGCTCGGGCAGGAGCCGGTGGTGCTGCAGAAGCTGCGCTCCGGCGATATCGACTTCGCCATTACGTCGACGGCGAACGCCTCGACGCTGGCGCCGCAGGCGGGCGTATTCTCCCTGCACTTCATCTTCCGCGACAAGGATCATCTGGCCAAGACGCTTGCCGACCCTGGTGTGTCGAAGGCGTTCCGCGACATGATCAAGGAATCGGTGCAGGGCACCCAGGTGCTCGGCCTCATGACTATGGGAATGCGCAACATCTACTCCAAGAAAGAGATCAAGTCGGTCGACGATCTCAAGGGACAGAAGATTCGCGTGCAGGCGACCAAGACCGAGGACACGCATTTCCCGGCCTATGGGACGCAAACGGTGCACATGCCGTTCGGCGAGGTCTATACCTCGCTGCAGACCGGTGTCGTGAATGCAGCCGAGAACGGCATCAACGTCTATCTCGCCAATAAGCACTACGAGGTGGCGCCGATACTGTCGATTACCGAGCACGAGGCCAACAACAATTGCATCTGGGTGAGTGACAAGACCTGGAACAGCCTGAGCGATCAGGAGAAGCAGTGGGTGCAGGCCGCCGCCGAGGAGGTCTCCAAGAAGGAGCCGGCGATGGGCCTGAAGCTTGAGTCGGATTCGGCGGAGAAACTGAAGACGATGGGCGTGAAGGTGGTCGAGGGTGTCGACAAGACCGGGTTCATCAAGGCAGCAACTCCAATCCAGGATCAGCTTGCCAAGGAGCTCGGACCGCACGCGGTGAAAATTCTAGAGCTTGTCCGCAACGTAAAGTAGCATCAACTTTCAGACTGAGCGACGGGCGATAGCGCGAGGCACGCTGTCGCCCGTGCGTTTGACGGGAGCGTACGCTTTGAAACTTTCTTTGGTCATCGACCGGCATCGCCATCTGAAATGGAAGGCACTGGATCCGCTGGAGCATCTGCTGATGGTGCTCTGCGGTTTGTCTATCGCGGGGTTCACACTATCGGTCTTTCTCGATGTTGTGACGCGCGAGCTGGGCTCGGCGTGGCTTTGGCTGCAGCTTGTAACCACGGGCTTCTTCGCCTGGGGCGTGTTCATCGGCATGGCTACCGCGACGCGACGGATCGATCATCTCAACCTCGTCGAGATCACCAAACGCATGAGCGGACCCAAGCGCAGCTTCCTCGAGATCACCAACCGCGCGGTGATCCTTCTGGTCGGCTTGGCGATGGTGGTGTTCGGCTTCCAGAATTTCCTGAACGATTTGGGCAGCTACCGCGCACCTTCGCTAATCCCTCTCGCCACCTACACGGCGAGCGTGCCGATCGCCGGCGTGCTGATCGTGCTGTTTTCCGTCGAGCAGATCGTCAACGGCTGGCTGCATGGTTTCGAAGGGCCGGAGGACGCGGACGATTTCGCGGGCATCGTGAAGTGAGCAACGGCCTGATCCTACTGATCATGACGGCCCTGTTCCTGGGCTTCGGCTACATGGGCGTGCCGGTCGCCTTCGCGCTGATGGCCGGCGTGCTGGTCGCCTGCAGCCTGACGCCGATCAGCATGCAATCGATGGTCGGCCAGATGTTCCACGGGATCGATTCGGAGATCCTGCTGGCGGTGCCGTTCTTTCTCCTCGTCGGTGAGCTGATGACCTCGGCGGACGTCACCAATCGCATGATCCGCCTGGCCCAGACGATGGTCGGACATTTGCGCGGTGGCCTGGCGCAAGTCGTCACACTTTTCAGCATGTTTTTCGCCGGCATTTCCGGCTCGTCCACGGCGGATGTCGCGGTTCTGAGCCGCACCGTGGCGCCCGAGATGAGCAAGGAGGGCTATGACAGAGCCTTCACGGCGGCGCTGATCGCCTGCGCCTCCACGATGGCCAACCTCATTCCGCCGAGCATCATGGCGGTGGTCTACGGCGCAACCGGCAACGTCTCGATCGGCGGGTTGTTCCTGGCGGGCATCGTGCCGGGAGTTCTAATCGGTATCGGGTTGATGATCTACTCGCATTTGTTCGGTCCCACTGGCATCCGCAAACCCCGCGCCACGCTCTGCGAATTCGCTGACGCCACGCGCGCCTCCATGCTGCCGCTGATGATTCCTCTTATCATCATGGGTGGCATCCTAACTGGATGGTTCACACCCACAGAGGCAGGAATGGTAGCCGCGGTCTACATTCTGGTGGTACTCGTGCCCTTGCTCGCGCGTGGCCACATTCGCCACCTGCCACGCGACTTCGTCTACACAGGATTGCTCTACTCCATTCCCCTCGCACTGGTCGCGGCCGCGTCAGCGTTCGGCTGGATGCTGGCCTATCTGCGCGGCCCGGATATCGTCTCGGGATGGATCGAGCTGTTCGCCGGCCATGATGGACGCCTGATCATGCTGCTGCTAGTGCTGCTGTTCATCGTCATTGGCGACTTCATGGACGCAGTGCCGGCTATCATCATCTTCATGCCAATCGTCATCAAGCTCAACGAGCTCGGCAGTATCAACTCCCTGCATATGGGCGTAGTGCTGATAACCACGCTGGTCTTCGGGCTGATCACTCCGCCCTACGGGCTGTCGCTATTGGTCGCGTCGAAATTCGTCGGTGTGGCTTTCACCCGGGCAATGTTCGCATCGTTGCCGATTTACGTGGTCTTCCTCGTGACCATAGCCTTCACCGTGCTATTCCCCGATGTCGTTCTATACCTCCCCAAACTGCTCCTCCCCGAGTTGGTAGGCTGTTTCAAGAACCCGAGCGGAACAGGGTACATCTGCCCTAAATGACGTATGCAAGTCTCCCCCAAGACGTCAAAAGGGGCGCGCTGGCTCGGTGCGCTGTTAACGTAACTTGTCGACTCCCGCCCGCGTTGATGAGGTGATCGAGTAAGCGGTCTGTGTTCGCACCTTGTGGCGCCTGCTCACAGCCGTTTTTGGCACTCTTTCACCGGTGGTGTACGGAGCAATCAGAGAACGTTCTCGGACAGGTGACTGCTGCATTCCTGAAGCTCGGGATGCAGGAGGCACCCAGACTGCCGCGGGTCGAAAGCTTCCCTCACGAACTTCGCCAGCTCCAAAAGGTGGCCCGCGACAGGGGCGGAGTTCTGGTCACGAAACAGTACCAGGGCGGCAAGGCCGCCGAGTGGCAATGCGGCAATCCCGATCATCCAAGCTGGGTCGCGGAGTCGTGGCGCGTCCGCAAAGGAGCATGGAGTCCCTCGTGTGCGGGCAATCGCCGCCTCACCCTCGATGATCTGAGGTCTTGGGGTGTGGGTCCTTGGGACTTGAGCTGCTCGACCAGGAATATCAGGGGAGCGCGCAACAACCCTATACGCGGCAATGCCAAAGGGCTGGTCACCTGACTAAACGCAGTAGAGCTAGCATACTGCGATCTTTGTCGCAGGGTTTGGAACCCTGCACGCAATGTTGTCGTGCACGTTTTCAGGCCGGCCGCGATGATGCCAGAGTCCAGCGGGCAACTACGCCGGGCCCGCGCTGCACGCGGGCCCAAAAGCCCGACCTGGGGAAAGGCGGCGCGTAGCACTTCTTGTGCAAAACCGCGGGGGCGCGGGGCTCGCCTGCACAAAAACTCCCCTCACTGAACGATATTTTATGCAAAGCCCCGAGCCCTGGGGAAGAAAGATGGTCTGTCAGACGTTTAGGCATAAGCTGAGCATAATGACTTTCATGCGCCATTCATGTTGTCGCCGCCACTTTGCCCCAGGAGAGGCGTCGCAAAGGAGAGTGCCAATGAGGAGTTGGATATTGGCGGCGGGCCTATTCGCTGCCGCCGGAGCTGGCGGTCCGGCTGCGAAGGCAGCCGACCTGGACGAGGGTCCGCCGCCGCAGCGCTACGGATCGGCCTACGATGATCCTCGGTATGCAGACATTTACCGTCGGCCGGAGCGCCCGCCAGCATACGCGCCGCCTCCGCAGCCTCCCTACGCTGCGCCGTTCCCGCGCGAGCGGGTTTACCGTGACGATGACCCGCCGCCTTACGCCAGACCCGACCGTTATACCTACGAGGAGCGGCCGGGCCACGCCGCGTCGTGCCTGCCGCGCGAGGTCGTTCGCGACCGCCTGACGCGGCACGGTTGGCACGACTTCCATGACGGAGCCCTCAAAGGCAACGTCGCCGTGGTCAGGGCCCGGCGCCCAAGTGGTCGGCTGTTTGAGCTCACCATCGAACGTTGCTCGGGCGAGATCGTCAGCGCCTATCCGCTGGAAAGCCGTGTCTTTGGTCCCTACGCCTATGGACCGCGACCTTGGTGGCAACGCTCCTATTGAGCGCTCCTTGAGTTGCGTCTTGACCACTCAAGACGCCGCGTTTGCCTCCGGCAGGGAGGCGGTGAGGCCCCAGCAGAACGCTGGGGCCTTTGCCTTTCTGGCCGCAAACCTATTTGCGCGACCAACCGCCTGTTATAGAGCTGAACCCGGCGCAGGGGCGGAGACGGGCATGAATTTGGTGGCACTCGCAAGGAACCCGGTCCCGAGCGGGGCCACGACGGGGCTATTCAGGGGCACCGGCGGAATCAACCTGCGCTTCGCACGCTGGGCTCCGACCCGCGGCCCCCGGCGCGGCACGGTCTGTTTGTTCCAAGGCCGCGGCGAGTACATCGAAAAATACTTCGAGGTCGTTGCCGACCTGCGCCGACGCGGCTTTTGCGTCGCGACGATGGACTGGCGAGGCCAAGGTGGTTCCGACCGGCTGCTCCGCAACCGGCGCAAAGGCCATGTGCGTTCATTCTCGGACTATGATCGCGACCTTGCCCAGTTCATGAAGGAGATCGTCCTGCCCGATTGTCCCCCGCCCTTCATCGCCCTGGCGCATTCGATGGGCGGCAACATTCTGCTGCGCAACGCGCGGCTGCCCGGCTCCTGGTTCCAGCGCATGGTGCTAAGCGCGCCCATGATCGCCATCGCGCGCGAACAGCTCGGTGTGCCGCCGGCCGCGGCCCGCGTCTACACCGAGATCCTCGGCGCCCTGGGTTTGGGCTCCCGCTACGTGCGCCATGGCGGCAATGCGGTGCTGGAAGCGACACCCTTCGAGGCAAACCCAGTGACCTCGGATCGGGAGCGCTATCTGCGCAGCCGCATGGTGCTCGAGAGCGCGCCCGAACTGGCGCTCGGTTCACCAACCATCGGCTGGCTCAGAGCTGCGCTGCGCTCAATCGCCAAGATCAGAGCGCCGGACTATCCACTGCGGGTCGAGTTGCCGTTGCTGCTGTTTGCCGCCGGCGCAGACAGCATCGTCTCCACGCCAGCCGTCGAGGAATTCGGGCTGCGCTTGAAAGTGGGCACGCACGTGCTGATCCCGCAGGCCAAGCATGAAATTCTACAGGAGGCGGACAATATCAGGGGTCATTTCTGGGCGGTGTTCGATGAGTATCTGGGCGTCACCACCGCTGTGGCCTGAAGCAACACGCCGCGGCGGGACTTTGCGCCGACCCAAGCGCCGGTCAGCCTGCCAGTAGACGCAATCCCTGTCGGTGTGTGCGCGCATCGCCAGCGGCGATGACGCGGCCGCCATTGCGGGCGGGCTCGCCTTCCCAGGTCGTGATCACGCCACCGGCGTTTTCGATCAGGGGGATCAGCGCCATGACGTCATAGGGCTTCAGCCCGGCTTCGACGACCAGATCCACGCAGCCCATGGCCAGCAAACAATAACCGTAGCAGTCGCCGCCAAAGCGCGTCATGCGTGCCCGGGCTTTGATGTCGCCGAAGCGGGCGCGCTCGTGAACACCGGCAAAAAGGTCGGGGTGGGTGGTCGTCACAATCGCATCTTCGAGCTTGGCGCAAGGCCGTGTTCTGAGCCGCCTCGGCTTGCCCTCGGGCCCCTGCATCCTGGCCGTGCGACCCCAGGCCCAAAAGCGCTCGCGCGTGAAGGGCTGGTTCATCAAGCCAAGCACCGGCCGACCGCGATCGGTCAAGGCGATCAAAGTTCCCCATAACGGGCTGCCGCTGATAAAGGCGCGCGTGCCATCGATGGGATCGAGGACCCAGTGGTAGCGTCCAATACCCGCTGCCGTTTCGAACTCTTCGCCGACAATCCCGTGGTCGGGGTACTGTTGGGCAATGGCCTCGCGCATGATCCGCTCCGCCGACCGGTCGGCGATGGTCACAGGATCAAAGTCAGATCCGTCCGCCTTGTTCGTGACGGCGCGTCGACGCCGAAAGTGCCGCAGGATGCTTTCGCCCGAGCGGTCCGCCAGGTGATGGGCGAAGTCGAGAAAGGTGGGAACGGGTCGCAGCGGTGGCGATGCGACCGGGGAGCTGGCCTTAGGCATCGCCGTCGCCGAGATCGGCCGGCCGCTGCAAAGCTCGAGCGTTGCCGTACGGCCGCAACCTGCGTTGCTCGCCGGCCACATCGTTCCCGAGATGCGTCGACCTACCGTGCCCGAGGTTGCACCGCAGCACGAACATGCCCATATCTGGTGCAGCGCTGTGGTTGGGCCCAAACCGCCATGGCGTGCCCACCTTGGGCGTTTCCTCCCTAGACTTGGGCTGCACGGCCAGACCGCGCGGCCCTTTTTCTTTGGCGATCATGCCCGCCTGTCGGAGGCGGGCCGCGCCAGCCCCCCGCTCACGCTCGCAAGTCCAAGCCATGCTGCCTCCGTGTTTCTGCAATGCAAAATGAATCGCTTGAACTTTGTGCGCCGCACATCTAAATAGATGGCGAGGCCAACGACTGTGTCGTGGGTCTCATGCCCTCCTTGGGCGTTTCCTCCCTAGACTTGGGCCGCACGTGACCCGCGCGGCCCCTTTTCTTTTCCCAATCTCTACCAGCACTTACGGGATTTCCGGCCACCCGGTTCCCAGCCTCTGCGCCCGCCCTTGCGGCGCGGGGCCTGACGGTCCCGCCGTCGTTATTGCGGCGCAACATCGGCGCCGGTTTGCCCAAGGGGTCCTGGACGCCTCGCCACCCCCGCTTATTCCGCCGCCGCCCGCCGTTCCAAGAGCGCCGGCAGGACTTGGAAGACCTGGGCCGCCACATCGGCGAGCCTCCGGGCCAAGTTGGCGAAGTCCTTACTCTTGGAGAGCGTTGCCTCGTCCAAGTAGAGCGCGCGATTGATCTCCAGCTGCAGGCATTGAATGCCGTGCGCCGGATTGCCGTAGTACTCCGTGATAAACCCCCCGGCGTAGGGCCGGTTGATCTGCACCTCATGGCCACCGGCCTGCAGGATATCACGCATGAAACGGGTGAGCTTGGTGTCGCACGAGGTGCCAAAGCGATCGCCAAGCACGAAGTGGGGCCGCGCCCCGATCGGCTGACCCATGGAGGCGGAGGGCATGGAGTGGCAGTCGATCAGTACGGCCATGCCGAACTGCCGCCGCGTCGCCTCCAAGAGGCCAGCCAGGGCGCTATGAAAGGGCCGGTAGAGCCGTTCGATCCGTTCAAAGGCGGCCGTGATCGGTAGGCGTTCGCGATAGATTTCCTCGGTGTCGGCCACAATTCGGGCGATGGTTCCAAGCCCACCCATGACCCGGGCCGACTGGGTATTGGCAAAGTCGGGCAAGCGGCCGCTGAACAGCTCCGGATCGAGCTCGTAGGGCTCGCGGTTGACGTCGAGATAGGCACGCGGGAAGCGCGCCGCGATCAGAGGCGCCCCGAGCGCCACGACACCCTCGAACAATTCGTCCACATAGCAATCTTCGGATTTGCGCAGGGTGTGGGGATCAAGCCGCGAGGCTTCGAGAAAGGCCTTGGGGTAAATGCGCCCCGAATGGGGCGAGCAAAACACCACGGGGGCCAGCTGCGTGGGCGGCGCAAGCAACGTCAAGGGTGGCGTCAGTTCCGCAAGAATTGATGCTCGTTCGCTGGCTTGCATGAGGGCTCGAAGGGTCGGTCGATCTAGGGCTCTAGCATACTGAAGGGGCTACCGATTTCCCGAGCCTGGCGAATTTGCCGCGGTTGCTGGTCCTGGGACGCCAAAGGTGAGCTACTTTGCCAATCCGCCGGGGCGCTGTCTATCATACTCGGACGCGCCCTCGGAAGAGTTTAGAGGATAATGGGCGCTGCAGCCTTGGCACGGGCCGTCGCAACGGCGGGGCTGGGCCAATGGCCCTGGCGCCGGCCACCCCGTGCGGCCGTTGCCCACACTTCATTGCCCATTTACCAAATTGGCGCCAGATTTGGCGACCAGCGTTGCCTACCGTTAATGTTGGGCGCGGGGATCGATCGCCGACTTCAATCAGGGTCACGCAGGCATCATGAGCGCCAAGCCTTCACGCTTGCCAGTCAAGCGCATTCTGCTCGCTGAAGATGACGACTCGATGCGCGGTTTCCTAGAGCGCGCCTTGGCGAAGGCTGGCTATGAGGTGATTGCCTTCGCCAATGGGCGGGAGGCCCACGAGCGACTGAAGCAAGAACCGTTCACCTTGCTGCTGACCGATATCGTCATGCCGCAGATGGACGGCATCGAACTCGCGCGGCGCGCGGCCGAACTCGATCCCGAGCTCAAGATCATGTTCATCACCGGCTTCGCCGCCGTCACGCTCAATACCAATCATCCAATGCCGCGTGACGCGCGCGTGCTCTCCAAACCGTTTCATCTCAAGGACCTCGTGCGCGAGATCGATCGCTTGCTGACGTGAGCCCCGCAGCACCGGCGAGGCGAGCAGCCCGGTGCGTGGCCACCCCGTGTCGGGGATCCGCGCGACACGCGGCGGTTCGGTTGGCTCCCCAGTTGCGACCGACGCGTGGCCGCGCTTGGGACGTTCCCATCCCCGCGTTCCGGGTTCCTGGTCTTTGCTCGATTTGCTTAGGTGAAGATCTTCGTTTGTGTACAGATCTTCACCGGTCGCCGCGGCGATTTCGCCCTCTGCTGCAGGGCAGGTCAGGGTTGCGCCCTGCGGGCGCCAACCACGCTCAGTGCGCACGCTCAGTGCGAACGTGACCGCGACATCCCCGGTTCGATTTGGTCGCGAATTTCGCGCTGCCGCCGCTCCTGTTCATTCAAGCGGTGGATCAGATCAACCCAGCGCTCCGGCAACGGCTCGTTCAAAATCGCGTCGTATTGCGCATGCAGCGCCGACTTAATGCGATCGATGATCTGTGAACGTGCCTGCGGCATAGCTCCTTCTCCCCTAGGGGATCGTTGACGTAGGGGTAACGGCAGCGACGGGGTACGGTTCCCCACTTTCAGCGCCGATCCGCAGGTCGTCACGGCGGCGATGTTGACGGCGTGCAACGGCAAGGATATCGCCACGCCGCGCAAGCGATAACGCTGCTGCATGCGACGTCATCTGCCTTACCGAGCGGGCCCCTCACGCAGCGCTGGTTCGCGGGCAACCCGTGCCGCGCCATGGCGTCGGCGACAGGCGGCGAACGCCGAAAGCATCCTGAACATCCGCCACGCCTCGTGCCAAGGTGCGCCAAGACCCTCGGCCGCGCGCACCGCAGGGCAGCGCAGCGGCGCCTGTTGGCAGCGAGCGCGGCGAAATGCTCAGCCAACGGCAGACAGTGTCGGCGGCCGCTGACTCGCAGCAACCAAAACAAGGCGCTCTCCTCTGCGCGCACCTCGGTCCCTCGGGGCACGCCTGCGACCCCCTGGGCATGCCAACCGCTGCTGGCGCCGGACCGGTACGGCGCCGGGCGAGCCGCAGTCTTGCACCTGTTCGGCCGCCATGCTTCTTGATGGCTGCCGGCCTGCGCCGCCTTGCCACCCGCAAGGTTTGCCGTTATACGCTCCCCTGTTTTGCTAGGGCCGCGGCATTCTGGGCGCGTAGCTCAGCGGTAGAGCACTACCTTGACATGGTAGGGGTCACAGGTTCGATCCCTGTCGCGCCCACCATCCAGCGACCGACCGAGAGACACCGGGTTATGAAAGTCAGGAATTCCCTCAAGTCGTTGCGCGGGCGCCACCGCGCCAATCGGCTGGTGCGCCGCAAAGGGCGCGTTTACATCATCAATAAGACGAACCGCCGCTTCAAGGCCCGCCAGGGCTGACGGCGGCCGAAAACCGGCTTTTGACGGCAAGCCTGCCGCCCGGGTATGCTGGCACCCATGCTTGGCCTGATGCTGCGCCTCACCCTCTGCGCCTGTGCCGCCATCGCGATCGGCGCCAGCCTGGTCGCCGGCTCGCCGACGACGCTGGCGCAAACCCAGCCCGCGCCCCGGCAGGCACCCGTGCCCAAGGAAGGCCAGCCGCCGCCGCTGGCGCCGCCGGGTCCGCAGGCCAAACGGGGTTCGGCCGCGCTGCCGAAGACCCCGGAGGAGCGCGAGAAGACACTCTCGGATCTTTACGCCTTGCTCGCCACGGCCGACGATGAGGACAGCGCCAAGGCCATCGCCGAAGCGATCGAACGCATCTGGCTGCACTCTGGCAGCGCAACCATCGACCTTCTGATGGAACGCTCGATGAAGGCCGTGGCAGAGAAGAAGCAGGACCTCGCCCTCAAACTTCTCGATCAGATCGTGGAGCTTGCGCCGGATTTCACGGAAGCTTGGAATCGCCGTGCCTATGTGCACTTCGTGCGCAGCGAGATCGAACTTGCCCTGGGTGATCTGCGCCGGGCGCTGGCGCTCGATCCCAATCACTTCAAGGCCCTCGACGGGCTTGGCCAGATCCTGCGTGAGATTGGCCAGAAGAAGGCGGCTTTGCAGGCCTTCAAGCAGTTGCTCGAAGTCCATCCCTACTGGTCCGGGGCCCAGCAGCTGGTCGACGAACTGGCCCGTGAGGTCGAGGGCCAGGGGATCTAGGAGGGATCTAGGCCGCGGCGCCTGCACACGGAAAATCGCTGTCGACCTGACCCGCCCCCGCCGCCCCCACCGCCTGGCCTGGCCGTCGGCGCCGGGGGCGCGCACACAAATGTTGACAACCCCGGCCACGCCTTTGCTGGCCGCCCAGCGGCGCTGGCGATCCCGGGCGCGGCTTGCTAAGCACGGTGTTTGCCGATTTGTCACCGTGGAGGCGCGGTGCTGAGAATCGATTACCTGTCGATCGCCGGTCTGCCACCCCTCTCCTTTGAGGTCGCGCCCGGGCAATGCCTCGCGATCGAGGGCCCGTCGGGGTCCGGCAAGACGCGGCTGCTGCGCGCCATTGCCGACCTCGATCCGGCCGATGGTTACGTCTTTCTGGAAGGTGTCGAGCGTGCCGAGATGACGGCACCGCTGTGGCGTCGGCGCGTGCGCTTCGTGTCTGCCGAGCCAGCCTGGTGGGCGCCAACGCCACGCGCCCACTTCGCCGCGGCCGCCAAACTCGAGCGTCTGCTTGCCGCCCTCGGCCTCGAGCACCTCAATCTCGACCGGCCGGTTGTGGAGCTCTCGACCGGCGAACGCCAGCGCCTCGCCCTGGTGCGCGCCCTTGCCGATGATCCGCCGGTGTTGCTGCTGGATGAGCCAACCTCCGCGCTGGCCGCCACCACCGCCGCCCTGGCCAGCGAGTTCATCAAGTTTCAGATCCTCGCCGGCCGCATCGTCATCCTGGTCAGCCACGACCCGGTGCAGATCGAGCGTCTCGCCACCGCCCGTCTGCACCTGTCCGACCTGCCGTGGCCAGCCGACGAAAGTGCGGCGGCATGACCAGGGCGGCTCTCTCCGACACCGATGTCATGTTGGCCGCCCTCCTTTTCGCCCTCAATGGCGCCATCTCGCTCGCCTTCGGACTGCGTCTTGAGCTCAGCCTAGCCATCGCCGCTGTGCGCATGATGGTCCAGCTCGCCGCCATGGGCTTGGTCTTGAAATTCGTCTTCCTGCAGTCTTCCGCGCCGTGGACCGCAGCGGTCGCAAGCGTGATGCTTCTGATCGCCGGCTACGACCTCTGGCAACAGCAGGAGCGACGCTTCAAGGGCTGGTGGACCTACGGCCTCGGCAACGCAACCTTGCTGTTCGCCGCTGGCTTGGCCACGCTCTATGCTGTCGCCGTCGTCATCGCGCCCAGCCCCTGGTACGCGCCGCGCTACCTGCTGCCGATCTTCGGCATGGTGCTCGGCAGCACGCTGACCAGCATCAGTTTGGTGCTGCAAACCTTGACGGAGGGCATTGACCGGGAGCGCGGTGCCATTGAGGCGCGCCTGGCGCAGGGCGGCACACGCTTTGCCGCATTCGCCCCGCTGACGCGACGCGCCATGCGCACCGCCACCACGCCGCTGCTCAATATCATGAGCCTTGCCGGTTTGGTCACCCTGCCTGGCATGATGACCGGCCAAATCCTTGCCGGCGCCGATCCCCTCGAGGCCGCCAGGTATCAGATCGTGCTCATGTTCGTGTTGGCCGGCGCCGCTGGCCTCGGCGCGTTTGCGGCCGCGCTGGCTGGCGTGTTTCTGCTCAGCGACACACGGCACCGCCTGCGCCCCGACCGCTTGGCCGCGGGCGGCTGAGCGTCGCGCAACGCCACAACGCGCGAGACTACAGGCCCTGGCGGCGATGCGACGGCTAAATAAAGCCGCTGTCCCTCAACCGAGGCGATCGAACCACCACTGCATACCGGCCGAGCCAGGTGCCAGCAGCACGTAGGCCCACAGGAATGCCGATCCCCAATTGGCGATCTGGAAGCGTAGCCATGGCATTTCGATGATGCCGGCGACAATCGGCACGCTGGCGCGCAGCGGCCCGGAAAAACGCCCCAGCACAATCGCCCAGACGCCCCAGCGCGCGAAAAACGAGCGGCCGTTTTCGATCAGCTTTGGATGATTTTTCAGGGGCCACATCTTCTGAATCTGCTCGTGATAATGGTAGCCCAGCCAATAGGAAAGCCAGTCCCCGAGCGCGGCGCCGGTGGCAGCCGAGGCGACGATGGACCAGAAGATCAGCGGGTTGGCGGCGGCGACAATCGCGCCAATGCCCACCAGCATGGCCCAGAACGGCAGCACCAGAGAGACAAAGGCCAAAAACTCGCCAAACGCCAAAGCGAACACGATCGCCGACGCCCAATTGGGGTGCGCACGCACGAACTCCAGCACCACATTGGTGATATCGGCCAGCCCCATCATTCCCTCCGGCGCCCGCTTCCGCGTGAGCCGAACAAGCCCTGATCGGTCGAGGTTTGTCAACGCGCGGTGCGGCGCAGGCCATCCGCTGCTGCCCGGCACCTGCCAGGGCAGCTAACGACGTTTGCGAAGGACTTGTGGTAACCGGCACATTTTGTGCTTGGCTTGCCTTGATCTCATGGTTTGCGTCCGGTTAATAGACGCTGCCAGCTGTGGTTGGGGGGGCGGTCGTGGACGTTGTTATTGTCGCCGGCGGACGATCGTACGGCAAATAGCAAACTGGCGTTGCTCATCCTGTGCAGTGCCAATTTGGCACTGGTGGTTGCCATCGCCGGTGGGGTGACTGCCGTCTCCGACGTGCTGGCGCCGCTGACCGGTCACTTCATGGGGATCGGTCTCGCGGCCAGCGTGGCGCTGCTGACGCGCCGGCTGTCCGCACTGATTCTTGGTACGCTGGCGACGTTTGTCGTGCACGCCTGGCTGGGATTGGCATCCTGCTGTCAGCCGCCGCCAGCCCCGGTATTGAACACGATTAGCCTCAACCAGGTCCCACCGACCGGTCTGGCGCACGACCTGTCGGTGCTTGCTCTCAACAGCTGGCACGAGCATGGCGATCCTTCCCGGCTTTCGACTTATCTGGCGCAGGTGGATATCGACCTGATCGTGCTTTCGGAATTTGGGCCGAACAAAAGCTCGCTGCTCGAGCCCCTAAAGCAGGGTCATCCCTTCCAAGTCAGCTGCGCGCAGGAATGGTCCTGCTCCCTGGCATTGCTCTCGCGCATTCCTTTCGAGTCGGCCGGCGCTGGGCGCATTGCCGATGGCAATCTGGCTTTTGTGTGGGCCCGGCTCGGCGGGGGCGTGACCGTGATTGGCACGCATCTGCATCGGCCGAGCCGTGACCCGTGGCGACACGATCAGCAGATGGCCGAACTCATCCAGTTCATCGACCGCATCCCGGGACCGGTCATCCTGGCTGGTGATCTCAACACGACGCCGTGGTCGAAGACCTATCGTGCGCTGCGGCGTGGCGCCGGGCTGGTGCCTGCACGAACGCTCATGCCCACCTGGCCGGCCTGGCCGGTGCCGTTCCCGCAAGTGGCACTCGACCACATCTTCGTCTCTTCCGATCTCACCGTCAGTGCAGCCGGCACGGGGCCAGCCGTCGGGTCTGACCATCTGCCGATCTGGGCCATCGTGCAGCGCCCACCATCTTTCGATCGCGGCAAGGCGGCGCTCCGCGGCTTTGCCTCATACTCTGCACCGACGCAGCCTGATCTCCGCACCCAGCTCCTTGCTGACCTCGGCGGCGAACATACTGGCGCGCGAAATCTGCGCCGGTGACAATCCCCGGCCGTCGGGTCCGCGTAGCGCCTTCGCCGCCCCGTCCGCCTCGCGCTTTCCGTGCGCCAGCTCTTCGCAGCTCAAGTCCTTCTTGCGGCTGCGGAAAGCAAACAGGCGCACCCCCGAGGCATGGGCTTGCGGTGTGGCCGGCTCTTTCACCCACTTGCGATCCTTGTCCGCAATCATTGACTTGAGTGCCGCCTGGCGCTGCTCGACGCATTCGGGGGAATCGTCGAGGCACGCGAGCCCCGCCCTGCTGTCGCCCGGGCCAAGCAGGCCCGTGCAGCCGACGCAGAACATGGCCAGGGCGCCGACCGCGGCGATCACCGTCTGCCTGGGCAGGCGACCCATGGAAGCACGCATCGTTTCCTCTTGAGGTTCCCGCACGGAGCCCATAGAAGGCAGGCATGGCGGGGGTAAGGCAACGCCGTGCCCCCGTCCGCTTTGCCCGCCACAAGCTACGAGATTCGCCGATCCTATTGAATACGGCCTCCCCATCATCGAGTAACACGGAGTAACGGCCATGGCCCATGCGGTTCGCATCCATCAAACCGGCGGCCCGGATGTGCTGCGTTGGGATAGCGTGGAGGTCGGTGCGCCCGGGCCCGGCCAGCTGCGCCTCAAGCAGCACGCCGTCGGCGTCAACTACATCGACGTTTATCAGCGCTCGGGCCTTTACAAGTTGCCGCTGCCGTTTGTGGCAGGATCCGAGGGAGCAGGCGAGGTCACGGCCGTGGGTGCCGGCGTCACCGACTTCAAGGTTGGTGATCGCGGCGCCTATGCCGGGGTGCCGGGCGGCTATGCCGATGAGCGGCTGCTGCCGGCGGATCGGCTCGTCAAGTTGCCCGACAGCATCGACGACAAGACGGCTGCCGCCATGATGTTGCAAGGCATGACCGTGCGTTATCTGCTGCGCGAGACCTACAAGGTCGGCAAGGGGACCACACTGCTGTTCCACGCCGCGGCCGGCGGCGTTGGCCTGATCGCCTGCCAGTGGGCGCGGCACCTTGGCGCGACCGTCATCGGCACCGTCAGCACCGCCGCCAAGGCGGAGCTCGCCAAGGCGCACGGCTGCACGCACGTGATCAACTACAAGAGCGAAGACTTCGTGCAGCGCACCAAAGAACTGACCAATGGGCAGGGCGTGGATGTCGTCTACGACGCGGTCGGCAAGGACACCTATCCAGGCTCGCTCGACTGTCTGAAACCGCTTGGCCTGTGGGTCAGCTTCGGCAATGCTTCCGGCGCCATCACCAACTTCGATATCCTGCAGCTGTCGGCCAAGGGATCGCTCTATGCCACGCGGCCAACGCTCGGTACCTACGTCGCCAAGCGCGCGGATCTGCTGGCCAACGCCAATGAGCTGTTTGACGTGGTGAGTAAGGGGAGCGTGAAGATCAACGTCAATCATACCTATCCGCTGAAGGACGCCGCGCAGGCGCACAAGGATTTGGAAGCGCGCAAGACCACCGGCTCCATCGTGCTTCTGCCCTAATCTCATCAGCACCCGCGCGGGCGCCTTGCGCGCCCCCGCATAACGCAAGTCTGCGAGGAACAGCGCATGGCGCAAAGGCCGATCGAGCTCTACTACTGGCCGACACCCAACGGGCACAAAATCACGATCTTTTGCGAGGAGGCGGGCGTTGCCTACGAGATCAAGCCCGTCAACATCGGTAAGGGTGACCAATTCAAGCCGGAGTTCCTGGCGGTTGCGCCCAACAACCGCATGCCGGCGATCGTCGATGCCGATGGCCCCGGTGGCCAGCCGATCTCGGTCTTCGAGTCGGGTGCGATCCTGCAGTATCTCGGCCGCAAGACCGGCAAGTTCTATCCCAGCGACGAACGCACTCGGGTCGAAGTGGAGCAGTGGCTGTATTGGCAGATGGCCAACCTGGGTCCGAACTGTGGCCAGGCGCACCACTTCCGCAACTATGCGCAGGATAAATTGCCCTACGCCATCGACCGCTATACCAACGAGGTCAACCGTCTCTACGGTGTGATGGATGCACGGCTGAAGGATCGCGATTTTCTCGCCGGTGCGTATTCGATTGCCGACATGGCCAGCTATCCCTGGGTGCGGCCCTACAAGAACCAGGGCCAGGACATCGCCGAATTTCCCAACCTGGAGAAATGGTTCCAACGCATGCACGACCGCCCGGCGGTTGCCAAGGCGGTCAAGATTGGGGAGGAGCTGCGCTCCAACTACAATCTTGCCACCGACAAGGACGCGCAAAAGGTGCTGTTTGGCCAGCGCGCCCGGCGCTAAGGCAGGGGAGCCGCGCAGGCCCCATCGAGGCTTGGCCTGAGGCCCGGGAAACGTGAGGGGGTACTTGCTCCTGCAGCGGCATCCGGCTGGCCGGCGCCGCAGATCCCCTTGCCTGCACCGCCGCCTCGCCCGGCCTCAGTTGACGGCGGGCAGGGCCAGCGTGCTCCAGATCAGAATGACGCCGTCATCTCCCGCCGAGATCAGGCGGCGTCCGGCATCGGCAAACCCAACAGCCCGCACCGGCCCCCCGTGCCCGCGCAAGATCCGCGCATGGCGCATGGCGCGCAGGTCCCACAGCTTGACCAAGCCGTCGGTGCCCGCCGTGGCCAGCAGCGGCCGGTCGTTCGGCGTAAAGGCGATCGCGGTCACGCGACCGCTATGGGCCCTGAACGAGCGCTGCAGGCGCGAGGATGACGTCGACCATACGCTGATCGAGCCATCGATGCTGCCGCTCGCCACCAGGCGCCCGCCCGGTGCCATTTCCAGCGCACTCACACCCGCCAACGGGCCGCGATAGGTGCGACCGAGAGCGCGCGGCTCGGTGCGCCAGACCCTGATAACCCGGTCCGGTCCATTGGCCACCAGCAGCGGGCGCGACCTGGCCGCGGCCACCAGGTCGGACACCGTCTCTCCAGCCTCCGCCAGCGCCGAGGATATCGACGGCTCGCGCATGTCGAAGATCGTCAGCGGCGCGGCCGGACTGGCGACGGCGAATTGATTGGGATCGTCGGTGAAGGCGAGCGCGCTGATCGGCGCGTCCTGCAGCTGGTAGACTTTGAGCTTCTCGGCGCGGTGCAGGTCCCAAAGGACGATCGTGCCCGCCTTGTGGCCCGTCAGCGCCCGCCGATCGTCAAGGGCCAAGGCGGTGGCCGGCCCCTCTGCGAGGTCGATCGTTCGCAACAGCACGCCGGACAGGCTGTGCCAGATCCTGAGCGTGGCATCGGCGCCGGAGGAGACGATCCAGTGGCGCGCATCGTCGCTGGCCAGCGCCGTCACCGCACCAGTGTGTCCGCTCAGGCGTCCGATCTGGGCGAGATCGGTGGCCGGCTTGGCGCCAACGCTGCGCTCGTCGCTGGAAGGCAGCTTGCTCTGATAGCTCACCGCCACCCAGGCAATCAGCAAGCCGGCGGCCAGCTTGTAGATCAGCGAACGCCACCGCCGCGACGGCAAGCCCCACCGGCGCGCGCGCCGGGGTTTTGCGACGGGCGGTTTGTCCTCGGGGGCGCCCGCGCGCGCCTTGGCGGCAGGACTTTCCTTCTTTGCCGCCGCAACCCGTTGCGCGCGTGCGGGGGCCGCGGGCGCAGCTGGCACCCGTCCGAAGCCGAACAGCCATTTGGGAGGGGAGCCGGACGGCGCCGGCGAGGCCAGCGTGCGCCTTTTTGCTGCTTTGCGTCGCCCGGCAGCCACCGGCTCCGCTGCGGCGGGCTCCGCCCCCAGCTTTGGCACCGCCTTGCGCTGCGGCCGGCGATTCTTCAAGGCGTCGATGAAATCGAGCAACTGGCCTTGCGGCTGCGGCGCATCGGGCGGCAGCGGCACAAGGGTCTGCTCCTTGTCGGGCGGGCGCACCTCGGGCTCATCCTTGCCAGGCGCTGCGGCTGCGGGCGGCTGGGATCGCTTGCGGCCCAAGGTGCGAACCAGGGCCAGCCGCAGCCCGAGCCCGCCGCCGGCGCGCTTGGGATCGGGCGCCAGCAGCATGCCGCGCCAGGCCGCAATTGATTGCGGCCGTTCTGTCACCTCCAAATTGAGCGCCTGATCGATCGCCGTCAGAAACGAGGCCCGATACGAGCTCAGCGCCGCCTGGCGCGCGGCAATGTACTCGTCCGAGACCATCCGCGAGGGCGAGTCCGGGGGCCGCTTGCCGGTGATGGCATGATAGAGCGTCGCCCCCAGCGCGTAGATATCGGTCCAGGGCCCCTGCATGCTCGCGGTGGTCGCATACTGCTCATAGGGACTGTAGCCTGGCTTCACCAGCGCGCTGACGGTTCGGGAGTGCGAGATCATCTCGCCTCGCGCCGAGCCGAAATCGATCAGCACCGGCGATCCGTCCTTACGAATGATAATGTTGTCGGGCGCGATGTCGCGGTGCAGAAAACTGGCCTTGTGAACGAACTCCAGCGCCTCGAGCAGCGGTGTCAGGATGCGATCGAGCTCTGCTTGCCGCGGGGCACGCTTGAGCCGGCCGAGCCAGGACTTGAAACTGCCGCCTTCCTCGAAGCAAATCACCATGTAGCCGGTGTCGTTGGCGAGGAAGTAGCGATACACGCCAACGATGTTGGGATGCACGAAGCGGGCCAGCGTCTGGGCTTCCGAGATGAAGCGATCGAGGCCCCATCTGAAATCTTCCGCGCAACCCTGCGAGCGTGGCGCAGCATTGATGGTGCCGAGGCGCGCGGCAAAATCGGCGGGAAAATATTCCTTGATGGTGACGAGCCGGCCGAGGGCGATTTCCTCAGCCAGATAGGTGATACCGAAGCCGCCCGCACCCAGCACGCATTTGATGCGGTAGTCGCCGACCAGCTCCGTTCCTTCCGGCAGAGCCAGAAGGTTGGTGCCGGACGCCGGCTTGGGTTGCATCGCCTTCCCCATTGCGGCCCTTACGAGCTTGCAGGGGGCAACCCCGCGACAAATTCGGCCTGCGTCCCGGCGCCGACATGCGCCCCCTGTCCCGCCCGCACTGACGAACCGAACACGACAGCATTACAGGCAATAATATGGCGGAACAATGGGCCTCGGTCTGCGCCACGTGCACTGTACACCGCTGACGGCGTGCAGCCACGCTCGTGCCGTCATACTCTTGCAACGATGCGAGCGATTCGTGCGGAATGTCAGCCATGAAGATTCTGGCGCGCTGCGAAAGTAAGCGGCGGCGGTGCCCGACCAATCGGGCACCGGCGCAGCCAGGAGGCGCCGCGTACCTGGCTCCCGTTTTTGGATCGCCTCACATCAAAGGAGCGAAAATTCCGCAGCGATGGCGGCCTTGCCGCCTGCGCGAAGGAGGGAGAAGCGAATGAAGGCCAACAAAAGAACCGCTGCCGAGGCGTCTGCAGCAGCCCCCGGCGCATCGATCCCCAACCGCATTCTCGGCACGCTGCGCGATGCCTTGCAGGCTGCCAGCCGCGAATCGACGGGCGAGGTCAGCGGGCGGGCACGCGCGCTGCACCAGCCGCCGACCAGCTCGCAGAGCCCGGCCACAGCCGACAGCGCGCCTCATCTGGCGAGGATCCCCACGGCAGCGCCGCGGCCGGCGCCGCCGGCAGGCAGCGCTTTCGGCGAGCCGGTCAGTGCGGCGCAAGCGCTGCGCGAGGCCAAGTCGCCCGCGCCGGAGCAGCACGAGGCAGCAGCCGAGCCCACGACGAGGGTCGTGCACGCTGGCGCGGCGACGCTCAAGCCGACACCGCCGCTGCCAGTCCCCGACGACGTCGGCAGGACCCAAGCGGTGCGTGGCAAGCCCAAGGTGACGCGCTCCACCTTCCATGCCGATCCCGTCGTTGGCTGGATCGTCGTGGTCGGCGGACCGGGCCTTGGCGCCTTTCGACCGATCTATGAGGGCAACAACACGCTGGGCCGCTCCAAGGGGCAGCGTATTCCCATCGATTTTGGCGATGATTCCATCTCGGCGGAGGAGCAAGCCTACGTCCGCTACGATTCGGTCGATCGCTCGTTCCTGTTTGTTCCCAACCTGGCCAAGACCAACATCGTCTCCATTAACAACAAAAAACCGACCGGGGCCGTGCCGCTGCAGGCCATGGATGTGATAACGGTAGGCCGCACGCAGCTTGCCTTC
This sequence comes from uncultured Alphaproteobacteria bacterium, assembly GCA_963820375.1. Classification (GTDB taxonomy): domain Bacteria; phylum Pseudomonadota; class Alphaproteobacteria; order Rhizobiales; family Hyphomicrobiaceae; genus AWTP1-13. The sequence goes on along the minus strand of CAWFZX010000020.1, from coordinate 235,934 downwards.
GTGCCCTTCTGTGGCGAGGAGTTCGACTGGTCGGAATTGACAGACATCAAGGAGTAGCGGTGGCGTTCCTATATGCCGGTTGCGCGAGCCAAGGCGCGCGGAGCTACCAGGAGGATGCGGCGGCAATCCGTACCGGCGCCGGCGAGGAGATCCTGGTTGCCGAAGGGCACGCCGGCAGCGCCGCAGAACTGACCCTCGCGCTCGCCGACGGCATGGGCGGACATGCCGGCGGCGCGCTGGCGAGCGACATCGCCTGCCGCAGCTATCTTGCCGCCATGGCCGCCTCATCGGGCAGTCTGTCGGCACGTCTCGACGAGGCCCTCAGCGTCGCCAACGCGGCGATTGCCGCATATGTGGCGCAGCATCCGGCGCTGAACGGCATGGGGTGCACGCTGGTCGGCGCGGCCTTCGGTCCGTTCGGCATCGAATGGGTCAGTGTCGGCGACAGTCCGCTCTATCTCATTCGGTTCGGCAAGATCGAGCTCCTCAACGAAGACCATTCGTTGGCCCCCGAGCTGGACAAGCTGGCGGCCGCAGGCAAGATCAGTCATGAGGATGCCCGTAACGATCCGCGCCGCCACTTCCTCCGCTCGGCCTTGACGGGTACCGCACCGGAGATGGTGGACCGTCCGCACCGGCCGCTGCGGCTCGAGCCTAACGATATCATCGTTGTTGCCAGCGACGGCATCGGCACGCTCGCGAAGGAAGAAATCCTGGCAACCGTCGAGGCGCATGCATCGGCGGGCCCCGCCGGCATGGCGCCGGCTCTGTTGCGCGCCGTGGAAGCCAAACGGGAAACCTACCAAGACAATACGACCATTGTGGTCGTCGCCGTCGCTAGCCCCTGAAGGGCACCGCGTCGCGGCCCGTGGCGCGGGGGTTTCGCGAAGATCGCCAAGGCTGTCGCCGTGACAGACACCAGGTTCGGAGCTACGCTGAAACGGGCAGATGCCGCTCTTTTGCCAGACGCGGAAGAGCGGCCGGGGTCGGGCCGGTCGTGACAAACTGCGCTCCAGGGCCTTGCCGTCGCGCGATTTCGGCGGTTGCGCGCGTGAGTTCTCTGGCGCCGCGCGGAGCAAAGCATGCGAACCAAAGTCAAGGCGATTGAAACGCTGACCTGTGATGCGGGCTGGCGGAACTACCATTTCGTCAAGCTGAGTACCGAGGACGGGGTGGTCGGCTGGAGCGAATTCGACGAGGGCTTCGGCTCGCCGGGTGTCGGCGCCGTCATCGAGCGTCTGGCACCGCGGGTGGTTGGGCAGGCCGTCGGCGAGCACGAGCGCATCTATGCGCAACTCCATTGCAGCACGCGACCTGGATCGGGTGGCGTGGTGGCGCAAGCGCTGGGCGCCATCGAGAACGCCCTGTTGGACGCCAAGGCCCGCACGCTCGGCGTGCCCTGTTACGAATTGCTAGGCGGCAAGGTCCGCGACCGTATCCGGGTCTATTGGTCCCATTGTGCCACCTGGCGCATCAATCATCCGACCTACTACAAGCCCGCCATCACCGCGCTGGATGGCGTCAAGGCGATCGGCCAAGAGGTGCGCGAGCGCGGCTTCAGCGCGCTCAAGACCAACATTTTCCTCTATGAGCCCGGCGGCAAGAACCCGAAGGGCTGGCGGCCGGGTTTTGGCGTTCCCTTCTATCCCGAACTCAATGTCGACAGAGATGTTCTCAACAACCTGCGCCTGCACCTGGAGGCCATGCGCGAAGGGGCCGGACCCAATGTGGACCTGTTGCTCGACCTCAACTTCAACGCCAAGACGGAAGGCTACCTCAAGATTTTGCGCGAGATTGCCGCGATCGACATGTTCTGGGTCGAAATAGATACCTTCAGCCCCGAGGCACTGGGTTACATCCGCCGCCTGAGCCCACATCCGATCTCTTCCTGCGAGACCCTGCTGGGCCTGCGCGAGTTCATGCCCTACTTCCGCGAACAGGCGATGGACGTGGCCATCATCGACACGCCCTGGAATGGGGTGTGGCAATCCATGAAAATCGCAGCGCTCGCCGAGGCGCACGAGGTCAACGTCGCGCCGCACAACTTCTACGGCCACCTTTGCACCATGATGAACGCCCACTTCGCGGCCGCCGTGCCGAACTTGCGCATCATGGAGACCGATATTGATCGTCTCGCCTGGGATGCCGAGCTGGTCAGCCATACGCCGGTCTACGAAAACGGCCACCTGGTGCTACCGGACCGCCCGGGCTGGGGTACCGAACCCAACGAAGCCGCCATTCGCGCCCGGCCACCGCAGGCCCACGGCGGCTTGCTCGGCTATGGGCAGAAACCCAAGTCTGCGTAACCCACGTGAGTTGGGCGGTGGTGCGGCTCACATTGATCGCGGGGATTGCCGTTGGGCTCGGCCTGGCAGGCTGCAGCAACGATCCTTATCCCGCCAGCGACCGCGACCAGAAAATTCTCTACTCTTCCTTCAGCGAAGCGCCCAAGACGCTCGATCCGGCGGTCGCCTACACCACCGCCTCGCACATCATCACCGGCAACGTCTACGACACGCTGTTGGAATACCACTTCCTGAAGCGGCCCTACGAACTCATTCCCGCACTGGCCGAGCACGTCCCGCAGGCCGTGCCGCGTCCGGACGGCGGGGTGTCCTACCTGTTTAAGATCCGCGACGGCATCGCCTTTCACAGCGACCCCTGCTTCGCGCTCAGCCAGGGCGACGGGCGCAGCAGAAAGGTTAAGGCCGCGGATTTCGCCTTCCAGCTCGCGCGCCTGGCCGATCCGGCCGTCAACAGCCCGCTGGCCGGCAGTTTTGGCCAAGTGCTGGGCTTTTCCCAGTTTGCCCAGAGGCTTGCAGCGTTGCGGCAGGCCGATCCCGCCTTCTCCGCACTGCCCGTCAACGAGCAATATCGCCGGGCCGGTGAGATCGCCGGCGTGATCGCGCGCAGTGACCTTGAGCTTGAGATCGTGCTGACCGATGCCAAGCCGCAGATCCTTTATTTCTTCGCCATGCCGTTCACCACGCCGGTGCCGTGGGAAGCGGTCGCCTACTACAACGGCCAGCATGGGCGCGAGCATTTCGCCGATCATCCAGTCGGCACCGGCCCCTATCGGCTCGCGATCTACGAAAAGCAGTACCGCATGGTGTTGCAGCGCAATGCCGCCTGGTACGGCAGCCGCGCAGCCCTACAGGACGCGCCAGGCGCGGTGTTTCCGCGCGAGATCGAACAGTCCGACATCGAGGGCAAGCAGATTGACGGCGACTATGCCGGCCGGCGCCTGCCCTTCCTGGAGCGCATCAACATCGTGCGTGAGCGCGAGGAAATTCCACGCTTCAACAAGTTCCTGCAGGGCTATTACGACGAAGGCCATATCATCAAGGAGAGTTTCGACGCCGTCGTCCAGAACGATGCCTTGTCGCCGCCAATGCTGGCGCGCGGCATGCGGCTCGATAAAACGGTGGAGCCCAGCATCTTTTATATCGGCTTTAATATGGACGATCCGGTGGTCGGGACGTCAGCCGGCGAGCGCGGGCGCAAGCTGCGCCAGGCGATGAGCCTCGTCATCGACTCCAAGGCTTATCTCGATTTGTTCCTCAACGCGCGCGGGGTCCTCGCGCAGAGCCCCCTGCCGCCCGGGATTTTCGGCTACGACCAGCAATACCGCAACCGCTTCCGACAGCCCGATCTGGCCGGCGCGCAAAAGCTGCTCGCCGAGGCGGGCTATCGCAACGGCGTCGACGCTCGCACCGGGACGGCGTTGAAGCTGTCCTTCGATACGCCGAACACGACGGCGCAGGCCCTCCTACAATATCAGTTTTACGCAACGGCTTGGCGCCAGCTTGGTCTGGACGTGGAGATCAATGCCACCACCTACAATCAGTTCCAGGCCAAGGTGCGCCGCGGCGCCTATCAGCTCTTCACCTGGGGATGGATTGCCGACTTTCCCGACCCGGAGAATTTCTTCTTCCTGCTCGAATGCGGCAATGCCCAGTCGAAAAGCGGTGGACCGAACACCGCCAACTTCTGCAATCCCGAATTCGATCGCCTGTACCATGAGATGAAGAGCCTGCCCAATGACGAGCGCCGCGCCGATCTCATCAAGCGCATGCTCGTCCTCACCGAGCAGGAGCGGCCCTGGATCGAGCTGTTCCACAACGAGGAGTATGCCCTGAGCCACGCTTGGGTGATCAACTCCAAGCCGATGGGGCTCTCCTATCCGACCTACAAATATATGGACGTTGTGCCGCCGCTACGGGCGCGCATGCAGGCGGATTGGAACGTGCCGCTGCGCTGGCCGCTGTATGTGGCGCTGCTGCTGATCGTCGCTGTCACGATCCCGGCCGTGCGTACCTTTTATCGGGAGCGGCAGTGATGGCAGCCTATTTGATCCGTCGCGTCGTCTACGGCTTCTTTACCGTGCTCGGCGTGCTGTTGCTGCTGTTTGTGCTGTTCTTTGCGGTCACCGATGCCGATGACATCGCCCGCAAGGCAGTGGGCGAACGGGCGCGCCCCGAAGTCTACGCGCTGTGGAAAAAAAACCATGGCTACGACCGGCCGCTGCTGGTCAACCGCGCCTATCCCGCTGCCGATTTACAGCGCTATACGGACACGCTGCTGTTCGATCATTATCGACGCATGCTCACCTTCGATTTTGGCAACAGCGATGCCGATGACTCGGCGATCGCCCGCCGCCTAAAGGAAGGCATGGGGCCAAGTCTCAGTCTAACCGTGCCGCTGTTCGCCTTCGGCCTCCTTTTCGGCGTGCTGCTGGCGCTGTGCGTGGCCTTTTTTCGCGAGACATATATCGATCGCGCCGTGCTCGTGTTGTGCATGTTGACCATGAGCATCGCCGCCTTACTGTATATCATCTCCGGGCAGTATTTGATCGGCATGCTGCTGAAGTGGTTTCCAATTTCCGGCTTCGCCTTCGATCCCTGGTTGGCGGGACGCTTTCTTGCGCTACCCATCCTGGTCGGCGTCGTTTCCGGCATTGGTGCCGATGTCCGGCTCTACCGGACCATCTTTGTTGAAGAAATCCACCGCGACTATGTCCGCACCGCCCGGGCCAAGGGCTGCGGGGAGGCACGGGTGATGCTGACCCACGTCTTGCGCAACGCCTTGATCCCCATCTTGACCAACATCGTCATCACCATTCCATTCTTGTTCACCGGTGCGCTGCTGCTCGAATCCTTTTTCGGTATTCCGGGCCTCGGCTCCCTGACGGTCGAGGCCATCCAGGGCAATGACTTCTCCACCTTGCGAACGATGGTCTATCTCGGTGCCTTGCTGTTTATCGCCGGCCAGATTTTGACCGACATCAGCTATGCACTCGCCGATCCCCGTATACGTCTCGGTTGAAGGGGCACCAGGCTTGTCGTCGCTGTCAAATCTGCTGGTCGTCCTGCTGCTGATTGGCAGTGGCTGGCTGGCACGCGCCGCCTGGCGCGATCGCTACTGGCGCGAAAATGCGCGCCAACTTTGGCGCCGCCGGCCGATTGCGCTCGTTACCTTGGCGTTGTTTGTCGGCATCGGCGTGCTCGACTCGATTGGCTGGGTTGGCGGCGGCGGTACGGCTGCCGAGGACACGGTAGCGGCGCTCCGGTCGCGCACGTTGATCGACCGGTTGTTCCAGCCAGAGGGCTTTACCGAGGCCAGCTATTCGGCCCCGCTGGCCGCCGTCAGCTTCTATGGCGGCCAGCCTCTCAAGCACCCGGGCAAGCATTTGCTCGGCACCGACATCCTCGGCCGCGACGTGGTCTATCGGGCCTTCAAGGGCGTGCGGGTGGCGCTGCTGATCGGCGGCTTTACCAGCCTGATTGTCATCCCCATCGCCTTGCTGTTCGGGGTGTCTGCCGGCTACTTCGGCAAGCGCATCGACGATGCCGTGTTCTTTGTCATGACGGTGTTGGCATCGGTGCCATCGCTCTTGCTGCTGATTGCCCTCATCATGGTGATGGGCCGCGGCACGGTGCAGGTATGCGTCGCCCTTGGTATCACCGGTTGGGTGCACTTCTGCCGCATCGCTCGCGGCGAAACCTTGAAGTTGCGCGAGGCGGAGTTTGTGGACGCCGCCCGCGCGCTCGGCGTCTCCGACCTCACCATCATTCGGCGTCACGTACTCCCCAACATCGCCCATCTCATCATCATCACCTTCGCGCTGTCGTTCACGGGCCTCGTATTGGCGGAGACGATCCTGTCGTATCTTGGCATTGGACTCGACGGTAGTTGGGGTCAGATGATCGATCAGGCTCGCAACGAGCTGTCGCGCACGCCGATCATCTGGTGGAACCTGACCGGAGCCTCGGTCGGCCTGTTCGCCCTGGTGCTTGCCGTCAATATGATCGCCGATGCCCTGCGCGACATCATTGACCCGCGCACGCGCAGGGAGGGGCAATGAGCGCGCCGCTGCTTTCGGTGGAGAATTTGGTGCTGACCTTTCCCGCCGAGACGGGCCGGATTGCGGTCGTCAATCACGTTAATCTGACGATCGCACGTGGAGAGACATTGGCGCTGGTCGGTGAATCCGGCTGCGGCAAATCCGTCACGGCGCTCGCGATCATGCGCCTGCTGCCGAAGCCCGGTCGCATCGAGGCCGCGAGCCGCATCGAGTTCGACGGGCGCAACCTTACCGAACTATCGGTGCCCGAGATGCGCTCGATCCGTGGTGGCGCCATCGGCATGATCTTCCAGGAGCCGATGACAAGCCTCAACCCGGTAACGACCGTGGGCGGGCAGGTTCTCGAGGCGGTAACACTGCATGAAAAGCTATCACGCAGCGCTGCGCGCGAGCGCGTCATCGAGCTGTTCCAAATGGTGGGCATTCCCGACCCTCGGGCACGCTTTGGCGCCTATCCGCACCAGCTCTCCGGGGGCCTCAAGCAACGTGTCATGATCGCCATGGCGATGGCCCTGCGCCCGCGCCTGCTGATTGCCGATGAGCCCACCACCGCACTCGATGCAACGATCCGAGCGCAGATCCTGGAGCTGCTGCGGCAACTCTCTTCCACTACCGGCACAGCAGTCCTGCTGATCACGCATGACTTTGGCGTGGTCAACGAGATCGCGGACCGCGTTGCCGTCATGTATGCCGGCATGATCGTCGAGGAAGGGACGCGCAAGGAACTATTGAGCCGCCCGCGCCACCCCTATGCGCAAGGCCTGCTCAAATCCATTCCGCGCCCCGAGGCGCGTGGTGGCAAACTCGAGGAGATCAAGGGTGTGGTTCCACGCCCCGGGCGTTGGCCGCACGGCTGCCGCTTCGCGCCACGCTGCCCGCACGCCTTCGACCGCTGCCGCGCCGAACTACCGCACCGGACGGCGACGTCAGCCACGCAGGGCGCCTGGTGCCACCTCGTCGAATGCGAGGTGCACACATGACGGTTCTGAGCGCCGACGCGTTGCTGGAGGTACGCGGGTTGCAGACCTGGTTTCCGATCCGATCCGGGGTGCTGAGGCGAGTGAGCGGGATGGTGCGGGCTGTCGATGGCGTCGATCTCACGGTCTACCCTGGCGAAACACTGGCCTTGGTCGGCGAATTGGGTTGCGGCAAGACCACGGTCGGGCGCTCGCTGCTGCGGCTGGTCGAACCTACCGGCGGCAACATCTGGTTCGGTGGCGTCAATCTCTCTCACCTCTCGGCCGAGGCCTTCAAGAGCTACCGCCAGAAAATGCAAATCGTCATGCAGGACCCCGGTGCGGCGCTCGATCCGCGCCTGACGGTGCGCGATGCGATCGCCGAGGGCATGGACGCCTTCGGCATCGGCGCCAGCACCGAGGCGCGCACGCAACGGGTTGCCGATCTCATGCGCCGCGTCAGTCTCGATCCAGAGTTGATGTGGCGTTATCCGCACGAATTCTCCGGAGGGCAGCGGCAGCGCATCTGCATTGCCCGGGCGCTAGCGGTCGAACCGGTGCTGCTGATCTGCGATGAGGCAACCTCGGCCCTGGACGTCTCGATTCAGGCGCAAATTCTGAACCTGCTCGCTGACCTCAAGGCCGAGCGCCGACTGACCTATCTCTTCATCACCCATGATCTGGCGGTGGTGCGCTACTTCGCCGACCGCGTTGCCGTCATGTATCTCGGCCGCATCGTTGAGCTAGGCCGCACCGAGCGCATCTTTGCAAACCCGGCACATCCGTATACCAAAGCGCTGCTTGCCTCGATCCCATCGCTCGATCCGGAATGGCGGCGCATCAAACCGATGGCGCTCGGAGATGTGCCCTCACCAGTCCACCCACCATCGGGTTGCCACTTTCACCCACGCTGTCCGGTGCGGCTCGACCAATGCAGCTGGAACGTGCCGCCGGTCGTGCCGCTGCCGGATGGGCTGTCACGCTGCGTGCTCACGCGCACTGCCGACGCCAGCAACAGCGCCGCCGACGTGCCGCCGCTGACGAGCAACGTTGGCGCAGCGCGCAACGCCGATGCTGGCGACGAGCAAAGCGGTAAAGCCTCTTGAATCGCCGCCTGCACCGAGAACCGCTTCCTGCACCGAGCCGTGTACCGCGCCACATCTGCGGTCGCCAAATGCGGCAACCGCATCCACCTCAGCGCCAGTGGCAAGACCTAGCGCCGATGTGAGCAACGGCGCTGTCCGACCTCGGTCACGGCCATGGCGATGCTCTGGCCGCCAGGCAACGCCTACTGCGCCGCCGTGACCAGAATCTCCACCAGGTCCTGTCCTGCCAGCGTGACACCGATGCAGGCCCGTTGCGGCGGATTGGCCCGATCGACCCATTGATCCCAAGCACGGTCCATCTCCGGCTTGCGGCTCATGTCGGTGATATACACGGTGGCGCGCAGGATCCGCGACTTGTGCGAGCCTGCATCGCTCAGGCTCTTGTCGATCTCGGCCAGAGCATCCAGGGTTTGTTCGTAGAGCGGGGCGGTTTTGTTTTTGGCGGTGGCGACCGCGTAGACGATACCGTTATGAGCGACGGCTCGGCTGCGCGTGGGTGTGGTGCCGGCAAAGCGCGTGATCATGCCAATGCTCCTCCAGATTTGACCGTTGCAGTGTAGGGATGCGGTTGCCGCTTGGGAAACGACGGAAGTTGCTTGACCCACACGCCCGCCGCCCTCTACCCATGACGGCCGGATCGGGTTGGGTGCCAACGCCAGGCTGGCCCTAGGCGCCTTGGCGGCGCTCGCCGGCATGGCGCCCCGCGGCAGGCGAAGGACCAGGTCTCAGGCAACGACGATGTGACAGGGAGCTGTGCATGGGTGACGCGAGCAAGACCCGCACCGCCGACAACCTGATGAGGGGCAGCACCGGCGCCTGGGAAATTGTCATTGGCCTGGAAGTCCACGCTCAGGTGGCCTCGAAGGCCAAGTTGTTCTCCGGCGCATCGACCGAGTTCGGCGGGGCACCCAACACGCACGTCGCGTTGGTCGATGCCGCCATGCCCGGCATGCTACCGGTGATCAACCAGGGTTGCATCGATCAGGCCGTGCGCACGGGCCTTGGCCTCGAGGCGCAAATCAATCTCAACTCCGTATTCGATCGCAAGAACTACTTTTATCCAGATCTGCCGCAGGGTTATCAGATCTCGCAGTACAAGCAGCCGATCGTCGGTGCGGGCAAGGTCGAGATCGAGGTGGACGGGCAAGTGCATACGGTCGGCATCGAACGGCTGCACCTGGAACAGGACGCCGGCAAACTGATCCACGACCAACATCCCGAGCATTCCCTGGTCGATCTCAATCGCTCGGGCGTGGCGCTGATGGAGATCGTCTCGAAACCCGATCTGCGCTCGGCCAAGCAAGCCCAGGCGTACGTGTTAAAGCTGCGCTCGATCCTGCGCTATCTCGGCACCTGTGATGGTGACATGGAGAAAGGCAATCTGCGCGCCGACGTGAATGTCTCTGTCCGCCGCCAGGGCGCCAGCCAGTTCGGGACGCGCTGCGAGATCAAGAATGTCAACTCGATCCGCTTCATCGGTCAGGCGATCGAGACAGAAGCGCGCCGCCAGATCGAAATCATCGAGGACGGCGGCAGCGTCGAGCAGGAAACGCGCCTGTTCGATCCGCTCAAGGGCGAGACGCGCTCGATGCGCTCCAAGGAGGAAGCGCATGACTATCGCTACTTCCCCGACCCCGACCTCTTGCCACTGGAACTGACGCAGGACTATGTCGACGACCTGCAAAAGCATTTGCCCGAGCTGCCGGACGCCAAGGTCCAACGCTTCATCAGAGACTACAAGTTGTCGGCCTATGACGCCCGTGTCCTCACCGCTGAGCGCGAAAATGCCGATTTCTTTGAGGCGGTGGTGCATGGCCGTGATCGAGTTGCGGCGGAGCCGCGCGCTGACATCGCGGCGGAGCCGCGCGCTGACATGACGGCGGAGCCGCGCCCTGACCTGGCGGGGAAGCCGCGCGATGCCAAGGTAGCGGCCAACTGGGTCATCAACGAGCTGTTCGGGCGCCTCAACAAGGAGGGCCTCCAGATCGACGCCAGCCCCGTCTCCACCGCCCAGCTCGGCGCCATCATCGATATGATCGCTTCCGGCGCGATCTCCGGCAAGATCGCCAAGGACGTGTTTGAGATCGTCTGGCGCGAAGGTGGCGACCCGAGCGAAATCGTCGAGAGCCGCGGCCTCAAGCAGCTGACCGACACCGCCGCCATCGAAACGGCCATCGATGCCATCATCCGTGCCAATCCCGACAAGGTCGCCGCCGTGCAGGCCAAGCCCGCCATGCTCGGCTGGTTCGTCGGCCAGGTCATGAAGTCAACCGCCGGCAAGGCCAATCCGCAGGCCGTCAACGCTCTCCTCAAGAGCAAGTTGGGGATCGTCTAAGCGTGCCAAGCGGCGGCTGGCGGTGCCGGCCAGCGGTCACCTCGCCAGCTGGCACACCTGGGAGGCTTGCCGCCCTCGACACCTGGGGTTTGCCGCCCTCGCCAGCATTGCCGCGGCACGCGCTGTCGGGCAAAAAGCGGATGTCACAGCCCTTTGCGGGTCTTGGCACCCAGCGATGGCGCTCGGCAAGGCCGTCCCATGGCCTCGGCCACGGCGAGCATCGCCGCAACGCCGGTCCGATGTTCAGCTTTTCGCCGTAGCCGCCTTGGCGGCCCGCGCCTTGCCCGCCATTTTCTTGAGCTGACGGCGGGCGCGCAGCGTGTTGCCTTGGATTCGGGTGAGCTTCTTGCGCGGCAGGGCCCGGCGCGCCTTTTTCTTTTGCTTCTCGATATTGCGCAGTGAACGAACCGCCATCGCCAGCTCCTGTCTTGGTGGCTTTTGGCGCCGATGTAAGGTCTTTCCCTGCGCCGCACAAGTTGAATTCAGGTTAGGCGGTAGCCCTTCCCGCCGTCCCGCACACTGGACTACAACTGGGGCGACGGCAGAAGGAAGCTGTGCCCATGCGAACAGTTGCGCTCGAAGAGCATTTCACCGTCCCATCGCTGGTCCGCCGCATCAGCCCGGCTGCCATCAGCAGGCGCGGGTTCGGCAAAAGGAGTGTGGCGCCGGGCCGCGTCAATCCGCTCGACCTGTTACCCGAGATCGGCGACCAGCGGCTGGCGTCGATGGATGCCTCCGGCATCACGTTGCAGGTGTTGTCGACCTCGGGGCCTGGCGCCGACCTGGTCGATGGCGCCGAAGGGGTGGCGATCGCCCGCGAGATGAACGACGCCCTGGCCGAGGCGATCGCGCGTCATCCCGATCGCTTCGCCGGTTTTGCGCATCTGCCCATGCGCGCACCCGAAGCCGCCGCCGAGGAACTCACCCGCACCGTGCAAGCCCTCGGATTTCGCGGAGCGCTCATCAACGGTATGACCGACGACCGCTTTCTGGACGATGCCAGGTTCGACGCCATCCTGGCGGCGGCCGAGAGCCTCGACGTCCCGATCTATCTGCATCCGCATTTGGCGCCCCAGGCCGTGCGCGAGCTCTACTATAGCAATCTCCCCGCCAATGCTGGCTATATGCTGGAGGCCGCCGGCTGGGGCTGGCATTCGGAAACCGCGCTGCACGTGCTGCGGCTCGTGCTCGCCGGGACGCTCGATCGCCATCCACGGCTCAAGCTGATCATCGGTCACATGGGCGAGGGGCTGCCGGCCATGCTGGCGCGCTGCGACCAGGTGTCGGAAGCCTATGTCCAGCACCTCGGCCGCCCGATCAGCCGCACGATTCTGGACCAGGTCTGGATTACCACCAGCGGCATGTTCACCGAACCGCCGTTGCATGCCGCCCTGCTGACGTTCGGCATTGATCGCATCCTGTTCTCGGTCGACTACCCCTATGCCTCCAACGAGAACGGCCGGGCTTTTCTGCAGTCGCTGTCGCTGGCGCCGGCCGAGCTGGCAAAGCTCGCCCATGGCAACGCCGATCGTCTGCTCAAACTCGACGCCAGCGCCAATTAGCGGCCTGTGAAGAGCGCGCGGTTGCGACCGGCATCAATGCTGTTGGCGCTGCCGCAACTGGACATCGTGGCCGCGTGCACTATGTAAGGGCGCCGCATTCTCTCAAGCGAGGAAGCACGGATGCAGAGCCGTTGGACCGATGCCGATGCCCGCAAGGCGATTGCAGGCTACGCCAGAAACGGCGTCAGCGAGGATCTGGCCCTGCGCACCTATACCACCCGGCTGCTCGGCAGCGATCCGCTGCTGGTGCTGCATGGGGGTGGCAACACGTCGGTCAAGACTGAGATGCAGGACCTGCTGGGCGAGACGCACCAAGTCCTGTGCGTCAAGGGCTCGGGCTGGGACATGGGCAGCATCGAGCCGCCGGGACTGCCGGCCGTGAAGCTTGCGCCTTTGCGCAAACTGCGCCGGCTCGACCGGCTGTCCGACGAGGACATGGTTAATTTCCAACGCACCAACTTGCTCGACTCGGCTGCGCCCAATCCATCCGTGGAAACGCTGCTGCACGCCTTCCTGCCCGGAAAGTTCATCGACCACACGCACGCGGCGGCCGTGTTAAGCCTGGTCGATCAGCCCAACGGCCGCGAACTGGTGGAGGAAGTCTATAACGGCAGCATGGGCTTCGTGCCCTACCGTATTCCCGGTTTCGGCCTCGCCAAGCTGGCGGCGCAGGTGTTCGAAGCAACACCGCAGATCGAAGGGCTGATCCTCAACAAGCACGGCATTTTTACCTTTGCGGAGACCGCCCGGGAAGCCTACGAGCGCATGATCGCGATGGTGTCGCGGGCCGAGGCGCGATTGGCGAAGGGACGCCGCAATGTGTTCGCGGCGGCACCCTTGGCGGCGACGGCAAGCGTTGCCGAAGTGGCACCCATCGTCCGCGGTGCCATTGCCGTGCGGCCGAGCGACAAGGACGCCGAGCCGCAGCGCTTCGTGCTCGACTTCCGCACGGGCCGCGAGGTGCTGAACTATGTCAGTGGCGCCGACCTGGCCGACTACGGCCAGCGCGGCGTGGTGACGCCCGACCACGTCATCCGCACCAAAAACCGGCCGCTGATCGCGCCGCTGCCGCAAGCAGGCAAGCTCGACGCCTTCGCCCAAGCCCTGCGCGCGGCGCTGGCGGACTATATCGGCGCCTATGACACCATGTTCCAGCGCGAGAACAGTCGCGTCGGCGGCAGCAAGCGCAAGCTCGACCCGATGCCGCGCGTCGTGCTTGTGCCGGGGCTCGGCCTGTTCGGTGTCGGCGCCACGCCCACGGATGCGGCCATCGCCGCCGATCTCGCCAGCAACGCCATTCAGGTCATCACCGATGCCGAGGCCATCGGCCGGTTCGAACCACTGCCGGAGGCCGATGTGTTCGACGTGGAATATTGGAGCCTGGAGCAGGCCAAGCTCAAAGCCAACACGCGCAAGGCCTTCACCGGTCAGGTGGTTGTGGTCACAGGCGGTGCCGGCGGCATCGGCGCCGCCACGGCCAAGGCGTTTGCCAAGGAAGGAGCGGCGGTGGCGGTGCTCGACCGCGCCGGCGACGCAGCCACGGCCGTCGCCAATGAGGTGCAGGGCCTGGGCGTTGCCTGTGACCTCAACGATCGCCACGCCGTGCACGCCGCTTTCGGCAAGATTGTCGAAACCTTTGGCGGTGTTGATATCGTGGTGTCGAACGCCGGCGCGGCGTGGCAGGGCAGAATTGGCGCGGTGGCCGACGACGTGCTGCGTCAAAGTTTCGAGCTCAACTTTTTCGCGCATCAGGCCGTGGCGCAGGAAGCCGTGGCGATTATGCTCAAGCAGGCGACCGGCGGCGCCCTGCTGTTCAACGTCTCCAAGCAGGCCGTCAATCCTGGTGCCGACTTTGGTCCCTACGGCCTGCCCAAGGCGGCGACGCTGGCGCTCATGCGTCAGTATGCGCTCGATTACGGCAAGGAGGGCATCCGCGCCAACGGGGTCAACGCCGATCGCATCCGCACCGGGCTCTTGACCGACGCCATGATTGCCAAGCGTGCCGAGGCGCGCGGCGTGAGCGAGGCCGACTATATGGGCGGCAATCTCCTGCTGCGCGAGGTGACGGCGCAGGACGTGGCACAAGCCTTCGTCTTTCTTGCCAAGGCGCGCGCCACCACGGGCCACATCACCACCGTAGACGGCGGCAACATCGCCGCGGCCTTGCGATAGCCGAGCAGCCGGCGCAGCCGTTGCCGGATGCGCGGGCGCCGAGACAAGCTGACGAAGCAAACCGCGCCACAGGCCTGGGTGGCTCGGGGCTTGGCCGCAACGAATGCTAGTCGACCCGGTAGGGCACCCGGCGTTCGCACAAAATTTGAGAGGTGATGCCAAACACGATCTCGCCCTTCTGGTTGCGACCCTGCGAATTGAGGATCAGAAGGCCGCGATTGGGACGCGATTTCAGATCGATCTTATCGGCGAGGCGGGCGCGATACTCCACCGTATCGCCGGCATACACCGGCCGGGGCCAGTGCAGGTTCTTGAAGCCCGGCGAAGGACCGTAGGTGGCGAGCGCAAGTCCCTGTGCCAAGGCATTAGCGCTTGCGCTTTGGCGGGCCCCGACGAGGTTGCGGATGTAGAGGCAGGCCGTGTGCCAACCGGACGCGGATAGGGCGCCGAACAAGGAGGCCTTGGCGGCGGTCTCGTCGAGGTGGAAGGGCTGCGGATCCCAATCACGGGCAAAGGCGATGATGCTGTCCTTGCTGAAAGTATGGCGGCCGAGATCGAACGTCTCGCCGACCTGGCGATCCTCAAAAAACAGGTCGGGCTGGCAGGCAAGCGGGCCTGGCGGGGCATCCTGCCAAAGGTCGAAAGCTGGCTGGCGCGGGCGTTTGCCGGCTGGCTCGCCGCCAACGGCGGCGGCTGTGCGCATGCGCGTGAATTGGTTGGTGATCCAGTTGGCGAGAACCTCGTTGTTGGCGTCGATAAGTTCCACCAGCACCTTCGAGGCGCCGACAGCGGGGCGCGATTGCAGCACCCGCTGCTCCTGGATTTGATAGCTACAGCGCACCACATCGCCCGGCTTGACCGGTTTCATCCATTTCACTTCATCGACGCCGGGCGATCCGAGCGAGGCGACGCGGTTCAACACCGCATCGCAGACAAGCCGCATCATGATGACACAGGTGTGGTAGCCCGATGCGCACAGACCGCCGACGATGGTTTTCTTGGCGGCCTCGGCGTCCACGTGCATCGGCTGCGGATCATAAGCGCGTCCGAACCTGATGATCTCATCTGCCGTAATCGTCTGGGGCGCGGAAAGGTAGGCTCGGCCGACCTCGAGGTCCTCGTGATGCAACAGCCCACCAGTTGAGACATTGTCCTGCACGCACCATCCTCGCTCATGACCTTCGCAGCTGGCCTTATACAAGCTCCCGGCCACGCCAGCCAACCCGCCAGCCCCGGCCATCGACAAGCGCGCCCTGCTGCGGTCTACTGACAGCTGGCTCCTCACTCCCCCCAGGTTCCCATGCCCGACCTCAATGCTCTGCTCTGGCCGCGCCACGTCGCGCTGATCGGTGCCTCAGCCGATCCGGAGAGCCTGCGCGGTCGCATCATGCACACCATGACGAGCCATCCGTTCCAGGGTCAGATCTATCCGGTGACGCGCAGCCATGGCGAAGTTGCGGGGCGCAAGGCCTATGCCTCGATCAGCGACCTGCCGGAGCCGCCCGACCTGGCTGTGCTGATTATCCCGGCCGCATACATCCCGCAGGAATTGGAGCGCTGCGGCCGCGCCGGAGTGAAAGCAGCCGTCGTGCTCAGCTCCGGATTTGCCGAGGCCAGCGGCAGCGATGGCGCCCGGCTGCAGGCTGAAATGCGCGCCATTGCCCAACGCTATGACTTGGCCGTCGTCGGCCCCAACGCGGAGGGTTTTGCCAACACGGCAGCGGCCCTGTGCCCGACCTTCAGTCCAGCCATGGAGGCATCGCCGCGTCCGCTCCTGCCCGCCGGCCCCGAGCGCGGACAGGTCACGGTGCTGGCCCAGAGCGGCGGCATCGGCTTTTCCTTCTTCGATCGTGGCCGCGCCAAGGAAATGGCATTCCGCTATGTCGTCAGCACCGGCAACGAGGCGTGCCTGGAAACCATGCAGATTGCCGAATACGTGCTCGACGAGGGCAAGTCGCAGGCCCTGATCCTGTTGCTCGAGGATGTGAAGAATGCCGAGACTTTCCGGCGGGTTGCCGAAAAAGCGCTGCGTGCCGGCATCCCCATCATCACCGCCAAAATCGGCCGATCGGACGCGGGCGTGCGGGCGGCGGCCTCGCACACGGCGGCGCTGGCTGGCGCATACGCTGCCTATGGCGCCATGTTCAGCCGTTACGGCCTGATCGAGGGCCACGACATCGACGAGATGGTCGACCTGGCCGGCGCCAGCATCGCCTGCCGTACGCGGCTGCCGGCGGGCAAGCGCGTGGCCATCTGCACGGCCTCCGGTGGTGGCGGCGGCTGGATGGCGGACACTTGCGCCGCCGCCGGCCTCGAAGTCCCCCTGCTCGATGCCGATACGCGCGCCCGCCTCGACGTGCACCTGCCCTCCTACGGCACTTCGCAGAACCCGGTCGATGCGACGGCACAGGCCGTACATGCGATCGGTTATGCGGGGCTCGCCCGGCTGGTGCTGGATTCGCCCGCCATCGATGGCGTGATCGTCGTCCTGACGGCGCGTTCTGCCAAGAACCTCGAGCGGCAGCGCGCCGACCTCGCCCGCCTGGCGCAAGAGGCAACGAAACCGATCCTGCTGTGGAGCTACACGCTGCCTCATCCGCAATCGACCAAGCTCCTGCGCGACCTCGGCTATCCGCTGTTCACGGATATCCGCAATTGCGCCCGCGCCATGGCGGTGCTGGCGGACTATCGCGCATTGCGCGAGCGCTTTGTGAAGCCGATCGAGGTGCGCGGCGCGGTTGTGCCCGACCGCGCCGCGGCGCGAGCGAGAGCACGGGCGGCCCTGGCCGGCGGCGATGCCGTCTTGTGCGAATGGGAGGCGCGGCCGCTGTTGGCAGCCTACGGCATCGGTGGCCAATCTGCGGGGGCGCTGGCCAAAACGGCCGAGGCGGCGGTTGCAGCCGCCGCCGCCATCGGCGCACCGGTGGCCCTGAAGCTGCAATCGCCCGATATTGCGCACAAGACCGAGGCCGGGGCGGTCAAGCTCAATCTTGTCAGCCCGAGCCAGGTCCGGGACGCCTACGATTTGCTCACCATCGCCGCCAAGCAGCACGCACCGTCGGCGCGCATCCGCGGGGTTCTGGTGCAGCCGATGGCGCCGCCCGGCCACGAGGTGATCCTCGGGGTCAAGCGCGACGCCACCTTCGGGCCGATGTTGCTGGTCGGCCTGGGCGGGGTCCATGTCGAGGCGCTGAAAGACGTCGCCCTCGCTCCCGTTCCATTTGACGCCGAGGAGGCGAAAGACCTGCTCTTGCGCCTCAAGAGCGCGCCGCTCCTCGAGGCTTACCGGGGTCGCCCGCCTGCCGACGTCGATGCGCTGGTCGAAGCCATGGTGCGGCTGGCTCTGCTCGCCGCCGACTTTGCCGATGAGATCGCCGAGATCGACCTCAACCCCGTCATCGTGCACGCACGGGGGCAGGGCATCTCCGTGGTCGATGCGCTGGTCGTGAAAGGCACCGGCAAGCGCTAGCGGCCGCACCATCCCAAGGCAGGGCTTGCTCGCAGGCGAGGCGACGGTTAGCGTAACCGGCAGAACAATAAGCCTGCCGGTACCCGCCCGGCCGGCAGCTCTGGGAGGATGGCTAATGGCCTTGCAGGTCGCACTCTCTTTTCCTGTGGCAATGCTTGCCGTCTGCCTGGCAGCTGTTCCCGCCCTAGCGCAAAAGCAGGGCGGCACGCTGCGCATCTACCATCGCGACAACCTGCCCAGCGGCTCGATCCACGAGGAAGCAACGATCTCCACCGTGCAACCCTTCATGGGCGTCTTTAATAACCTCGTCATCTACGACCAGCACAAGAAGCTCAACGCGCCGGAGAGTATCGTGCCGGACCTGGCGGAAAGCTGGGCCTGGGACGACAGCAAGACCAAACTGACCTTCAAGCTGCGACAGGGCGTCAAATGGCATGACGGCAAGCCGTTCAGCGCCAAGGATGTCCAGTGCACCTGGAACAAGTTGACGGGCAAGGACAACGACGACTTCCGCAAGAACCCGCGCGCCATCTGGTGGCACAATTTGAAGGAAGTCACCGTCAATGGCGACCACGAGGCGACCTTCAATCTCAATCGGCCGCAGGCGTCGTTCCTGTCGCTGTTCGCGTCCGGCTATACGCCGGTCTACCCCTGCCACGTCTCGACCAAGGACATGCGCACCAATCCGATCGGGACCGGGCCGTTCAAGTTTGTCGAGTTCAAACGCGGCGAATCCGTGAAGTTCGTGCGCAATCCCGACTACTGGAAGAAGGACCGGCCCTATCTCGACGGCATTGACTGGAAGGTGATCGAGAACCGGTCCACCCGCATCCTGGCGTTCGTGGCCGGCGAGTTCGACATGACCTTCAATGCCGACGTCACGGTGCCGCTATTGAAGGACGTCACCTCGCAGTCCCCCAAGGCGATCTGCGAGCTGGTGCCGACCTACGTTTCGACCAACTTGATCATCAATCCGAAGGCGGCGCCCTTCAATGACGCAAAAATTCGCAAGGCCATGGCCCTGACGCTCGACCGCAAGGCCTTTATCGACATCCTGAGCGCCGGCAAGGACGATATCAGCGGCGTGATGTTGCCGCCGCCGGAAGGGCTTTGGGGTATGCCGCCCGAGGAGCTGCAACGGCTCCCCGGCTATGCCGCCGATGTGGAAAAGAGCCGTGCCGAGGCCCGGCAGATCATGGAGGGGCTGGGCTACGGCGAGGCCAAGCCGCTGAAGGTCAAGGTCTCCACGCGCAACATCGCCATTTATCGCGATCCGGCCGTGATCCTGATTGACCAGCTGAAAAAAATTCACATCGACGGCGAGCTCGAGGTGATTGATACGAGCATCTGGCACGCCAAGGTGACGCGCGGGGAATACTCCGTCGGTCTCAATTTGACGGGCGTGGGCGTCGATGATCCCGATGTCAACCTGTATGAGAATTACAGCTGCAATTCGGAGCGCAACCTCACGCAGTATTGCAACAAGGAGGTCGATGCGCTGATCGACAAGCAGTCGCAGGAGACCGATGCCGGCAAACGCAAGCAATTGGTTTGGCAGATCGAACGCAAGCTTGCCGAGGATCTTGCCCGTCCGATCGTTAGTTACGGTCGGGCCGCCACCTGCTGGCAGCCGCACCTGAAGGGGTTTGTGCTGCACGCCAACAGCATTTACAACAACTGGCGCTTTGAGGACGTGTGGCTCGAGAAATAGCGCGTCGGCAGCCGGAGGTGGGTAGATAGAGGAGAGTCGCAATGGGAGCCTATCTCATTCGCCGACTGCTCCTGATGGTCGTGACGCTGTTTGGGATGTCGATCCTGATCTTCGTCATGCTGCGCCTGGTGCCGGGCAATATCACCGATATCATCTTCGATTCAGCGGGCTTCGTTAATCCGGCGGCAAAGAAAAAGATCGAGCGCCAGCTCGGTCTCGACCAGCCCATCGTCACCCAATACGTGAGCTGGATCAGCGGCTTGGCGCGCGGCGACCTCGGTTATGCCTACGTCTCCGAAAAGCCCGCCATCGACGAGATCCTGCCGCGCATCCCCGTCACCGCCAAGTTGGCGGCGTTGGCGCTCATTTTCTCCGTGCTGTTCGGGGTACCCTTGGGGGTCATGAGCGCGGTTCGCCAGAATACGGCGCTTGACTATGCCCTGCGCGTCGTCAGCTTGAGCGGGCTGTCACTGCCATCCTTCTGGCTCGGCCTGCTGATCTTGATGGCGTTCGTGCACTGGTTCGGCTGGATCCCCATCTACAAGAGCGACACCGGCAGCTTCTGGCACGACCTTGCGCTCTTGAGCATTCCAGCCGCCGCCGTGGGCTTCCGCAGCTCGGCGCTGGTCATGCGTCTGACGCGCTCTTCCATGCTGGAGGTGATGCGACAGGACTACATCCGCACGGCGCGCGCCAAGGGCGCCTCCGATCCCGCCGTCAACTATGACCACGCGCTACGCAATGCGGTGCTGCCGGTGGTCACCATTATCGGCATCGAGGCGGCCTTCCTGATCGGCGGCCTCATCGTCACCGAAACGGTTTTCAACATCCCCGGCGTGGCACGCTTTCTGGTCGAGGCCATCCGTTGGCGCGACTACCCGATCGTGCAGAACCTCGTCATGTTCATCGCCGTCGTCGTGGTGGTCACCAACTTTATCGTCGACATGCTGTACGTCGTTCTCGATCCGCGCATCAAGTACGAGGAGTGAGCTGGCGTGGCGGTCATCGATCATGATGCGGAACTGCGGCGGGCCGGCGCCATGGTGCGTGGCTACGGCGGGGCGCTGGTGCATTTCATGCGCCGCTATCCGCTGGGCGCCATCGGCGCGCTCATCATGCTGCTGTTCATTGCCACGGCGCTGTTTGCGGACCAGATCACCAGCTACGATCCGACCTCCACCAATCCGCGCGTCTCCCTGGCACGGCCTGGCGAACAGCACATGCTGGGCGCCGACTTCATGGGACGCGACGTCTTCGCCCGCATCGTCTACGGGGCACGCATCTCGCTGGCGGTGGCGATTGGAGCGACCGCGCTCGGTTGCCTGATCGGCGTTTCGGTTGGGCTGCTGTCCGGTTTCTTCGGCGGCTGGGTCGATCTCATCGTCCAGCGTCTGATCGACATCATGCAGGCCCTGCCATTGCTGGTCATGGCCCTCATCATGGCGGCCTCCCTCGGTCCGTCGCTGGGCAATACCATCATCGCCATTGCCATTCCGCTGGTTCCCAATGTCGCGCGCGTCATCCGCTCCAACACCCTGGCGCTGCGTGAGATGCCGTTTGTGGAGGCGGCTCGCGCCGTCGGCATGAGCGAGGCCCGTATCGCCATCCAGCACGTGCTGCCCAACACGCTGGCACCGCTGATCGTGCTGGCGACGGCGCAGTTCGGCTCGGCGATCCTCGTTGAGTCGGCGTTGGCCTTCCTGGGGCTCGGTGTTCCCGAGCCGCACCCGTCTTGGGGCCGCATGTTGTCGGAATCCGCCGCCGAGTATGTGCGCACCGCACCCTGGCTTGTCATCTTTCCCGGCATCGCCATCAGCATGGTCGTGTTCGGCACCAATCTGCTCGGCGATGCCATCCGAGACATTCTCGACCCCCGTCAACGCATCTAGTGAAGGCTTGCTTGCGACCCTCCACCGATACGACCACGCCGGCGCAAGCAGGCAGCGAGTACGTGCTCGAGGTCACCGACCTGCGGACCTATTTTTACACGCGCGGCGGGCTGATGAAGGCGGTGGATGGGGTGTCGTTTGCGCTGCGCCGCGGCGAGACCTTGGCCATTGTCGGAGAGTTGGGTTGTGGCAAGAGCGTAACGGCACTGTCTATTCTGCGCCTGGTGGCCGATCCGCCCGGCCGCATCGTCGGCGGATCGGCGCGTCTCGACGGCGTCGATCTCATCGAGCTCGATGCCGCGGCCATGCGTGCGATCCGCGGCAACCGGATTTCGATGATCTTCCAGGAGCCGATGACGTCGCTCAATCCGGTGATGACCATCGGCCGCCAGATCGGCGAGGCGCTGATCCTGCACCAAGCCATGTCGCGCGCCGCCGCCGGCAAACGAGCCACCGAGATGCTGCAATTGGTCGGCATCCCGGAGCCAAAGCAGCGCGTCAGGGAATATCCCCACCAGCTTTCGGGCGGCATGCGCCAGCGCGCCATGATTGCCATGGCACTCGCCTGCAACCCGAAGGTGCTGATCGCCGACGAACCGACCTCGGCATTGGATGTCACCATCCAAGCGCAGATCCTCGATCTGATCGGCAGGCTGCAGAAAGAGCTCGGCACTGCGGTGATCCTGATCACGCACGACCTCGGCGTGGTCGCGGAAACTGCCGAACGCGTCATTGTGATGTACGCCGGTCGCAAGGTAGAGGAAGCACCGGTCGCGGCCCTGTTTGCCCGACCTCTTCACCCCTACACACGCGGCCTGTTGAACTCGATTCCACGCCTGCCCAGCATCGACCAGCGCAACCACCGCCTTGCCGCGCAACGGCTGCAAGAAATTCCCGGTATCGTTCCTGCCCTCAGCAACCTGCCGCCCGGCTGCACCTTCGCGCCGCGCTGTGTGTTTGCCAGCGACCTGTGCCGCCGTGAATATCCGGCCTATGAGCAAAAGCAGGCCGGGCATTGGGCGGCCTGTTGGCATTCCGACAAGTTGGCTGGAGCCGTCAATGCCTGACAACCCCGCAGCCGTGTTGGAAGTCAAAGGGCTAAAGAAATTCTTCCCGGTACGCAGAGGCCTGCTGCGGCGCACCGTCGGACATGTGCATGCCGTCGACGATGTCAGCTTCACGATCGGCCCGGCCGAAACCGTCGGCCTGGTTGGCGAAAGCGGCTGCGGCAAGACCACGGTCGGGCGCACCATCCTGCGTCTGATCGAGCCGACGGCCGGCAGCATCCGGCTCGAGGGGCACGAGATCGCCAAGCTCAGCAAGCGCCAGCTGCGGCCCCTGCGCCAGCGCATGCAGATCATCTTCCAGGACCCGTTTTCATCGCTCAATCCGCGCATGCGGGCCGGCGACATCGTCGGTGAGCCGCTGAAGCTGCATGCCGAAGGGGGCAAACGCTCGCGGCGCGAGCGGGTGGCGGAGCTGTTCGAGCGCGTCGGCCTACGCCGCGCGCAGATGGACAACTATCCGCACCAATTCTCCGGCGGGCAGCGGCAGCGCATCGGCGTGGCACGGGCGCTCGCGCTCAATCCGCGCTTGATCGTCGGTGACGAGCCGGTCTCCGCGCTCGACGTGTCGATCCAGGCGCAAGTCATCAACCTGCTGCGAGACCTGCAGCGCGACCTGCAGCTCTCCTATTTGTTCATCTCACACAACCTGGCGGTGGTGGAACACATCAGCCACCGCATCGCCGTGATGTATCTCGGCCGCATCGTCGAATACACCGATAAGAACACCCTGTTTGCGCGGCCACTGCACCCCTACACCGAGGCCCTGCTCGCGGCCGTGCCAATCCCTGATCCGGGTATCAAGCGTGTCAAGCACGTGGTGCAAGGTGACGTGCCAAGCCCGCTCAAACCGCCGCCCGGCTGTCATTTCCATACCCGCTGTGCCTACGCGGAGGCACGCTGCAGATTTGAGGTGCCGCCGCTGCGCGAGGTGGAGCCGGGGCACCACGTCGCCTGCCACCTGCGCTGATGCTTTTGCTGCCAATCAGGGCGCAAGGCCCTCGATGAAGGCGATCGTCCGCGGCAGGCTGTGGCGCTTGAGATCGTAGCCGTCGAGGATGGTCTGCCGTCCCGCTTGGCGCAGCGGCTCAAACTTCGCCGGCTCGCTAAGCGCCTCGGTCAGGGTCGCCGACCAGCCCTGCCGATCGAAGAAGTCGACCAACAATCCGTTCGACCCGGGCCGGATGATCTCCTGCACGGGTGGCGTTGCCGAGCCGACCACCAGTGCTCCCGCGCTCATGGCCTCGAGCATCGACCACGACAGCACGAAAGGGTAGCTGAGATATGCATGTACGCGCGTCACGCTCATCAGGTTGACGAAGGTGGCGTAGGGGATGTTGCCGACAAAGTGGACGCGCTTGAGATCCAACCGGTCCTTTACCTCGTCGAGGAAGATCTGCTTCCAGGATTTGCGCGAGGCGTGCAAGGGCCCGTAGCCGGCCTCCTGGCCGCCGACGATGATGACTTGCGCCTCGGGACGCGCGCGCAGCACTTCCGGCAGGGCGCGCAGGAAAATGTGATAGCCGCGATAGGGCTCCAGATTGCGGCTGACGAACGTCAACACCTCGTCGCCCGGTCGCAAGATGCGGCTGCCGACGGTGATCTGGGCCGCCGGGTTGGGCTGCAGGCGGTCGGTGTCGATGCCGTCGTGGATGACCGTGATGCGGTCTTGGAAGTGGGCCGGAAAAGTTTGCGCCTGCCAACGCGTCGGCGCCAGGGCGGCGTCTGCGGTGTGCATCGCCAGCAGCAGCGGCGCCTGCAAGGTGGCGGTGACGATGTTGCTGGCAAGGCTGGGAGGCTGGATTTCAGGGTCGAAATCGGCGTCAAGGCCGCGCGGATGATAGAAGAATTCGGCGTACAGCACGAGCTTGGCGTCGGGCCACACGTTCTTGAGATAGAGCGTCTCGCCCCAACCGAAATGACCGATGACGATGTCGGGCAGGTAGCCCTTGGCACGTAGCTTTTCGGCGGCGGCGGCAACGGCAGCACCGCGCTCGGCACGTTCGGCAAAGTTGCCGACGTGCCTGGAAATCGAGCGATCAAAATTTGGCTTCTGGTAGGCGTAGTAGACAACCGGCACCGGCGAAGGGCGCTTGTTGCCGGCCGCGGTCAGGGCCGTGATGTCGTGGCCGCGGGCGCTGAGCGCCGGCGCCAAGTGCGGAAACTGTCCGGGAAAATTCTGATGCACAAACAGGATCCGCATTCGCGGCCGAGCCCTTCAAACTTGGCGATGAACCGGAGGCGACGATCAGCTCCGATAGGCGCCGACACCTTCGCCAAGGAAGGCGTTATTGGCCTCGCGAATCTTAGCCGCCGCCTCGTCATAGAGGAACGGTAGAAATGCATAGCGTCGGCCACGCGTCACCTTGGACACTGCGTGCAACAGCGAACAGGAGAACACCACCGCCCCGCCGGCCGGCGGCTTGAAACTACGCGGGCCGTACTCGGGGAAACGCACCTCACCGCCATCAAAGTCGGCATTGAGATTGATCGATACGGCGAACCGGCGATGCGCCGTGCCCTTGGTTGTGTTGTCGCGGTGCGCCGCGAAGTGGCCGCCGTCCTCGACCGCATAGCAGCTGACAATGTAGCGCTCCATGCGGGTAACTTGGAATTGGTGCACTTTCAGAATTTCGGGTGCCACCCGGCGCAGCAGACGTGCCTGCGCCTGCTTGATCACCTCAAGATCGGCAATTTCGTAGTCCTTGCGCCGTTTATGGCCATGGTCGTGCGCCAGCACGGTCTTGCCGTCCCTTTCACGCATGAAGCCGGATTCTTGCCCGCCGCTGGCTTCATAGAGCGCAACGAGGCGCTGACAAAATTCGGCTTCGAACACATTGGGCAAGATCAGCACAGGCGCCTGAATTTCAAATCCCGCAAAGCATGCCGGCGCCGGCAGGCGCTCGAGAAAGGCCAACACCTCCTGGCTGCTGCTGTCATCGTCAGTGAACGGTACGACTT
Source organism: uncultured Alphaproteobacteria bacterium (assembly GCA_963820375.1). GTDB lineage: Bacteria > Pseudomonadota > Alphaproteobacteria > Rhizobiales > Hyphomicrobiaceae > AWTP1-13. Next base: position 210,345 of record CAWFZX010000020.1, on the reverse strand, counting down.
TCAAGATCCGCAGCGTGGGGTCGAGCACAACCCACATCTGGCGCACGGCAACGGCGGCGCCGTCGGCAGCTCCGGCATCCGTCGGTACGGCGCCATACAGCTTGCTAATCTTGCGATCGAAATCCCAGAAATAGCGGTAGCCCGGCAGTTTGCTGGCGACGCGTTTTTGGTGCTCATCGGTGGGATCGATACTGACGCCGAAAAAGGCCGCCTTGCGGTCGTCGAACAGCGCGCGTTGCAAGAAGGCAGCTTCGAGCGCGAGCCGCGCACGCGCATTGGCTGCGCTCATGAAAAAGCACAGCACCAGGTAGCGGCCGGCGGCCGAATTGAAGGCATAGTTCGGGTTCACCGACGAGCGCTGCTGGAACCAGGGCGCCGGGTCGCCCGGTTGCAGGTGGCGATAGGTCTGCATGGCAAAACTCCCAAGCGCGGCACACTAACCGAACGGCTGGTGCATTTGAAGAAGCGCGCACTCGCCGCCGCCCGACATGGTTCACGGCGGCGGCCGTCACGGCCGCGATGCCGGCTGCAGCGTCAGCGCGAAGCTCTGCTCCAGCACCGGTTGGCCGTCCGCCAGCACCCGATAGGTGGCTCGGTAAACGCCCGACGGCCAGCCGCCGGAGGGGCGCTTCTTGCCGGCAAACACCATGGCTTGCGCCTGGTGGGAATTGAGCCTGTTGGCGGAGTGATCGACCAGGACGCTGCCGTCGGGAGCGCGAATGATGAGCTGCTGCACGTCGCCGTTCTTGAGCCCGATGCTGCGCGCGTAGGCGATGATCGCTAAGGGTTCGACAGCGGCGGTGTTGAGCTCGCCAGCATCGCCGGCTTCGATCGCCTCCATCGTGACGGGGGCCGCCGCGAACCCCGTGTTGAGGACAGCCCGGGCTCGGTAGCTCAAGGTCGCCGCCAAGGCCGGGCGCCAGAGCGGCGCCCCGCCGCCACAGCTGTCGGCGGGCGCCCCAAAGGCGAATGGATCGACAATGGCGCCCTTGTGTCGGACCGTGAAATGCAGGTGCGGGAAGACGGTGGCACCGGAGAGGCCGACCTGGCCCAGGGGGGTGCCAGCGCTGAGCCTCTGGCCCGGCCGCACGCGCACGCTGTGCTGGGCCAGGTGGCAATACTGCGTCTCCCAGCCGTCGGCGTGGCTGATCACCACCCCGTTGCCGCACAGCCGGTTGCCGACCGCCGGGGCGCCCGTGGCGGCCCGGGCAATGTCCTCCATGCCGTCGCGCACGCGCGCCACCACGCCGTCGGCGGCCGCCAGCGCGTTCACACCGGCGCGCTGCGCCGAACGCGTGGGCAGCCGGAAGTCTGTGCCATTATGACCGTCGTAGGACAGCGTCCCACATTGATAGTCGCGGGCCGCCGTCGAGGGGTCATGATCGACATACTGTTGGATCTCGCAGCTGCGCCCGAGCTCGCAGGCAAGCGGCAGGTCGAGCACGATGCGATTCTCCGCGCCAGCAGGCACCAGGGCCTGCCCGGCCAGCGCCAAAACGAAGCCGATCGCTCTGCTAACTGGGCGCATGACCAAGGTTTTCCAGCTTCGGTGGCTGGCGATTGCCGCCTCTTGTCGTGATCATACAACGCGCGGGCGACGGCCGCCGATCAAGACCTTATTTACTGCCTCGCGCCCGTCTCCGGATGGGGCACAGCTGTGGCCCCAAACCTGCAAGCTGGGCCTTTTGTCCTGACGGTGGGACGCGTGCAAGTGCAGCAGAATGATGCAAAAAATCCGCAGCATGGGAGCCGAACCGTGTGGCTCGCATTGCCACTTCCCAAGCGCAGGTGGTAGATTGCAGTGGGGAAATTTCGTGGATTAACAAAAAGCCCGGATGGGCGTCCATTTCGATTGGCCGCGCTGCGGTGCTCAGCCTGGCCGGGGGGTCTGCGACCAAGCGTAGGGTGTGTTGGGGTATGCTGGTGGTGCGGATATTGGGTGGCGGAATCTTCGCCGCCGCGTTGATCTCGTTGATCCTGGATGTGAGGCATGGCCTTGGCACGGACAGCGGGTTTGCGCTCACGAGCTTGGAAAATGTGTGGCTCGCCGTCCATGCCGACGGTTTGAGCACCGCCCGGGACTTCGTCTTGGGGAACACGCCCTCCTGGGTGTGGAGCTACCTGCTGCAGCCGTTGCTGCTGATGCCGGTCGCCCTGATCGGCGGCCTGATCGGCTATTTGCTGATCGGCGCCGGCCGCACACGGCGCCGCCGCGTCGCCGACGGCACGACGCCGTCCCTGGGCCGACGCGATGGCGCCCAAGCCAGCGCCCCCGCCTTGGCGAGCGCGCTCGCCTCCTGCCGCGGCGCCTTCGTCGGCATCGCGCTGTTCAGCGGCATGAGCAACATCTTGCTGCTCACCGGCTCCATGTTCATGCTGGAAGTGTACGATCGCGTGCTGCCGAGCCGCAGCATTCCGACCCTGATCGGACTGTCTATTCTGGCGGCCCTGCTGTTCGTGGCGCAGGGCGGCTTTGATCTGATCCGCAGTCGGCTTTTGAGCCGCGTCGGTGCCACGCTCGACGAGACCCTGAGCCCGCGCGTTTACGACACCATGGTTCACCTGCCGGTGCGCATGGGCGCACGGGCCGACAGCCTGCAGCCGCTGCGCGACCTCGATAGCGTGCGCTCTTTCCTTTCCAGCATGGGCCCGACGGCCCTGTTCGACTTGCCCTGGATGCCGCTCTACTTGAGCATCATCTTCGCCTTCCATTGGATCCTCGGCGTCACGGCTTTGGGCGGTGCCATCGTGCTGGTGTGCCTCACCGGGCTGACCGAAATCATGACGCGCAAGCCAACCAGGGCTGCCATCGAATTTGCCGTTTCGCGTCAGCGCCTGGCGGAAACCAGCCGGCGCAACGCCGAAGTGATGGTGGCGATGGGGCTCACGCAGCGCGTGGGAGCTCACTGGCGGGACGCCAACCGCAACTACATTGCCGCGCACCAGGCGGCCAGCGACGTCGGCGGTGGGCTCGGCGCGCTGTCCAAGGTCCTGCGTCTGATGCTGCAATCGGCGGTGCTGGGGGTGGGTGCCTATCTCGTCATCATGCAGGAGGCGAGCGCGGGCATCATCATTGCCGGATCGATCCTGTCGGCCCGGGCGCTGGCGCCCGTCGACCTGGCCATCGCCCATTGGAAGGGCTTTGCGTCCGCGCGCCAGAGCTGGCAGCGGCTGAGCAAGCTGTTGGCCATGGTGCCGGCCGCGGGCGAGCCCATGGCGCTGCCGGTGCCGACCAACACTTTCTCGGTTGAAAACATCTCGATCGTGCCTCCCGGCGAGCAGAAGTTCGTCGTGACCGACGTCACGTTTGCCCTGAACCGCGGGCAAGGGCTCGGCATCATCGGCCCGAGTGCATCGGGCAAGTCTTGCCTGGCCCGGGCGCTGGTGGGTGCCTGGCTGCCGGCACGCGGCAAGATCCGCCTCGACGGCGCCGCGCTCGACCAGTGGGATCCGAGCGCGCTCGGCCGTCACGTCGGCTACTTGCCGCAAGACGTCGAGCTGTTCGCGGGAACAGTGGCACAGAACATTTCTCGGTTTGACGATGCTGCCGATCCGGAGCTGATCGTGCGGGCGGCGCGCGCCGCCGACGTCCACGAGCTGATCGTGCGTTTGCCGAATGGCTACAATAGCCAAATCGGCGAGCAAGGTGCGACGCTGTCGGCGGGGCAACGGCAGCGAATTGGGCTGGCGCGGGCGCTTTATGGCGACCCCTTCCTCGTGGTGTTGGACGAACCCGACGCCAACCTCGACTCGGAGGGAATGCTGGCGCTGACGCAAGCCATTCTCAGCGTGCGCACGCGCGGCGGCATCGTCATCGTCATTGCCCACCGGCACAACGTCTTGAGCAACGTCGACCTCTTACTGGCCATGAACCTGGGCCGCGCGCTGGCTGCGGGTCCGAAGGATGCCGTGATGAAGAAGCTCAGGCTGGCAGCTCCCGGCATGGAGCCGCTCAAAGTCGTGGCCGAAGCGGGCAGGAGTGGCTGATGCCCATCACCGATGCCAAGAAGGCTATCCAGCGCCACCTCTGGGCCGGCCTGGTGATCCTGGTCGTGCTGTGCGGCGGCGTTGGCGGCTGGGCGGCAACCACGGAAATTTCCGGTGCGGTGATCGCGCCGGGGGTGCTGGTGGTCGACTCCAATGTCAAGAAAGTGCAGCACCCGACCGGCGGCGTGGTCGGCGAAATCAGAGCGCGTGACGGCGATTGGGTCACGACCGGGGATATTGTCGTGCGCCTCGACGAGACCGTGACGCGCGCCAATCTGGCCATTGTGCTCCGGGGCCTCGACGAGTTGACCGCCCGCAAGGCGCGTCTCGAGGCCGAGCGGGACGGCCTTGAGGGTATCGCCATCCCCGACGAGTTCATGGACCGCCTCGGCGAGCTGCAAGTCGCTGCCATTGTTGCCGGCGAGCGCAAGCTGTTCGATCTGCGCCAATCGGCACGGCTTGGGCAAAAATCACAGCTGCGTGAACGCGTCGCCCAATTGCTCGAGGAAATCGGCGGCATCGGCGCGCAGATCAAGGCAAAGGCGCAGGAGATCGTCCTGATCCAGCGCGAGCTCGCCGGCGCGCGCGAGCTTTGGGAAAAAAACCTGATGCCGATTACCAAGCTCACGCAGCTCGAACGGGAGGCCACCCGTCTGGAAGGCGAACGCGCCCAGCTGACGGCGACCAGCGCGCAAAGCAAGGGCAAGATTTCCGAGCTCGAGTTGCAGATCATCCAGGTCGACCGCGATCTCGCCAGCGAGGTCGGCAAGGAGTTGCGGGAGGTCGATGCCAAGATCGGCGAGTTCGTCGAGCGCAAGGTGGCGGCCGTCGATCAGCTAAAGCGCATCGACATTCGCGCACCCCAGGACGGCTTTGTGCACCAATCCGTTGTGCATACCATCGGTGGGGTGATCAATGCCGGCGAGCAGCTCATGCTGATCGTGCCATCGGCCGACAACCTCATCGTCGAGGCTAAGTTTGCGCCCCAGGACATCGACCAGGTGAAAATCGGGCAGCGCGCCGTGGTCCGCTTCACGACTTTCAACCAGCGGACAACACCTGAGTTGAACGGGGTCGTCACCCGCGTCTCGGCGGACACGACCGTGGATCAGCGCACGTCTGCCGCCTACTACACCTTGCGGATTTCCCTGAGCAGGGAGGAAATCTATCGGCTTGGAGAGGTTAGGCTAGTGCCTGGGATGCCGGTGGAATCCTTTGTTCAAACCGGCGACAGAAAAGTGATATCGTATTTAATGAAGCCCCTCTCCGACCAAATTATGCGCGCCTTCCGAGAGAGATGAGGTCGCTGGCGCCAGGTTCGTCGTTGTGAGTAACGGAGTTGCGAGATGATATTCGGATCCAGGAAATCGAAGGACGCCCCGGCTGCTCCTGCGGCTCCGGCGACGGCGAACGGCAAAGCGCCGGAGGCGACCGCACCGATGCGGGCTGCCGCGCCGGCCGTGGCAGTGGCAGCGCCAAGTCCCGCCAAACCGGACGCAGCCGCTGCCGGCGAAGCCACCGCCGGTGGACCGGCGTCGGAGGAGGCGCGTCGGCGTGCCGCCGCGGCCGTGCGCCATTCGCTAGCCTTCGCTCAGATCGTCAGCATTCTGATGCACTCGCCGCGCTATCGCCACTACACGCTGGGCGATCTTGAATGGCTGGTTTTGCCACCGCTGTTGACCGGCCAGTGCAGCGTCGCGGAAGCCAAGTCCAAGGAGAACGGCGCTTCCGTGCCGGTTGCCGTCGCCTTGTGGGCCAGCGTGTCGGCCGACGTCGATCGCCGGCTGACGGAGAACCTCAACACGCCGATCCGGCTGCGGCCTGATGAATGGCGTTCGGGAGACATTCTCTGGCTGATCGATGCGGTCGGGGATCGCCGGGTCGTACCTGGTCTATTGAAACAGCTCGCCGACAACACTTTGAAGGGCCGCGAGATCAAGGTGCGCGGCCGCGGCGAGGGTGGCAAGGTCGAGGTCAAAAATCTGCAGACCACCTTGCAGCAGGCTATCGCTGCGGCGCCGGCAGCGGCAAACTAGCCGCCAGCGCCGGCCAAGGCGCGGTCTATCAACTGCGCAGGGCTGCCAGCTTGTCTTGGGTTGCGGGAGTCAAATTCACCGATTCTCCGCAGCCGCAGGCGCTCGACTGATTGGGATTGCGAAACACGAATTGGGCGGCGAGCTTGTCGACCTGATAGTCCATCTCGGCACCGAGCAGGTACATCACCGCCTTGGGATCGATCAGCACCTTGGCGCCGTTGTGCTCGACCACTTCGTCATGCAACTGCTGCTCGCCGGACCATTCCATGGTGTACTCCATGCCGGCGCAGCCGCCTTTCTTGACGCCGATGCGCACGCCGGCGCCGCTCCCCTTGCCGGCGAGGATCAGGTTGATGCGATCGGCGGCCCGGTCGGTCAGGGTCATGACCTGGGGTCTGGGGCGTGCGGGGCTCATGCTCGTCTCACGTTGCGGACGCTGGCAACTGCCAACCCCTGCAATATAGCGTGTTCGCGGCAAAAATCGAGAGGCCCAGACGCCAGTGCAGGCCAGCTCAGCGCCACCTGCGCCAGCGGAAACTGTTGAAATCGCGGATAATCTCGCGGGCGGCGTTGCGTCCCGGCACCCCCGTGACACCGCCGCCCGGATGGGCGCCGGAGCCGCACAGATACAGATTGGCGACCGGCATCCGGTAGTCGGCGTGGCCCAGCACAGGTCGCGCACTGAAGAGCTGGTCGAGCGTGAGCTGGCCGTGGAAGATGTCGCCATCGACGAGCCCGAAGCGGCGTTCCAAATCCAAGGGGGAGAGGATCTGTCGACCCAGCACGCTGGCCCTAAAGTTGGGGGCAGCCGCACTGACCGTGTCGATCACCAGGTCGGCGAACTCGTCCTTGGCCGCATCCCAGCTGCGCCCATCGGGGAGCTGCGGCGCCACGTGTTGTACAAACAGGCTTGCCACATGCTGGCCGGCCGGCGCCAGGCCAGCATCCAGCGTCGAGGCGATGAGCATCTCAACCACCGGCTTGCGCGCCCAGCCGTGGGCGCGCGCGTCGAGATAGGCCTGCTCGAGATAGGCAATGGTCGGCCCGATGATGATGCCCGAGGCATGGTGTTGGCCGGCGGTCTTGCCGGGCAGGCAGCGGAAGTCGGGCAACTCCGACAAGGCGACGTTCATGCGGAACGTGCCGGAACCGGACTTCAAATTGAGAAAGCGTCGGCGCAGGTCGGCGCTGACGGCGCTCTCGGGCACCAGGTCGCGAAACAGCAGTTTCGGCGGCACGTTGGCGGCCACGGCCCGGGCCAGGATGACCTCGCCTGAACTCAGGCACACGCCGCGGGCCGCGCCGGCCTCGACCAGGATCGACGCGACGGGCTCAGCGGTCCTGATCAGCGTGCCGCGTGCCCGTGCGCAGCCTGCCATGGCCTGGCTGATCGCACCCATGCCGCCGATCGCGTGTCCCCACACACCCAACTTGCCGTTGACCTCACCAAAGCAATGATGCAGCAGCACGTAGGCCGTGCCGGGCATCTGCGGGCTGGCGTAGGCGCCGACGATGCCGTCGAAGGCCAGCGCACCCTGCACCACCTCGTGTTCGAACCATTGCCCGAGGAAATCGGCGGCGCTTTTGCTGAAAAGGTCCAACAGCAGCCGCTTGTCGGGCAGCGACAAGCCGTAAAGCTGCCGTCCGAGGCTGGCGCTGCCGAGGAGTTCGCGCAGGCCGCCGCCGGCATTGGGGGGACGCTGTAAGGCGAGCCGGCGCAGGTGCGATGCGGCACGCTCCAGCGCGGCGTCATAGGCGGGCAAGCGCTCGGCATCGGCAGCAGAAAACCGGGCAATGGCTGCTTGTCGATTGGCGAGCCCATAGGGCATCAGCAAGTAGCGCGTGTCGTCCACCGGCCAGAAATTTGCCGCCGGTCGCTCGACGATCTGCAAGCCGTGCGCCGCCAACTCGAGGTCGGCGATCACCGTGGGATTGAGCAGGCTCACGGTGTAGGCCGCCACCGAATTAGAAAAGCCCGGATAGAACTCCTCGGTCACCGCCGCGCCGCCGACCTCGGCATTCTTTTCCAGGACGACCACGCGCAAGCCCGCCGCCGCCAGGTAGGCGGCGCAGGTCAGGCCGTTATGGCCGGCGCCGATCACGGCGACATCGTAGTCAGCCTTAATCATCGGCAAACCGCCAACCGGGCGCGCACTGAAGCGCAATGATCGCACGCCTGCATTGAACGATCGGGCTCTTGAATGCTAGGACCCCACTTAAGGAACAAACGTCGGAGTTGCAAATGTCGAAGCCTGGGCTCCTCAACACCGGCCCGATGATGGACCTGATCAACGACGGGGTGGCCAAGCACTTTACGGTCTACGGCCTACACCAGGCAGGCGATCGCGAGGCGCTGTTCGCCGAGGCCGGGCGCGACATTCGCGCGCTCTGTACCGGCAGCCATACGGGCGTGCGAACCGACGCGGCCATGCTGGACCGGCTTCCCAATCTGAAGATCATCGGCAATTTCGGGGTTGGCTACGACACCATCGATATTGCCGAGGCCGGGCGCCGCGGCATCATCATCACCAACACGCCCGAGGTGTTGAGCGAAGAGGTGGCCGATACGACCATCGGTCTGTTGCTCGGCACCATCCGGGAGTTCTACGAGGCGGAAAAATGGCTGCGTGAGGGCCACTGGCCGCGGCAAGGCGACTATCGGCTGACCGCCGCCTCGCTGCGCGATCGTTCGATCGGCATCATCGGCATGGGCCGCATCGGCAGAGCGATTGGGCGTCGCCTGGAGGCCTTCGGCCGGCCGATCAGCTACTACGCCCGCAACCCCCAGCCGGCTGTCGCCTTCCGCTACTACAGCGATCTCCTCGCCATGGCGCGGGATGTCGATACGCTGATTGCCATCCTGCCGGGCGGACCGGCCACCAACAATCTCATCAACATGCCCGTGCTTGAGGCGCTGGGTCCTCGCGGGATCTTCATCAACGTCGCGCGCGGTTCGGTGGTCGACGAGGCGGCGCTGATCGAGGCGCTCAAGGGGCGCAAGATTCTCCGCGCCGGCCTCGATGTCTTTGTGGGAGAGCCCAACATCAATCCGGCATTCTTCAGTTTGGACAATGTCACTTTGGTCCCCCACATCGGCTCGGCCTCGATGCACACGCGCGGCCAAATGGGCCAGCTGGTGGTCGACAATCTACTGGCCTTTGTCGCCGGCAAGCCGCCGCTTACACCGGTACCGGAGACGCCCTTCAAGGGCTGGTGAAGGCTCTTGCGCTGGCGACGGCCGCAAGGGCGGGGATGGAGTTTGGCGACATGGCCGACCTGAACCTGGCTGTCGGCATCATCGGCGCGGGCTATTTCGGCGACTGCCATGCGCGCGCCATCAGCGCGCTCCCCGGTGTGCGACTGGCGGCGATCTGCGATTGCGACCCGACCCGAGCGCGCCGCCTCGCCGCCCAGCACGGCGGCGTTGCCTTGACGGATTGGCGCCAACTCCTGGCCGACGCGGCGATCGACATCGCCGTGATCGCCACGCCGCACCATCTGCATATGCCGATGGCGATCGCCGCGGCCGAGGCGGGCAAGCACATCCTTTTGGAAAAACCGATGGGGCGCACCGTGGCCGAGTGCACCGCCATCATGGCGGCAGCCGACCACAATCAAGTCAAGCTGATGATCGGCCAGCTCCTGCATTTCGCGCTGCCCAGCCTGATCGCCCGCAAAATCCTCGATGCTGGCGATCTCGGCCAGCCGATCGCGGGCAGCAGCAGCTTGATCAAGCTTTGGCTGGAAAGCAACCGACGCCACTGGCATCTCGATGTCACGACCGGCGGCGGCATGCTGATGACGGCCGGCATTCATGCGCTTGACCTTCTCATCTGGTGCATGGGCGCTCGGGTCGAATTGGTCTCAGCCGTCGCCGGTGCGCTGCTGCACGAGCAATCCGCCGACGACAGCGCGCTCTTGCTTTTGCGCTTCCCCGGCGGACGGTTCGGCCAGGTCTCGAGCCTTGGCTACCGCGACGGCGGGCTGGTGTACGGCATGGACCTCGTCTGCGAGCGCGGCATGCTGCGTATCGATTTTGAGCGCGGCGTGGCGATTGGCCGAGGCGGCGGCTGGATTGAGGTGCCCAATTCCGCCGAGCCCGACTGGTTGCTGCGGGCGCTCGAGCGCGAGTGGCAGGCGCTGCTGGCTGCCATCCGCCAGCAGGCGCCCGTCCCGGTTGACGGCGCCTATGGCCGGCACCTCATCGCGTGCATCCAGGCGGCGCTGCAATCGAACCGCGAGCGCCGCGAGGTGACGGTCGCCGAGTGAGGTAGCCAGACCGCACCTCATCCGCAAAACAGCGTCCCCTTGTCGATGCCTGGGGCACAACGGGGCCCTTTTGCGTTATCAGCCAGCGAGCCGAACAAGAGGAGTTGGAGATGCCCGAGCCGGCACCGCCCTCGCTGATGGGCAAGGTCATCGACTACATTCTCGGCCGCAACACGCTGATTGGCGCGGCCTCCTTCATGTTGCTGATGATCTCGGGCTATGCCACCTGGCACGGCATGCGCGATTTTATCATCGGCGTTTCGGCGACACCAACCAGCCAGGGTCAAATGCTGCCCGGCGGCATGTCGCTGTCCAACGACGTCCTGGTGATTGCCGTTGTGGTGGCGCTCACGTTCCTGATGTGGCTGATGCTGCGCGAGAGCTTCGGCGCTCGGCGGCAGCTGCGCGAGCGGCTGATCACGTTCCCGCTCTATCTGTTCCTCGCCATCTGGTCGATCGGCTTTGGCTACGGCTTTTGGTGGAGCCTGATATCCGGAGAAGAAGCCACGCGCACGGGGCTGACGGGGCTGCAAGAGGACGCGCGCGATGCTGCCCAAGTCGTGGCGGCGCGGCTCGATGCCGTTCGCGGACAGCTCGACAGCGTGGTTGGTTGGTCCGACAGCCAGATGACCCGGGAAGAAACCAGCGGCGGCAGTTGCGGCACAGCCTCGGGCGCCGGCCGCGGGCCGCTTTACAACGCCCGGCGAAGCGTGCGCGACTCCATCACGACGCTGCGCGATGGCATGACCAAGACCTGGCTGGAACCGGTGCGTGGCGATATCGATGAGCTTCGGCAAGCCGCCACCACGCTGGCGGGCGGCACCGTGGAGGAACGGCAGCGCAACTTCGAAGCCAAGGCGTCCGACCTGCGCGGGCGGGCCCGCAACATTGCCGCACGCAGCAATCAGCTCGGCCGATCAACGGCTGCCGAAATGCGTGCGCTCGCCAGTATCGTCGCCGTGCCGCCGGGCAGCAGCGGTTTTACCTGCCACGATCCAACGCTGGCTGAGCGCTTGCGGCAGGCGGCGGCGCAGGCGGAGCAGCCGGCCGAGCTGCGGCTGCGGGAGGCGGTGTTCAGCGAGGGCCCGGCCGGCGTTGCCAACGCCGTGAAGAATCTATGGCGCAACATCGGTGTCTACACCACGAGCCTGGCAACCTATGTGTTGACCGGCGGTAACCAGGCGGCCGGACGGACGGACACGGGCGAGCCAATTACGGGGCGCGATCTGATCGCCCTGCTGGCGACGCTGGGCATCGACCTTGGGCTGCTGGCGCTGGCGATCGTCAATCCGCCGCGCGAGCCGCCGTCCATTCGCCCCTCCGGGACGCTCAGGCGACACATCAACGAGGCCATTGATACGGCCATCGCCCGGGCAGGCGTCGACCGAGAATGGGTGCGGCGGCATTTTGTGCATCACAACAAGGCCTCCTATTTGGTGATTCCCAACCTTTACAGCTGTGATCCCAACAACAAGGAAGAGGCCGCCAAGGCGCTGGCGGTCAACCAATTGGCCGGCGTCCTCAGCGATCTGGAGTTGGTGCGCTGGCCCAAGCGGGGGGTTGGGTGGCTCTGGCAAAAAGGTGAGTTGGAGCAGCTGAAAAGGGAGGAAAGCCTCGGCAGCGACACCGATCTCACGGAAATCCGGCAAGCCTGGCTGAACAAGACGGGTGCGGCCGCAGCACCGGCCACCCCGCCGGAGGGCGATGATCTGATCCGTGCGGCAAAGCCGCTGCGCAACCATGGCCTGTTCTCAAAGGCGGAGCGGGCCCTGCAAATCGCCGGCTGGAGCGAGCGCGCCCGCAACGATATCGAAATCTTTCGCCTGGTCGATACCGAGGGACTGACGCCCTTGCTGATGGTTCTCAACGAACCGCGCGGGCGCGGGGCAGACGAGGAGGACGCTCGCGCCGCCTGAGCGGGGCGCCGAGACCACGCCGGCCGCGGCGACCCGCCAGCCGCCTCAGCCCCAGTTGCAGCGCATTTCCTGACAGACCCGGCGCGGTCCGCCCCCGACCCGGCAGGAGGCCGACACCATGCGGCAGACACGGCAACTGTAGGACGACAGGCAGCCGCGATAGAGGCCCGTGCGCGAAAAGTTGCAGGTCCGGATGGTCTGGCAGTCGCGTTGCGAGGCCCCTGGCGGGGCGGGTTGGGCAACGGCGACGGCGGTGGTGACCAAGCAGCTGCTCGCCACGAAAACGAGGCTCGCTGCGCGTACGGTTCGCATGGCAACGACCCCGCGAGTGAGATTTCAGGGCCCAGCATTGGCCAAGAAGCCGGCCAGCCGCAACGGTCGCGTGTCGGTTTGGTTCACTCCGGCGCCGGCTGTGCTTCGCCGGCCACGCTGGCCGCGGGCGGCGAGCTTAGGGTTGCGGGCATTGGGATCCAGCGTTCGGGTCGGGTTGCGCGGGTGGCCTTCCCGCTGGCGGGCGGCGGCAGGTTGGGGGCCTGATGCTGGCGTTTGCCCCGCCACCGGGCCGCGTGCCGGCCAACGGGCGGGGGCCCAAGGCCAGCTCAAGGGTTTGCTGAACAACCGGGGCGCCGAGACCGGCGCAGCGCGAAACGGCGAAGGGGGTGGTGCGCGCGCGCGCCGAGCTTACTCGGCGGCGATCTTTTTGGGTTGTACCGCCGCCATGTAGTCGTTGATCAGCGTCTCACAGATCGTGCCCGGGGTATAGGTGTGCTGGGCGATCTCCGACACCGGCGTGACCTCGGCGGCGGTGCCGACGATAAAGCATTCCGAGAAGGAGCCGAGCTCGTCGGGCATGATGGTGCGCTCGATCACCTCGTAGCCTCGCTTCTTGGCGAGGCCAATCACGGTGCGCCGCGTGATCCCGTCGAGAAAGCAGTCCGGCGTCGGCGTGTGCAGCTTGCCATCGCGGATCAGGAAAATGTTGGCCCCCGTGCACTCGGCGACGCGGCCGCGCCAGTCGAACATCAGCGCATCGGCGTAGCCCATCTTCTCGGCCCGGTGCTTTTCGATGGTGCAGATCATGTAGAGGCCGGCGGCCTTGGTCTTGGCCGGCGCTGTCGCCGGATCGGGGCGGCGGAAATTCGCCAGCGTCAGTCGGATCCCCTTAAGGCGTTGCTCCATGGGGAAATACGAGCCCCAGTCCCAGGCGGAGATGGCAAGGTGGATCTTGGTCGATTGCGCGGAGACGCCCATCATTTCGCTGCCGCGCCAGGCGATCGGACGCACGTAGCAGTCGCTGAGCTTGTTGGCCTTGACGACCTCACGGCAGGCCTGGTCGATCTCGGCCACCGTGTAGGGGATGTGGAAATCAAGGGTGGTGGCGCCCTCGACCAGGCGCTGGGTATGCTGGGTCAGTTCGAAGATTACCCCGTCATAGGCGCGCTCGCCCTCAAACACGGCGCTGGCATAGTGCAGGCCGTGGCTCAGCACATGCAAGTTGGCCTCGCGCCAGGGCACCAGCTTGCCGTCGTACCAGATGAAGCCGTCGCGATCGTGATAGGGGGCTGTATCGGCCATGCCTCGCCTTCTCCGTGGAGCTCACTCTGCCGGGTGCCTTGGGCTCGCCAACACGGCTTGGCGGCGGACCCATCGCCGGCTGAGAATTGCCCAAATTGCAGGCCTTTGCGGCGCTCCTGGTGGCTCCCAAAGAGGCATCCCGGCCTGTAAAATGTCTTGCCAGCACTAACAATCGGGGCCAAATAAGTCAACATGACTGACATAATTTCCATGCCCGCGGGCCGCTTACGGGCTCCGGCGGAGCAGCGGGCTGGCGCCCGTCCGGCCTTTGCCGATCCGCAGCTCATCACCTGCGTCGAGCTCTTGTTCTTCGCCTACCGCGACTTTACCGGGGAGGCCGATGCCGTGCTCGCCGAGTTCGGCTTGGGGCGTGCGCATCACCGCGTGCTGCACTTTGTCAATCGCAACCCGGGGCTGAAGGTTGCCGATCTCCTCGAAATCTTGAAAATCACCAAGCAAAGTCTGGCACGGGTGCTGAAGCTTTTGATCGACCAAGGCTGGATCAAGCAGGTCGCCGGCGACGCCGATCGCCGGCAGCGGCTGTTGCATACGACGGAAAAAGGCGCGGCGCTGGCCGGCCGGCTCGATGCCCTGCAGGCAAAGCGCATAGCCCAGGCCCTGACGGCGGCCGGACCCGGCAGCGAAGCGGCGATGCGCAGCTTCCTTTTTGCCATGATTGTTCCGGAAGAACGGGCTTTCGTTGAGGCACTCTTGCCGCGACCGATCGAGGCTTCTGCTGCACCTCAAGGCTAAACCCGACAGCACGGCAACGGGGGAAGATGGCATGGAACCGTTGGCCGACAATGCGGCGCACATTTTGATCGTCGATGACGACCAACGCATCCGCGACCTGTTGGCCCGCTATTTGTTCGAGAACGGTTTCCGCGTCACGACCGCTACGGATGCCACCAGCGCCCGCGCCTCCATGCGCGGGCTTGCCTTTGACGTTGTCATTCTCGACGTCATGATGCCCGGCGAGAGCGGCCTGGAGCTGGCGCGCGACCTGAAAGCCATTTCCAGCATTCCGATCTGTATGCTGACGGCCCGGGCCGAGCCGGAGCAACGCATCGAAGGTCTCGAGATCGGCGTAGAAGACTACGTTGCCAAGCCTTTCGAGCCGCGTGAACTGCTGCTGCGGCTGCAGAACATTCTCAAGCGTGGCCGCGGCCCGACCGGACCTCGCGACGAGATCAGGATGGGTGACTTCATCTTTCATGTCGGGCGTGGCGAACTGCGGCGCAACGACGAGACCATCAAACTCACCGAACGCGAGCGGGATCTGCTGCGCCTGTTCGCCCAGCGTCCCGGATCGCCAATCGCCCGGCACGAGCTCGCCAGCGACGATTCGACCGGCAGCGAACGTGCGATCGACGTGCAGATCAATCGTTTGCGTCGAAAAATCGAAAGCGATCCGGCAAACCCTGTCTTTCTCCAGACGGTCAGAGGCAAAGGCTATATCCTGCACACGGATTGAGGGGCACGGCGCCCGATGGCGATAGCGCATAGGCTCATCCGCACCACCGCCAGCTGGCGCCAGCGGCTTGCCGCGCTTGGCTTGCCGAAGGGCGCGTGGGCCGGTGTCAGTGGCCTGCTCACAGAGCTGGCGCCGAAGGGCCTTTATGCACGCGCCCTGATCATCATCATCGCCCCGATCGTGCTGCTGGAGAGCGTGGTTGCCTTCGCCTTCATGGAGCGGCATTGGAATCAGGTGACGCGCAGGCTGTCGGAAGCCACGGCGCGCGACATGGCGGCGATCGTCTCCATCTACGAGAATTCGGAAGACGGCACGCGGCTCGCGGAGCTCGCCCAGAGCAAATTCGGTTTCACGCTCGAGATCCTACCCGCGGGAAATCTGCCGACGGCGCAGCCCAAGCCGTTTTTCGATCTGCTCGATCGGGCGCTATCGGATGAGCTGCGCACCTTCGTGAACCGGCCGTTCTGGATCGACACCGTCGGGCAGTCACGGCTGGTGGAGGTGCGCGTCAAGCTCGACCGGGCGATCTTGCGCTTCACCGCACAGCGCGGACAAACCTATGCATCCAACTCCCACATCTTCCTGATCTGGATGGTGGGCACTTCCGTCGTGCTCCTGACCGTGGCGATTGCCTTCCTGCGCAATCAGATCCGGCCAATTCTGCGCCTTGCCGAAGCCGCCGACGCCTTCGGCAAGGGTCGCCCGGTGCCGCAGGACTTCCGGCCGCGCGGGGCGCGCGAGGTGCGTCAGGCGGCGTCCGCCTTCCTAGAGATGAGAGACAGGATCCGCCATCACGTCGAGCAGCGTACCTCCATGCTGGCGGGCGTGAGCCATGATTTGCGCACCGTCCTTACCCGCTTCAAGCTCGAGCTAGCCTTGCTGGGCGATGGCCCCGAGATTGCCGCGCTGCGCGATGACGTCAATGAGATGCAGCACATGCTCGAAGACTATCTGGCCTTCGCCAAGGGTGACGGCGGGGAGGAGGCCGCGCCGACCGACGTCGGCGAGTTGCTGGGGGAAGTGCAGGAAGAGACCGAGCACATCGGGGCGCCGATCGAGGTGCGCATGCGCCATCCGCGCCGCCCCCTGGTGTTGCCGCTCAAACGGCAGGCCTTCAAGCGGGCAATTACCAACCTCGTCACCAATGCCGCCCGTTTTGGCGACAATGTCGTCATTCGCGCGGCCGCCGAGGAGTGCTGGCTGCGCATCGAGGTCGACGACGACGGCCCGGGCATTCCCGCGACCGAACGCGACAATGTCTTCCGACCCTTCTACCGGCTCGATCACGCGCGCAACCAGGACGCCGGCAATTCGGGGCTTGGCTTGGCGATCGCCCGCGATATCGCGCGCAGCCACGGCGGCGACATCGCCCTTGGCGTCAGCTCCATGGGCGGCCTGCGCGCCACCATGCGCGTGCCCTTGTGAGGGGCCTCATGCCGGTTCGCTCTCGCGCCGCGCCATCATGGCCTGGAAGGCCGGTCGCGCCTGGCAGGCGGCGAGCCAGCCCGCCAGGCGGGGGCTGGCTGCGAACAGCTCCGGCGCCGGCATCGCGTAGCGGAACACCTCTGCCAAATTAAGGTCGGCGACCGTGAAGCGGTTGGCGACGGCAAAGCCGGTGGCCGCCAGCGCCCGCTCGAGCACGGCGAAGGGCGCGCGCAGCGCCTCGACGGCGGCTTGTGCGATCCTGGCATCGCGCTTGTCCGGGGCATAGCCGAGCCGGTGATTCATGAGCTGCAGCGCCTGCGGTTCGACCTCCGTTGCCGCCCACAGAGCCCACATGCCCATCAAGCCGTCCTCCGCCAGGGTGGCGGGAGCCAGTGGGCCGCCATGCTTCTTGGCCAGGTAGAGGTTGATGGCGAGCGATTCGTGCAGCACCAACCCGTCATCCTCAATGGTGGGAATATGCCCGTTCGGATTGACCCGCAAAAACTCCGGCGAACGCGTATTCAGCGGCGCGTCGGCGGCGGTCGGATGCGGCAGGCGATAGGCCTGCATCACCGGGACATGTTTGAAGGAGAGCCCGAGCTCGCCGGCCAACCAAAGGTTGCGCGAGGCACGCGAGCGATAAACGCCGTAGATCGTCAGCATCAGCCTTCCCCTGCTTTCCCGTTGCCGCCATCGCCAGACCGGTTTTTTGCTTTTGCCTCGCCGGCGAGGCAAAGGCAATCGGCGCTGACGGCGACTAGAACAGCCGCCCGCCGTTGGGCACGGCCCGCTCCGGCATGACCAGCACGACCTCGCCAGCGGCGTCAGGGAAGCCGAGCGTTAGCACTTCTGAGATCATCTTGCCGATCTGGCGCGGGGGAAAATTCACCACCGCCGCAACCTGCCGGCCGATCAACGCCTGCGGCACGTAGTGCGCGGTGATTTGCGCTGAACTCTTCTTGACGCCGATCTGCGGGCCGAAATCGATCTCGAGCCGGAGCGCCGGCTTGCGCGCGCCCGCCAGGGGCTCGGCGGCGAGAATCGTGCCGACGCGGACGTCGACTTTTAGGAAATCGTCGAAGGCAATGCGTGCGGGGACGGGCCTTGCCTGGGGCATGCGACTCTCCAGCAGACGTACAAAGCTTAGGTCTTCGGCTCGGGATCGGGCGCCGGATCGGGGGTGGGGGGGGTCTGGCGGCCGCCCCGCAACAGCGAGCGCAGGAAATCCGGCGCCGCCGTTGCCAAGCGTTGCAACGTCGAAGCTGCGCCGTCGGCCGCGCGCAGCGCGCGCTCGCCGCGGCGTAGGCGCCGATCGAGCGCGGCCATGGTGCGGGCGTGCCCCGGATCGTCATCCTCAAGCCAGACGCGAAAGACCGATGCATAGACGCCGACCAGTCCAGCCACGCGCAGCGCACCGCCTGGTCCACTGCTATCGATGCCGGCAGCCTGCAGCATCCAGTGCTGCGAGGACAGCAGCGGCCCAGCCAACGACAGCTCGGCGCCGCCCGATTTGGCCATCGATTTGAGTGCTGCCTTGTACGGGCTCAGCACATCGAACCGGGTCATCAGGACGTCGAACAAGAGATCGCGCTTTTCCTGGCCCTGGGCACGATCGACGCGCTGCAACACCTCGCGATCGACGGTGCGCATGAGCTCGGCGATGATCGCGCTCTTGCTTGCGAACAGATCACGCATCTCGCCAAGCGGCACCTTGGCATGCTCGGCAATGTCCAGCAGGCTGACCTGGGCCCAACTTCGGTCGGCGGCACAGGCGAGGGCGGCCAGCAGAATGCGGCCCCTGGGCGTGGATGGATCGATCATGGAACACCTCCTCGCTGCATTACATCGTGCATGGCGGGGCTTTGCAAAAGGCGCGGGCAAAGAATTCATTGACATTCGCGCGTGAGAGCCTAGCTAACAGCGCCTATGAACACGGCAGATCCGCGTGATTTACTGGCATCGACCGATGCCCGCATGCTGGAGGCGACCAACCCCAGCAGCGATTACATCGACCTTCCCGCCAGCGAGCCGCTGCGTCTCGATTGCGACAAGCTGTTGGCGCCGGTGCGCATCGCCTACAAGACCTATGGCTCACTCAATGCCGACAAGTCGAATGCCATCCTGATCTGCCACGCCCTCACCTTGGACCAATATGTCGCCAGCGAGCATCCCGTCACCGGCAAGCCCGGCTGGTGGGAAACCATGGTGGGGCCTGGCAAGCCGATCGATACCAACCGTTTCTTTGTGATCTGCCCGAACATCCTCGGCGGCTGCTTGGGCTCGACCGGCCCTGCCAGCATCAATCCCAGCACCGGGCGCCCGTGGGGGCTCGACTTTCCCGTCATCACCATCGGCGACATGGTCGATGCGCAAGTGCGCCTGATCGACCGGCTGGGCATCGATCAGCTATTCAGTGTGGCCGGCGGATCGATGGGCGGCATGCAGGTGCTCGAATGGGTGGCCCGCCATCCCGATCGCGTTTTCTCGGCCATGCCGATCGCCACGGCAGCCTGGCATTCCTCGCAAAACATCGCCTTCCACGAGGTCGGTCGGCAGGCGGTGATGGCCGACCCCGATTGGTGTCAGGGGCGCTATCACGAATTCGGCAAGGTGCCACGCAACGGCCTTGCCGTGGCGCGCATGGCGGCGCACATCACCTACCTTTCGGAAGAAGCCTTGCACCGCAAGTTCGGGCGCAGCCTGCAGGACCTGGCCGCCAAGACCTTCAGCTTCAACGCCGATTTTCAGGTGGAGAGCTATCTGCGGCATCAGGGCTCGACCTTCGTCGACCGTTTCGATGCCAACAGCTATCTCTACATCACCCGCGCCATGGACTACTTCGACCTCGCCGCCGAGCACGGCGATGTGCTCGCCAATGCCTTCAGGGGCTGCAAGACGAGATTTTGCGTGGTTTCCTTCACCAGCGATTGGCTCTATCCAACGCGTGAAAGCCGAGAGATCGTCCAGGCCCTGAATGCGGTGGCGGCTAACGTCAGCTTCGTCGAAATCGAATCCGACAAGGGTCACGACGCCTTTCTGCTGGAAGAGCCCGAGCTGTTTGCCACCATTCGTGGCTTTCTGAACGCGGCGGCCAAACGTCGCCTGAAGCTAACCGGGAGCGCCTGATGCTTGCTCCCAGCAATCCCGGTCAACATCGCGTCGACCATCTTTTGATCGCCGAGATGGTGAAGGCCGGTTCGCGGGTCCTCGATGTGGGTTGCGGCGACGGCGCCTTGCTGCAGCTTCTCGCCGACACCAAAAACGTCGACGGCCGCGGCATCGAGGTGAGCCGCGAACGCGTCAACGCCTGTGTGGCGCGCGGCCTGTCGGTGATCCAAGGTGACGCCGATCGCGATCTTGCCGACTACCCCGATGCCGCATTTGACTATGCCATCCTCAGCCTGACGATTCAGGCGACGCGGCACCCCAAGACGGTCCTGCAAAACCTCCTGCGCATTGGCCGTCGCGCCATCGTCTCGTTCCCCAACTTCGGCCACTGGCAGGTGCGCGGCCAGCTGCTTTTCACGGGCCGCATGCCGGTGACCAAGAACCTGCCCGACTCCTGGTACGTCAGCCCCAACGCCCACCTCTGCACGATCAAGGATTTCGCCGATCTGTGCCGCATCACGGGCGCCGGCGTCGAACGCGCCGTCGCCTTCAACCTGAAGGGCCAGAAACTCGGCACCTGGCTCCCCCTGACGGTCCACAACGCCCTGGGCGAGAAAGCCGTGTTCATGCTGACGCGGCATGGGCAACGCGGCCAGCGGCAGCCGGCGCGGCAAGACTAGCTCGCCGCAAGCGCAAAGCGGCGACAAAGGACACACGCGAAAGGCGCAAAGCCGCAGGCGCGCACCGGGCGCTCGGGCAGGCAGCGACCGCGCGCTCGCTCTAGAGCGTGCGTGTGACCTTGTTGAGGTTGCGGGGTTTATCGATGTCGGTGCCGAGCCGCTCGGCCAATCCGACGATCATCGTATAAAAACTCTGGATCAAGCAAACCGCGTCGGTCTCGGGCTGGTCCGTCGCCAGCACCGGCAACCGGTGCGGTGCGACCGGTCCCGCTTCTGCGGCAAACAGCACCGACCCCTTGCTGCGCACGAGCCCGGCGAACTCCCGCATGCCGTGCGCGGCGGCATCGGTGGGCATGAACAGGAGCACGGGATAGCGCGGCGAGACGAGCGCCACCGGACCGTGCAGGAATTCGGCTCCGCTGAAGGCCTCCGCGTGCAGGTTGCAGGTTTCCTTCAGCTTGAGTGCCGCCTCCCTGGCGATGGCCAAGGTTGGACCACGCCCGATGGTGACGAGGCTGGCAGCGCCGGCCAGCGCCGCGGCACTTGCGCCCCAATCCAGGTTGCCGGCCTCGGCCAGACGCAAGGGCAGCCGCTGCACCGCGGCGGCCAGCGGCTCAAGGCGTGCCCAGGCCGCCGTCAGTCGCAGCAGGGCCGACACCGTCGATACGAAGGTCTTCGTCGCCGCCACGCTGAGCTCGGGTCCGGCGCCGATCGGCAGCACGAACTCGCAGGCCGCAGCCAGCGGCGCCGCGGCGTCGTTGGTGACCGCAACGGTAACGGCCCCCGACGCTTGCGCCCGGCGGGCAAAGGCGATCAGGTCGTCGCTTTTGCCCGATTGCGAGATCAGCAGCACGAGCTGATCTTGCAGCCGCAGGCTCAAATGGTAGACGCTGGCGATGCTCGGTGCCGCCGCCGCCACGGGAATGGCGAGGTAGCGCTCAATCAGATGCTTGCCGAAGGTGGCCGCGTGCGCCGAACTGCCTCTGGCGCAGGTGACAACCAGCTGGGGAGGACGCTGGTCGAGGCGCGCGACCAGGCGCGCCAAAGGCTCGGCGAGGGAGCCGGCCTGCCGCGCAACGATATCCGGGGCGGCGGCAATCTCCTGGGCCGTAAGTGATCGGTGGGTCATCGGGATTCACCCCCATGCACACCAGCTGCCTCAGATTGCATGCTACGCACATACCGCACTTGCTGGTTGCTGCCCATAGACGCGCGAGAACTTAAATTCGGTGACGAGCGTTACATTCTCAGGCAATGAGCCCAGTCCCATGCTGACAGAACGCCCCAGCCCACGCTTTGCCGACATCGACGTCTGGGAACCCGCCGAGGTTCTGGAGGCGATGATCGGCGGGCAATTTGCAGCGGTTGCCGCGGTACGGACCGCCCTGCCGGCGATCGAACGGGCGGCGCTGGCCATGGAGCCGCGGCTGCGCCAGGGTGGGCGTCTGATCTATGCGGGTGCTGGAACCTCCGGGCGCTTGGCCGTGCAGGACGGCGCTGAGCTGATGCCGACCTTCGGCTGGCCGCGCGAGCGTTTGCTGCTCTTGATTGCCGGAGGCGGGGCCGCCATGATGCAGGCGGTCGAAGGCGCGGAGGATCAGGTCGGGCGCGGCGCGGAGCTGGGTGACGTCGGCGAGCGGGACGTCATGCTGGCGGTGGCAGCGAGCGGCACGACGCCTTTCACGTTGTCGTGTCTGCGCGAGGCCAAACGGCGCGGGGCGTTAACCATCGGCATCGCCAACAACCCCAACACGCCCCTCCTGAGTGACGCGGAGCATGGCATTTTCCTCGACACCGGTGCGGAGCCGATCGCCGGCTCGACCCGCATGAACGCAGGCACCGCACAACGCATCACGCTCAGCCTGCTCTCCACGCTCGTTATGATCCGCCTCGGCCACGTCTACCGCGGCCTGATGGTCGACGTGCAGGCGGCAAACAGCAAGCTGACGCGGCGCAAGAGGGAAATGCTGCGGCACTTGAGCGGCAGCTGCGAGGCAGAGGTCGAGCAAGCGCTTTTGCGCGCCGACGGCAACGTCAAGCTGGCGGTGCTGCTGCTGAAGGGATGTTCGCTGGAGGCAGCGCGCAGCATTCTGGAGCGGGCGCGGGGCGAGTTGCGCGCGGCAATCGATTTGGCCGTGACCAACAAATCCTGAACCGGCAAGCGGCAGCCGCGGAGCGCGGGCGGGCGAACGCGAGCTCGCCCATCAGCCGCGCGGGCCGCAGCGCTTGAGGGTATTTTGTGCGGTCGCCAGGCCGGTTTGAAGGGCGGGCTTGGCCACGCCCGGCAATGCCCCCATCAACTCCTTGCGCGCCTCAACGATCATCACGCCGGCGAAGCCGGGCCACAGCCGGGCACCGACGCGCTCGAAGACTGTCGACCACCGTCCCACCCACTGCCGATCGATGGGAGGCATGTAGAGCGCGCCGGTCCATTCCAGCGGCGTGAACAACGCATCGTTCAGCAGGCGCTCGAGCTGGCCGCGGCTGTAGGGCCGACCGTGTCCGAAGGGCGTGATATCGAGCCGCGTCCAGACGCCGCGACGGTTCGGCACGATCAGCAAGAGGCGCCCCTCCGGCTTCAGCACGCGCCAGATTTCCCGCAGCAGCGGCCCTGAGCGCTCTGCCGCCTCCAGGCAATGCACGGCGAGCAAACGGTCAAGCGAAGCATCGCCGAGCGGCAGCATAGCCTCTTCGACCAACACGCTTTGGACGTGGTCGCTCGCCGGCCAAACGAGGGCGCCCTGCGTTGCCGGCATCAATGCACCGAGGCAGGCGGCTTCGCCGCGAAACATGCCGATATAGGGCACCGCAAAGCCCAGTCCCATGAGATGTGCACCCTGCACGTTGCGCCAACGGGCGCGAATGCGGCGCGTCAGCAGACGACGCACCGCGCTGCCGAGCGGGCGGCCATAGAATGCACGCAGGTCAACAACATCCAACGACATCAGTAATCAGCCGCACCACGCTGCCGAGCCCCACTATCCTTTAGCCCATTGCCCGGGTTGAAATCGATCAGCCTCCTGGTAGGGTGCGGGTTGGCGGCAAAAAAGCAAGCGAGAGCAGGGGACCCCCCATGGCTAAGCTCGAGATTCAGCAATTTCCCTGCCTCAGCGATAATTTCGGAGTGCTGATCCACGACAGCGCCGCCAAGCTGACCGCATCAATCGACGCGCCGGAGGCCGGCACGGTGGCCCGCGCGCTCGACGAAAAAGGCTGGCGGCTGACCCACATTCTAACCACCCATCATCACGCCGATCATACCGGGGGAAATCTGGCGCTCAAGGAGCAGACCGGCTGCAAGATCGTGGGGCCGCGCGCCGAGCAAGCCAAGATCCCTGGCATCGACGAGGCCGTCGGGGAAGGCGACAGGTTTCAGTTCGGGTCGTTCGAGATGCGCGTGCTCGACACGCCCGGTCACACCGCTGGCCATATTACTTACTGGTGCCCGTCCGCCAGCGTCGCCTTTGCAGGCGACACCCTGTTTGCCATCGGCTGCGGCCGCGTGATCGAAGGCAACGCGCAGATGATGTGGCAGTCGCTGCAAAAGCTGATGGCTCTGCCAAAAGACACCGTCGTGTATTGTGGCCACGAGTATACGCAGGCCAATGCGCGCTTCGCCCTGACGATCGAGCCGGAGAACGAGGCCCTGCAAAAGCGGGCGCAGGAGGTCGATCAACTGCGCGCCGCGGGCAAGCCGACGCTGCCAACCCAGATCGGTATCGAGCTAGAAACCAATCCCTTCCTGCGCCCGCACGTGGCGGCGATCCAGCAACGGCTCGGGATGGTGGGCAAGCCCGACTGGCAGATCTTCGGCGAGATCAGAGAGCGCAAGAACCGCAGCTGACCGGTGCGCGCGCCGTCCCAGCTCTCGGCCGCGGAGGTGGTGCAGCTGTTGCGCCTGCAGCCACATCCCGAATACGGCCATTATCGCGAGACGTTTCGCGATAAGCTCACCGTCGCGGGCGGGCGGTCGGCATCGACGGCAATCTATTTCCTGCTGCGCGCCGGCGAGCGATCGCGTTGGCATCGCGTCGATGCGGCGGAAGTCTGGCACTGGTACGCCGGGGCACCGCTGCAGCTGAGGATTGCCGACGGCAGCGCCTTTAACGTCCGTTCGGCTGGGCTCGGACCTGGCCATCGGCGAGCGGCCACAGGCGGTGGTGCCGGCGCGGGCCTGGCAGAACGCCGAAAGTCTAGGGTCCTGGACGCTGGTCGGCTGTACGGTGGCGCCGGGCTTCGAGTTTGCGGGCTTCGAGCTGGCAGCCCAGGACTTTCAGCCCGAACAGGACTGAGGAAAACCGCCGGGCCCTGCCGGCCCGCTGGCGCGCCTTGGCTCTAGCGCGGGCGACGGGCCGTCCCGGAGGCTTGCCCCGCGCTTCTCGGGCCCCGCCTCGCAGCCCCGGCCGGGCGGCAAAAAAACCACGTTCAGGATGCGCCCCGCCGCGCCTTGCGACCCTCGAGCTCGCCAGCGGGGGTGCCCAGGGCGGGAAATGCACTGGGGACGCGGCCCGCCTGCGCTTGCAGGTTGCGGGCGACTCATATGAATTGCCGCGAATCGGAAGCAGCCCACGCTCAAGGCGCGGGCCGCCAACGACGGGGGGGTTAGTGGGGGTCATGATGAAGAGGACTGCTGGTGCGGCCTGTCTCAGCGCAGTGTTTGTCGATTACGACAACATCTATTTGTCGCTGAAGCGCAAGAGCGAGGAAGCTGCCAAGCGCTTCGCGCGGGACGCGCAGGTTTGGCTGCGCGAGATCGAGAGCGGCCGCCTCATCACCGGGACCAACGATACCTTCAGCGAGGAGCGGCGACGGCATCGTCATGAATCGCTGCTATGGCAATCCGGTGCCGCGGCGCAATGCGCACGATAACTCCACGGACATGAATTCCTTTCCCTTCGTGCGTCACCATTTTTTGCGCGCCGGCTTCGAAGTGGTCGACTGCCCGCCGCTAACGGCGCAGCTGAAAAACTCCTCGGATATCCGCATGGTGATGGACGTGCGCGACTATCTCACGCACGAGACCTATTTTGACGAGTTCATCATCCTGTCCGGCGACGCCGATTTTACGCCCGTGCTGCATCGCCTGCGCGCGCACGCGCGTCGCACGGTCATTTATGCCAACGATCACACGGCGGCACCCTACACGGCCATCAGCGATGGCGAGGTGCGCGAATCTGACCTGATTGCCCTGATCCTCAACGGCGAGGTGCCGAGCGACGAGGACGCGGAGGGCGCGTCGGGGCCCCTGACACCCGCCAAGATCGAGTCGGCACGCCGCGCCATCGTCGCGGAGATCGTCGCCGACGTGCGCGCTTCGTCGGCACCCGTGCTGCTCGAGGCGCTCGCCGACCGGACCGTGCGCATGCTCGGGCACGACAAGACCATCGCCACCGGCTGGGCCGGCGCCGGCTCCTTCCGCGAGCTGTTGCGGCAGTGCCTGCCCACCGACATCAGACTGACCGACGAGCCCCCCTATCTGGTGGTGGACCTGAAGCGTCATGGGCAAGCGCCGGCGGTGGCCGCCAGCAAAGCGCGCGAGCCGGCCCGCGAGCTGTCGCCCGCCCCGCCCGCAGGGTCGCGTTTTGCTGCAACCGCTGCCGCGGCGGAACCGGCGGCTCTGGTCGCCACGCCAGCAGCTGCGCCTCCCGCCGGCCCGCGCCAGGCCGCCCTGCAAGCGCCGGCGTCCGCCGCGGGCACGGCAACGGGGCCTTCCGCATCCATGCAGCAATCCATCGCCCGCATCCAGGACGCCTGCCAGGCGCCGGCGATGGCGCCACATGAATATCGACTGTTGTTTGAGCTGATGGCCGACGAGATCAACGAGAACGATCTCATCGGCGCCCAGACCTTGGCCAACATCACGCATCGGGCGCACGAGCGCGGGCTCGAGGTGCGCCGTGACGATGTGCGCTTCATCCTGGAAGTGGTCAGCGAATCCGACCCCTGGTTCGAACAAGGGGCCTCGCCCAATCTGTTTGCCGGACGCTTCCGCAATTTTGTGGTGGCGCGCTGCCGCGGCCAAGGCCTCAATTTGTCGGCCGACGAACTCGATTTGGTCGACGCCTGGTTCGCCGGTGGAAACATGCCGCAGCCGGCAGCGCCGGCGAACCCGGCCCGCGCTGCCGCCACGCGCCCGGCTGCAGCAGGATCGGCCGCGGCCGCCGCGCCCCCCCAGGGCGGGCGCCAGAACGCGGTGCCGCCGCCCATCAGCTTGCCGACGCCCTCGCCAGCCCCCGCGGCGCAATCGGCCGGCGGACGTTGGTGGGCGACCGAAGCCGGCGCCGCCGACGCCGGCAATGGCAAGGACGCAACCGCTGTCGCACCGGCGCAGCCGGCCGGCAGCCAAGAGCACGGCGCAGGCGAGGAGTTTCCCCGGTTCGTTCGCAACCGGCTGCGCGGCTAGGCAACCCCGTCCCTGACGGCGAGACGGCCGCACCAAGTCTTCGGGCGTAGGCTGCCCTGTGGCGCCCGCTGCCCTGCAGCGCCTGCACCATGCCGCGCATCAGGCCCCTCTGCATCAGGCCCCTCTGCATCAGGCCATGTATTGTCCGCCATTGGCATCGAGACAGGCCCCGGTGATGAAGCCTGCCTCGTCGGCAGCCAGGAAGGTGACGCAGCGGGCGATCTCTTCCACGTTGCCCAACCTGCCGATCGGGATTTGCGGCAGGATTTTGCTTTCCAACACCTCCTTGGGAACGGCCTGCACCATCTCGGTGCCGATGTAGCCGGGAGCAATGACGTTGACGGTGATGCCACGCGCGGCACCTTCCTGCGCCACGGCCTTGCTAAACCCGAGCAGTCCGGCCTTGGCCGCCGAGTAGTTGGCCTGGCCGGCCTGGCCCTTGCGGCCGTTGATCGAAGAAATATTGATGATGCGACCGAAGCCCCGCGCGCGCATGCCCTCGATCACCGAGCGGGTCATGTTGAACACCGAATCGAGATTGGTGCGCAGCACCGCGTCCCAATTTTCCTTGCTCATGCGATGGAGGACGCCATCGCGGGTGATGCCGGCATTGTTCACGAGCACGTCGATCGGGCCGACGTCGTTGCTGATGCGATTGACCCCGGCCTGCGAGGCGGCGTAATCGGCGACATCCCATTTGTAGATCGGGATGCCGGTGTCGGCCTGGAACTGGCGGGCGGCGGTGTCGTTGCCGGCATAGTTGGCCGCAACCCGGAAACCTTTGTGCTTGAGCGCGACCGAAATAGCCTGCCCGATGCCGCGGGTCCCTCCCGTGACGACTGCCACTCGACCCATGCGCGTTTCCTCCCATCAGCTCGGTTTATCCGGGCAGGATAAAAGAAAACCTCGGCCGAATGAAATCCGGCCGAGGAAAAAGTTAAATTGAGAACAGAGCCTTGGTCAGTCGCGCTCAACGCACATGGCCACGCCCATCCCGCCACCGATGCACAGCGTCGCCAAACCCTTCTTGGCATTGCGGCGCTGCATTTCGAACAAGAGGGTATTAAGGACGCGCGCGCCCGACGCGCCGATCGGATGCCCGATGGCGATGGCACCGCCATTGACATTGACCTTCTCGGTGTCCCAGCCCAGCCCCTTGTTGACCGCGCAAGCCTGGGCCGCGAAAGCCTCATTGGCCTCGATGAGGTCGAGGTCCTTGACGCTCCAACCGGCCTTTTCGAGGGCCTTCTTGGAGGCCGGAATCGGCCCGGTCCCCATAATGGAAGGGTCGACGCCGGCATGGGCCCAGGCCACAATGCGCGCCAACGGCGTGATACCGCGCTTGTTGGCCTCCGCGAGCGTCATCAGCACGACCGCGGCCGCGCCATCATTGATGCCACTGGCATTGGCCGCCGTGACGGTGCCTTCCTTGTCGAAGGCCGGCCGCAGCTTGGCGATAGAGTCATACGTCACGCCGTCCTTGATGTACTCGTCGTCGGCGCACACCGTCTCGCCTTTGCGCGTCTTGATCGTGACCGGTGTGATCTCATCCTTGAATTTGCCGGCCTTGCGCGCGGCCTCGGCCTTGTTCTGAGAGGCAACGGCAAAGCGATCCTGCTCCTCGCGCGTAATCTGCCACTGGCGCGCCACGTTCTCGGCCGTCGTCCCCATGTGGTAGCCGTTAAAGGCATCCCACAGCCCGTCCTTGATCATGGTGTCGATGAACTTGACATCGCCCATCTTGGTGCCCTCGCGCAGGTGGGCGCAGTGCGGGGCCTGGCTCATGCTTTCCTGGCCCCCGGCGATGACGATCTTGGCGGCGCCGAGCTGGATTTGCTGGGCGCCGAGCGCCACGGCCCGCAAGCCCGAGCCGCACAGCTGGTTCATGCCCCAGGCGGGAGCGTCGACGGGAATACCGGCAAGGATCGAGGCCTGGCGTGCCGGGTTTTGCCCCGCGCCGGCGGCCAGGATCTGGCCCATGATGACCTCGGAAACCTCGCCGGGCTCGAGGCGGGCCCGGTCGAGGGCGCCGCGGATCGCCACCTTCCCCAGTTCGTGGGCCGGCAGGCTCGCCAGCGCGCCGTTGAAGGCACCGACCGGCGTTCGCGTGGCGCTGGCAATGACGACAGTGGCTTGGTCAGTGCTCATCATAGGCTCCAAATCGGAAGGGGGTGCAGGACAAGGGGCTTAGAGCTGGTGGGCCTTGGGCTGCACACGGGGCACATTTGCGCTGGTTAGCGGCAACGATAGCAGGTTCAACTTCGCACCTGCAACACGGGCTTTTCGTCTTCCAGCCCTGCAACCGGCACACAACGGGACTGGTTTGCGGTGCAGCGTCGTGGTAGCTTACGCACTGCAAAATGGCCAGGCCGTCAAGCCATAAAAGCGAAGCTCATGCTCAATAAATCGGACCCGCCAAGCGACAAGAAAGAGCCCGTCGTCATCAAGAAGTACGCCAATCGGCGGCTCTACAATACCGAAACAAGCACCTATGTGACGCTGGACGACTTGGCGGCGATGGTGAAATCCGAGCGTGATTTCGTGGTTTTCGACGCCAAGACCGGAGACGATCTGACCCATTCGGTGCTGACCCAGATTATCGTCGAGCAGGAAAGTCGCATGGGCACGCAAACCCTGTTGCCCATCCCGTTCCTACGCCAGCTCATTCGCTTTTACGGCGACAGCATCGAGCGCCTGGTGCCGAGTTATTTGCAGATCAGCCTCGACACGCTGACCAAAGAGCAGGAGCGCTTTCGCAAGACCTTTGCCGGCGCTTTCACCCCGGCGGGGGCTTTCGAAGCCTATCAAGAGCAGGCCCGCAAGAACCTCGCCATGTTTGAGCAGGCCATGGCCATGTTTTCCCCCTTCAAGGGCGCCGGCGCGCAAGGGCCGCTGAAGCCGGAGGCTGAGGCCAGCAAGGATGTGGCCAAGGGCGGCAAGACCGATGACCTTGCCGAACTCAAGTCGCAGCTGGCCGAGATGCAGGCCAAGGTCGAGAAGCTGTCCCGCGACCGCGGCTAAGACGCCCCCGCTCTGCCGAGGCAGGTCTTCAAGCGTCCGCGCCGATCGACAAGTCGCGCCGCGCGACGCGAATGCCGATCGTAAAGCCGGCAATGACGTCGATCAGCGCTCCGACCAGAATGAAAAAGAAGGGCGAGGTGGCCGAGGCGTTCACCACCAGGAATTCGACCAGGCTGGCGATGAAGACCAGCATCGAGAGCCCATGATCCACCAACGAGGCCGTCGAGGTATAGGTTGATTTCACCAGCTCGACGAACAGGCACAGCATGGTGACGAGGACGATGAGATCGCCCTTCGAAAACGACCACTGGGCACCCTTGATCATGGTGATCGTGAGCAGCGGTGTGTGGAAGAAACTATCGGCATCGCCGCTGGAGAACATGACGAGGATATTGTAGAGGATCAGCGGCAAGGCGATCATCGGCAGAGCTCTGAGCGACATCAAGGTGCTCCCATGCGGCGGCGGTCAATTGGGTATCGCCGAGACATCATTGATCATGCCGGAAGGGGCGGCAATTGGGCAAAGGTGACGCCCGCCCGCAACAGCGCTCTGCTCAAAGGTCCGACTTGGGCGTAAGTACTTGACGGCCCTTGTATTTGCCCGACTTCAGATCGATGTGGTGCGGCCGGCGGCGCTCGCCGGAATCCTTGTCTTCGATATACGTCGGCGCCCTCAGCGCATCAGCTGAGCGGCGGGTGCCACGCTTCATGCGCGAGACCTTTTTGCGCGGGACGGCCATGGGCGGTCATCTCCAAAATAAACGCTTCTGCCGCCATGCGCGGTCGGACAAAAGCCGTCACAGCCGGGCACGGGCGGATTGGATTGGCCGGCTTATAGCCGCATTCCCGCCGGGTGACCAGCGGCTTGACGGATGGGCGCTAAAGGCCGCCGCCGGCGCGCAGACAGCGGGCCATGCCAGGCCCAGCGCGCATGCGCAACATCAGGTTGGCGGCCAGGCGCTGGGTGCCAGGACCGGGGGCGCCGGCGCGGCGTTCGAAGGGGTTGGGAAGCGACGCGGCCAGCAGGGCCGCCTCACGCGCGGTGAGCAGGGAGGCAGGTTTGCGGAAATGATAGCGTGCCGCCGCCTCGGCGCCAAACACGCCCGGGCCCCACTCGGCAATGTTCAAATAGATTTCGAGCAGGCGACGCTTGGACCAGACCGCGTCGACGGCGTAGGCCAACGGCAGCTCGATGGCTTTGCGCAGATAGCTTTTGGCGGGCCACAGGAACAGGTTCTTGACGGTCTGCATGGCAATGGTGCTGCCGCCGCGTGCGACCCCGTCGACGGACTGGTCGATGGCAGTTTCCAGCTCTTCCCAATCGATGCCGCGATGCCGACAAAAGCGGCTGTCCTCCGAGACAATGACAGCCAGCTGGAGCGTGGAGGCGATCTGTTCGATCGGCACCCAGTGCTGCGTGATCGTGGTACCGCCCAAGCGCTGGCCCAGCATCAGCATGGAGGTCGGCGGATCGAACCAGCGATAAAGCACAATCAGGGCCGCCAGGCTGGTCACCAGCGCAACCAGGGCGATGGCGCAAGCGCGCAAGGCGCGTTTGAGGAGCGGTCGCTTGGCGCCTGCCTCTTCCACCGGCGTCCAGATCGGTGGTGTTGGCACCAGCGTGTCCGGCCAGGGCGCCAGGCCCGCAGGCGGGGCGGCAGACGTCAGGGCCACGGGGGTGGGCTCGAAGACGGGCACCTCAAAGGCTGCAAGCGGCACCTGCGGTTGCGCGGCCACGGGCGGGCTTACGGCGCGAGACACCGGCGGGTTGATGGTGGACACGCCCTGGGGCGCGCGTGCGGACCCCGACAGGGCCAGCGCCAGCGCCGCCGTTGCGCCACCCGTCGGGGCGCGGTGGCGGTTGCGGCGGGGCCGGCTTGGCGGGGGCGGGAGCTTCCGCGGTGGTCGCCGCCCCGGCTGCTGCGGGCCGGCCCTCTGCCGCGCCCAGGGGCTGGCCACCACCATCGGCTTGGGCTGGTGCCTCAGCGGCGAGGCGGGCACCACGTGGGGATGGGCGAGCGGGGGCGAGCGGCGACCCGGGACCGCGTGCGGCCTGCGGCGCCGGGGCGCCACTGCGCGCCGGCCACGTGGGATTGGCGTGGTGTGGGCTCGGCCGCGGCAGGCTGGCAAGCGCGCTGGTGGAAGCAGGCGACGCCGGGTCCGGCGGCGCCGGGGCGCGCAAGGGTGTTCTGCCCAGGGGCGGCGATGGCAGCGGGTCCATGGCGGCGCCGGCAGGCGGTGGAGGCGCCGGCACGGCGCGCACGGGGACGGCCGTGGCGGGGGGCGCGGTTGCAGGTTCGCCGGGCGGCGCCGCGGCGTCGGCAACGGGCCTGGCTTCGACCGGGCGCAGGTAGGGGGGCGGCAGGGCCAAGCGCGGCGGCGGCGGGCTCAGGGCCAAGGTGGTTGGGATGCGCAGTGGCCAGGCCGGAGCCGCCGGCGCCACCGCCGCGCGCGGGCGTTGCTCCCTCGGCCCGACCGGGGAGGCTGGCGCGGCCGGCGGCGCCACCGCCCGGTCGGGGGTTTCGATCCCGGCCGCCGCAGCAGGCTCCCGCGCCGAGGCTTGGGCGCCGGCGCAAGGAGCAGCAACGTCGGGGTGGGGCGGGGCTGGCTTGTCTGCGTCTGCCCCATCGTTCACGGTCAGGTCCCTCAGCGGAAAAATCGCCATTTGCTGCTTGTACCGGAGGGCGAAAAGAAGGCATGGACGCGACATGTCCCCGTTCGGCAAGCTCGCATCCGACAGATATGGGGGAAAGCCCGGTGTTCAGCCAACGACTTGGAGACGCAGCGCAACTTGTCGAGGGCCGTTTGCGCCTGCTGCTTGACGACTTGGCCGCCAGCGGCACCCCGCCGCGGCTGATCGACGCCATGCGCCTGGGCGCGCTCGGGGGCGGCAAGCGGTTGCGGCCATTTCTGCTGCTGGAATGTGCGGGCTTGTTCGGGGTCCCGGGCGGGCAGGCGCTCGCCGCCGCCGCTGCCGTCGAATGCGTGCATTGTTACTCGCTGGTGCACGACGACCTGCCCGCCATGGACAATGATGCCCTGCGCCGGGGCAAGCCCACCGTGCACAACGCCTTCGACGAATGGACGGCGATCCTCGCCGGCGATGCCTTGCTGACGGCGGCTTTTGCCCTGTTGGCGGGACCCGAGGCCCATGCAGATCCACACGTCAGGGCGCAACTGGTCAGCGGGCTTGCCGCCGCCGCGGGCGCCGCCGGCATGGTCGGCGGCCAATGCCTCGACCTCGAGGCCGACAAGCTGCAGATCCCCCTCACCCCCGATCTCGACCACATCCGGCGCCTCCAGGCCCTGAAAACCGGGGCGCTCATCCGGTTCGCTTGTGAGGCTGGTGCACTCATCGGCGGTGCCACGGCCGATGAGCGCCAGGCGCTGGCCCGTTACGGCGAACGTCTGGGACTGGCCTTCCAAATCGCCGATGATCTTCTTGATGCTGAAGGTGACAGCGCACGCCTCGGCAAGGCAACGCGCAAGGATGCGCGCAAGGCGACCTTCGTCTCCCTTGCGGGCGTGGCCGGCGCCAAGCAGTGGCTGGCAGCGCTGGAGGCGGAGATCCTGGCCGGGCTCGAAGGTTTTGGGTCGCGCACCGACGTGCTGCGCCAGGCCGCACGCTTTGTGGTTAGCCGCACGAGCTAAGGGCGAGCGGACCTTCCCGCTCGGCGCCACCCGGCCCGTCCTCATGGGCCCAACCAGCGCGCCCCGCCGCGCCGGGCTGGCCTGTGCGGCCCCGGATCGACCCGACGTCGCCCGCCAGACGCCGCTTGCGGCTCCGCTGCGAGCCGCTGCGCCAGCAGGCTTCAAGCCGCCGGCTCGGGTTGCCGATTGGCGCCGTAGCGCCGCGCGACGTAGCTCTCGATGATCTTTTTGAACTCATCGGCGATCCCTGGCCCGCGCAGGGTCATGGCTTTCTTGCCGTCGATGAACACCGGCGCGACCGGTGCCTCGCCGGTGCCCGGCAGCGAGATGCCGATATCGGCGTGCTTGGATTCACCCGGTCCGTTGACGATGCAGCCCATCACCGCCAGATTGAGACTTTCGACTCCAGGATAGGTCTGACGCCAGGCCGGCATGCGGGCGCGCACGTAGCTTTGCACTTCGCTCGCCAACTCCTGGAAGACGGTTGAGGTGGTGCGACCGCAACCGGGACAGGCCGCCACAATCGGCACGAACGACCGCAAGCCCATGGTCTGCAGGATTTCCTGGGCCACCCGCACCTCCTGGGTGCGATCGCCGTCCGGCTCGGGGGTCAGCGAGACGCGGATGGTGTCGCCGATGCCCTGCTGCAGCAGCACGCCGATCGCCGCCGTGGAGGCAACGATGCCCTTGGAGCCCATGCCGGCTTCGGTCAAGCCCAGATGCAAGGCGAGCTGCGAGCGCCCTGCCAGCAGGCTGTAGACGCTAATGAGATCCTGCACCGCGCTCACTTTGGCCGAGAGAATAATGCGGTCGGCGCCGAGGCCAAGCTCCTCGGCTCGCTTGGCCGAGAGCAGCGCCGACTGCACAATCGCCTCATGCATCACGGCTCGGGCGTCCCGGGGCCGGCGTGCCTTGGCGTTCTCGTCCATCAGGGCCGTCAGCAGCTCCTGATCAAGGCTGCCCCAGTTGACGCCAATGCGCACGGGCTTGGCGTATTTGAGCGCAATTTCCACGATCGCCGCGAACTGCCGATCGCGCTTGTCCTTGAAGCCGACGTTGCCGGGATTGATGCGGTATTTGGCGAGCGCTTCGGCGCAGGCGGGATGCTCGGCCAGCAGCGTGTGGCCGTTGTAGTGGAAATCGCCGATCAGGGGCACCGTGACCCCCATCGCCAGCAAGCGATCGCGGATATGCGGCACCGCCTTGGCGGCCTGTTCGCGATCGACGGTGATGCGCACCAGCTCGGAACCCGCGCGGGCAAGGTCGGCCGACTGCTGCGCCGTCCGTTCGATATCGGCCGTATCGGTGTTGGTCATCGACTGCACGACGATCGGGGCGTCGCCACCCACGGTCACGCCGCCGACGTCCACCGGGATGGATTTTCTGCGTGATATGCCAGGGCTCATCGACATCGCCGGCTTGTCCTCACTCACGGCGGGATTGATTGTAGCACAAGCTCTCAACGCTGCTGGCGCAGCACGGAAGGGAAGGCTGCGGCAATGAAAAAGACCGCCAGCATCACAACGATCGACGGCCCACCCGGCGTATCCAGCGACACCGACAGGAAGAGGCCAAGCGCAACCGAAAGCATGCCGAAGATGGCGGCGAACACCGCCATCTGCTCGGGCGTCTCCGACAGCGGTCGGGCGGCGGCGGCGGGCATGATCAGGAAGGCTACCGTCAGCAGAACGCCGACGATTTTGATGGCAATGGCAACAACGAGGGCGAGCAGCAGCACGAACACCAGCTTGAAGTATTGCGTGCGTGTCCCTTCGGCGGCAGCGAGCTCTTCGTCCACGGCTATGGCCAACAGCGGCCGCCAGAGCCAGACCTCAAGCGCCAAGGTGACGATCCCGCCGAGATAGATCCAACGCAGGTCGGCGCGGCTGATGGCGAAAATATCGCCGAACAGGAAGGTCATGAGATCGAGCTGAGGACCCTGTACCAGCGAGGCGGTGATGACGCCCAGTGCAAGCGCGGCATGCGCAACGAGGCCCAGCAGCGTATCGATTGGCACGAGGTTCTGCCGGCCGAGCAAGACCAGCAGGCCCGAGACCGCAAGCGTCACGACCAGAACGCTTGCCGTCAGATTGAACGACAGGGCCAGCCCGACGGCGATGCCGATCAGCCCGGACTGCGCCACCGCTTCCCCGAAATACGCCATCCGGCGCCACACCACGAAGCATCCCAGCGGTGCAGCGACCAGCGCCAGGCCCATGCCGCCGAGCAGGGCACGCATCAAAAAGGGCTCGGTCACGTGATCTCCCGCCTGCCATGCGGCGCCGACCCCGACGGCTGGGGCGCGCCCGCTAAATCATGACTATGGTCGTGATGATGCTGGTAAAGGCCGATGGCGCGCGAGGCATGCGGGCCGAACAGCCGCGCGTATTCGGGGTGTTGCGCGACCGAGTGCGGTACGCCCGAGCAGCAGACGTGATGATTGAGGCAGATCACCCGGTCGCTTTGGGCCATGACGATGTGCAGGTCGTGCGACACCAGCAGCACCCCAAAGCCTCGCTCCGAGCGCAGACGACCGATCAACGTGTAAAGTTCCGCTTCGCCGGCATAGTCGACGCCACGCACCGGCTCATCGAGCACCAGCAGCTCGGGAGAGCGCACCAGGGCGCGGGCGAGCACGACGCGTTGCAACTCGCCGCCGGACAGTTCGCAGAGTTGGCGCTCCAGCAACGCCGTCGCCCCAACCTCGGCGAGGGCGCCTTCGATGGCTGCGCCGGCCGCAGGCTGGCCCAGCGCGACGAAGCGGGCCACCGTGAGTGGAATGGTGCGATCGACATCGAGGCGTTGCGGCACATAACCCACGCTCAGGCCAGCCTTGCGCCGGACCTCGCCACGGTTGGGCGCCAGGATGCCCAGCAGCACGCGCACCAGCGTCGTCTTGCCGGCGCCGTTCGGCCCGATCAGGGTGACGATCTCGCCGGCGCCAACGTCGAGGTCAACGTCCTGCAGCAGCGTGCGCCCGCCGCGGCTCAGCATGATGCCCCGAGCGGAGATGAGCTGCGCGCGCTGCCCAGCCTCGTCAAAGGGGCCGCGCTCGCTGCCGGGCAGCAGCGCTAGCTCCTCGCCGTTCCAGGCCGACCGTTCCGGCTGGTGGGCCTGCCCACGCGGCAGGGGACCCGACGGCGGGGGACGCTCACGCCCGTCCATGATCCGGCTCCTGCGCCGCCTCGGCACAATTGGCGCACAGGCCCCAGACCTCCACCACGGCTGCCTTGGCCGCAAAGGCCGCCCGGTCGGCCGACTTATCAATCGCTTGGAAGACCGAATCGCCGTCGATTTCAGCCACCGAGCGGCAGGTCTCGCACGCCAGCACGAGCTGACGGCGCGCCGCATGCCCGGCATGGCAGGCAAAAAAGGCGTTGCGGCTTTCGAAGCGGTGCACGATGCCGACGGCCACCAGCGCGTCGATGGCCCGATAGACGGAAATCGGCGCCAGCCGTTCGCCGCGCGCGGCCAACCTGGCCAGCACCTCGTAGGCGCCGATGGCCTTGTGCGAGGCGGCGATTTCGGCAAACACGGACCGGCGCAAGCCCGTCAACTTGAGACCTTTGTCGGCGAAGGCCTTGCCCGCCCGGTCCATCGCCTCGGTGAGACAATGGCCATGATCGTGCTCAGGCGCAGGGAAGGCACCGCTGGACAGGAATGGCGTCATCGCCCCCTTATAGCATCCGGTCGATGCCATGCCAGCCACGAGCGTGGCAAACAGCAGATATTCTGCCGCGCCCGTAAAAGCATTCTGCCGCAGCCTGAAAGGCGCTAAAAGCAGCAAGCGGCCGGGGCGACCGGCCGTGCTGAGGCCGCCAAGGACATGCCGCACCGTCTTGAGATCGTGGCAGGCGACATCACCACGCTTGACGTGGATGCCATCGTCAACGCCGCCAATCGCACGCTGCGCGGCGGCGGTGGTGTGGATGGGGCCATCCATCGCGCGGCCGGGCCGGAGCTGTTAGCCGAGTGCCTGACGCTTGGAGGCTGTGCGACAGGCCAAGCCAAGATCACGCGCGGCTATCGGCTAAAGGCGCGGCACGTGATCCATACCGTCGGTCCGGTGTGGCAGGGCGGGAATGCCGGCGAAGCGCAACTGCTGGCCGACGCCTATGCCAATGCGCTCACGCTGGCGCGGGTCAACGGCATCCGCTCGCTTGCCTTCCCGGCCATCTCGACGGGCGCCTACGGCTTTCCACCCGAGCGCGCGGCACCGATCGCACTGG
Source organism: uncultured Alphaproteobacteria bacterium (assembly GCA_963820375.1). Taxonomy (GTDB): domain Bacteria; phylum Pseudomonadota; class Alphaproteobacteria; order Rhizobiales; family Hyphomicrobiaceae; genus AWTP1-13. Next base: position 172,571 of record CAWFZX010000020.1, on the reverse strand, counting down.
CGACGGTCGCCGCCCAGTTGCGCGCGCAGCCTCATTTCACGCGCGTGATCTTTTGCTGCTTTGATCCGGCCTCGGTTGCCCATCACGAGCGCGCCCGAGCCAGCCTGCAGCTGTGATGAGCCTCGATCCTTAACGAATCTTAATGCGCAACGGCTCACGCTGGAATCTGGCACCGTCGTAAATCGTGGGCCGGCAACGGCTTGCAGAATTTTGCTGCTCACGCGTGCGATCATCGCCGACGCCGACCATGCCGTTCCGCCTGCGGCGCGCGCATTGCATTTGCGCGCCGACACAACAATATCGCCCCAATGCGGCCCACCTGCCGCCGCCTTGGCGGGCGATGCTGGCGATGGTGTGGCCGCCTGACGCTCGGGTGCTAGCGGGAGACGTGCGGGATGCAGGGCTTCGACGTCAAAGCGGCACTGGATGCGGTCCTTGCCTTCGTCGGTCAGAACTATCTGCTCCTGCTCAGCGGCCTGGCTCTTCTCATCCTGTTTCGACGCACCGGCTTCTTCGCCCGGCTGCGGCATGGCATCGAAAAAGCGCTGACCGACAATTGGCAACTGACGCTGCTGGCCTCGACCGGTGTCGCGCTGTCGCTTGCCTCCGCCTACACCACCTGGGACGGCTTGCGCAATTTCACGCGCGCACCGCTGCTGTCGTTGGCGATCGCCTTCGGGATTCAGGGCGTGATGCTGATCGTCGCCTGGCTGATCGGCGAAAGCTTCGCCGTTGGCATGAACCAACGCGCCGCCGACGGGCGGCGGGCGCGCTTGGCGGATGCGATCGTCGGCATGCTGCTGGGCGTGGCCCTTGTGGGTTTGGTTTTTTACTGGGTGCTGCAGCACTTCGACGCCATCACCTTGAGCAGCACCGCCGGCTTCCGCGCCGACCTCGCCAAGGTCGGCGAGATAACCCTCTATTTCCTGATCGGCCTGGTGCTGATTGCCATCATCGGCTTCGGCTCGCGCCGTGGCGGCGACATCACCACATCCTACGCCCAGAGCCTGCGCTTAATGGTCAAGAATGCCGTGCTGTGGGTCATGTTCCTGTCGTCGATGGCCGCCTCGGTCTTTTTTTCCTTCGATTCCCACTTCAATGCCATCTTCCCGGCCGAGGCCCGCAGCCGTGCCGCCGAGGTACGCACCACCAGCCAGATCGGCTCGACGATCGCCGATATCGGTGCCTTGGCGCAGCGACGACAGCAGGAGGAGGCCGAGCGGCTGTTCGACACGGATGGCTGGAAGGCCTACGACAAACAGCTGGCCATGCTCGGCCGCCAGGCGCAAGAGCAGCAAGGTGAGATCGAAAAATATTTCGTGCAGCAGATGGAGGAGCGGCGCCGCGCCATCAATCAGCAGCAGGAGCGCATCACCACCGCGCAGAGCGGCCAGGCCGGGCTTGCCAACAAAAAAGTGTCGCTGACGGACGAGCTGTCGCGTTTGAAGGCCGAGCGACCCGGGCTGGCGGCCGACTATGCCCAGCACCGCAGCGAGCTCGACGCCAAGGCCAAGGAAATCGACGCCAAGCGCATCGAAGGCTTGGCCGAGGACCGCGGCGTCGAAGGCACCATGAAGCAAGGCAAGGGACCGGCCTATCGTCAGCGCATGAGCGAACTGGCGATGCTCAACGATCAATACAAAATCAAGGAAGAACGTAGCCGGGACGCCTACAAGCGGCTGAACGGGGTCGAGACCCGCCTGGCCCAGATCGAGCGGGAGCTGTCCAGTATCGACGGCGATCTCGCTAAGCTGAAAGGCGAGACGCAGACCGCCGAACAGCGCATCAAGGCGGCGGTGGCAGCCGGCGACGGCGAAGACAATGGCAAGCTCGACCCGGCGCGCATCCTGCCGGCGTTCGAGCGCGCCCGTGCTGCCTTCCGCCAACAGCCCAACACGGAACGTCTGGCCGGCCTGCAGCTGCAATGCAGCCACCTCATCGCCGCCATGTCGAGCACCGAGGCCAGCAAGAATAGGCTGCGCAGCATCGACTGTGATCCAAAGCAGGCGGCCGAAGCCGCCGGCCGGGTGTTTGCTCTCAACGCTGGTCTCATGCTGTTCCAGGACCGCTGTGCTGGCGGCGATAAGCTGAGCGCGCTCGCCAGCACGGACGCCTTGCTAGGGTTCGGGCGCGGCTGCCTGCAGGATTCCGGCTTGATCGGCAAGGATTCGGCCGATGTCGGGGCCAGGCTGGCGGCGATCGAAATGAACCGGGACGACAGGGCGCACCGCTTCGTCGTGACGTGGAACGCCTTTCTGGATGGCAACCGGCTGGCCTATCTGGCGCTGATCCTGGCCATCGGCGTCGATTCGCTGGTCTTCATGTCGGGCCTGTTCGGGGCCCAGGCGCTGCGCTCGCCGCTCTCTGACGTGCCGAGCCCGAAGGCACGCAGCGCCGAACAGCTGCAGGCGGTGATCGATACGGCCCTGTTGCCGCACACCTACGAGAATGCCCGGCTCATGCTCAACGCCATGCGACCAATGGCGGCCCGCGAGGGCTTCACGCAGCGCGTGACCGTGCGCGAGGATGACCCGCACGCACCCGACCTCAACCGCCTGCTGAACGCCGGCGCCACCATCGGTGCGGTTCGCCATGTCGATGGCAACCTCTACGAGTTGCGCTCGGAGCTGTTCGAATACCTCTCGCTGGTCGCCAAAAAATCCTTCGGGGCCGACAGATCGCACGTCACCCTGGCCGAGCTGGAACGCATCATGGCGGTCTCGCTGTTGCCCAATGTGCGCGAGAACGTCGAAACCGTGTTGCGCTACGTGCACCCGATCGAGGATCGCCGCACATTTCTGGAAAAGATGGGATTGCAGGAGCGTCCCGAATTCACGGCCGAAATCAGGCTCGACGAGGTCATGCATCACGACAAGAAGGTCGTGCGCAATGCGCTCAATGCCGGCGCCACCATGGAAGCCGTTCAGCGCGCCAACAACAGCCACTATTTCATCAGCCGCGACTTCTACAAGACGCTTGCCCGCATTCGCGCACACTTTCTGGTTTCCGCTGGGGCGGACGCCCTGGCGATCGCGGCGGCCGGCGGCGGTTCCGCCGCACCGGCTGCCAGAGCGCGGCCAGCCATCGCTGCGGCGCCCGCCAGCAGCACTGGCGAACCGCGGCGGCTGATGCATCGACTGGCCGAAGCAGGCCCGCGCGGCCCGAGCGACGCGGAGATCAGCGAAGAGATCTGGAGCGAGCTGTTGCGGGCCATCGGCCTGACGCTCCCGTCTGCCTCGCGCCTGCGGCACAGCTCAGTGCGCGAACAGGCCGCCGCGGCCTGCCGGGCGCTCGATCAGCTCGCGCAGAGCAACCACAACCTTAGCGTCTTTCTCAAGGAGCTGCAGGAGGCCAAGAGCGATGCCCTGGCCCAGAAGTATGGCGAACTCAACCGCAGCTTCGACGGCGATGCTCGGCGCCAACAGCTGCTCGACGAGGTTGCCGAGGATCTCGAGACGGCCTTCAAAGCGCTGTTGCTGTTGCCTGAGGTCGGCATCCTGCAGGACCTGATCGAGCGCCTCGAGGAGGCGGCCCAGTCCGACGACGGCCAGGCTGCCGGCGAACAGGAGCTGCTTGTGCTGCTGCGTGCCGTCCACAATGAGATCGGCCGCATCGACAAGTCGCGCCCGGAGGCCTGGAAGAACGTGGCCGACATGATTGAGAAACGGCGCGCCGATGCGCCAACGCACACCATCCGAGAGCTTGACCCCGCCAACAAGCAGCCGATCTGAGCCAATCGCAAAGCCGGCGAGGTCTTTGGCGCCTGAAGTCGCCGTCACGTCAGTCTTTGAAGGCAACGACCTTCTGCTTCTGTTCGCCCAACCCCTGGATTTTCAGTGTCATGAGGTCGCCGGCTTTCAGCCAGACGGGCGGCTTCATGCCGAGCGCGACACCCGGCGGCGTGCCCGTCGTCACCACATCGCCGGGCTCGAGCACCATGAACTGCGAGATGTAGTGCACACAGTGTTGGATGCCGAAGATCATGGTTTCGGTATTGCCGGTCTGGCGGCGCTGGCCGTTGACGTCGAGGGACATGCTGAGCGCCTGCACGTTCGGGATTTCCTCGCGCGTGACCAGCCACGGCCCCAATGGCCCGAAGGTTTCGGCGCACTTGCCTTTCATCCACTGGCCACCGCGCTCGGCCTGGAAATGGCGCTCTGAGATGTCGTTGCAGATGGTGTAGCCGGCGACATAGGAGAGCGCATCGGTTTCGGAGACATAGCGCGCCCGCTGCCCGATCACGAAAGCGATTTCGATCTCATAGTCAAGCTTGAGGGAGCCCTTGGGAATCATCACGTCATCATTGGGTCCGACGATGCAGTTGGGCAGCTTGTTGAAGAGGATGGGCTCCTTGGGGATCTCCGCGCCCGTCTCTTTGGCATGATCGATATAATTGAGACCCACGGCGATGAAGTTGCGCACGTCGCCAACCGGTGATCCGAGCCGCACCTGCGACGGCGCGGCAGGCAGCGACAGGGGGTCGAGCTTGCGCAATTTGTCGAGACTGGCGGGCGCCAGCGTCTCGCCGGTGATGTCCTTGACATGTTGGGACAGGTCGCGCACGACGCCTTGCGCGTCGAGCAAACCTGGCTTCTCGGCGCCCGCTGCGCCAAATCGTACGAGCTTCATGCCGGTGGTCCCTTTCTGGCTAAAGGTCGGGGCTGCGGGGTGAAGATCAGGGCCAACACCCCATGTTGCGGAGGCCCGCTATCGGCACCCGCGCACGGGCTCTCGTCAAGGGCGACCTTTTCGGCGCCGGCCCTGGCGGCCGCCGCCGGCAATGGCGTTGCCGCCGACGGCAAAGTTATGCACAGCCCCCGGAAATGCCGGAATGGTGCAGAACGGCCACGAGCAGGCCGCGCCTGCGGGCCCTGCGGCCACACACCCGATCGCGCCGCAAGCCTCAGAAGAGGTTGACGACCAGATAGATCCCAACGCCGAGGAAAGGAGCCATGGCACATGCCAATGCCATGATCAGAAAGGACTTGTCGATCACTACACTACCCCGCACCACATAGACGCAACTAAGCCGGATCAACCCCTCGCCCCGGCTCAGCGGACCTGGTCACCCTCAGACCAATCCGACAGCAGAATAGTGCAAAACACCCGTAAATGCACGCCTTTTGCTGCTGTTAGGGGGGCGTCTGAATTTCGCATTGCAACATGCCGCGGCCGGCCGATGCCGCCGCGAAGGGTGGTGTCAAGGCGGGCCGGGCTCAGACAAACAACTTTAATTGCTTTTCGTCCTGGCCCTTGGTTTCGCGCGCCAACTGCTCGATGCGGTCGAACGGCACCTGCTCGGCGACGATCAGCGATTTCTGCGCCCGCATCGGCCGCACCAGTCCCTCTTGCACGAGATGAAATTCGCCGACGGTTTGGCCCGGCAGGACGGCCCCCGGATCAAGGCCCGACTCGCTTTGGAAGGCGGCTCTCAGCTTGCGCAGCGCCGTATCCTCGCGCACGCGACCGATGAACCAGGAGGTGATTTGGTCGCGCGATTTGTAGTCGAGATCGCCGGGTGACTGGGTGGCGAGCATCAAGCCGAGCCCGGCCGAGCGGGCGCGCTTTAACAGACTCTGCAGGGGCTCGGCGGTGGCCGGCTTGGCATTGGCCGGGATGTACAGATCGGCCTCATCGAACATCACCACGGCTTGCAGTTCGTCGTTGGGGTTGCGCTGGCAGAACCGCAGCGCCTCGGACAGGAACTGCGAGACCCAGAACAGGATGTTTTCGTTATCACCCAGGAAGCCGGTGTAGATGATGGACAGGCGCGTGCGCCCATCGGTGCGGCCGTAGCGGCCCATGCCGAGCAGGGAATCCATGCGCAAGGGCTCGCCACCGGCCTCGAACAGGGCGGCGTTGCGATGCCGCAAGCTGTCGAGCTGCGCGACCAGGTCGCGGCGGATCCGGCCTGAGGGATCCATCCGCTGCGTCAGGTCGGTTAGTTCGGGATCCTCGTCCTCAAGCAGGTAAATCAGATCGGCGAGCGTGACCTCCTTGCTGAAGCGGCTGCCGAGGATGCGCAGCGCCACCGAAAGCGTGCCCGACTGCTTTTGGTGCGTGGCTGAATTCTTGAAGTGCAGCATGTCGCCCAGGGCGGCGGCCGACATGTTTGCCAGCAGCTGCTGTTCCTGGTCGGGCAGCTCGTTGATGCCGTTGGGGAGCAACGTAATCGAGATCGGCCGCCCCGAAGCACGGCCCGGCGTATAGACGGCCACGTCGATCGAGTCGGCGAGCTTCTCGCGCTCGCCGCGGCGCTCGGAAAACTCCCCGTCGTGCGTGCGCCACACGTCCGGATTGGCGTAGGAGCACAAATCGCCCTTGCGGTCGATCAGCACCACCGGCGTTCCCCGCAGCAACAGTTGCTCGATGATGCACAGGGCAAGCGTGGTCTTGCCCGACCCCGATCCGCCCAGCACTGCGGCATGGCGCTTGAGCACGTTGCGATTGAGGGTGATGCTTTTGCTGGAATTGAGCGCGCGGCCGGCCAGGATGCTGGCGGCGGCATCGCCGGCTTCATCGAGCAGGACGGAGAGGGGCAAATCGGTCTCTTTGCCCCGCTGTGGCGCGGTCACCGCCGTCCCTGGCCCCCAGCCGGTCCAATCGGCGGCCGCGGAGGCAGAGACGTAGCCCAGCGCTGCCAACGCCTCGGCGCCAGGATCTGGCGCGGCAGCCTGCGGCTCGCCCGCGGCGGCCACGGCCCGGCCGTTGAGATTGCGCCCAAACAGGTCGAGCCGCAGCAGTTGCGCCAGCGAGATGATGTCGGAGAGCAATTTCGTGCGCTCAAACCACTGGGCAAAGCCGGGGCTGCGTCGGTGCTGGGCATGGAACTCGCACACCATCATCATGCGCTCCCAATCCGGGATCGGCACCAGGACCGAGCGACCGCCCAGCTCGCGGAACTTGCGGAAGGCTTGTCCCGTCTGGTTCTTCTTGTTCGGTGGGAAGTCGCTCGCCCGCAGAACAAAACAGGTGCGGCCGCCCATTGAGGCCAGCAGTTTGTCGAGCTGACGCTTCAAGCCGCCGCCCTGTGTCGGGCGATTGCACAAAAACACCCGCGCCTCGCTGGTGTGGCCGTTTTCGTGGCGCAGGCTCAGATCGACGGCCGGCAGGTCGGCGTCGAGCTCGGGGCGCTTGACGACGACATCGAGCGCACCCCCCCATTCCGCACGCGACAGCGTCAGTGCATTGGTCAGGACCGTCATCAGCTCATGGTCGTCGGAGGGAATCTCCGCCTCCGATTGCGCCGTGAACCGCTCCCAACGCTCGTGGAATTCGAGCAGCGCGCCCGCCTCGGCGCCCTGCGGCTCGTCCCGCGCGCCAGCAAAGCCAAGTGCGGCGGCCAGGGTGGAGATGAAGCCGCCGCCCTTTGCCTCCTCGCTCACAGCCTCGTTCTCGGCCACCTGCTCGCGCACGCGCGCCTGCGCCAGCTCAAGGATGCGACGCGTCGACAGGCCGCCGAACTCTTCAAAAAATTGCGGCCCGAAAAACAACAGCGGATCGACATCGCTGCGGCTGGCATCGGCCTGCATGCGTTTGGCGATGATCAGCTGGGCTTCCTCGGCGGTGCGCGCTTCCTTGAGAGAGACCGGGCCGGCCTTCTCGATCCGATCGATGTAGGATTGCGCCAGCACCTCGCGCACCTTGCCGTAGAAATCGCCGAGGCAGGAGACCAGCACGATGGAGGTCGGTACGCGATTGGCGATCTGGATCAGGTCCCGGGCCGCTTTCTGAAACCGCTCATGGTAGTCGTCGAAGAAGCGCAGATCCTCGACCTGATCGATCGAGATGACCAACGCGGCACCATCAACGGTCCACATCAACCGCCCAAGCGACTCGATGATCTCGAAGGCGCGACCTTCGCCCCGATTGGGGTCGAGCACCGCTACAGCCTCTGCGGAGAGATCCGTCAACTCCCGGCCGTACAGGTACTGACGCACGCGCTGGTCGATGCGCGGGTCGGAGCGCTGCAGGTAGAGCAGGGCGCGCACAATATTGATATCGAGCGCCTGGCCAGCAAACTTCGGTGCGGCAACAATCTGGTCTGCCAGCGCCAGCACCAGCTTGGCGAGCTGGGCATCACTCAGCTTGGCTTCGCGCAACTTGTCGAGAGCGGCCGCATCGAGGGCGGCGGTATCCTCGGTCAGCCTGCGGGTGAGCCGCTGCAGGGCGGTCTCTCCGCCCGTGTCGGGGTCATAGGGCTTTTCCAGCGAGTTGACGAGCCGACGCAGGTAATAGTCGGCGTAGTTGGCCACATCCGGCGTCATCTGCGCATAGCCGACGTAGGCCTTGCCGGAGCGATGCGCGGACGTGCGCAGGGCGCGGATCAAATGCGTCTTGCCGGCACCGGACTGGCCATGGAACAGGAGGATGCGCGCCTGCCCGAGCGCCGCCTGCCCGGTCGTTACCGTGTCGAGCAGGTCGTTGAACTTGCGCCGCGCATGCGCGTGGACGATCTCGACATCCACGGGATCGGCGCGCCAGATGTCGTCCTCCCAGGTGATGGAGTGCTCGAAGGCCGCCGACAGGCGGTCTAAATCGGGCGCGGACTCAACCTCCATGCGCATATCACCTCAACCTGGCGTTAGGTACGGGCGAGCCGCGGCTTCAGCCATCGACTCGGATGTAATGAAACACGGCGTTCTTGTAGACCACCGCAAACTCCTGCACGTCCTTGATGCTCTTGTGATCTTTGAGGTCGGCATTGGCGAGCGCCAGCTGCCCGGCGCGATGAGCCTCCACCAGCATGCACTTGAACTCGATCTCGGAGAGGCTCCAGTCCGAGCGCACCTGCTGGAGAGCGCGCCAAACATGGGAGATGTAGGCCTTGCGATTACCGACCCAGCCCTGCGCCAGCGCAGCGGCCTGGCGACAAACCTCCGACACAAAGCCCGGCAGGTCGGGACGGCCGGGAAGCACAAGCGGCGGCACCGCGTCTAAAGGCGAGACCGGCTGCAGGTCGGCGGCGCGCAGCGGCGCGCGGAGGACAACCTTGCCGCTGGCAACGGCGCCATCGAGAAAGCGACCAAGGACGGCGCGCCGCAGCGCTTCGACATCGGCTTGCTTGCCGCCGATCTGCTCGGCGGCAAGTGCGGCGATCAGACGGGTGTCGGTGCCGAAGTCGCGTGGGGCACGCGAGAGCTGCCCGGCCAGCAGCCGCCCGGCCTTGGCCGACAGTCCGCCCTTGCCGGCCAGTCCCGCCTTGATGTGATTGCCGAACGCCCGCTGCAGCGCCAGCGCCGCGAGTGCCGAGCGCAGCCGCGACGGGCTGGCGATGCCTTTGATTTTCAGCTGGTAGGCGGTCTGCACAACGGCCGCCCGCAGACCGTCGGGCCGCGCCAGCAATTTGAGGTCCTTGGCCGCCAGCCGTTCCAGCCCGAGCGCCTTGGCGATGAGACGCACGTCACGCAGCTCCTGCCAGCCGCGCGGCAGCGTGCCCTTCACACCCAGGAAGCGTCGCACGCTGGCGCTGCCGGCGTCGCTCACAGCCAAGTGTGCACCGGCTTCGATGGCAAACCCATCCGCAAGCAGCCCTGCGATTTCCCGGTCGATGAGCGCGCGCCATTGCCCAAGCGGCAGACGATGGGGGACGATCGGGGCCAGATCCTGGGCCAAGACGGCACGGCTGGTGCGGCCCTCGCCCGCGGCGATGCGCACCAGGGCGACCTGGCGCAGGCGATCGCTGGCGCCGACAGGGCGGGCTGCCTGAAATTGCAGGGTAGCGGCCGTCATGGCCGGTGGCCTCTCAGTCATTGGGCCCGCGCGCCCGAGGGGCGCAGGGAGTTCGCTGCCATCGCCGGACGCGCGAATCACCGGAGGTTCGCCAGAGCATGAAGAAGACCGCCTTCGCAGCCAAGGGCCGTGTGCCGGCGCGCCGCATGGCGGCCGACCCGGGCCGCCGGCGGCCTGGCGCACGCGGCCGGGAGAACTGTCGCAAAACATCAACTTGGCCCAACTCCCGTCATGATTACGTTGTGGGATCAACGAGCGAGACAGGGCGCACCGATCGAGTTCCGGGGGGTTCGCGATGCATTTGTGCAGGCGAGGCGCGGAACGCGTTGCGGCGAGGGGCCCTGTGACCTGATTTGCCAGGGTTGCGCGCGCAGCGTTAACGGCGAGTTAACGGCTGAGCGCCATCCTTGGGGGCTGACGAGTATCCCTGGTTGGGAGTCCAAGATGTATCGCGTACTGGTCCCGGCGCTCCTCTCGGCTTTGCTGGCCGGCTGCGGCATGGCGGCTTCGCCGCTGACCGCCGGCTTTGCCAACTCTGGCCAGCCCACGTCCTCCTCCCCGCCGCCGCGCCAGCCACGGGCCAGTGTCGACACCGCCATGGCTGCCGACCCGGTCAAGCCGGCGGCCAAGTCCAGCGACAAGGCCCCGAAGGGCACCTTCGAAAAGGCTCCGCAGGGTGCCTTGGCCGATCGTGACTACAGCAAGACCGAGCTCGACCTGGAAAAGGCGCGCCAGCTCATCAATACCTACCGCAAACAGCACGGGCTCAGGCCCCTCACCCTCAACCCGGCGCTGACGGAAGCCGCCAAGCTGCATGCGCGCGACCTTGCCAAATGGGATCGCATCTCACACTACGGGTCGGATGGTTCCAACCCGTGGGACCGGGTCAAGCGTGTGGGATATAGGGCGAAAGTGGCTGCCGAAAACGTCGGGACGGGCCAGGCCAGCGTCGAAGAAGTGATGAAAGGCTGGGAAGCGAGCCCGGGGCACAACAAGAACCTGTTGCTGCGCGATGCCGAGCACATGGGCATTGCCCTCGTTCAGGACCCGCGCACCGAGTTCAAGACCTTTTGGACGCTGTTGGTCGGCGCCTCGCTGTAGGCTGCGACCTCAGCGTCGAACCGAAATCGCCGAAGCCCTCGCCCGCCTCCGCGGGAGGTATGGCGCGCCTGGCCTGACCGGGTCAGCGAGGCCAGGCTCGGGCTGCGGTCAGGACAACTGCCCGCGCGCGCCGTTGCGGAGATTGCCCCAGATGGCGGTCTTCAGCTTGAGCCGCCGCCAGGCGACCAATGAGTGCGCAGCGCTCGCCGCCAGCAGGGCGAGGCTCGTTGCCGTTGCCGCCCCCAGCATGCCAAACAGCGGGACCAAGGCGAGGCTCAGCGCGACGCTCAATGCCGCCGAGACGACGAGGATACGCGCACAGATCGATTGCTCACCCAGCATGTTCAACACCACGTCCGCCGGTCCCAGCGCGGCGCGCAGTATTAGGCCGATGGCGAGGATGCACATCACCGGATAGGCCTCGACAAATTCGGGGTTAAACAATGAGAGCATCGACCTGCCGGCCAGCAGGATAACGAGGGTGCCAACCAGCGACGGCCAGAAGATCCAGTTGGCAGCGTCGGCGATGGCGGTGCGCAGCTGCTCGGTCTCGCCGCGCAGCTGCAGGGTGGCGATCTTGTTGGCCATGGCGCTGCCGACGGCGTAGGGGATGAACAGGACGAGGCTCATGGTTTTGGCGGCGGCAAAATACATCCCGACCTCGGCCGGACCGACGCAGGTGGAAATCACCAGGACATCGGCGTTCTGCAGGGTCAGATCACAAGCAAGGATCAGCCAAAAGGGCAACGCGGTCCTGAACCAATGCCCGACGGCATAGCATCGGGGTCCGGGCGGAAGCTCTCGCTGCCAATGGCGGCGCAACAGCAGGGTCTGCACGATGGCGGCCGCCAAGCAGGCGACAATAGCGGCACCGACCGCCGTCTGGGCATTGACGGCCCAGCCGCTGACGTGCGCGGCCGACAGGCAGGCAAGCAGCAGCAAGGGCCGCAGCACGTAAGGCGGCAGCAGGCCGACGGCCATTAGTCCGCGTGCGCGTGCGATGCCGTCTTGAAAATCGGTGAGGGTCACAATCGGGATGCAGATCAGGGCGAGGTAGGCGGGCAGGGCGTAGTGTCCCCCCAGGCTTTCGCCCGCCAACCACAAGAGCGCCAGGCCGATGAGCGCCATGCTCACGGCAACCGACAGCACCACGAGACGACCGCCGAGCATGAGGCCGCGCAACGCCGCCTGCTCTTGCCGCTCTCGATGCTGCGGGATGAGGCGGAGCACGGCGGTGGACAGGCCAAGATTGGAGAGGTTGCCCAACACGAGGACCCAGGTCCAGACGAAGACGTAGATGCCGTAGTCATAGGCACCCATCCAGCGCGCCAGCGCCACTTGGGTGAGATAGAGGATGCCGGCGCTGACGATCCGCACGAGGAATGCGGTGAGGGCGTTGCGGCCTGTGCGCGCGCGTTCGTTGGCGCCCAGACACAGATCTTTGGTCAGCCGCAGGCCGGCCGCGAATTGGTCCTGCAGCAAACGTGCGGCAATGGCGGAACTGGCTGGCTGTGCCATTTTATTGGCTCAAGGCGTGCAATCTCGCGCCACTGGCTCGTGTTGGCGCAGTTCGGTTCGGTGGCGCACTCTGTCGGCGACATTGGCCCACGCCCAGCTGCGGCCGGCGTCGCCTTTGAGGCTGTGCAGTGTCGAGAAAAACTCGGCGACGTCGGCAGCCCAGATGCCATGGCGGCCTTCGAGCACCGCAACCATGGCATCCACTTCGATGGGCGTCGGTGTCGAGTCCACGCGAAATTGCCAGCCGGAGTGCATCGTCCTTGCCCCAGAAATTGTGTCACAGGCTCTGCAGCAAGTTCGGCGCCACCGGCCCTTGCGACCGCACCGTGACGGCAGACATTGCGCAACTTCGGTTAACACCGCCGCCAGGGCCCAAGCGCAAGGCGGCCCGGCACCCCAACGGCGATGACCGGCAGCGCCAGGACAAGCCGACCACGTCTCAGGCTGATACGCCCTCGCCGAGATGTGCCAGATGGGCCTGGACCCAGACGCGGGGGCGCGCGCGGAAGGGAGGCATGGGCCAGGGGAGGCAGGGAGGCAGGGGCAGAACCCAACGCCACAAGCCTCGCGCGCCTGTGGGCAAAGCCCTGAGCGGGCCCTATTGCGCGCGGGGGGTGCCCGAAGCGGCGGCCTTGTCGGCCTTGGGCGCCTTGCCGGGCACGGGCGGCGCCTTGCCCACAACGGCCTGCGCCTTGCCAAGCACGGGCGGGGCCTTCTTGTCGGGCTTGCCGGCTTCGGCGCCCACCTCGACGCCGGCCGTGGCTTTGCGCTTGGGCAGCTTAGCCACAGGACGGCGCTTGCGACCCGTCCCGCATTCGTAAGAGATGACCGCTTGACGCATGGTCATCGGCCCCTTGGCATCCTCTGCCATTGGCATGCTGTCGAGACTTTGGGAGGCCAGCAGCATCTTCCAGCCGTGCGTCTGGAAGCCGTGCTCCAGGAGGCTGGCGGCACGCGTCGTGCGCTCGCGGCCCGTCGCCTCGCCCAGCACCACCGCCATCAGTCTCTTGCCCTCGCGCGTGGCGCTGGCCACGACATTAAAGCCGCTGTCGCAGATGAAACCCGTCTTCAAGCCGTCGGCACCTTCATAGTTGGCGAGCAAACCATTGTGCGTGCGCAGGTTGCGGTTGCCGATGCGCACGTCCATCAGCGCCCACATCGGCGCGTACTCGGGATAGTCCTTGACGACGGCCATCGAGAGCTTGGCCAGATCCCGCGCCGTCGTCACCTGCTCGGCCGCCGGTAGGCCGTTGGCATTGGCAAATCTCGTCCGCGTCATGCCGAGACGGGCCGCGGTGGCGTTCATCGTCTCGACAAAGGCCTCCTGCGAGCCGGCAACCGCTTCCGCCAGCATGACCGCCACATCGTTGGCGGATTTGACGATCAGGGCCTGCAGGGCCCTTTCGACGGTCATTTCCGCCCCGACGGGCAAGCCGACCTTGCTGGGCGGCTGACTGTAAGCGAGATCGGAGCAGCCAATCTTGGTTTCCAGCGTCATTTTGCCGGACTTGATGGCCTCGAAGACCACGTAGGCCGTCATGATCTTGGTCAGCGAGGCAGGATGCCATTGATTGTCTTGGTCCTCGGCATAGAGGACCATGCCGCTGCCCGCATCAAAGAGGAGGGTCGGTCCCGCCCACACCGGCAGCGCAAACAGGCCAGTGACGATCGCCAATGCCCTCGTGATCAGCGGCAGCATGCCTTTCCCTCGATTGTTGCAGTCCGCTCCCGTGAGTTTAACGGGATCGTTTCGACTCAGTGCCCGTGCTGCGGTAATAATCTTGATGCCCTTGCCACACAATCAATGATGCTCCTGGATTGCGGCCAGGGCGGGCGCAAGTTTTTCACCGCCGCCAATCTGTGGCAAGGAGGGCTCAAGCTTGGCCTTGGCTTCCCAGCTGGCGATCAGATCCCGGGCGCGCTCGAAGGCCCGCACGAACGAGGTCTCCGCGCGCAACGCCCGATGGAAATAGGCTTCACCGAAGTAGGTCCACTGCCGGCGGTCGTCGCAACCGAACGAGCTGCGGTCGGCCCGGGCGGCGGCGATGACCAGCGTCGTTGGGTCCGCCAGAGCCGGCAGGAAGCTTCCCGAATGGCAGGCCGAAAGGACGATGACGCTGTTTTTAATGCCCGAGCGTTGCAGCATGTCCTTCAGCTGCTCCGGCCGCAAATGGCGCAAGCCGAAGCGCGGCATGTCCACCACAAACAACCCATCTTCGCCATGCGAGGTGAGAAACAGGAACAGCACATCCCGGCTGGGGTTCATCACCCCGCCCAGATGCTGCAAGGTGCGTTCCAGGTTGCTGGTGCTGGCGAGCGGCAACTCATGCACAGTACTGGGGTGATTGACGAGGGCGACGGAGCGGCCCCGCGTGCCGTAGCGCACGTCAAAAAGTTCACGCACGGCCAGAACTTCGCGCTTGAACACGGCTTGCGGGCCGTAACCAGCAAAGCCAACAAAGTAAAGCTGCGGTTGTCCCTGCGCTGCAGGGCGCACCGCCTCAAGGGCGCGACCGAGCAGCTCGGTTTGCAGCCGCAGGGTCTTGGCGATATCGGTCGGGTGTCGCGGCGCAGCAGCGGTCGCACCGCAACAGGCGAGCCAAACCAAGCCGGCCACGGCGCCGAGCAGACATCGAAGCCGTCGTCGCCCTGACCCCGCCATCCCTAGCCTCACGCTCTTTCTTGCCCGGCTTTCGTTTTCTTGGCCGGCGTTCGTTGCCCAGCTTTCGTTGCCCGGCCTGCCCTGCAAGCCCCTTGCCACAACGCAGTTGTCCGCCTCCCGGTTGCGCAAATGCCGGGCCGCACAGCTCGCGCCCCCGCGGGTTGCGCCCCGCGGGCCACGCGCGCCCGGTTTAGCCGCTATAGAGAGCGGAACTGAGGCGCCGCGCAAGTCCATGCCGGCCGGGCAGACCCCCAGTGGCACAGGGCGCGGCTAACGCGTCAAGGGCATCACCTCTTCGGCAAAGCGCTGCATGCGCTCGAGCGTCTCGGCGATTGAGGCCGTCTGGAAGGTGAGGCACACATGCCGCACGCCGGCCTTGTCGAGGGCCATGATGTCGGCTGCCAGATCCTGGGAGCTGCCGGTCAGCAAGCGACGCTCACCATCGGCGTTCTGTTGTGGCGTCCAGGCCACGGGCCACAGCACAATAAAGGCAACATCGATGCTGGCGGGATCGCGCCCCGCAGCCTCTGCGGTGCGGGCGAGTTCGCCAATGCCTGCGGCGATGCGCTTGGGCGTGTCGAGGCGGTATTGTGGATTGTTTGACGCGGGATACCAGGCGTCGCCGGCGCGCACGGCGCGCCGCAACGCCAGGGGACTTTCGCCGCCGACCCAAATGGGCGGATGCGGTTTGCGCACGGGCTTGGGAGCAAAAATCAGGTTGTCGAAGCCCACGTGCGTCCCCTGAAAGACGGCGGTGTCCTGCGTCCACAGGACCTTGAAGGCGTCGATGAACTCGTCGGTGGCCCGCCCGCGCTCGGCGAACGGTGGAGCCCCGAGGGCCTCGAACTCCTCCTTCAGCCAGCCGACACCGCAGCCGACGATCAGGCGACCCCGCGACAGGACATCGATGGTGGTCAGCATTTTGGCGGTGAGCACGGGCTGACGTTGCGGCACCACCATCACCGAGGTGAGGAGCTGCAATCGCTCCGTGCGTCCGGCAAGGAAGGCCAGCGTCGTCAGCTGGTCGAGGCACTCGCCGACGCTGGCGGCGGCCCACTTGTGGTCCTCGCTGTAGGGATATTGCGAGGCGATCCCGCGCGGCACGATCACATGATCATTGACACTGATGAAGCCGAAGCCGAGACGCTCGGCGGTTTCGGCAACCGCACTATATCCTTCTCGCGTACTGCACTGCCCGCGCGTCGCCGTAGCCACGCCGAAGTCCATGGCATCACCCTCTTGTCGCGCCTGTGATGGGAAGGACTATAAGGTCAAGAACCCCATCCTGTCAGCCTGCCGACCGGCAGGCAAACTGAGGTGGCGGGGGTGCACAGCGCGCGCGGCGGCCAAGACCGCGCCAGCGGCCGCTGCCAGCCCAACGCGCAGCCTTTTGCCGCCTGCCCAAGGCGCCTTGCGTTGCCTCGGTCCCGGAGCCGTTCGCCGCGTCAAGCCCGCCGGTTCAGACGTCGAGGTTGGCCACCGCCAAAGCATTGGCCTGGATGAACTCGCGGCGCGGCTCGACAATGTCGCCCATCAGGCGCGAGAAAATCTCATCGGCCTCGCCGAGATCACCGATCTTCACCTGCAGCAGCGTGCGCTGCTCCTTATCGAGCGTTGTTTCCCAGAGCTGGTCGGGATTCATCTCGCCGAGGCCCTTGTAGCGCTGCATGCTGATGCCTTTGCGACCCGTCTCATACACCGCCTCGAGGAGGCTGCGCGGCCCATACACCGGCGTTTCACTGTCTTTGCGTCGCAGCTTGGCGGGAGCGGCATAGACCTCCTCCAAGTGCGGCTGACGCTCATTGAGCCGGCGCGCCTCGAGCGAGCCCAGCAGGGCACGGTCGAGCAGGTGCACCTCGGTCACACCGCGCACTTCACGGCGGAACACATATCCTTCATTGCCGAGGCGGCCAGTCCAGCCGCGCTCTATCTCGTCCGCCTGCATGTCAAGGCGCGCGGCGATGGCGGCGGCCTTGGCATTGGCCTGCTCGCTGGAGAGGAGCAATTTCTGCTCAAAGGCGCCGCCGATAGCGGCCTGTTCCACGACAAAGCGCGCGTAGCGCGAATGCACATCCTCGATCACCTTGGACACGGCCCGTGCCTGCTCGACCACGTCGCGCAAGTCTCGGCGGGCGCGGACCTCGCCGTTGCCGAGCCCCAAGGATGCTTCCTCGAGACCGGCATCGATCAAATAGTCCTCAAAGGCGCGCTGATCCTTCAGGTAGGTCTCGGACTTGCCCTTGGAAACTTTGTAGAGCGGTGGCTGGGCGATGTAGAGATGACCCTTTTCGACCAGCTCGGGCATCTGTCGGTAGAAGAAGGTTAGCAGCAGGGTGCGGATATGCGCGCCGTCGACATCGGCGTCGGTCATGATGATGATTTTGTGGTAGCGCAGCTTCGACAGATCAAAATCGTCACGGCCGATGCCGGTACCAAGCGCGGTGATAAGCGTGCCGATTTCCTGGCTGGAAAGCATTTTGTCGAACCGCGCCCGCTCCACGTTCAGGATCTTGCCGCGCAACGGCAGCACGGCTTGAAACTCGCGGTTGCGGCCCTGCTTGGCGGAACCACCGGCCGAGTCGCCTTCGACGATGAACATCTCGGTATTGGCGGGATCGCGGTCCTGGCACTCCGCGAGCTTGCCGGGAAGCGAATTGATGTCGAGCGCACCCTTGCGCCGCGTCAGCTCGCGGGCCTTGCGGGCGGCTTCGCGCGCCGCCGCGGCCTCGACCACCTTGGTGAGAATGATCTTGCCTTCCCTCGGGTGCTCCTCAAACCAGGCGGCAAGTTGCTCGCCGACCACGCTCTCGACCACGGTTTTCACTTCCGACGAGACCAGCTTGTCCTTCGTCTGGCTGGAGAACTTTGGGTCCTGGACCTTGACGGAAAGCACCGCCGTCAACCCCTCGCGCGCATCATCGCCGGTCAGAGCGATCTTCTCTTTTTTGGCGATGCCGGTTGCCTCGGCGTACTTGTTGATCACGCGTGTCAGGGCGGCACGGAACCCAGCCAGATGCGTGCCACCGTCGCGTTGCGGGATGTTGTTGGTGAAGCAGAGCACCTGCTCGTGGTAGGCATCGTTCCACCACAGGGCAAGTTCAATGCCGACGCCGTCCTTCTCGGACGCCAGCATGATCGGCGCCTCGACCAAGGGGACTTTCGAGCGGTCGATATAGCGCACGAACTCACCGATACCGCCTTCGTAGCGCATTTCTTCGCTCTGTTTGTCGGCATGGCGCTCATCGGCGAGGACCACGCGTACTCCCGAATTGAGAAACGCCAGCTCGCGCAGGCGATGTTCGAGTGTCGCGTAGTCGAATTCGGTGACGTTGTGGAAGGTCTCGGCAGATGGCCAGAATGTCACTTCCGTTCCGCGCTTGCCCCCGGCATCGCCGACAGCCTTGAGCGGCGCCTCCGTCACGCCGTTGCGGAAGCGGACAAAATACTCCTTGCCGTCGCGCCAGATCTTGAGCTCGAGCACGTTGGAAAGTGCATTGACCACCGATACGCCGACGCCATGCAAGCCACCCGACACCTTGTAGGGGTTCTCGTCCTCGCCTTCGCCGAATTTGCCGCCAGCGTGCAGCTGCGTCATGACGACTTCGGCCGCCGAGATGCCCTCCCCCGGATGGATGTCGGTGGGAATCCCCCGGCCGTTGTCGCGCACCGTGCAGGAGCCGTCGGGGTTGAGAACGACCATGACCTCGCTGGCGAATCCCGCCAAGGCTTCGTCAATGGCATTGTCGACCACCTCGTAGACCATGTGATGCAGGCCCGAGCCATCATCGGTATCGCCGATGTACATGCCAGGACGCTTGCGTACGGCATCGAGCCCTTTCAGGACCTTGATGGTCTCGGCCCCGTAGCTCTGGGCACCATTGGTCTTTTTGGCGGGCTTCGCGCTCATATCCGAGGTCTCAATTTGGGGGATTTTTGCTCACCGGAACTATACACCAATCGGCCCAGGAGATCACGCTAAAAACTGCACCAAGGCCCTTTAAATAGTTCCAACCTATCAATAGGTTATGGCGGTGGAGAGATGCGCGATGGCGCCTCACAATCCGGCGCAAACGCCACCCTCCTCAATGCGCAAGAACTGGGCACGTTGCGCCAGGCCTGCGAAGGCTTGCGGATCGGTCCCGGACATCCAGGCTTGGCAGCCAAGGCCGATGATTTCGTCAAACAGGGCCAACCTGCGAGCGGCGTCGAGATGGGCCGTGATCTCGTCAAGCAGCAGCAGGGGGGCGGCGCCGCCGTGTTGCTGGCTGACGAGATCGGCGTGCGCCAGGATCAAGCCGATCAGCAATGCCTTCTGCTCACCCGTCGAACAGATCTTGGCCGGCATCTCCTTGGCACCATGCCCGACCATCAGGTCGGAGCGGTGTGGACCATCGCGCGTTCGGCCGGCGGCACGATCGCGCTCGCGCGCGCCTGCCAACAGCCGGCAATAGTCGTCCTCGACATCGACGGCGGCGCGCGTCGCCAGCTCGGTTTCGAGCAGCCCCGAAACGGCCAGTTCGGCCCAGGGGAAAGCGGTGTGGCCGCCGGCGCGGCGGCGGCTGTCGACCGCGCTCGCCAGTTCCGCGACGAGAGCGACCCGCGCGGCAGCGATTGCCACGCCGGTTTCGGCCATGCTGCGCTCGAAGGCTTCGAAGCGCGCCGCCTCGCCGACTTGCTCGGCCAGCAAGCGATTGCGCTGCTGCATCGCCCGTTCAAATTGGCCGACCCGGACACGGTAGCCCGGGTCGAAACAGGCAACCAGGCGGTCGAGAAAACGCCGGCGCTCGGACGCTGGACCGGTAAACAGGCCGTCCAAGGCCGGCGTAACCCAAATGAGCTCGACGTGCTGATCGAGCGCAGTGATGGGCTGTGGTTGACCGTCGATGCGCACAACCCGGCCGGCGCGGCCGGCCTCGTCCGGCTCGGCAGCAAGACCGGTGCCGAGGCTGATTGGCCCCGATCTGCTCCACAGCCGCGCCCACACCGCCCAGGTGCCTCCGCCGGGCCCCGCCAGCTCGGGATAGGGGGCGCGGCGCAGACCTTGACCGGATGTCAATAGCGACAGGGCTTCGAGCAGGTTGGTCTTGCCGGCGCCATTCGCTCCCCAGAGCACGACCGGTGCCGGACCGACCCGCAGCGAGACACTCGGATAGTTGCGAAAGTTGGTGAGCTGCAGGGATTCGACCCACAGGCGGGGCGCGCCGGAAGGACTTCGCTCCGGGGCAACGATGGCGTCCGGCGCGGCGGCCGTGCGGATCCTGCCAGCTGCCACGCCGGTCACACGCGCATCGGCATCAGTACGAAAAGTGCGCCTTCATCGCTTGCGTCCTTGACCGTGGTGGGGGAACCAGGATCGGCAAGCTGGAAGTGCGCCATATCGCTCTCAAGCTGGCTGGCGATATCGAGCAGGTACTTCGCATTAAAACCGATCTCCAGCGGCGCAGCCGTGTATTCGACGCCGATTTCCTCCGTGGCGCTGCCGCCTTCCGGGTTGTTCACCGAAAGCACCAGCTTGTCGGCTTTGATATTCAGCTTCACGGCCCGCCCGCGCTCGCTGGCAATCGTGGACACGCGATCGACCGCGCTTTTGAAATCGGCGTTGGGGACCCTGAGTTCCTTGTCGTTGCTCTTCGGAATGACGCGGCCATAGTCCGGAAAGGTGCCGTCAATCAGCTTTGATGTGAGGGTGATGGTGCCGATGCCAAAACGGGCTTTGGAAGACGAGACGCCGACCTGCACCGTCTCGGCGCTATCCTCCATCAGCCGATGCAGCTCGTGCACCGTCTTGCGCGGCAGAATGATGCCCGGCATGCCGTCTGTACCTTTTGGACTTATGAGCTCGGCCTGCGCGAGGCGATGGCCGTCGGTAGCGACCGCCCGCAGGGTCGGCTGCTTGCCGCGGGCGGCCGTGTGCAGATAAATGCCGTTGAGATAGTAGCGCGTTTCTTCGGTGGAAATGGCAAAGCGCGTCTTGTCGATCAGCCGCCGCAGATCCGCGGCCGCGATCTCGAAGGAATGACTGAACTCACCGGCGGCGAGATCGGGGAAATCTTCTGGTGCCAGGGTCTGCAAGGCGAAACGGGATTGCCCGGAGCTCAAGGTCAGCCGCTCTTTCTCCGCGTCGCGTTTGATCTCGACCTCGGCGCCATCTGGCAGCTTGCGCACGATGTCGTGCAGGATATGCGCCGGCACGGTGACCGCACCCGGTTGCGAAACGTCGGCGGCGGCCTGATCGAGCACCTCGCGCTCGAGGTCGGTCGCCTTGAGCTCGAGCGCCTGTCCGGACGCCTTCAGCAGCACGTTTGAAAGAATGGGGATGGTGGTGCGCCGCTCGACCACGCTCGTCACATGGGCGAGTGCGCGTAGGAGCTCACTGCGTTCAATCACCAGCTTCATGCCGATCTGCCTCGCCGGTTACCTCCCCAAGACCACCGCGGCGGCTCACAGGCGACCCGAAAGACCCTTCGCCGAACCTTGAGAACCCACGCTTCTTCTTGGGGGATTCGTACCCTCAGGCAAGGTGGACCCGAGCCAGCCGGTTTGCAAGCGCCAACCTCCGCAAGGTCGGGGATCGCCGGGTAGGGCCAAGACAATGCAGGAGCGGCGCCGTCGCAGACGCCGCTCCTTCCCCGCCGCCTGTCCGCCCCCCAAAGGCCCCCTGGGTGGCGGATTCGGTTGCCTGCCGCCGGCCAAACCGCGTTATCGATTCAATTGCCGCTTGAGCTCCTCGATCTCTTCCTTCAGACGTGGGTTCTCACCCACCTCCTTATCGATCTTGCGGATCGCATGCAGCACCGTGGTGTGATCGCGGTCCCCGAAGCGGCGACCGATCTCGGGCAACGACCGTGAGGTTAGGTGCTTGGCCAGGTACATGCCAATTTGCCGGGGCCGAACGACGGAGCGGTGCCGGCGCTGCGAGAGGATATCCTGTTTGGACACGGCAAAGTGCCGCGAGACAATGCGCAGGATATCTTCGATCTTGATGCGCCTGGGCTCGATCCCCTGCACCAGGTCTCGGATGATGGTCTCGGCGATGTCGAGCGTGACCGGAGCATGCATCAGCTGCCAAGTGAGATACAGCCGATTGATGGCGCCTTCCAATTCGCGGCCGCTTTCGGTCAGCTTGTCGGCCAACAGCTCCACGACCGCGTTGGGGATTTCGAAGGAAGGATCCGTGGCCCGCTTTTCTTGGGCACGCTTCTCCAGGATCTTCAGGCGCAACGCAGGATCGAGGCAACTGATCTCCGTCACGAGGCCCCGCTGCAACCGTGAACGCATGCGATCGTTGAGGCCGTCGAGCTGCGCGGGAGGCCGCGCCGAGGCGACCACGACCTGTTTGCCACCATCGAGCAGCGAGTTGACGATGTGTTCGAACTCCTGCTCGGTCTTTTCCCCGCGCATGAACTCTAAGTCGTCGATCAAGAGAATGTCGATCGAACGGAATTTGTCCTTGAAGGCGAGGGCATCCTGGCTCTTGATGGCTTCAACGAACTGATAGCGGAAACGCTCAGCCGTCAGATAGAGCACCTGCGCTTTGCTCTGCCGCTTCACTTCCCAGGCGATGGCATGCTGCAGATGCGTTTTGCCAAGTCCGACATTGGAGTGCAGATAGAGAGGATTGAAGGCTCGGTCATCGGCCAGCACCGTCTCGGCCACTTGCGTGGCGGCGGCATGCGCCATGCGATTGGCCGGGCCGACGACAAAGCTATCGAAGGTGTAGCGTGGGTCGAGTGGCGAGCCCTCGAAGCCGTTGGCGTGCGTGCGCCCGAGCAGGAAGGCGGGGCCCGGACGCGAGGTGGGCCGGCGCTGCTCGCTGGGCGTCAGCTCCGCCACCGCTGACCCGTCCGCCTGCCCCCCCACGGCCTACACCGGCGTGACCTGCCGCTTTGCTCATGCCGGGCTGGCGCACAACGATGTCGATGCGCTCGGCGCCCTCGAATTCCACCGCGCAGCATTCCAGGAGATCGTCGGCGTAGTGCGACTGGATCCAGCTTTTCAGGAATTTGACCGGCACCGTCGCCACAATCGAGCGACCGTCAAAACTGTCGAATTCCAGCGCATTGAACCAGCTCGAGTAGATGTCCTCACCCAGGCGTGCCTTCAAGATCGCGCGCACCTTTTCGCCGCGCTCATTACAGGACTTGCGGTCGCCGGGTTTGGCTGCTTGCTCAGACTTACGGGCATCTACTCCAGACGAAACATGACCCTCAACAGAATCAGACATGTCCACTTCCCCGCCACTAATGGCCGCAAACTGCAGCCGTGCCTCCTCCAAGTCATGCGATGGCGCAGACTCCAGCCATCCGCCGAACAAGTTGGACGGAGCCGCCGCATCGCATCTTCAAGTGACGGGTTGGCGTTATCCCTGAGCCCAGGGAAGCCCTCTGGCTTTCCAACCCGCTACTTGCCCTCTGTGCCGGTCCGGATCCAATGGTCCCTCAAACCCGTCCGTCACATTGCGGCAGCGACGATATCCTGCCGCCGCCATCGCCCGCGCAGCCTTTTGGCTCCGACTGCCGGAACGACAAATGAAAAGCAGTTCGCAGTCTTTATTCGCGCCGATCTCGCTTAGCGCTTCGCTGAGCCGCTCCACGAATGCGGAGTTGAGTCGGTCGCCAGGAAATCCCTGCCACTCGACAAGGATCGGGCGCTTGCCGATGCCGTTGAGGTCTGGGAGCCCGACATAGGCCCACTCGGCGATGGTTCTCACATCGATCAGGACCGAAGCCGAATCCGCCTCGAGCCTCGCCCACGCATCCTCAACAGAGACGCCTTCGATGTGGATATCTTCCACGCCGCAACCCTCAACGCCGCATCATTGCCGTGAAACACCGGCTACCTCAGCCAACCGATAAAGGCCGCCCTTTATCCGCCGCGCTGAGATTTACGCACGAAACGCCTTGCTTACAGCAAAGAGGCCAATAGTTGCCGAGCTACTCACACACACCCCAATACTCGGCCAACAACGCGGACCAACTGGATGGGTGCCTCGCTACAAGCGCCCATCTGGGGTTATCTAGACCGGACGTGGGCGAGCTGGCAACATTGCCCGACCCCTTCACAATTTCTTGCAGGCGCTGATGGTTGTTCACAACCCCGGTGCAAAAACCCTGCAAGCGAACCTCAAGATTGGGGAAAAGCCTGTTGAGTTTACGTTGAGATTCGCTGGAGAGAACGCCGGCGAGGGAGGCCGAAGTGTGCAGCGCGGATGAGCGCCGTTCAGCCAAGATTCCATTTGTGCCGAGTCCTGTCGTGGCAATCACGCCGCGGTGAGTGGAGCTAGAGCTCCCGGCCAACCCGTTGGATTTACGCCGCTTCGTGCGAAGCTCGGCAAGCCCGGGCAGCGTACGTTTTGCGACAATTGTGCAACAGCTGCATGAAGGGACTGAAGGTGGGGACGCTTTGCGAGCGGCCGCGATCAGCCCATCGCCTTGATCCGGGCGGCCAGGCGCGAGACCTTGCGCGCAGCATTCCTCTTGTGGACGACGCCCTTTTGCGCCGTGCGCACCAAAACTGGCTCCGCTGCCGCCAGCGCGCTACGCGCAGCAGCCTTATCGCCGGCCGCCAGTGCTTCCTCGACCTTGCGAACTTGCGACTTGTATTGCGAGCGGCGCGATTTGTTGACCTCGGTACGGCGGATCATCTTACGCGCCGCCTTTTTGGCCGAACTAGTATTGGCCATTAGGCCACCTCCTTTTGGACATGTGATGTTTCAACAGGCGCCCCAGGGCGCTGCAATGTGGCTGCTATAGACCGTCACAATTGGCAGGGTCAACACGGCCGGGCAAGGAAAGCCTGCCGCCGCCACGATCCCGTCCCCTCAGCTATGCTTGAAGTCGGGTTTACGCTTGGCGATGAAGGCGGCCATGCCCTCCTTTTGATCGGCCATGGCAAACATGGAGTGGAAGACGCGCCGCTCGAAGCGGACACCCTCGGCCAGCGATGTCTCGTAGGCGCGATTGATGGTTTCCTTGGTCAGCATGACCGCGGGCAGTGACATAGAGGCAATGGTGCGGGCCGTCTTCAAGGCTTCCTCCATCAGCGCCGCGGCCGGCACCACCCGACTGACGAGGTTTGCGCGCTCGGCTTCGACAGCATCCATCATGCGCCCGGTCAGGCAAAGCTCCATGGCCTTTGATTTGCCCACCTGCCGGATCAGGCGCTGCGTACCGCCCGACCCCGGCATCACACCAAGCTTGATTTCCGGCTGACCGAACTTGGCCGTGTCGGCCGCAATGACGATGTCGCACATCATGGCGAGTTCGCAGCCACCGCCCAGGGCGAAGCCGGCGACTGCGGCCACCACGGGCTTACGTACAGCAGCGACACGATCCCAGCGGGCAATGAAGTCTTCCTTGTATGCCTGCATATAGGATTTCGATTGCATCTGCTTGATGTCGGCGCCCGCCGCAAAGGCCTTGTCGTTACCGGTGATGACGAGACAGCCGATGCCTTCATCGGCCTCGAAGGCATCGAGCGCCTGCCGCATCTCCTCGATAAGCTGGGCGTTGAGGGCGTTAAGCGCCTCCGGCCGATTGAGCCGGATGATGCCGACACGGTCCTTGCTTTCGACGAGGATGGTTTCGTAGGCCATGCTGTACTCCTTTGCACCGAGCGTCAGACTGCGCTCAACGTTGGCAGACCGGGCAGTAAAAGGTGGAACGACCGCCTTGCATCCGGCGACGCACCGTGCCGCGGCAGTTGCGCTTCGCACAAGGCTGACCGTTGCGGCCGTAGACGGCAAACTCGTTCTGAAAGCGACCGATCTTGCCGTCCGTCTGCTTGTAGTCGCGCAAGGTCGAGCCACCGGCACGAATGGCGTCCATCAGCACGGCTTTAATGGCAAGCGCGAGGCGATCCGCTGGCGGCGTTGCCTTGCCGCTCCGCGTTGCAAGGCGTGCCGCGCCCTTGGCAGGGTCGAGCCCAGCGCGGAACAGAGCTTCGCACACATAGATATTGCCGAGGCCGGCGACGATGCGCTGGTCCATCAAAAAGGCTTTTAGGTCCGTCTTTTTGCCAAGGGCCCAGCGCGCGAGGTAGGAGCCATTCAGCGCATCGCTTAAGGGCTCGATCCCCAAGCCCTGGAAAAAGGCGTCGCGCTCGAGGTCCTGCTCGGGGATCAGCGTCATATAGCCAAAGCGCCGCACGTCGTTGTAGGTGATCACCGGTCCGCCCGACATCGTGAACACCAAGTGATCGTGCTTGTCGTGATGGCCGTGCTCGTGGGTCAACTCACCGAGCTGTACGTGGGCGGCGCGCGCTGCCTGTTTAACCAAGAAGCGGCCGGTCATGCCAAGGTGCACGGCCAGCACCTCGCCGTTGTCGAGATGCACCAAAATGTATTTGGCCCGCCGCTCGAGGCGCTTCACCGTACGTCCCGTCAGGCGCTTGGCAAATTCTTGCGGCAACGGAAAACGCAGGTCCTTGCGGCGCTGCTCGACCTTCACGAAGCGTCGCCCGGCCAGCACCGGGGCAAGCCCGCGTCGAACGGTCTCGACTTCAGGAAGCTCCGGCATCCCCTGCTTAGCTCCGATAGCTTGCAAATTGGCCGTGCGGCCGGAACGGCTCCAAATATTCCGGCACCACGGTCTCCATGCTGCGCGGATGCGTAATCGCCAAGCCTGCCAAGCTGCGACCCTCCGCTAGCGCCGTGGCGCTCACGACGTTTGGGATTTGCAGCATGCGGATTTGATCGACCGTCAGCGGGCGCAGCGAGGTGGGTAAAGGAGCTGTTAGGGCTGCGCCGAGCTTGGCGAGGGCAAACGGGATTGGCGCATAAAAACGTTTGCGGCCTGACCATACCAGCGTCCTGTCGAGCAATTGGCGGAAGGTGATGACCTCAGGTCCGCCGAGTTCGTAGATGCTGCCCGGCTTTGCCTGGCCGGCGCAGGCTACCGCAATCGCCTTTGCCACGTCGCCCACATACACCGGCTGGAACTTGCTTCGGCCACCGCCGATGAGGGGCAAAAACGGCGACAGGCGTGCCATCCCCGCAAACCTGTTAAAGAGGTGATCCTCCGGACCGAACACGAGCGACGGCCGCAGGATGATGGCAGCCGGGAATTCCTGCAGCACGGCCGCTTCGCCGGCAGCCTTGGTCCGCGCATAGGCAGCGGCCGACTGCAGCGAGGCACCGATCGCAGACACGTGCACAAACACCTTGGCACCCGCGGCACGCGCGGCGCTGGCTGCGGCGCGCGCGCCTTCCACGTGCACGGCCTCGAAGGTCTGGGCACCCGAGCCGGCAAGGATGCCGACCAGATTGACGACGGCGCTCGCACCTTCGGCCGCGCGTTGCGCGGATTGAGGAAAACGCAGGTTCGCCTGTACGGCCATGATCTGACCGACGCCGCCGATCGGCTGGAGGTGGCCGGCAAGATCGGGACGGCGCACGGCCGCACGGATGCGCCAGCCGTCGCGTGCCAGGGCACGTATGGCATGGCGTCCAATGAAACCGGACCCGCCAAACACTGTTGCCCAGCTTCCCTGCTCGCGCCGCAGCATGCGTGTCATCTCCGGACGGATGGATACCGAGGCGAGCAATAGCGCCCCCGCAAGCACGTGTGAAGCGGCGCTGGCGCTGCGGTGCGTGCCGGGAGCACCATCCGCCTGAGCACGCCCGTGTCCGGCGTTCGCGGCTGCCATCGCGCGACTGTTGCCTGCAATTGACAAGGCCCGCCCCCCGCTCTAGGTGATGCGGCCGATGGCCGAGCCAGCCCAGGTGGCGGAATTGGTAGACGCACTAGTTTCAGGTACTAGCGGTGTAAAAGCCGTGGAGGTTCGAGTCCTCTCCTGGGCACCAGCACATAGCTAAGTTGCTGATCGGCCGCAACATCCTTATTTGAAGGGAAATTCGACCGCCCAACTGGTACACAAGGGTGGTCACAATGGTGCTCGCGTACGACGCGGCCAACCACGGCGTCCAGAGACTTTCATTCCTTGTTTCGGATGCGAGTACCGGGGGACGTCCAAGCCCTCGCGCAGGGCCAGGTAGCTGCCCTGGCCTTTCCAAGCGAACCTGCCGACGGACCCCCGCGCATTGTCCGGCCGAAGCTCGTAACGGAAGTCAAGTCCTCGTTACAGACGCGGGACTTTGGCCACGGCACGGGAGCGCACTGGCATCGCGACCGCGCAGTTAGAGCGGCTATATGAGGCCTTGCGCCAGCGGGCCCAGCGCCGCTCACTACGAAGCAGGTCCTGGCGCTTGTGGGGCAAATTTACAAAGAGTTCCACGTCGCGCTTTGCATCCGAAAGGGCGACGTGGTCAATCCTGAGGCACCAGTGCCTTTGACGCTTGTCGACGTGCCTCCTCGCAACGCCCGCCTGCACCGTTGCCATGGCTGTAGCGACGATGCACTTCTTCCACGATGCGGTCGTAGAACATGCGCTCCGCTAGAGGGTACACAAGCTTCCACGCGTGCAGCGTGCGTCTGTCGCAGGAGAACGTGACGCGATGGTAGAACATGTGCTCGGCGAACGTGCCTGAGAGCACGAACCAATGGCCACGTTGCGGACTATAGTCGAGGATCGCGCCCTTATATGCGCCTTCCATGAGCCACCGTCGGTGCGCGGTCAACGGCATGCCGTTCGTGTTTACCGCAGCAGAGATGACTAGCCGGGCGCGTCCGTCACGCGACAGGAAAGTCTTGCCGTCATCGGATTGTGCGGGATCGGCTAAGAACACATCTGTGGGGTACTGTAGAGTAAAGCCGAAGTTAGCGCTGCGATAGCTGACCCAGCCACGGGCCCCGCTGGAGGGCGGAGGCATTTGCTGCGTTGCCTCATCGCTGCTTTGCGCGGTGCCAGGGTGCCTGGTGGGCGGAACTCCTTTGCCTGCATCGTCCGACGCGCCGGGGGGATAGTCGGCGCTGGCCATTTCGGGCGATGGCAATGGTTGCTGGTCGACAACCTCATGCGAGGGCAACGGCTGGATCGCAAGCTTGCCGACAGGTGACTGGTCCGGTGCGGGAGCGAGTGCGGGTGACGGCTCCACCTCGGCGCTCTTGCTGGCCACGGGGCCACTGCTCTCGACGGCGGCCTGTGATGGGCGTTGCTGCGGAAGGGAAGCAACCGCTTCAATTTTGTCAGGTGTGGCTGTGGCGGTTTCGTCGGCTACCGCTGAGCGCGGATCGTTGCGGGTGGGCGATAGGGTTTCGACAAAGTCTTGCCAAAGCACGCCAGCAGAAACCGAACACACGGTCAGAACAAACGCGGTGGCCATGGTTGCGGCCTTGGCACGGAAACGCCGCTGTCTCTCGGAATGATGATGAGCCACACGCGCGTCATACGCAAAGCGCGATTTCGGGTCGCTTAACGTCTTGTAGGCGCTGATGACCTCCCGAAACCTACGACCAGCGTTCGCGTCGCCGGGATGAAGGTCGGGATGCCACTGCTTAGTTAACCGGCGGAAAGCGGCCTTGATCTCTTTGTCCGCCGTCCCCGGTGCGACGCCTAGCACCAGATACGGGTCATGCATACCGAGACTGCGCCCCTGCGGCTCGCGCGGCTGGTCAAGCATGTACGTGCCAACGACG
Organism: uncultured Alphaproteobacteria bacterium; assembly: GCA_963820375.1. Lineage (GTDB taxonomy): Bacteria > Pseudomonadota > Alphaproteobacteria > Rhizobiales > Hyphomicrobiaceae > AWTP1-13. Next base: position 143,024 of record CAWFZX010000020.1, on the reverse strand, counting down.
GGTTTGGATTTCATCGTGGGCATTGGACGGGGCTAAAAAAGCAGTTTCCCAAGCTTGAGCTTGTTTCAGTGAGGGCCGCCCTGTGGGCACACGCGTTGGGAGGTTAAAGGGTGTACCTTAAGAGCATCAGTTGAAGATTTGGCGCATCTGCGCTCCTCGGCATGAACCTCGACACCGAGACGGCCACCGGCAGGACAATGCTTCAGGTGCTCGGTGCGGTCGCCGAACATGGGCGGGCCTCGAAGCTGGAGAGGCAGCGCGAGGGGATCGCGAAGGCCGAGGGGAAATGCAAGGGAGGCGCGAAGACCGCGATGGCCAAGGCCGCCGAGGTCGAGAAAACTGCTGGCTGCTGGCGCGAACCCGACGGAGGTCGCCCGTGAGCTCGGCATTGGCAGGAGCAGCGTCTACCGCGCCTGAGGGAGCGGAAAGATTAGGCGTGTAACGCCATCATCAGAGAACCTAGAGCCACACCGTCCTCAACACATACTTGGTGGAACTGGTTGGTGAGGATGTGCTTCCCAGGGGCTTCTAAGAGCGCGCAACCCTACTCTCCATCTCCTTCTCTACCAACGCGAGAGAATTCCACCTAAGGTGAGAGCGCGCCGGTGGCGAACCTCCACAGGCAACGGGTAGCTGCGTACTTTCCTCAGGATAACGGCGCGGTGGTCGCCCATCAACTGCAGTGTCACCTCAAACCGATGGAGACGGGCTGTAGCCTTGCCGGTGCTTTGGTCCGCATTCTCCAGTTCGGAGATGTGCACCTTCAGGTGCTCGATGCGCTCCCGCGTTTCGGCGATGAGCCGATTGATTCGGGCAAGATGTCTATACCAATCCTCGCGGACCATCGCGCACCCCGCTTCCTACGCACCGCTTGCAGGTTGCTCCTACTTTGTGACAGTTCCTTGCGCGCCCATCTGTGCGGTTCCGTACAGAACAACCGTAACACCGGCGCGTTGTGCTCTTCTCATGGGGGCGCACTTTCGTTGCCATCGAGGGGGCTGGAAACTATACGGCGGGTCGCGGAGCTTCTGGACAACTCGGACCTGTTGCGACCGTGACCAACCCAGCAGCGGCCGTTCCAAACCGCGCCAAGCGCAAGCAATTCCGGTTCGGAAAACAGCGCTTTGGCGATGAGCGCGTTCAAGTGATACGTGCCCTCGACCTTATGACCACAGCGCCCAAGATACCCCTTGATCGTGTCGGGGCTGCGGTTGAGGGTCTGGGCGATTTCCCGGCTAGGCAGGCCTTGTAGGTGGGCTTTGATGGCCCAACGCCTTATGTCGTCTGCGGGACGCTCGCGTTTCATCGTGCCCTCAAATCGAATTTGCCTCTTCGTCTGTGCGTGCCGACGGTCATCAGCGCGTTGCCACGTGCTCGCTTGAATGCTTGGGGGATGTCTAGTCAGCGCGGCGATGACGGCAATGTCGAGCGATGAAGATAGCTAGATGATCGCTCCGCGCTGTGCCTTGCATCACAGGCCGCAAAGTCTCTCGCTCGCCGTCTTGTGAAATATGAGCCCCACTCCATCGGCGGCGTTGCCGCCGGCGAGGTCAGGGACTACGCCTTCGGACAATTGCAGCCAACAGCGGGCATGCCCCACGAAGGGCGCCAAATTAGCCGCGCAAGGCTGGGTCAACGGGGCGATTGCAGGGAGGCGCCGCCTTGTCGGCGGCTTGATTGCCCAACAGCACATGTCATCTGCTGAAGGCGCGCGTTGCATGCGGACCGACGAAAGTGGCCGATCACTTTGGGCTGGCTCTAGTGGTTGTGAAATCGCGTTGTTGTTAATCGCTATCGTCCAGCGGGCCTGGACGCTTGCGGTCAACGTTCAAAGAGAGCGGAGCTCACTCCCTTCGCAAGGAGACGTGCGCCCAGGCCGCAACTCGCGCCTGCTCATCGGAAGGCCCGCATTTTCTCAAGAATGTTCGCGCGATGATAATTCATCAAATGCAGCGTCATCTCGAACTGCCGCAGTCGCGCGCTAGCACCGGTGGTGCTTCGTTGCTCATCCTCGAGTGCGACGAGGTGCGCTTTCTGCCGCTCGATGCGTTTGCGCACTTCGACGATAATGAGATTGATTTGTGCAAGATGCCGGTATCTATCGCCTGTCCAAATGAGACGCTTATCTCTGCCGCCGAGGCGGCCGCTCAGATGGCCAACGAGCCGTTGATAGTATCGCTGCGACATATCCGCTTTCGGGCCCTCCTTGCGGAGCCTAGCATGGCTTAGGTGCTGCATCACAGTGTCGGAGATCATGGTTAGCGGCACCCCTGCAGGCCAATGCCCCAGCGCCCGTCCAAGGCCGGACCAGATCTGAAAAGCCGCCATGATTGCATCAATCGCCGCGGCGATGTCGCGTACCGACCTGCAACGTCGGGATGAGGGTTGCGGGTTGTCCTTGCCCCCGGCGAGAGATGACCGTTCACCCCGAAGGGACCCTGGCGGTAATGACGTGTCGATCGCCTCGGTCCACCGAATTGCGCGGGCTTCGGCGCGTGACAACACTCGAAGCCCGCAGCTCGTCAGCATCGGACGCAGCGACTATTTCCCGCGGGCATCGACGCAGTTGCCGTCTTTCCAGTAGAAGTAGGTACCGCAAGTGCCAGGAGTACGCTCGGCCTGCTCTGCACCTTGCGCCGTTTCCAGAGCGCTGGTGCCGGCATAGGCGCCTGGACTCATATATGAGTATGAGTAAGCTGGGTAATTGTAGTAAGCCCCAGCCAGCGCCGCCGCGCCGTACGCCCAATACGGCCTTCCTGCATATCCATACCAGCGTCTGCCGCCGTTCCAGTAACGCCGACCTCCCAACGCCGCCGCCCGGTAGCCGCGATAGTCACCAGCGCGAATACCTCCGCGATAAGCTCCTCGCAAGCTGCCACCCCTGAGGTCGCCGGCGTGGATACCGCCGCGGCGTAGGGCGGATGCATCTTGCGTCAGGGCAAAAGCGAAAATGGTCGCGGAGAACAGGAAAGCCATCACTCTGATCATGACATACCTCCAGACGGAGTTGCGCTTTGCGCAGAGTTTTCGCGTTGCTCCCTTTTCGCACTCCGGAGAAATGGCCATTCTCGAGGTTGTCAGTGCGTATTTCCTGTAGTGGATACTGCGGGACGTCCGACCTCACCCATCAGCAAAGAGGTTGGGCTTGCCGGCTGATGCTCTGGTCACGTCTTTATTGGCGGATGTCCGTTGTGCAGAGCCCAAGCTTTGTCGATGATTTTGTCTCGGCTTCATGCGCTGGGGTCACATGTCTGGGTCCATGTCTGGGTCCATGTCTGGGCAACAGCGGCCGCACGCCTCTGACGGGTTCATACAAATCCGCCAGGCACCCATGCTTGCCCGCGAATCCTGCCGTGTTTGACTGGAGTGGCTGCACAATTGCCGCAGGCAGCTGCGCCTGGTCCTCGAGTGCGCGCTCGCTGTCGCGAGCCGACCTAGATAGACCCGCGTCGATCTGGTTGGATCTTGGCCGCAGGCTCAGCGATCAAAGTCGCCCAATGCCGCCGTGATCGAGCATGCCCACCCTGCATGGCTGAAAGTTGCAGTCAGTGCGGTGAGAGGGACAATCTACTCACTTTGGTTGTCTTGCCCGCGCATCACTCTGAAGTAGTGCTCTGCGTGCTGATAATAATTTTGTGCCTCAACTGCGTCGCCGCTCAAGACGGCGGAATGTGCAAGCGCCACATAGCGTTCGTACTGCCTTCTGGCATCTGCCTGGACATTGCCACTTCGGCCTCGGGACGCGAACGCTCCGGGTGAGTGAGAACCTACACCAGGCCGGCGTTTGCCTCGAGGCTGACGAGAATTTCTGAAACTGTCCTGCATCACGCCTGCCTTCGCGTGCGATGGCGTCTGGTCACATATCCGATTTGGTCGATGTCATCGGTTTGGGCGTTAGCAACCACATTCGAAGCAAGAGAACGACGCCGGTGCTCACGAACACTACGGCCATCGTAATGAGGACAGCGGTTCGATCGCCACTCAGAGCGGCAGCCGCAAAACCCGCTATGATGCTGAATGTTCCCATGATGGCAATAGCCAGCGCCGCATCGACAAAGAGGCGGAGGGTCTCTGACATTTGATTTGGTCTCAGATTGGAGTTGTTCTCAGTCTCAAAGCGATGAACGCACTCTTTGCGCCAGCCCGCGGCCGCCTCCCTGGAACACCAAGCCATCGGGGCGTTCGCGAGAACGACCACAACTGACCCGCCACCCCTCCTCCTGTACACCCTAACAACCTAGCGCTGCACGAGATCTCGTTCCTTGGCAACGCGTTCGAACGTCTCGCCAGACGACTTGATACGGTAGAGCAGATCGCTGCCTTCAGGCGGAAGCAGGCGCACGATCTTGTACTGCCATGATGAGGGCGGCATGCCCGTGCGCCCAGGATTGTAATCGACAACCTGCCCGACTTTGAATTTGTGCCGGCCCGTTCGGCCACCTTGGACGCTCAACGCCTTTTCTTTCCGCCATCGCTTTTGATTGCGCCGACACCAAATGGGCGCGCAAACGGCAAGGTCGAGGAGATGGCCGGCTTGGGTTTATCTGCTTTTGGTTTACGCTTCTCTTTGTTGTTTCGCTGCTCTCGATTTGCCATCACACCACACCTCTCCTCACACCCAACCTTCGCCGCCCTGACGACAGCTACGCGAGAAGCTTGTCGACGACATTCTGTGTTACGCTCAATTGTGAGGACATTCGACCTGCCTGGTATGTTCCACCCAAAGGTCCTCGGCGCGCGGCAACGCGCAAGGGCCGAAGCCACCTTCACCAACAACGGTTGCTAGCCGAGAGCGGATGTCGATGTCTCAAGCCCCGATCACAACCAACAGACGCAACCTGTAGCTATCGGGCCGGGGCTGCTCGCGATGCCTGAGCGAAGCCGTTGCGTCTAGCGTCCGTGCGACACCTTAACCACCATACGCGTCGACAACGTATCTGTCACGACAATTCACCCGATAGTCCTGCTGTGGGACGGGTACAGCTTCGCCTGTTTGCCCATGTCGCTCAGGCGAGCAGCAAAAAAGTCAGGCATCTGAAAAATAACGGTGGCGGACCGTTTTCGCACTGTTCAGCTTGTAATTCTGACCGAGGCGGCCCATATCTATGTGGCCGGTGCGAGCCAATGGTGGGTTGCGCCCTCTCTTTTGGTTAGAACACCTCGCCCTTACCGGCCTCGTGCCCTTACCCGAATCTGAGTTGCCAAGGCCCGCGTGAGCCCAATTGGCCGGCTTTTCTCCACGCAATCGGAAAGGTTCTTAGCATGAGAATTAGCGGTACGGTGAAGTTCTTCAATGGCGCGAAGGGGTTCGGATTCATTTCGCCCGCCGACGGCTCCAAGGATGTGTTTGTGCACGCCACGGCGCTTGAGCGAGCCGGCATCCGCGCGCTCAACGAAGGTGACAAGGTCACGTTCGTGCTGGAAGACGACCGCAAAGGGCGCGGCAAGCAGGCGGCGCAAATCGAATTGGCCTGACCGGCTGGGGCCGACTTCATGAAGCAAGCGCGCCGTCGGTAGAGCCGGCGGCGCCTATCTGCTTGCGCGCTCGATACAGGCAAAGGTGATGAATGGCAACGGCTTCTGAGCTCGATAAAACCAAGCGCGGCACGAAGCGCGTGTGTCCTGAATGCGCGACACGCTTTTACGATTTACTGCGCGAATTGATCGCCTGCCCAGCATGCGGCGTGCTCTATACCGCTGCGCATCAGGTCGAAACCGCGGCAGCTGTTTCACCGCCTGTGGCAAAGACAGGGTGGCGCAGCAAGCCCTATCCGCGTCCGGAACCGGTTCACGTCAAACATCCAACATCGGAGACACCGGTTGAGGTGGAGGAGGAGGCCGTTGACGAGGCCCTAGAGGTCGAGGACCCGGCATCGGATAATGATGCCATTCTCGAGCACGAAGCGGACGAAGCGGAGGATCTGTCTGAGCTCGTCGATCATGAGGACAAGGATCCCAAGGAGCACTAGAGGCCCCCACCGCATTTAACGGGTTGAACGCGCTGCGCGCTCATCAGATTTTGGCTGCTCTGCCGAAGCGGGGCCGCGCCCGGCGCGGATTGCTGAACAAAAATAGGAACGGCTTCTTCTACATCCCTGCATGCACCCTGGCGTGACAGAGCACGAGCAGGCAGCAACTTTCAGCGTCGCGAAGGCCGACGGCGAAGCCCCCGTTGCGGCCTACCTTGCCGCCATGCCGGGCTGGAAAAGCCCCGCCTCGACGCGCTCTTCGGCGGTGCGTTCGCAGCCTGCGCAAGGCGGTCAAGTGGAACTTGCCCTTCGACGGAATCGAGGGCCAGGACTGGTTCCTCGCCTTCCATGGCTCGACGAAGTCCGGCGATGCCGCCGTCACAGGCAGGGGCTGAACCTGCACAAAGCCGTCAAGTGGCCCGGAGCCTGGTCCGGCGCGCGGGGAGCCAAAATCTTAACGAAACCCAATGTGATAAGCTGGTCCGACAGCGAAACCGTGATGCAAACGAGAGGCGTTGGTCTCAAGTGCTGGACTGGCGATCTTCAAGTGACGGGCGAGCGACAACAACCATGAAAAAAGCAACAACAACCGGGAAGACCAGGAAGAACGGCCAGGAAGGAAAAGCAGACCCTCCCTCTCAGCTGATAGATGCGAGAATCAAGGAGCTGCGAGACTGGCGGGGCGTCACGCTCGCTCGGATCCGAATTCTCATCAAGCAGGCCGACCCCGAGGTTGTCGAGGAGTGGAAGTGGAGAGGGGTCCCGGTGTGGTCGCACGCCGGAATAATCTGCACCGGTGAGACGTACAAGAATGTCGTGAAAATGACCTTCGCCAAGGGCGCCTCGTTGGAGGACCCGTCAGGCCTCTTCAACTCCAGCCTCGAAGGCAACACGAGGCGTGCCATCGATTTCCATGAGGGCGACAAGATTGATGAAAAGGCGTTGACGGCGCTCATTCGCGCCGCCGTGGCGCTGAACAGGTCGGTGCGAACAACCGCTCGCCCCGTCCGCACCCAAAAGAAACCAAAAAGCGCTTGAGCCCTTGACGTACGCGACAAAGCTCAACGCAGCGGTTGGATGAAGCAGTCAATTGCCCGGCTGCGCAGGCTCGCAACCGGCTTTTAGAAAATCGTCGCAAATTTACAGATCAATGCAGGATCTGTTTGCCGCAAAGTGCTGGGCCAATTGAGCCCACATCCTTGCAAGCGCTAGACCCACGCTTTCGTTTTGCTTTTGCTTGTCGCCTTTTTGTGCAAGCGCCTCGTCGAAGCTCAGGGTCGCACTGAAAGAGGTTGTACTCGGCGGTCGAGGGGCATCGCTACCGGATCAGCCAGAGCAGCCACAGCCATCCGGCGATCAACAGAACGATCAGCAAAGCGGCCAGTCGGTTGCGCCGCTTTCTGGACGGTTGTTGGGACTCGGGGTCGCTTTCGTCCCCATTTACCATGCGGTTTCTGGCTGGCGGCGGCTGGCTAGATTTGTTCTAGCGTGCGGCGCGACCGAGAAACAGCCATGCCTGTGATCGTCCACAACAAATTCGCCAAATTCGCCTGATGCGTGTGACCCTAGCTCGCCAGAAGATGGCGACAACCACCGGGGAGACGCTTTGTCAGGCCTGCCGCGCTTGAGAGACGCCAAACCGGCGAAGTGCTGCGCGCCATGCTCAGCCGTGGCCACTTTACAGCCTTTCAGTTTCGTGACGTCCTCAGCTTGGGCTGCCTTCGCAGGGCGGCCGGCGACGCGCGGCCTTGAGTTTCGTGAGTTGCCGGAAACTCCGCGGTCAGGTCTTAGACTTTTCCCAGAGTTCACCGTTGCGGCCCTTTGGCATCTTCTCCGGCAACGGCGCGCACTCGTTCAAGAGATGGCGGTGATGACGTGCGCTTGCATCTTGCCGTCCACAGGGCCGTCCCCGAACCGCTCGCTAAGCTTACGCGCCGCCGCTGCCGTCGCCTCGGCAAGGCGACTGGCATCTCGAGCTTCTATCTCGTTGCGAAGAGGCGTTCCCTGGCAGTAGCCAATGGCCGGATCTTGGCACGAGAGTGCTAGGCTGCGTCGCGTCACGGTGTCCAATGTGATGTCGACGAAGCCGGCGCTTCGCAGCTGATCTTGGATCGCTGTCTTGTCATGATATCCATGCGGCGTTCTCGCCAGAAAGAGCGGCGGGTCGTCCGGGAAGATATCAGTCAGCGCGGCGGTGACGACGTCTGCGAACTCATTGTCTTCGATCCGATCCCAGGCATTGAAGATGAAGCGCCCTCCCGTTTTCAAGACGCGTCGCGCCTCACGGTAGGCCTTCTGCTTGTCGGGGAAGAACATGACGCCGAACTGACAGATCACAGCATCGAACGTCTGATCCGGGAATGGAAGTGATTGTGCATCCACTCTCTGCCAGCTGACGTTGCTAAGCGAGGTCTGCGCAGCGGCATGGTCGAGCATAGGTTGGTTCAGATCGGTCGCAACAACGCTGACGCTAGCGGGCAGGGAACGTAACAGCGCGCGCGTGACGATCCCACTCCCGGCGGCTGTCTCAAGAACGCGACCTGCGCTCAGGTTCTCTAATCGCCTGACCACGTCGCCAGCGTAGGGCTCGAAGATGAGGGGTCCGAGGTACGTATCGTACAGGGAGGGTATCGAACCCGCAAAAATGGTGTCCGTCTTTGCCATGGCCACCGTCCAATCCGAGGAAGTGGCTCAACAGAGCCATGCGTTGTTACACGATCTGTTATTCGCGCTCGCCCCCAATTCGAGCGCATCTTACTCTTAACGAGGAATTCCCATTTTGCTGACAGCTTACGACCGTCCTATGGCCAATGCACGCCCCCTGCCGCCGGCTGGGGAGGTAGTGATCGCAGTTGATCTGCTGACGGACGTGGCGTCGGATCCCCTGCCAGGGTTGATTGGCGCATCTGCTGAGCACGGCTGCCGACCTTAGCATCGTCGAGGAGCGGTGGGGGCAGCCGGGCTATCAACGCCATGGCCCTGCGCCCCGCCGCCCGGATCGCTGCTCTGCCCGGCCCCGCTTCGAGTGAGGCTCTCCGTGTCCATGCTGCGGGCAGTGGCGGTGCCACAGCAAGTGTGGGCTCTGGGCGTGTGCGCAATCCTCACAGTGAAGAACGCAAGGGGTTCACGATTTCGGATCAATCCTCGAAATGCTCAGGGTTAAGCCTGAGTGTACGGAGGAATAGACGCTGCCAACCTAAGATGGCTCGGACCGGTAGGAGGATGCGATGCGCCGACACATCGAGGTAGGGGTGGCTGTCATCCTTGGCGTTGTTGTTGTCGACAGTGCGCACGCCGCGCCGCGTGATGGCCGCTTCGTCGGGGGGCATGGCTATGCAGCGGGGCCGGCTCGCGCCTACGCGGATCACCGGCCTACCGGCTACTCGGTCGCACGCAGCAGGGGTTACGCCCAGAGGGCCACCGTGGGGGGTTACGTCGCTGCAACACGCCGGGGCTACGCCGCGGGCCAAACCTGGGGCTACGCCCGTGGGCGCGGCTGGGGCTACGCGGCCGCCCCCACCTACGGCGGCTACGCGGCGGATCGTCCCTACGGCTATGTGGCCGCCCCCAGCGCCGGCTACGCCGCCAATGCCCCTTACGGCTACGCGGCCGTCCCCGGTTGGGGCTACGCCAGTGGACGCGGCTGGGGCTACGCGGCCGCCCCCACCTACGGCGGCTACGCGGCGGATCGTCCCTACGGCTATGTGGCCGCCCCCAGCACCGGCTACGCCGCCAATGCCCCTTACGGCTACGCGGCCGTCCCCGGTTGGGGCTACGCCGCCGGATCAAACGCCGGCTACGCAGCGGATCGCGTCTATGGCTATGTGGCCACTCCGGGCTGGGGCTATAACGCCGGCCCGCGCTATGGTTACGCGGCAGATCCCAACTCCGGCTACGCGGCCGCCGTCGGGTGGGGTTACGCAGCGCCGCGGGTCTATGGCTACACAACGCAACCGAGTTATAACAACCCCTATCCGCCCGACCCGATTTTTGGCTATTACCCGGTTCTTCGTCGCTGGTAGCTCTTCTGCCCCATTCGTGGTTCGACGCCAAGCCGGCCGGCTACGCCGGCAAGGTCCCTCTATGCCCTCAGAAGGTGAAGAGTCTCGGAGGTGGCTAGGTGTAGAAATTCTCAGTCGGCAGATGAACGCGACTGGGGCACATTCTTCCCCAAGGAAGCTAGGAAAAAAGAAGGAAGCTAGGAAAGCTTTGCCTTGGTGGGTTTGCCGGCAGGGCCTACTCGCAGGCCGCCCAAAAGAAAGGACCCGAAGCACACAATAGCGCTTCGGATCACTCAGGTCGCACCCCATAAGAAAGCATTTGCTTTCTGCACCAATCCCGCAACGGAACCTTGGTTAGCATGGCGTTTGTGTGACCGCCTGTCACCTAGGAGACATTTGCGCAGACTGCGGTGCGGTGTTGTTGTAGAGCAACGGTGCCGTCCATGGCCTCCTTCGGCCCGTTTGCTCTTGGCCTTGTCACGTCCCAGACGGCGCGCATTGCGGGCGGCAAGGGCGGCCAAGTCAAAGCTGAAAACGATGACTTTCGCCTTGTGTTGTGCCGGTCTGGCCTTTTTCGCCGCGCGTGCGGGGTTCGAACTACGGCGCAGGTCCAGATTTGTCCCGATATCCGCAAGCTCGGCAATGCGCCACGCTCTCTGCGCGATGGAACCTTGCTCGGGAGCAACGCATGGCATCCCCGGGACTTAATTCCCTGCCCATTACCCCTGTGCTGACGGAATTCACGGAGTGCATGGATCGACGGAAGACACCCGCCGAGGTGCTCGAGACCTTGCACACGCTGGCCTCGAAATCCCTTTGCATATCCGTTTTGGGTGCGGCGCGTTTCCCGGTGAGAACATCGGACTGGAAGTCCACGCGGCTCGGCAGGGATGCTTTCCTGCATCCCTCGGTGCCGGCAGGTTGGTGGGAGGAATACAGCGCCATGGCGGGACGCGAGTACGATCCCGGCGTGATGATGGCGCGATCAAGCCTGATGGCATGCACGTGGACAGAGACCATGCAGATGCTTGAACCAATTGGCATCGACAGATGGCCCTACGAACTCTCTTTCAAATATGGCATGCGCGATGCCTTAACGTGTTCAGTTGGTCGACGTTGGCTGGTGTCCTACTGGTCGCGCCAACCGCTCGGTAACATCCTCACGCAGCCAGGCCGTATCCTCCTTTTCGCAGCCGCCAGCTTTGCGGCGCTACGCTTGGAACAGTTAATCGACCATGATCCAAGATGGATGGGCAAAGCTGCTCGCATTACAGCCCGGGAATTGGCGGTCTTACGGCTCGTTTCGGTGGGTAAGCAGACCGAAGAAATAGCCCGCCTGCTCGGCCTCGGTGAAGAGACCGTTCGGTCACACCTCAAGAAAGCACAAAGCAAGCTTGGTGTGCGCAACAGAGCCCAGGCCGCCTGCGAGGCCATCCGACAAAACTTGATTCCATGACGGCCACGCGAACGCTGCCGCGGGTCGGCCTATAGGCCGACGACAGGCCGCCCAAGCCCTCGCCCGATTGCGCCGAGCGGCAAGACGACCTGACGGCAATCTCAAGCAGCTCACGCGCACAATTGGCGACGCGGCCTTTATCTCAAACCTGGGCAAAGACGACGCCCGGCCATGACTTGAGCACCGCTGCGGCGCCGAGGCCGCATCGCAACGGCGAGGTCCGGCACGGGGAGCAGTTCGGGTCAGGCTCGCTCAAAGCCTGGCCCGTCGGCGTGTACCAGCAGGCCTACCAACGTCGCCAACCACCCCAGCGCCGCCCGCCCCATCCCCAACCCCGATACCCCCAACCTCGCCAACCCCAAACTCGTGGGCGATAGAAAGCGGCGCCATACGCAAACCTGGGCGCGTAGTACGAGCGTGAGATCCACGGGGTGTACCCATAGCCATAGGCAGGCGAGGCGTAGCCATATCCTCGATAGCACCAAGCAGACGCAGGACCCGAAGTCCCGCCGATGAGAAACAGCGTCCCAGCAAGCAGCAAGCCAATGAGAACCAGTTTGCGCATACGAGCACTCCTTCTGCGCCATTCCGCCCCACCTCAGAATGCCACCTCGGCGACAAACGGAAACTCGGGCAGAACCCGGAAACTGACGTCACAGATTCTGGAGCCGGCCGCCGGTCGAAAACGCCACCCTGAGCGTAAGCGAGCCAGTTGCGGGACCGTGTGCGCAAGGACTATTCCCGCCTGCCAGGTCCTGAGCGCTTCGCCTCCGAGATCGCTCGCCGCCGGCGGTGGTCGGCATTGACCTTTCCCAATTCGGTCGGCGGCGGCGCAGGCAATCATTTCGGCAAGAATGGCGTGCTTGCTGATCCGACGGTTGCACGTATGCACAAGCGGGAAGCTGGAAGCCCGCGCCGGGTTTGTGGTCAAACGCTGCTCGGCCGGCCAGCGCCACGCCCTTGAACCCTCTGCGTCACCTACCCGGCCATAGCTGTCGCCTTCAACAATGCTTCGAGGCTAGCCAACAGTTCGGCCTCGCCGGTGGACTTGGCCAGGGTGGGTTACCGAGGCCCATTCATTCAAGACAACATGGGCTATTTCTTGCGCAGGTCGTTTGGGGTCTGCTTTTTAAGGTTCACATCGAGTCCGGTGGCCTTGCTCCACGCGCCGAGGTCGGTCCCCTTGGATCTGCCGCCCTTCGCCTTCTGCTTCTTCTTGGACTCCGCGAGCGCAACTGCCGTCATCTCGTCGCCCTGTCGCCCTGCGGTGCATTTTTAGATTTTTGCGCTGCCTCCGCCACCGGCGAACCATGTGACCATGGTGAGATGCTGAGGGCAATTGCGATCCCGATCCCCAACGTCCGCATCATCGACGTTTCTCCCTTCGTTCGACGTGTTGAGTTCACCTCACCTTCTTGACCATGCACTTCTGCGTCTCGTCCTGCTTCTTCGCTGCAGTCGACCGCACCGTCACTGCTCTCAGCTGCTCCCTCCATTGCGCTGGATCTGAAAGTTCGGCATCTCTTCCGATTCACTAGAACCCTTCCCCTTGAGACTGGCCGGTAACCCCGGCGCAGACCGGGACAGTGGCTGCGTCGCTGACGAGTGGACTGAACGCGATCGCCGGGAATTGGCTGAGCGGCAGCGCGGGTGGCGGTTCATCTATGACGAACAGCACCCTCCTTCCTGTGCAATGCACCTCCCGTCTCGTCTGACATATGCCCCATGAAAAGGCCCTGGAGTCAAAAACCAAGAGCGACAACCACAGAAGGCTCGATGCGCGCCATCCCGATTGAGCCGCGAGCGGCCGCGAGCGGGGCAGCATGACTGGCATCGACAACGCGAGCCCAACGAATCAGCGTATGATCCACAATACAGAGCCGAAGGGTTCTGACACTAAAGGCGCGGTACTTCCCCTCAACGAGGACCGCGCGTACCCGATCCCTAAAGCCTCTGCTCCTCCCGAGCGGAGGCTTTTTTTGTTGTCTTGCCGGCTTCGTCACGAACGCCGCATTCTCGCGCACGCAAGAACCGTAGGTGCTTGTTGCGGTTGCCTTTGCCGCCCTGCGTCAGCCGGTTGCGGCAATCCCACCTCTACGACCACGGGCTCGCGCTCGTGCGATTGCCGTCGTGCTGCCGATCGCGGTTGCCGCGGGCCGGTTCGCGAAGTTTGTGCCAGCGTAGAAGTCGGTGGTTTGTCGCGCGCCCGGTGCTGCTAAACCGTTTGGCGCGGCGCAAAGCTTGCAACCGAGCGAGCGAGTGGCGAGGGGAAAGCTGCTAGTCTGTGCTCCCTGGCAGCGGTTGGCGCTGCCTTTCGCCTGCTTCGTCAAGATCCTTGAGCAACTCGAGCCAACGGGCGGGCAAGGGTTCCGATTTGTCCGTATCGAGTTGCTTGCGCAGTCCGTTGCCGATCCCTGCCAAGATACTCGGCAATGACCGCAGGGAATTCTCACCTGCACTGCGGCGGGATTGCGCTGACGCCAGTGGCTGGCAAGCAGGCTGCCGTTTCAGCATTGCCTAGCGCCTCCGCCGCACGGGGCCGACGCTGGGCTTGGCGACGAGGCCCTTCCGGATTGGGCGCTCCAGCAGAACCATGGCGACAAGAACACCACCACCGAACATTACGATCCCGCCGAGAAGGCTGGCGAGGAGCAAGCTGAAGGGTTCCATTACGAACGATCCGCTATTGAGGGCTCACGGATCACTCAGATGGGCCTGCAAGGGCGGGAGGTGATCCCCGGTTTGGGGGAAATCGTCGCGCGGCACGCGGGCAACTGGGCCCACGCAGAATTTTTGGCGTGCAGCTACCCAGCGGAGGGCGCCCGGCCCACCCACAAATCGCAAATCCGGACGACCCCCTATCCGGCTTGCCGCCTGAGGTTGGTGCGACAGACCAGCACGGAGGAAGGTTGGCACGGACGCGCATCCGAGACTGAACATCGATCGGCATGGCGCCAAGACGTGCCCACCGCCAACGCTTGCCAACCTCCAGGCGGCGGGACGCAGAACTGACGACGGGCAATGGCCGAGGTTCGTCCATGCCCAAACCCAAACGTACCCTCGTCGGGACTGCGGCCATGATTTCGCAGCGCTGGCACTCACAGAAAAAGAGCCACGGGCTGGCCAGCGCCGTTTGGCCCGACCTGGTGCCAGCCCGCTGGGGTGCTCGTGTCGCCTTTGCGGCAGATCTCCCCTGAATTCGGGGAATGCGCATTCAGCTCCGCCCGTCCATCTAGCTCGCATCGCTAAGTGCAAGCGATCCCAATTGGCATGCCGCTCGGGCCCAAGGTCTCGTTTGGAGCATTGCTGCTGGGACGGTGCAAAGTCGGGCCTATCCCGCCTTCGCCTAGCGGTTCAACCAAACCACCATGACCGCGCGGTCTCATCCGACACGTGCGAACGTTAGGAGTTTGCGAAATTGAAAAAGACCTACAACCAACAGAGCACGCTTCCTCGGGCACTATGGGGTGCAGCACGCACCGCCATTCTGCTGGCCGGCGCCGGCTTCTCGAGCGTCTTGATGGTCAACCTACCGACCGCCACATCGGCTAGTGCCCACAACCTGGGAAAAGCGGCTTCATCATATGTGCCAGCATCCAACAAATGGATCACGTTGGGGACGGAATTTGCAGAGGGCCGAGGACTGGTGCCAGGCAGCGCCGTCGAGCAATTTTCGACTCCACTGATCGAAAAAGAGCAGACAAATCCACCGCGCAAGCCGCACGATGTGCATCTTGCAAGCCTCGGCCGCGGCAGCCCGCGTCAAGAAGCCACCGGTCGCAGTCTGTCTGGAGGTCAGGTCCGCTGGAGCGCCTCGTCAGCCTGCCTCAACGCGACCTTGCGGCGCGTGATCAGTGAGGTGAGCAGCAATTTTGGACCGGTCACCGTCAATTCGACCTGCCGAAGCCGGCAACGCAATGCCGGCGTGGGCGGAGCCCCGCGGTCGCGGCATTTGTCGGGAGATGCCGTCGATTTTAGCGTCGGCGGCAATGCGCGCGCGGTACTGGCGTTTCTCGGCGGGCAGCGAGCCGTCGGCGGCTTGAAGCGTTATGCCGATGGTCACTTCCACATCGATACCGGGCCGCGCCGAACCTGGTAATCCTTTTGCGCACAGCCGGCCGTCAAGTCACAAGCGCGGACGGCCGGCTGCGGCGGCGATGGCGCTGCGGTCGGCTACTAATCCTTGGCCCTGTCCAACCGGTCGAAGAGGGCCCTTGGATCCTCAACGTGGCCCAACCGGCAGGCATCGAAAATGCGTTGAGCTCTCCGGCGCAGGGCCGCCAATCGTTCGGGAGCCAATGGCGGTTCTTGCCGCTCGATCCTCTGCAGCATGCTATCGTAGGCCTTGCCGCAGTCAGTCGGGCTCTGTGCAAAGACCGATCCTCCCGCAGAGCCGAACATCAGCACCAGCACAGGCAGGACGCGCGCCATTTTGGCGCCTTTCTCAACGCCCGGCAAATTGCGCCTTGCGCCGTTCGATGAAGGAGCGCACGCCTTCGGCGGCATCTGCGCTGGCCATCAATTTGGCTTGTTGGGCATTGAACTCGCGGATCGCTGCGTGGGGTCCATGCGCGACGGCGAGATGGGAACTGGCAAGCGAAGCACGCACCGCCAGCGGGGCTTGCTCGCAGATCTTGTGGGCGAAGGCCATGGCGCGCTCCTTCTCGGTGCCCGCCGGGACGACCTCCTGCACCATTCCCAAACGCAGGGCTTCGACCGCTCCGAACTCGTCGCCCGTCAGCAGGTAGCGCTGCGCATTGCCCCAGCCAGCTCGCTCGACCATGCGGATGGTAGCTCCCCCGGCCGGCATGATTCCGCGCTTGACCTCCAACTGGGCGAAACGGCAGTCGTGCGCGGCAATAACGATGTCAGCCGCCAGCATCAACTCGATCCCCAGCGTGAAACAAATCCCCTGCACGGCGCATACCAGCGGCTTGGTACGCAGCGGTGGACGTAGCGACAGCGGATCAATGCTCCCGGCCGGGAATACCGAGCCTCGCTCTTTCATGACCGGGGCAACCTTGTCCAACTCCAGACCGGCCGTGAAATTGGCCCCCTCGGCAAACAACAGACCGACCCAAGCGCTGTCGTCCCGCTCAAAGGCGGTGAACGCCTCGGCCAGTTCGCTGAGCATCTTCGGCGAAAACCCGTTGAGCTTTTGCGGCCGGTCGATCCCTATCGCAAATATGTGGTCGATCTGCCCCGTGCTGATGCGGCCGTCGTCAGGCACCGACTTGGTTGTGCGCATGGGACCTCCGGTCGTCGCGGTCCAGACTATCGCTCAGCACGGCTGCAAATGTCATCTCGTATGTCGAGGCCTGTCGCCCCTGGGCTAAAGGTAGGCACCCTTTCATCGCCCATATCGGGCCAGCGGTACGGCAAGCGTGTACGCCGTGCCTACGCAAGATCCTGTCGCAGATCATTGTTATCCATCGCGGTGGCGCCCCAGGCAGCGACCTTCGCCTCGCCGCTGAGCACGCAGAAGGTGAGGCCGATGCCACCGCCAGCCGTCCGCGCAGTTGAGGCGCGCCTCGCGTGGGCGATGACACTGGTCCGCAATCGCCGTCTGGCGAACCGTCTCAACAGCGGCCAGGTCATCGCCACGGATGAAGGCCGGCTCAAGGCTTGCAAGGTCTGGCAGATCAAGGGCCGCGCCGGGGCATGTGCGCACGGCTCTATTGCAATGGCTGGCGAAACTTTTGGCCGTCCCATCCATATTTTGTGCGGCATGGCCTCAGGATGGCATGGAGATCGCTGGTCGCAGGCGGGCAGCCAGCCGCCGTTGCCACGCTCGCCATCCCCGCCGGAAGGCAGCAAGGCTGCAAGATATGGCGATTTGACGCAACAGCGCGCCGTACTCGTGGCGACGCAGCCGCCCCAGGCTTGAGGGCAAGGTGCGCGACGATAGGCGACAGCCTCAAATTTGCCGAAGGAGGCCACCATAGCTCAGCCAAGAGTTTCTGCAGGAGCGCGTCATGCAGTTTGTCTGCGATGCCCCGCCGAAAGCATGGTTTCGGATCGAGACCGAAGGGGAAGCCGCGCTGGAATCCCGGGCCATGGACCACGCGGTCGAAAAGTATTTCCGTCAAGCCAAGGAGCAGGCGGCCCAGACCTATGTCCCGCCCCGCTCGGCGCGCGTCTTCGAGCAAAACATCGGTCTCAAAGAGCACATCCAGCGCGTGATGCCGATGTTCATTACCCTGCGTGATCCCGAAGGCAAGGCGCTGGTGACCGCCATGCTGCCGCCGGCCGGACAGGACGAGCAACAATTTCGCCCGATCATCGTCGGCTATGGCAACAGTGATCCCTATCCCGAGCACGGCCCCGCAATTTGCGTGCTGGGGGAGCACTTTGGGCTCACGCTCGACCCAGCCTATTGCTTTCCCTACCGACGCCTCTGAAGCGAAAGCCGCCACAGCCGACTGCCTGCGCGGAACTGCCGCTTGCTCGTGTTTGTCGGGACTTCACGGCAGCCAGATGCTAGACAGCTTGCCCAGCAGTGGGCAGAACGCCGGATCGGCGGAGCGAGGGTTTTGTGCTAAGTGTCTTGCGGGCAATTTCCAGGCACCGGGCTGTGGTGCTAGCTGCGCTGTTTGTCGCCGTACCATCTGCGGCGATGGCCGCGGACTGCGGTGAGAGCGGCGCCGGCTTTGAAGCCTGGCTTGGCCGTTTCAAGGCCAAAGCAGCGGCGCAGGGCATCTCTCCGGCCGTGCTCTCCTCCGGCCTTGCGGGGGTGAGTTATGATCCAACCGTGGTGCGACTCGACCGTTCGCAACGCTCTTTCAAGCTTTCGTTCGAGGAGTTTTATGCGCGCCGCGTCGGCCCTGGGTTACTGCGACGCGGTCAGAGCCTGATGCGCACGCATCAGGCGACGCTGGCGCGCATCGAACAACGCTTCGGCGTGCCGGCTCCGATCCTGATCGCCATCTGGGAACTCGAGACCAACTACGGCGCTGACTCGAGCGGCAAATACTCGATCCTGCGCTCACTTGCCACGCTCGCCTATGATTGCCGACGCTCGGATTTTTTCACCGGCCATCTGCTCGACGCCCTGCGCATCCTCCAGCGTGGCGACCTGACGGTTGCCCAGATGCGCGGCGGCTGGGCCGGCGAGCTTGGACATACCCAGTTTCTGCCTTCCGGCTACTACAAGTATGCCGTGGACTTCGACGGCGACGGGCAGCGCGATCTCGAGCGCAGCGTCCCCGACATGCTGGCCTCGACCGCCAACTTTCTGAAGGGCCACGGCTGGCAAGCTGGGCAAGGTTGGGAGCCGGGCTCCGCGAACTATGCCGTGCTCAAAGATTGGAATCGGGCCGAGGTCTACCAACGCACCATCGGCGTGATGGCGGGGCGGCTTCGCGAAGGCCCTTGATGAGCTGGTGAATGCTTCAGTTGGCTCGGCCGATGCAGAAGGCGATAGCATCGGTGAGCGCGCGGGTGTGGCGGTCGGCGCGGAAGATGGCCAGCGCATCGCGCGCAATCGCGCCATAGTGCCTGGCGCGATCCAGCGTGTCATCGATCGCGCCATGGCTTTTCATCAGGCGTATCGCACGCTCCAGGTCATCTTCCGCAATCTTACCTTCGGTCAGTGTGCGTTTCCAGAACGCACGCTCCTCGTCGCTGCCGCGGCGAAAACTCAAGATCACCGGCAGGGTGATCTTGCCTTCCCTGAAGTCGTCTCCCACCGACTTGCCGAGACGGGCGCTGTCGCCCGAGTAATCGAGTGCATCGTCGACGAGCTGGAAGGCGACACCGAGGTTGCGGCCGTACGACTTGAGCGCGGTGTGTTCTTCGGCCGGGCGGTTGGCAATGGCGGCACCCACTTCGGCAGCGGCCGAGAACAAAGCCGCCGTCTTGGCATTGATGATCGTGAGATACTCGTCTTCCGTGGTCGCGGTGTTCTTGGCGGCCGCCAACTGCATCACTTCGCCTTCGGCGATCACGGCAGCCGCGTTCGATAGGATGCGCAAGGCGCCAAAGGATCCCACGTCCACCATCATGCGGAACGCCTGGCCCAGTAGGAAATCGCCGACCAGCACGCTGGCCTGATTGCCCCACAGCAGGCGCGCCGACGCCTTACCGCGGCGATAGTTACTCTGATCGACGACATCGTCATGCAGCAGCGTGGCCGTGTGCATGAACTCGACGGCCGCGGCCAGCCGGACATGACCTTCGCCGCGGTAGCCGCACAGCCTTGCGGCAGCAATGGTGAGCATGGGCCGCAAGCGCTTGCCCCCGGAATTGATCAGATGATGCGCCAGTTGCGGAATCAGCTCGACCTCGGACACGGCCTTGTCGAGGATGATGCGATTGACCAGCTCCATGTCCTCGGCGGCGATCTCGAGCAGGCCCTTGAGACCCTCGGCAGGCTCCCGCGAATCTTCGAATGAGACGACGACACCCAAGATGTGCTATTCCTCGGTCGGCGATTGTCGTTTCCGTATAACGGGCAGGCACAAAGAACAGTCAAGCTTGTTTTCCGCGACAGAGCGCCCGGCATCCTCAAAGCGGCTCGCCGTGCGCCGCCTGGAACCTGGTGATGCGTGAAATGCTGCGCAGCAATGATGCGGTGCTCTTGAGCTTCGCTCAATCGGTATTGCAAGACGCGGGCATCAGCAGCCTGCTCGCCGATCAACACATCAGCGTGATCGAAGGCTCGATCGGGGCTTTTCCACGGCGGCTGCTGGTTAAGAACGCGGCTTGGTCCGCCGCCCGGCGGGTGTTGTGCGAAGCCGGACTCGAAGCTTGGCTGATCGCCGATGGGGAAGTGCGCGCGTGACCGGGGCCGGCGACACAGCGTCCACCAGCGCGGATGCTTTTTTGGGCGGTGCGCTGCGCGTTTTGCAGCCCGCGACCGGCTATCGCGCCGGGCTCGATGCCGTGTTGCTGGCGGCGGCAGCACCACTGCAGCCAGGGCGCGTCGAACAGGTTCTCGACGTCGGCGCCGGCGTCGGCGTGGTCGGCCTTGCCGTGGCGCGCCGCGCCGCGGATGCGGTCATTACCATGGTCGAGAGAGAGCCCGCCCAGGCAGAGCTGTGCCGCGCCAACATCGCCCATAATGGCCTGGCGGAACGGGCTCGCGTGCTGGTGGGGGATGTCACCCGGCCCCTTGGCGAGCAGCCGGACCTGCAAAAGCTTGCGGCAAGCTTCGAGCACGTGCTGGCCAATCCCCCCTACCAGGTCGAAGGCGCCGGCACCGCCTCGGCCTTACCCCTCAAGGCCGCGGCCAATGCCATGCCGCGCACTGGCTTGGCGGACTGGCTCCGGTTCATGGCCGCCATGGCGCGGCCGGGTGGCACGGCCACCATGATCCATCGCGCCGACAGTCTGGATCAGGTTCTCTTGGCGTTCGACGGCCGCTTTGGCGGTTTGATCGTATTTCCCGTTTTCCCCCGCCGCGGTGCAGCGGCGCATCGCGTCCTGGTCCAGGGAGTCAAGGGCAGCCGAGCGCCGTTGCAGATTCGGCCCGGCCTCGTCTTGCATCGCGCCGGGCACGGCTTTCGGCCGCAAGTCGACGCCATTCTGCGCCAGGGAGCTCGCTTGGACTTGACCGAGACGGCCGGCGGCTGATCTTCGCCCGCCGCAGCGGCGACAAACTTCACATCTAGCCGTACGCCCAATTCGGTCGTTCGGAAGGAAAAACCGGCGTCCGAATTTTTGCTTTCCCGTCGCCCACCGCGGCGATCCATCGCACGAGGCAGCTGATGCTCTTCTTCAACCGCGGCCCGATCGTCCCGGTCCTGCGCTTCACCGGCGCGATCGGCATGGCGACGCCCCTGCGACCAGGACTTGGCTTGGCCTCGGTTGCCGGCGCCATCGAGAAGGCCTTCAACGCCTCGAAACTGCCGAGCGTGGCGGTCGTCGTCAATTCGCCCGGTGGCTCACCGGTGCAATCGCACTTGATCTTTAGCCGAATTCGCCAACTCGCCACCGAGAAAGAAAAGCGTGTTTACGTCTTTTGTGAAGATATCGCCGCTTCCGGCGGCTACTTCTTGGCCCTCGCCGGCGATGAGATTTATGCCGATCCCTCCTCGATCGTGGGATCGATTGGCGTCATTTCGGCGGGTTTCGGCCTCGACAAGTTCATCGAGCGGTTCGGCATCCAACGCCGCGTGCACGCGGCCGGCAAGGACAAGGGTGCACTTGACCCGTTCCAACCCGAACGGCCCGAGGATGTGGCACGCCTCGAGGCGCTGCAGCGCGATGTGCACGACATTTTTATCAACATCGTCAAGGCGCGGCGCGCCGGCCGGCTGAGGGGACCGGAGGAAGAAATGTTCTCCGGTACCTTCTGGTCTGCGCGCAAGGCCGTGGAGTATGGCCTGATCGATGGCATCGCCGACCTGCGCAGCAAGATGCGGTCCCTGCACGGCGAGAAAGTGCGGTTGCGAGCCGTGCCGATGGCGCCCAGCGGGCTGATCACGCGCCTACGCCGAATGCCGGGTCTGGCGCCGGGCGGCAGCGAGAAGTTTGCTTTCCCACCATCGTTGGCCGATGATCTCATTTCAGCCGTCGAGGCGCGTGCCCTGTGGGCGCGCTTCGGCCTCTAAGCCTAAGCGGAGAGGGCCCGCATGCCCCACCTCATCATGGTCGCGCTGATCGGCACTGGCTTTTATGCGGCCTATCGTTGGATCAAGCAGGCCTCGGACGCCATCACCACCGAGTTGCGCCAAGCAGAGGACGAGCACAGGTCTCGGGCGGCCGGGCGCATCGAAAAGAACCTGGGCAATCTCGAATACGATGCCGCCACAGGCGTCTATCGGCCGCAGAAGCAAGGTTAAGCCAGCTTTGCAGAGGATGGGCTGCCGCGCCAGAAGGCCGCGCCCAGCCTGGTCCAACCTGGTCGGCGCTCAAGCTTTATGGGGGCGCTCAACGCAAATCCAGGTGACCGATGCTGGCATTTGCGTATAGTGCGCCCGCCGCAGCCCATTCGCACACCCCGCCATGCAGAAGAAAGCCGCCAAGCCGGCAACCGGAAAGATTGCCAAGGCCTCCCCAGGTCTACGGCCGACGGCATCCTTTCAGGACCTGATCTTGACGCTGCAGCAGTACTGGGGTGAACAGGGTTGCGCCATCCTGCAGCCCTACGACATGGAGGTGGGCGCGGGCACCTTTCATCCGGCGACGACCTTGCGTGCGCTGGGACCAAAGCCGTGGAACGCAGCCTACGTGCAGCCATCGCGCCGGCCCAAGGATGGGCGTTATGGCGAGAATCCCAACCGGCTGCAGCATTACTACCAGTTCCAAGTCATCATGAAGCCGTCGCCGGCCGATTTTCTCGACCTCTATCTGGAGAGCCTGACGCGGATCGGCATTGACCCCAAAGTTCACGACATCCGTTTCGTCGAGGACGATTGGGAGAGCCCGACACTCGGCGCCTGGGGGCTCGGCTGGGAGGTGTGGTGCGATGGCATGGAGGTGACGCAGTTCACCTACTTCCAGCAGGTCGGCGGCTTCGACTGCAATCCCGTGTCGGGCGAGATTACCTACGGGCTCGAGCGGCTAGCCATGTACGTACAGGGTGTCGACCGGGTGTTCGACCTCAATTTCAACGGTCGCGAGGATGCGCGCAAACTGACCTACGGCAACGTCTTCCTGCAGGCCGAGCAGGAGTATTCCCGCTTCAATTTCGAGTACGCCGACACGGACATCCTGCTGCAGCACTTTCGTGACGCCGAGACGCAGTGCAAGGCGCTGCTGGCCGCCGGCAGTCCGGCCCCCGGCGCCAACGACAAACGCCACAATCTGGCGCTGCCCGCCTACGATCAATGCATCAAGGCGAGCCACATCTTCAACCTCCTGGACGCGCGCGGCGTCATCTCCGTGACCGAGCGGCAAAGCTATATTCTGCGCGTGCGCGAGTTGGCGAAGGCGTGTTGCGCGGCCTGGCTGATGACGGAAGGAGGCGGCGCATGAGCCCCGCGAGCCGCGCCGGTCATGCTGGGCCACGCGGTGGGCCACGCGGACCTTGCAGCAGGCGCCAGCCACCGACAGCGCCGGGGCGCCTTGTGTCGAGTTCCGGCCTGGTTGCAAAACGCCAGGCGCTGCGCGGCAGCCTGCGGGAAAACCCCACCCCGGGAGAGTGGAGAGGGCGGCCCTGATGTCGGCCAAGCTGGCAGGTGCGCTGATCCTGGGCGTGCCACTGGTTGCGGTCGCCGCGGTGGCGCTGCGCCGCCAGCCGCGCGCCGTGCTTGTTTTTGCTCTGGCCTTGATTGTTGTTGCGCTGGGATACCTGGCGCTGACCGGTGCCACCGACGAGATCGCGACCAAGCTTATGGGGGCCAATTTTTCGGCCCGCAGGCTAGAGGCGGTTCGGCCGAGGAGTTTGTGACAATGAGCGCAGCCAAAACCCTGTTGCAATTGTCTGGCGCGGACCTGCGCCCGCCAGCGCTTGCTCACGCCACGCTCCTCATCATCGACGCGCAGAACGAATACCTCGATGGCAAGCTGGCACTGCCGGGCGTGACGCCGGCGTTGGCGGCCCTGCAAGAGCTCCTCGCCAGGGCGCGCGAAGTAGGTGCACCGGTGATCCACGTGCAACATAAGGGTCGCGCGGGTGGACTGTTCGATCTGGCAGCCCGCGGCGGGGCCATCATCGATGCGCTGCGGCCGGCCGCCGGCGAGCACCTGGTCCACAAGGCGCTGCCCAATGCCTTTGCCCAAACCGATCTGGATGCGAGCCTGAAGAAGCTCGAGCGCCAGCAGATCGTGATTGCGGGTTTCATGACGCACATGTGCGTGAGTTCGACCGCGCGGGCCGCCCTCGACCTCGGTTACAAGGCAACCGTGGCCGCCGATGCCACCGCCACGCGCGACCTGCCCGATCCCCTGGGCGGGACGATCGGCGCGGACGCGTTGCACCGTGCCGCGCTGGCTGCGCTGGCGGACCGTTTTGCCATTGTGGCGAGGGTGAATGAGATCCCGCAGAGGTGAGGCAGGCTACGCAGGCGGCGCTCGGTTTCCCGCCCGAAAGGCGACGGCATGGGCGGCGCGGGGTGGCAAAGTCCGGGCGGTGGCGCCCCCGTCCGCCCCCGACCCCGCCGTTGCGGACGGTGTGGCATACGCGCGCCATTGGCGCAAAGGACTGAGGCTCTGCCATGGCTGAATTGCTGCTCGAACTGCTGTCCGAGGAAATCCCGGCGCGGATGCAGGCTCGCGCGGCGGAGGATTTGCAGCGCCTCGTCGTCGAGGGGCTCAAGCGCAACGGGCTTGAGGCCGGCCAAGCCCAGGCGTTCGCCACGCCGCGACGGCTGACCCTGCTCATCGAAGGGGTGCCGACAAAGTCGCCGGATATCTTGGAAGAGCGCAAGGGGCCGCGGGTGAACGCGCCGGAGCAAGCCATTGCCGGTTTTGTGAAGTCGGCAGGTCTCGCATCGATCCAGCAAGCCCAGATTGTCAAGGACGACAAGAAAGGCGACTTCTACGCTGTCAGGATCGAGACGCCCGGGCGCAGCGCCAAAGAGATCTTGGCCCAGCTGGTGCCGGCTGTGGCGGCGAAGTTCCCGTGGCCAAAGGCCATGCGCTGGGGAGCGGGGAAAACGACCTGGGTGCGGCCACTGCACTCGATCGTCTGCCTGCTCGACGGCAAGGTGGTGCCGTTCGCGATCGAAGACATCGAGAGCGGCAGAAAGACGCGCGGGCATCGCTTCCACGGCAATGAACCGTTCGAGGTAAAGGACGCGGCCGACTACCGCAGGGGACTGAGAAGCCACAAGGTGATCCTCGATGCCGCCGAGCGCGCGGCGTTGATCGGCGAACAGGCGCGCGCGCTGGCGAAGGAGCACAAGCTCGCCCTGGTCGAGGACGAGACGCTGCTGGCCGAGAATGCGGGGCTCACCGAATGGCCGACGGTGCTGATGGGTAGCTTCGACGCGACCTTTCTCAGCGTGCCGGCCGAGTGCCTGATGCTGTCCATGAAGCAGCACCAAAAGTGCTTCGCCCTCAAGCAGCCGCGCTCGGGCGGGCTTGCCAACCGATTTTTGCTGGTTTCGAACCTTTTGGCGAAGGACGGCGGTCAGGAGATCATCGCCGGCAACGAGAAGGTGATTCGGGCGCGGTTGGCGGATGCCAAGTTCTTCTGGGAGCAGGACAAGAAGAAACCGCTGGACGAAATGGCGACGGCGCTCGGCGGCATTACCTTTCATGCCAAGCTGGGTTCGCAGAAGGACCGCGTCGAGCGCATCGCCGAGCTGGCCTACCAGATCGCTGGCTCGGTGGATGCGGTACCGGAGGATGCGCGCCGCGCGGCGCAGCTCGCCAAGACCGACCTGGTGTCCGGCATGGTGGGTGAGTTTCCAGAGCTGCAGGGCCTCATGGGCCGCTACTACGCCGAGGCCGCCGGGACCAAGCCGGAGATCGCCCGTGCCGTTGAGTTGCACTACAAGCCCAAGGGGCCATCCGACCGGGTGCCGAAGCTGGAGGAGGGCGACGCGGTGGCGGTCGCCGTGGCGCTGGCCGATAAACTTGATACGCTGGTTGGCTTCTGGGCCATTGGCGAAAAGCCGACCGGCTCGGGCGACCCTTATCAGTTGCGCCGCGCGGCGCTGGGCGTGATCCGGATCGTGCTGGAGAACGATTTGCGGCTGCCGCTACAGGCAATCATCGCCCGCCACAGACTGCGCTTGCTGCGAACGTTGGACGCCGCCAGCCCGGCGGCTCCGACACTGTGGGAAGAGTTCGCCGCGGCGTGGGATGGCAGCGCCAGCAGGGACGATATTCGCCGGCTCATCGAACATGCTGACAGGGAGGACTTCGCCACACGATTGCCGGCAAGCGCGACCGCCAAGCTATTCCTTGCCGCCAATGACCTGCTGTCCTTCTTCACCGACCGGCTCAAGGTGCATTTGCGCGAGCAGAACGCGCGGCACGACCTGATCGATGCCGTGCTGCTCGGCGGCCAGGATGATCTGGCGCTGATCGTCAAGCGCGTCGAGGCGCTGGCCGCATTCTTGCAGACCGACGACGGCGGCAACCTGGTGAGCGGGGTGCGGCGCGCCATCAACATTCTTCGCGACGAGGAAAAAAAGGATAACAGAAGCTACGCTGGCGCCTACGACCTCGATCAACTGAGCGCCAAGGAGGAGTTGGCGCTCGCCGCCGCCATCGAAAGCGTCAAGCAGGACACGCGCGCGGCCATTAACGTGGAAAACTTCGCCGGTGCCATGCGGGCGCTGGCCGAGCTGCGCGCACCGGTCGATGCCTTTTTCGACAAGGTGACGGTGAACACCCCAGATCCCGCCGTGCGCGCCAATCGGCTGGCGCTGCTTTCGCAAATCCGCGCCGCCACGCTCAACGTGGCCGATTTCTCCAAAATCGCGGGATAGCGACGTCGGCGCCCCACCGCGGCAGTGGCCCCTTGCGCTCTGCCGCCCCGTGCCGGACGGCAAGTCGCGGCGAAGGCACCGGTTGCCGGCTGTGGGCTAATTCCTTTCGAGGTTGCGGCCGCCGCTGGCTGCCGAGGCGTCGAGATCGGGCAATGCAATCGCCCGCCAGCGTGCGCTATAACGAGGCCCGACCCAACCACCGACCACCCCCGGAGGACATCGTCATGGCCGTCGCACTCTTTATGGTCCAAGCCACCATCAGCAAGGACAAGGAAGCCGCCTTCAATCGTTGGTACAACGAGGAACACGTGCCGCAGGTGCTGCAGTTCAACGGCGCGGTCAGCGGCCGCCGCTACAAAAAGATCCTTGGCGAGGGCGCCTTTGAGTACATGGCGCTTTATGAATTTGCCAGCGAGGAGGTTTTCCGCCGTTTCTTGGCCTCCGACCATCTGCAGACCCTGGTCAAGGACTACGACGCCAACTTTGGCGGCGTCTCCGACCGGCAGCGGGCCGGCTACCTGCAAATCTTCCCGTGAACCGCGGGTAGGGCGGAAATAGAAAGGCAGGCCACCCGGTGCGGGTGGGTGCCCTGCCTTCCAAGCCAAAGTCTACTCAGGGATACCAGGGCAGCGCCCGGCAAAGGCGCGTTCTTAGCGTCCCTTTACGACAGCAAGACAACGTCCGGCGACAGAGTCGGTTCCATCGCCGTTTGCGCTTATCCACCGATTCATCGTCCCTGCCACCTCGGACCTGGGTCCCTGCCACCTAGGACCTGGCCGCAGGGCAGCCCAGGTGGGGCGGGGGCGGGCTGGTGCCGACCCCCTGGCGTCCGCCAGCTGAATATCCTGAACCGTGTTCCCATATCCGCAGCATGCCAACTGATGGGACCTTCGCCACCTGGATCAAGGCCGATGCCGCCGGCCTTTGTTGCGCCCCGGGCGGGTTTTACATCGACCCGATACGGCCGGTCGCGCGGGCCATCATTACCCACGGCCACTCCGACCACGCCAGGGCCGGCCACGGGGCCGTGCTGGCTACCCCCGAAACCATTGCCATCATGAAGGCCCGGCTGGGGGAGAACGCCGCCGGCAGCTATCAGGCGCTCGGCTACGGCCAGCCGCTGGGCCTTGGGGCAACCCGCGTGCGGCTGGTGCCGGCCGGACACATCTTGGGCAGCGCCCAGGTGGTGATCGAGCATAGGGGGGCTCGCGCCGTTGTCTCCGGGGACTACAAACGCCAGCCCGACCCGACGGCGGCGGCGTTCGACCTGGTGCGATGCGATCTTTTCATCACCGAGGCGACCTTCGGCCTGCCGGTCTTCCGGCACGAGCCCGACGCGGGCGAAATTGGCAAGCTCCTGGCCTCGCTACGCGCCAACGCCGATCGCACGCACCTGGTCGGCGCCTACGGCCTCGGCAAGACCCAGCGGTTGATCGCCCTGTTGCGCGCCGCGGGATATGATCGTCGCATCTGGCTGCACGGCGCCAACCAGGCGCTGTGCGACCTTTATCGGTCCCTTGGCATCGATCTTGGAGCGCTGGCACACGTCGGCGAGGCCGCCAACAAACTGCCCGGCGAAATCGTGTTTTCGCCGCCCTCCGCCCTCAGCGACCGCTGGTCGCGGCGGCTCACCGATCCCGTCACCGCGTTCGCCTCGGGCTGGATGCGCGTGCGGGCCCGCGCGCGCCAGAAGGGCGTCGAGCTACCCCTGGTCATCTCCGATCATTGCGACTGGCCCGCTCTCATCGCCACCATCGCGCAAACGGAAGCTGAGGAAATCTGGGTGACGCACGGCCGCGAGGATGCGCTGGTGCATCAGATCGGCCTGATGGGTAAGCGCGGTCGGGCCCTGGCCCTGGTCGGCTACGAGGAGGACGAGGGCGAATGAAGCGGGCCACGCGCGAGCATCGGGTCGAGGCAACCGTGCTTGCCCGCATCGAGCCCGCGGGGCTCGCCAGCGCTGCCCGGCGCCTGTCACCGGGCGACCCCGGCGTGACGAGGTGCGTTTCGCCCCACCGCGCGGTGACGCGGCAATGAAAGCCTTCGCCGAACTGCTCGACCGCCTGTCCTACAGTCCAAGCCGCAACGCCAAGCTGCGGCTGCTGGTGGAGTATTTCCGTAGCACGGCAGATCCCGATCGCGGCTGGGCGCTGGCGGTGCTCAGCGACGGACTGCCGTTTTCGTTTCCACTACGGCGCACGCTGATGGACATGATGGCGCGCCGCATGGATCCGGAGCTGTTCCGCCTGTCGCGTGACTATGTCGGCGATACAGCCGAGACCATTGCCTTGGTCTGGGGCGAGCCGAGGTCGGGGTTTGCAGGCGAGGCCTTGCCCAAGGCCAAAGTCTTGCCAACCACGCCGGCTGCCGCTTCTTTCGCGGGCGAGGCGTGGATTGGCGAAGCCGTCGCGGGCACACCCCCCAGCCTTGGCGAGATCGTCTCCGAATTGGCGTTGATCGGCCGCAACGATCTCGCGCCGCGGCTGGAAGCGTGGCTCGACCTGCTGGATGCGACGGGACGCTGGGCGCTCCTGAAATTGCTGACCGGGGCCCTGCGCGTCGGCGTCTCTGCGCGCCTGGCCAAAGCGGCCGTCGCCGACATGGCCGGCCTTGGCGTCGACGACATTGAGCAGCTCTGGCATGGCCTGGCACCCCCCTACCAACCGCTGTTTGCCTGGCTCGAAGGCCGCGCCCCCAAGCCCGATGTCGACAATGGCCTGCTGTTCCGCCCGCTGATGCTGTCGCATGCGCTGGAGGCGGCGGACTGGGCGGCGCTCGATCTCGAGCAATTCTCTGCGGAATGGAAGTGGGACGGTATCCGCGTGCAGGTCGCCGCCGATGACGGCGAGGTGCGTCTTTATTCGCGCACCGGCGACGACATCTCGCCGAGCTTTCCCGACCTGGTGGACGGCTGGCGCTTCCGCGCCGTGCTCGACGGCGAGCTCTTGGTCGTTCGCGCCGGCGAGGTAGCGCCTTTCAATGATCTGCAACAGCGACTGAACCGCAAGCGCGTGATCAAGCAGCAGATGCAACAGTTTCCGGCGCATGTGCAACTCTACGATGCCCTGAGGATCGACGGCGACGATCTGCGCCACCTGCCGCTGGTTCAGCGTCGCGCCCGCCTCGAGGCCTGGCACGCCGCCACGCGTCCCTTGCGCTGCGACCTCTCGGAGGTGATCCAGGTCGCCGACAAAGCGCAACTGCAGCGCTTGTGGTCTCAAACTCGTGCCACCGGCATCGAGGGCATCATGCTCAAGCGCCGGGATAGCGGCTATCTCGCCGGCCGGCCGAAGGGACTGTGGTGGAAATGGAAGCGCGCGCCTTTGACGCTCGACTGCGTGCTGATGTACGCCCAGCGCGGCTCGGGCAAGCGTTCCTCCTACTATTCGGACTACACCTTCGGCGCCTGGCGGACCAGCGCCAGCGGCGCGGCGGAGCTGGTCCCTGTCGGCAAGGCCTATTTCGGCTTCACCGACGAGGAGCTCAGTAAAATCGACCGCTGGGTGCGTAGCCATACGACCGAGAGTTTCGGGCCGGTGCGTGCGGTCGAGCCGGATCTGGTGTTTGAGGTGGCATTCGACGCCGTGCAGACGTCATCGCGCCATAAGTCAGGCGTCGCCATGCGCTTTCCGCGTATCCATCGCATCCGCTGGGACAAGAAAGGAGCCGACGCCGATCGCCTCGAGACGCTGATGGCAATGATCGAGAGGTCCTAGCTTTGCTTTGCCCCGACTGCCGGTGGGACCGGCGGCTACAACGGCTCCCAATTGAACACGTCCTGCGAACGGTCGAGCGGATAGAGGGCGCTTTTGAAGGCGGGCAGCATGGTCTCGGCGATCGCCTGCGGCGTCCAGCCGCCGTCCTTGTGTGCTACCCGCAGCGGCCGCGATTGGCTCATCAAGAAGATCTCGTCCTTGCGCACGGCAAAGATCTGGCCGGAAACGTCCTTGGACAGATCGCTGGCGAGGAACACGCAGATGGGGGCGATCTTTGCAGCCGTCATGGTGTTCTGGATCCGCTCCACGCGCGCTTGCTGCTCGGGCGTGTCGACTGGGATGGTGCCGATCAGCCGCGACCAAGCGAACGGCGAGACGCAGTTTGAGCGCACCTTGAAGCGTGCCATGTCGAGCGCAATCGACTTGGAAAGCCCAACGATACCGAGCTTGGCCGCCGCGTAATTGGCCTGGCCGAAGTTGCCGACCAGCCCTGAGGTGGAGGTGAAGTGGATGAAGGAGCCCTGCTCCTGCTCCTTGAAGTAGGGGGCCGCCGCCTTCGACATATAGAAGGCACCGTACAGGTGCACCTTGATCACCGCATCCCAATCGACGGCACTCATACGATGGAAAATACGGTCACGCAGGATGCCGGCGTTGTTCACCACGCAGTCAATGCGGCCAAAGTTGTCGATGGCCGTCTTGATGATGCGCTCGGCGCCTTGCGGTTCGGCCACGCTATCGCCGTTGGCGACCGCCACTCCGCCGGCCTTGGTGATTTCGTCAGCGACCTGCTGCGCCACGCCGAGATCGCTGCCATCGCCCTCGGCCGAGCCGCCCAGATCGTTGATCACGAGCCTGCCTCCCTCCGAGGCCGCGAGCATGGCGATCTCGCGGCCGATACCGCGACCCGCGCCGGTGACGACGATGACTTTGCCTTCAACGCACTTGCTGACCACGTCGACGCCTCCTCAAGTTGGCGCGGGATGAGCCGTTCGGGGCATGGGCGGTGCCCGATCCGGGCCAGAGATGGCCCGGCGCATTGCCCTGGCCGCCCCGGCACACCTGCCCCGCCCAGCGGCCGGCATGCCGCGCAGCGCTAAGCCCCGTACTTGCCGACGATGGAGATGGCGGCAACGTTGCGCTGTGGGAAGCCACCCAAATTGTGGGTCAGGCCGAACACGGGCTCCTGCGCGCGCTGACGCTCGCCGGCGCGGCCCTGCATCTGCAGGTACATTTCGTAAATCATCCTGAGACCCGAGGCGCCGATCGGGTGGCCGAAGCATTTGAGGCCACCGTCGATCTGGCAGGGAATCTTGCCGTCCGCATCATAAAAGCCGTCGAGCACATCCTTGATGGCTCCACCCTCGGCGGAAATGTGCAGATCTTCCATGGTGACGAGCTCGGTCACCGAAAAGCAGTCGTGCACCTCGATCAGGCTCAGCTGCTCGCGCGGTTTGTCGATGCCGGCTTCCTGATAGGCGCGCTTGGCGGCCACACGCGTGGTAGCGAAGTAACTGCCGTCCCAGGAGTTGTGCTGTGCCTCCAGACCGTTGGAGACCGCCACCTGCAGCGCCTTGATGGAGATCATGTCCTTCTTGCCGAGGCTCTTGGCCACCTCGGGGGTGGCGACGATGGCGCACGCGGCGCCATCGCTGACGCCGCAGCAATCATAAAGGCCTAACGGTTCGGCGACGGTGGGCGCATTCAGCACCGTGTCTATGGTGATCTTGTTGCGCAAATGGGCCTTGGGGTTTCGTGAGCCATTGTCATGGCTTTTGACGGAGATGTGCGCCATCGCCTGCTTGAGGTCTTTGGGCGCGACGTTGTGCTTGGCGCGATAGGCCGCGGCAAGCTGGGCAAAGCTGCCCGGCGCCGATGCATTCGGATTGACCATGTCATTCAAGGGCCCGCGACCGCGCTGCGGCAGGCCGCCGTAACCGGTATCTTTCAGCTTCTCCACGCCGAGCGCCAGCGCCACATCGGCGGCACCGGAAGCCACGGCATAAACCGCGCCGCGGAAGGCCTCGGTGCCGCTGGCGCAATAGTTTTCCACGCGCGTCACCGGAATAAAGGGCAGCCGCAGTGCCACCGCCAGCGGCGTTGCCGATTTGCCGACGTGCTGTTCCTCGATGGCCGTGGAGAGCCAGGCGGCATCGATCTGCTTGGTATCGATGCCGGCGTCGGCGATCGCCTCGGTGTAGGCCTCCACCATCAGATTATCGGCTTCCTTGTCCCAGCGCTCGCCGAACTTGGAGCAGCCCATGCCCAGGATGACGACCTTGTCCTTGATGCCCTTTGCCATACCTCAAGCCTCCTTGGCTTTGGCCGCGACCGGGGCGGCCTTCCAATAGTAGCGTCGAAAGCCGCGCGCGGGGTCGATGTCCTTGATGCGGAACATCATCCGCATGGGCTGGCCCACCTGCAACGCCTCCGCATCGATGTCGGTGAAGTCGATCATCACCCGGCCACCCTCTTCGAACTCGACCATGCCGTAGCAGGCGGGCGGATCGGGCGAGTAGGTGAGCCGGTCGGCGGTGTAGGATTTGATGCGTGCCCCCTGGTCAGCGAAGGCATGCGGCTGCTGCGTGCCGATGGCATTGCAATTGGGATTGACGCAAATATCCGCCTTGGGGAACTGCAAGGTGCCGCACTTGCTACATTTGCCGCCCGTGAAACGCGTCACGGTCTCACGGTTGCGCCACATGGAGGAGAGCGGCGTGCCTTTGTCGGTCTCCGAACGCATGCCGCGCTCGAGCTCGATCAGATCGTTGAACGCCAGGTAGCGGCCGTAGCTCGTCTCCCCTTTGCGTCGGGCAAGATGACCGGACACGCCCAGCCGCTGCGGCAGCTGGGCGATGGCGGGCATCACCTCGAGCAGCAGCGCGTCCGCGCCCTGCCCAAAACCGACCAGCAGGATCTTCTCGCCGGCCTTGGCCTTCTCCAGCACGGAAACCAGCAGCATCAGCGGATGCGCCGCGCCGGTGTCACCCAGATTGGCATGCAACGGATCGCAGATCGCCTTGTCGTCGATGCCGGCCGCCTTGGCGATCGCGTTGCTGACGCGTGGCAGCGTCGCCGGCATGCAAAAGTGCGTCACCTCCTTGGCTGCCGTGTTAGCCGATTGCAGGCAGCGCTGGATCACCGGCGGCACAATCGGCATATAACCAGCATCGCGGATCCAACGTTCCTCCCACTGATAGTCGAACGGGTTGTCAACCGAGCGGAAGTGATCGACGAAGTCGGCGGTACGCGAAGCCTTGCCCAGCAGCTTCGCCACCGGCTCGCCGGCACCCACCAGCACGGCGGCGGCACCATCGCCGCTCGACATCTCGAACGCACTGGCCGCCTTGGCGTCGCGCTTCTCGGCGCTGACGACAAGCGTTTCTGTGGCGCTTGACAGTGCCTCGATCAGGGCCGAGGTCGCCGCCCGCTGGGTGGCGGTGACGTCGATGGCAGAAATGCCTTCATCAAGGCCGAGCGCGTCGGCGACGATGCCCGAATGCAGGCGATCGAGAAATGGAAATGTGGTGGAGGCAAAACGCAGGGCAGCGACGGCCGAGCGCTCACGGCCGCGCAGAGCATCGCGGGCGGCTTCCACCGCCATGGTCACGGTGTCCTCGTCCCAATTGCAGAATGCGCGTTCGCCCTTGGCCTGGCCTTTAAGCGCGGGATTGAACCAAGCGTGTGTATCGGCAATTGCCTGGCGCTGCAGGCGACGCCAGGGGATGTAGGCGCCGAATGCGAGAATGCCTTGGGTCATCAACCACCCCTACTGTTAGGCTTGGCTCTGCAGCATGCAACACGACCATTGAACACGATTGAGGCAGGGCGCGCCATCGTTGTTTGCATCGGCAAACGCTCCCCGTCAATGCGGGCAACAGCGGTCAACAGCGGTCGGGGCGCATTGCCCGCTGGCGGCGGCAACGGCGCCGCGCAGTGGCCTTGCCAACGATTGGATGACCGATCGCCGTCGGCAGGCTAACAGTGTTGCACCGACGGTGGCTTTGCAATTTCACGAGGGCGACACACACCATGACCACGTTCATCTTCGACCACATCCACCTGTTCAGCCGTGACCCGGAAGCGACCGCCGAATTCTACGCGCGCATGTTCGGGGCCGAGGTGATCCGCAGCCTGCCGCAGGGCAAGCCGCGCATCGACCTGAAGCTCGGGGGTGCCAATATATTCATCCTGGACGTCAGCCAGGATCCGAAGGCCGTGCCCGGCCCCAGCCATCCCCACCAGGGCCTCGATCACTTCGGACTAGAGGTGAAAGACATCGACGCCACCTGCGCCGAGCTCAAAGCCAAGGGCGCAATCTTCACGCGCGGGCCGGAGACCATTCGGCCCGGCACGCGCATCGCCTTCATGAGCGGACCCGAGGGCGTCTCCATCGAGCTCTTGCAGCGAACGCAGGTCGCCTGAGGGCCGCCGGCGGCGACCAGTGTCGGCCCTACATCGTCCGCCGCGGCGCCGATGCCAGGAACTCTTGCAGCTGCTGCTTCCAGAATTTGGCCATGCCGGTGGTGGCGTGTCCGCGTGTTTCTTCACTTGCCGGGATCAGATAGAGCCGAGCGTTGGGAACGCGCTTCAGTTCGCGCTCCATGATGCCGGTCTCGGGCGGATTGCGCTCGTCGTCGGCTGCATTGATGGCCAGCAGCGCGGCCTTGATGCGCGGCAGACCGGCCGCCGGGTTGTAGTCGCGCGATGCTTCCCACTGATAGAGATAGTCGTTCGCATCGGCCTTGAACGGCGCCGCCAAGCGCCCATCGAGCAGCTTGTCGGCGAGCGCGCGCGTCGGCGCCTGTTTCTGGAAGGCCAGACTGCCGCCGCTGGTGGCGATGCCAAAGAAGACCGCAGCGGCCTGCACGGCGCGCGGCTGGCTGGTATAGTTTCCCTCCTGCCAGTCGGGATCGTTGCGGATGGCATCGATGATCATGCGCCGTAGCATCCAATTGCGGCTGGACATCTCCGTCGGCTGCGCCGCCATCGGCACCAGCGCGTCCATGAACTCGGGGTACTGCGTGCCCCAGATCCAGGTCTGCATACCGCCCATGGAATTGCCCAACACCAGCCGCAGGTGCTTCACGCCCAGCCCTTCACTGAGCAGCCGGTATTGCGCTGCCACCATGTCGTCGTTGTTGTAGCTTGGAAATTTCGTGCGCAGGCCGTCGGATGGCTTGGATGATTTACCGTGGCCGATGGCATCCGGCAGAATGATGAAATATTTGGCCGCGTCCAGCGGCTGGCCGGGACCAAACAACTCGCCACCAAAGGCTGCCGACAGCAGACCGCTACCGGAGCCGGTGGTGCCGTGCAGGATCAAAACCGGCTCACCGGAGGGATCGCCCAAGGTCGTGTAGTTGAGGCGCAGCTCCGACAACACTTGGCCGGAGTGGAACTTAAAGTCGCGCGCAATAAAGCTCGCCTCCTTCGGCGTGGGATCTTGCGCCGCCACCGGCGCCAGAGCACCCCAAAACAGGGCCAGGACCAATCCGGCTCGTGCCAGCGCAAGCGCATTTCTCATGGTCATTCCCCAATACAATCGACAGCCGCTGGAAATCAGCCACGTGATCAGGTCTATCCCGGCACACTAATTGAGACCGTCGCTCGATGCTACGGGGGTGACGGGTCGACCAGCGGGCAGCGCTGGCGTCCGGGGCTAGCGATGCTACTCTCGCTGCCGCTAACAGGAAACGGCAAGCGACAGGGCAATCATGACGGTGTTGTTGAGCGGGCTCGTCAGTGGCACGCGCTGTCTTGGACATGCCGAATTGGATCGGCGCCAACGGCGCGCCGCGGCAGGCTTGCTCGAGCTTGGGATCCAGGCGGGCGACTGCATCGCCATCTTGATGCGCAACGACATTGCCTTCATGGAGGCGTCGTTTGCGGCGCAGACGTTGGGCGCCTACGCGGTGCCCATCAA
This sequence comes from uncultured Alphaproteobacteria bacterium, assembly GCA_963820375.1. Taxonomy (GTDB): domain Bacteria; phylum Pseudomonadota; class Alphaproteobacteria; order Rhizobiales; family Hyphomicrobiaceae; genus AWTP1-13. Next base: position 106,630 of record CAWFZX010000020.1, on the reverse strand, counting down.
CTGGCACTTCAAGGCGGAGGAGATCGGCTATATCTTGGCCGACAGCGGCGCCAAGGTGCTGTTTGCTCATGCCGATTTGTTGGCGCCGATCGCCGCACGGCTGCCGCCCGGGGTGACGGTGATCGCCGTCGACACGCCGCCCGAGGTCGCCGCCGCCTACGCCATCGCGCCGCTGGCCGCCAACGCGCTGGCGGGTGTCGTCGACTACGATCCCTGGATGCGCAACCAGCCACCCTATCGCGGTGCCATGCAGGCCGCGCCGCTGACGATGTTTTATACGTCGGGGACGACGGGCACACCCAAGGGGGTCAGACGGCCGGCGCCGACGGCTGCGCAAATCGCCGCCTCCGACCGCTTGCGGCGCGATGTCTTCGGCATCGTGCCGCAGATTCGCTCGGCCATTCCCGGCCCGCTCTATCACTCGGCACCGAATGCCTTTGCCATGCGCGCCGGCCGCGTCGGCGAGGTGATGGTGCTGATGCCACGCTTCGATCCCGTCGACCTGCTCGAGCTGATCGAACGCGAACGGATCGACACCCTGTTCATGGTGCCGACCATGTTCATCCGGCTGCTCAAATTGCCCCCCCAGATTAGGCAGCGCTACGACCTTTCATCGCTGAAGTTCGTCATTCACGCGGCCGCGCCATGCCCGCATGATGTCAAGTGCGCGATGATCAGCTGGTGGGGCCCGGTCATCCATGAATTTTATGGTTCGACCGAGTCGAGTGCGGTGACCTTCGCCAGCAGCGCCGATACGCTGGCCAAGCCCGGCACCGTTGGGCGTGCAATAGCCGGCGCGGAGCTACGCATCCTCGACGATGCTGGCAACAGCCTGCCGGCCGGCGCAGTCGGTGAGATCTTCACGCGCTTTGCCGAGCTGCCCGATTTCACCTACCACAACAAACCCGCCGAGCGTGCGGCCGTTGAGCGAGCCGGCTTCATCACCTCCGGTGACGTGGGCTACCTCGATGCCGACGGCTACCTGTTCCTGTGCGACCGCAAGCGCGACATGGTGATCTCCGGTGGCGTCAACATCTATCCGGCCGAGATCGAGGCGGTGCTGATGCGCATGGCGGGTGTCAAAGACTGTGCCGTGTTTGGTATTCCCGACAGCGAGTTCGGCGAGAAGCTCATGGCGGTGGTTGAGGCGATCGACGGCAGCAGCGTCAGCGAGGCAGATGTGCGTGCGCACCTGACACGCCACCTCGCCGGCTACAAGGTGCCACGCCACATCGAGATGGGACGCGATCTGCCGCGCGAGGATTCGGGCAAGATCTTCAAGCGCCGGTTGCGCGACCCCTACTGGAGCAACGTCGGACGCAAAATCTGACGGCACGGCGGCTGTCGCCTCACCGATCTTGCCTGTCACCCCCTTGCCCGCGTGCGCCAGCGGCGCGTGGGCGTCGCGCCGCCAACAAGCCGGAGCTGGCGGCCCGGCAAGGCCTCAGGCGGCAAGCCGTCGGGCGGCGGCAAGTTACCAACTGATGACCCGGCTTGGATCGATCACCGGTTCAAAGCCCGTCACCTGCGGCATCTTGAATTCCCTCGCGCCGGGCCAGTACCAAATGCCCCCGGAGAACAGCACATACGGCTGCTGCACAAACGGGGCAAAGCCCCTGGCGCCCGGCGGCAGGAGCGGGGGAGCCTCGGCACGGTACATCGGCGGGTGTCTGTAAAAGCGGGGCTCGTTGGGCGCCGGGGCGGTGTGGATCGGGTTTGACCGCACGCCACGTTGGCCTGCCGGCGCCACCGCTCTGCGCTTTTTTACGCAGCGGCAGCGTCCCGGACCTGGCCGAGGCTAGCGTTGCGCGGTCGCGACTTCGCGGCGGCGAAAACAGCACGCTGCCGGCTGCCGCGGAACGGAAACCTATGAACGCCATCGCCTCCCGTGCCGCCAGGCAACGCCCCGCGCCGGCGCGTTTGCCCGCCACCGATGTCGTGGCCATTGCCGCGGCTTTTACGATCCAGGCCCTGCCCTGTCGTGCGCGACCCGGCGGCATGGTTGTCGAAGACGATAAAGAGGCTGCAAGGCAAGCCTCGAGCGCGCGCGGGCGGGCCTTTTTTTGCCAGCTTTCAGGCGGCTGTGCGCTGGTTGCTGCCCCCGTAGTGGCTGCGCTCGGTTTCCAACAGCGCGAGCCGCAACAACAGGGCCTGCAGCTCGGGCGGTAGCTGCGGACTGAGCGGCAAGTGCTGGCGCAGCACTTTGCCAATCAGGCGCGGGGTCTGGGAATGGGGTTGCATGGCAGCGTGTCCCTCTTTTGCTGGCGAGGAAACGCGCCAGATCCGCTCTCGTTCCACACTTTGCCCAAATTCAGTCAATGGAATCAAAGTGTTAACAGAAGGTTAACAGCACCATCACCTCCCCCAGGGGGACCGCGGGGTCGGACCACCCCTCGCGCCCGCCCGTCACGCCTCGGCCCAGTCGGCAAGACGCCCCAGAAAGACCAGGCATTTTTCCAATTCGGCAACGGTGACGAATTCGTTGGCCGTATGCGCCTGGGCGATGTTGCCTGGTCCGCAGACGATGGCCGGGGCGCCGCCGTCTTGAAACAGGCCCGCCTCCGTGCAGTAGGAAACGGCGTGGGTCTTGTTGCGCCCGGCAAGCGTCAAGGTGAGCGGAACGATCCCCGAGCGCGCATCGGCGGCATAGGCCGCGACCCGGTTGGTGGCGGTAATGCGGATGTCGGCCTCGGGGGCGATGCCACGCATGCCGGGCAGGCAATGTTCGGCGGCAAAGGTCTTGAGCCGCCGATCCAACAGCATCGGCTCGAAGCCCGGCAAACCGCGGACCTCCCAGCCGAACCAGCACGGCACCGGCACCACGTTGGAGGCAGTGCCACCTTCGATCTGGGTGATCTGCAGCGTGGTCCAGGGCGGGTCGAAGCGCTCATCCTGCGCGCCGGCTTTGAGCTCCTCTTCCATGCGCAACAGTTCGCCCATCATCCGACCGGCATAGGCGACGGCGTTGACGCCGTAGTGCGGCATGCTCGAGTGCGCCGCTCGGCCCGTCAACTCGACGCGCCAGCGCACCGGGCCTTTGTGGGCGTCGACCACGCCCATCTCCGTCGGCTCGCCGACGAACACCAGGCGCGGCAACGGCAGCCGCTTGCCGAATTCGGCAATCATCGGCCGCACACCGGTGCATCCCACTTCCTCGTCGTAGGAAAGGGCCAGATGGATCGGCATCTTGAGCCGGCGAGCCTTGAACTGCGGCACCATGGCAAGCGCGCAGGCGAGATAACCTTTCATATCGCAGCTGCCACGACCGTAAAGCTTGCCGTCGCGCTCCGTCAGCGTGAAGGGATCGCTATCCCAGCTCTGGCCAGCGACCGGCACGACATCGGTGTGCCCGGAAAGCGCCAGGCCGGGGACGTCGGTCGCACCGATGCTCGCAAATAGGCTCGCCTTCTCCCCGTCGGGCGTGGGCACCCGCTGACTGGCGATGTCGTGTTGGGCAAGATAGTCCTCGACAAAACGGATCAGCGGGATGTTGCTATTGGCGCTCACCGTGTCGAAGGCGACGAGGCGTGCCAACAGCTCTTTGGCGGCGGCTAAAGTCATGCGGAACCTTCAATTCAAGCTGCGCTTGGCGTGCGGGCTGTCGAGCGAGAAGGCAGGAATGCTCACGTTGAAGCGTTCGCCCGCCGCGCTCGTCATCTGGTAGGTGCCCACCATAATGCCCGACGGTGTCGGCAACGGACAGCCCGATGTGTAGCGAAACGATGCGCCCGGCGTCAGCACGGGGGTCTGACCGACGACACCGGGTCCCTCGACCTCTTGCGTGCGTCCTGTCGCATCCGTGATGCGCCAATGCCGAGAGCGCAGCTGCACGGTATCGCGCCCCTCATTGCGGATATCGATGGTGTAGGACCACAGGTAGCGGCCTTCGGCCGGCGCCGATTCTTCCTCCAGGAATTGCGGCGTCACCCGGATACGGATGCCGCGCGTGACAGCTTCGTACATGGCAAGGCTTGCCCTTGCTAGCGAATGCGGGCGCTCAGCCGATTCTAGAGGCCGCCAGCCCCCGGTCAATGTCCGCCGTGAGGTCGGCGGTGGCTTCCAGCCCGACCGACAGCCGCAGCGTCCCCTCGGCAATACCAAGTTCGGCCCGCGCCTGCGGCTTCAGGCGCTGGTGCGTGGTGGTAGCGGGATGGGTGATGATGCTCTTGGCGTCTCCCAAGTTGTTGGAAATCTTGACCAGCCGCAGGGCATTGAGAAAGCGGAAGGCGGCCGCCTTGCCGCCCTCGATGTCGAAGGTCACGACCTGTCCAAAGCCCGACATCTGCTCTTTCGCGAGCGCCGCCTGCGGATGATCGGGCCGGCCGCAAAACAGGGTGCGTCGAACCCCCGGCTGGCCGGCCAAGTGATCGGCGATCTTGGCCGCCGAGGCGCATTGGGCACGCACCCGCAAGGGCAACGTCTCCAGCCCCTTCAACAGCACCCAGGCATTGAACGGGCTGAGCGACGGGCCGGTATGTTTCAGGAAGTTGTGCAGATGCTCCTTCACGTAGGCTGCCGAGCCCAGCACGATGCCGCCGAGACAGCGGCCCTGGCCATCGATGTGCTTGGTCGCGGAATAGACAACGATATCGGCCCCCAGTTGCAGCGGCTTTTGCAGGATCGGTGTGGCAAACACATTGTCGACGACCACCCGCGCGCCGGCTCGGTGGGCAAGCTCGGAAACCGCGGCGATGTCCACCAGATCGAGCGTCGGATTGGCGGGCGTCTCGAAGAAGACGGCTTTGGTGTTGGGTCGCATTGCCCCGGCCCAGGCTTGCAGGTCGCGGCCATCGACCAGCGTCGAGGCGATGCCGAAGCGCGGGCAAAGCTCTTCCACCACGTAGCGACAGGAGCCGAACAGGGCACGCGCCGCCACCAAGTGATCGCCGGCCTTGAGGAAACATAAAAGCGCGGCGGTCACCGCCGCCATGCCCGTCGCCGTGGCGCGAGCGGCCTCCGCGCCCTCGAGCAGCCGCAGGCGCTCTTCGAACATGGCCACGGTCGGATTGGCGTAACGGCTATAGATGAAGCCAGCCTCGCTCTTGAAGCGCTCCTCGGCCTGCTCGGCCGACTCATAGACGTAGCTCTGGGTGATAAACATCGCCTCGGACAGCTCGCCGAAGCCCGAGCGCAGCGTGCCGCCATGGATGAGCAGGGTTTCAGGGCTCAATCCGTCCAGACTGGCGATAGGTGCAGAGGTTGTCGGCATCGCGCTCTCCCTTGCCCAGCGACGGCGCCAGGCAACAAAAAAACCGGCTCGAATCGGCGCCGCGTGGTTGCCGGGCGCTCAAGTCTCGTCGGTCGGGTCGCGCACGGCCTTTTAGCGACTTTTTTTACGTGGCTGCAAGCCGGCCGGCCAAATGACCACGTCTGTGAGATCGGGGATTACCGCGACCGAGTGCTTGGCGTCAATGGTTCTATCGTCTAGACGGACGCGGCAGCGAGGGTGTCGATGGTCAAAGCGCAGGCAAAAACACGGCCCCGACAGGCCCCGAGCGGGACCGGCATTTTGCCCGTGCAGGCAATCCGTGGGCTCATCGAGGACGGCCACGTTCGCCTGGCGGAGCCGTTAGCGGCCAACCAGCTGCAGCCCGCCAGTCTCGACTTGCGCCTTGGCGCGCAAGCCTATCGCGTGCGCGCAAGCTTCCTCCCTGGCCCCACCACCAAGGTGGCTGACAAACTTGCGCACCTGAAGCTCCATAGCATCGACCTGGGCGCTGGCGCGGTGCTCGAAACGGGCTGCGTCTATATAGCGCCCCTGCTGGAAAGCATGGCGCTACCAGCCGCGCTGGCGGCGGCCACCAATCCTAAGAGCTCCACCGGTCGGCTCGACGTCTTCACCCGCGTAATCGCTGACGGCGTTGCTGCCTTCGATCAGATCCCGGCCGGCTATCGCGGGCCGCTTTACGCCGAGATTTGTCCGCAGACATTTCCGGTCGTCGTGCGCAAAGGCTCGCGGCTGAGCCAAATGCGTTTCCGCATCGGGGCCGCCGCGACCAGCGATCTTGCCCTGGTGGAACTCAATCGGCGCGAAAAACTGGTCTCGGCAGAGCATGCCGACATCGCCTCCGGCATCGCGCTGTCGGTCGACCTCACCGGCGATCGCCAAGGACTGATCGGCTGGCGTGCCAAACGGCACACGGGCCTCGTCGATGTGGATGTGCCGGGCGCCTGCCGTGTCGCCGACTTCTGGGAACAGATCCGCGCCGACGACGGCGGCCGTCTGATCCTTGATCCTGACCAGTTCTATATCCTGGCTTCCAAGGAGGCCGTCCACGTGCCGCCCACACACGCTGCCGAGATGGTGCCCTTCAATCCGCTGGTCGGCGAGTTCCGGGTCCACTATGCGGGCTTCTTCGATCCCGGCTTTGGGCACGCCGCGGCCGGAGGTGCGGGGGCCAAGGCGGTGCTGGAAGTGAGGAGCCACAAGGTGCCGTTCATTCTGGAAGACGGACAGATCGTCGGCCGCCTGATCTACGAGCGCGTCACCGAGGTTCCCGAGGTCCTGTACGGCGCCGGGCTGAAGTCCAACTACCAGGGCCAGGGCCTCAAGTTGTCCAAGCATTTCAGGTAGCTAACGCCGCAGGCCGGCGGCCAGCCTTCCCTCCCAGCCGATCCTGCCTTATTGGAGACCCGACGGTGTCCTATCAAGCCACCGCGGCAGGTCGGACGCCGTGCGGCGGGGCGGCGCACAGGTCGGGCTTCGGGTCGATTGCGGCAAACGCGGGAACGGGACGGGTGAAGCGGATTTTAAGTTTGATCGCTGCGCTGCTCTTGGCGACCGGGCTCGCCACGAGCGCGCGCGCAGACAGCGCCACCGATTGTTTCAGTGAAGATCTGGAGCGGCGCATCGAAGGCTGCACGGCCCTCATCGAGCAGGGCGACCAGAGCGCGGCGGACTTGAGCTATGCCTACGCCATGCGCGCGCTCGCCTATTCCCTCAAAGGTCGCTACGAGCCGGCGATCCGCGATTATGATGTGGCGATCTCCATGAAGCCCGACTTCGCGGTGGCGCTGAACAATCGCGCCTGGGCGCTGTACCGTTGGGGCAAGGCCTCCGCAGGGCTGCCCGACGTCGAACGATCACTCGAACTCAGTCCGACCAGCGCACATTCCTTGGACACCCGGGCGCACATCAAGCAGGCGCTCGGCGATGCCAAGGCGGCGCTGCGCGACTACGACCGGGCCATGTGGTACGGCGGCGCGCGCATGATCCGATTGTATCAGTGCGGGCTCACCGAGCAAAAGCTTTATAGCGGTGAGATCGACGGCACCTGGCGGCCCGAGCTGACCAAGGCCCTCGAGCAGTGCGTCTTGGATAAGGCCTGCGACCCGTTGCCCGCCGATGAGCAGTGCCGGGCCGCCACCTCCTAGCAGGCCGGCCCCCCGGCGCGCAGGTGCCCCCGCCCGCCCGCCCCAATCACAAAAGCTTGCGGCGCAACCGTGCCCTGCAACGGGAACTTCAGTTCATTTGACACGTTTAAAACGGGCTTGGTTTCCCTAACATTGCGTGTCCCATGAAAATCGCCCAGGTTGCGCCGCCGATGGAGAGTGTGCCCCCCCGCCTCTACGGCGGAACCGAGCGGATCGTCTCCTATCTAACCGAGGAACTCGTGGCCCAAGGCCACGATGTGACGCTGTTTGCCAGCGGCGATTCGATCACGCGCGCCAAGCTGATTGCCAGCTGCCCGCAGGCCCTGCGTCTCAACCCGGCGGTACGTGATCCCATCCCCTACTACATGATGATGCTGTCGAAGGTGCGTCGCGCTGCCCCCGAATTTGACATTCTGCATTTCCATATCGACCAATTCCATTTTCCGCTGTTTGAGGAAATCGCCGCGCGCACCGTCACCACCATTCATGGCCGGCAAGATCTGCCGGATCTGCAAAACCTGTATGCCGGCTTTCCCAGCATGAAACTCGTCTCCATCTCGGAGGCGCAGCGCCAGCCATTGAGCGGTGCGCCATTCGCCGCCACCGTCTATCATGGCTTGCCGCGCGACCTGCTGGCGCCGTCGCTGGTGCCGCGCGGCGGCTATCTGGCATTTCTGGGTCGCATCTCACCGGAAAAAAGGCTCGACCGCGCCATTGCCATTGCTCGCGCTGTTGGCGTACCGATCAAGATCGCCGCCAAGATCGATCGCGTCGACGAGGAATACTTCCGTCAAGAGATCGAACCACTGCTGCAGCTTTCCGGCGTCGAATACATTGGCGAAATCGATGACCGAAAAAAGTCGCGTTTCCTGGGCGATGCTCGCGCGCTGCTGTTTCCCATCAACTGGCCGGAGCCGTTCGGCCTGGTGATGATCGAGGCCATGGCCTGCGGAACGCCGGTGTTGGCATTTCAGGCCGGCGCCGTGCGTGAAATCATCGACGAGGGGGTGACGGGACACATCGTGGGCAGTATCGAAGAGGGCATCTGCAAGATTGGCGCCGTCATGGCCCTCGATCGCGGCCGCGTGCGGCGACGCTTCGAGGAAAGGTTCACGGCCCGGCGTATGGCCAACGACTATGTTAGGGTGTATCAGGCGCTTATTGACAATGACAGCCGGCAGCGATCCGGTTGGGAACCGGCCGAGGCGCCCGGCGTGGTAGAGCCCGCGGCAGCCGTGCATTAAGTCGCGGCACAGAAAATTAGGGCAGGCACGCAGAAGTGGTCGCTTCGCAATCCAGCCGGCACAGCACGACAGCGATCGCCCCTGCCGAGGCGCCATTCTACATCCCTGCCACCAATTCGCCGTCGCGCCCGCGCCGTACCCTCAAACACGACGACACCTTTGCCGTGTTCGACAGCTTCGGCGACATCGGCGCCAGTGCCGGCGGGCCCGACGGCTTATTTGACCGCGACACACGCTATCTTTCGCACCTCGAGCTCTTGATCGAAGGCGCCCAACCTCTCCTGCTGCATTCCGAAATCAAAGCCGACAATCTCAGTTTTTCCGTCGATCTCACCAATCCCGACATCTATCGGGAGGGGCAGCTGCGGCTCCCCAAGGATACCGTCCACATCGCCCGGGCGATCTATCTTTACCGGGGTTCGCTGCGGGAGCGGGTGTGCCTTACCAATCACGGCCCCGACGACGTCAACGTCACGCTGTCGCTCGCCTTTGCCAGCGATTTTGCCGATATTTTCGAGGTCAGGGGGATCCGCCGGGAGCGACGCGGCGAGAGCTGGGCTGAGCTGACCGGAGAGAGCAGCGTTTTGCTCTCCTATCGCGGTCTCGACGGTCTCATTCGCAGGACCAGCCTGAGTTTCGAGCCGCAACCGAGCCTGCTGCAGAGCGGCATCGCCAGCTATGCCCTGACGCTTGCGAGCGGCGCCAAACGCGCCATCTTCCTGACAGCGGCCGGCAGAGAGCAGTTGCCCAAATCCACGCTCTCCTTCTTCACCGGTCTGCTACGGCTCAACCGGGAGCTCAGAGCTGCCAGCAACGGCTCGGCAAGCGTGGAGACCAGCAACAATCTCATCAACGAGGTCCTGCAGCGCTCCAGGGCGGACCTGCACATGCTGATGACGGCCACCCCGCAGGGGCACTACCCCTACGCCGGCATCCCCTGGTATTCGACGACGTTTGGCCGCGACGGCATCATCTGCGCCATGCAGATGCTGTGGCTCGACCCCAGCATTGCTGCGGGGGTGCTGCGCCGTCTCGCCTTTCTGCAGGCGACCGAGGTCGACATCAGGGCCGATGCCGCCCCTGGCAAGATCGTGCATGAGATGCGCGGCGGGGAAATGGCGGCACTGGGCGAGGTTCCTTTCGGCAAATACTACGGCAGCGTTGATGCCACCCCCCTCTTTGTCATGCTCGCAGGTGCCTATCTGCAGCGCACCGGCGACACAGCGCTCATCCAGCAGCTTTGGCCTGCGCTCGAGCGTGCGCTCGCCTGGATCGACGGCCCCGCCGACGTGGACGGCGATGGTTTCATCGAATATGCGCGCGGCATGACGACCGGTCTTGCCAATCAGGGCTGGAAAGATTTGCACGACGCGGTCTTCCACGCCGACGGGGCCTTGGCGCGCGGTCCGATCGCTCTGGTGGAGGTCCAGGGCTATGTCTATGCCGCCAAGAGAGGGGCGGCCGCCTGTGCGCGAAGGCTCGGCAAATCGGCGCGCGCCGCCGAACTTGATCGCCAGGCCGAGAGCCTGCGCCAGCGGTTCGACCGCAGCTTCTGGTGCGAACGTATCGGCAGTTATGCGCTGGCGCTCGACGGTGCAAAGGCCGCCTGCGAGGTGCGAACCAGCAATGCGGGGCATGCCCTGTTTACCGGCATCGCCAGGCCGCAGCGCGCTGCGGAAATTGCCGCAAGACTGCTGCGGTTTCCATACTATTCGGGCTGGGGTATCCGCACCGTCGCGCACGGCGAAGCACGCTACAACCCGATGTCCTATCACAATGGATCGATCTGGCCACACGACAACGCCCTGATCGCGCAAGGGTTGGCCCGGTACGGCCACGGTGCGAGGATCGAGACCATCTTCGATGCCATCGTCCGCGCCGCCGCGCACATGTACGATCGTCGCATTCCGGAACTGTATTGCGGCTTTCCCCGGCGGCCGGGCCGAGGGCCCACGCTGTATCCGGCCGCCTGCTCGCCCCAGGCCTGGGCCGCGGGTGCGCCGCTTTCGCTGCTGGCATCGCTGCTTGGCTTGACCTTCGACCCGACCGAACGCGTGGTGCGGCTCATCAATCCTGTCGTACCCGCCTCGGCGGGCAGCGTGACCATCCGCAATCTGGCGCTCGGTGGGGCAACCGTTGATTTCGTGATCGGCAGCAGGAAGGGCCAGCCGACCCTGGACGTGCTGCGCGCTTCCGCAAACTTGCGCCTACTACTGGAGACCTGAACCGCCGGCAGCGCGGCAGCGAACAAACAAAACAAACAACAGGCCACAGGAACCGCCATGCCCTTCGTCGAGTTTTATGGGTCGATCACCCCGAAGGGAGCTAGATGCAGATGGACTCCAATGTTTCGAGCGGCGTTGCTGGGCTCACGCGATTTCTTCCCCCCTCATTGCTGTTTGTTGTCGCCCACGTGCTGTTCGTCGGTGCAGCCATCTTCCTGGCCTCCATCGATTGAGCGTGCACCTCGCCTGGCCGCCAGCGGCGCCAATGACGAGATCACCGTTTCTTGATCAACGGGATTGGCTCGCGTGAACGCAACGCCGCAGCAGAACCTCTACCAGCTGATCAAAGGCTTCAAGACCGCCATGCTGGTTACGCGTGCGCGGCAACAGGCCATGCATGCACGCCCGCTTGCCGTCGCCGACGTGCCAGAAGATGGCGAAATCTTGTTTGCGACCAGCAGCCGTTCGCCCAAGGTCGCCGAGATTGCAGCCGATCCGCGCGTGCTCGTCACCTTTCAAGGCGGTTCGCAATGCGTGTGCGTGTCCGGCACGGCAAGGGTGACCCGCGATCGGGCTCTCATCGAGCGGCTGTGGTCGGAGAGCTGGCGGCTCTGGTACCCGGCCGGTGTCGATGATCCTAGCCTGTGCATTCTTGCCATTACGCCAACCGAGGGCGAGTACTGGGACGACAGTGGCAGCCACGGCCTCAAGTCCCTGTTGCACGGCGCCAAGGCCTATCTGGGCGGTGAGCCTCTCTCGACCGATGCGGCGCATGACCACGCCCGCGTCGATTTGCAGGAGCCGCCCGCCCCCAAGGCGCCGAGTGCGCCGGACGCACCAGCGCCACGGCGTGGCTGAGCGCTGGCTACGGCGAGAGAGCGCTCACGCCGGAACGCGTCGGCCAAGCCGATCACGAGACGACCTGGCGAGCTGCCGCCTCCGCTGTGCCGGGAGGCGGCTCAGACGGCCTTCGCCGCGGCCAGCACGCGCAACCAGTTTTCGCCGGCGATCTTGCGCACGTTTGCCTCACTGGTGATCCTTCGCAGCGCGGCCAGCAGATCGGGATAGCCGGCCGGCGTCAACGGTACCGCACTGCGTCCGGCCACCAGATCGAGGCCGAGCCCGACGTGCTCGGCGCCCACCAACTTGATGACGTAATCCACCTGCTCGGCCCATTCATCCGGCGTCGGCAACACGGCCGCAGCGCTGGCATCCTCCTGCCAGGCATTGAGCTCCTTCCACCGCTGCGCGAATTCCTGGTCCATATGGGCGATGTAGTCGCCACGATCTCCGGGCGGGCGCGGCGCCGACGGTGCAAAACCCACCATGGCGGTCACCGCCCGTGCCGCGTTGGCCGCGCCCTGCGGGTTTTCCGCCATCCACTTGCGGTAGCGTTTGCCGACCACGGCGGCGCCGCCGTGGATGCCAACCAGTCCGCCCTTGGCCGCCAGCGCCTTGAGCACGGTGTCGGACAGGCCGACCCCGCTGACGGCGCGGATGCCGTCGTGACTGGCGACCACTGGCGCTCGGCTGGCCTCGATCAGCTGCAGGTGCACCGCCTCCGTGCCATGCGTGATGTCGATCAGAATGCCAAGTTCGTTCATCCGCCGCACCAACTCGCGTCCCCGCGCATTGATGCCGTTGTAGTGATCGGGCTTCTGGCCACCCTGCGTGCCGGCGAGCGCACTGTCGGCGAAGGCGTTAAAGCCGCTTTGGGTGGCAAACTGGATGGTGCGCAGGCCAAGCCGGTAGAAGGCCGCCATGACGTCCGCATCCCCCTCGTGATCGAAGCCGGATTCGATGCCGAGAAAAACCGCCATGCGCCCACTGGCGACGATGGCACGTGCCTCGGGCACCGAGCCGGCGATGCCCATCTTATCGACGTGAGTTTCGGCGAAGCGATGGAAGGTCTCGATCAAGCGCAGCGTCTGCTTGGGCGAATAGTTGTAGTTCCAATAGCCGTAGGTGCCGATGTTCTCGATGATGCAATTGATACCGGCGGCGCGCGCTGCAGCGTAATTCCAGCCGCGCTCGGTCGGCTGCCAAGCATCGATCTTCTCCCAGTAGATGCGGTTGGTGATATGCACGTGCCCGTCCATGAAAATGAACGGCACCGTCTCTGCACCGCTCGTCTGCGCGATCGCCGCGCGCGGCCAGAGCCTGCCGGGCGCGCTCGCGAGCAGGGCCCCGGCGCCGATCAGCTTGAGCGCCTCGCGGCGTGATCGTGTCGCGGTCATATCGGTCCTCCTGTGCGCTCAGTTTTAGTTCGAGCGGAAAAATGCCGCTGCGAGCGCCGCTGCAGCAAAGACCCCTCCTCGAGCGTGCGCAAGCCAAAAGCCGAAACTGGCAATGGCCAACGACCCGCTCCAGTCGGCTAGGCCACGCGCGGTAGCACCTGGGTATGAAACAACTCGATTGAGCGCATCAGCTTGGCGTGCGGCACCAAGGTGTTGTGGGTCCAGCCGAAGATCCAATTGACCGGCAACTTGCGCCGCAGTGCTTCCAGGCTGCGCGTCACGGTGCCGAGGGTGCCAACGAGCGCGTAGCCCTTGGCGATGGCGACCTCGGGGGTCGGCGCCTCACCGGTTTGCGGGTCAAGCATACCGCGACGGAACCCGAACGGCACGAACCAAGCGTTGCCGGCAAATGTCGCCGAATCGATCCACAGCTGGCGCGCCTCAGCATCGGTATCGGCGATGATAATGTCACGCAGCATGCCCATACCATCGCCGAGCGCCCGGCCCGATTGAGAGGCATAGACCTCGAACAGATGCGCCTCATGGCTCTCGTGCATCGGCGGCAGGATGGCGGTCACACCGTTCTGGGCACACCAACGGATGGAATTTTCCGACGAGGCGAATGGCTGGAAGATCGGCGGATGCGGCTTTTGCAACGGCTTGGGCACCACACCGACCGCCTTGAGAATGCCGTTCTCCACCCCCTTGCCCCACTTGGCGGTGGTCTCGAGCGGCCACGGCGTCTCGCCAGGCGGAATCTTCCAGAATTTGCCCTGGAAGGACAGCATCTCCTCGGTCCAGCACTTCTTGATGATTTGAAAGCTTTCCTCGAAGGCCGCGCGATTGGCGGCATCGATCTCATCGTGCTGGTGCGGCAGGGCGCCGTGGATCCCATGCATCTGCTGCGCCATGATGTCGACCCAACGGCGCTGATAGCCGCGCGCGAAGCCGGCGCAGGCGCGTCCACCGGTCATGTGGTCGAGCATGGCGATGTCTTCGGCGACGCGGATGGGATTGGCGGCCGGCAGCACAATGCCGAGTTGGCCCACCCGGATGCGCTTGGTCTGCATGGCGATGTACAGGTCGAGCAGGACGGGATTGTTGGAAACCTCGAAACCCTCAATGTGGAAGTGATGCTCGGTGAAGCTAACCGAGTCGTAGCCAAGCGCGTCGGCGAGGCGGCATTGCTCGGACACCTCGGCCAGCATCTGCTGATAGAGGTCGGCGCGGGTCCCCGCCATGCCCGCCTCGATATCGGCCTTGCTGCCGAGCGACGGCAGATAGAACAGCGAGACCTTCATCGCATCCCCCGGGGTGTGGCGCCTCATGTCGGTGCCAAGAGTGATGCTTCGACCCGGTAACGGCAATAGCCGTGATGAGTGGCGCCGGCGCTGCGGCAGCATGGCTTGCCTGGGCGGCGCAACGCCCCCTTGGCAAGGGGCGCACTAAGCCACGCCTTCCTTGACCTCGGCCGCGGCAGCCTCGTAGGCCTCGCTGGCGGCGAACCAGGCCGCCTCTGCGTGCGCCCGCGCCTCAATCAGCGCGCCACGCTGACGGGCCAGCGCCTGGGCCTGGGTCGGCTCGCGCGCATAGATGGCGCTATCAGCCAGCGCCATTTCGATGCCGGCGATCTGCCGGCTGAGCTCTTCGATCTTGGCCTCGGCCTTGGCAACCTCTTGCTTGAGCGGGGCCAGCGCGGCGCGCTGCTCTGCCGCCTGCCGGCGTGCCGCCTGTGCCGAGGGCCGGCTGCGCACGTCGTTGCCAGGTTTGCGCCTCGGCCCGTCGACAGCTCGCCGCTCCGCCAGGCACTCCGCGCGGTAACGATCCATATCACCGTCGTATGTGCGCACCGTGCCATTGCGGACAATCCAAAGCCGGTCAGCGCAGGCATCCATCAGATGCCGGTCGTGGCTGATCAGGATCACAGCTCCCTCATAGTCGTTGAGGGCACGCACCAGGGCCTCGCGTGCATCGACGTCAAGGTGATTGGTCGGCTCGTCCAGGATCAATAGATGCGGTCGATGAAACGTCGCCAGCGCAAGCAGCAGCCGCGCCTTTTCGCCGCCCGACAGATTTTGCGCACGCGTGTCCGCCTTGTCGATACCGAAGCCCAATGCACCCAACTTCGCCCGCTTCTGCGCTTCAGTCGCATCCGGCATGAGGTCGCGCATGTGCTCGTAGGGCGTCTGGCGCGGAGGCAAATCCTCCATCTGGTGCTGGGCAAAGTAGGCGACCGTAATCTTGTCGGAGCCGTAGCGTCGACCCGCCATCGGCGGCAGACGTCCGGCAAGCAGCTTGGCGAACGTACTCTTGCCGTTGCCGTTGGCACCCAACAGTCCGACCCGATCATCGGCATCGAGGCGCAGGTTCAAACCCTGGAGCACGGGGCGCCCCGGCTCGTATCCCGCAGCGGCGCCTTCGAGCCTGATGAGCGGACTTGCCAAGGCCTTTGCCGGGTTGGGAAATACAAATGGTATCACGCGCTCCTCGATCAGCTCGGCGATCGGCTGCATGCGCGCCAGGGCCTTGACGCGACTTTGTGCCTGCGTCGCCTTCGAGGCCTTGGCTTTGAAGCGAATGATGAACGCCTCGATGTGGCGGCGCTCGTCGTCCTGTTTCTTCTTGAGCTTGAGATCGAGCCGCTGCTGCTCGCGCCGCGTTTGCTCGAAGGTATCGTAACCGCCCGTATAAAGCGTCAGCTTGCCCTGCTGCAGGTGCAGGATCGACGTGACCGATCGGTTCAACAGCTCGCGGTCATGGCTGACGATCAGCACGGTATGGGGATAGTCGCGCAGATACTCCTCGAGCCAGACGGTACCCTCGAGGTCGAGGTAGTTGGTCGGCTCGTCGAGCAGCAGCAGCTCGGGTTCGGTGAACAGCATGGCGGCCAGTGCCACGCGCATACGCCAGCCGCCGGAGAATTCCGAGCAAGGCCGCTGTTGCGCCGCTTCGTCGAAACCGAGCCCAGCGAGAATGCGCGCCGCGCGCGCCGGCGCCGCATGCGCGTCAATGTCGCTCAGCCGCTCATGAATATCGGCGATGCGACCAGGATCGTGCGCCGTTTCGGCCTCGGCCAGCAGACGCGTGCGTTCCCGGTCGGCGGCCAGCACGAAATCGATCAGGCTCTCCGGCCCGCCGGGCGCTTCCTGCGCGACCGATCCGATGCGTGTCGCGCGCGGCACGTTGACCCTGCCGTCGTCGGGCGACAGATCCCCGGCGATCAGCCGCAGCAAGGTGGTCTTACCCGAACCGTTGCGGCCGACCAAACCGACCTTGTGGCCCGACGGGATACCCGCCGTGGCTTGGTCGAACAGGAGGCGCCCCTCGATACGATAGCTGAGGTCGTTGATGTGCAGCATGGGGGCTAAGCCAATAGCCGATGCGCCGCGCCGTGTCATGCGCGGACGGGCGGCCACGGCGGGCGGCGCCTATCGTCTCGCTGGCAACCTCAAGGCCCCCAGCGGTGGCGATTGGCGCTGGTCGCGCGGCTCGCACAGCGGCAGGGGAGCGGAACGGCTGCAGCGAGGTGACGGCGGCGGGTCAGGTCAAAGCTTGATACACCAAATTGCGCAGCATTTGGCGATAGCGCAGGCGAATGAGACCCGGCGCGGCGGCCATAAACACCACCGTCAACGCCTCCTTCGGATCAACCCAGAAATAGGTCCCGTAGACGCCCGACCAGTAAAAATCACCGGCGCTGCCGGCCATGGCGGCGATGCCGTGCTGCCGCCGCACGGCAAAGCCCAGGCCGAAGCCGTAGCCCATCGCCGCGGGGTCCATGCTGTCGGCGATCCGGTTGTGCAGCGGGTTGGGCAGGTGGTCGCACGTCATCAGCGCCACGGTTCCGCGCCCGAGGATGTGTGCCGAGCCCAGCCTGCCGCCCAATCGCATCGCCTCGGCAAAGCGCAGATAGTCGGCAGCCGTTGCAACCGCCCCGCCACCGCCACAGTCCCAAATTTGACGCTTGTCGCCGGCGTGGTGGATCGCTGGATTGGCAGCGCCGCTGATTGGATCCTTGGCAAGGGCATGCGCGTAACGGCTGCGTTTGTCGGCGGGCAGCACGAAACCCGTATCCACCATGCCGAGCGGCCCCCACAGGCGCTCGGCCAGGAACGCACCGAGCCGCTTGCCGCTCACGGCCTCGACGACAAAACCCAACACGTCCGTGGAAAAGCCGTACTCCCAATCCGTTCCTGGATCGAAGAGCAGCGGTGAGGCGGCCAGCGCGGCGATGGTCTCTGCCTTGGACAGTTTCTCGGCCGCCGTCAGCGACGAACCGGGGTAGGCGGCATGCGCGTAGGTGTTGCCGCGGTTCTGATAGGTGAGCCCCGACGTATGGCGCAGCAGATCCTGGATGGTTGGCAGCGTTTTCGGCGCGCGCGTTCCGCCCTTGCCATCGGCGACCCGCAGCGCCGCCAGCGGCGCCAAATAGGTTGCCACCGGATCGGCCAGCAGAACCCGCCCCTCCTCAACCAACTGCATGACGGCCGTCGACGTCATGGCCTTGGTCATGGAGGCAATTGAGAAGATCGCATCGGTCTTGAGCGGCTCTTGGGTGTGTGGGTCGCGCTGTCCGACCGCCTCCAAATGCACAAGCTTACCATCGCGCACAATGCCGACCACCGCCCCCGGCAGTTGCCCACCTTCCACCTCACGCCGGAGCGCCTCGCCCACCCGCCGCAGGCGCACCGAGGACAGCCCAACAGCCTCCGGCTCGGCGCGGACAAGGGCAGTGCTGGACATGGCGGCGACCTCACAGCAAGTGCGCAAAACGGGCAGGCCGTTGGCGGGCAAAAACGCGCGAGCGGCGCGCAACACTGGCCGATGCGGCCAGGCGGCACAAGCCCGCTGATGGCGGCCACGCCAGGGGGGATCGAAGGGCGGAACGAAGCCAGAACTTGCGGCTCGACAGGACGGGCGAATCGCGGCATGTTCTGTGTCTGTTCCACCCCCTGGGGCCGAACGGATAGCCACCCAATGCCATCCCCGCAGCCTTGCTGATAGAGACGACCCATGCGCACCTATCTCATCACCCACGATCGTGCCGACCGCACCGGGCAGAGCCTGTCCGCCGCCATCATGCAGCTGGGCGAAGCCTGGGCCCGGCCCCTCGAAGCGACCTGGTATGTGCAAAGCAAAGAGCGCGCCGAGGTCCTGGAAACGCGGCTCGGTCTTCACCTCGACAGCGAGGACGGCCTGTTGATCCAGCAGGTCGAGACCGAAGCCGTACTGCTCAATACGTCCTTGCGCTGGTTTCGCAACCGGCACGGCAAGGCCGGCGAACGATCGAATGTTGTGGCGTTCCCGTTGCGTGCGTTGTCTGAAGCAAAGGCGGCCTGACCGCAAAAGTCAAAAGACAGCCCGTCCCCGGTCGCTGCGCGCCCCCCCAGAGCGATCGCAAGCATCGGGGGCAGGCCTGCCTCCCTCAGGGCTGCCACTTCAGAAAGTTGGCGATGAGCCGAAGTCCAAGCGTCTGGCTCTTTTCCGGATGGAACTGTGTGCCCGCGATGTTGTCTGCCCCCACCATCGCGGTCACCGGTCCACCGTAATCGGTTTCGGCCACCAGCGCGCCCGGCGTGCGGGTGGCCAGGTGAAACGAGTGAACGAAATAGGCATGTAGGCCATCGACGCCGGTCTTGATATTGGCGAGCAAGGCGTGGGGGGTGATGACGTTAAGCGTATTCCAACCCATGTGCGGAATCTTGAGCGTAGGGTCGTTCGGCTGGATCGCCTTGACGTCGCCCTTGATCCAACCGAGGCCCGGCGTGATCTTGAATTCGAGGCCGCGCTCGGCCATCAGCTGCGCGCCGACACAGATGCCGAGAAACGGCCGGCCCTTCTCGCGCACGCTTCGCTGCAGCGCCTCGATCATGCCCGGCACGGCGGCAAGCCCTTGCTGACAGTCGGCGAACGCGCCCACGCCCGGCAACACAATGCGGTCCGCTGCTTCGACCTCGCGAGGACTGCTACTGACGGCGATACCGGCATTAGCCCCACTTTCGCGCGCCGCGCGCTCGAACGCCTTGGCCGCGGAATGGAGGTTGCCGGAGCCATAGTCGATGATGACGATGCGCTGCATGGCCGCTAGTCCCGCGCGCCCAGCAGGGAGCCGATGACGGGCCAGTCTCGACGACCTCCGCCAGCATGGGAAGGATCGGCGTGCGCCTGGATGATCGGTTGGGAGGGGATCCAGGCGTCAAAGAAGCGCCGCTCGCACTCGCTCCGATTGCGGCCGTTGGCTGCACCCAGCATCCGCCAACCCCGCCGTTGCAGCGACCAACGGCGCAGCGTGTCGCCTTCGAAGGCCAGCAGCAGATTGAGGGCCAGCAGACAAAGGCCGAGCCAGCGCTGATCGAGGATCGCCGTCAGGCGCACCGCTTCGAGGCCGCCGTAGACCACGAGGTAGGCGACAAGCGGCCACCACAGACGGTGGGCCAAGAGCCACAGCGGCCCGAACAGAGCCGCCCCCCAGGAGAAGCCATCTTTAATGAACACGAGGCTTTCCGCACGGTCCACGCGATCGGGTGCGGCGTTGGGCGGCTCGTGCACGGTGAAGGTCTGCATGGCGATGAGCGGGCACTGGATGCTTGGTAGCTGGCCTTTTACGCGCTCGTCAGCGGCTTGGCGAGCAATTTGCGGGATCGGACGCGGCCGCCGGCTAGCCAAGACTTTGGCCAAGACTTTGGCCAAGACTTTGGCCAAGACTTTGGCCAAGACTTTGGCCGGCTGCCGGCGAAAAAACGCCGATCTCCGCCGCGGCGGCTGGCCCCGCCGCCGCCCACGCCGCGCTGCGAGACCGCGCAGCCGCGGGGGCGGGCGGCAGTCAGATGCTCAAGGTGCCCTTGGTGGAGGGCACGCGGCCGACCTGCCGTGGGTCGATGGCCACCGCCTCGCGCAGCGCGCGGGCTAGCCCCTTGAAGCAGGTCTCGGCGATATGGTGATTGTTGTCGCCGTAGAGCGTCTCGACGTGCAGCGCCAGGCCGGCGTGCTGCGCGAAAGCTTGGAAGAATTCACGAAACAATTCGGTATCCATCTCGCCGAGCTTGGCGGTCGTGAAACGCACCTGCCAGACGAAATAGGGTCGCCCCGAGATGTCGATGGCAACGCGCGTCAGCGTCTCATCCATGGGCAGATGCACGCTGGCATAGCGGACGATACCCTGTTTGTCGCCCAGCGCCTTCGCCAGCGCCTGGCCAAGGACGATGCCGCAATCCTCGGTGGTGTGGTGGAAATCGATGTGCAGGTCGCCCTTGGCCTTGAGGGTGATGTCGACCAAGGAGTGCCGCGCCAGCTGTTCCAGCATGTGGTCGAGAAAGCCAATGCCGGTGGCAATCTCGTAGGCACCGCTGCCGTCGAGATCGACGCTGGCCTTGATCTTGGTCTCCTTGGTGGAGCGCTCGATGCTGGCTTGCCGCTTCACGGAGGTTAATGCCTTGCTTGCGTGCTTCAACTTAAGCCTTTATCAGCTTGGTGCTGCCCCTGCCATAGGCGCGACCGCCAATATTGAACCCACTTGATTTACGTCCCGTTCACGCCACATGGCTAATGAATGAACGATCCGACAACATCCCCCGCGCGCTGGCACGGCACCACCATTCTGACGGTGCGCAAGTCGGGCAAAGTTGTGATCGCTGGCGACGGCCAGGTCAGCCTCGGTGCCACGGTCATCAAGGCCAATGCCAAAAAGGTGCGCTCGGTCGGCAAGGGCGACGTGATCGGCGGTTTTGCTGGTGCAACCGCCGATGCGTTCACCTTGTTCGAGCGCCTGGAAGCCAAGCTTGAGCAGTATCCGGGCCAGCTCACCAGGGCTTGTGTCGAGCTGGCCAAGGATTGGCGCACCGATCGCTACCTGCGGCGCCTGGAAGCCATGATGATCGTGGCGGACCGCGAGCGCACGCTGACGCTGACCGGTACCGGCGACGTCTTGGAGCCGGAAACCGGCGTCATGGGTATCGGCTCAGGCGGCAACTACGCGCTGGCGGCAGCCAAGGCGCTGATCGACACGCCGCTCGGCGCTGAGGAGATTGCGCGCAAGGCCATGACGATTGCTGCCGAAATCTGCGTCTACACCAATACCAATATCGTCATTGAAAGCCTCGAAAGCGCGTGACCGATGCCGTCCCGTGCCTATGAATTTTGCCCCCTGACCGCGGCCGATCTGGCCCTGGTCGGGCGCTGGCTGGCGGCGCCGCACGTTGCCCGATGGTGGGGAGCGCCCGGCGCGCAGTTTGCGCTCGTCAGTGGCGACCTTGCTGAGCCCAGCATGGACCTGTACCTCGTCAGGCTCGCTGGTTGGCCGTTCGGCTACCTGCAGTGCTACGACGTAAGCGCATGGCCCTACAGCGGCCTTGTTCGCCCGCCGCGCGGCAGCCGCGGCATTGACCAGTTCATCGGCGAGCCGCACATGATCGGGCGCGGGCACGGCTCCGCCTGCATCGCTGCCTTCGTCGATCGTCTGCTCGCTGCCGGCTGTCCGCGGGTGCTGACCGATCCGCATCCGGCCAATAGGCGTGCCATCCGCGCCTACCAGAAAGCCGGCTTCGCCAGGCAGCGCGCAGGTGGATACGGCGGATGGCCGTGCGCTTTTGATGATCCGCGACAGCAACCGGGCAATCGCAGCATGACCAGCTTCTCCCCTCGTGAGATCGTCTCCGAGCTCGATCGCTACATCGTCGGCCAAAACGACGCCAAACGCGCGGTTGCGATCGCGCTACGCAACCGCTGGCGACGCCAGCAACTCACCGGCGAACTGCGCGAGGAAGTGCTGCCGAAGAACATCTTGATGATTGGGCCTACCGGCTGCGGCAAGACGGAGATCTCGCGCCGCCTCGCCAAGCTTGCCGGGGCACCGTTCCTGAAGGTCGAGGCCACCAAATTCACCGAGGTCGGCTACGTCGGTCGTGACGTCGATTCCATCGTCCGCGACCTGGTGGAGGTCGGCATCGGCCTGGTGCGTGAGAACAAGCGCAAGCAAGTGAAGGCGCTCGCCGAAAAGCACGCCGAGGAACGCGTGCTCGATGCACTGGTCGGCGCCAACGCCTCGCCCGCCACGCGCGAGGCGTGGCGCAAGCGCCTGCGCAACAATGAACTCAACGACAAGGAGATCGAGATCCAGGTGGCCGAGACCGGCCCGCAATTTCCGACCTTCGACATTCCGGGCGGCCAGGTCGGCATGCTCAACCTCAACGATATGCTCGGCAAGGCCTTTGGCCAACGCACCAAACCGCACCGCGCCAGCGTTGGCCGCAGCTATGACCTATTGGTGGCGCAGGAGAGCGACAAGCTGCTCGATCAGGATCAAATTTCCCAGGATGCGGTGCGCAGCGTCGAGAACGATGGCATCGTTTTTCTCGACGAGATCGATAAAATTACGTCACGCTCGGAAGGTGGCCGCGTCGGTGCCGATGTCTCCCGCGAAGGCGTCCAACGTGATCTGCTGCCTCTGCTCGAGGGCACGACCGTTTCCACCAAGTATGGGCCGGTGAAGACGGACCATGTCTTGTTCATCGCCTCGGGTGCATTCCACCTCGCCAAGCCGTCCGACTTGTTGCCGGAGCTGCAAGGCCGCCTGCCGATCCGGGTCGAACTGCAGCCGCTGACGCGGGAGGACTTCCGGCGCATCCTGACCGAACCGCAGGCGAGCCTGATCAAGCAGTACGTCGCGCTGCTGGCGACAGAGGGAGTGACCCTTGATTTCAGCGCCGATGGCGTCGACGCGCTGGCAGACATCGCCGCGCTGGTCAATTCGACCGTCGAGAATATCGGCGCGCGTCGGCTGCAAACCGTCATGGAGCGCGTGCTGGATGAGATCTCGTTTGCCGCCGCCGATCGCACCGGGGAGACCATCCGCATCGATGCGCCTTACGTCAACAGCCGAGTTGGCGATCTGGCCAAGAACACGGATTTGAGCAAGTTCATCCTGTGAGCTCTTGCCCTTGACCCCTTGCCCGCCGCAGCCCTGGACCCTTGTTATCGCCGCGCCTGCAAAAGCGGCCCCGGGCTGACGAGGCGCCAACACCAGCTTAGGGCTTGGCGTTGCTCGCGCCGCTGCCGCCGGCCGTCAGACTTGCCCGTCAAGGCCAGGCGCCTGCAGCGCCCGGGCAAGCGACCTGGCGCTGGCCTGACCTGCCAGGTGACAGCAGAGGTTGGCGCAACTACATAGGGGGCTGATCCTGCGGCCAGCGCTTTTGAGCCCATGCCTAATACGCTCGACATTGAGGTGAAGATGCCGGCGGCGCCGGCCGCCAAGCCATGTCTTGCCGGGCTTGGTCGAAGCGGCCTGGTGGCGGCACTGGCCGCGGTCGGGGTCCCGGACCGGCAGCTCAAAATGCGGGCGGGGCAGCTCTGGAGCTGGATCTACGTTCGCGGCGCAACCTCGTTCGCGGCGATGTCGGACGTGTCGAAGGACCTGCGCGCGCGGCTCGCGCAGGCGTATTCGCTCGAGCGTCCCGAAATCGTGCGCGAGCAAGTGTCTGAAGACGGCACGCGCAAATGGCTGCTTCGGCTCAGCAAACGCGGCCACGAAGCACGGCTACCGGAGATCGAAACCGTCTACATACCCGAGATCGACCGTGGCACCTTGTGCATCTCGAGCCAGGTCGGCTGTACGCTCACCTGCTCGTTCTGCCACACCGGTACTCAGCGCCTGGTGCGCAACCTCGAGGTGGCGGAGATCGTCGGCCAGATCCTGCTCGCCCGCGATCGCATTGGCGATTGGCCGAGCGCCCAGTCGACCGACGGCGGCCGCCTGCTGTCCGCAGCCGCGACCGCGGTCCAACCCATGCGCGAGCGCAAGATTACCAACATCGTGCTGATGGGGATGGGCGAGCCGCTCTACAATTTCGACAACGTCCGGAAGGCGATGGCGATCGTCGCTGACGGCGACGGCCTTGCCTTGTCGAAGCGACGCATCACGCTGTCCACCAGCGGCGTGGTCCCGGAAATCCGCCGCTGGGGCGAACAGGCCGGCACCATGCTTGCCGTCTCGTTGCATGCCGTGCGCGATGAGCTGCGCGACAGGTTGGTGCCCATCAACCGCAAATACCCGATCGCCGAGTTGATGGCGGCCTGCCGCGCCTACCCCGGCCTCTCCAATGCGCGCCGCATCACCTTCGAGTATGTCATGCTGAAGCAGTTGAACGACAGCCTGAGCGACGCCAAGGCCCTCGTCAAACTTCTGGCCGGCATTCCCGCCAAGATCAACCTGATACCCTTTAATCCCTGGCCCGGCACGGCCCACGAGTGCTCCGATTGGGAGCAGATCGAGCGTTTCGCCGAGATCGTCAATCGCGCCGGTTATGCCAGCCCCGTGCGCACGCCTCGCGGCCGTGACATTATGGCAGCCTGCGGACAATTGCGCTCGGAAAGCCTCAATTTGACGGCACGCGAGCGCAAGGCCGCAACCGGCTGAGGCGATGGGGCAGCCAACCATGCTGAGAACCGTGGGGCGGCTCATCTGGGTGCCCATCGCCTTGCTGCTGTCGGCATTGATCGCGCTGTTCGTGATCGTCTCCTTGGGTCACGAACGCATTACCCTGGCGTTGCGCGGGCGCGGACCCAGCGAGGCGACGATCGATGCTGCCTTCGAGCTGTTCGGCTTGGCCCTGCAGCTGCTCTCCGTCTATACACTGGTCCCAGCGATAGTGTTGATCGTCATCGGCGAGGTGGCGCGCATCCGCACGGCCCTTTACTATGTCATCGGCGGCGGACTGACGCTGGCGGTCGTGCCGCTGCTGGCAGGCCTTAATCAGCCGGCAAGCGCGCTCGATGTGTCGGCGGTCGTTTGGCAGGTGCTGGCCACGGCCGGCTTCGCTGGCGGCTTTGTGTACTGGCTTCTGGCCGGCCGCAATGCCTGATCGGCCACCTTCGGCCGGTGAAAAGGCGATTGAGCGCGGGCAGGCCCTGCGCTTAAGGTCGGGGCTTGCTGGGGGCTCCCGCGCCCCCGTGGGGAGGCTCCCATGCTTGGCCGCATGTTTCGCGTCTTGTTCGGGTTTGTCTTGGCATGCTTGGCCGCCGGACTGACCCTGGTGCTGTTCGTCTACACGCCGTTGGAGCTTGCAGGCCTGGCGGCCAACGTCGAGGGCTCCCGCCTCGCCGAAGCCGGCCTGCTGGCCTTGGCCGCGGCCACACATACGGCCGTCTTTGCGGCGCCTTTTGCCCTATTCGGCGCGGCGTTCGGCGAATGGCGCCGCGTCCGCAGCCTGGCCTACTACGCCCTGGTTGGCATCCTCATCGCGGCGCTGGGTTTTTTCGCGCAGTACCGGAGCGAAGCGGCGGGCGAACTTAGCATCCTCAATACCTATGCGCTCAGTGCCTTCGTGCTGACGGGCTTTGTTGCAGGCGTCGTTTACTGGCTCTGCACCGGACGGGCATCGGCCGGCCCGGCGAAGGTCTCGGGCGTGGGCGAGCCAGGCGCGCCAGACGTGGCGGTGCCGCAGGCCAACGCGACGGTAGCGGCCGAACTGCCCAAGGGCTGAGCGGACAAACCCCTTTCGCCACCGCCGGTGCTGCGCGCCGCGCATCGCCGATCCTGTTGCCGGCGTCTTTTGGCTGTCTTTGCCGGCGGCTTCGGCTTGCCCAGCGACTGCCTGGCTCAGCGCCGCGATCCAAGGTGAGCTGCCGCCGCCCTCACCTGAGCCGCAGTGTGATGTGCAGTCAAGCGCTGGGGCCGGCGACCTGGGGGCCTTTTTGCTGTGCCTGCAGCGCCGGCGACCCACAGCCGCCCCGCTTGAGGGATCGACACCGGCAGCAGGGGGCTGCAGTGGTCTGCCACCCTCCTCGACTGGCCTCGACCGGGAAAGACCTGCGCCAACGCGCATCCCGCGCACGGCCGGCATCGACGGTGACCGCCGCCCGGCTCAACCCCGAGCGATGTTGAAGGCGGCAACGGGCTGCGAAGCACAAGCCGCACAGCCCAAATCAGCGAGACGATCCCGCTAGGTCTTTTTCGGCGCCTCTTTCTTCGGAGCCTCCTTCGGCTTCGCGCGGCAGTAGGCCTTTGCTTTCACTTTACCCTTAGCATCCTTGCTTTCTGCCACCCAGCTGCAGTCCGCGCGTCCGTCACAGCCGGCTTGCTGCTTGAGGGTATTGCACTTTGGCTGCGCAGCCGCCTTCGGCGCTTTGTCGGGCGCCTTCTGCTGCGCCTGCGCGCCATAGGCGAACAACGCCACGGCGACAGCGGCCGCTGCAATGCCAAGTCCAGTTCTGATTGTGGTCACGGGGATGGCCTCCAGTCGTTGGTCCCGCGCCGATTAATGTGAGTTGTCTGATGAATACGCCATGAACACTGGCTCCCAGGAGCCTGGGCCCCAGGCTCGGCTTGTTGCAACCGATCGTCCCCAGCCATGGCGCGTCAGCGGCACGGCAGGAGCGCGCCTCCAACACGCCCCGCGATGGCGTGCGCAGTCTGCTGGCGACCGCTGCTCCAGTGGGGTGATGGCCGCAAAAGTCGGCCCTGATCAAAACTCAAGCTGACACGGATACGCCTAAGGGAGGAGCACCCGGCTAGATCGGCGTGCGCGCCAATGGCACGGCACAGACGACGCGCGCAAAGGCACAACCCGGCCCTGGCGGATGGCCTGGACTGATGGGTGTGATCGGCAAGCCGGCCGCCGGGCCGCGGGCGAAAAATTGTTTGGCTCAGGCAAAACCCAGACCCTTTTGGCGGCGGATGCTTCAGGTATGCCCCAAAATGCGGCTCCTCTGCGCACGGACGGGCAGGGCTGCCAGCGCCGAGGCTTGAAACATCGCACCGAGCCGCACCGGTTGCCATTGACGCCGGCCGACGGCGCCGAGGGCGCCAGGCGCCTGATCGACGGCGCGATGGTGGCGGTAAGCTCGCAGCCAAACGCAAGTGCCAAGAATTTTGCCGCGCCGGTGCGACGTGCGCTGCGCGGGCCTCGCCAGTTGGCCCGTCTTGCCCGGCGAGACAAGTTGCCTATAGTGCGCCCGCGTTTGCTCAAGCTCAAAAGTGAGACCTGCGATGCCCGCCAGGGATGCCAAGCGTAAGGTGAAGAAAGTCGTGCTCGCGTATTCCGGCGGGCTCGACACCTCCATCATCTTGAAATGGCTGCAGGAAACCTACCGCGCCGAAGTCGTGACCTTCACCGCCGACCTCGGCCAGGGCGAGGAGTTGGAACCGGCGCGTCGTAAGGCGTTGATGCTGGGGATCAAGGAACAAAACGTCTTTGTCGAGGACCTGCGCGAGGAGTTCGTGCGCGACTACGTGTTCCCGATGTTCCGCGCCAACGCCCTCTACGAGGGGGTCTACCTGCTCGGCTCCTCGATCGCGCGGCCGCTGATTGCCAAGAAGCAGATCGAGATCGCCCGCCGCACCGGGGCCGATGCGGTCTGTCACGGCGCCACGGGCAAGGGCAACGACCAGGTGCGTTTCGAACTCAGCTATTACGCGCTCGAGCCCGGCATCAAGATCATCGCACCCTGGCGCGAGTGGGATTTCAAGGCGCGCGAGGCGCTGATTGCCTTTGCCGAGCAGCACCAGATCCCGATCGCCAAGGACAAGAAGGGTGAGGCACCGTTCTCGGTCGACGCCAACATGTTGCACTCCTCCTCCGAGGGCAAGGTGCTGGAGGACCCGGCCGTCGCCCCGCCCCCCTACGTCTACCAGAGGAGCCTCTCGCCGATGGAGGCGCCCGACCAGGTGAGCCACATCCGCATCGGCTTTGCCGGTGGTGATGCGGTGAGCCTTGACGGCGAGACCCTGTCGCCGGCCAGGCTGCTTGCCAGGCTCAACGAGCTTGGCCACGACAACGGCATCGGCCGAGTGGATCTGGTCGAGAACAGGTTCGTCGGCATGAAATCGCGCGGCGTCTATGAAACGCCTGGCGGCACCATTCTGCTCGCCGCCCATCGCGCCATCGAATCGATCACGCTCGATCGCGGCGCCGCGCACCTCAAGGACGAGTTGATGCCGCGCTATGCCGAACTCATCTACAATGGCTTCTGGTTCTCGCCCGAGCGCGAGATGCTGCAGGCAGCAATCGACAAGAGTCAGGCGCACGTCGAAGGCGAGGTTCGCCTCGCCCTTTACAAGGGCAACGTGATCGTCAGTGGTCGTTCGAGCAGCAAGTCGCTTTACTCTTCGAGCCTCGTCACCTTCGAGGACGACAAAGGCGCCTACGATCAAAAGGATGCGGAAGGTTTCATTCGCCTCAACGCCTTGCGGCTACGCACGCTCGCCATGCGCAACAAGGGCAAAGCCTGACGGCGTCATCGTTGCGACCTTTCCGGCCGTCGCCAGGCGCGCGGGCAGGCGATCGCTGCGCCGGCCCCGACCTGAGCAGCCGGTCCGCCAGCCGCAGCGTGCGCGGTGCGGCAGCGCCCGAGCCCGAGCCTGAACCTGAGCCTGTCAGGCCGGCGTCGAACCATCTGGTCTCGGAAAAAAGACCGCCTCGATCTTGTTGCCATCCGGATCGCGGATAAACGCGCCATAGTAAGTGGTGATGGCAGCCTGGCGCGGCCCGGGCTCCCCGTCGCTCGCACCGCCTTGCGCGAGGGCTTGCGCGTGAAAGGCGCGCACCGCCTCCGCCGAGGGCGCACGCAGGCAAACGTGGCTGCCGCTGTCTGCTGCGGGCGCCAGGCTGGTTCGCAGGTTGAGCCAGAATTCCGGGTACCTCTTGCCGAAGCCGACGCTGGCGGGGCGCTCGACCAGCTTGGCGTAGCCCAGCGGCACCAACACCTGCGCATAAAACGCGGCTCCAGCGGCCAAGTCCCGCACCGGGATGGAGACGTGATCGATCATCGCCCCGAGGCGCCCTTCCCGGTTGCTTACTTTGCGGCCGACAACGCCGCCAGCACCTTAGGCGGTGACATCGGCAGTTCGGTCAGGCGCAGGCCAGTGGCGTGGCGCACCGCATTTGCAACCGCCGCTAGCGGCGGCACGATCGGCACCTCTCCGACGCCACGCACGCCTTGCGGGTGCTTGTCGTTGGGCACCTCGATGAGCACGGGCTCGATCATCGGCAGATCGGAGGCGACCGGCATCCGGTAGTCGAGAAAACTCGGGTTATCCAACAGGCCATTGGCCCCGAAGATGCACTCCTCGTTGATGGCCCAGCCGACCCCCTGAGCGACACCGCCCTGGATCTGGCCCTCCACGTAGCTTGGGTGGATGGCCCGGCCGACATCCTGGAATGCCGTGTAGCGCACGACTTGAACCTTGCCGGTCTCCGGATCGATCTCGACGTCGCAAATGTGGGTGGCAAATCCCCCCGTCGCGCCTTCGGTGTTCAGCGCTGAGGTGCCGTTGATCGGACCGCCGGTGGCACTCGCCTTGGCAGCCAGCTCGGCCAGCGTCAGCGGCGCAAATTCTCCAGCGTTGGAACCGGCGGGCCGCGCCGACCCGTTCTCCCAAACGACGGCCTCGACATCGATCTTCCAAATCTTGGCCGCCCGCCTGCGCAAGCTTTCGATCACCTGCTCCGTCGCCCGCGTCGCCACCATGGCGGAAGCGAACGTCACCCGGCTGCCGCCGGTCAAAGCGCTAAAACCGATCACGCTGGTGTCCCCGATCAGGGCTGTCACGCGGCGGTAGTCGATGCCCAGCATCTCGGCCACGATATTGACCGTCGAGGCGCGCGACCCGCCGATGTCGGGATGACCGGTCACAACGACCACGGTGCCGTCCTCATTGACATTGACCGTGGCGCTCGATTCGCCGCCGGCATTGAACCAAAATCCGCTGGCCACGCCGCGGCCCTGGTTCGGACCCAACGGCGCCTTGTAGTGCGGATGGCCGAGGGCTGCCTGCAACGTCTCGACGTAGCCGATGCGCGGGAAGGTTGGACCGTAGGCCGCCTTGGTGCCTTGCTTGGCCGCATTCTTCTGGCGCAGCAGGAGCGGATCCATCGCCAGGGCGGTGGCCAACTCGTCGAGAACACACTCCACCGAGAAGGCTCCGATCGGTGCCCCCGGCGCGCGATAGGCCGCGACCTTCGGTCGATTCGTCACCACGTCAAAACCGGTGATCTGCACGTTGGCGATGTCGTAGGGCGAGAGCGCGCATCCCACTGCGCCACGAATGGGCGAACCCGGAAAGGCGCCGGCTTGTAGGCGGTAGGTCGCCTTCACGGCGGTGATCTTGCCGTCCTTGGTCGCCCCGATCTTGACCGTACTCGACGACCCCGATGTCGGACCGGTGGCGCGGAAGACCTCGTCGCGCGTCATCACCATTTTGACGGGACGACCCGACTTGCGCGCCAGTACCAGCGCCAGCGGTTCCAGGTAAACGATGGTCTTGCCGCCAAAGCCGCCGCCGATCTCGGCTGGGATGGCGCGAATGTCGCTAAGTTTCGTGCCGGTCAGTTGACCGGTCATGTCGCGCACCATGAAGTGGCCCTGACTGCTGCTCCAAATGTTGGCGCGACCATCCTTGCCAACGCTCACCAGACAGGCGTGCGGCTCGATATAGCCCTGATGCACGGGCTTGGTTTTGAAGCTGCGCTCGACGATGACGTCGGCCGCGGCGAAGCCGGCATCGCAATCCCCCAGTTTGTGCTCGAGCTTGCCGGCGATATTCGATGTCGTTGCCACACCCGGCTTGTCGCCGACGCTGCGCATGTCCTCGTGCAGGATGGGCGCCCCCGACTCAATCGCTTCATCGACGTCGATCACCCAGGGCAGGACCTCGTAATCGACTTCGATGAGTTTGACGGCCGCCGCGGCGATGCTTGCCGAGGTGGCGGCAACCGCCGCCACCGCATGGCCAGCATAGAATGCCCGGTCACGCGCCATCACGTTGCGGCTGATGAAGCGCAGGTCCTGGATGCCCAGGATCACCGGCGTGTGCCATGGAAAATCCACGAGGTCGCGCCCGCACATGACCGCCTTGACGCCGGGCAGGGCCTGGGCCTTTGCGAAATTGATCGCCTTGATGCGGGCATGCGGATGGGGGCTGCGCAGAACCTTGCCGAACAGCATGCCAGGCTGCGCGAAGTCGGCGCCGAAAGCGGCGCGTCCAGTGACCTTCTCGACGCCGTCGGGCCTGATGGTACGCTTGCCGATCCACTTGTTGTCCGTCGAACCGTTTGCCGTCATGCCTGCTGTTTCCATTCTTGCTGTACTGCCGCTCGCCACTGATACTGCAGCCGCAGAGCAGCGCTTGCCTATGCCAGAAAGCAAATTCACGCACGGGGCTGGCTGCGTGCGAGCCAACGCCTATCCTATAAGGAAGCCGGCGGCGGGCAACTGCCGAACACGCCGCAGCGGTATGCGGCAAAGCGGCAGCTGGGGATTGCCGGCCGGCGCCATCGCTGGCCCGCCCCTGCCGCGACCGAGCCAAAGACCCTTCAGGACGCCATCGGCTCGGCAGGCGCCGCCTCGAGGATCGCCCGCGCCCGACTGCAGTCCTGGGCCATCTGCTCCTGGAGGGCCTCGATCGAGGCGAACTTGGCGTCGGGGCGTACAAAAGCAATGAACTCCACTTCGATCTCGCGGCCATAAAGGTTGCCAGCAAAGTCGAACAGGAACAGCTCGAGCACCGGCTCGCCAGCATCGAAGGTGGGCCGGGTGCCGAGATAGGCGGCTGCGCGATACTCGGCGCCATCGCTATGGATGCGCACCGCGTAGATGCCATGGCCAAGGGCAACATCGCGCGGCAGCTTGAGATTGGCGGTCGGAAACCCAAGCCCGGTGCCGCGGCCGGCGCCGCGGACCACCCGGCCGGCCACGCGCCACCAGTGGCCCATCATCTGCGCCGCCCCGCCGACGTCCCCTTGCGCCAGCTCGGCGCGAATGGCGGAGGAGGAAAACACCTCGCCCGCGTCGCCGACCTGGGGCACGATGCTAACGCCAAAGCCATGCGCCGCGCCGGCTCGTTGCAAGGCGTCGGGATCACCCGTGCGCTTGCGGCCGAAGCGAAAATCATAACCGATGACGACATGGCGCACGCCCAGCCCTGCCACCAGCACGCGGTCGACGAAGGCATCGGCAGACAGGGCGGCAAAGGCCGCATCGAAGGCCAAAACAAAGGCCAGATCCAGCCCGAAGCGCTGCAACAGGGCGAGCTTGCGCGGCAGCGAAGTCAGTTTGAAGTGCGGCTTGTCCGGCTGAAAGAACTCGCGCGGATGCGGCTCAAACAGCAACGCGGCTGCCGGTGCCTCGAGCGTGCGGGCCAGCGCCCGGACGTCGCTCAACAATGCCTGATGGCCGCGATGCACGCCGTCGAAGTTACCGATGGTCAGCACCGAACCGCGAGCCGGCGCCGGAATATCCTGGTATCGAGAAAAGATCTGCATGCGTCTCATCAGCCATGGGCTCGCGCCGCACGTGGTAAGCTTGCCCCGTGCGTTTAGCCGATCCGACGCCGCGACGCTTGCAATTTCGTCCGCGACGCCGGGCGCGGCGGAGACGCGGCTCGTGCCCCGTTGCGCCTGGGCGCTTAGCCGGCGGCTTGCACCGATGTGGTCCGGGCCGGCACCATCAGCACGGCCTCGCCCTCGAGCACCACCTTGCCCTCCACCGTGCAGGTGCACTCAAAGCGCGCGCGGCGCTTGGCCGGGTAGAGTTCGACGACGCGCACTTTGGCAATCACCCGATCGCCGATCCGCACCGGGGCCCTGAAATTCAAGGTTTGCGAGACGTAGATCGCCCCGGGCCCGGGCATCTCGATGCCGAACACGGCCGAAATATAGCCGGCCGTCAGCATGCCGTGGGCGATCGGCTCCTTGAAGATCGTCTTGGCAGCGTAGGCGGCGTCCAGATGCACTGGATTGCGAT
Organism: uncultured Alphaproteobacteria bacterium; assembly: GCA_963820375.1. Taxonomy (GTDB): domain Bacteria; phylum Pseudomonadota; class Alphaproteobacteria; order Rhizobiales; family Hyphomicrobiaceae; genus AWTP1-13. Next base: position 73,816 of record CAWFZX010000020.1, on the reverse strand, counting down.
CGCCCGTGACCTCGGCAAAACTGAGCACGTCCGCGGCCGACACGGCCTTGGCAAAACTCGCTTCCATGCCAAGCTCGAGGTCTTCGAAGTGGTAGCCTTGCCGGGTGATGACGTTCATGGCATGCCCTTGATTCGATTGCTTTCTGCCGCGCCGCAAAATTAATCATGTACAAGTTGCGCCGCAACAAGCTCCTCGCGTTAATATGGATAACGCTGATCTGGCGCAGAAGATCATGGTCTCGCTGAGGTTTTATGGCCACAGGCCGGCCGGTGGGCGGCCACCGCGCCCGCCGTGCGGCAGTGCAGCGATGCTGCAGTGCCGCAAGGGCTGCGAAGCGGTTGCATGCTGCGCCCGGCCTGGGCTATAAGCCGCCTTCTCAGCGCATTTTTTTCGCATGTTGGCCTGCACGGGTTCACCGTGCCGGTCGGAACGAAGGTCCTCACATGAGCGATCGCAAACCTTTGATGCCCAAGGCGACGGCCGTCTGGCTGGTCGAAAACACGTCCCTGTCCTTCGAGCAGATCGCAGAATTTTGCGGGCTGCATGCCCTGGAGGTGAAAGGCATCGCCGATGGCGATGTCGCCCACGGCATCAAGGGCATGGATCCGATTTCCAACGGCCAGCTGAGCCGGGAAGAAATCAGGCGCGGCGAGGAGGACCACACCCTCGTCTTGCGCCTGGCAGCCTCCAAAGTGGAGATCCCGGAGGTCAAGACCAAGAAGGGCCCGCGCTACACGCCCGTCTCCCGCCGCCAGGACCGGCCAAATGCGGTGATCTGGCTCTTGCGCAATCACGCCGAGCTCAAGGACAGTCAGATCATGCGGCTGGTCGGCACGACCAAGCCGACGATTGCGGCCATCCGCGATCGCACGCACTGGAACTCTTCCAATCTGACGCCGCAGGACCCCGTTACGCTCGGCCTGTGCTCGCAGACCGATCTCGACAACGAAGTGAGGAAGGCCGCGCGCCGGGTCGAACGCGAGAAAAAGGACCAGCAAAAGCCGACCGAAAAAGGCGGCACGCTGCTCCCCACCTCCGAGACGACGGTGGCGCCGGGACTGGGACCGCAGCCCGACGTCGAGATCATGCCGCCAACGCGACCCGAAGCGCCGCGCGAAGAGACGGAGGCCGAGGAACAGGCCCGTGTGCTGGCTAAGTTGCGCGAGCTGGGCGCGACCAAGGCCGAAGAGCGGTCGGAATAGGCCGCTTGGCGCCGCGCGTCGCGCTGTCGGCGCGAGCCCTCGCCTGCCGGCTGGACCAAGAACGCGAACCGGTCCATCCTCGCTGCGGCCCGCCTTGCCGCTTGGAGCGCAACGCAGGTTGGGCCCAGGAGCGCTGCTGAGGCAATGGCGGGAGGCGATTTCGACTATATTGTTGTCGGTGCCGGCACGGCCGGCTGTTTGCTAGCGAACCGCCTCTCGGCGGATGCCGGCCAGAGGGTGGCCCTGCTGGAAGCCGGCGGCCAAGACAACTACCATTGGATCCATATCCCCGTCGGTTATCTCTACCTGATGGGGAACCCGCGCACCGATTGGGGCTACATGACGGCGGCGGAGCCGGGCCTCAACGGCCGTCGCCTGGCCTATCCGCGCGGCCGGGTGCTCGGCGGCTGCTCGTCCATCAACGGCATGATCTACATGCGCGGGCAGGCGCGCGACTACGACACCTGGCGGCAGATGGGCAATCCCGGCTGGGCTTGGGACGATGTCTTGCCCTACTTCAAAAAGCACGAAGATCAGTGGGCGCTCGACCCCGACGCGCTGCCCGCCGGCGCCTTTGCGCGCATGCATGCGCGCGGAGGTGAGTGGCGGGTGGAGCTGGCGCGCATCCGTTGGGAGATCCTCGACGCCTTCCGCGCGGCCGCGGCCGAAGCCGGCATTCCCAAAGTCGACGATTTCAACTGCGGCAACAACGAGGGCTGCGGCTACTTCCACGTCAACCAGCGGACCGGCGTGCGCTGGAATACCTCCAAGGCCTTTCTGCGTCCGGTAAAGCATCGCCGTAACCTGAGTATCGAAACGGAGACGCTGGTCGAACGGCTCACGCTGGAGGGCAAGCGCGTGACCGGCCTGGTGCTGCGCCAGGGCGGCGCGCGGCGGACGTTGCGCGCCAGGCGCGAGGTGATCCTGTGCGCCGGCGCCATCGGCTCGCCGCAGATCCTACAGCTCTCGGGCATCGCTGCCGGCACGCTGCTGCGCCACATCGGCATTGCCGTGCAGCACGAGCTGAAGGGGGTCGGTGAAAACCTGCAGGACCACCTGCAGATCCGCTGCGCCTACAAGGTTGCAGGCGCGCCGACCATGAACGAGCGCTTTGGCAGCCTGCTCAGGCGCGCCGGCTTTGCCGCGCAGTACGCGCTGACGCGACGCGGGCCGATGACGATGGCGCCCTCGCAGCTGGGGGCATTCGTCAAATCCGATCCGAGCCGCGACACGCCCAACTTGCAGTATCATGTGCAGCCCCTGACGTTGCCAAAATTCGGTGAGCCGCTGGATCCGTTTCCCGCCTTCACCGCCAGCGTCGCCAATATCCGCCCGACCAGCCGCGGCTGGGTGCGCATTACCGCCGCCGACCCCGACAAGCATCCCGAGATCCGGCCCAACTACCTGTCTACCGAGGAGGACCGGCAGGTCGCGGCCGCCTCCGTGCGCGTGACGCGCCAGATCGTCTCGATGCCGGCGCTGGCGAAATATCGTCCCCAGGAATTTCGCCCCGGCCTCGAATTTGAGAGCGATGCGGCGCTGGCGCAGGCGGCGGGCGATATCTCCACCACCATCTTTCACCCGGTTGGCACCGCTAAGATGGGCAACGACGATACCGCCGTTGTGGACCATCGGCTCAAGGTGCGCGGCCTTGCGGGCTTGCGGGTCGCCGATGCCTCGGTGATGCCGACCATCACCTCGGGCAACACCAATGCACCGACGCTGATGATTGCCGAGAAGGCGGCGGCGATGATCCTCGAGGAGGCAGGCGCGGGCGCGGAGGCCAAGCTCACGGCATCGTGATGAGCCCAAGGGCGCCGCGCCGAGGCATGCTGGGCACAGCCCTACCTGGGCCCGAGTCCTGGCCCGCCTCCGGCCCACCCCTGGCGGCCTACGGCCTACCCCTGGCGGCCCACACCCTGGTTCACTCCGGCCTCGAGCTTCAGACCCATGTTGCAAACCTCTTGGCGCCGAGCTGTCGAGACCCGCAAATCTGCGCCACGCCGCGCCGCACAGGCGCTGGCCTTTGCCGCGCTCGTGGTCTTATTCGGCGCCGGCGCTGCGCGGGCCCAGGCACCGTCGATCGAGGTGCTCGCCGATGCCGTTGTGCGCGTCAAAACCTTCATCAACCCCGAAGGGCGCAGCGTGGCCACGCTCGGCGCCGAGCGCGAGGGCTCGGGGATCGTCATCGGCGCCGATGGTCTGATCCTCACCATCGGCTATCTGATGTTGGAAGCCCACGCCGCCGAGATCGTCAGCAATGACGCGCGCAGCGTGGCGGCAACCGTGGTCGGCTACGACCATGAGACCGGTTTTGGTTTGCTGCAGGCGGCGGCCTTGAACCTGCGGCCCATCCCGTTCGGCAAATCCGCAGATCTCAAGGAGAAGGAACCGGTGTTGGTGGCCAGTTTCGGCGGGCCGGACATGGTGGGGCCAGCCTTCGTCGTGGCCAAGCGTGAGTTCGCCGGCAGCTGGGAATACCTGCTCGACGAGGCAATTTTCACCGCCCCGCCGCATCCCGTTTGGAGCGGCGCTGCCCTGATCAATCGCGAGGGCAGACTGGTCGGCGTGGGCTCGCTTATCGTCGGCAATGCCGCCGGCGGCTCGCCGGGCAATATGTTCGTGCCGATCGACCGGCTGCCGCCGATCATGGCCGACCTGCTCGTTGCCGGCCGTGTGCAAGGCCCGGCGCGCCCGTGGCTCGGGCTGACGACGGAGGAAGCCGGTGGCAGGTTGCTGATCGGTCGCGTCGCCCCGGGTGGCCCGGCCGAGAAGGCCGGCGTCCAGAAGGGTGATGTGGTGGTCGGCGTGGGCGGGAGGCCGGCCACCGGACTTGCCGATTTCTATCGCCAGGTCTGGTCGCTCGGCGCCGCGGGTACGGTCGTTCCCCTCGACCTGCTGCAGAACAATGAAAAGCGCCGCCTCGATCTCAAGTCGATGGACCGGATGGATCACCTGAAACTCAAATCGACCTTCTAGGCGGGCAGCCTCAGTAGGCATGGCCCAGCGCGTCTTGTCCGGTCTTGGCTTGGGGGTGTTGCCGCGCGCGCGGCTTGCCGTTATCTCGGCGGCTGCGAAGCGCGGTTCGGGGGGCTTGAGGTGATGTCGTGGTTGTGGGCCGTGTTCACGGTCCTTGCTGCCGGCGGGCAGGTTCTGCGCAATGCCCAACAGAAGGAGTTGACCGGCACCCTCGGTACCGTCGGCGCCACGCACGTGCGTTTCCTGTTCGGGCTGCCATTCGGGCTGTTGTTTTTGGCTCTGGTTCTGCTGGCAACCGGGCAGGGCCTACCGGCCCTCAACGCTGCGATGCTGGCGTGGAGCACGGGGGCTGCCTTGGCGCAAATCGGCGCCACCGCCCTCCTGCTCGCTGCCATGCGCGAGCGGTCCTTCGTGGTCACGACCGCCTACGCCAAGACCGAGCCGGTTCAGGTCGCCGTCTTCGGCCTCGCCTTCCTGGGCGATCAACTTTCGTTGGGCCTTGCGGTCGCCATTTTGATGGCGACGGCGGGCGTGCTGACCATGTCCTGGCCGCGCAGCAATGCCGCAGAGGCCTTCAGCTGGCGGCCGGCGATCCTCGGCATCGCCTCGGGCGCCATGTTCGCCATCGCCGCCATTGGTTTCCGCGGTGGCATTCGTGCCCTCGACGCCGCGAACTTCGTCGCCGCCGCGACCACCACCCTGGTGCTGGGGCTCATCATCCAGACCGCGGTTCTTTCCACCTATCTCTTCCTCTTCGACAGGGAGAAGTTACTGGCGATTTTCCGTGAATGGCGACCGTCGATGTTGGCGGGGTTTACCGGCGCGTTCGCCTCGCAGATGTGGTTTTTGGCCTTCGCGCTCGAAACCGCGGCCAAGGTGAGGACGCTGGCGCTGGTCGAGGTGCTATTTGCGCAGGTGCTCTCCCGTAATCTCTTCAAGCAACGGCTAGCCTCGCGCGAAGCGCTCGGCATCCTGCTGATCGTCGCGGGCGTCATATTACTCTTGAATATCTGAGCGGCCGTGCTCAGGTCATGGCGATGAACCCAGGAGGGCTAGGATTTTGCCCAACGCCGATCCCGTGATGCGGCCGGCAGCCGCACTAACTGCCGAGGCGAGGCTCGCGCGCGCCAGGCGTCGGGTGGCCGCGCTCAAGGGATTTTACATCCACCTTGCCGTGTTCGCCCTCGTCCTCATCGCCCTGCTGGTCGTCAATAGCGTGACCGGCGGCCCCTGGTGGGTGGCCTGGGTGTTTCTCGGTTGGGGCATCGGTGTGCTGAGCCATGGTTTGGCCGTCATGGGTCGCGGCTCGCGTGCCATCGCCGCCTGGGAGGAGCGCAAGCTGCGGCACTACCTGGCCGAGGCCGACGGCGGCCCGCCAGCGGGCCGCTTCGATCCGGGCCAGCCTACTTGATGAGGCCTTCCGCCCGCATCGCCGCCTGCACGGCAGGGCGCTCGGCAACGCGCTTGCGGTAGGCGAGCACGTTGCCAAACGACGACAGGTCGACCCCCGTATGGGCGGCCCAATTCGAGACCGTGAACAGGTAGGCATCGGCAACCGAAAACGTCGGCCCGAGCAGGTATTGCCTTATCGGCCAAGTGCCGGTCGAGATGCTGAAAGCGCGTGGCGAGCCGTTCACGGAAGTGCTGCTTGGCCGCCTCCGGCATGGCGGGGTTGAACAGGGGTGAGAAGCCCTTGTGCAATTCGCTGCTGATGAAGTTGAGCCAGGACTGCAGCTGGGTCCGCTGCATGGTGCCGTTGGGCGGCGCCAGCTGTTTGTCCGGCACTTGGTCGGCGATGTATTGAACGATGGCCGGTCCCTCGGTGAGGACGGTGCCATCGTCGAGCCGCAGCGCCGGCACGTAGCCCAAGGGGTTCACCGACTTGTAGTCGCCCCCCTCCATCGCCTTGGTCTTGGTGTCGACCTTGACCCGAGCATAGGGGAGTCCGGCCTCATTCAGCACAATGTGGGGCGACAGCGAACAGGCCCCCGGCGCATAAAAGAGCTGCATCAGAGTCTCCCGGTTTGACCAGTAGGCACGCCTCGCCCTGCCCTTGCCGACCCGCATACAGCGGCGGAACGGCCAAAGCAAGCAGGCGGGGCCAAGGCTCCAAGCCTGCACGCCAAGCCGGCAGCGGCCGGGGTCGGCGCGGCAACGGCACGCCGCTCTGCCGCCGCTCGATTGGGCATTCGAGCGGAGGCTCAGCAATTGGCTTTTCTGCTGGCAAGACCGCGAGCGCTTGGCACCTTGCCGACGCCGGCAAGGGGGGCAACTGGACCCTGAGGGCCATTGGTGTAGGATGCCTCCTGCCGTCAGGGGTGCCCCACGGGGCGCAATTTTTTAGAGGGACATGGGAGATGGCGGGACCTGCCGCGCAGGCCGAGTGTCCGGCTGGTACGCTGATGCAGGGTAAACGCGGCCTCATCATGGGCGTCGCCAACAACCGTTCCATCGCCTGGGGCATTGCCAAAGCGACGGCGGCGCAGGGAGCTTCGCTTGCCTTCACCTACCAAGGCGACGCGCTGCGAAAACGCGTGGAGCCACTGGCCGCGGAAGCGGGCTCCCAAATCGTGCTGCCCTGCGATGTTGCCGACAGCGGCTCGATGGACGCGGTGTTTGCGGAGCTGGGCCGGCGCTGGGGCTCGCTGGACTTTCTGGTGCACGCCATCGCCTTTTCCGACAAGGCTGAGCTCGATGGCCGCTACATCGACACCAGCGCGAAGAACTTCGCCCAGACGCTGCTGATCTCCTGCTACTCCTTCACCGCGCTGGCGCAGCGGGCCGAGAAATTGATGCAAAACGGCGGCGCACTGCTGACGCTCACCTACTATGGGGCCGAGAAGGTCATGCCGCACTACAACGTGATGGGCGTGGCCAAGGCCGCCTTGGAGGCCAGCGTGCGCTACCTGGCGGCGGATCTCGGCAAGGGCGGCATCCGCGTCAACGCCATATCCGCCGGGCCGATCAAGACGCTGGCAGCCTCAGGCATTGCCGACTTCCGCTATATCCTGAAGTGGAACGAGTATAATTCTGCGCTCCGCCGCACCGTGACGATCGAGGAGGTCGGCGCAGCCGGACTTTATCTGGTGTCCAACCTCTCGCGCGGCGTCACTGGCGAAATTCATCATGTCGACGCGGGTTATCACGTGCAAGGCATGAAGAACGAGGAAGCTCCCGACATTTCCGTGGTTCGAGAGAGCAACTGAGCCGGACGCCGCGCGAGGATGCTGGCGCGATCAGCGCAGATCGGGAGGATTGTTGCGCGCGTCGACGCACTGCGTCCCGTCCCAATAGAAGAACTGACCGCAGCCGCCACGCCGGATGGGACCGCGCACGACAACGCCGGGTCGGCTCTCATACTCGTAACCGCTTGAATATCCGTAGACGCCTGGGCGCGTGCGATAGGTCGGCGGCGCAGTTTCGTAATCGTCGTAGTAGCCGGATGGGCCGACATAGACGCCGAATCCCACTTGCGCAGAGGCGGAGCTGGCTGCTGCGACCGATGCCAGCGCCGTGGCGGCGATAAGTGCAAAACGCATGTGACCTCCTGATGGTCCAATTTGAGATGCGAACTGAGGTTTGCAAGCCAAACCAGCGAGCTTTGGAATCGTTCCCCGCGCACGCGCCCGGCCGGTGCCACAAAACCGCCACGCCCAATGCCTCATCTCGCAAGCGCGGCCCGCGGGGAACGAGGCGCATGGGGAAAGCAAATGCGTGCCGTAACGGCTCTGATCATCGCACTGCTGGCGCTTGGCGTCCCGGCGACGGCGGCACCGGCGAACAAGGCGGCGGTTGCACCCACGAAGGGCGAATTCGCCTCCTCGGAGCATATCCTGCGCTGGATCAATGGCTATCGCGCCAAGCCGGAACCGGCCAAGGCGCCCGTGGCCGCGCGCGCCATGAGCGAGCTCAATCTGTTTCGCGATCTTGAGACGGCCGGCGTCTACATCGGCTTCCTCTCCGGCGTGCTGGAGAGCAATCCGAAAAAAGCAGAAGCGCTGATCGCCAAAATGTTTCCGATGCCACCCGAAGATCAGGTCGTCATCGTGCGCGCCATTGCCTATTCCAACCTGCCGGATTGGAAGGCGCTGCTGCTCAAGTTTGCCGAGCGTATGCCTGCCCGGCAGGGCTTGATCGACCGCTTCGTGAACGACAAGATGCCGACGCTCAAGCAGCTCCCGCTGGATACCGGGGCGGCCCCCCTGGACATGCTATGGGGCAAGTATTTTGCCACCGGCTCTTACGAGCCGATCGTGCGCATGGTCTCCATTCTTGAGTGGTCGAAGGACCCGAACAATGTCGATCGCCTGACCGTCGGCTCCATGGCGAAGTTGACGCTGGCCACCAACGCCTCGCGCGACAAAGAGCTGATGGACATGCTGAAGATGTCCATGAAGCACGAGACCAAGGAGAATAGAGTGGTCTTGCAGGAAGTGATCGAGGCGGCGGAGACCTTCGAGTTCGGCCGCGTGCGCAAGGAAGCGATGGGCGCGATCGATCAGTTGAAGATCAAAGGTCCTGCCTCGAGCCGCAACATGCAGTGGTGGGGAACAGCGGGGCAGACCGCGCTGGCGCTCGGATGCATCGTTGCCGGTGCGATGGGCCAGGTGCAAATCGGCATTCCATGCGTGGTCGGTGGCGCCGTCTCCGGCGCGGCTCTCAAGTACATGACGCCACAGTAGTCACCCGCGTCGGATCGGACGCTAGGACGCCTTTTGTTCGCGTTCGACCTTGGCCTGCTCGGTGGCATCCTGGGCGAATAGGTCTTCCAGCTCCTGCGCCGAGGTGCGCGCCAGCGCCTGCAGCTTCTCGACATCGGTATAGTGCCGATAATCCTCATAAAGCCTACGGCGATCGTGGGCTTTGAAGGTCTCCACCACAAAACGCACCTCGCGCTCCGCTAGTCCCAACCCGCGCAGCAGATCGCGCGTCAGCTCGATCGAGGACAGGAACGTCTCGCGGCGGATGGTCGTGACGCCGACATCCATCAATCGGTGTGTGTGGCGGCGGTCGCGGGCGCGGGCGTAAATCGGGACCTGCGGGTAGTGCTGACGCACCAGCTGGGCAATGCGGACCGATGCTTCAACGTCGTCGATGGCAAGCACGAAGGCCCGCGCCTTGCCTGTCTGCGCCGCCTCCAAAATCTCGTGACGACCGGCATCGCCATAATAGATCTTGGCGCCAAATTTGCGCACCACCTCCACCTGTTGGGGGCTGGAGTCGAGGGCGGTAATGGGAATCTTCTTGGCCGTCAGAATGCGCGCTACGATCTGTCCGACCCGTCCAAAGCCGGCGATCACCACATGTCCGTCGCTGCTGGGGATGGCGTCGAAGGCTCGGGCAACGATCGGCTTGGGCAGCAGCATCTCCTCGAGCAGCAGCAGCAGTGGCGTGGCCGCCATCGAGAGTGTGACGGCAACCGACAACAGATCGGCGGTGGACCTTTCCAGGACGCCGGTGGACGATCCGGAGGCAAACAGCACGAAGGCAAACTCACCGCCCTGCGAAATGGCCAGCGCGAACCGCCGGGCAGCCCCGGCCTCGAGGCCCGCGCGCCGGCCGAGCCCATACAAAATCAGGCTCTTGATGCCGACCAGGCCAACCACGACGGCGGTCACGAGCCAGGGGCTTTTGCCAATCAGGCCAAGATTGAGCGACATGCCGACGGCGGTGAAGAATAGGCCGAGTAGCAAGCCCTCGAAGGGGGCAATATCGGCCTCGATCTCATGCCGGTAGTCTGAGTCAGCCAGCAGCACGCCGGCAAGGAAGGCGCCGAGCGAAGCCGACAGTCCAGCTTGCTCCATCACCAGCGTGACGCCCACCACCGTCAGCAGCGCGCTGGCGGTCATCGCCTCCTTCACGCGCGTACGAGCGACAAGGCTGAAGATACCGTCAAGCAGATAACGACCGACCACCACGACCAGGATGATAATGCCGATGGCTTTGGCCGCCGCCAGCAATTCCATTTGCTGGGCGGCGTCATTGACGGCCACAGCGAACAGCGGTGGCAGGGCAATCAAGGGAATGGCCGCCAAATCTTGAAACAGCAAGACGGCAAAGGCGAGCCGTCCGTGCCGGAGGGCCAATTCGCCCTTCTCCTCCAGAATCTGTAGCGCGAACGCGGTCGAAGACAACGACAGCGCCAGGCCGGCGAACAGTGCCGCCTGCCAGAGCAATCCGAACGCCATTGCAATCAGCGCCAGCACCGCGCCCGTCACGGCGACCTGAGCCCCGCCCAGCCCAAAGATGGCGGCGCGCATCGCCCACAAACGCTTGGGCCTGAGTTCGAGCCCGATCAGGAACAGCAGCAACACCACGCCGAACTCGGCGAAGTGGAGCACCGTGTTGACCTCATACACGGTCACCACAAAGCCGAGCCCGAACGGACCGATCAGGACGCCCACCAGCAGGTAGCCCAGAACGTTGCCGATGCGCAGCAGCTTGGCCAGCGGTGCCGCCAGCACCGCGGCCGCAAGGAACAGGGCAACCTGGGTCAGGGTAACGTCTCGCATCGGCTTTTCGGCCCGGGAGGTTGGCGCGTTGACAACAGTCAATAGGAAGAGCAGTGGCGATCGCACAGCCGCAAATGCAAGGTCTCAGGCGGGCGTTTCGGCCGCTGCCGTCGCAACACCCCCGGCGCAGCCTCCGCAGCCGCGCCGGCACGAGCGTTGCAGGCACCCGGGATCGCCGCCCAGCGCCACCCGCGGCTTAAGACGAATACTTTATGGTGCAGCCGTAGGCCCGCGAGGTCTTGATCGACACCACCTTGCCCTCAAGCCACTTCGCTCAGTGCCGCGTCGACAAAATTCTTCGCCGTCTTTAGATCCTCCAAGCGGGTGGTCGGCTTATCGTCGATACCGCCCATGTACACCAACGTGCCGTCCCCCGTGACGACATACATATGTGGTGTCACCTGCGCCCCGTAACTGCGGCCGACGCCACCCCTGGGATCGAGCAGCACAGCCGTCGGCGCAGCTCCCCTTTCCTCCGTCAGTTTGTTCGCCTCGAGACCGTGCACGAAGCCTTGCGCACCGGGCTGAGAGGAGATCAAGGTCAGCCAGACAATGCCTTGCCCGGTCCACTTCTTCTGTAGCGCTTGCATGTTGTTGCCACCGTAGTGTTTGCGCACGTAGGGGCATTCATGGTTGGTCCATTCCAACACCACCGTCTTGCCTTTGAAGTCGGCCAGCGAAATCGCCTTGCCGTTGCTGTCGGTCAGCGTGAAGTTGGGTGCCGGTGCGCCAAGACGCGCCTGTGCGCCTGGGTCGGCCGTAACCGGTGCCGCCGCAATCAGCGCCAGAAGACCGGCTCCACCAAGAAGAGCGTTGGCCAGCAGTGTTCGACGGCAGATGAGGGACATGCGATTCCTCCAGGCTCGATCAAAACCTACAATCGCTTGCTGACAAATAGCAGCCAAGCGCATGTTAACACAAACCCAAGACCTCAGGCGTGCGCCGGTGCACCCCCGGCAACAGTTCTCACTTTTGCCGCGGCGTCTCCAGCATCGAGAACGGCCGCGCGGCCTCGAACGCCCGGCTGGCGCGCAGCACCAAGGCATCTGCCCCGACGGCGCCGACCACTTGCAGGGCAACCGGCAACCCGCACGTGTTCAGAGCGCAAGGCACAGACGCCGCCGGCTGCTGGGTCAAATTGAAGGGATAGCTGAAGGGTGCCCAGTTGGTCCAGGCATCGCCCCAATCACCCGAGGGCGGCAGCAGGCGGCCTGCCTCGAAGGCCGGCAGCGGCAAGGTCGGCGTCAGCAGCAGATCGTAGGTGCGATGGAAGCGCGCCAATGTTTCGTGCAGTTGCGCGCGTTGCATCGAGGCCTGGATCAACTCGACGGCGGTGATGTAACGCCCCTTGTCGGCGCCGGCAACCAGGCCGGGATCGGACAAGCTGCGAGGCCGATCTTGGAAGGGAGCGAGTTGATAGGCCATGCCGGCCCACCACATGGCGTTCCAGGCCGCGATCGCCTCCTCGCCGATGTCTGGGTCCGCCAGCTCCACGGCGGCTCCCAGGCTTTCGAACACTTTCACGGCGGCGGCCACCAGCTCGGCCAATTCTGGATCGACCTGCGTCGCCAAACCGAGCGTGGGCGAGTAGGCTATGCGCAGGCCTGCCACGCCATCTTCAAGCCCGGCGCGGTAGTGCGGCGCCGGGTCGATCCAGCCGTAAACGTCACGCCAATCGGGCTGAGCGATCACCGACATCATCAGCGCCGCATCGCTGACCGTGCGCGTCAGCGGTCCGTGGTGCGCCAGTGTGCCGAGCGCGGAGGCGGGAAAGGCCGCCACCCGCGCGCGCGTCGGCTTGAGACCATAGCTGCCTGTGAAACCGGCAGGGATGCGGATGGAGCCGCCCCCGTCGGTGCCGAGCTGCAAGGCGCCCATGCCCAGCACGGCCGAGGCTGCCGCCCCCGCCGACGAGCCACCGGTGGTCATGCGCGTGTCCCAGGGGTTGCGCGTAATGCCGGTGAGCGGGCTGTCGCTGGTGGCTTTCCAACCGTATTCGGGCATTGCCGTCTTGCCCAGGAGCACGGCGCCCTGCTCCTTGAGGCGTGCCACCACGGGCGCATCAAAGCTCGCCGGCGCCGCCGACGTCAGGGCGGAGCCGAAGCGCAAAGGCATGCCACTGACGGCGATGTTGTCCTTGACACCCAGCGGCACGCCATCCACCAGGCCCTTGGGCGTGCCGGCCATCCAGCGCGCTTCGGCCGCGCGCGCGGCGGCCAATGCGCCATCGGCATCGACATGGCAGTAGGCATTGACGATCGGATTGAAGCGTTCGATGCGCGCCAGGGTCGCCGCCACGACGTCAACGGGCGACAGCTGCCTGCTGCGATAAAGGGCGACGAGCACACTGGCCGGCATTTGCGCAGGGTCGCTCGAGGCTGTGGTTGCCATCTGATCCCCCCAGCTGATCCCCATTGGCCATTGCGTTCGGGTCTCCGCCCGTCATCCATCCAGCCAAGCCTGTCGGCGGTGCGTTCCGGACCTTTATGCCGCCTCGGTCGATAGCGCAAATGTCCAGAAAAGCCTACCCCTTCTGCGCGCAACTGTGGCGCAGCCTTGCTGGCAGCCGCCGGCAACACATCGCTTTCCATGAACGAGCAGCCCTGTGCCGTTGGCTTGGCAGCGGTGCTGCTGGCCAGCGCCCGGCCAGCCAGCCGAGCCCCGAACGTGATCAGCTCTTGCCCTTGGTCGCTGCAGCGGTGCGGGCGGCACCGGCGCGATTGGCTGATGCGCTCGATGTCGTGGTGATGCGTGGATCACTCTCGCGCAACACTCACCGCGGCAAAGCTGCCACCCTCCTTGTGCAGTTGAATGCGCATCAGCATGGCAAAGTCTTCATGCACGGTATTGCCATGCTGCACGTAAGATCCGCCGTACGTCGCCGAATTGCACTTGGAACTGGACCTGCATACCACACGCGCTTGCTGCGTGGTAACGCAAGGCGCCGTCTTGCAGGCGGCGCCCCGCCCTCTCAAACCACCGTGTTGTAGCGCGCCACGCAGACATCGAGAACATCGGCGGCGGGCACACGCCACCAGCGCTCGGAAAAAATCTCGACCTCCGCTGGACCGGCATAGCCGGCCGCCTCGACCCAGCTGCGGATTTTCTGCAACTCGACGATGCCGTCACCCATCATGCCGCGATCATTGAGAAGATCGCGCGTTGGCAGCAGCCAATCGCAGACGTGGTAGGCCAGCAGCCGATCGCGGCCCGCGCGCGCGATCTGGCCCGCGAGTTTGGGATCCCACCAGGTGTGATAAACGTCGACTGCCACACCAAGGGCACCGGTGCGGTCCGGGTCCAGCGCGTCACAAATGTCAAGCGCATGCTCGGTGGTGTTGACGCAGGCCCGATCGGCCGCCTGCATGGGATGCAGCGGCTCGATGGCGAGCGGCAGACCGACGTTGCGTGCATAGTCGAGGGTCGCGCTGATACCGGCGACGACCTGCGCGCGCGCCAGGCCGATGTCCTTGTGAGCCGGTGGACCACTCAGCGCACCCGGCAGCGCGCCCACCACCAGCACGAGGCAGGGCGCACCCAGCGTTTTGGCTTCGTCGACGGCCCTGCGGTTGTCGTCGAGCGCCGCGCGCAAGCCGGCCGTGTCGGCAGCCGGAAAAAAGCCGCCGCGGCAATAGCCCGACAGCCCGATGCCGGTTTGCGCGAGCTGCCGGGCGACGTTGTGGAGCCCCGCCGCCGCAACCTGATCGCGCCAGGGGCAGATCGTGCGGATGCCGCGACGGGCGCAGGCTTCGACAATCCCCGGCAGGTCGAGCTGCTTGCGCAAAGTTGCCGTATTGAGGGAGAGCTGCGCAACGCCCTGCGAGAAGTCGCGCATCAGGCAATCCCATGCACGGCCAGCAGGCGCACCATGCGGCGGCGCGCCATGTCGGGGTCGCGCAGCAGACCGGCGCGGTCGGCGAGCCGGAACAGTTCGGCCAGATGCGGCAGCGAGCGCGCGCTCTGTTGACCGCCAACCATGACGAAATGATCCTGCAGGCCATTGAGGTAGGCCATGAACACGACGCCGGTTTTGTAAAAGCGCGTCGGCGCCTTGAAGATATGTCGCGACAACGGCACCGTCGGCTGGAAAATTGCGTCGAACTGCTGCCGCTCTCCGGCCGCCAAGGCGGTAAGCGCAGCCGAGGCTGCCGGCGCGATGGCATCGAAGATGCCCAGCAGCGCGTCGCTGTAGCCGTGTGCATCGCCGGCGATCAGCTCCGCGTAGTTGAAATCGTCGCCTGTATACATGCGCACGCCCGCGGGCAATTGGCGACGCATGACGATCTCCTTCTCACGATCGAGCAGGGAGATTTTGACGCCGTCGACCTTGGCGGCGTTGGCCTTGATAATGCCCGCCGCCGTCTGCATCGCCAGCATATGGTCCGCGCTACCCCAGTAGCCGGCAAGGGCAGGGTCGAACATCTCGCCCAGCCAATGGATGATCACCGGTCGCCGCGCCTGCGAGAGCACCTGCTGGTAGACGCGCTCGTAGTCGGCCGCGGATTTCGCCACGCGGGCGAGGGCTCGGCTGGCCATGACGATCAGACGGCCGCCGGCGGCCTCAATGGCGGCCATCTGCTCCTGGTAGGCCCGCAGCACATCCGCCACGGAGCGCACCTCGGCCGGGTCGAGATGATCCGTGCCACAACCGCAGAAGATCAGGGCCGGCCGGCCGTTGCGAGCCTCCCAGGCTTTGCCCGCCTTGACGGCGCGCTGGATCAGTTCCAGCGAGGTTGGCCAGTCGAGACCCATGCCGCGCTGGGCCGTGTCCATGGCTTCGGCGACGCCAAGGCCGAGATCCCAAAGGTACTCGCGGTAGGCGATCGTCCGGTCCCAATCGAGCGCACAATCGAGCCAGGGATCGTTCGCGGCCGTCGCATCGGCCACCACATGGGCGGCGGCCAGCGCGACGCGATTAAAAGCGCCCGTGGCCTTGTCCGGATAGGCGCGCGGCTCGGAGAGCACGAAGGTCTCGAGCTTGCCGGCTGTCGTGGGCAGGGTGATCCGCATGCTGGAGAGAATTGGTGCATTCATGGCTTTGGTTCCTGCTCTTGCCTTGCATTTTTTGTCAGCCCGCTCGCCGGCGAGGCCAAGCGAGCGCGGCGGTGCGGCGCCAAGGCCAAGGCGCCCGCCTCAAGTCTGCAACTGCGGCACGTCCACCCAACGCCGCTCCTGCCAGCTCCTGTGCGCACACTCCACAAGCTGCACGCCCTTGGCGCCTTCGAGCAGGTCCCACGTGTAGGGCGCGTCTTCGGCGACGTGGCGGATGAAGGCTTCCCATTGCAGCTTGAAGCCGTTGTCGAAGTTTTGCGGGTCTGGCACCGGCTGCCAGCCCTGGTAGAAATTGATCGGCTGCTTCACATCGGGATTCCAAACCGGCTTGGGCGTCGTCATGCGCTGCTGGCAAACGACGTCCTGCAGACCGGCCACCGCCGAGCCGTGCGTGCCGTCCACGTGCAACGTCAGCAGATCGTCGCGGCGCACGCGCGTGACCCACGAACTGTTGAAATGCGCGATCACGCCGCCGGCAAGCTGGAAGGTTGCGTAGGCCGCATCGTCGGCGGTGGCCAGGTAGCGACGGCCGGCCTCGTCGATCCGCTCGGGGATGTGGGTGGCGCCAAGGCAAGACACGGACGTCACGCTGCCGAAGATGTTGTCGAGCACGTAGCGCCAATGGCAGAGCATGTCGAGGATGATGCCGCCGCCATCCTCGGCGCGATAATTCCAGGACGGGCGTTGCGCCGGCTGCAAGTCGCCCTCAAACACCCAGTAGCCGAATTCACCGCGCACCGACAGCAGGCGACCAAAGAACCCGGCATCGATCATCAACTTGAGCTTCCTGAGCCCCGGCAGGAATAGCTTGTCTTGCACCACACCATGCTTGATGCCGGCGGCCTTGGCCTGGCGCACGATGGCCATGGCGGCTTCGAGATTGGTTGCCACCGGCTTCTCGCAGTAGACGTGTTTGCCGGCAGCAATGGCCTTGGCGAGCAACGTTGGCCGCAGCTGCGTCGTCGCCGCATCGAAGAAGACGGTGTCGTTCTGGTCGGCAAGGCAGGCCTCAAGATTGCTGCTGCAGCGCGAAATGCCATGCGCCTTGGCGAGGCTGGCGACCTTGTCTTGGTTGCGTCCAACCAGGATCGGATCGGGCAGTACGCGGTCGCCGTTCGCCAACAGCACGCCACCTTCCGCGCGAATGGCAGCGATGGAACGGATCAGATGCTGGTTGGTGCCCATGCGCCCCGTCACCCCATGCATCACTATGCCGAGCCGTCGCACTGCCATTCCTGCCTCCCGAGCTGTGGAGAGGCCAGTTAGGGTGAGCCCCGACAGCCTGTCAACGTGGCGCCCGGACCCAGCTCTCGCGCGTGGGCGCCCCGGCACAGGCAAGGGCCCGGCCGGCGTTTGCGCCTAGCGCAGCCGCTCCAGCCGGCACTGGTAACAATTGTTGCTGGCGGAGCGGACGTGGATATAGGCGAGCCGCGGGTCGGTGAACATTGCCTCGGCGCGCTCGACAATTTGGTTGGTCGGCACGATCTGGCCCGAACCATAGACGATGCGATGCTCGGCGTTATAGCCGCGGATCAGGTAGTGCTCGCTTGCCAGCATCGATGGCAGCTCGGCGCTGGGGCAGGGGCGACGGCAGGGCTCGGCGTGCAAAAAGATGGGCCCCTGCTCCGCGTAAGGCTGTGGCGCGGGGAAGGGTCGGTGGCTGAGGATCAGAAAGGGTTTGCCGGCTGCCACGGGCTCAAGACAGTGACGGCAGGGGATGCCGCTGCCTGGCGAGATGTGGCGCTCAGGCGTCTGACCATTGGCATCGGCGCCGCCCGCCTGTAGGTTGCGCACCAAGGCAGTCTCAAGAGCGACGAAGCGGACCGGCATGACCCTGCTGCAGCAAATGGCCTAACATCGGGTCTGGGCTTAGCCGACGCCAGCGCTGCTGGCGACCCGAAATCTGTGCGCACCTGGCCGGGAGACGAGATCGTGCTCAACTACGTTGCCGTGCTGCTGGCGGCGATTGCCAGCTTCGCCTTCGGCGCTGCCTGGTATATGGCGCTCTCCAAGGCCTGGCTCGCAGCCAGAGGTGTGTCGCCGGCGACTTTGCAAAAGGCGCCGGCGCGACTGGGGCCCGTACCGATCCCCTACCTCATCGCCTTCATCGCCGAACTGGTCATGGCCTGGATGTTGGCTGGCATTTTGCTGCATCTGCAGCGCGGCGGGCTGGCGCCGAGCCTGCGCAACGGCGTGATCTCGGCAGCGTTCCTGTGGCTGGGTTTTGTCGCCACCACGCTGGTGGTGAACCACAGCTTCCAAGGCGCCAAGCGGACGCTCACCCTGATCGACGGTGGCCACTGGCTGGGCGTGCTGCTGATCCAGGGCGCGATCCTCGGTGGCTGGGGCGTGCGCTAATGGGCGTGGTTGCGCGCGGCGCCGACAGCGGTGCTGGCTCGCTGGCGGCGGTTTTTTTGCAGCTTAATCGCATTCGACCAACGGGCCAGTTGCTCATCCAGCGCTGGTGCCGATAATAGGGGCAAATACTGACCCCTCCCGGGAGGAACCCCATGTCCGACAAGCTCTACAGCGTACCTGCCGAGTGGACGAGCCGCGCCTGGGTGGATAACAGCAAATACCTGGCGATGTACAAGCGCTCTATCGAAGATCCGAACCTGTTCTGGGGCGAGATGGGCAAGCGCATTGACTGGATCAAGCCTTATACGCGCGTCAAGAACACGTCGTATGCTCCCGACAACGTCTCCATCAAATGGTACGAGGACGGTACGCTAAATGTTTCGGTCAACTGCATCGACCGGCATTTGCAGAAGCGAGCTGATCAGGTCGCCATCATCTGGGAAGGCGACGATCCCACGCACGACGAGAAGATCACCTACCGCCAACTGCACGAGCGCGTCTCAAAGTTCGCCAACGTGCTCAAAGCCAATGGCGTCAAGAAGGGCGACCGGGTCACCATCTACCTGCCGATGATCCCCGAGGCGGCCTATGCCATGCTGGCCTGTAGCCGTATCGGTGCTGTGCATTCGGTGGTTTTTGGCGGCTTCTCTCCGGACAGCCTGGCAGGTCGCATCGTTGACGCGAATTCCAAGTTCATCATCACCGCGGACGAGGGCGTGCGCGGCGGTCGCCCGATCCCCCTCAAAAAGAACACCGACGAGGCCCTGAAGAAATGCAAGGGCGACGAAAAGGTGCTCGTCGTGCGCCGCACCGGCAATCAAGTGCCCTGGACGGCCGGGCGGGACATCTGGCTGCACGACGAGCTTGTCAAGGTAGGTACCGACTGCCCGCCCGAGCCGATGAGTGCCGAAGATCCCCTCTTTATTCTCTACACCTCGGGCTCGACCGGCAAGCCGAAGGGGGTTTTGCACACCACCGGAGGCTATCTGGTCTATGTCTCCCTCACGCACGAGGTGGTGTTCGACTACCACGACGGCGACATCTACTGGTGCACGGCCGATGTCGGCTGGGTAACGGGGCACAGCTACATCCTCTACGGGCCGCTTGCCAATGGCGCCACCACGCTGATGTTCGAGGGCGTGCCGAACTACCCGACCGCTTCGCGCTTCTGGCACGTCATCGACAAGTGGGGCGTCAACATCTTCTATACGGCACCGACAGCGATCCGCGCGCTGATGGGCGCCGGCGACGATTTCGTCAAGCGCACGGACCGCTCGTCGCTCAAGCTGCTGGGCAGCGTCGGCGAGCCCATCAATCCGGAAGCCTGGGAATGGTACCACCGCGTGGTCGGCGATGGTCGCTGCCCCATCGTCGACACCTGGTGGCAAACCGAGACCGGCGGCATTCTGATCACGCCGTTGCCCGGGGCCACCAAACTCAAGCCGGGTTCGGCGACACGCCCATTCTTCGGCATCAAGCCGGCACTGGTCGACGATAAGGGCACGGTTTTGCAGGGTGCCGCTTCCGGCAACCTCGTGATCCTCGACAGCTGGCCAGGGCAGATGCGCACCGTCTTTGGTGATCACGAGCGCTTTGTGCAGACCTACTTTTCGACCTACCAGGGCATGTACTTCACGGGCGACGGCTGCCGGCGCGATGCCGACGACTATTACTGGATCACCGGCCGGGTCGACGACGTCATCAATGTGTCCGGCCACCGCCTTGGCACCGCGGAAGTCGAATCGGCCTTGGTGTCACATGCCAAAGTGGCTGAGGCGGCCGTGGTCGGCTACCCGCACGACATTAAGGGCCAGGGCATTTATTGCTATGTCACCTTGATTGCCGGCAATCAGCCGAGCGAGGACCTGAAGACCGAACTGGTCCAACACGTGCGCAAGGAAATCGGGCCACTCGCCACGCCCGACCAAATTCAGTTCGCGCCTGGATTGCCGAAAACCCGCTCCGGCAAAATCATGCGGCGCATCCTGCGCAAGATTGCCGAAGATGATTATTCCAATCTCGGCGACACCTCCACCCTGGCCGAGCCCGCCGTGGTGGACGACCTGGTGGGCAACCGTCAAAACAGGCGAAAGGCGGCCGCAGGTTGACGGCGCAGGTGGGCGCCGGAGGCTTTTCCCTGTGCATAGAGGGCGCTGTGGCCATCGGCGGCCATTGACCGTGGCTTTTGCGCCAACATGCGAGATAATTTTTTGCACGCCGGCGTGCGTGGTGGAAAAAACGTGCGGCGCCAGGCTATGGTGTTCCGGGGTCCTTCGTGCGGGAGTTTCCAGGACCAATGTTACAAGCTGCGCCGCAGTTTACACCGTTTCAATTGCTGGATGCGGCCCGCCGTGCGGAGGCGGACGGTCACATCGAGGCAGCCTTTCAATTCTATCGCCGGACCGTCGACCAGTACGCCTACAGCCTGGAGGCGGCCGAGGCGCGCGAGGGGTTGGCGCGCCTCACGAGCGGCTGGCAGCCGAACATCTGGCATCTCAACGGCACGGACAATCCCACGGAACCCCCGGCGCGATTGCAGGGGTCGCGCAAGGCGCGTCGCGGCAAAATTCCGGTAGCGCGCAATCACTACCGCAGCGGCAATGCCCTGGCCAAGTTGGTCGGCGTGCTGGGATGGCTGATCGTGGCCGCAGGCCTCGCTGCGGCACCGATGCATGTCCTGCTGGGCCGCCCCGACATTACCGTCGGCCTGATCGGCGTGCTCGGCGCCGCGCTCGCCGTGGCCGTGTTGGGCTTGTTCATGGTGACCTTGGGCCAGGCCACGCGGGCGTTGTTCGACCAAGCCAACGCCACCCGTGAGCTGGTGGCGATCGAGCGCGCGAAGTCTGGCTGGGAGTGACACTCTTTGCCGACCAGGCCTTGGCCGGCAACCTCAACCACAGCGTTACGCAAGACAGGAGCCAGGCGCCTGGCAAACGGCGAGGCGCGCCTGGCCGAAGCTTCCTGCAAGCGCGGCGGGCAAAACGCAAACCTCACTCGTAATCGTAGCCGTTGAGGCAATTGTAGTAGCGGTTCCACCAGTAGCCGCTACCGGTATAAATCGCTCTGTTTTTCAGCCAGTAACACCCATCGCCATAGCCATAGCCATAATCGTAGCCATAGGGGGCAAAGGCGAAGAAGCGGTGGTGCTTATGGTGGTGATGCCGCCCGTGCCGAGGCTTGCCGTAGCCGTGCGATGAGCCAGAACCATATGATTTTGCGGTCATGCCAGCGCCGCCCGCATAGGGTTTTGCCGACGGGCCGCCGCCATAGAATTTGCCCGACGTGCCGCCATAGGCTTTCCCCGGCATGCCGCCGCCATAGGCTTTCCCCGACATGCCGCCACCATAGGCTTTCCCCGACATGCCGCCGCCATAGGATTTCCCCGACATGCCGCCGCCAAAAGACTTTCCCCGACATGCCGCCCGAGTGGCCGCCCGAGTGGCCGCCCGAGTGGCCGCCGCCGCCGTGTCCGCCGCCACCGTGACCGCCTTGCCGCGCCTCTGCCGAGCCGGCCGCGAAGGACAGCAAGGCCGTCGTGAGAACGCCGGCCATCAGCGCCGACTTTTTCTTGGTTGTCATGCTACAACCTCCGTGGTGTCCCGTGTGATCCTTGGGGGTCAACGCGCAAGTGTGGCAGGATGGCGAAGGATCGTCTTGTCAAAAGATCGCGACGAACACCATTCGATTATGAACAAGCAAGGCAGCGGCGGCGTTTGCGTTCGCCGCGCCGGGAGACGATAGCATGCAAGAGAAGACGTCATCGCGGGCGGCCTCGGCGTTCCAATGGGACGATCCGTTCTTGCTCGAGGACCAGCTCAGCGAGGATGAGCGCATGATCCGCGATACCGCGCGCGGCTATGCGCAGGAAAAACTGTTGCCGCGCGTCATCGACGCTTATCTCAATGAAAAGACCGATCGGGAAATCTTTTATGAGATGGGCGCCCTCGGCTTGCTCGGCGTAACGCTGCCGGAGCAATACGGTTGTGCTGGCGCCAACTATGTCTCCTACGGGCTTGTTGCGCGCGAGATCGAGCGCGTCGACAGCGGCTATCGATCGATGAACAGCGTGCAATCCTCGCTGGTGATGTATCCGATTTATGCTTATGGCTCCCCAGCGCAGCGCGAGAAGTACTTGCCGAAGCTCGGCTCTGGCGAATGGGTCGGCTGCTTCGGCCTGACCGAGCCTGATGCCGGCTCTGATCCCGGCGGCATGACCACCCGCGCCGAAAAGGTCTCCGACGGCTATCGGTTGACAGGCACCAAGATGTGGATCTCCAACGCTCCGATTGCCGACGTGTTCGTGGTCTGGGCCAAGTCGGCCGCGCACGGCGGCGAGATCCGTGGCTTCGTACTCGAAAAGGGCATGCAGGGACTGTCAGCACCCAAGATCGGCGGCAAGCTCAGTCTGCGGTGCTCCATCACCGGCGAGATCGTCATGGACGGGGTGCTGGTTCCCGAGGAGAACCTGCTGCCAAACGTGTCGGGCTTGAAGGGACCGTTCGGTTGCCTCAACCGTGCGCGCTACGGCATCGCCTGGGGATCGATGGGAGCCGCCGAAGATTGCTGGCAGCGCGCCAGATCCTATACCCTCGAGCGCAAACAATTCGGCCGACCGTTGGCGGCCACCCAGCTGGTGCAGAAAAAACTCGCCGACATGCAGACCGAGATCGCGCTCGGCCTGCAGGGCGCCCTGCGGGTCGGGCGCCTGCTCGACGACGGCAAGATGGCACCGGAGATGATTTCCATCGTCAAGCGCAACAATTGCGGCAAAGCGCTCGACATCGCTCGCATCGCCCGCGACATGCATGGCGGCAATGGGATCCAGATCGAGTATCACGTCATGCGTCACGCCGCGAACCTGGAAACCGTCAACACGTACGAAGGCACCCACGACGTGCACGCGCTGATCCTCGGGCGGGCGCAGACGGGGTTGCAAGCGTTTTTCTAGCACACCTCCCATACCCCCGCGCCCCGGCCCCGCGCCCGGCTCAAGGCCTGCGCATTTCGTGCGCGGTAATCGCCGCGGCAATGATGGCATCTTCGGCGGCAGGGGAGAGGCGGCTCGCGGCGCGCCCAGACAAATACGCCGGCTCGCCACCATAGTTGGCACTGAACGGCTCGGCTGGATCGTCGGGGAACTGGCGAATTGCGCTGGTGGGATGCACCTGCATCGGCAGTCCGTCCGCCTCCACGGCGGTTGGGCCGCCGACTGCGGCTGCTTGCGAAGCTTGCGTGTTTGCGCAGCCGCCAAGCATGGTCATGGCTGCGAGCAGGCCAAGACAGGCAAGGGCGACAGACGGCAACAAAGCGACACGACGCAACTGGGCCATGAGCAACGCTCTTCACGGGGGTACGCACCCCTGTCAGCAAATCATGCTCGGGTTAATGCGGGGATAATGGCCGCCTCGGGACGAACCAACCGCACATCGAGGGCAACGCTCTCGCTTTGGCGACCGAAATGTCGCCACCGCCGGCGGCGGTGCGCGTAACAAAATAAACGAGCTGCGTCAGGATATTGGGGCCAATCGGTGCGCCCCGTGAAAGGTGTGAACAAGTCATGAATGCCCTGTTCAGAGTGAGTTCAACGAGCGCGCCTTAGATGGAGGGACCCTGAGAAACCTATCTTCCCCGGCGTGATCCAAGGGGGCTCGGCGTTCAGGGTCGCCGGGCCCTTTTGCCGTTTACAGCCCAGAATCTCGCAATTGCTCACTTTTTTAACCCGTCCTCTTAACGACTCGGACGCGTGACGCTGTGGCATTTCTCGTGCGGGATGTGCACAGCAGTCCCTCACGTCACATTCAACCAGCAGCACGCCACAGGCAGTACGCCAGGGACGTTCCAAAGCTTCTGCGGCCACTGTTTTTCCGGCAAGCTGCACGTCAAGCGCCACGACCTGGACGCCAAATCTTGCGATCAACGACCCGAAGGTGGTGGATGCTCGCCGCGCGCTGTTTGGCTCGTGGGAGACGAACGGGTTGGCCTACAACGTGGCGCACGACCTCGAGTTGCCAGGAACGAGGGGGCCGAAGCTCGGGTTCCTGATGTATCCGCGACGGATGCTTGCTGCAATCTGTTGGAGCGGTCTGGCCATGCCGTGACGCGCCTGCCAGCTGAGAGCTGCGGCATTGTCTCAGTCGAGAAGGTGGCAGACGCCATCACTTCGAAGACGGCGCTTGTTATCGTCATTCATGCGCAAAACGAGATCGGGACACTGCAGCCCGTGCGCGAGATCGCCGCGTGCATGGCCGAGGGAGCGAGATCGTTGCTGGTCCCCGAGCGTTACCACTGCCACCGCCGCCGTCTCGCCGCGGAAATGGCAAGGGAAATTGCCTTCTTGCGCGGGGCGCTCGGTCGCCGGAACAAACGCCTTAAGTCATCGTTACCAGCAGCCCGCGGCGCTTGCCACCGGGTGCTTTTGAGGAAAAGCGCCGATCGGCGGCTCGGGCGCATGAGCAAATGGTCATATGCAGCAGATGGTCAGATGACATCTTTCCGCCAGACACGGCAGTTGCCGGCCTTGCTTTTCTGCTGCCTGGCAAGCAGCGGGAGCTCTGTCATTGCGCAAGGTTCCGCGCCGCCGTTTTCGTACGAAACGGTTCAACGCAGCGCCAGTGAGCTGGCAAAGAAGCCCTACGAGCCGCCAGCAACGGACCTTGTGAGAGGTGCCAAGGATCTGGATTATGACCAATTTCGCCAAATCAGGTTTCGCCGCGAGCGCACCATCTGGCGCGGAGAAAATTTGCAATTCGAGCTGCAGGTTCTGCCCACCGGCTGGCTCTTCAAGACACCGATCGAAATCAACCTGGTCGACGGCGGCAACGTTCGCCCCCTCGCTCCCGACAACTCCTATTTCGATCTGGGGCCGCTCGCCGGCAAGTTGGCGCCAGAGGCGCGTTTGGGATTTTCCGGTTTTCGCATCACCGGCCCTTTGAACCGACTGGACCTGTTCGATGAGATCATCGTCTTCCAGGGGGCCAGCTATTTTCGCGCCCTCTCGCGCGGCCAAATTTATGGGTTGTCCGCGCGTGGCCTGGCGCTCAATGTCGGAAAGCCCGACGGCGAGGAGTTTCCCCTGTTTCGCCGCTTCTGGATCGAGAAGCCGCAGGCTGGCGCCTCCAGAATCGTGATCCATGCGGTGCTGGACAGTCCTTCCGTCGCCGGTGCCTACCGCTTCGAAGTCGTTCCGGGGTGGCCGACGGCGATCGAGGTGGCCGCGACGCTCTATCCCCGCCGCGACCTGGTCGATGTTGGCATCGCCCCGATGACCAGCATGTTTCTCTTCTCCGGCATCAATCGTGCGCGCATCAGCGATTTTCGCCCTGCCGTCCACGACTCCGATGCCCTCGCCATCCTCAATGGTTGGGGGGAGCATCTGTGGCGACCTCTCAACAATCCGCGCCGACTGCAGACCAGCGACTTCCTCGATCAAAACCCGAAAGGATTTGGCCTGCTGCAACGGCAGCGCGCGTTTGCCGGCTTTCAGGATCTGGAGGCGGGCTACGAGCGGCGCCCCAGCGCATGGGTGGAACCCCGCGAGGCCTGGGGTCAGGGCGCGGTCGAACTGTTCGAGATCCCATCCGAAGAGGAGATCCACGACAACATTGTGGCCTACTGGAAGCCG
Organism: uncultured Alphaproteobacteria bacterium; assembly: GCA_963820375.1. Taxonomy (GTDB): domain Bacteria; phylum Pseudomonadota; class Alphaproteobacteria; order Rhizobiales; family Hyphomicrobiaceae; genus AWTP1-13. Next base: position 48,091 of record CAWFZX010000020.1, on the reverse strand, counting down.
GCCCAGCCGCTGGTCGCCGGCAAAGCTCACACCTTCAATTACCGGCTCTCCTGGCCCGATGACGTGCCGCGCAGTTGGCCGGGTGCCTACGTCAATGCGACGCGAACGGGCCTGATCGCCGGGCCGCAAAGGAAGGCCGGCGTCGTGCAGTTCGTGGTGGACTTCAAAGGCTTTATCCCGCCTTCTGCGGCCGAGCTGCCCTTCGCGCGCGTTGAGGCCAGCGCCGGTGCGACGAGTGCTCCGGTCGTGCAGGTCAATCCCGCCATCGACGGATTGCGCGTTTCGTTCAGCCTCGATCCCAAGGGAGCCGCGACGAGCGAGTTGCGGCTTGTGCTGCAAAGCCAACGACAACCCGGTGTCCGAAACCTGGCTCTACCGATGGACAAAGGATTGATGGCGCCAGCAGCAGCCGGCCCCTCGGCGCCGACCGGATCGCTCCTCCCCAAGGAAAGCCCGCGGGCCATGCCGGAGCAGGCGTTCTGGGGGGACCCTCGCGGCTCGCGCACACCCAGGCACGTGCTTCGCCGCGCGCTTGGCACTCGTCTTGCTCTGGGTTTTGGCCTGCGGGGGCTTCGCCTGGACGCTCTACCAGGTCTTGTCGGTCGAAACGCCGACGCTGCTGCAGCTGGTGTTTTTGGGCTTTAGCACCTTGTGCTTTGCCTGGGTAGCGGTTGGCTCCGCCAGCGCCTTGGTCGGCTTCGTGTGGTTGCTCCTGCGGCGCACAACCGACACGCTTGAGCTCCCGGCCGCGCGCCCGGCGCGACGCGCGCGCACGGCGTTGCTGTTTCCCGTCTTTCGCGAAGACGCCAGCACGGTTGCGGCCACGGTCGACCTGATGGCGCGCGAGATTGCGGCGGCAAGCGTCGTTGATCTGTTCGACGTCTTTATTCTCAGCGACACACAAGGCACCGCCGAGCGCGACCGGGAGCATCGCATTTATGCACATCTCAGGGCACATGCGGCCGTGCAAGTCTATGTGCGCTGGCGCACGCCGAACACCGGCAAGAAGGTGGGCAATATCCGCGACTGGATCGAGCGGTTCGGTGCCGCGTATCCCTGTTTTATCGTCCTCGATGCTGACAGCCTCATGTCCGTGCAGACGTTGCTGCGCCTCGTTGCGGCGATGGAGAACAACGAGCAGGCAGGGCTGATCCAAACGGTCCCCCGCCTCGTCGGCGGCCAAACAACGTTCGCGCGTCTCCAGCAATTTGCCGCGGGCTACTATGGCCCGATCGTCTCGGCGGGCCTTGCCGCCTGGCACGGACATGGCGGCAACTACTGGGGGCACAACGCCATCATTCGGACGGCAGCGTTCGCCAGCTCGGCAGGCTTGCCGCAGTTATCGGGCAAGCCCCCACTCGGCGGACATATTCTCAGCCATGACTTCGTTGAGGCCGCCTTGCTGCGACGCGCCGGTTGGGAGGTGCACCTGGTGCCGTCGCTGGGCGGCTCCTATGAAGGTTGTCCACCGACCCTGACGGATTTGATCGTCCGCGATCGGCGATGGGCGCAGGGCAATTTGCAGCATCTGCGCCTCATCGGCGCACGCGGCCTGCCGCTGCTCAGCCGCGTACATCTCGCCATGGGCGCCTTTTCCTATCTGGCATCGCCGATCTGGGCGCTGACGTTGCTGGTCGGCATCGTCCTGGCTGTGCAGGGCAAATATGCAACCCCGACCTACTTCGGCAGCGAGGTAGCCTTGTTCCCGAAATGGCCGGTTTTCGATGCGCAAAAGGCGTTGAATTTGTTCCTGGCCACGGTCCTGGTCGTGCACCTGCCAAAACTGCTCGGCGGCCTTTGGGCGGTCCGCACTGCCGACCAGCGCCGGCAAAACGGCGGCGTGCTGCGCATCGCCGGCGGCGTGCTTGTCGAATCCGTCCTTTCGACCCTGATTGCGCCCCTCCTGATGCTGACCCAAACCAACGCCGTCGCCAGCATCCTGTTGGGCCGCGATGCTGGCTGGGGCGCGCAGCGTCGCATCGGCGCCGACGCCACGCCCGTGCAATTTCTGCTGCAGCACCGCTGGCACACCGCCTGGGGCATCGCCGGCGCGGCGGTGTGCTGGACCCTATCGCCGGCGGTGTTTGCCTGGATGGCGCCGATTATCATGGGCCTGTTGTTGGCAGCCCCCATCGCACGCCTGACGGCCAAGCCTGCCGGAGCCTTACTGGCAAAGACATTGGCGACGGCCGAGGAGCGTTGCCCGGCTCACTTGCTCGACAGCCATGCGGCGAGCCGCGAGGCCTGGCGGGAGGTCGCCACGGCTGTCGAAGAGAGCCACGCCGGCGCCTGGCCACGCCGACCTTAAGGGCCTGGCTCTAAAGTGGCTGACCCGCGAACCCCGGGCCAAGCCGCCGACGCCGCCGGAGCGCCGGCCATGGCCGCACGGCGCTTTCCGCGCCAAGCGCGCGGCGGCCTCGCAGCCAGAATCCTCGCAGGATCCCTCGCCGATATCTCTGGCAGACCTTCTGGCAGAACCTAGCTCAGATGCGCGGCCCACTCGGGGCGGCTCTTGAGGGCATTTGCGTACTTGAGCTCGATCTTGCGCAGCCGTTCGGGCTCGAATGCCTGCTGTGCCAGGGCCATACCGCGGTCGAAAACTTCCGAGTAGCGCTGGATGCGGTCGCCATCGAGGTCAAAGCGGCCGATGCCGTCGAAGGTCACGCGCGTGCCTTTGGCCTCGGGACGCGTGGATTCGAAACTGAAGCGATAGCTGGCATAGCCAATCTGACCGGCGATCACAGGATCGTAGAATTCCCAGCGGAAATTCCGTCCCCCCTCGGCGAAGTGAGCGAGCATCTGCTTGATCCCCTGGCGACCACTGCAGGGCCCGAAGAAGTAGTCGTCGTAGCTCCCCTCCGGCGTGAACAGATCGGCCAGCGCATCGGCATCGCCGCCTGCCGCGGCGGCGGCAAAGCGGTCCACGAGTTCTGCAAATGTCATGCGCGCTCTCCCTTGTATCTTAGGCACTGCCAGACGATGCTAGCTGCAGCCACGAGAAAAGGAAGAGCGATGCTCCAGCTCAGACCCAATTGCGAATGCTGCGACAAGGATTTGCCAGCCGATGCGGCCGACGCCCGCATCTGCTCTTTCGAATGCACGTTCTGCGCCGACTGTGCGGCGAACCGACTGCCCGGCGGGCGCTGCCCCAACTGCGCTGGTGAGCTGGTGCGCCGACCGGTGCGGCCGAGCGAAAAGTTGGCGCAATTCCCCGCATCCCTGCAGCGCGTACGGAAACCGCACGCAGGTTGCGGGCAACCGGCCTGAGCGGCCGGCCGGCGCCGGCGCGTTCAGGCCTGCTGCGCGTTAATGACGCGACCGGCGACGGCGTCGAGCTTTGCCAGCAAGGCAGCATCGCGCGCAGCGGGCGGCGTGATGATGGCGACCTCCAGCGCGCGATCCGAGCCGATCGGGCAGGGCGGATGCTGGCGGGGAAAGTCGCGGGCCAAACGGCCAATGAGCGCGTGCGCCTTATCGACATTCTCGTTCAGCACCTTGATCACGGCGGCGACATCGACCTCGGCATGCTCGGGGTGCCAGCAGTCGTAATCGGTCACCATCGCCACCGTGGCGTAGCAGATCTCCGCCTCACGGGCGAGTTTGGCTTCGGGCATGTTGGTCATGCCGATCACCGAGCACCCCCAACTGCGATAAAGATTGCTCTCTGCGCGCGTCGAAAACTGCGGGCCCTCCATCACCAGGTAGGTGCCGCCGCGCGTGTAGGGAATGCTCTCGTGCCTGGCCGCCGTTTCGAGCAAATCAACCAGCCCAGGGCTGACGGGATCGGCCATCGACACATGTGCGACGCAACCCGGCCCGAAGAAGCTCTTGTTGCGTGCGAAGGTGCGGTCGATGAATTGGTCAACGAGCACAAAGTGCCCGGGTGGCAGCTCTTGTTTCAGCGAGCCGCAGGCGGAGATCGAGATCAGATCGGTGACGCCTGCCCGCTTCAGAGCATCGATGTTGGCGCGAAAATTGATGGCCGACGGCGGCACTTTGTGGCCGCGACCATGGCGGGGCAGGAAACGCAGCGGCAAGCCGTCGATTTCGGCGAACAGGATTTGGTCGGACGCCTCGCCCCAGGGTGAATCGACCGTTTGCCAATGCACGCGTTTCAGGGAGGGCATGTCGTAAAGCCCGCTGCCGCCGATGATGCCGAGTACGCTGTTGGTCATGGCTTGCCCTTATGGCTGATAGGAGTTGTGCCTCGCCAGCATGGCTGAGGGCATAGCATTTTATTCGTGCCGATGCCCCGCCCGGCTGCAGTCGGTCGCGAGCAGCCTTGTGCTCGAGCCGCGCCCGGGGGAGGATCGCGGCCGTAGTTATTGGGAGACGGACATGATCTACGAACTGCGCGTCTACAGCTGCCTTCCCGGGCGCCTGCCCGCCCTGCTCAAGCGCTTCGAGACGCAGACCCTAAAAATCTGGGAGCGGCACGGCATCAGGCAGGCTGGGTTCTGGACCGTGCTGATCGGCGATGGCAACCATGATCTGCACTACCTACTGGCCTGGGAATTGATGGCAGAACGCGAGCAGAAGTGGACGACGTTTCAGGCCGACCCCGCCTGGATCGCCGCGCGTAGCGACAGCGAGCGTGATGGACCGATCCTGGCCAACGTCAAGAGCATGTTCTTGCAGCCGACGGCCTTCTCGTCGGTAAAGTAGGCGCATGCCGAGGCAAGGTTGGGTCAGGGCTCCGCTTGACCCAACCTTGCGACCCGTCGCAGCCGGCGATCTAGTGCTGTCCGCGCCAGATGCGTCGCTTGGCAAGGCCGAGCAGGAGCGCCGTCAGGATGATGTAGGCCACCACCAGGATGCCCATTCGCTTGCGTTGCTCAAGGTTGGGATCGGCGGCCCAGGCCAGGAAGGCGGTAACGTCGCGCGCGTAGTTGTCGGCCGTCGCCGGGGTGGCATCGTCGTACTTGACCATGCCGTCACCGCCCAGGAAGGGGTTGGGCATTGCCGTTTGGTGGCCGGCGAAGGCCACGTTGTAGCTCATGAAATCAGCAAGTTTGGTGCCGGCCGGCGGCTCCTTGTAGCCCGTCAGGTAGGCAAAGACATAGTCGGCACCGCCCTCCTGGTAGGCGGTCAGGATATCGCGCAGCATGTGGTCCGGCAGCCGATAGAAGGGCGCATTCTCCTCGGCTGCGCGCGCGCGCGTGATCAGGGAAAGGTCGGGCGGCAGCGCGCCGTTGAGGGCAAAGCGGGCTTCCTGCTCGTTCCTGTAGGGGGGCGGGATGTGGTCCGCCAGCGTGGCGGGGCGCTTGAGGATCTTGCCTTCCTCATTGGGCTCGGCATCGACCTGGTAGGTTGCAGCCAGCGACTTGACGGCGGCTTCGGGAAAACTCGGACCACCGGGCTGGGCCAGATTGCGGAAGGCCAGACGTTTGACGCCGTGGCAGCGCGCACAGACCTCGGTATATACCTTAAAGCCGCGCTGTAACTGCGCGTCGTCGTAATGTCCTAACAGGCCGCCGAAACTCCAGTGCTGCCGCGCGATCTGCGGGTGCGCGGCATCGGCGGCGCGCGCGGGCTCGGCCAGCAGGTGAGGACCGCGCCGAGCATGATGCCGACGGCAGCCAGCCCTGGCCCTAAGGCGAACCTTTCGGTCATGTCGCTCCCCAGCCTAGCGCTTCTGTGGGGCGCCCGACGCCCCGACACTGACACGCCCACCGGACTTGCCAAGCACCGCCTCGCTGATGGAGCGGGGCAGCGGCGTTGGCGTCTCGATCACGCCCACGATGGGCAGCACGAGCAGCAGATGGATGAAATAGTAGGCGGTGAAAATGCGGGCCCAAAACACATAGGCGCCCTCCGGTGGTTTGGAGCCCAGATAACCGAGCGCAATCACCGTCAGGATGAAAAGCCAGAAGAACCATTTGTACAGTGGGCGGTATTTGGTGGAGCGGACCCGGGAGGTGTCGAGCCACGGCACGAAGCACAACAAGATGATCGACGAGAACATGGCGATCACGCCCAACAGCTTGTTGGGAATGGCGCGCAGGATCGCGTAGTAGGGCAGGAAGTACCACTCGGGCACGATGTGCGGAGGCGTGGAGAGCGGATTGGCTTCGATGTAGTTGTCGGCATGTCCCAGATAGTCGGGCAGGAAGAACACGAACCAGGCAAACAGAACCATGAACACGGCCAGGCCGAACATGTCCTTCATGACCGCGTGCGGAGAAAACGGCACCGCATCCGACTTGGTCTTGATCTCAAGCCCGGTCGGGTTGTTTTGCCCGACGGTGTGCAAGGCCCAGATATGCAGGATCACCACACCCACAATGGCGAACGGCAGCACGTAGTGCAGGCTGAAGAAGCGGGTCAGGGTCGTGCCGGATACCGCAAACCCGCCCCACAGCCATTGGACGATGCGGGTGCCGAGCCCGGGCACGATGGAGTTGATGGAAGAAAACAGGTTGGTGATGACGGTCACGGCCCAGAAGCTCATCTGGCCCCAGGGCAACGAATAGCCCATGAAGGCCGTCGCCATCATCAACAGCAGGATGATGACTCCCAGTATCCACAACACCTCGCGCGGCGCCTTGTAGGACCCGTAGTACAGGCCGCGGCCGATATGGATGTAGACGGCCAGAAAGAACATGGAGGCGCCGACGGCGTGCAAATTGCGGATCAGCCAGCCGTAGTTGACGTCGCGGCGGATCGATTCGACGCTATTGAAGGCATCGTGCGCGGAGGGAAGATAGTGCATCGCCAGCACGATGCCGGTGAGGATCTGCAGGCCGAGGAAAAAGGCCAGCATTCCTCCCGTGGTCCAAAGGTAATTGATATTCCGAGGCGTCGGGAAATCCACGAATTGCGCATGCAGCAGGCGCGCAATCGGCAGCCGCTCGTCGAGCCATCTTTCGAAGCGCGATCTCGGCTGGTAGGTCGATTCGTGGCCCGCCATCTCGCGCTCCCTCAACCGATTTTGATCTTGCTGTCCGACACGAACTCGTAGATCGGCACCTCCAAGTTACGCGGCGCGGGTCCCCTGCGGATGCGCCCGGCGGTGTCGTAATGGGAGCCATGGCAGGGACAGAACCAGCCGCCAAAATCGCCCCGGCTGTCGTTCAAGCTCTGGCCCTTGGGAATGCAGCCCAAATGCGTGCAAATGCCGACCAGAATGATCCAGTTCTCCTTGCCCTTCTTGGTGCGGTTGAGGTCGGTGGCGGGCGTGCTTTCCGGCAAGGCGTCGTTGCGCGCGGAGCGATCGACCAACTCGGCGACCTTGACCTCCTTGGCCGCCCGCACCTCCTCGGCCGTGCGATGCCGCACGAACACCGGCTTGCCGCGCCACGAAACCGTGATCGCTTGGCCCTCCTTCACCGGGCTCACGTCCACCTCAATCGAGGCCAATGCCTGGGTGGACGCATCCGGGTTCATCTGCTGGATGAAGGGCCACAGCGCCAGAGCCGCGCCGACGCCGGCAAACGCCTGTGCGGCGATCACGATGAAGTCGCGCCGGTTGGGTTCGTCCGCGGTTCCAGTCGCCAACTCGGCCTCCTCTTGCCCTGCCCTACGTTCGCAACCCGACCGGCGGTCGCTGCGACCGTAACCGTCAGCGGGATGCCGCCACGCTTCGGTCAACACCCCCGAAGCCTCCGGAGCCGTCCGATGACGCGGCAAATTGTCGGTGATCGCCCCGGCGCTCCCAACAGGACGTTTTGACGCGCGTTCTTTTTGCATTCTTCCCGCCGATGCACAAGGCTGTCGGTGCGCCCCGGCGGGGGCAATTTGGCGCACATCGATCGGCGCTGTCGCAACACCAGCCAGGCAGGAGCGCCAAGCCCCATGCGACTAGCCCTCTACCAGCCGGACATTCCACAAAATACCGGCACCATCCTGCGCTTGGCTGCCTGCGTCGGCACGCCGGTGGATGTCATCGCCCCCGCCGGCTTTGACATGACAGAACGAACGCTGCGGCGGGCCGGCCTCGACTATCTCCAGCACGTTGCGATCGTTCGGCACGCAAGCTTTGCGGCCTTCGAAAGCGCGTGCAGGCTGGCCGGCGCGCGCCTCATTTTGCTGACCACACGGGCCAGCATGGTGTACACCGATTTTGCGTTTGCGCCTGACGATACGCTCTTGTTGGGGCGCGAAAGCGCCGGTGTGCCCGCCGGCGTGCATGCGGCAGCCGACGCGCGTGTGCGCGTCCCGTTGCGCGCTGGGTGCCGCTCGCTCAACGTCGCGGTTGCCGCGGCGATGGTCCTTGGCGAGGCGCTGCGGCAGACCGGGGCCTTCAGTTCAGCCGCACAGCCTCGCCCTCGATGATCCGGTCGCCACCCAATCGGCCGCGTTTTTCCAAGTGCCGCCGCAGCAGAGCCAGGTTCTTGAGATTGGCGCGGAACAGCACGTCGAAGGCATCGCCGACGATCGGCACTACTCCGAACAGCGTGTCGATCGTGGTATTGGCAATCATGCGTCCGATCACCCAGCGCGAGGCGCCAAGCTGCCGCGCTTCCCAGATGAGGTAGCTCGAAATCATCGATGCCAGGAGATCGCCGAGGATCGGCACTAAGCCGATCACGGCATCGAGACCGATGCGCACCTTGGTGCCTGGAATCAGAAAGGCTCCATCCATCAGCTGGGCGATGGCCTCCAGTCTCAGCAGGGATTGCTGAATTTGCTGGGAGGTGAGCGCTTGGCTTCTCGTACCTGCGCGTTGCATTGACTGTGTGGTGCACCTTAGGGCTGCCTGAGCCCATGATATGGGGTGTCCCGGGCTCGGCTGCAAAGCGCGGCGGTGGCCCTGGACCGCTACTCGGCTGCCTCCCTTGCCAGGAAGCCGCCGGACTGACGTGCCCAGAGCGCCGCGTAGAGTCCCCCCGCTGCAACAGTTCGGCGTGACTGCCTGTTTCGACGACGCGGCCTTCATCCATCACCACCAGACGATCCATGGCAGCGATGGTGGACAGCCGATGCGCGATGGCAATCACCGTCTTGCCGGCCATGAGGTTGTAGAGCTGTTCCTGAATCGCCGCCTCCACCTCGGAATCGAGCGCACTGGTCGCCTCGTCGAGCACGAGGATTGGCGCATTCTTGAGAAGGACCCGGGCAATGGCGATGCGCTGGCGCTGTCCGCCGGAGAGCTTTACGCCCCGCTCACCGACGTGTGCCAAATATCCACGCCGGCCCTTCATATCCTCGAGGCGGCCGATGAAATCGTCGGCTTGCGCCTTGCGCGCCGCCGCCACCACGGCTGCCTCGCCAGCATCGGGCCGTCCGTAGAGGATATTGTCGCGCACGGAGCGGTGCAGCAGCGAGGTGTCCTGTGTGACCATGCCGATCTGCGCGCGCAGGCTGTCCTGGGTCACGATGGCGATGTCCTGGCGGTCGATCAGGATGCGGCCCGCCTCCAGGTCGTAAAAGCGCAGCAACAGGTTGACGAGCGTCGACTTGCCCGCTCCGGATCGGCCGATGAGGCCGACCTTCTCACCCGGCTCGATGGTCAGCGACAGGTCGTGAATGACCCCCCCGGGCCGGGCCGTGCCGGCGCCGATGCGCTGTCCATAGTGGAAGCTCACGTTTTCAAAACGGATCTCGCCGGAGCGCACCAGCAGGGGTTTGCTGTCGTGGCGATCCACCACCATGTTGGCGCGGCTGATGGTCTCCATGCCCTCCTGCACCACGCCCAAGTTCTCGAAAATGCCGGCAACCACCCACAGGATCCAGCCCGACATGGCGACGATGCGCATGACGAGACCGGTGACAACGGCAATCGCCCCGATGCTGACAAGGTCTTGGCTCCAAAGCCAAATGGCGACACCACTAGCGCCGGCGATCAAGAGGCCGTTCAAGCCATACAGCACCAGCTCCATCGCCGTCTGCACGCGCAGCGAGGCTTGCCATTTGCCCATCTGTTCCTGCAATGCCGAGCGCGCATAGCTATCTTCGCGGTCGGCGTGAGCGAACAGCTTGACGGTGAGGATGTTGGTGTAACTGTCGACGATGCGGCCGACCAGCATCGAGCGCGCCTCGGCGGCTTCGGTGGAGCGCTCCTTGATCAAGGGCACGAAAATGCAAAGCGTGACCAGGTAGGCGCTGAGCCAGAGCAGCAAGGGCAGCAACAGACGCCAGTCGGCGGCCGCGAAAATGACGGCCGCACCCACCCACTGCACGGCGGCGTACCAGATGGCATCGATCACCTGCACGACCGAATCACGCAGCGCCGGTGCGCCCTGCATGATTTTGTTGGCCACCCGGCCGGCGAAGTCGTTCTGAAAGAAACCGAGGCTCTGGCGCAGCACGTAGCGGTGCGTCAACCAGCGCACGCGGTTGGTCACAGGCGCCGAGATGATCTGGTTCTTGATGAGGTCGTGCGCGGTCGAAACCAACGGGCGGGCCACGACCGCCACAATCGCCATCCCCAGCAGGGTGCCGCCGTGCTCGCTGATGAAATTGGCGGGTGAGCGGGCCGCCTTCATCAGGTCGACCAGATCGCCGATGAACGTCATCAAGGCCACTTCGATCAGCGCGCCCAGCAATCCAGCCACCAGCAGGGCGGCAAAGGCGGGCCAGATCGGCCTGATGAAATAGAGATAGTAGGCAAACAGCGTCGCCGGTGGGCGCTCCGGCGGCTCGGCCGGAAAGGCATCAATGCGCGATTCAAACCAACGGAACATTTGCGGTACCTAAAGAGCGCGCGGCAACGGGCTGGCGAGGGCTTGCTGCCTTGGGCAGAACGGTTGCGCACGAGGTCGAGAAACGACAGCGGCCGGGACGTCTGGTAAAGAGAAAAACCGCCCTGCGGCTCGCTTGACGGTCTGCGGCGGGCGCGACGCGAAGCCGGCGACCGTCAGCGGGGCAAAAGCGCGATGCGATCAATCATGGCGGTGCTCCCGCGAGATGTTGTAGCGTCGAGCGCGGCAGCTCATAGCACAATCCGCTTTTGCGCACCAGAGCATTGCCGCGCGTCGCGCAAGCTTGGACGACGAGATGACAATTGCCGGCACTGCACTCGATGAGCGCAAGACCCGCGCCCGTCTCTGGTTCGAAACGCTGCGCGAGGACTTGTGCCAGGCCTTCGAGCGGCTCGAGATGGAGCTGCCGGTTGCCGCGCCTTTGGGCGATCAGGCCGCCGGCCGCCGGGCGGCCGCGCCCTGGACCAGGACGGACCACAGCGGCGCAGCCGGCGGGGGCGGTCTGACGTCGCTGCTCAAGGGCCGCGTTTTCGAGAAGGCGGGAATTCACACCTCCACGGTTTTTGGCGAGTTTGCTCCGGAGTTCCGGCGGCAGATCCCCGGTGCCGAACACGATCCGCGCTTCTGGGCCTCGGGCATTTCGCTGATCGCGCATCCGCAAAACCCGCATGTGCCGGCCGCGCACATGAATACGCGCTTTGTCACCACCAGCAAGTGGTGGTTCGGCGGCGGCGCCGACCTCACGCCCATGCTTGCGGCGCGCCGCACGCAAAGCGATGCCGATACCGTGGCGTTTCATAGTGCCATGCAGCAAGCCTGCGCCGCCCACAAGCTGGCCGATTACGACCGCTACAAGGCCTGGTGCGAGGAATATTTCCACCTCCCGCATCGCCAAGAGACCCGCGGCGTCGGCGGCATCTTCTTCGACTACCTCACCCCCCCCGAGGTCGACGGCGGCTGGGACAGCGCCTTTGCCTTCACGCAAGCTGTGGGCCGCGCCTTTCTGCAGATCTATCCGGAGCTGGTGCGCCGCAATTTTGCCACGCCCTGGAGCGGCGGCCAGCGCGAAGAACAGCTGGTGCGGCGCGGTCGCTATGTCGAGTTCAATCTGCTCTATGACCGCGGCACGGTGTTCGGGCTGAAGACCGGTGGCAACGTGGAGGCGATTCTTTCCTCGCTCCCGCCGGTGGTGAAATGGCCCTGAGGCAAAGGGTGACCCTGCGAAAACGGCCCGCATGAGGGCTTGGCCCGCGTGGCCTTGGTGGCTCGGCCTTGCGCTAGGCCGGCCGCGCGGCTCAGCAGAGCACCATTGCACCCAATACATGGCCGCAATTGAGACCGTCCGTTTACCCCATGCTAGGCTGCGGCAGCCCTTATTGGAATCGCTGGGAAGGAAACAGTAATGTCGAACTTTCTCTCGCGCCGACATTTCGGACGGCTGGCAGCTGCCGGCGCCGCCCTCGCCGCCGCCGCGCCAGTGCGTGCCCAGCAAAGCAACGAAATCGTCAAGTGGCGGCTGACATCGAGCTTTCCAAAGAGCCTCGACACGCTGTTTGGCGCCGCCGCCACCATTGCCAAGGTGGTGGGCGAGTTGACGGATGGCAAGTTCACGATCCAGACCTTTGCCGCTGGCGAGATTGTGCCCGGTCTGCAGGTGCTGGATGCGGTTTCGAACGGCACCGTCGAGTGCGGTCACACCTACACCGGCTACTACATCGGCAAGAATACGGCCCTCATTTTCGACGGCTCGCTTCCCTTTGGCCTGACGCCGCGCCAGCACAATGCCTGGCTGCTGTTCGGCGATGGCCGCAAGCTGATGGATGAGATCTACGACAGCTTCAACGTGGTGGCTTTGCCGGCCGGCAACACCGGCGGGCAGATGTTCGGCTGGTTCCGCAAGGAACTCAAGACGCCGGCCGATTTCCAGGGGCTCAAGATGCGCACCGCAGGTTTCGGCGGCCGCGTGATGGCCAAGCTCGGCGCGGTGCCGCAGCAGATCGCCGGTGGCGATATTTATCCGGCGCTGGAGAAAGGCACCATCGATGCCTGCGAGTGGGTGGGCCCTTACGATGACGAGAAGCTGGGCTTTCACAAGGTCGCCAAATACTACTACACCCCCGGCGTGATGGAGCTCGAGGCCACCAATCAGCTGTTCATTCAAAAAGCGCTATGGGCGTCTCTGCCGCCGGCCTACCAGGCGGCCCTCAAATACGCCTGCTGGTATGCGCTGGTCGAAATGCTTGCCTCCTACGATGCCAAGAACGCCAAAGCGATCGCGCGGGTGGTCGCAGGCGGAGCGCAGTTGTCGGTGCTGCCGCCGGACATCATCAAGGCTTTGCGCGGCGCGCTTGAGGCTGTTCTGGATGAAGAGGCAGCCAAGAGCGACCAGTTCAAGAAAATCCTGGAGAACTGGCGCCAGTTCCGTGCCGACCAGCACCGCTGGTTCTCGATCGCCGATACGCGTGCCGAGTTTGCCGTCTACAGCGGCTGAGGCAGCGGCGGGCAGCAGGCCAAGGCCTGCTGCCCGCTAAGACAATGCCCCGCCTTCACGGCATGGCGATAAGATAGAAGCGCCGGTCCGAGGCGTCGCGGCCCTCGCGAGCGACCCTGGCGATGTCGCAGCGCGCAAGTCCAATATCGGCGAGCATGCGGTCGCTCAAGCCCTGCAGCTGGTCAACCGTTCGGGCCATGCGGCGGCGCTCCGCCCAATAGGCGACCAGCCTGGAGGGGAAGGCGCAGACAGCCGCCAAGGTCGAGTGCGCCAGCGCCAGATCGACACGGCGCCGCATCCGGTTGGCGTGAGGGCGATCGCCTGGCGCGACCAGGCCCGATAGGGCAGTGGACATGGTTTTTGTCTCCTTTTTTTGCGTTTCTTTGGCTTGCGGGTGGCCCTAGGCCGGCAGCGACGGCTGCCAGCGGCCCTGGCGCACGGCCTCGATGGCGTCGGCGGCAAAGCCCAGCGCCGCCAAGCGCGCATCGCTCTGGTGGGCGAGATAGGCCAGCAGGTGCCGCCGCGCCTGGGTTTCACGCGCCGCAAGCAGGCGCCGCCACCAGCCTCGGCTGGACCAGGTTTGCTGGCCGGGCGCCAGTTGGGGGACCGCCGCCGCCGGCAGGGTAAGAATGCTCATGATCGTCTCCATCTTGTTGCCGCAGCCGTTGCCGGCTTGAGCGCTACGGTTCAATTGGGATGGACACTTGAATTGTTCAAATTTATTGTTTCAATGAATATGATTGGAAATTGCAATAGATGCGCGGCCTCAATCCTGATCACTTGCGCACCCTGACGGAGGTGGTGGCGCAGGCGAGCTTCACGCGCGCCGCCCGGCGGCTCAATCTCGCCCAACCCACGGTCAGCCTGCAGGTGCGCGAGCTCGAAGCCAGGCTCGGCGTGCGCCTGATCGACCGCCTGGGCAAGCGTGCCTTCGCCACCGCCGCCGGCCGGGAGCTGATCGAGCACGCCCGCCGCATCGCCCACGAAAATGATCGGCTGCTTGCCGCCATGCGGCGCCATCGCGAGGGCTGGCTGGGACAGGTGCGCGTCGGCTCCAGCACCACGGCGCTGATCTATCACCTGCCTCCCCTGCTGCAGCAGTTGCGCGCCTCGCAGCCCAACATCGACCTGGTGGTGACGACCGGCACCACCAGCAGCATCGTCGATCGCCTCATCCGCAACGAAGTCGACCTCGGCGTCGTCAGCCTGCCCGTAAATGATCGCTTGCTGCAGGTGGAACCGTTGCTCGACGAACCCCTGGTGGCGATCTTTGCGGCCAGCGTGCGCGGCTTGCCGGCGCGCATTACGCCACAGTATCTGCACAAGCAGCCGCTGCTGCTTGAGTTTGCCCGCGCGCACGTGCGCGCGATGATCATCGAGTGGCTGTCGCTGGCAAGCATCGAAGTGCGACCGGCCATGGAGCTCGACAACCTCGAAGCGGTCAAACGCATGGTCGCGGCGGGGCTCGGCACGTCGATCGTTCCGATCGCCGCAGTCTCAAAAGAAAACGCGCGCCATGATCTGGTGGCGCGTCCGCTGCGACCGGCCTTGGCGCGCACGCTTGCTCTCGTTCAGCGGCGTGACAAGGGGGATGATGCTGCGCTGGGGCACGTGCGCACCGCACTGCTGGCGCTAAGAAAGTAACGAACTGAGCAGGTTCTGACGCCGTTGCCCGCGGGCGTCGCCGCCGCGAAGATCGGCCTGATGTCGCACGCGGGCGGCATTTGCTGGAGAGCGCTATCAGAGCGGCATAGATCCTGCCCGCGCGCGCGCCCCCCGTGTTCATCGACGAGACCTGGGCCAAGAGGCGATTGGGACGTGGCAACTCTCACGCCACCACGGGCATCACCGTCTCGGCCAGCCGCACCCAGTAAGAGACGCCGATCGGGATGGCCGCGTCATTGAAGTTGTAGCTTGGATTGTGCAAGCCGGGGCCGATGCCATTGCCGATCATGATGAAGGCCCCTGGACGCGCATTGAGCATGTGCGAAAAGTCTTCCGCCCCCATAATCGGTCGCATCTGCTTGACGTTGTCCTCACCGACAATCTGTGCGGCAACGGCGGTGACGAATTGCGCCCTTGCCGCGTCATTGACGGTGACCGGCACATCCCCCTCAAACTCGGCGTGCGCTCTAGCGCCGAAGCTCGCCGCCGTGCCCTCGGCGATGGCACGAACGCGGGCGAACGTTTGCGCCCGCACCTGCTTACTCAAGGTGCGGATGGTGCCGGTCAGGCCGACGCTCTGGGGAATGATGTTGAAGGCCTCCCCCGCCCGCACCATACAGGTGGAAACCACCACGGCATCGAGGGGATCGATCGTGCGTGAAGCGATGGTCTGCAGTGCCATGATCGTCTGAGCGGCAACCACCACGGGATCGATGCCTTCATGCGGCCGAGCCGCGTGCGCACCCTTGCCGGTGATCTCAATGGTGAATTTGTCGCACGCCGCCAGCATGGGTCCGGCGCAGATGGCAAACTTGCCGAGCTCATAATTGGGTGAGGAGTGCATGCCGTACACCTGCTGGATGCCGAAACGGTCCATCAGGCCATCCTCGAGCATGGCGAGGCTTCCGGTCAGCCCCTCTTCATTGGGCTGAAAGATCACCGCCACGGCGCCATCGAAATTGCGCGTCTCGCACAAGTACTTGGCCGCCCCCAGCAGCATTGCCGTGTGGCCGTCATGACCGCAGGCATGCATCTTGCCCTCGGTTTTTGAGGCATAGGGCAGGCCGGTTGCCTCCAGGATCGGCAGCGCATCCATGTCGGCGCGCAGGCCGACAACCATGCCGGAAGCATCCTTGCGGCCGGTGATGATACCAACCACCCCGGTCCGGCCGACGCCCGACACGACCTTGTCGCAACCGAAAGCCCTGAGCTTATCGGCGACGATGCCCGCCGTGCGCTCAACATCAAAGCCGATTTCGGGGTGCTCGTGAAAGTCGCGGCGCCAAGCCGCCACTTCGTCATGCATGGAGGCAACGCGGTTGATGATCGGCATAGGTCTCCCCGCTGGCTGGCCTGGAGCGGCTGTGGGCGCTTAGCCTAGCCGGCCGCGTGAAAAACGGAAGCACCTAGCCCGCGCTCGCCGGGGGTGAGCCCCCGGCTCGGGTGCTGCAGGGACGGGCAGTCTGGTAAATCCGCAGCCATATCTAAGCTTTGACTCATGCCGACCGGTCGTTGTGTAATTCGCCGATGGGCATGGCGGGAGGCCGTTGCCACGTTTGTGCAGAAATCCAACTGGAGTAGACGATGGGCCATTTGCGCCGAAGCCTGTTCGCCCTGGCTGCTGCCGCTGCTTTAAGCGGCTTCAGCGTCCCTGCGGACGCCCAAAAAACCCTGCGTGCTGTGATGCACTCGGATCTCAAGATCCTCGACCCGATCTGGACGACGGCCTACATCGTCCGCAATCACGGCTACATGGTCTACGATACTTTGTTCGCCACGGACGAGAAGGGCGAGATCAAGCCGCAGATGGTCGGCCAGTATGACGTCTCCGCCGACCAGCTCACGCACACCTTCACCTTGCGTGATGGGCTCTTGTGGCATGACGGTCAGCCGGTGACCGCCGAGGACTGCGTGGCCTCGATCAAGCGCTGGTCCGCCAAGGATTCCACCGGCCAGAAGCTGATGACGTTTGTCGACAGCCTGGCGGTGAAGGATGACAAGACCTTCGTCATGAAGCTCAAGGCTCCGACCGGCTTGGTGCTGCTCGGCTTGGGCAAACCCTCCTCCAACGTGCCGTTCATGATGCCAAAGCGCGTGGCCGAGACGGACCCCAACACGCAGATCTCGGATTTCACCGGCTCCGGTCCCTTCGTCTTCAAGCGCGATGAATGGAAACCCGGCGACAGGACGGTTTACGTCAAGTTCGACAAATACAAGCCACGTTCGGAACCTGCGTCCGGCTTCGCCGGCGGCAAAGTGGTCGGCGTCGATCGCGTGGAATGGCGCGCCATTTCCGATCACCAGCAAGCCATCAACGCCCTGCTGGCAGGCGAGATCGATTTTATCGAGGCGCCGCCGCATGACCTGTTGCCGCTCGCCATCGGCGACGGCAATGTCAAATTCTACGATTGGAACGTGCTCGGCAATCAGTTCACATTCCGTCCGAACTGGACCGCCAAGCCGTTCGACAACCCAAAGGTCCGCCAAGCCCTGCTTTATGCCTTCAATCAGAAGGATTTCCTCGAGGCGGTCGTTGGTGATGCCAAATACTACAAGGTCTGCAACTCCTATTTTCCCTGCGGCACGGCCTTTTTCACGGAGAAGGGACTGGAAGGCAAGCTCAGCTCGGACTTCAAGAAGGCCCAGGAATTGCTGAAGGAGGCCGGCTACGACGGCACGCCGATCGTGCTCATGCATTCGACCGATCTGCAGATCCTCACCAACCTGGCACCGGTTGCCAAATCGCTGTTGGAGAAAGCCGGCTTCAAGGTCGATATGCAGTCCATGGACTGGCAAACGCTGGTGGCGCGCCGCGCCAAGAAGGATCCGCCAACGGCCGGCGGCTGGCATGCATTCCTGACTTCCTGGGTGTCGATCGACATTACCAATCCGATTTTCACCGGCTTCATGAACTCCGCCTGTGACAAGGCGATGTTCGGTTGGCCGTGCGACCAGGAAATGGAAAAGCTGCGCGATGACTTTGCCCGCGAGACCGATCCTGCCAAGCAAAAGGCGATTGCCGAACAGGTGCAGGTGCGCGAAGGCGAGGTCGTGACCCACGTCCCGCTCGGTCAGTGGTACCTCGGCGCGGTGATGCGCAAGAACGTCGACGGCATGCTGAAGGCTCCAGCTCCGGTGTTCTGGAACATCTCGCTCAAATGAGACCCCTCGCGCGGCGGCGGCAAGCTGGTCGCCGCCGCCTCCCCGCTATTGGCTCGTCATGCTGACCTACGTGCTGCGCAGATTGCTGGCGACGATCCCCGTGATGCTGATCGTCGCGGTGTTTGTGTTCCTGATGCTGCGCCTGACACCCTCCGACCCGGCGGCCATCATTGCCGGCGACAATGCCAACACCGAGCAAGTCGCCGAGATCCGCCGGCGCCTCGGGCTGGACCAGCCGATCTTGACGCAGTTCGTGATCTGGATGGGCAAGACGCTGCAGGGAGACTTCGGCGAGTCGTTCTTCTTCAAGAAGCAGGTGGCCGAGTTGATCGTCGATCGCCTCGAGCCCACGCTTTCGCTGGCATTCTTCACGCTCTTGCTGGCCATTACCATCGCCATTCCGCTCGGCGTGGTGGCGGCCTACCGACACGGCGGCTGGCTCGACCGCGCCGTTATGGGGTTTTCGGTGCTTGGTTTCTCGGTACCGGTGTTCGTCATCGGCTACGCCCTGATCTACATTTTTGCCATCGAACTCAACTGGCTGCCGGTGCAGGGCTACCAGCGTATGGCGCAGGGTCTGGGGGGGTGGTTTCAGCGGCTGATCCTGCCCTCGATTACCTTGTCGGTGATCTACGTCGCCCTGATCGCGCGCATCACGCGCACGAGCGTGCTGGAGGTGATGAACGAGGATTACATCCGCACCGCCCGCGCCAAGGGCCAGACCGAAGCAAAAGTGCTGATCCGGCACGCCTTGGCCAACGCCGCTGTACCGATCGTGACGGTGATCGGACTTGGCGTGGCGCTGCTGATCGGCGGGGTGGTGGTCACTGAATCGGTCTATACCATTCCCGGCCTCGGCAGGCTCACCGTCGATGCCGTGCTGGCGCGCGACTACCCCACCATTCAGGCCGTCATCTTGCTGTTCTCTCTGGCCTACGTGCTGATCAATTTGGCGGTGGATCTAGCCTATACCTTCCTCGATCCGAGGATCCGCTATTGAGCATCGAAGCCTTGCCCGCCGAGCTTGCCGAAGCGCCGCGGCGGCGCCGCAACTTGCGGCTCGCCTTGCGCAATCCCAGCGTCATCATCGGTGCCTTGATCGTTCTTGTGCTGGCCATTCTCGGCGCGCTGGCACCTCTGCTCGATACGCTACCGCCGTCCGAGATCAATCCCGTGTTTCGCAACAAGAAACCCGGCGCCGAACGCGTCATCCGCGAAAGCGACGGCAGCGAGCGCAAATACCTGCACCGCTTCGGTACCGATACTTTGGGCCGCGATGTCTACAGCCGCGTCGTCTACGGTGCGCGCGTATCGCTGATCATCGGTGTGACGGTGGCAGTGATCAGCGTCGCCGTCGGACTGGTGATCGGCTTGGTTGCCGGTTACATCCGCTGGCTCGACGGCAGCATCATGCGCATCATGGACGGACTGATGGCGATCCCTGCCATTTTGCTGGCGATGGGCGTCGTCTCGCTCTCGCGGGCCGGCCTGATCGCTGTGGTGATCGCCATTGTCATTCCCGAGATACCGCGCGTGGTGCGGCTGGTGCGTTCGATCGTCCTGTCGATCCGCGAGGAACCCTACGTGGAGGCCGCCATCACGGTTGGCACGCCGACGGCGTTGCTGCTCGTGCGCCATGTGTTGCCGAACACCGTCGCGCCGCTCATTGTGCAAGGCACTTTCACGTGCGCCTCGGCCATTCTAATTGAGGCGGTGTTGTCCTTCCTCGGGGTGGGCATCCCGCCGGAAACGCCCACCTGGGGCAACATCATGGCCGAGGGACGGTCGCTGTTTCGCATCTATCCTCACAATATCTTCTATCCCGGTATTTGCCTGGCGCTGGCCGTGCTGGCCATCAACATGCTGGGCGACGGTCTGCGCGACACGCTGGATCCGCGTTTCGCCAAGCGCGTGTGATTTGGCATGGCAACAGCCACTTCGATATTGGCGATCAATGACCTGACCGTCGCCTTGCCGCAGGGGGCCGACCGTGTCCACGCCGTCGACAAAGTTTCGCTAACCGTCGAGCCTGGTGAAATCGTCTGCGTGGTCGGCGAGTCGGGCTCGGGCAAGTCCGTGACCGCGCAAACCGTGATGGGTCTGCTGCCGCAGGAGTTGTCCGCCACGTCGGGCAGCATTTGGCTCCAGGGCGAGGACGTCCTCAAGGCTGGCAGCGCCCGTTTGCGCGATCTACGCGGCACGCGCATGGCCATGATTTTCCAGGAACCCATGACGGCGCTCAATCCGGTGATGACGGTTGGCGAACAAATTGGCGAGGTGCTCGAGATCCACACCACGCTGGCGGCGGCCGAACGCCGGCTGCGCGTACTCGATATCATGCGCGCGGTACGGCTGCCCGAGCCCGAGCGCTTGCTCGATGTCTATCCTCACCAGCTGTCCGGCGGTCAGCGCCAGCGCATCATGATCGCGGCCGCCTTGGTGCTCGATCCAGCTTTGCTGATCGCCGATGAGCCGACCACGGCGCTCGACGTGACAACACAGGCGGAGATCCTCAAGCTCGTGCGCGAACTGCAGCAACGGCGGGGCACGGGCGTGTTGTTCATCACCCATGATTTCGGCGTGGTGGCCGAAATCGCCCATCGCGTGGCGGTCATGCAGAGCGGTCGCATCGTCGAGATCGGTAGCCGCGAGGAGATCCTGCGCCGGCCGCGGGTCGACTACACGCGCATGTTGATCGCCGCGGTGCCGAGCCTCAAACCGCCGGCACGATCGCCCAAGACGGGACCGGTGGCGCTGTCGACGCATGGTCTTTGCAAGACCTACGGCAGCCCCGGCCTCCTTAGGTCGGGGCGCACCGTGCGTGCGGCCCAGTCCGTCGACATCGCCGTGCGCAAGGGGGAAACGGTCGGCATTGTCGGCGAGTCTGGCTCCGGCAAGTCCACTGTCGCGCGCTGCGTCGCGCGCCTGATTACGCCGACGGCGGGCGCGATCCGCATCGGCGAGGTCGACGTTGCGCGGCTGTCCGAACGCCGGCTGCGCCCGCATCGCCGCAACGTGCAGATCGTCTTCCAGGACCCCTACCGTTCCCTCAATCCCCGGCGCACGGTCGGCGCTTCCATCATCGAGGGGCCGGTCAACTTCGGCCTGTCGCGCCCGCAGGCGCTCGATCGCGCGCGGCGGCTAATGACGTTGGTGGGATTGGCGCAGGACGTTCTCGACCGCTATCCGCATCAGTTCTCCGGCGGACAGCGCCAACGCATTGCCATCGCCCGCGCGCTTGCCATGGAGCCACAGGTGTTGATCGCCGACGAAGCCGTCTCGGCGCTCGACGTGTCGGTGCAGGCCCAGGTGCTCAAGCTGCTCGACGACATTCGCCGCCGTTTCGACCTCGCGGTGCTGTTCATCACCCATGATCTGCGGGTTGCCGCGCAGATCTGCGACCGTATTGCCGTCATGCAGCAAGGTGTCATCGTCGAGCAAGGTGTGACAGCAGAAGTCTTTGCCGCGCCGCAGCACCCCTACACGCGTGCGCTGTTTGATGCGGCTCCCGGCAAAGACGCCGAGTTCGGCGCCGTGGCGGGCGCGGCCTAACTTTGCGGCGTGACCTTGCGGCATGACTTGCTGTGGACGTGGAATGAGCCAGGAACATGCATTAGAACGATTGCAGCCCTGTTAAGCGCATTAGATGCGGCAGAGAAGGAAACGCCACCATGGACCTGGCCGAATATGCAACCTACGACGCCTTGGGCCTGGCCGAGCTGGTGGCCAGGAAACAGGTGAGCCCCAAGGAGCTGGCCGAGACGGCGAGCGCTGCCGTCAGGAAGGTCGATCCGAAGATCAACTCGGTCGTCGAACTTTATGCCGATCGCATCGAAAAACTCGACGAAAAGTCCCTGGGAGCCGGCCCCTTCCGCGGCGTGCCGTTTCTCATCAAGGATGTGTTCGGACACGAGCAGGGTCGCAAGATCGAGTTTGGTTCGCGTCTGTGCGCAGGCATGACCGTCGAGGCGGGGACGTATTTCGCCGACATGTTGAAGGCGTCCGGCGTCAATATTCTGGGACGGTCGGCCGCCCCCGAATACTCGATGTCGGCCACCACCGAGAGCGCGATGTTTGGCAACACTTCCAATCCTTGGAAGCACGGCTACTCGGCCGGTGGCTCCTCAGGTGGGGCGCAGGCGGCGGTCACGGCCGGTATCGTGCCGATCTCGCACGGCTCCGACATCGGCGGCTCGATCCGCATTCCGGCGAGTTGCTGTGGCGGCGTCGGTCTGAAGCCCTCGCGCATGCGCGTCTCGGTCGGACCGGTGGTCGACGAGGGCGGCTGGGGTTATTCCGTCAATCTCGTGCAGGCCAAGTCCGTGCGCGACGTGGCGGCCATGCTCGATTGCGTGTCGATACCTCAGGTCGGCGACCCCTTCATCATCCCAAAACCCGAGGAGGCCTACGCCAGCCTGTGCCGGAAAGCGCCGGCTAAACTCAAGGTTGGCATCGTTCTCGATGAGCTCGCCGGCGTCAAGGTTGATCCCGAGGTCGCGGCTGCCGTCGCGGCCACGGGCAGGGCGCTCGCGGCGATGGGCCATAGCGTGGAGCCGGCGAAGGTCGAGATGGGCGGCCTCGAAGTTCTTTCGGCAACCACCGACCTGTTCTTTTTCGGCTTCGATGCCCGTCTCGACGCCTACGGCAAGCGCAGCGGTCACCAGCCCGGGCCCGATACGCTGGAGCCGGTGATCTACGCCGTCTATCAGGCGGCCAAAGACATCACCCCTGCCCGCTTCATCGCTGCCACCAATGCAGCCAACGTTGCCCGCCGCAAACTCGCATCGTTCTTCAGCAAGTATGACATCTGGCTTTCACCCACGACGTCGCGCGTGGCCGAGCCCTGGGGCAACTATCATTTGTCCAAGCCGGGCGTCGGCTGGGATAACCTGATCGAAGCGTTGTTCAAGGTGCCCTGTCAGTTCACGATCCCGCACAACATCATGGGCACGCCGGCGATGTCGCTGCCGCTCGCCATGCACTCGACCGGGGTGCCGATCGGCGTGCAGATCGCCGCCAAACCAGCCGCCGAAGAGCTGGTGCTGCAGCTGGCGATGTGCCTTGAGGAGGCCATGCCCTGGAAGGCCCGCATCCCGCCGCTGCACGTGTCGAAGGCGTAACCACACAAGAGGACGCGCGGCATCGACCGGCACGGCAAGGCCTGCGGCCGATTGCTGCTGTTGGCGATGTTGCGAGTCCCAACACGCACTGTTAGCGTTACCGCAGCTTGCGCTGCAATGTCGTGAGCAACTGCCCCCGCGCGTTGCTCAGCCAAATTGAGCACTGGATCAAGAATGCTTCGCCTGACGGCACAGCCATGCACTGAGGAACGGGGAGGCGGTTCTGCATGGCGCACGGCATCAGTGTCGGCATAGACATCGGTGGCACCTTTACCGATGTGATCGCCTCCGGCCCTGCTGGGATCTTTATTTTGAAGGTTCCCTCCACGCGTGCCAATCCCGGCGATGCCGTTAGAACGGCGCTCGCCGAGCTGTCGCAGCGCACGGGGGTCAAGGCGAACCAGATCGTGCGTTTTGCGCACGGCACGACGGTTGCGACCAACGCCGTCATCGAGCGCCAAGGTGCCCGTGTCGGCGTGATCGCGACCGAAGGTTTCCGCGACATTCTGGAGATCGGACGGCAGATGCGCCGGCAAATGTACGATCTCAGGCTGCAACCCGAGACACCCGTGTGGCTGGCGCCGGCGGCGCGGCGCGTCGAGGTGAAGGGACGCATCGCCGCCGACGGAAAGGAGCTGATCGGGCTTGACGATGCCTCGATCAGCGCGGCGATTGCCACGCTGAAAGGCGAGAAGGTCGACGCCGTCGCCATCTGCTTGCTGTTTTCCTTCCTTGATCCTTCGCACGAACGCCGCGTCGCCGAGCGTGTTCGCGCGGCGCTGCCGGGCGTGGCCGTGTCCTTGTCCTGCGAGGTGGATCCGGCATTTCGCGAGTACGAACGCACCGTGGTCACCGCCTTCGACGCCTATATCAAGCCGATTGTCGAGCGCTATCTCGCCGAGATGGGAGGCCATCTCGCCGCCGCGGGCGTGCCGGCCCCTCTTCAGGTGATGCAGTCACGCGGCGGTCTCGCCGGAGCCGAGACCGCGCGCCTGCGGCCGGTGCGCCTGTTTCTCTCCGGCCCAGCGGCCGGGGCGCTCGGCGGCGCCGCGGTCGGCGCGGAGGCAGGCCTGGATGATCTCATCACCATCGACGTCGGCGGCACCTCGAGCGACATCGCCTTGATCGGCGGCGGACGCGTGGATGTGCGGCCCGAGACGCAGCTTGCCGGATACGCCGTGCGCGTGCCGATGCTGGATGTAACGACACTGGGTGCCGGCGGCGGCTCGATCGCCTGGATCGACAGTGGCGGCGGCTTGCGGGTAGGTCCGCAGTCGGCAGGCGCAGAGCCCGGTCCAGCCTGCTACGGCCGGGGTGGTCAGCTGGCAACGGTGACGGACGCTTCCATTGTGCTCGGTTACCTCGATCCGGCATTCTTGGCGGGAGGAGCGGTGCCTCTTAAGCCGGAGCTGTCGCACAAGGTGCTTCACGACACCATCGCTGCACCGCTTGGGATCGACGTTGCCAGGGCTGCGCTCGGCATCCATCGCATCGCCAACGCACACATGACGGACGGCATCCGATTGGTCTCGGTCAACCGCGGGCACGACCCCCGCGAGTTCACGCTGGTGCCCCTCGGCGGCGCGGGCGGCCTGCACGCGACGGCGCTTGCCGCCGAGCTCGACATCCGCCGCATCCTGGTGCCGCGCTATCCAGGCGTGCTCGCCGCCGCCGGGCTCCTCGCCGCCCCGATTGCGCACGAGGTTTCGGGTGCCTTTCACGCCCCGATCACGGCAACCGACCTGGCGGCCGTCCAGGCTCTGTTCGCCGAGCTCGATGCGCGCGCCGACGCCCTGTTGCGGGCCGAGCGCGTCGAGGGCCTGGCACGCGAGCGGCGCACGCTTGCCGATGTCGGCTATGTCGGCCAGAGCCACTTCATCGAGGTGCCCTTCGATCTCGCAGCCGCCGATCCCCTGGGCGCGCTTTATGAGGCCTTTGAAACGGCGCACGAGCGTCGCAACGGCCACAAGACCGGGTCGGCTGCCAAGATCGTCAATTTGCGCACCGTGCATATTGCCCGCCTTCCGAAAGTGGCGCTCGGCGGCACACCGGCGGCGGCGCCCGGAAACAGCCAAAAGACGGTCAGGGCCGTGCACTTCCCGGGCCAGGAGGCCGCCTGCGAGAGCGCCATCCACGAGCGGGCCAAGCTGGCGGCCGCAGAAACCGTGCGCGGACCTGCGGTGATCGAGCAGGAGGATTCGACCACCCTGGTGCCACCCGGCTGGCGCGCCACCGTGGTCGCCGGCGCGGCGCTGCTGATGGAGAGGATTGCATGAGCACTGGCATTGATCCTGGCCGCTTCGATCCCGTGACGCTCGAGGTGTTGCGCCATCGCCTGGACTGCATCGCCGAGGAAATGGAGACGACGCTGCTCAAGAGCTCGTGCTCGCCGATCGTCAAGGAAGGGCTCGACGCCTCGGCGAGCATTTTCACGCTCGACGGCACCACGCTGGCCCAGGCGTGCGCCATTCCCGTCCACCTCGGGACCTTAATACCGGCGGTCGGCGAGATCATCCGCGCCTTTCCCGTCGAGCGCATGCGGCCGGGCGATGTCTATATGTTGAACGATCCCTATTGCGGCGGCACGCACCTTCCGGATTTCGCGGTGGTGATGCCGGTCTTCGCCGGGGCGCGCCCACTCGCGCTGGCCGCCACCATGACGCATCATCAGGACGTCGGCGGCAAGACGGCGGGCTCGGTGCCGACCGACTCCACCGAGATCTATCAGGAGGGCCTGCGCATCCCGGCGGTGCAATGGGCCCGCGCCGGCATCTTCGACGAGACGCTGACACGCATCTTGTGTCTCAACGTGCGCATCCCCGAGATCTTCCTGGGCGACCTGCATGCCCAGGTCGCCGCTTGCAAGATCGCCGGCGTGCGATTGGGCGAGAGCAGCGCAAAGCTCGGCGACAACACCTTGTTGACGGCTTTCCAGCTCTTGCTCGACCGATCCGAGGCGATGACGCGCGAAGCCCTGCGTGCCCTGCCGCGTGGCACCTGGCGGCATGTCGACTACCTCGACAATGACGGCATTGACCTCGACAAACGCCTGCGCATCGAGGTCGCGGTGACGCTGCCGGGCGACGGCAGCATCATGTTCGATCTAGCCGGGACCAGCCCGCAGGTGCGGGGACCGGTCAACTGCGTGCCCTCGGGAAGCTTGGCCGCCGCCTGCTTCGCGGTCCGCGCCGTGACGGATCCGACAATCCCCAACAACGGCGGCTGCTTCCGCCCCATTTCACTCAAGCTGCCACCAGGCAGCCTGGTGAACCCGCGCGCGCCCGCAGCCGTCAATGCGCGCTCGGCCACCATCAAGCGCATCACCTGCTCAATGCTGTCGGCGCTCGCCGATGCCGCACCCGATCGCGTGCCGGCACCCAACGCCGGCGAGCTCCTGGTGATGGCCTTCGGCGGCCAGCGCAAGGACGGCAGCGCCTTTGTCACGGGCGAGCTGCTTTCCGGCGGCAGCGGCGCTGGCAACGGCTTCGACGGCGTCGATGCAATCGAGACCGATGCCACCAATTGCATGAACCTGCCAGCCGAGGCCATGGAGCTCGAGGCACCGATTCGCATCAATCGCTGGTGTCTCAAGATCGATTCCGGCGGTGCCGGCACTTGGCGCGGCGGCCTCGGCCAAATCAAGGAGTTTGAGGTACTCGACGATATCGACGGCACGCTTTCGTTTTCGCACCGGGGCGAGCGCCATTTCGTGCCGGCGGACGGCATGAACGGCGGAGCGCCGGGCGCTTGCGCGCGCTCGTGGATCACGCGCCGCGACGGCACGACCGAAATCATCCCATCGAAGCTGGTGACGCGCCTGGCACCCGGCGACCGACTTGTGATCGAGACGGCGGGCGCCGGCGGCTACGGCGAGCCGGCGAAGCGGGCGCCAGAGGCGGTGGCAAGCGACATCGCCGACGGCAAGGTGAGCGCTTGATGCGAGCGCGTGCTGCTTTGACCGCGGCGCGCTCAGCTTAGATAGCGGCGCGCCGGGTCTTACTCGGCGATGCCGGTGCGCTGGCGCAGCTCGAGCCACCAACCATACGAGGGCGGCCAAAGCTTCCAGTCCGGATCGATACCCAGGGCCTGCGCAGCGTGCAGGGCCCAATGCGGATCGACCAGCGCCTCACGCGCAATGGCGACGAGGTCGGCTTGGCCCTTCTGCAGGATGGCTTCGGCCTGCGGTGCATCGAGGATTGTGCCGACCGCCATCGTCGGCACGCCGGTCTGACGCCGGATCGCCGCCGCATAAGGCACCTGATAGCCGCGCTTGAGCGGGCGGCCGCGCCTGGCATAGTCGATCATCGAGTTCTCGGCGCGGATGCCGCCGGAGGAGCAATCAATCAGGTCGACCCCGCGCGCGGCAAGCTCGCGCACCAGCATGCAGCTATCGGCGATGCTCCAGCCGTCCGTGCGCGCCTCGAGGTCTGCGCGCCAGTCGACGCAGGAAATGCGAAAAAACAGCGGCTTATCCGCCGGCCAGGCACTGCGCACGCTCTCGGCAATCTCGAGCGCAAGACGCATGCGGCCTTTGCTGTCGCCACCGTAAGCATCCGTTCGGCGGTTGGCGACGGGCGACAGAAAACTGTGGATCAAGTAGCCATGCGCGCAGTGGATGTCGAGAATGTCGAAACCCGCCTCCGCGACCCGGCGTGCGCCTTGGCGAAAGTCCTCGATCAGCTTGCGGATGTCTTCACTCGTCAGCGCCCGGGGTTGCAGCCAACCGGGCGCGCTCGCCTCGGCCGACGAGCTGACGGGCTGCCAGGGCGGCTCGCCCTTGGCTGCCTCCTTTTCGCCGAGGGGTCCCAGACCTTCCCAGGGGCGTTGCCGCGATGCCTTTGGCCCGCAATGATGCAGCTGCGCCGCCGCCAGACTGCCTTGGCGATGCAGAAAATCGACGATGCGCTTGAGTGGGGCCACGTGGTCGTCAGACCAGATGCCGCAGTCTCCGTAGGTGTTGCGACCAACCGGATCGACGATCAGCGCTTCCGTCATGACGGTGCCGGCGCCGCCGACGGCGTACTTGGCCAAGTGCTGGAAATGCCAATCGTTGGCCATGCCGTCGGGACCGGCGACATACATTTGCATCGGCGCGATCACAATCCGGTTGGCAAAGCTGACATCGCGCAGCCGCAAGGGGCTGAACAGCAGGGGCATGCTGTCGGATGCAGGTTGCTTCTGCGTCATGCTGTTCCTCGTGCCAGCGGGCCGTCGCGCCGGCGGCCGTTCGATTGCCTCAATAGCGCGCAATCCCGAGCGAGAAGCCGCCGTCGCTCGTGAACAACCCACCGGTGGAATAGGACGACGCGGGCGAAAGCAGGAAGGCGGCCAACTCAGCGACCTCCTCGGCGGTCCCCAGCCGGCCCATCGGAATGCGCGCGCGCTTGGCCGCCATCTCGGCACGCGCGCCCGGCGCCTGCGACAGCGATTTTACCCTGTCGGTGTCGATCACGCCGGGCAGAATCGCATTAACGCGGATGCCGTATGCGGCGAGCTCGATGGCCATGATACGGGTCAGCTGGTTGAGCCCGGCTTTGGAAGCGCCGTAGTGCGCAATGCCGGGCCGTGCCAGCAGGCTCGCGGTCGACGAGATATTGACGATGGAGCCACCGCGATTTGCACCGATCATCTGCCTCGCCACTGCCTGCGTCAGCAGGAAGGGGGTACGCAGATTGATGGCGAAGACGCTGTCCCATTCGTCGGCCGGCAGATCGAGCAACCCCGTCACCGGATAGATCCCCGCACAGTTGACAAGGCCGTCGACCAGGCCAGCGGCCTTGCTCACCCGTTCGATCGCCGCAGCATCGGTCAGATCAGCGCAAATACCCGTGACGCCCGCCGCATCGCTTGCCAAACTCTGGGTTGCTCTGTGCAGGGCTGCCTCATCCCTGTCGCACATCACCAGCGCCGCGCCGGTGGCGTGCATCCTACGGGCAATGGCAAAACCGATGCCCGCTGCAGCACCGGTTACGAGCACGCGTCGCGGAAGGACTTCATTCATGGCTGGGCTGGTTCCAACCTTTCTGCCAGGTGACACGCGGTTTGATGCCTGCCGCCTGGCGGTTGCAACAGCGGCTCATGTTGGGCACAGACCGAAACAACGCGCGGGCAGCGGGCACGAAAGCGGCAACCCGAGGGAAGCTTGCCGGCGTCGGGCGGCTCGCCACCCAGCACGAAGGTATCGGTGACACGCGGACCGCCGATGCGCGGGATGGCAGCCAGAAGCGACGTCGAATAGGGATGCCGGGCCGCGGCGAACAGCTCGGAGCTGCCTGCGATCTCGACGATCCTACCCAGGTACATGACCGCAACCCGGTCGCACATGATATTGACGACCGACAAGTCGTGCGAGATGAACACGTAGGTAAGTTCAAACGCCTTTTGCAGCGAGCGCAACAGCCGCAAGACGGTGGCCTGTATCGACACATCCAGACCGGAGGTTGGCTCGTCGAGAATGACGAGCCGAGGCTTGAGGGTCAGGATGCGGGCGAGGCCGACGCGGCGCTGCTGGCCGCCGGACAGCTCGTGCGGATAAAGCTCCAGGTGTCCCGGTGGCAGCCCGACCGCAGCCAGGATCTCGCGGCTGCGTGCGGCGCGCTCAGAGCGACTCAACGCCGTGTGGATGGCCAGCGGCTCGTCGAGGGAGCGGCCGATGGTCCAGCGCGGATCGAGCGCGTTGCCGGGATCTTGATGGATGTACTGCAGGCGCTGGATCACAGGCCCCCGCGCCGATCCCTGCAAGTCCGAGATGTCGGCACCTTCGAATAGGATACGGCCCGCGTTCGGCTTGTGGATGCCGGCCAGCGTTTTGCCAAGCGTCGTCTTGCCGCAACCCGACTCCCCGACAATGCCGAACGTCTCCCCGGCGCGCACATCGAAGCTGACGTCGTCGAGAGCCTTGATGCTGCCGCTACGCAGACCGAACACATTGCGCACCGGGAAATGCCGGCGGAGCTGGCGGACCTGCAGCAAGGCCTCGCTCGCGCTCACCTCACGGCCTCCGTGCGGGACGGTTGGGGATGGAAGCAACGCACGCTCTGGCGTTGACCGCTGACCGGCGGCCGTGCCGAGCTGCAGGCCGCGCTGGCGCTGCTGCAGCGAGGGTGAAAACGGCAACCGGCCGGAGGCGACACCAGACTGGGGATCTCGCCGCCCATTTCGCGGATTTCGCGCGAGGCATCGGGCAGGCTCTCGAGCAGGCGAGCGGTGTAGGGGTGGCGCGGATTGTCGAAGAACTCGGCCACCGGTGCGGTCTCCACGTCCTGACCGGCGTACATCACGGTAATCTCATCGCAGATCTCATAAGCGGTGCCGAGATCGTGCGTCGTGAGCAACACCGAAACGCGCCGATGCTTGGCAAGCGACTTCAACAGCTTCAAGATCTGCGCCTGGATCGTGACATCAAGCGCGGTGGTCGGCTCGTCGGCAATGATCAAGTCCGGGTTGGTCAATAGCGCCATGGCGATCATCAGGCGCTGCCGCTGGCCTCCGGAAAACTGCTCGGGCAGGTTATGGAAAGCGCGCTCGGGGTCGGGGATCTGCACTTCGTTGAGCAGCGCGATCGCGGCCGCCTTGTCGGCGCGGTAGCGAGCGCGTGGATAAGGGGTGAGCAGCGGGCCGAGGCCACGCTCGCTGGCGGTGCGCCGGGGCGAGTTCCATTTCATCAGCTCCATGACCTGGTCACCGACGCGGAACAGCGGGTTGAAGGCGGTATAGGGATCCTGCGGCACGAAGGCGATGCGGCGTCCCTTCACCTCGCGGCGGAAGCGTTCGCGCCCCATGTTGAGGAGGTCGAGGCCATCGAAACGGATGCTGCCGCCTTGGATGCGGGCGTTGGGCGCCAAGATACCGAGCACGGCCCGCGCGAGCGTGGTTTTGCCGCAGCCGGACTCGCCGACCAGCCCCATGATGCGGCCGCGCCCGATGACAAGGTTGGCACCATCAAGCACGTGCGCCACGCCCTGCTCGGTGCCGAAGCAGACGCTGAGTTCCGAGACCTCGAGCAGCCGATCAGCGGTCATGTGCGCGCCTGAGGCGGGGATCGAGCACGTCGCGCAAACCATCTCCCAAAAGGTTAAAGCCCATCACCACCATAAAGATGGCGAGCCCCGGGGCCAGGGCATACCACCAGGCTTCGGGAAGGAATTCGCGCGACTCGGAGATCATGCGGCCCCATTCAGGCGCCGGGGGCGGCGCGCCGAGGCCGAGGAAGCCGAGCGAGGCAGCCGTCAGGATCGTGAAGCCCATGCCGATCGAGGTGCGCACAATGATCGGCGAGGTGACGTTGGGAAGGACGTGCTGCAAGACGATGCGCCAGTTTGGCACGCCGAGCGCGATCGCCGCCTCGATGAAGGTCTCGTGCTTCAGTGTTCGCACCTCTGCATAAACCAGGCGCGCGAACCAGGGCCAATAGGTGACCGACAAGGCAAGAATCACGTTCTCGATCGAGGGACCTAGCGTCTGGGCGATGGCGATGGCGAGCACGATCTGGGGCACGGCCAGAAACACGTCCGAGACGCGCATCAGGGATTCGCCAATCCAAAATTCGTTCCAGCCGGCCCAGAGTCCGATCGGCACGCCAATCAGCAGCGCAGCGCCAACGGCGACGCAAGCGATCAGCAAGGTAATGCGGGCACCATAGATCACGCGGCTGTAGATGTCGGCGCCCATGCGGTCGGTGCCGAGCAACCAATCGCTGCTGGGTGGCTTTAGTCGGTTGGCCGGGTTCATGTCCCAGACCGCCTCGGGGTGCGTCGCGATCAGCGGCGCCAGGATGGCCGCCACAACAACCAGCAGCACGAGGATCAGGCCGAGCAGAGCCGAGCGGTCGCGGGCAAGCTGGCGCATGACGTGGGCAAAGCCGATCACTGTTGCCCACCCCGCGGATCGATCGTGGCGTGCGCGATATCGACAAGCAGGTTCGCGATCATGAAAATGCCCCCGGCATAAACGGTGAAACCCATCACGGCGGCATAGTCCGACTGCAAGATCGCCTCGAAGGCATAGGTGCCGATCCCCGGCCACTGGAACACGGTTTCGATCACAACCGCTCCTGCCAGCAGGACACCGAACAGCAGTCCGATCTGCGTGACAGTCGAGGTTAGCGCGTTGCGCAGGATGTACTTCCAGACGATCAGCTGGCGCGGAATTCCAATCGCATCCTGATAGGTAACGAAGGGCTTTTCGAGCGTGTCGAGGACACCGGCGCGCGTAAAGCGAACGACGGTTGCAAGGGCGGGTACGGCGAGCGTCACGGCCGGCAGCGCCAGATGGGCAATCGCGCTGCCGAACCGGTCCAAGCGGCCGGCGATCAGGGCATCGACCGTCATGAAGCCGGTAACGGCCGGCGGCGGAAAGCCCGTAATGCGCCCCTGCAGCGGCAACCATCCAAGATCCATGGAGAAGACGAGCTGCAGGATGAGCGCCAGCCAAAAACTCGCCATCGCCAGGCCTGCGACCGTGGCGATGCGCAGCGAGTGATCGAGCAACGAATTACGCCTGGTCGCGGACACCACACCGAGCGGGATGCCGACGACAACCGCGATCAGCATGGCCGCAAGCGTGAGTTCGATCGTGGCCGGCAACCGCGCCAGCAGATCTTCGGAAACGGGGCGTGTCGTAAATAGGCTGGTGCCCAGATCCCCCTTCAGGAGTTGGCGATAGTAATCGAGAAGCTGTACCGGCAGGGGACGGTCGAGACCGAGCTTTGTGCGCAGCGCCTCGATCGCCTCGCGGCTTGCCGTCTCTCCAGCCAGCAGCGCCGCCGGATCGGCCGGAATCACGCGCGAAATAAAAAACACGATCGCAATCAAACCCGCCGCGGTCGGCACGAACCAAAGAAGACGTTTGCCAATCAGGGCGAGGATGCGCATCGGTCCACCCTCTCCTCCCTCGCTGCTTGCCATCGAGGGAGGAGCGGAGATCTACTTAGTCGTAGTACGCGGTCCGCATCTCTTGCGCGTTACCGATCGGGCAGAAGACAATGCCCTGCAGCTTCTTCGAGTACGGTCCGTACCACTTGGTGTTGTAGATCCACAAGCCAGGGGCGTCGGCAACGACGAGGCGCGTCGCCTGCTCGTAAAGCTTGGCGCGGGCCGCTTGATCGGTTGTCTCAACCGCCTTGTTCAGCAACTCGTCAACCTGCGCGTTCTTGTAGTGATGGGCATTCTTGAACGTGCCGGCGTTGGCGGAATGGAACATCTCGCCAATCCAATTGTGCGGATCGGCGTAGTAGGTCGAGATCCAATACACGGAGATGTCAGGCGTCGTCTCGGGTTTGCCGAAACGCTCGACGATGGTCGGCCACGGCGTGCCGATCACCTTCGCTTGGATGCCGATCTTCTGCAGGCCGTTCTGGAAGAGTTGTGCCGCCTGCTCGCTTTGGGCAAAACCGGTCAGGAAATGGATCTCAAGCGGCCGGTCGACCTTGGCCGCTGCCTTGCCGAGCTCGGCCTTGGCCTTCTCGAGGTCGAAGGCATAGCCCTGCACGTCCTTGGGATTGCCCCAGATGGTATTGGGAAGCGGTGTCGGGTTGCGCTCGACCAGGCCGCCAAGGATGTTCTTATTGAAGCCGTCGTAGTCGAAGGCGTAGTTGATGGCGCGCCGCACACCGACGTCGTTCAAGGGCGCGCGGGTGGTGTTGAACTGCATCATCATGACGCGCATCGATTCGGCGTCGAGCACCTTGGCGTTGCCCGAGGCTTCGATCCGCTTCAGCTGATCGGTCTGTAAATAGCCGCCGATACCGTTAAAGTCTCCTTTCATGAGACCCAGCACGCGCGTGTTGGTGTCCTTGACGGCGCGAAACTCGATCTCATCGAGATATTTGGCACCCCAGCCCTTGAAATGGTCGGCGAAGCGCTCGGCGACGAAGCCGATGGCAGGATCGAACTGCTTGAGCTTGTAGGCTCCCGAACCGGCACTGTTTTTCGAGAGCCAGGCGCTGCCCCAATCGTTGTTGGCCTCGTTCTTCTTCACCAGTGCGGTGTTGACGATGTGGATTTCCGGGACGATGGACAGGAAGATTGCCGAGGGCTTCGTCAGTTTGAACTCAACCGTGTAGTCGTCGACGGCTGTGGCTTTGCCCGGCTCAAGCATGGACTTAAAGAGCGACGCTGCACCCTTGCCGAGCGCCAGGATTCGTTCCAGCGAATAGACAACATCGGCAGCTTTGACCTCGCTGCCATCGTGGAACTTCACGCCTTTGCGCAGCTTGAAGGTGTACACCAAGCCGTCGGCTGAGATGGCATGGCTGTCGGCGACCCAGGGCTCAAGCACCGCGGGGTTTCTTTGCCAGCGCATCAGGCCATCGTAGATATTCAACCGCACCGCCACGCGGCCGACATCAAACGCTGCGTGCGGGTCGACGGTGTCGTAGTCGCTCTCGTTTGCGAACACGAACCGCGATTGAGCCGAGGCGGGCGCTAGACCAATACCCAGTGCCAGACCGAGAGCCGTGCAACCGATCAAAACGGTACGGCGCGGCACCTGGGTCAGTTTGCAAAACCAACGCACTTGCATGGGGACACCTCCAACGGCTCGACATCTTACGATCGCATGCTCTCGCGGGGGCGGGCAAGCGCGTTGGCCGCCTTATCCTGCTCCGATGCCAGGCGCATCGGCGTCGCGATGCTGCTTTTGGTAGCAAAGCAACGCCCACGAGCCGCAGGACACGTGCCTAGCCGCGCTCAGGCGCGCATCGGCTGGCCGGATGCAGCCGCCGCGAAGTCACCGGTCTAGGCGTGCGTACCGTCCGCATCACGCCACAACCAGCCTGCACCCGCCGAACCAGCGCAGCCCAACCACTTCGCTGCCGGAGCCTGAGCAAGACTTCGCCGCGCACGGACGTTTTCCATGGCGAGGATCCTTGGCCCGTTCGCCGGTCCCGACGCCTGCGCCCTGACTTTTTGCTCCTTTCTGCTTTTCCCCGGCTGGCCGGACGGCGAAAGGGTCGCAAATGTCCAGCCCACGTCCAAAGTGCGGTTTTTGCACCTGACCTTGCTGGGATTTTTCTGCGGCCTCCGCCATGCGAGAGCCCTGCGCCACCAGCGCGGCGAAGATCGCGGTGATGTCAAATGCTACGATCCCCGCATCTGGCTCCGCCTGTCTCTCACACGGGGCGCCTGCCGCGGGAGCAGCGTCCTCAGTCTAACTTTTTCGGCCCCTTCGTCGTGCCGGGCAGTCTGTGTTTGAAGGCATTGCCGCCGCCGTCTTGCACGGCCTTGCGCCCCACCTTCGCCTTCCCGGTTTTTGCTGTGCTTGCTGCTGGGCGCTCCACATCCGCAATCCACCCTCCGAACGACTTTGGGTCCTTGCCCTTATTCTGCGCACGGCCGGGACTGCTGGCGGTGCTTACGAGCAGCGCGATGGCAACGGCGGCGACCATCGTGCGTAGGGCAGACATCTTGGCCTCCTGCAATTCGATCAGGCGTACGCTCACGTGCTGGCCGACCAATGGCCGGTGGGCAGCGGCGCATCAGGAGCGGTTCCCCAGGAGTATCGCACAATCAATGTTCAAGTCGCGGCACTCTCACCATCAATGCACCGCAACATCTCTTCAAGCCGTGGCAGCGGGGACGCCGGGGATCATCTGGGCTTGCACGTCCCGCTCAACCAGCGTCTTGCGTGCGGGGTTGACACACCGCCGTGGTTCAGACGGGAGCTCGTCAAAGACATGCTTGACCGTTCCCCCAGCCTTGACCGTTCCCTTGGCCGCTCGTTCGTCATCTCCCGCACCCAGCCCTCAGGGCGGGGCAATTGCCGAGCTTGATGCGCCGTCCCGGCTTTACTATGACTAGGCAAGGCTTACGCCGCACGCCGACGCGCAACGCCAAAGGCAGGCAAACCCAGGACCTGATCTCGGCTTTGCCCTGAGGCAGCGTGGTGCGGATGAGACCGTCGGCCAGGCGCAGCAAAGGCTTAAAAAAGGGACGCATCCTGAAGCGCAAAAACCTGAATATTGAAACAGTTTGATGTGCTAGGAGGAGTTCCAGCAGGCGGCAAAAAGGGAGCCCAGACAGAAGTCTACGGTTAGTCTGAGCCAAGATGCGGGCGTAGTTCAGTGGCAGAACATCAGCTTCCCAAGCTGAGTGTCGAGGGTTCGATTCCCTTCGCCCGCTCCATTAAATAATCTGTCCGACCCGGACAGATAGGTAACAAAACGTACTTAAGACATGGGTGACAACCTCGGCTCAAAGGGGTTGTCGACGGGTTGCAAGGTTCTCTGCTCCAGATCGATATATCCCAAATCATAGTCGATGAAGCTGACGAGCCAAATTCCCTCGTCGACCTCCTTGATACCGAGCCGCTGTCCGGCCAGGACAGTGGAGACGTTGATTTTCTTTCGGTAGATGCAGATACGGCCGCAGACGGTGACGATGACGTCGCGGTCGTGGAAGGGATAATCGAGGTCCGGCAGGCCCTGATAGGGTCGGCCTGAGGGGGTGTAGACCTCGACGGGGCACTTCATGGCGATGGCCTCGTGTGGCCTTTCGGCATTGAACTCGTGCACGAAGTCATCGAAGCGCGCCTGCTGCTGCAGGGTGTTCATGCCTGGCGGCCGGGTTGCCTCCTTTTTGAGGGTCAGATGCATGCGCTCGTGGCGGCCATTCTGCTGGGGATGGCCCGGTTTGATGCGCTCGATGGCAATGCCTAGCCTCAGCCACCACACCGCGAGCTTGGACAGATTGAAGAGGGCATTTGGACTGGCGAAAGGCACCCCATTGTCTGAACGAATGGCTTGAGGCAGTCCGCGATCGGCAAAGAGCCGCTCGAAAGCGGTGACGGCGATTTCCTCGCGCGTGGTCGCGAGGGCCTCGCACATGAGCAGGAAGCGCGAGGCCTGGTCGGTTACGGTCAGCGGGTAGCAGTATCGGCCGTTACCGAGCTTGAACTCCCCCTTGAAGTCGGCGCACCACAGCTGATTGGGCGCCACGGCCTTTGACAAGGGCGTGCCTGTTGCGCGGGAGCGCCGTTTTCCCATGCGTTTAACGAGGCCGTGACGATCGAGGACGGCATGGATGGTGCTCTTGGCGGGCAGGCGTAGATCACCGGGCAGCCGGCGCAGGAGGAGCTCCCTGATCTTACGGGCGCCCCAGTGTGGCTTGTCGCGCTTGAGGCTGACGATCAGGCTCTCGACCTGGCTGGGCAGCTGGTTGGCGTAGCGCACGGGCCGGCGCGAGCGGTCGGTGAGGGCCTAGAGGCCATGCTCCTTGTAGCGGTCAAAGATTTTGTAGCCGGTTTTGCGTGAAATGCCGAACTCCCGGCACAGCTCGGTCATGGCCTCGCCGTCGAGCAGTCGGGCAACGAAACGCAGGCGTTCCTCCACGACCGAACACTCCTTCCAGGGCATCGCCACCTCCCTCCTGCCGTCGCAGATGGAAAGTGTTACCCATGTGTCCGGTACGATCTGTCACCTATGTCTCGGGCCGCTCAATCCAGTGTTTTCAAGGGATTCTGGGCAGACGCCTCCACGGCGCGTCCATGCCTATCAGGCGGCTGCACGGAAGAGCATGTACGCGCGCGCACGCGCGCGAGGGTCAAATACCAGGGCCATGACCAACGCTGATGTCCGCAAGAGAGAAGCTATGGGCCCGCACGGGATCGGGATCGTTGTCGGCAATATCGACGGCCGGTTCGGGGCACTAACCCTTCCCGGCCTTGCGCCGGATCGGGCCATCACTCCCCGATCCGACACTTCATGGGCCGGGTGGCTAGTGCGCCGAGCTCGGGGACGGCCGAACGCGGCACTGATCGCTGCGGTCCTACTAGCCGGGGGGAGCCGATGGAGGTGAAGGATCCCGCGGCCCATACCATCCCGGGGCACCCCGCTCTGCGCCGATCTCTGACGCGATAGCAGGCCCCCAAATCGAAGCAAAGACCGTCAACGCGAAGACTGACAACGCTAGCAACTTCTTCATGATCATCGTCCTCTGAGGTTAGTTTCAGCGAACATAAGCAGATACGTATGCTGTCACACATTGGGAGCAGGGCATCACAGGCCATTGATGTAACGTGATTTTTGTTCATCGAACGCGGAGAAGCCCTTAGCGCAATGCCGGCTAAGGGTTGAGGGCGAGGCCGCCCGCGGGCTCGTTGCCACTTTCAGAACGGTGCGAACAGGCTGCGCCAAGGCCTGCGCATGAAGGCGGGCGCAAGCGCAAGGCCAGGGCCATGCGTTGGCGCCCCAGGCTCTCAGGTTGCCCGACGCCTGCCGGCCTTGTCTGTTGCGTCATGACGAGCACTGCCGCTCGCTGATCTCCCACAGGCGGCGCGCCGTTGCCATGTCCTGACCCTCGGGGCTCGGCGGTTTTTGCTCGCGGTCCAAGAAGTATTTGCCGCTCACATCGGCAACGTCGGGGGACGTGGCCAGCCACACCAGAGTGTCGGCACCCGCCTGCGGACTGCGTGCCACGAGCTTGAGCGCCGTCATGCCTAAATCCATCAACAGGCCGTTATTGCGGTTGAACCCTGTCGCAACGAGCCCCGGATGGTAGCAGTTCGCCGTCACTCCACTCCCCTCGAGGCGCCGTGCCAGCTCGGAAGTGAACAGGATATTGGCGAGCTTGGTCTCGCCGTAGCGTCCGAAGCCGCGATAGGAGCGCTCGGCGTTCAGATCCTCGAACGGGATGCGGGCGCCCTGGTGCGCGCCGGACGCCGTTGTGATGATCCGGGCCGGCGCACTCGCCTTCAGCCGGTCGAGCAACAGCGTGGTGAGCAGGAACGGCGCCAGGTGGTTGACCGCCCAGGTCAACTCGATGCCGTCCTCGGTCAGCTGCCGTGTGCCGTGCATGGCGCCGGCATTGTTGACGAGCACGTCGAGCCTCGGATGGCAGGCTAGCACCTCGGCGGCCAACGCACGCACGGAGGCCTGTGACGACAGGTCGGCAACGAACGTGGCGACCGTTGCTCCCTTGGACGCAGCGCTGATCTGCGCCGCGGCGATGCGCGTTTTGTTTGCGCTGCGGCCGACGATGGCAACGCTTGCCCCAAGTGCGGCCAGGGCTTCCCCCGCCGCCAGACCGATGCCGTTGGTGGCGCCCGTGACCAAGATGTGCTTGTCCTGCATGGCACAGACCTCCCATGCGGTGAGACCGGCGTGACGACGTTCGGAAATCCGCGTTACGCCACCTTCCACTTAATCGAGCAACCGACCGACGGGGTCTGGTGGGACGGGAACTTACCGGCAGCTATGGCGCGCATCGCTTCGACAAGCAAGACGATCACCGTGCCTTTGGTGCGCGCGATGTCGGCCAGGGTGTATGTCTTGCCGTCGGTTGCGGGCAGCCGAAAATCTGGTGCAGGAGTGCCCGGGACGGTTGATGCGGCTGTTGCGGCAATGGCGCTGCCTCTCGTGTGACGTTGTTTTCGCAATCAACGTAGGAAAGCGCTCTTCCGAACGCCAGGGGCTATCTCATCGCCCGCGTCGGCGCGGTTGCGACTTTCGCCATTGGAGCGTCGGATCCAATCGGTGCGGCGCTTGGTCGTTAAGCGGTGGACGTGAGAATCGCGCCAGGCCATCGTGTGACTTCCTGCGCTTTCCCGCCCCTTCCCTGGGCGTGCTGCTTTTCACGGCGTTTTCCAATAACGCCGCACAGCCTTGTCCCGCATGCTGATCCAGGTGCCGTCGAAGACATGTGCGCGCCATGGTCGAGGCAGTGGTGCAGGCTGCCGCTGCCGACGCCAAGATGCGCGTCAGGTACAAAGAGGTGCGAGCCTCCCGCGGCAAGGTGGTCCGGGCCGAGCCCGTGGCTGCCTTATACGAACAAGGCAAGATCCACCACGAGCTGATTGCCTTCACTACTGCTGGCTTCATGGGGGACGGGTCGCCCGATCGCGCCGATGCCCTGATTTGGGGCCTTACCGAACCGTTCCCGCGCGTCGCCGTCAACGACGCACCCTACGAGCATGTCAAGGTCATCGCCCGCGGCCCGCTCATGCGCTCCATCTCCAGGTTCCAGTGAGGGGCCAGGTGACCGACTTGCTCGCCCGCATGGCGCGCACCACATCTATGCAAACACACCTTGGAGAGGTGCCATGCCCGAGACAGCAAAAGCACGCGCGATCGGCGTAAATCACGTTGCGCTTGAGGTGGGCGACATCGAGGAGGCGCTGGCCTTCTACGGCCGCTTGTTTGAATTCAAGCTGCGGGGCAAGAGCGGGGACGCTGCTTTCATTGACCTCGGCGACCAGTTCCTCGCCTTGCAGAAGGGGCGCCGGCAGCCCGGTGATGATGGCCGTCATTTCGGACTGGTCGTGGACGACAGGGAGGCTGTCCGCAAGGCGCTGGCGGCGGCCGGCGTCAAGGTGCTGCCGGGCCGCTTCCTTGACTTCCTCGATCCCTGGGGCAACCGCATCGAGATCGTGAGCTACACGAACATCCAGTTCAGCAAGGCGCCGAATGTTCTGCGCGGCATGGGGCTTTCGCACCTGTCGAAGAACCCGGAGGCGATGAAGGAGTTGACCGACAAGGGCATGGCTCCTGGTTGACAAGCAGCCGAACGGAGAGCAGCGATGGCTGATACGCTGACCGAGAAGACCTGCACCCCATGCAAGGGCGGCGTTCCGCCGCTCACGTTGGAAGAAGCCCAGCGCTATCAAAGGCAGGTTCCAATCTGGGAATTGCGAGACGAGACGGAGCGCATCGAGCGCAAGTTCACGTTCAGGAATTTTGGCGAGGCGTTGCGCTTTGTGCAAAAGGTGGGCGAGATCGCTGAGGCCGAGGGCCACCATCCTGACATCAGCTTCGGCTGGGGCCACGCCACGGTGAGTTTGCAGACAAAGAAGATCAAGGGCCTGCACGAGAACGATTTCATACTGGCGGCCAAGATCGACCGGCTGCTCGATGGCGCGAGAGCATCGTAGAGTACCGATCGGCGCTCATCAGCTGTTAGAGGAGTGAGTGCGTCATGCGGGGTCTCGTGCACCACGTTGTTCTTACCGTCCGCGATCCGAGCGAGTCTTTTCCTTTGTACGATGCGGTTCTGACGGCCTTGGGCTACCGGCTCGTTCGAAAAAACGAACGGGATGACTTTGGGTGGGAGTTGGAGACGCCTTCAGGTTCCTACTCGATTCATCTCGGGAGAGCCGGCGAGAACAGCGCCGAGCGCCGGCACGATCGTTACTCACCTGGGCTTCACCATCTGGCATGGAAGGTCGAAAGCCGGGAGGAAGTGGATAGCATGTATCAGCGCGTGCTCAGGGTAGGCGCGACCATTCTCGATGCGCCTGCCGAGTATCCTCAGTACAACAAGGGCCGCGGCTACTACGCGGTGTTCTTTGCTGACGCCGACGGAATCAAGCTCGAGTGCGTGTACACGCCGCCGTTGAGCGGTTAGCGGAGCGGGCCTGACGTATCTGACTCAAAATCGGGCATTCCTCCTTGGGGGCTCTAGAAGGAAATTCTCCCGTCGAAATTGGAGTGCGTTCAGAACGACGGTCAGGCCGGCGCCCCGGTCGTAAGGAAAGGCGACGCCAATCCGCAGCCAGCGCGGTTTCTTGCCGGCGCAAATCACCGTGTTCTGGTTGTGCATCATCGCGCTGGGCACGTTTCTGTTCGTCTGGTGATCAGGCTTGAGGCTGCCCGAGCATATCCAGCGTAATGCCGTTTTCTGAATCACGGCGCCCGCCGCCAGCGGCCGAGGGAGACCTTGGATGGGTTGAGGACTGCCCTCAGGTGCTGCGGCCGTCCTAGGCGAAATTTCAAATGTGCGCGCAACCGCGCAGACTAGGCCCCTTTGGCGCATAGGTGGTGGAACCTCCAAGGCGCTATTTGCCATTTCGCTCAATATCTGCTTAGGGGATTCGAAACGTTCACGATCCGGATCGTTGTGTTGAGTACTCACCTCTGGGGCTCGATCGCCGAAGTACACACGGTCCTGTAGGACGTATAGCGTTGAGGGGGCGAGGATCGACGTTCCGGTTGTCGTAGTCCGCGGGCCTATTGGCAAAGGCAAAACATCTTTGCTCTTTGTGGTGCCTGGCTGGTGGCGCCGGATCAAACAAATTTTTGATAGAGCGGTACCAAAGTCGATACACGCCAGCCAGTTCGGATCTGGTGCTGTCTTTCGACTTTGGCCGTACCGGCGAAGAGACCGTAGTGGCGGATGCGGTGGAAACCCTTGGGCAAGATATGCAGCAGGAAACGACGGATGAACTCCGCCACATCCAGCATCATGGACGTGTAGCGATCTGGCCCCTCAATCCGGTAATCCTTGACCTTGAAAGTGACGCTGGGTGGCATCGGCG
This sequence comes from uncultured Alphaproteobacteria bacterium, assembly GCA_963820375.1. GTDB lineage: Bacteria > Pseudomonadota > Alphaproteobacteria > Rhizobiales > Hyphomicrobiaceae > AWTP1-13. The sequence continues at coordinate 5,765 of CAWFZX010000020.1, read as the reverse complement.
GCGATCAGACGGCTGTTGGAGATGGCGACGCTGGGTATAGCGGGATAGATACGCCAACACCGCCTGAGGACCGGCGAAAGGCCGCTTGGAGTAGACGGATCACTTTGTCCTCTTCAGCGGCGCCAGGAAGGCGGCGAACGCCTTCGTATCCGCGAGATGGGCGTATGCACCAAAGAAGCTGAGCTTGCCGGCCGCATGTGCGGCGGCAAGCTTCTCCAGCATCAGGCAGCGGAACAGCTTGGAGAGCACCAGCACCGGCAGGAAGAAGTTGGGCTTGGTGGCGATCCAGCGGCTGCCATCTAAGGAGAGCCCACCGCCGGGCACGATCATGTGCACGTGGGGATGGTGGGTCATGGCCGAGCCCCAGGTGTGCAGCACCGAAGTGATAGCGATGCGGGCACCCAGATGCTTGGGATCGGCCGCGATTGTGAGCATGGTCTCGGCCGAGGCCTTGAACAGCAGATCGTAGATCACCGCCTTTTTGGTGTAGGCGATCCCGGTCGAGTGTAGTGCCAAAGAAGAAACGCAGCGATGTGGCTGCCTGGTTGATCGACGATGGCCCCACCCCAGTCTCAGTCAAGTGAACCTGGAAGCGACGCACGTCCTCTGCTGTTGCCGTGTCGGGGGAGCGGCCGAGGAAGAGCGTGAAGGTCTCGATCTGCCTGATATAATTGGATTGAGCCTTCTCGCCGAGCCGACGGACAGCCATGTCCTCCAGCATGCGACGACGCAACGGGCCGATGGGCTTCTCGCTCATTGGGGGCTCCTGTCTTGAGGTTGAGGTTCCGAACCCCTTGATCCTCAAGACGGAGTGCCCACGCTGTCACCTCATCTCAGTAAGGCTCAACCCCTCCTCGAGCGCGACCTTGCGCGCAGCGCTCTCCCGCGGTAGCGGGTTCGTTCTGTGACCCAGAACGGAAGCTCCCTTCGCACAAAGAACGTGCCGGAGACGGAGCTAATTTCCATCTCCAAGCATTAGCTTTTCTTGCTCGATGGAAAATAGAAGGCCTATGGCGAGGCGCCACTGCCGCTGAGAGGTTGGCGTAACATGGCCGTGAAGGACAAGTTCAGGATAAGGCAGTCGCACTGATCGTCGGACAGCCAGCCGAGGTGCGCATCCAATGTCCGCTATTCAATACCGGTTTAAGGTTGAAGAGCCAGTCCATGGGTTTCATGAAGAACGTTGAGGGCCGCGCTCACGATGGCGCGGTGCAAGTCACCGCGGTGATAGGGGCGGTCCCGGGCAGCGGCTTTTGATTTGGTCATCTTTTGAGCTCGGGTTGACATCGCCTGCTTATCGGGTACCAGAATAAATTGGGGCATGCTCCACGGCTCAAAAGTGCTGCGCACGAAGACTATCAAATTCTCGGCGACAAGAATTGCTAAAATCGCGCAGTAAATCGAATGACTCGTTTTCGACTAACGTTTTAAGTTCAAGATCAGTAAACGCTATGTCCGGCTTGGAGTAGGTGTCGACAACTCGCCCTACTATGCACTCGGCGGCTGCAAGAACTTCGGGCGATGAAATCACGCGCATCTCGCTCGTCTTTGCATAGAGTGCCACAAGCAAGAGAATGTCCGGCTTGTGGTGTTGGAGTGCATCGATGTAGCACTTTGAGGCCTCCTCAATAAATTCCTTATAAAGACTTTGACGGCGTAGCTTGTCCTGGGCGAGCCATTGCACACGCACTTCGCGCTGATGAACGAGCCAAGATCCAAGGAAAGACGCCGTTCCCCCAGTAGCCGCCCCAGTAAGAACTGCAAGTGCTGAAATCAAACTAGAATCCATCGTCTGATCAACCTCCCGCGTGGAGCTCTCATCATCACACGGTCAATCGCATACCGGAGCCATGCACGTGTGCCGCGTAACCTTGCGGTTTGCGGCCGCTGCAGTCTATTGCGCGTAGGTTGTGTGTGGTTCGCTTTTGGTCGACGAAACTAACCCAACCGCCTACAAAAGCCTGGGGAAAGGCCGCCTAACTTCCAAGTCCGGATCCGACAGCAGAGGTGAGTAGTTGTAGGACGACGAACAATCTGGCCAGGGCACACCGCTTCTTTAGCAGCGTTACGACTTTTCCGGTGCTAGCTTAAGGGTATCCCCCATTCGGCTGAGCTCGGGAAGCGAGCGGGCCTTCATTTTTCTCATTAAATTGGTGCGGTGCACCTTAACCGTGGATTCGGTGATGCCGATATCGCTGGCAATCTGTTTATTGAGGCGACCGGCCGTGACCAGGAACATGATCTCGCGCTCACGGGAGCTGAGCGTGGCGAAGCGCTCTCTGAGCGCAGCCAGGGCCTTATCACTCTCCCGACGGGTACGATCGCGAGCAAGCCCGGCCTCAATGGCATCGAGGAGCTCTTGATCACGGAACGGTTTCGTAAGGAACTCGATTGCACCGCCCTTCATCGCTTGCACGGTCATCGGAATGTCGGCGTGCGCTGTGATGAAAATGATTGGAAGTTGCCTGTTCGCCGCAGCGAGCTCGCGCTGAAGCTCGAGACCGCTTCGCCCCGGCAATCTCACATCCAGTACCAGACAGGTCGGGCCGTCGGACGGATCGGCCTTGAGGAAATCCGAAACAGACGAAAACTGCTGGGTGTGCAGGCCGACCGTCCGCAACAGCCGACCAACCGAGTCGCGAAACTCGGGATCGTCATCGATGATTAAAACACTGGCGTTCGCTTCAGGCATCCCCGTACCCTCCAGTTGAACGGGGCGGGTCTTCGTCCGACTAAATACTACTCAGAACGCGTCAAGATGAACAGGCCATCTTACCTAAGCAGATAGCCGGGCGACATAAGCCATCGCTTAGGGGCCATGGCATTGCTTTGTCGGGAGCATTCGCTGACACTGCGAAATTACGTGCCAGGCGGGAGGTATTTGGAGACCGGCGTGGTGAGGGACCGCGGAGCAACTTGCGCGATGAAGAAAAGTACTTTGATCTCGATCGTCGAGGATGACCAGCCCTTTCGCGAATCCATGCAAAGGCTCATGACGGTGCTTGGCTACACCGCCGAGTCGTTCCCCTCGGCAGCTCATTTTTTAGCATCGCCTCTTCTCGCGGAAACCGCGTGCTTAGTGGCCGACGTCCACATGCCTGGTATGACCGGACTCGAGCTTCACAGGCAATTGGTCCATACCGGGTACGCTATTCCGACCATTCTCGTTACTGCCTACCCCAACGAGATTGTCCGGAACCGCGCTTTGAAGGATGGGGTCGTTTGTTACCTTAGCAAGCCTGTGGATGACGACCATCTAGAACGGTGCCTTCGTGCGGCTCTCCGAGCCGATAAGCCGTGTGATGAGAACTCATAATCCCTCTTTGGCCGCGGGCAGGGTCAACTGAAATACGGCACCACGAGGTTGATTATCGTCTGCCCACAACCGACCTTCATGGGCGTCGATGATGGACCGGCAGATCGACAGCCCCATTCCGATTCCGCTGGTCTTTGTAGTGTAGAAGGGGTTGAAAATCCGTTCCAGATGTGCCGGATCGATCCCCGGTCCTAAATCGCTCACTACGACGCGGACACCGCCCGTCTGCTCTTGCTCGGTGCTGATCGACAACTTTCGCGTACCCTTCTCAACCGAGCTCATTGCTTCCACCGCGTTCAGGATCAAATTCAGGACGACTTGTTGGAGTTGAACACGATCCCCCCGAACGGGAGCTAATCCACCCTTGAAGCGGGTTCGGACCGAGACTTTATTCTTGTCGATTGAGCTTTGCACCATCCCAATCACCTCGTTGATCGCTTCATTCAGGTCAAAGCGATCCTTTCGTGGAGGCGCTTTCTTAATGTGATCGCGGATGCGGCCGACGATGTCTTTTGCTCGGTCGGCATCCCTCACGACACACCCAAGCGCTTCCCTAACTTCGTTCAGATCCGGAGGGCGCAAGTCCAAAAAGCGCATTGCCGCGCGAGCGTTGTTCCGCGCGGTGGCGATCGGATGCAGAATCTCGTGAGCGAGTGAGGCCGTTAGCTCTCCCATTATGCTTAGACGATTCACGTGCGCGAGGTCCGACTCCAACTGGCGCAATCTCTCATGCTCCTGTTGCGCGCGTCTCCGTTCCGTGACATCGGCTGTCGTACCGAGTATCTCAACAACCTCCCTGTCCGCGGATAGCAGAGGATAGCCGGTGGATTCGAGAAATTTGAGTGTTCCATCGGGAAGAAGTATTCTGAACTCGACCGCGTAACCTCGTTTTTGGCGGGATGCCTCCTGGAATACTTCATCCACTCTGTCGCGGTCGTCCGGGTGGATCCGTTGCAGCACGGTTGCACGGTCGGGAAGACCCTGCTGGGGATCAAGGCCTAATATTCGGTAACTCTCCTCCGAAAAGTAAACTGGCCCTGTGGCGTTAAAGACCGTGGTGCCGGTGTGGCTTAGCCTCTGCGCTTCCGCCAGATAGGCTTCGCTGCGTCGGAGCGCCTCTTCCGCCCTCTTCCGCTCGGTGATGTGCCGCCCGACGCCGCGGTAGCCAGTAAAACGTCCGGTCTTGTCAAATACCGGCAGCCCAGAGACGGACACATATCGCTTCCCGCCGTCGGTCGCAGGCCGCGCGATCTCGAAATCTCGGAAGGGCAGGTGGGCATCGAGGTTCTCGCGGTACTTGCGCCATGCCTCAGCATCAGGCTCAAGGTAAGGCATCTCCCAGCGAGTCTTGCCGATTTCAGCGACCGGCGCCTCTTCGTAAGCGAGCCCTTCCGCAAACTTCTGGCCGATAATGCGATGTTGCGCGTCGCTCTCCCAGTACACGTCGAAGGAGAATTGGACGAGGGTGCGAAAGCGCTCCTCGCTTTCGCGCAGCTCATCCTCTGCCCTCTTGCCTTCGGTGATGTTCCGCCCGACGCCGCGGTAGCCGATAAAACTTCCCGTCTTGTCGAATATCGGTAGCCCAGAGACGGACACGTAGCGCTTGCCACCATCGGGCGTAGGTCGCGCGAGCTCGAAATCTCGGAATGGCAGGTGGGCATCGAGTGTCTCACGGTGCTTGCGCCAGGCCTCAGCGTCAGGCTCCAGGTAAGGCACTTCCCAGCGAGTCTTGCCGATTTCGGAGCTCGGCGCCGGCGCGTCAGAAAGGCCTTCGGCAAACTCCTGGCGGATAAAGCGATGTTGGGCGTCGCTCTCCCAGTACACGTCGAAGGAGAATTGGACGAGGGTGCGAAAGCGCCCCTCGCTTTCGCGCAGCTCATCCTCTGCCCGTTTACGCTCCGTGATGTCGCGCACCAAGCACAAATACCGACGTCCAACTTGATCGAATTGGCCGACACGAACCTCCACCGGGAAGGAGGTGCCGTCCTTTCGCCTATGGCGGGTCTCGAAAGTGACCGGTTCCCCAGCGGCCATCCGCTGCCTCAGGAGCTCGATCGACGCCTCGTCGAGACCAACGTCGAAATCGCTTCGATGTTTGCCAATCAGTTCTTCCCGGCTGTAACCCAGGCCATCGCAGGCCTGGCGGTTAACGTCGAGAACCGTCGAATGTATCGTCAAGGAGAAAGAAGGCGTCAGTCGCGTAGTCCACGAAGGTGCGAAAGCGCGCCTCGCTAGCGCGCAGCTTGGTCGTTAGCGCGGTCACGATCAGCGACGTTGTCAAGAACGCCGCAATTCTCTCAATATCCTCCGGAACATCAATGCGGAGCTCGAACAATGGCGGCGCGAAGAAGTAGTTCAGGCAGGCTGCGGCGACGATCGATAGAACGACCGAGACGGTGAAGCTGCCGAGGAGCGAAACCAGCGCGACAACAATTACATAAGCAAAGCC
>CAWFZX010000019.1:0-378874 GCA_963820375.1 uncultured Alphaproteobacteria bacterium | reverse complement strand
CCGCTCATTCCCGCGCAAGCGGGTAACATCCCCGAGATAAAACAAGCCGCGTTCTCACGAAAAATCAATAGACCGGCTGAACCTCTCGACGCCCGCACCGTTCGTCGTGCCAACGTCTCGAACCGGTGATTGCTCCACGACGACAAGGCTCTCAGAAGGACCCAAACTTGTTCAATTCATCGATCACAGCCGGCACGAAATTATTCTCGCCACCATGTCCAGCGTCGTCACACTCTATGAGGGGGGAGCGCCTGACGTGTGACGGTCGATTGTTGCCCACGTCTAAAATTGTGCACGAAGCCGGCAAGTTCGCCAGCGCAGCAATTCAGTCAGCTTCCGGAGGTCCTACGGACGCGTTGAGCAGGTGCCGACGATGTGAAAAATTGACCCAACTGAGATCGTCACTCCCGATCGGTTGCGATGCAGCATCCCCTGTGATGAGAATAGAGAACTGATAGTCTACTCCCTTACCCGATTTGAAGGGGCGACCGAATGAGGCGGCGGGAGTTCATCACGTTCATCGGTAGCACGGCGGCATGGCCGCTTGCTGCGCACGCACAGCAGCCAGCGATCCCTGTCATTGGTTGGTTAAGCGGGGGTTCACCTGATATGCCGATCCCGGATGTTGAGGCAGCGTTCGAACAAAGGTCTCGCGGAGTGGGGCTACGTGGACGGAAGAAACGTCTCGATAGAACGTCGGTGGGCACGAGGGAACTACGATAGGCTTCCCGAACTCACACAAGAGCTCCTGCGCCTCAACCCAACCTTGATCATGGCGGGAGGCAATGTGGTTGCGCTCGCCGCAAAGCGCGCTACGTCGACCGTTCCCATCGTATTCAACATTGCGTCAGACCCGGTGAAGCTCGGGCTGGTAAAAAGTTTCGCTCGACCCGGAGGTAACGCCACCGGCATAGCCTGATGACAGCGACACTTACTCTCAAGCGTCTTGAACTTATCCGGGAGCCTCCCACAAAACGCAACTGTCGGCGTTTTGGTAAATCCAGACAATCAAGACGTGCTGCAGGAAATCGAAGACGTTGCTCGATCCACCGGGCAGTCCTTGCAAGTCGCCAAGGCGCGCAATCCAGATGACCTCGAACCAGCATTCGCGCAGCTTGTTAGTGCTCAAGTCGGCGCGGTACTCGTCAGTAATGATGTGGCTCTTTTTCAGCCAACGCGTCCAACTTGTCGCATTGGCCAAGCGTCATTCGCTTCCGGCAACTTACGAATTCCGCCAGTTCCCGAAGTTGGCGGCCTGATGAGCTACGGGCCGAGCCTAGCCCGCACTTTTCAAAAACTCGGCACCTACGCGGCACTCATCTTAAAAGGTGCCCAGCCGAGTGATCTGCCTATTCAGCAACCTACGGCATTCGAATTAGTCATCAATTCAGCGACAGCGCGGTCCTTGGGCATCCAAATTCCCCTCTCTCTCCTTTTCCGCGCCGACGAGGTGATCGAATGAGAACGCAACTTCCGATTTGGCACACTTCCCCCTGCGCGGTCGTCCCGACGGGGGCGGCAGAAGCTGAATGCAAAGCGGAGGAGTATTGGTGGTGCCGGCCACCATGACCGATCTTTTACACCCGCATCCGCGAGCAGCCGCGTGAGGTGTTGGACGCCGTCGCCACGTCGCTGAACGTCCGTGCATCTGAGCCCGCAATGCAGGCCACAGATTTCTCTGCCCGCGGAAGCCGGAGGCCGGAGATCAGCTGGGAACCGGGGCAACAACGAAGCTCATCATGCAGCATATAGGGCCAGCGCGACTCATCGGGATCGATCCGTCTCCTGTATTCCTCGACATGGCGCGCGACGCGTTCGGCGAAAACCCGCGGGTCTAATTCGCCGTCGGCGAGGCTGGCGCCACCGGGCGTCGGATGCTTGCTTCGACCTCGTCATCGCGCACACGGTCTACTCGCATCTACTCGATGCCGAGCGGGCGCTCGCCGAGTCCCGCCGGGTGCTCAAGCCGGGCGGGCAGCTCGTGATTTTCAACAGCGAGTTCGCGACCCTCACCGTCCACCTGTTCAAAGGCGATCCGCTGCAGTCCACGGTCGACGGGGTGCTGCGCCACATGATGCACGCACCCTACATCATGCGGCGGCTCCCGGCTCTCGTCGCCGCAGCCGGGTTCAGCGTGCAGACGGTCGAACCGCACGGCTATGTGCAGACGACGTGCCCCGATTTCTTGCTGACGCTACTCTCGCGCGGCGCGAGCGCAGCCGCTCGTGCTGGCGAAATCAGTCCGGGGCTGGTTGACGGCTTGCCCAGGAAGCGCGCCGGCGGGTCGCCAACGGCAGTTTCTACGGAGCCATCCTGTTCCTCTGTCTCGCCGCCCGGAAGGACGGCGAATGACTGGAATTGACACTGAATGCCATATCTCAGTCGATCACCAACATGGCCGGAATTGAAAAATGAAGAGGCCAACGATAGGGGCTCGATTCCCCATCGGATTTCCCGCCCGTACAGCGGGATACCCGATCGCTGGAGCTCCGGCTTGGCACTCCGCCGGCGCTTGGTCGTGCTCCGCCTGACCTTCGCCTCGATGCGGCGCTCCTTCGCGCTGGGCCGTGTTGGGAGGTTGAGGGCGCGCGCCCGTAGCCGCCGGAACCAAGAAGTCGCCGGTGATCTGCCCCGTTGCTTCGCTATGCTGGCGGGACGGCGCGCCGGTCAAAGGATCACTTTAGTCGCGCCTGCGTCGCCCAAAATTTCCCCCGCCGGCCTTAGGTAACCCAGGAGGCGGCGCTGTTCGGGGCATGCTCGGCAGCACATGCAATATGCCGAGTCTTCGCTTGCAACGTGGGCGGAAAAAGTTCCCGTCCTACAGCCTTGGTACTGGATGCTCGGTTCCTTGGAACGACCTCGAGCCCGCTGCATTCCATCGGTTTTGATCAGGCAAACCGCAATGTCGATCTATGTATTCCGCGCGGGCAGCAGCCGAACCTTTGCCTATTCGCTCGATGTCACGGGGCGCAATATTCCACCGGTAGCTGAGCAAGCGAAATGGCAATTCGAAAGAACGGTCGATGCAGAGGAGTTAACAGCTCATCCAGGGACTTTGCAGCGATCTGGGAAGTTGGGGTCTATGTTTTCAGTGGTTCCGGCCGAGCACGTGGGAACCGCTAGTGATCCGCGGTCGAAAACCACACTCTGAGCTGAGCAAGGTCTAAAATGGCAAGCCAAATAACGTTTGCCATTTGTCGTCAGCGACGATGATCATCTTGTTATTGGCAGGCACCCCCTTCATGCCCTCTCCGTTAACGATCTGTTGCGCGCGTCGCACGGCCTCTCGTTCAGCGCCGGCGACATTGGGGAGGTCCAAGCCTTCTTGGTCGAGCACGGTCACTTGGCCGCGCTTGACGTGAAAATAGTAGCGCGACATTTCAAAGACACCTCCTCGACCAAAAACGCCGTGAGACGGAATTGCGAGCCTTCAAAGTTTCATGACATTGCTGTGATCGATGTGAGCACGGAGGGTTGCTTGCTCTGCCGCATTGCGAGTGGTCACCGATGGTATGAAATGTTACCCGAGAATGCGCAGCGATCGGCGATCGCCATTCACGCGTTCGCGGCGAAGCTCAAAATTGTGACCTACAGCACAGCACTCGAGCAATTTATCTTGCAAAGGCTGTCGAGTGCGGCAGTGCGGGAAAGCTGCACGACTCCAATGAAGCGAACTGGAAGCAGTTGCGCGGGGGACGGCATGAAGATCGCCATGATCATCGCAATCCTCGCCGCCTGCGCCTTGCTGATGCCGGCGCTCGTGCGCACTCCCCAGGCGATTCAGCAAGAGCAGGCAGGACCGACCCGGCGCAGCCTCACTGAGCCAATCAGACATTACGGTAGCAGCTGGATCGGCATCGAGAAGGGCAAGCCGTTCTGTTTGAGCCCAATCGTAAGGCGGAGCATCGCGTGGTTGCACAGTCAGCGCAAGCCGCGTAAGCGGCTATCGCCTTTTCCGTATTGTCGGCCTGATTCCCTCGGGGCTCCGCGCATTTTACCGTTTGATGGCCCAAATGCGCACTAGCCACCCGGACGAAAGCCAGCTGATGCTTCTCGTCTTCTATCTGCTGCATGAGGACGGTGTTGATTTGCGCGGCCTACCGTTGTCAGAACGCAAGCGCGACCTGCACCGGCTTTGCGTCAAGTCGCTCGTGCCGTTCTTGAAGGAGGTGCAAACCTTCCCGAACGGCCCGCTTCTATTCGATCACTGCAACAAGTTCGGTTTTAAGGGCGTCGTCAGCAGCGCCTGGCGTCACGCTACTCGAGCGGACCGAGCCGCAATTGGGTCAAGTCGAAGTGCCCAGGCTGGAAGCGCATCAACTCGGAGCGGTATCGCCTGTTTGAGGGTCCGCCGCGCAAGCCCGAGCTGACGAAGCCCAGGAGACGCTCGCCAGGAAGCGCGAGCACTCGCCAGGGTGCTCGAGCGCCTGCGATCACCGCCGCTGAGCCACGGCATGGCGCGCGAGCTGCGCAAGCATGTCACCATTGTCGAGCGGGAAATCGCTGAACTAACTAAAGCAGGCATGACCTGACCTTACGGCCACCCACAGCATAGCCAAAAGGTCAGATACTCTCTTCCGTCGGAATGTCATGGCGCCTTAGTAAGGCCGTTGAAGACCGATACCGATCGGTCCAACTCGTCCTCGAGACGGACGTTGAGCAGAAAGCTTAAGCGGGGTAAGCGGCGATGAGACGGCACACGAAATGTCGGACCCATGTGCAGCGGGAGGCGCGCAAAGTGCTTTTAGAGGTGACGCGAGCCCAACGGTGTCTGGCCCGGTGTCTGGCGCGTGTCGATGAGGACAAAGTAACCGAAGCCGAGGTCTGCAAGATTAGGCAACAGTCGGCCCTGGTCGAGCGCATGATCGAGGCATTCAATGCTGCGAAGTCAGACCCGGAACTCGCGGCGACCATGCAGCTGGTCCTAAAGCTGACGGCACTCGAAGAAGTGCCAAGCATCCGATTGCCTTCCAAAGGCATCGCCACCCATTAAGGTCCGAATTGTCAGATGCTCTCGTCCTGCCACGGCATCGTCCGTGAGCTGAGACAGTAGCAAGCCATCTTGGAGCGCGAGATTGTTGAATTGGAGCGGGAAGCACTAGAAGGCGGCATCGGATAGCGAGTAAGGTGACGGACCATGCCTAGTGCGGGAAGGAATGCAAATGTGGCTTGTTTTGACGCGGACTACTGCCGATTTGCCCGTGCACGTGAATATGGAGTTGGTCACGCATATGCAGCGCATACCTGACGTGACAGAGATCGTTTTCGGCAAGGAGTTTTCCATCCACGTCAAAGAGACGCCGGAAGAAATCCTGGCCCTTCTGGAGTCCTGGATGTCCGAGCCCGGGCAGGACTAATTGTGCTCGTTGCCTACCATCCCTGAGGGACCAACAGAAAGTAGAGTGCGTTTTGTAAGGGAAAATCAGATGTCAGCGTGGCTGCGGAACGAGCGCGTTGATTTTTGCCTCGCAGTCATCATCGGAGTCGTCATCGGCAGCAGCCCCGTTATCTTTGTACCCATTGTGGAGAGCCTGCTGCCTGGCGTCGTGTGGTGGCCGGGCGCGTGGCTGGTCTGTACTAGTGTGGCGCTAATCTTTTGGCACCTCCGCAGGGAGTAAGTCAGATGCCAGAAAGCCAACGGAACGTGCGCGTGCTGTTTTGGCTCATCGTTGTCATCGGCCTCCTGACACCACTCTGGGTTCCGTGGGTCGATAGCTTTTATCCCGACGTGCACTGGTGGCCCGTGGCCTGGCCGGCGGGCTTCGCCTTCATCGGCCTCCCCGGCTTCGTGCTTTACCATTTAGCGGCGCCGTTTCTTCGGCGGATAGCCCTGCTCATCGACCGAGAGCTGACTGGAAGCCCAGCGGATAGCCCACGAGCGGGCCATACTGTTCGAGCCAGCTTTGGTTCTCGCGCACATCCTTCAACCGCTCCTGGCCGGGCTGCTTCTTCCGCGGCTTTGCGCGTGCCCTCGTCCTGTAGACGCTTGGTTTCGGCCGCCCGCTCTCGCAGCTTCCAGTTCTGCCGCCAACCTGGCCGCCTCGAGCAGGCCTGATCCGACCTTACGACCACCCTCAACTTGCATAGCCATATGATCAGATATCCTCTCCCCACGTAATGCTATAACTTTGCGATTGGGGCGCCGCCGAAAGGTTCGCACCAGTCAGTTCCGCAAACCCTGGCTCGGTGCGAAATCCCGCTCGTCGCTCCCACCATCCCTGGAGCAGGGGACGCTTGACTTACCCGTTGGCGAGCGTCCCCGTGCTTTCCCGCCAAAGAGGGCCGGCGAGAGCGGGGTGCAATGCGACTATCATCCCGCTCTCGCCCCACTAGGCGGCACCGGCTCCGGGTTGGAGTAGGGTGCCCAAATGTTTGCCTCCGACACGAAGTTTCCTCGGGGACGCTAAGAACGCGGAACGGTCCGCTGCCCTGGTATCCTCAGAGTGCTTAGGGGCACTCAGTGGAGGGTGCCCTTTTTTTTGGGTGACATCCTAGCCCTCGTCGCCGATCGCAGCGCGCGCACCGTTTCGTAGTGGGAGAGAGAAACAGAGAGACAAAGGAGGCAAGGTGAGTAGGCCGGTCTCCTTTCGTCATCTAGGCTAGATCAAGCTGAAGCAACAATAACGGGGCCATAACGACCCAGTATCGGGCTCGCGCGCACGCGTAGCGATGTCATTGATTGATATGAGCTACCGTGTGCACCATGCAACTATCGCGAGGTTGGCGTGGGGCTGCGCACCCGCGCGCGCGGAGCATTTGATGGGCCCAGAAGATCTGATCAATGCTACGTTGGCAGTGGTCGCGCTGATCGTCGGGCTGATGTGGGCGAGTATAGGCTGGGGCATTGCCCGCCTCTGGCGCCGCCGACGATCACGGCGCGCAATTTTGCGCCGTCTTAAACAGTGACATGGTCCGACACAGAACGGATTTGCTGCGTTGCCCAATTCGAGCTTCAGCTTCTGGCTCCGGGGCATTTGAGATCACATTTGCGAATAGGAGGCCTGTTCGGTAGGAGGCGGCTGCTCAAGCCCGAAGCTGGCCTCTGCTACTCGACATTAACCCAAGCAAATGGCATTGCCAGACGCCATGGCGGAGATGATCCCAGACACGTTGCCGGCGTCGAGCACGGCCGGCGAGAGGCGCGTCTTCGCGACGTTGGCGCGGCTTCCGGACGATTGCCTCATCTATTACGAGCCGGTGGTGCGGCGGCGCTATCCGGATCTGATCGCGATCCTTCCGGAGGTCGGCGTACTCGTCATCGAGGTGAAGGACTGGCGGCTCGCCGAGCTGGGTAGCGTCAACGCGGACACGGTCACGATCACGCGGCGTGGCACTGCCACGGTTGTCCCACATCCGCGTCGGCAGGCGCGCGGATATATGCTGCGGCTGATGGATGAGTGCCGCAGGCACCCTCAGGCGGGCATGCTGATGCAGAAGGAAGGCCGCCATGCTGGCGGCTATGCCTTCCCGTTCTGCCACATTGCGGTGCTGAGCAACATCAACCGCAGCCAGATCGAGCGCGAGGCGCAGGAGCTGACCCTCCTGTTCCCATCCGGCACGACCATCACCTGCGACGAACTGGCCACCTGGGATGCGCTCGAGCCGCAAGCCTTGCTGGCAAGACTCAAGGCTAGTTTCGATCCTTGGTGGGCGTTCCCGAAGCTGACGCCGGCGCAAATCGACATCTTCCGCAGCATCATCCATCCAGAGGTGGTCATTCGCGCCATCTCGCCGAGCCAGCCAATCCCTGACGGGCTCGTCAGGAACTCGCGGAGGGCGGCCCCTGAGAGCCGGCCCGTGCGGTATCAAAGCCCCATGTGCTCCCGTGTCCAGTCGTCGAGGTCGATCTCGACGGTGCTGCGGTCCACCGCGAGCGAGCTTGCGCGCGCGGTTATTTTGCGGAGGATCTTTTCCATCGCCTTGCCCTTGGCGAGTTCGTCGATGAGTTTGTCGAGGTAGCGGATCTCGCGCATCATCGGCTCCTGAATCTCCTCCACGCGGACGCCGCATACGACGCCGGTGATCAGAAAGCGAGACGGGTTCATCTTTGGCGCGTGCGCGAAGAAATCCTCAAAGCTCGTCTTCTTCGCAAGCTCGGCTTCCAGCGAGGCCTGGCTGTGGCCGGTGAGCCAGCGGAAGATCTCGTCGACCTCGGCCCGGGTGCGGCCCTTCTTCTCCGCCTTGGCAATATAGGAGGGATAGACGCTCGCGACGGGCATGGCATAGACGCGGCGCCAGTTGGCGGCGGCCCTGGCTGTTGCTTGCTTCATGGCGGCTAGTCCTCTGGCGGCCCCGTGACGACGGGCATGACGTCGATGCCGTCGCCGGGGAAGATGGTGATGTGCGGGTGGTCCTGGAAGAGGCCGGCGGCGGCGGCGATATCGGCGGCTTCGACGATCAGAAAGCCGACGATCTGGTTCTGCGCATCGGCGATGCCGGATTTGGTGACGCGCCTGGTCTTGCCCACCATGACGTCGGTCGCGACGATGGCGGCGGCGTTGCGCTTGCCCCACTCCTCCCACGCCTTCAGGCCGACCTTGTCGATCGCCTTCTGCTCGGATTTGGGGCGCGCGCGGAAGGCGGCGAGGTCTTCCGGCTTCATGGTGTAGACGGCGACGAAGCGGGGCATGGGCGTGCTCCGGACTTGGTGGGATGCGCATCATAGGGGGGCGGCACCACCGGCGCGAGGCCCGTGCGCGGCTCTACTCACCTGCCGTACAGCGACGCTAGTCTCCTCTCGCCGCGGCGCTTGGGGACGATGCGTCGTATGTCCGCTTCGGGGCGCATTGGGTGAGGGGAGTGACAGATGCAGATGGTGTTCGCAGGCGTTCTCGCCGCACTGATGGCGTTCGCGCCGGGGCTGACGGGGGCGGGCAACCTCGCCCCACCGGGGGCCAGTCAAGCTGAGGCCGGGGGGAACTGGTCGCCGGCAACCCGCCCATCGCCAAATGTTTTGCCGGTGGCCGCGCGGGTTACAGGAGAAGAGTGCCGGTAACCGAGTTTGGAAGTTGTGACCTACGGTAGATGTCGGCACAAGGCTGCCGATCAGAAAGGTGCATCATCGAATGCATTCTTGGCGCACCGGCCCCATTCCCCATCAGTATCGAGCGAACCGGGCCATGATTCCCAAGGCCCACCGATTTTCGAGATCGTCGTATTGCGCCTCGAGGCGGTTGTACGTGGCCCAGCGCATGCGCGGCGGTTTCGGCGGGAAGGCTACCTCTCCGCCGACCGACGTGACGCCACCTCCGCGTGCCGGCCGTGCGTGAACGACGCGGTGACGCGAACGCTCCCGTCCGGGTATCGCCCGGACGGGGAGGTCAGCGACGTGTAGGACAGGTAAGATGCGGGAGAGAGCCCGCCGTCGCGATCCTGCTCAGTCGGTGCGGTGCCACGAGAGGCACTGCCTGTACCTGTCGATCCAATCGTGGTTGCTCGTCTGGTCGTATTTCCTCATGAGCCACCAGCAGGGATGCTCGCCACCCCGTCCGCCGTTGACGTAGACGCCCGCATGCTGGTGCTGCCCGCCCCCGGTGGCGTTGTGCCCGCCGCCGCTGGGGTTGAAGGGCGGCGTATGCGGCACGTTCCCGGCGCCGGCGGTGGTTGGCTCGCCGTTGGGGTCGATCGGCACCGGCACTGGTTTCGGCCCGCCGCTGGGGTCGAGAGGCATTGTCTTCGGTCCTCCGGGGTAGATAGGTGGCGTATGCGGCAGGTTCCCGCCACCTGTGGTGGTTTGCCCACCATTAGGTTTGCCGGGCGGTCCACCACCGGGGTTAATCGGCGGTGTATGTGGGAGGTTCCCAATGCCGGTGGTGGCTTGCCCGCCGTTGGGGTTGAGTGTCGGCGTCGCCTGTACGGTACCGACGCCTGCGGTTTTGCTGCTGGTTAAAGACTTGGTTGACTTCAGGCGGTGCTGCGTTAGCCGCCCATGGACCGATCGAATGCCGTGATGCTTTGCAGTCTTGGAGTGGGCGCCGGCTCGGCGGGCTTCGGCAGGCGCGCTCTGCAGCACGGTTGCCGCTAGGATGGCCGCGCCGACCGCCAAGGCCGATGCGAGGATGTGACGTGCGCCAATCATGGGGGCTCCTTCCGGTTTCGGGGCGCAGGCTTGCGCGCCGCCTGAGCGGTAGTCGCTGCGAATGCCGGAAAGGTTCAAAAGAGGTTGAGGGAAGTTCGAAGAGGGCCGTCGTGCTGCGGCTGCCACTGGCCCGCTTTGCGCTCGCGCGCTGAAACGCATCGAAGTTCTTGAAGCAGCGCTAACACCGTTCGCGCTGTTCAGTCAGCGCGCCAAAGAAGACGAAGAGGCAGTGCTGCGCCGGTCGGACTTCGATCACGCGCGTTGCGCTAACCGGACACTTGTCCGGGGAGTAGAGGGCTGGCATTCACCTCGGGAGCCACCCTCACTATTCGCCGCCCCGCCCGAAGCAGCAGGTCGGCCGCGCTTGCTGCCCGGCCTCTCGACTTGGTTGTCATTGGTTCCTCTTGTTGATCGGCGCGGTGGGGCCAGCCCCCGCTGTCGGCCCCTCAGCAATTCACGACTGCAACCGCTCCCGGGCCTCGAGCTCCTGGACAGTCCCCAGCGGCCAGGTCGTGCAGCGTGGCGCCGCAGTGGGGCCGTCCCTCCCGGATCGTCATATTTCTGCCGGTCTCGCCCGGAATCAGTCGGCGGAGGCCGGCATATCTCGCTGAATGCAGCGGGCTGTTCGGCTTGGGACGGGCGGACAAGAGAAGTGCTCCGGCGGCGAAGTGATCCTTTAGCGATGGATCAATCGAACCAGAAATCGTCACGCCCCGGAGGTGCTGCCGGATATGGTCGTGGCTCTTCTTGATTACGTCGTGCGGCACTAGCCCAAGACTGAAGGGCCGCCATGTTGACCGCGGTTTTCAATGGCCACCAGGCGCGCCTCCAGCTCGATTTCCTTCTCGGTTGGCATAAACCCCTCCCGACGAGTTTGATTAGCAACTTCGCGAGCTTACACTTATATTTTTGGCCGTGCGTCCTGCGTTCGTCCGTCCCCTTATCCCTGCCGATGCCGCCCGCCCACCGGCGGGCGACGGCTGGCTGCATGAGCCCAAGTGGGATGGCTACAGGTTTCAGGTCATCAAAAACGGTGCCGAGGTACGGCTGTTCTCAAAAAGCGGGTCTGAATACACCGAGCGCTTCCCCCTGATGGCCGAGGCCTTCCAGAGGTTGCCGGCGCGCGCGGCCGTCCTCGATGGCGAACTCTGCTTCATCGATGCCGGTGGCCAGGCGAACTTTCGCAAGCTCCACACCGAAATGCGCACGCGCTGGCCCGACGAGGCGCAGCTGATCTTCATGGTCTACGACCTGCTGCACCAGGATGGCGTCGACCTCAGGCCCTTGCCCCTGAGCGAGCGCAAGCGGGACCTCGATCGACTGTGTCGCAAGGCGCACGTCCCCTTCATGAAGCAAGTGCAGACCTTCCCGAACGGCCAGGTCCTGTTCGAGTACTGCGCCAAGTTTGGATTCGAGGGCGTCGTATCAAAGCGCCTCGACCGGCCCTACGTCAGCGGCCCGTCAAAGGCTTGGGTGAAAATCAAATGCCCCGACTGGAAGCGCGACAATAAAGAGCGCTTCCGCATGTTCGAGGGACCGCAGCGGCGCTGACCGCCCGAAAACAAGAGTGCCTGGCACGTTGGAACCGGGGCCTGCCCTGACGGAATTGATCTCATGGCTAGCCTTCGCCTTTTCGGTGAGGATGCCGCTGTTGGTGGTGTTGAGCGTCACCACGTCGGACGTGCCGAAACCCATGCGCTGCTACTCGACGCCCAGGGTCACATTCCTGTGCAGCGCCAGTTCGGCTCCAACGTCGTCAAGCCGATTAAGTCGGTGGACGGCGGCTTCGCTAGCGTCGGCAATCATCACCGGCGGCGCCAACGTGGTGGCGGCTGAGGTGGAATCGATACTGACCCAGCATCCGGGCGTGCGGGATGCGGCGGTGATCGGGCTCAAGGATGATGACCTGGGCCGGCGCGTACATGCGCTGATCGAGCCGGCCAGCGCGGACGCGCCGCCTGCGCTGGAGGAGCTGGGCGCTTGGCCGATGAAAGGGTCAACTCAACCTCGATGGCGGCGGTGCCAAGGGCTTCTACACGCTTGGCGTCTTGCGCGAGGTCGAAGCCATGATGGGAGGCGGTCGGATCACTTCCGGTTGATCTTCGGCACCAGCACCGCCTCGATCATCGCGGCCCTGCTCGCGCTCTGCAGCAAGGCTAACGACGTATATGGGCTGTACCGCGATCACGTCCCAAAGATCACCAAGCCAAAGGCGCGAGGCCAGAAATCTCAGGCCTTAGCTGCGCTCGCTCACGACGTATTCAAGGAGCAAAAGTTTCGATCGAAAACGGAAGAGCACCGTTAGGCCGGTTGGTCAAATGACTCGGACGCCGGCCAACGACAGAAGGGAGGCGGGGCCGGCCTCATCGGTCTGACCCCGTAACTTCGCCTTGTCCTTCACCATGCCCCGGCGGATCAGGCGAAGCCAAGCGGTGGCCTGGGCCGCGCGAGCAGAAGAACGGAAGATTATGGGCCTGATGGCTCCCAAGACCAGGGGTTGCGAGGGACGCCAGCTTAGCACTGGCATTAATCACCCCCGTCTCCGTTCCCGCCTGTGAGCGACAGCGGCGCAACGGCTTGCTACTTCAGCCAACGTGAGGCCGCTGTCCCAACCAGCCCTACCAACAAGGCGATCAGGTACGTACACAGAGCCGCGATCCCAAACTCGAGCAGCAGGTCTGCGAAAAAGATCAGAAACGAGATACCCACTAGCGGCAGACAGCAGGGCCCGACCCACGCAAGATTGAAGTCGGTTTCGGGCATAGCCTCCTTCTCAGAAAAAGCAAGTAGCCCGTAGAAGGGTCCGAGCGTCACCACCGCAGTCGACCAAACAACCATAACGGCGTCAAGCGTTCTGAGCTCGATGAAACCTCCGAGGAGAGCAGCTTTGAAACCACTCATGGCGCCGAACGTAACAACCCCTAATGCAATCGTAAGTCCTTTGATCATGTCAATTTCCTCTATTTCTGTTGCGTGCGTACCCATCCTTGAGGTCGTAGACGAGCCAGTAGTCGCGGTTGCTGCCGCCCATGACGCGCGTTCAGGCTCGGGTCTTTCTTCCGGAAATTGTAGAATTGAGCGCGGCTCACGCCGACAACGTGATGAGCTTTGCTAGCCCCCACCGCCCCTGAAGGCGCACGTACCTGTTCGGCCAGCGCATCGCGAACGATCTCCTTCATCACCTGCCGGAGCTCTGGACCTTTCATGAGAAGGGGATCGATGGCCGAATCGGCGCGTGCACTCTCGTCTGAGGATGAAGGCCCGCCCAGCCGAGGCGGATCTCATCGTTTCGACTCTTTGACGAAGTGCTCAGCTTGATTTCGGGATGAATTTGATTCGACTCGACTTGAGCCTGCATCCACGCATCGAGATCTTCCTTACGCCACATGCGGGCGGTACCGACGACGTAAGAGTGCTGCAGATGGGCCTCGGTCTTTATCAGCTTGTAGAACGTGCTGCGGCCAATGCCGATGTAAGCGGATGCCTCGGCAGCGCGCATGCCTCCGACTGGCGAGCGTTCCACGGTGCTGTGTTCAACGAGCGCGTCGCGCACAATCTCCTTGAGCGCCTGCGTCACATGCTCTGACAGCTGCCAGAGTTCAACCTTGGGAAAGAGCTCCTGAGGCATTACGTGGTACACCCGTTGGCGTGGACGGGTGTCGTGCACCACAAATGGACGTGCTGGAAAGACTTTAAGATCGTCTGTACGCTGATAGAGGTCAAATATGGACTGACAAGCACTGAGGTCGGAATCACCCCGTGCTCGTCTCGGTGTCGAGAGCTACCAACGCTAGAGAACTCTCGCTTTTTCGTAAAAAACTTCTCAGGTCCGCGCCCAATTAATCAGGTGAGAGACAATTGTAGCCTGACTTTTCACTCCGACTAAGTTACGGAATTTATTGAATTTTTCTGCATGTGTGGCAAGCTGTCGCGCAATAGCACGCCCAGCGCTCCATCAACCCCCGACGCTCATTCAAGTAACGGGCGCGGCGGTACGCTGATTCGGTTTTGTCGCGCACGCTGTGTGCCAGCGCAGACTCGGCCACTACCTCGCGCACCTTGTCGACCTCGGTGGCCCAATCGCGGAAAGTGCTGCGGAAGCCGTGCACCGTTGCCCGCTCGGCAATTCCCAGCTCGCGCAGCACCTTGGTCAGCGTCATGTCCGACAGCTCCTGGCCGCTGCGCGGGCCCGGGAAAAGCAATTCGCTGCGCGGATTGAGGCCCCGGATCTCTTTCAGGATTTCCAGGCAGCGCTCCGGCAAGGGCACCACGTGCTCGCGGCGCTTTGTGCTCCGGCCTTTCATGCGCTCCTTAGGGATAGTCCAGAGCGCCTGGCGCTCGTCGATCTCCTCCCAGCGCGCACCCCTGGTCTCACCTGAGCGTGTTGCCGTCAGGATCAGCCACTCGAACGCCAGTTTTGTAATCTGCTCCGAGTTACATAGGCGTAGCGCATTGAGAAAAACCGGCACATCCGCGTAGGGCAGGGCGCGGAGATGCTCGACGTTGACGTGACGGATGCCCAGCGTCTGCCTGATGCCAACACAGGGCGACGCTTTTTCGCGTTGCCCAAGCACGATCGCCGACTTGAATACCAGCTCCATGCGCTGCAGCACGCGCCTGGCGGTTTCGGCTTTGTCGAACCAAATCGGCTGCAGGATGGCGAGGACGTCGGCGGGCGTTACGTCAGAGATAGGCAAATCGCCGATCTTTGGGTAGACGTATGTCTCAATCGTCGATGTCCACTGCTGCCTATGCTTGCTGTTCGATAGCGTCTTCTTCCGGTTTGCGTAGTAGGCGTCGAACGCTTGGCGGAAAGTGACGGCTTTGGCGCGCTGCTGCTGCAGCTCCCTGATCAGGTCGCGGCCATCGCGGGCTGCGCGCCGGATATCGGTGGCCTGCTCACGCGCCTTGTCGATGGTCACCAGCGGGTAAGGGCCGAGGCCTCGGTTGCGACGCTTGCCGGCAATCGTCACGCGCAGGACCCAGCGGCGCGGCCCTGGCTTGCCATCCTCACGGCCCGGCTCCACCACCAGGCGCAGGCCGCCGCCGTCCTCGTGCGGCCCTGGAGCCAGCTTGGCCAGGTCGCCTGCCCTCAGCCGCTTCTCGGCCCTGCTCCTTCTGCGTACCCTATCCATGTCCCTATTGCTCTGTGAACAGGGGTGCACACGGATGCACACGCATGAACAGAAAAAGCAGGAAAACCCCTGTAGAATCTGGTGATTATTGGATCAGATTGCCAGGAAAATCAAGCCTTCAGAGGGCGCGATGGCGGAGGAGGATGGGAGTCGAACCCACCTGAGACCGTCTGACGGCCCCACCCGGATTTGAAGTCCGGTCGCCCCACCGGGAGCGGGACTCCTCCATTTTCTGCAGGCGCCGTAGTGGGCGCAAAAAGCTCGATCCGCGCCGGGTTGATCCGGCGCAGATCCTGGCGGCGGATCGTGAACCCGTGCCGGTCGAAGAATTCGAGTATCTGAATGGCGACCTTGCGTCCGTTGTCAAGGCGATCGCGGAAGTCTGCCGCCCCAAATCTGCCTTCTGAAGAGTGCCTGGCAACATCGATGGCGATTTCCGCCATTGTCTGCACCGCCGATCGCAGGAAGAAATGATCGGGTGCGATTTCATCCACATCCCCGCGTCTTGCGGCCATGCGCAAGAGGCGGCGCACAAAAGCTTCATCGATGCTCATAGCAGTGGCGATGTCACGCACTCGGGGCGGCCGGTAGGGCTGCCCCGCCAGCTTGGGCTTGATCAATCCCCAGATTTTCTCCTCATCCGCGGTGAACTTGACCTGATGCTGAGGCCGTCGCACCCACGTACGATCGAGCGCAACCTCCCCTGTCTCGGCAAGCTTCTTGATTGCCGCCAGAAACAACGGCGCCGGCAGGACCGGTTTTTTTTCTTTACGCAATTGCTCAAGCCCAATGCCGGGCAGATCAGGCCGCTCAGCGTGGTAGCGATCAAGTGTCGCGCCGATGTGCGCCTGCAGCCGGCCCCAGGTGCTTGGCAGTAGCGCGGCACGCCCAGCCTTCGTCGGTAGAACGACCAGGCCGAGCTCTGACTGGATGCGCGCCGCAGTGGCGGCGCCGATCGCGCGATCGCGGAAAAAGGCATCGAGGTCAGCCCAGCCGGTCGGACCCGCAAGTGAGCTTGCCAGCGCGGCAGCAGGATCGCTTTGTGCAAGCGCCCTTATCTCGGCCAGGCGCTCGGGCGTACGCCGCCTCCGCTGAGGGGCGCGTACATCAATGATTGCGCCGCCGCCGACGGTCCTACTCGAAGACGTGTCGCGAATGACAAAGCGGTCTCCGACAACCGCGGCCAGAGGCTGTTCCAGCACCAGTTGAACGTACTCGGTCTCGCCGGGATTGATTGGCGTATCGCGCAGCACCACCACGCGGCCTGGTACCTCGGCGGCAGCATGGTGCACCTTGACGGGAAACCACTGGCCGATCGGTCGTGTCTCCGATCGCAGCACGCGAAGAGAAGCATCGAGGCGAGTCGTGGGCGCATGCAAAGCGGGATCGACGACGACATTGCCGCGGCGGATAGCTTCTTTGCTGATTTGCGGCCCGCTTAGGACCAGCGCGCATCTTTGCCCAGCGCTGCCCGCCTCGACAGGTGCGTTCTGCGCGTTGATCGAGCGCACCCGCGCTTCAAGGCCCGACGGGCTGACCACGACACGGTCGTCGACGCGAACGGAACCGGACAATACAGTACCGGTGACAACGGTCCCAAGCCCCTGCAAGGTAAAGGATCGATCGACCGCCAATCGAAACAAACCTTCTTTCGATCGTTGGCTGGGAGTTGCGGCTGCCGCGTCGACATGCTGCGTTAACCGCGGCAGCCCTTTGCCGGTCACTGCGGACACCGGAACAATTGCGGAGCCCTGCAAACCCGTGCCCGCAAGGGCCATCTCGACATCGCGACTGACAGCTGCAATCTGGTCGTCTGCAACCAGATCGCATTTATTGAGGGCGACGACGCCGCGCTGCAGTCCCAGCAGATCTATGATCGCCAGATGCTCGCGAGTTTGCGGCATCACGCCGTCATCGGCAGCAATGACGAGGACGACAAAATCGATGCCCGTGGCGCCGGCCAACATGTTATGGACCAACGCTTCATGGCCGGGCACATCGACGAAACCAACGATCTCCCCGCTCGGGCGCGCCCAGTAGGCGAAGCCGAGATCGATCGAGATGCCGCGCGCTTTTTCCTCCTTCAGCCGATCGGTGTCGACACCCGTCAGCTTTCTAACCAGCGAGGTCTTGCCGTGATCGATATGACCGGCTGTGCCGACGATCATGACGTGGTCTCCTCGGCAGCGACGGGTAGACGGGCATCGGCCGTGGTGGCGCCGCCGGCCCGCGCGGTATCGCGTGCATTCACAAGCCTTCTGCGGATTGCATTGACCGTTGCGGCATGTCCAAAGCGGGCCGAGGCGATGTCGCCCAGAGGGGTCCGCAGGATCGTGTCTACCGCTGGAAACCTGGATTGCCGAAATGGACGGCTATCGTTCATTGGCCGGCTCAGCTCAATGTCGCAACGGGAATACGTTCTGACCGACCCGCTTCCAACCGTGCTTTGCCATCAGCATGTCGAGCCAGAGGGTGGCGACGCCGACGAAAGCACCAAGCCTGTGATCGTTGACCTGATAAGAGGATCTTCACATGGCTACGGCACTTCTCGGCCCTGACCGTATCCGGTTTGCCGTCAATCATCTGGTAGGCGATGCCGTCGGTGGAGCCGCACAGCAGGCATTTGACACGCACGACATTCCATATCGTGGCGCACAAGGAGCAGGTGCACAAGAGGGTATTAGGGCGCCTTGGCCCAGCCCAACCACCGAACTCGTTATCGGCGCACTACCGCACACCGGCAGGCACTGTCGGTCACGGGCTGCAAGTCAAGCGCCCTCCAGCCTTGAGCGTGGGCTTCGACAGTTGCAGGCAGTGGCCATCGCAGTCGGAGCGAATTTCTCACTTGGCGATCTGCACGGCAGGTATTGCAGCGCCAGACCGGCCGGCTGGTGCGAGCCCTGGCGCGATGTACTGACGATGCTTGCGCGAACGATCGCAAAGGCACGGGCTGAGCAACTCTCCCTCGCGGCTAGCAACGTCGAGGAGGTGCTCGCGTGCAGCGCGCTGGCTCTTGCAGCCGCTTTGGCGTTGTGCGCTTGTTGCCTGCGCGCTCGACCATTGGGGGACGCGCCCGGGTGGTCGCGGCCCGCGCCGGCTACGAGCAGCAAACCTCTTCCATCGGTTCATAGGGGCGCACGTCGATGAACATTCCGCAGGTTCGGCTAACTAGCCTTGCACATGGAGGCGGCTGCGGCTGCAAGCTGGCGCCGTCAGTGCTGCAGCAACTCCTCGCCGATCAGCCCGCGGCCGCGGCTTATAGACAACTCCTGGTCGGGACGGAAACCGCCGACGACGCAGCCGTCTGGCAGCTCGACGACAACACCTGCATCATCGCCACCACGGACTTCTTCATGCCGATGGTGGATGACGCCTTCGACTTCGGTCGCATCGCCGCGACGAACGCCATTTCGGATGTGTACGCCATGGGCGGACAGCCGATCATGGCATTGGCCATCCTCGGTATGCCCGTGGACAAAATTCCAGCTGAGATGGTGCGTGAGATTCTCAAGGGGGGCGCTTCAGTTTGCGCAGATGCAGGCATACCCGTCGCCGGTGGGCATTCCATCGATTGTCCGGAGCCGGTTTACGGCCTTGCCGTCATCGGCACCTGCAGGCCGGAGCATGTGCGTCGGAACGCAGATGCCCGCCCAGGTGATGCGCTCATCCTAACCAAGCCGATCGGAGTGGGCATTTATTCAGCCGCCATCAAGAGGGGCGCACTCTCGCCTGCGTGCTATCGCGAGATGATGGACACGACAACTCTGCTCAATCGAGTAGGTGCCGATCTCGCGCGCGACGGGGACGTACATGCCATCACCGACGTGACGGGCTTCG
This sequence comes from uncultured Alphaproteobacteria bacterium, assembly GCA_963820375.1. GTDB lineage: Bacteria > Pseudomonadota > Alphaproteobacteria > Rhizobiales > Hyphomicrobiaceae > AWTP1-13. Next base: position 359,824 of record CAWFZX010000019.1, on the reverse strand, counting down.
GTCTGCTCGGACACGCTTTGGAGATGGCCCGCGCCTCGGCTCTGTCTCTCACCGTGCACGCCGACGAGGTGCCCTTGCTGAGCGAGGCGTCACGCTTGGCGCAGGAGGGTTTCGTCACCGGCGCGTCACATCGCAACTGGTTGAGCTACCGTGAAGGCGTCCGCCTGCCGCCAGATTGGACGGAGTGGCGGCGTCACCTGTTGACCGACCCGCAGACCTCCGGTGGCCTGCTGATCGCCTGTGCGCAACAGCGTGCGGCTGCGATTGTGAGCACGATCAACGAGGCGGGTTACCCCGCGGCCCGAGTTATAGGCTTCGTGGAGGCTGGTGTGAGCAATGTGAGAATTGTCGCCTGATGAAAGGTTTGCGCAGCATTGGATCCTCCGGCCCACCAGGGCGAATTCAGACGTTGGCGCGGTCGCACGCCTGGCAGATGTCCCAGGCGAGGGTGGCGCGCGAAAGCCCGCGCCGCGCGCAGTTCGGCGTCGGGCAGCTTGCAGAGCTGCTCGTAGACGGCTGCTGCGATGTAGTAGTTGGCGGCGACTGCAATCCAATCAGCGATCCTCGTCGGAAGGGAGGAGCGGTGGCCGGAAAGCAGCAACGGAGCGGCGTTGACTAGGGCGGCCGGCGCCGGCGGGAGGGGCATGGTCATAGGTGCCAGACCTTGTGGTGATGCCGCGGTCACGGCTTGATTGAAGCCATCGCGTGCAGCTCTGCCGCCTCGAGCGGGCTGTTCGGCGCGGCTATGGCAGGTGGCAACCGGTCCCGGTGCGCGGAGGCCAGGTTGGCAGGCGCGTGGTCTGGGGGCAGCGGCGGAAACTCGAGGTAGGCGAAGCATGCCGAGCAGGCTTCGCTCATGGCGGGTTGGGGCGCGAGGGCGACCGGTTGTGCAACGACGGGTGCGATCATCAGGCTCAAGAGCACAAGGGCGGCAAGGGCTGGTTCGGGTCGCTTCACGGCAGGTGACTCCTGAGTTGCATGCTGCGGAGATCCCACTTCGCCCGATTGCCGTGACCCGCTGCGGCGGTTAGCCGTGACAGAAGCGTGAAATCTTGCTCGCCGGGCCGAGAAAAATTGCGACGACGCTGCGATGACAGTGCGTGAGCAACCCCGAGGCGGCTCAGAGCTCCGTGCCGGCGCCGATACTTGAGCTTTCGCTGCTCGGCTCGTTGCGGGTTGGCTGGGCCGGATGGGCCATCGATCTGACCAGCAAAGAAGCTGGCCGCCTTGCCCGCCTATTTCGGCCGACACGGCCCGGCACGCGCACAGCTGGACAAGCGTCCTGCTGTAGGGCTCGCATTTCGACACCAAGGCCCGACAGAACAGCGTCAAGCGCCACCCGACTTTGTTGGGTCCTTGGCAAAGACGCCTGATCAGCAATGGCGCCGCCATAGCGTTGCCGCTGCGCGCGCTGGCAAAGCCTGGGTGCGGCACGGCGGTGTCCCGGCGGAGGCCACACCTGATGCCGCACCGCCCCTTCGTCTCAGTTCGCGTCGCACGAAAATAGGGAGGGGCCGCCTTCCGGGAGCGCATCGCGAGCGAACTTAGTCCGTGATCCCCTTATGGCGGGCCGCGCCCGTTTTGGGGTGCGGCTGCCCTCCCCGGGCGGCGTGCTTCGGGCCCCACCAACCCATCTTGGCCGCTGCCCGGCCGGGGGTGCGGCGACAGGACCGCCGGGCCTTGAAGACTGCCAAATCGCACCTAAATTGGCTGTTGTACGCACGCCACTGTCGGGTGCGTCGAAACCGCTGCCTGGCCCTCGGGGCAGGTTCGTTTCCTGCTTTCGGGCAGGCAGAGATCCATAGTCGCTTCTCAAGGAGGACTAGTGATGCGACATCTCGACTTGACTCCCTTCTATCGCTCTACCGTTGGCTTCGATCGCCTGTTCGATCTTTTGGACAGCGCCTCCGGCTTCGATGCTGACGGAGTGACCTATCCCCCCTACAACATCGAGCGTCTCGGCGACAACGAGTACCGGATCACCATGGCCGTGGCCGGGTTCGCGGAAGATGAGCTGAAAATCGATGTGAAGGAGCTATCGCTGACTGTACGCGGCGAGAAAAAGACCGACGCGAAGGAGCGGCAGTTCCTGCATCGCGGCATCGCTGGCCGTAGCTTCGAGCGACGCTTTCAGCTTGCCGACCACGTCGAAGTGAAGGGCGCCGACCTCAAGGACGGTCTCTTGCATATTGACCTCGTCCGCAATGTGCCCGAGCGGCTCAAGCCGCGTGCGATTGCGATCGGGAACGGCAAGGCCTCAAAGCAGGTCGAAGCCACCGCCTGACGTATCGCCAGAGAAGCAAACGGGGGGCGTCGCCCAGGCGGCGCCCCTTTGGCTGCCTTCACAAGGCTGAACCCTGCACCGGCCGCGAGCAAGCTCGCTCGCTGGCCGTCGCGGCGCGCTGCCGGAAGTGCAGCCACGCTCAATCTCGCGGTGTTCCTCGTGCGCGCAAGCGCTGCGGCCGACGCGGCTCGACCTTGAGCGATCCGGAATTTGAAGGAAGCTGCACGCAAAGTGCCGGCTCTGACGACAGGCAAGCGACGTCAGCGAGCATCGGCACGCGGAGGATAGTGGCCATTCTGACCCGCAGCGGAACTCGAGCCGTCTCCATCGTATCAGGAGAGCGGGTCGCAACGGACCGTCGGCCTATCGGTCCGACGGCATCGGTCACACCAGGTCTCCCTTCGAGCTTTGGGCGCTGCAAACCTAAATCCGGTTCACGCAAGAACCCTTTTATCGGTTCAACATCTGGTTTCGCAGATCGCGGTAGTCTCGCGCTGGATGGCGTCCCTCCACTCGCCCAGCACTCTCGTCGGACGACGGACGGTCTAGTTGCCGCCCGCGGATCATTCTGGCAGGTCGCGGCTCGCGCTTATGCCTTGCCTGATACTCGTGTGCTGTCCCAGGAATCAGCGACGCGGCCGGAGGCGTCGCCGTATCGGACGCCTCTTCTTGAGTGTTCGAAGCTCGGCTCGGACGGTTCTCTGGTTCGCGGCTCGTCCGCCCAGCTTCCTTTGCCGAAGTGGACGGGGCCGCGACATCAACGGGGTCAGCGGCCGTGGTTGGTCGGTCTTGCGTGACGACAATCTTCTCAGTCGTCAGCCGTCCAATCAGAATGCCGATCCCGGAACAAGCGAGCATCAGCATATAGTGTTGTAAGCCGAACGGTCGGAATCCAGGGATCGATGCGGATGTTATCGGTCTGCATGTGAACTGCAGCTCTGACCGGGCCGGAACGAGTTTTCTATCGCCTCAACAACAGGATCGAACACTCCTTTAGCCGCCACTGGGTACATGAGAGCAAAGCTGTTGATGATGCGCCCGCCGCAACTGAACATCACTTTTTCGTAGAAGACATTTTGACTGTTCTCCCCCGACAGGACGAACCAAGTCTGGCCTCTATGAGCATACGAGACAGGATATTTCGAGTAAGAATCCCGCCGAATGAAGCTCATGTAGCTGGCGACGGTGTGCCGATCGCTGTTCTCGAAGGCACCCACCAGCAAACGTGCCTCACCCCCCGCACCAACAAATATTTCGCCATCCCCGCGCTCTGACTTCCGCTCTGGCTCAAACACAGTGGCAGGATAGCGGAAGCTAAACCCGAAACGATCATTGACGTAGGGCACCCAGCCGCCATCGCGAGAGGCCGCTGTCAGCACTGGCATTGCGACGACAAAGACAAGAGCAAGAAGTCGGGCCAACATGATGCTATCGGAACCGCTTGTTACGGGTTCAGTTCCATGCCGTCACGGCGGCTGCTCTAGCGTGCGAACGGGCTGCGATCGAACGCAATGTCGATTGGTCCGGTTTGAGCAACAGCAAAGGTCACGCTCCGCCCTATCTATGATCTTGTCAGAGCCTGGGATCTGCCAGCCACGTCGACGATGCGGTCACGACAACTTGCAGAGCAGGATTAGCTCATGATCTAGGCCAGCGGCGGGAACCTGTCCGCCAAGCTGTCTTGGCTTGGAGAATGGAGATATTTGCGAGCCTGACGACGTTATTGTCGTTAACGCAGCAGCCTCCGTTCCATGTCGACGTTCAGTCCAAAGCCCCTGCAGCTGCCGGAGCGGCTGAACGAGGATGTCCAATGAAAATCTTATTGAAATGTGCGCGTGACCCTCCGGATTTCCTCCCCGCGGTCCCTTGCTAGGCGCTACGACCCCCCGTTCAGCAGCGCCAGCCACCCTGGTTCTTCCACAGCGGCCAACCCATCGACTAGCGGCATCAGGCCGCCCTCGGTCTGGTGCCGCGTTCGCTCGTAAGCTTGCAAACTGCGTCGCCCTCCAGCTCCAATCTCCACGGTTTCGTGGCGGCTGCGCCACGTAAGTACTTTCCGAGGCTTGGCTGGACACCCGCATTGTGGGCTCCATACGAGGTCGCACTCCGTTAGCGACCAAGGAAGGTCATATCATGCAAGAAAAATACACATACGGACTTTGGGGCGCTGTCGCAGGCGCAGTTGCACTCGCCGTCGTCGGCTTTGCCTGGGGCGACTGGCACACCTCTAGCGGTGTAAAGAGAGTTTCCGAAGCCGCGGTCATGACCGCTCTGATTCCTGCATGCGTCAGAGAGGTAATGGCGGACCCGGCTGCCGGTGCTGAGCTGAAGGTCAAGCGTACGACGGATTACGATGACGTGGTCCGCGACTATCGCAAAAGGGTGATCGGCATGCCCGATTTGGGCTATCAATTCAACAGGGATTGCGGCAGGGCAATCGAGGCATTGATGGCCAAGACCGCCACCAAATCGTAGTTTTTGCGCAGCGCATGTGTGAGCAGATATCGCCGGCGCGTGGCCAGCCACGCGCTCGCCCGTGGTATTTCTCCTTTTGGCCACGGCGAAGCAAATCGGCTTGATCAAGGTATTCCCGGGAATGAGTGTGCTCACGATCGTCTCACCCGCGCTCAAGGTTCTTTTCGACCGCATCGGCAAGCCGGAGATCATCCATCGACCGCCCGTGCTTCAGCTGGGCGGGAGGGGGGCGGTCATCGCCTGCAATCACGTCGGCTGGGCGGACAGCCTATGGATGGCCTACGCCGTCTATCCAAGGCACTTGCGCTACATGTCGAAGGAGGAGCTGTTCGGTTCACCGCTGGCAAGATGGATCTTGCATCATGGAGGTTCCATTCCGATAGACCGCACGAACCCTTCGCTAAGTTCGATCAAGTCAGCGGTCGATATTTTGCAGAACGGCGAAATCATTCTGATCTTTCCGGCGGGCACGCGAAAGGCGGCGAATGCTGCTGCCTTCAAGCGAGGGGCTGCGACCGTCGCGCTCCACGCCAGGGTTCCACTTGTGCCCGCTTTCTATGAGGGCCCCACGAATATGCAGATGGGCCACATGATGCATCGACCGCGCATCCGGGTGACGTTTGGAGCGCCGATCCCGACGACGGAGTTGCCGCTTGGCAGGGCAACAACGTTTGCCCTTACTCGCCAGCTCGAAGCCGCCATTAGCAAACTGAAACCGACCGTGAGCTCCGATCACGCCTTAATGGACTGCCGTACGACGGGCAGCCTTATCGCCTAGTTCGAAGAAGCGGGCCGTTGGTGATCATCTTGGTCGGCATCGCGTCCCCGTCGGAGAACGGCCGCCGCACCGACAGGTCGGGATCCGGGATGCGGGCCAAGCAGTCGAGCCATCATCGTGTCGCGCAACTGGGTAGGCGGCGTACCCTTCCGCGACGAACGCATCAACCAGGTTGACGGTTCGGTCTTGGCCGTCCCTGATCCACCCCTAACCGTTCTGTCACCACTGCTGGCGCGCTGTTCGTGACAAGTTCCTGGCACGTTCACGACACTGCGCGGGAACCGCCGACAGCGCGGAATGCGCCAGAAACCTTGAAGTCATGCCGATTTTACGCGGGGTTAGCTGGTGCTGCCGGTGTGGATTGAACACACGACCTCTCCCTTACCAAGGGAGTGCTCTACCACTGAGCTACGGCAGCAACACCAGGGCGCTGCAAGATCGGGCGACACCTCGGTGCCCGCGGATATGCCATAGGCAGGCTGGCGCAGCAAGGTCGCCCGACGGCGGGGCGCGGGGGCTCCCCGCATGGCACATTCCACCCGCTGCGCATTCGCATATCGCGGCCCGAAGGCAGCATGCTAGGGATGCGGCCCCGAAATGCTCAACGATCAGGCAGGGACGATGGTCTCTGAGACGCTGCCGCCCTGCGCGGACCGGGATGCGCCGCAAAGCCAAACCGGCCTGCTCCTGGCGGTGTCGGCGGCCCATCTCGTCAGCCACTTCTATATTCTGGTCTTGCCGGTCCTCATCCCGCTGCTGAAGGACCGTCTGAGCGTCGGCTTTTTTGAGATCGGGCTGGCACTCACGACCTTTAACGTCGTATCGGGCCTGACCCAGGCCCCTATGGGTTTCCTGGTCGACAGGGTCGGCCCGCGGCTGGTGCTGGTGGCGGGGCTTTGCCTCGGCGGCTTGGCCTTCGCCCTGCTCGGGATCTGGACCACCTACCCGGCCCTGATCGCCGTCGCGGCCTTGGCTGGCCTCGCCAATTGCGTTTATCACCCGGCCGACTACGCGCTTCTCGCCGACGCCATCCCGGATCATCGCATTGGCCGGGCTTTCTCGGTGCACACCTTTGCTGGCTTTGCCGGCGGCGCCGTCGCGCCGCCCGTCCTGCTCGGCGTGGCCGCCTACGCGGGCCTAGCGGCCGCGCTCCTCGTCGCCGGTCTGGTAGGACCCGCCGTCGCCGGTCTGCTGTTGCTGCGGCGAAAGGTGCAAGACGTTCAGCCCAGCAAGCCGCGAGGCCCGACGACGAGCGGTGGCGTGCTGCGTGTCCTGAGCCCGTCGATCATCGCCCTGACCGGCTTCTTCACGCTCCTTGCCCTCTCGAGCGGTGGCATCCAGAGCTTTTCCGTGGTCGCCCTTTTGGCCACGCAGGACATGACGCTTGCCACTGCCAACGTCGCCCTGACGGCCTACCTGACCTGCGCGGCGATCGGCGTCCTTGCCGGTGGCTTTCTGGCCGACCGCACGCCCTACCATGGTTACGTTGCCGCCGTCGGCTTTGGCCTAACAACGGCTATCATCTCGGCCATTGCCTTCTTTGCCCTGCCCGGCTCCGTGATTATGGGTGGCTTTGCCCTTGCCGGCTTCTTGTCTGGCATTATCATGCCCTCGCGCGACATGCTGGTGCGCAAGGCCGCACCCCCCGGCATGGTCGGGCGCGCTTTCGGCATCGTCTCCACCGGTTTCAACATTGGCGGCATCGTCGGGCCCCTACTGTTCGGCTGGATCATGGACCATGCCTCGCCCCGCTGGGTGTTTGGGGCGTCGGCCGTCTTCATGGCGGTCACGGCCGCGTTTGGGGTCGCCAGCGAATACCGTGCCCGCCAGCGCCTTGCCGCTCAGACCCGTGCAGGCTAGCTTGCAGGGGATGACAGACGAAACCTCGAGCCTTGCCGCCAGCGGGGCAGAAGCGGGCACAATGGCGATGATCAAGCCGGCCGACAAAAAGCTGACTGAGCGCAAGCGCCGGCACGATCGGTTGGCTGCCGAACTGCGCAGCAACCTCTTGAAGCGCAAAGCGCAGACCCGCGGGCAGATGCAGGCCGACGCCAGCCGCGAGGTGCGTCCGGCAGGCAACAGGCCGCAGGACACATAGGGGCCGCCGCATCGGCGCCTTGTCGGCTTTGCCGAACGGTGCGTTGTTGGAGGCAAACCACGCGCGAAACGGAACCCTCCCATGGATCGCATCAACATTGTCGGTGGCCGTCGTCTCACCGGAACGATCCCGATTTCCGGGGCCAAAAATGCCGCCTTGCCGCTGATGATCGCCAGTCTGCTGACCGGTGATCGGCTGAGCTTGAAAAACGTGCCGAACCTCGCCGACGTCAATATGCTGGCGCGCATCTTGCGCAACCATGGGGTCGATCTCACCATCGACGGAAAGCGCGCCGATCCCTCGCCACACATGGGTGAAACGTTCCATCTGACAGCGCGCGATATCGTCGATACCACGGCCCCCTACGAAATGGTCAACCGCATGCGGGCGAGCTTCTGGGTACTTGGCCCGCTGCTGGCGCGCTGCGGTCGCGCACACGTGTCGATGCCGGGCGGCTGTGCCATTGGTACGCGTCCGGTCGACCTGCATCTGATGGGCCTCAAGGCGCTAGGCGCGACCATCGACATTGACGGGGGCTACGTGGTCGCCACCGCACCCAAGCGCCTCAAAGGCGCACGCATCACGTTCCCCAAGGTCTCCGTTGGCGCAACGCATACGGTGATGATGAGCGCGGCCCTGGCCGACGGCGAAACCGTGATCGAGAACGCCGCCCGCGAGCCCGAGGTGGGCGATGTCGCCGAATGCCTCGTAAAAATGGGCGCCAAGATCGACGGCATCGGGACCCAGACGCTGCGCATACAAGGCAGAGATCGGCTCGAGGGAGCCGTGCATGCCGTGTTGCCCGACCGCATCGAGACCGGCACCTATGCGTTTGCGGTGGCCGCGGCCGGTGGCGACGTCGAGCTCAAGGGGGCCCGCAAAGCGCTGTTGGAAGCCGCCTTCGCGGCACTCGAGTCCGCGGGCGCCCTGGTTGCCGATACGACCGATGGCGTGCGCGTTGCCCGTGACGATGGCGAGTTGCAGCCGATCCGGATCGAGACACAACCCTTCCCCGGTTTTCCCACCGATCTCCAGGCGCAGTTGATGGCGCTCATGACGCGCGCCAAGGGCAGCAGCGTGATTCGCGAGACAATCTTCGAGAACCGCTTCATGCACGTGCAGGAGCTCGTGCGGCTTGGCGCCGACATCCAGCTGCAGGGAGACACCGCCACCGTGCGGGGCGTCCCCAAACTGCGGGGCGCACAGGTGATGGCAACCGACCTGCGCGCCTCGGTCTCGCTGGTGATCGCCGGGCTGATGGCGGAGGGAGAAACCACCATCAATCGGGTCTACCATCTCGATCGCGGTTTCGAGCGCCTGGAGCAGAAGCTTTCCCGTTGCGGGGCGAGCATCGCCCGGCTGGTGAGCGGCTGATCCATCCGCGGGCGCTATCTTTACCTTTTTTGGCGATCGGCGACTGTTTGCCATGCGGCCTGCGCTGCCCTCTTACAATCAGCGCCGCCGTTCGCTATCACTCGCAGCTGTTGGCAGGGCTTGGCAGACGTCCTGCCGCATCCCGATCCACTGCCCCACAGAGGACCAACATGGCCGAGCTCAAGCTGATCGCGCTCGATGCTGACGATTTGGCCGTGCTGTCGGCACACCTGCAAGATGCCGTTATCCAGGTCGCAGACATTGCCTATCTGCCCAAGGAACAGCGGTTTGCAGCCGTGGGCAATCGCTTCGACTGGATGGCGGTCGCGGGTCAAGAGACAGCCGAGGGATACGCCCGCCGCCGTGCGGCCCTGCGGTTCGAGCGCGTGCTTGGCGCGCAAGTGCAGTCCATCGATCTGAAGAACAAGAGTACCGTGCTTTCCCTGCTCGCCGTCACCTTTGAACCGAGTGCGCCTCCGGAAGGCTTCGTCACCCTGCACTTTGCCGACGGCGGCGCCATCCGGCTGCACGTGGAGTGCGTCGAGGCCGAGTTGAAGGATTTGGGGCCGATCTGGCGGGTCGACTTCAAGCCACAGCATCCCGATGGCAGCCCGATCTCGTCTGCCCCCGACGGCGAGCGTTCCAACTGAATTTGAGCCAAGCCTGGCCATGCCATTTCGCCTTGCCACCACAGATGCCGATTTCGACGACGCGTTCGCCCGCTTCCTGGCGAGCAAGCGCGAGGTCTCGCCCGATGTCGATCAAAGCGTGGCTCGGATCATCAGCGACGTTCGCCAACGCGGTGATGCAGCGCTCTTGGACTACACCCGGCGTTTTGACGGGATCGATCTGTCCGTGTTGGGCCTGCGCATCGAAGCCGACGAGATAAAGGCCGCAGTGCGGGCCTGCGACCCTGCGACCCTCGAGGCGTTGGCGCTCGCCAAAGCACGCATCGAGGCCTACCACGTGCGCCAGCTGCCGAAAGACGAATTCTTCCGCGACAGCCTCGGCGCCGAACTTGGCTGGCGCTGGTCGCCAATCGAATCCGTCGGCCTATATGTGCCGGGCGGCCTGGCCAGTTATCCAAGCTCGCTGCTGATGAACGCCGTACCAGCCAAGGTGGCCGGCGTACCGCGTATCGCCATGGCGGTCCCGGCACCGCAGGGCGCGATCAATCCCTCGGTGCTTGCCGCCGCCGACATGGTCGGCCTAACGGAAATCTATCGCCTGGGCGGCGCCCAGGCGGTGGCCGCATTCGCCTACGGCAGCCAAAGCCTGACACCGGTTGCAAAAGTCATCGGTCCTGGCAATGCCTACGTGGCCGCTGCCAAGCGCCAGGTCTTTGGCACGGTCGGGATCGACGCCATCGCCGGTCCGTCCGAAGTGCTGGTGATTGCCGACCGGCACAACGATGCCGCCTGGTTGGCGGCCGATTTGCTGGCGCAGGCCGAACACGACAGCGCCGCGCAAGCCATTCTGATGACGGATGATGCCGAATTTGCCGACCGCGTCGAAGGCGAGCTCGAGCGTCAGCTCCGGCTGCTGCCGCGCAGCGACATCGCCGCCGCCAGCTGGCGCGAATTCGGCGCGGTGATCATTCTTGCCACGCTCGATCAGGCTCCGCAATTGGCGGATCGCATCGCCGCGGAGCATGTGCAGATTGTGACGCGCGATCCGGATCGTCTCGCCAGCCAAATTCGCAACGCCGGCGCCATTTTTCTTGGCGCCTTTACGCCGGAAGTGATCGGCGACTATCTGGCGGGCTCCAACCACGTGTTGCCGACCGCACGGAGCGCCCGCTTCGCCTCAGGGCTGGGGGTGCTGGACTTCATGAAGCGCACGTCGGTGCTGCGTCTCGACGCGGCAGCGCTGCGGCAGCTCGCGGCGCCGACCATGACTTTGGCACGCGCCGAGGGTCTCACCGCCCACGAGCGCTCGGTGGCTGTCCGCCTCGGCCCGGCTGCAGATCGACCTTGAGGTGTCAATGTTTGAGCCGCCGCTTAGCGACGCCAACCCCAAGGCTCGGCTCACGGCGATTACGCTCGACAGTGCTTCCATCAAGCGCGCGAGCTCTGGCATCGAGCACGAACGCGAGGTCGCCATTTTTGACATCCTGGAGAGCAATTTCTTCAGTCTGGATGGCCGCGACGAGGGCCCTTATACGCTCAATCTGGCCATCGCCGAGGATCGGCTGGTGCTGGCCGTGGGCCAGCCGGAGAGCGACAGCGTGTTTACGGTGGTGCTGTCTCTGACGCCGCTGCGGCGTGTCATGAAAGACTATTTCATCGTCTGCGAAAGCTACTATCGGGCCATTCGCGCGGCACCACCCTCACGCATACAAGCCATCGACATGGGTCGGCGGGCTCTGCACGATGAGGGTAGCCGCGTGTTGCTGGAACGTCTCAAAGGCAAGATCACCGTCGACAACGATACGGCGCGGCGCCTGTTCACGCTGATTTGCGCGCTGCACTGGAAAGGATGAGGGGTGGCGGGCGCGGGGGGCCAAGAGCTGCCAGGCGCGGTCTTGTTCGCCTGCACCATGAACTCGGTGCGTTCGCCGATGGCCGCCGCGATTCTGCGCCACCTGGCCGGCCGGCGGGCCTATGTCGAATCGGCGGGGGTGCGCGCCGGCGGCTTGGATGCATTTGCCGTGGCCGCGATGGAAGAGATTGGCATCGACATCTCACGGCACGCGCCGCGCACGCTGCGTGACCTGCACGACACGTCCTTCGATTTGATCGTCACGCTCTCGCCCGAAGCCCACCATCAGGCCCTCGAGCTGACCCGTACCATGGCCGTCGAGGTTGAGTATTGGCCGACGTTCGATGCGACACTTCTGATCGGCAGCGCCAGCCGTGAACAGGTGCTGCAGGCCTACCGCGACGTGCGCGATAACCTGTTCCGCCGCATCAAGCTCCGCTTTGGCTTCGAGGGGGGCCCGAGCGTCTAGTCGAACGCTCCCGCGGCAATGCGCCCCTGGCTTGATTTTCGGCGCCGACCGTGCCCATCTGCGCGCGCGCGGTGCGCTGGAGCCATGCCCATGAGCCTGACAAAGGCACCTCAATCGACGGTGCTCAACCGGACCGACAGCCCGCGCCGCGAGAGCCTGCGCGCCGAGCTTGCACGCGCCAAGCCCGCCGGCCGGCGCGCCGGTCTCAAGCCCAAGCTGGTGCTGGCCAGCGGTTCACCGCGACGGCTGACACTGCTGGCCCAGGCCGGGATCGAACCTGACGGCCTGCGCCCCGCCTCGATCGAGGAGACGCCGGCCAAAGGCGAGATGCCGCGCTCGCTCGTTTCGCGCTTGGCCCGCACCAAAGCCGAGAGTGCCCGCGACCAGATCGCCAACGACAAGGATATTGCCGACGCCCACGTGCTGGCCGCCGATACCATCGTCGCCGTTGGCCGGCGCATTCTGGTGAAGCCGCGTTTCATGGAAGAAGCTTTGGCGTCGCTGCAGCTGCTGTCGGGGCGCAATCATCGCGTCATTACCGGCCTGTGCCTGATCACTCCCGATGATCGCGTGCGGCTGAAGATCGTCGATACGCGCGTGCGCTTCAAACGTCTGTCGAAAGAAGAAATCGACGCCTACATCGCTTCGCGGGAGTGGCGCGGCAAGGCAGGCGGCTATGCGATTCAGGGATTGGCCGGCTGCTTCGTGCAGAAGCTTGTGGGCTCCTACACCAATGTCGTCGGCCTGCCGTTGACGGAGGTGGTGGGAATGCTGATGGCGGAGGGTTTTCCGATCCATTTCAACTGGCTTAAAATGGGCGAGACCGAGCTCTCGTAGTGAAAGCGAAAGCGACGGATGACGCAGGCAAAGTCCTTCGGCGGAAAGCGCGGCACCTGTCCGATTTGTGGCGGTCCTAGCGCGGACGACTATCGCCCGTTCTGCTCGCGCCGTTGCGCCGATGTCGACCTCTCGCGCTGGCTGCGTGGCACCTATGCCATCCCGGGCGAGGCCGATGACGAGCCCGCGAGCGACCCTTCGCCACCCGAACCCAAGCAAAACGACTGAGCCTGAGGGGCGACGCTCAGCGCCCTCTCGCAAGGCAGTCAGGCTTTCCCGCCGCGTCGGCGCGCCGGCGCGCCTGTGGCGTCTCGACCACCCCATGCCGGATTTTCCCATCGCGAGTGGCCTATTGCCCGTTGACTCCCATCAAATCCCATGCAATCCCAAGGTGGCCCGGACGAGGTCTGCGGGTCCATTTGTCGGTGGCGGAGCGTGGCAGCGAGGCTCGAGCGCAAAGGATGGATCGCTTTGTCTCCACCTTCACCAACAAGATCGATGCCAAGGGGCGGGTGTCGATCCCAGCCCCGTTCCGTGCCGTGCTCGAACGCGATGGCTACGCCGGGGGCATCTACTGCTACCCCTCGCTCGATGCTCCGGCACTCGATGCAGGCGGCCAAAGCCTTGCACAAAAGATCGATGGGCTTCTCGCGGGCTTGCCAGACTATTCGGATGAGCGCGACGAGCTGTCTGTCGCGCTCTATGGCGATGTCCAGATCCTCAGCCTCGACGGCGACGGACGCATCGTCCTTCCTGAGGCGCTTCGCGCGCATGCCGGACTTGCGACCCATGTCACTTTTGTCGGACTGGGTCAGAAATTTCAGATGTGGGAACCGCAGCGCTTCGAAGCGCGGCGCGCGCGGGCCCGCGCAAAGGTGCAAGACCACCGCCGCCTCTTCGGCGCGGGGAGCCGCCTCGAGACGGGGGACGACGGCGGCACGGGAGGAGCACGGGAATGATGGCGCCGGGCGGCACCTCGTCGGGGGAGGGTGCTCGCAGAGGGACATCGCGCCACGTTCCCGTGCTACTTCCCGAAGTCCTACACGCCCTGCAACCCCGGGACGGCGAAACTTACATTGACGGCACGTTCGGTGCGGGCGGCTATTGTGCCGCGATCCTGGCCGCGGCGCCGGGTTGCTGCGTGTTGGCCATCGATCGGGACCCCGAGGCGATCGCCGCCGGCAAGCCGTTGGCCGAACAACATCCCGGGCGGCTGATCCTGCGCCAAGGCCCGTTTGGCCGTCTTGATCACATCGCTGCCGCAGCTGGTCTGGGCGCAATCGACGGCGTTATCCTCGATATCGGCGTCTCCTCCATGCAGCTCGACGATCCCGGGCGCGGCTTTTCCTTCCAGAGCGATGGGCCGCTCGACATGCGCATGTCCCGGCAAGGTGCGACGGCCGCCGATTTCGTCAACACCGCCGAGGCATCGCAACTCGCCGACGTGATCTTTCAGCTGGGTGGCGAACGCGCTTCGCGCGCGATCGCCCGACGCATCGTGGCGCGCCGGGCCGAGAGGCCCCTTGAGCGCACGGGCGAGCTCGCCGAGCTTGTGGTCGGCGTGTTGGGGCGCGAAAAAATTGCCGGTCGCCATGCCGCGACGCGCACCTTCCAGGCGTTGCGCATGCACGTGAACGATGAGCTCGGCGAGCTGGCACGTGCGCTGGTCGCCGCGGAGCGGCTGTTGAAAACCGACGGGCGCCTCGTCGTCGTCGCCTTTCATTCGCTGGAAGATCGGCTCATCAAACAATTTCTCAAAACGCGTGCCGCCACACAGGTGCGCGGCTCGCGCCATTTGCCGCCGGACGATGCCCAGCAGCCGGCAGCGAGTTTTCGATTCGTTAACCAACGGCCCGTAAGCCCTGGGGTGGAGGAGGTTGCGGCCAACCCCCGTGCCCGTTCGGCCAAGCTGCGAGCTGCGGTGCGTACCGACGCGCCGGCCTGGCCAGAGCCCGCACCAGGTGCCCGCGACTAGCTGGTGGCCATGCGGGTCGGGATACGCACATGCTCCGCATTATCAATCTCGTCCTGATGCTCCTGACGCTGGTTGGGGTCTTTGCCCTCTACGTCATTAAGTACGACGCGCGCCAACTCGAAAGCCGTGTGCAAATGCAAGAGCGTGACTTGGAGAAGCTGGAAAACACCGTGGCCGTGCTGGTCGCCGAGCGTGCCCACCTGGCACGCCCGGCGGCTCTCGAACCCCTGGCCCGCAGTCTGGGCCTGGCTCCGATCACGCCGCGCCAATACCTGGGCCTCGATCTGGCGCCGACGGCCAAATCGGCGAAATGAGGCAACATGCCTGTGCTCCACCCGAGTGCCAGCACGGTCACGCTCCTGCGGGGGCCGCCTGCTGCCGCCCCTGATCCGGCGCCGGCGCGGCAACGCACGCTGCTGACCCTGGTGGCTATTTTCGCCTGCGTCGCAGCCATCGGCGGACAACTGCTCAGGTTGGCCGTGAAGGCGGACGCCGAGTTCCACCTCAGTCTTGCCGAACCGATTGGCCAGAGCTGGTCGCGGCCCGACATCGTCGATCGGCACGGCCAACTCCTCGCCACCGATGTTGCCGTGCATTCTCTCTATGCCGACCCGCAGCTTGTTCTCGATCTGGACGAGGTTGGCGAAAAGCTCACCCATGTCCTCGGTCTCGATCGCGCCGACCTGCGCCGCGCGCTTGGCGATCGCAGCCGACGCTTCGCCTGGATCGCGCGCGGCCTCACCCCGCGTCAGGCGCAGCGGGTGCACGACCTTGGCCTGCCGGGTCTGGCCTTCCGCCCGGAACTGAAACGCGTCTATCCGCAAGGCACGCTGGCGGGTCACCTGCTGGGCACCGTCAACGTCGACAACAAGGGGCTAGCTGGCCTCGAGCGCATGCTCGACGACAGCGGTCGGGTGGAACCCGTGCAAGGGCCCGATCGCACCGGCAAGCCCGCGCTGCGCCTCTCAATTGATATCGGCGTCCAGCATGCGGTCAGTGAAGAATTGCAGGCGGCGGTGGTGCGCTATTCGGCCACCGGCGCGGCCGGCCTCGTGCTCGATCTCAGCTTGGGCGAGATTTTGGCCGCCGTCTCCTTGCCCGTCGCCGATCCCGCCCGCCCCGCCGACTGGCTCGACCTGCGGCATGCCGACAAGCTGATGGCGGGCACCTTTGAGCTCGGCTCGGTTTTCAAGACGCTGACCGTGGCCATGGCCCTGGAAGGGGGCATGGCAGGGCTAGACACGGTCTATGACGTGCGCCGGCCGCTGACGCTTGGAGCGCATACCATCACCGATCTGCACCCGGTCGGACGTCCGCTGTCCGTGCGCGAGATCTTCCTGCATTCCTCCAATGTCGGCGCCGGCATGATCGCTCTGGACCTCGGGGCCGACCGACAACGCCAGTTCCTAGCAAAATGGGGTCTCCTCGAGCCGCTGCGAACCGAAGCTGGTGCCGTGGCCCCGCCCCAGCTTCCCAAGCATTGGGGTAAGGTCGAAACCGTCACCATCAGCTATGGCCACGGCATTGCCGTGGCGCCGCTGCAGCTGGCGGCGACGATGGCCGGCGTGATCGGCGGCGCCAAGGTTACGCCGACCCTGCTTGCCCGCGCGAGCGAGCCGCAAGCGCCGCCGCCCCTGGTGTCGCGCAGCACCAGTGCCAGCCTGCAAGAACTCCTGCGCCTTAATGTCACCAGCCCCGTCGGCACCGGCCGCAGGGCCGAGGTGGAGGGCTATCGCGTCGGCGGCAAGACCGGTACGGCGGAAATGCCTGGGCGCGGCGGCTATCAGGCCAAGGCGGTCATTTCCTCGTTTATCGGCGCCTTTCCCATGGATGCTCCGCACTATCTCACCCTCGTGATGCTGTTCGAACCCGAGCCGATCAGCGGCAGCGGGGCGGGGATCACCGCCGGCGTAAATGCCGCTCCGACGACGGCGCGAATCGTGCATCGTGTTGCCCCGTTGCTAGGGGTGCTGCCGCGCCTGATCGGACGAGCCGAGCCTAAAGGCGGCCAGTTTGACGCACTATCTGAGGCACAATAAGAAGCAAGGTTGCTTTGCGGGGGAGCGCGCGGGCGCACCCGGCCGGCGCAGCATAGGGTCGCAGCCATGAGGCTCCAGGTCTTGGCCGACGTCTTGGCCGAAATCGATGCGGATCTCCAGGTGTCGCCCGGCCGCGGCGAGCTGGAGATTTCCGCGCTCTCGGCGGACAGTCGGGCGGTCGAGCCCGGGTGCTTATTTGCGGCCCTTCCCGGTGCCAAGGCGGACGGTTCCCAGTTTGTGGCCGAGGCCGTCGCCAGGGGAGCGGTGGCTGTGCTGGCACGGCACGGCGTCAACATCGCCGTGCCGGACGCGATCGCCGTGTTGCGAAGCCAAGAGCCGCGTCAGGCGCTGGCCCGCTTGGCGGCCCGGTTCTATGCCCCCCAACCCGGCACCATCGTGGCCGTCACGGGCACCAGCGGCAAAACCTCGGTGGCCGATTTCGCGCGCCAGATCTTTGCGCGCCTTGGACACTGCGCCGCGTCGCTCGGTACCCTAGGCGTCGTCAAGGCCGGGGCGGCAACCTATGGTGCCCTGACGACGCCGGATCCGGTCACCCTGCATCAAACCTTGGCGCGGTTGGCGCAAGACGGAATCACGCACCTGGCTATGGAGGCGTCCTCTCACGGGCTCGATCAACACCGGCTGGATGGCGTGGTGCTGCGCGCGGCCGCCTTTACCAACCTTGGACGCGACCATCTCGACTATCACCCCTCGATGGCAGACTATCTGGCGGCCAAACTTCGCCTGTTTCAAGAGGTGCTGCCGCGCGAGGGCACAGCCGTCATCAATGCCGACGCCGCCCACGCCTCGGCGGCCATCGCTGCCGCCGAGCGGACCGGCCGCAAGGTCTTCAGCGTCGGCATGGCCGGCACCGCCTTGCAGCTCCTGCAGCAGAGCCCGCACGGTTTTGCGCAAGATTTGCGCGTGCGTTGTGGTGCCGATATCAGCGCTATTCGCTTGCCGCTGCTCGGCGATTATCAAGCCAACAATGCGCTCTTGGCCGCCGGTCTTGTCATTGCCTGCGGCGCAGCCAGTGGGGAAGCGCTGGGCGCGCTCGAGCATCTTGCTGGCGTCAAGGGGCGGCTTGAGATTGTGGGCCAGGTTCGCGGTGGGCTGATCGTCATCGACTACGCCCACAAGCCGGATGCCCTGGCAGCCGCCCTGCGGGCGCTCAAGCCGTTTGCGCCGGGCCGCATCGTCTGCTTGTTTGGCTGCGGCGGTGATCGCGACAAGGGCAAGCGCCCGATCATGGGACAGATCGCCAACGAGCTGGCCGGAAGCGTGATTGTCACCGACGACAACCCCAGGAACGAGAACCCGGCCACGATCCGTGCCGAGATTTTGGCTGGCGCGCCAGGTGCGCGTGAAATCGGCGATCGCCAGGAGGCGATCCGGGCCGGCGTGCGTTTGCTTGGCAATGGCGATGTCTTGCTGATAGCCGGCAAAGGCCACGAGACAGGCCAGATCATCGGCTCCATTGTTAAACCATTTTCGGACCACGAGGCGGTGCGGGCCGCGCTCGCGGAGGCCCCGCTCAATGCCTGAACCACTGTGGAACTGGACAGACCTGGCAGCGGCCGCGGACGGCATCGCCGACGGCGCACCCGCTTGGCCGATCCGCGGCTTTTCGATCGACACGCGCTCCTTGCGTCCCGGCGACGTCTTCGTGGCTTTGCGCGACAAGCGGGACGGACACGAGTTCGTCCCGGCGGCGTTCCGGGCAGGTGCCGTGGCCGCGATCGTTGCGCACGACTATCAGCGTGACGGCGCCGCTAATGCGTTGCTGCGCGTGGCCGACCCGCTCGAGGCGCTGACCAGCATCGGTCGTGCTGCGCGCCTGCGCTCAGCTGCCCGCATCGTTGCCATCACCGGCAGCGTCGGCAAAACCGGGACCAAAGAGATGCTGAGCCTGTGCCTCAGCGAGCTCGGTCGCACGCACGCGGCGGAAAAGTCGTACAATAACCATTGGGGGGTCCCGCTCACGCTTGCCAGGCTGCCGCGGGATACCGAATATGGCGTGTTTGAGATCGGCATGAACCATGCGGGCGAAATTAGTCGATTGGCTCAGTTGGTGACCCCGCACGAAGCCGTCATTACCACGGTCGAGCCGGTGCACCTTGGCCACTTCAACGCCGTGACGGATATTGCCGAGGCCAAGGCGGAGATCCTGACCGGGCTGGTGCCCGGCGGCACCGCCATCCTGCCGCGCGACAACCCACATTTCAAACTGCTGCGCGAGCGTGCTGCCGCTGTGGGCGCCGAGATTGTCACCTTTGGCTATCATCAGGATGCCGATTTTCGCGGCTTGCAGGTCGATCTCGGGCCGAAGGGGTCATCGGTGATCGCCGGCTTCGGGACCCAGCGCTTCCCCTACCGATTGGGAGCGCCCGGCGAACATTATGTGAAAAATTCCCTGGCGGTGCTTGCCTGTTTGAGTGCCCTTGGCGTCGATATCATGCGCAGTCTGCCGGCCCTGGCTCGCGTCAGCGCGCCGGCGGGACGTGGCGCTCGCACCCTGTTTGATACCCCCGACGGCCCCATCCTGCTGATCGACGAAAGCTACAACGCCAACCCGGCCTCGGTGCGAGCGGCGCTGGCGGCCATGGCCACGACGCCACGCGAAGCCTACCCCAGGCGGGTCGCTGTGCTCGGCGATATGCTGGAACTGGGTCAGGCGGCAGCCGATCTGCATCGCGGTCTGAAGGATGCGATCGACGCCGCCGGCGTCGACCTCGTGCTCGCCTGCGGACCGCAAATGCGTTTGCTTTTTGATGGCCTCACCCCCGGCCAGCGCGGTGCCTGGGCGGAGACCTCCCTTGCGCTCGTCGAGGCGCTGATCGACACCGTGCGCC
The DNA here is from genome assembly GCA_963820375.1 of uncultured Alphaproteobacteria bacterium. GTDB lineage: Bacteria > Pseudomonadota > Alphaproteobacteria > Rhizobiales > Hyphomicrobiaceae > AWTP1-13. The sequence goes on along the minus strand of CAWFZX010000019.1, from coordinate 340,162 downwards.
CTGGCGATGTCGTGATGATCAAGGGCTCGCTTGGCACCAACATGGCGCCGCTGCTGGCGGCGCTGATGGCACGGTTCCGTCCCGCGCGGTCCGGAGGCTGACGCATGCTTTATGCACTGGTGCAGTTCAGCGATCAGATCGGTCCGCTGAACGTCTTTCGCTACATTACCTTCCGCACCGGCGGCGCCATCATGACCGCCCTGCTGTTCGTCTTCCTGTTCGGGCCGGCGATCATCGATCTTTTGCGCGTCAAGCAAGGTAAGGGGCAGCCCATTCGTGAAGACGGGCCGCAGTCGCACCTGTCCAAGAAGGGCACCCCCACCATGGGCGGGCTGATGATCCTGTCCGGGGTCACGGTCTCTACCTTGCTGTGGGCAAGCTGGGCCAACCCGTACGTGTGGATCGTCTTGTTCGTGACGCTGAGCTACGGCGCCATTGGCTTTTACGACGACTATCTGAAAGTCACCCGCAGTCAGACGGCCGGGTTCTCCACGCGCCTGCGGCTGCTGGCCGAAGTGCTGGTGGCAGCGCTGGCGGCGTGGGCGGTGATGCGGATCGGCAGCACCGGGTTTTCCTCCTCATTGACCGTTCCCTTCTTCAAGAACGTGGTGGTGCCGCTGGGCTTCTTCTTCGTCCTGCTGGGCGTCTTGGTGATCGCCGGAGCCGGCAATGCCGTCAATCTCACCGACGGTCTCGACGGACTTGCGATCGTACCCGTCATGATTGCAGCCGCCACCTTTGGCCTGATTGCCTATCTCTCCGGCAACGCCAACTTCGCGCGCTATCTGCAGATTCACTACGTGCAGGGCGCCGGCGAACTCGCCATCATCTGCGGCGCTCTGATTGGCGCCGGCCTGGGCTTCCTTTGGTTCAACGCTCCGCCGGCAATGATCTTCATGGGCGACACCGGCTCCTTGGCGCTGGGCGGTGCGCTCGGGGCGATCGCCGTGGCAACCAAGCACGAAATCGTGCTTGCCATCGTCGGTGGCCTGTTCGTGTTGGAAACGCTGTCGGTCATTATCCAAGTGTCGTCCTTCAAGCTGACGGGCAAACGGGTGTTCCGCATGGCCCCCCTGCACCATCATTTCGAGCAAAAGGGCTGGCAGGAATTGACCGTTGTCGTGCGCTTTTGGATTATTTCGGTGGTGCTGGCCCTCGTCGGCCTTGCCACCTTGAAACTGCGTTAGCAGGCGAGCCGTGCCGCAGCCACCCCTCACGCTGTGGGCGCGCGCCCCCTCACGAGATGACTGCGCGAGCCTGCCGCCATGACGCCTGCCACCACCTTTGCCGGCCAAACCGTCGCGGTATTCGGTCTCGGTGGCTCCGGATTGGCCGCCTGCCGTGCGCTCCTGGCCGGCGGCGCGCGGGTGGCGGCTTGGGATGATGCTGCCAGCAGCCGCGATGTCGCGGCCGCGGCAAACATCCCCATTGCGGACCTGGCGCACAGCGATTGGTCGGCCTTCGCCGCCCTGATCCTTGCTCCGGGTGTTCCACTCACGCATCCAAAGCCGCATTGGACGGTGCGCCAGGCCCAGGCGGCGGGCATTGCCGTCATCGGCGATATCGAGCTGTTCTGCCGGGAGCGCGCCCGCCGCAGCCCCACTGCCCCCTTCATCGCCATCACCGGCACGAACGGCAAATCAACGACGACCGCGCTGATCGGCCATCTGCTGCGCAGCGCCGGTCGCGATCTGCAGATGGGTGGCAACATCGGCACCGCCATTCTGGACCTGGAGCCGCCGGCGCACGATCGCGTCCACGTCGTGGAGATGTCGTCATTTCAGATCGAACTCACCCCATCGCTGCAGCCGACGGTCGGTATCCTTCTCAACATCTCGCCCGACCACCTCGACCGGCACGGCAGCATCGAGCACTACGCCGAACTCAAGGCGCGCGTCGTTGCCAGCGCGGAGCATCCCATTGTTGGCGACGATGATGAGTGGTGCCAGGACATCGCCGAGGGCCTGCGCCTTGCCAATCGCAGCTGGGTCGATCTCATTTCTGCCCAATCCCGGGTCGGGCATGGTTGGTACGCGATCGACGGCCGGCTGGTGGCGCGCGCGCCGTGGACCGGTCCGCTCGGAGTTTTTGCCGACCTGGCCGGCATCGGCTCGCTGCGCGGTCGCCACAATGTGCAGAACGCGCTCGCCGCCAGCGCCGCCGCCATGCTGCTTGGCGTGCCGCCGGCGCAAATTGCCACGGCGCTCGGCACCTTTCCGGGCTTGCCGCACCGTCTGCAAGAGGTCGGCAGGGTCGGCGCGACGCTTTTCATCAACGACAGCAAGGCGACCAACGCCAACAGCGCGGCGACCGCGCTCGCCGCCTTCGAAGGCAATATCTATTGGATTGTTGGCGGCAGGCCGAAAGCGGGCGGCATCCGCAGCCTCGAGCCCTATTTTGCGCGTCTCAGCAAGGCCTATCTGATCGGTGAGGCGACGGAGGAATTTGCCGCCACTCTCCTTGGCAAGGTGGCGTTCGAGCGCTGCGGAACCCTTGCCATGGCCGTGGCCGCGGCGGCCGCCGATGCCGGGAGACTTGGCAAGGGTGCACCGACCGTGCTGCTCTCGCCGGCCTGCGCCTCCTATGATCAATATCGCAATTTTGAGGTGCGCGGTGAGGCCTTCCGCGCGCTGGTTGCGGCCTTGCCGGGGGTTGTCATGGGAAAACACGATGCTGCCTGAGCCTGACACGGCGCCGGCCGGCGCCAGCGCTGGGTTGGCGCCATGACGCTGTCGCGCGCCGAACCCAGCCGTCTCGCCGAATGGTGGTTCACGGTTGACCGGGTGCTGCTGGCGACAGTTCTCGTGATCGCTGGCATTGGGCTGTTGCTATCGCTGGCGGCGAGCCCTGCCATCGCCCTCAAGCGAGAGCTCTCGGCATTTTATTTTGTCGAGCGCCACTTCCTGTTTGCGGTGGCGGCGTTGGCAACCATGTTTGCCGTCTCGCTGCTGCCGCCGGCGCAGGTTCGCCGCCTGGCCTTGGCGATCTTGTGTGTCAGCGTCGCGCTGATGGTGATGGTGCTGTTGAGCGGACGGGAAATCAATGGCGCCAGACGCTGGCTGCATATCGGCGGCTACACCTTGCAACCCAGTGAGTTTGCCAAACCGGCCTTCGTGGTGCTTTCCGCCTGGCTGTTCGCCGAAGCGGATCGGCGACCGGACATGCCCGCAACCAGCGCTGCTTTTTGCCTCTATCTGCTGTTTGCGGCGCTGTTGGTACTGCAGCCAGATCTGGGACAGACCTTGCTCATCAGCATCGTCTGGTGCGCCCTGTTCTTTCTGGCCAATCGGCCACTGAAATGGTTCTCGGTGCTCGTGGCGGCGCTGGCCGGTGCGCTCGTCGCCGCCTATTTTGCCCTCGGCCACGTCCGCTGGCGCATCGATCGTTTCCTCAATCCCGCCCTCGGCGACAGTTTTCAAACCGATCGGGCGCTCCGCTCCTTCGGCGAAGGGGGCTTGCTTGGCAAAGGCCCCGGCGAAGGCACGGTCAAGACCGCGTTGCCGGACGCGCATACCGATTTCATCTTTGCGGTCATCGCCGAGGAGTACGGCGTGCTCGCCTGCCTGGTGATCCTCGGTTTGTTTGCCCTGGTTGCCAGCCGGGTGCTGCTGCGCCAGTTGCGCGAGCCCGATGCCTTTCTGCGGCTCTGTGCCACGGCGCTTGCCCTCCTCATCGTGCTGCAGGCCATCATCAATATGTCGGTCAACGTCGGACTAGCGCCGGCCAAAGGCATCACGTTGCCGTTCATCTCCAGTGGCGGCTCATCGATGCTCGGCATCGGCCTCACTCTGGGCATGCTGCTGGCAGTCAGCCGGCGCCGGCCCGACCGGGTGCAGCTCGACAAGCCGAATTTCATCCCCAAGGCCGCACCGTACGGGGACACGGAAACGTGGCGAGCGTGACCTCAACATCGGTTGTCTTGGCGGCGGGTGGCACCGGGGGACATCTCTTCCCGGCTTTTGCCCTGGCCCAGGAACTGGGTCGACGCCAGCTCATCGTCGATCTTGTTACCGACCAGCGCGCTGGCCGTTATGGTGGCGACTTTCCCGCCCGGGGGATCTACCCGCTCCCCTCGGCGACCTTCGCGGGCCGATCACCGGTGGCGGCGGCCAGGACCGGCGTCACCTTGCTGCGCGGCGTGGCTGCAGCCGTCCGGCTGTTTCGCCGGCTCAAGCCCGCTGCCGTGATCGGCTTCGGCGGCTATCCCGCCTTCGCCCCGGTCGTCGCCGCCCGCCTCAGCCGGGTGCCGACGCTGCTGCACGAGCAGAACGCCGTGCTGGGTCGCGCCAACCGGCTGTTGGCACCCTATGCCACGGTCGTTGCCACCTCCTTTGCGAGCACCAAGTTTCTCGCCGACCCCGCCGGCCCAAAGGTGCGTTTTGTCGGCAACCCGGTTCGCGATTCTGTGCTGACCTGGGCCGGCCAAGGCTATCTTCCCTCCAGGGATGAGGACCCCTTTCGCCTCTTGGTGTTCGGCGGCAGCCAGGGCGCGCGCGCCTTCTCCGACATCGTGCCAGCGGCCTTGGCCTTGCTGCCGCCCCAGGTTCGCGCCCGGCTGCGGGTCGTCCAGCAGTGCCGGGCGGAGGACTTGGCCCAGGTCGAGGCCGTCTACCAACGCGAGGGCGTGCACGCGCAGTTGGCGACCTTTTTTGCAAACCTGCCGGAACAAATGGCCAAGGCCCACCTCGTCATTGGCCGCTCCGGGGCCTCCAGCGTTGCCGAGCTTGCCGTTTTGGGCCGACCTGCCATCCTTGTGCCGCTCCCGCACGCCATCGATAGCGATCAAAAGCTCAATGCGATCCGGCTTGCCGAATTGGGGGGTGCCTGGTGCATAGAGCAGGGTGAATTGTCGCCGCAGCGCCTGGCGTCCACCCTAGAAGACCTGATGCGGGCGCCCGAGGTGCTGATGGCGGCTGCCGCGGCCGCCAAGCGCCAAGGTCGGCCAGCTGCCGTGCTGCGTTTGGCGGACCTGGTCGAGGAGCTGATCGGGAACCGAAGGGGCGGTGCCTAAATTGTGCCTGTGCCAAGGCGGCAAGAAGGGAACGGTTCAATGCAGATGCCTGCCAAGATCGGCACCGTGCACATTGTCGGCATCGGCGGCATCGGCATGAGCGCCATCGCCGAGATCTTGCACGCCAAGGGCTACATTGCCCAAGGCAGCGACCAGAAGGAGAGCGCCAACGTCAAGCGGCTGCGGGCCAAGGGCATCCGCGTGTTTGTCGGCCACGACGTCGTCAATCTCGTGGGTGCCAAGTATGTGGTGGTCTCGACCGCCGTGAAGCCGGGCAACCTCGAGCTGGAAGCGGCGCGCGCGAAGGGGCTGCCGATCATTCCGCGCGCCGAGATGCTCGCCGAACTCATGCGGCTCTATGCCACCGTCGCCGTTACCGGCACGCACGGCAAGACCACCACGACCTCCCTGATCGCGCACCTGTTCGGCGCCGGCGGCAAGGATCCGACCGTCATCAGCGGCGGCATTATCAATGAGTGGGGCTCGAATGCACGCTTGGGTGACGGTGAATGGATGATCGTGGAAGCCGACGAATCCGACGGGACATTCATCAAGATTCCCACGCAGATCGGCATCGTCACCAACATCGATCCCGAGCATCTCGACTACTTCAAGACCGTCGAGAACATGCATCAGCAATTTGCGACCTTCCTTGCCAATATCCCCTTCTACGGTTTGGCCGTTGCCTGCATCGACCATCCGGTGGTGCGCGAGTTACTCGATCGGCTCGAACTGCGGCGCAACGGTCGCCGCCTGCTGACCTATGGCACGACAGCGGCGGCCGATCTGGTCTTGACGTCGGCGCGCGTCGAGGGCTCGACGACCTTCTTTGATGCCGAGCTCGGCCCGCGCGTCGCCGGTGGCGCACGATCTCTGAAAAACTGGAGCGTGCCAATTCCCGGCCAGCACAATGCTTTAAATGCGCTGGCCGCCATCGCCGCTGCCAGCGAAGCTGGTATTGCCGATGGGACCATTCGCGCCGCCATGGCGACGTTTGCCGGCGTCAAGCGCCGCTTCCAACTCACGGGCAGGTGGAACGGCATCGCCATCTATGATGACTACGGCCATCACCCCGTCGAGATCGCCGCCGTTCTGGCTGCGGCACGCGCCGGTGCCAACGGTCGCGTGATTGCCGTCGTCGAGCCGCATCGCTTCACGCGCGTGCGCGATCTTTTCGAGGAGTTTGCCAGCTGCTTTAAGGACGCCGATTGCGTGATTGTCACACCGCTGTATTCGGCGGGCGAATTGCCCATCGACGGCGTCGACCATAACGCGCTCGCCGAGGCGGTCCGCGGCACCGGACATCGCTGCGTGGCGACGGTGAATAGCGAGCGAGAGATTGCCTCCGCCCTCAAGTGTCACGCCCGTGCCGGGGACACGGTCGTTTGTCTCGGCGCCGGCAACAGCACCGAGTGGGCCCATGCGCTCCCCGATTGGCTTGCCAGGGAGCCGGCGCGAGCCGGAGGCGTCGCGTGAGCGTGGCCAACCTGTCATCCAGCCTTGCCGCTGAGATGCCCAACTTGCGCGGCCGTCTGCTCGGCAACGTGCCTTTGGCGGACATCACCTGGTTTCGCGTGGGGGGGCCAGCTGAGGTGCTTTTCACCCCCGCCGATGAAGCGGATCTCGCCTACTTTCTCGCCCGCTTGCCGGCGGAGATTGCCACCTGCGTGGTTGGATTAGGCTCCAACCTGTTGGTGCGCGATGGCGGCGTGCCGGGCGTCGTCATCCGTTTGGGGCGAGGCTTTGCCGACACCCGCATCGAGGCCGAGCACCGCCTCCGCGCCGGCGCGGCAGTTCCCGACGTCAAGCTCGCCCGCGCCGCAGCCGATGCCGCCATCTCCGGCTTGGCCTTCTATCGCGGCATTCCCGGATCGATCGGTGGCGCGCTGCGCATGAACGCCGGTGCGCATGGCCGCGAAACCGGCGAGGTTCTGCTCGAAGCCCGTGCCGTCGATCGCCAAGGCAACATCCATGTGTTGCCCGCTGCCGATCTCAAGCTGAGCTATCGGCATTGCGGCGTGCCGGATGATTGGATTTTCACCGCCGCGCTCTATCAAGGTCAGCCCGGTGCAGCGGCGGAAATTCTCAAACAAATGGCCGAGGTCGCCGACTACCGCGAGGCCAATCAGCCGATCAAGCAACGCACCGGCGGCTCCACTTTCAAGAACCCACCCGGTGCGAGCGCCTGGAAGCTGATCGATCAGGCGGGCTGCCGCGGCCTTCGCGTCGGCGGTGCCCAGGTCTCCCAGATGCATTGCAACTTCCTGATCAATGACCAGGCGGCCACGGCCGAGGATATTGAGCGGCTGGGCGAAACCGTCCGCGCGCAGGTCGTCGCGCACTGTGGCGTCACCCTGCAGTGGGAGATCATTCGTTTGGGCGTTGCCAGGCACGGCCAGCCCACCGGCGAAGCCTTGGCCAAGGCGCTCACACCATGACCGCCGGGGCGCGCCGTTTCGAGCATGTGGCCGTGCTTCTCGGCGGCCTCTCGGCCGAACGCGAGGTGAGCCTCAGCTCGGGCAAGGCCTGTGCGGATGCGCTGGAAGAGGCGGGCTACAGGGTCAGCCGCATCGACGCGGGCCAGAATCTGGCCGAGCAGCTCGGCGCCGTGCAGCCCCAGGTCTGCTTCAATGCTTTGCACGGGCGCTGGGGTGAGGACGGTTGCGTGCAGGGCCTGCTCGAGATTCTGAAAATCCCCTATACGCATTCCGGCGTGCTGGCCTCGGCGTTGGCCATGCACAAAGAGCGCGCCAAATCGGTCATGCGTGCCGCCGGCGTTCCGGTCCCGGGTGGCCGCATCGTGCGGCGCGCGCAAGCGGCGCGCGCGCACGTGCTGGAACGGCCCTACGTCTTGAAGCCCGTGGCCGAGGGGTCAAGCGTCGGGGTGTATATCGTGCACGAGGATCACGCCCATCCCCCCCAGGGCCTCAACGATCCAGGCTGGGCGTTTGGTGAGGAGCTGCTGGCCGAACCGTTCATTCCCGGCCGCGAACTCACCTGCGCGGTGTTGGGCGACCAGCCGCTCGGGGTCACCGAGATCATCCCCGCCGCCTCGCTGCGCTTCTACAACTATGAAGCCAAATATGCCGAAGGCGGCTCGCGCCATCTGTTGCCGGCGCCAATTTCATCGAATGTTTACGAATTGGTGCAGAAGTTAACATTGACGGCGCATCACGCGTTGGGCTGTCGCGGCGTTTCGCGGGCAGACTTTCGCTACGACGACACGCCGAATGGCACAGGTGAATTGGTCTGTCTGGAAGTGAATACGCAGCCGGGAATGACGCGCACATCGCTGGTCCCGGAGCTGGCAACGCACGCCGGCATGACGCTGGCGGAACTGGTCAGTTGGCTGGTGGAGGAGGCTAGTTGCAACAGATAGAGCCGGAAGCGGAAATCTGGAGGCGGGCGAGCCCATCGCCAGCGCCCCACCCGGCTCGCAAATCCTCCACCGTATTCACAAAGAAAAACCTCGCCCGGCATTTACGCCGGCCGGGCTCGGGAGGCCGGATCCTCCTCCTCTCGGTGGCCCTGGCGGTGCTCGTTGCCGTGACCGCAGGCCTAAAGCTGGCACGCGCCGAGCGCGCCGGCTCGGTGTTGGCCAATCTGGAAAAATGGGCGCAGCTTGCCGGACTGAGCCTGGATCAGGTCGTGCTGATCGGGCATCGCTATACCAGCGATAGCGATATTTTCGAGGCCATCAACCTCAGGCGCTCCCGCACCATGCTGACGTTTGACAGCCAGGCGGCCCAGGCCCGCATAGCGGAGTTGCCTTGGATCGCACAGGCCAGCATCGAGCGCGTGTTCCCAGACCGACTGGAGGTTCGCGTCATCGAGCGGACACCGATCGCGGTCTGGACCCGTGGCGAGCGCAGCGTTCTCATCGATGCAACCGGGCGCACCCTGGCGCCGGTGCCAGCCGACACGCTGCCGGCGCTGCCCCGCGTCACCGGCGATGGCGCCGACCGTGCTGCCGCCAGCCTGTTCTCGTTGTTGGCCACGGCCCCCGACCTGACATCCCGCATCGCTCGCGCCGACCGCATCGGCGGCAGGCGCTGGACGCTGCGGCTCAAGAGCGGCGGCGCCATTCATCTGCCGGTCGAAGGTGAAACCGAGGCGCTGGCCCAGGCAGCGGCGGTGCTGGCGACGGGCTTCGCACGCGCCGAGATCGATGTGCGCGCCGCCGGCCGGGCCATCGTCCGTGAGGCGCCCCGCTCCAGCCAGGCACAGCTGTCAGCGCCCGCAGGCCTGCCGACGGATCGGCTGTGAATGAGCTTGGAGGCGCGCAGGTGGCAACCAGACACAGATTGCGCAGGCAGGCCCCGCAAATCCTCGGCCTGTTGGACATCGGCACCAGCAAGACCGTGTGCCTGATCGTGGCCGCGGCGCGCCACGGGGGCGCCGGTGATGTCGAGGTCTTGGGTCTTGGCCAGCAGGCCTCGCGCGGCCTCAAGGCGGGCACCGTGATCGAGCTCGATGCCGTGGAGCAATGCGTGCGGGCGGCCGTGACGGACGCCGAGCGCGCGGCCGGTACAGAGCTGCGCCAGGTTCTGCTCGCGGTGGCTTGCGGGCGCCTGAAGTCGACGAGTTTTGCCGCCGATGCCAAAATCGGTGGCCGTGCGGTCACCGAGGCCGATATTGGACGCCTGATGTCGGCTGGGCGCAGTTACGTCGAACGCGATGGGCGTGCCTTGTTGCATCTGAACTGCGTTGGCTACCGGCTGGACGGTGCCGCCGGCATCGCCGCTCCGCACGGGCTAGCCGGCAAACTGCTGAGCGCGGATTTGCACGCGGTGAGCGCCGATGCCGCCCCGCTGCGCAATCTCGTGCATGCCGCCGAGCGCGCCTACTTGTCCGTCACGGGGCTGGTGCCTGCGCCCTACGCCAGCAGCCTTGCCGCGACCACTGCAGAGGAGCGCAGAGCCGGCGTCGTTGCCCTGGACTTCGGCGCCGGCACCACCGGGCTGGCGCTGTTCGCCGAGGGCCACCTGCTGGCCAACGACGTCATTCCGGTCGGTGGCCATCACATCACCTTCGACATTGCCCGAGCCTTGCAGATCTCGTTGGCGCAAGCCGAGCGGCTCAAGGCGACATATGGCACCTTGGATGCGGCGGCGGGGACGCCGCCGCGGTCGCGGTCACCCCGGCGGGCGAGGATGTGCCCAGGCTCGAGCCGGCGGCGATGGCCGAGGTGCGCGACGTCGTGCGCAACCGGGTGACGGGATTGCTCGGCCAGATTGCCGAGCGCCTCGAGCGCGCCGGCGTGGCCAGCGGCGCGACACGGCACGTGGTGGTCACCGGAGGGGCCGCTCAGCTGGCCGGATTGACCGCCTTCGCCGGCGCGTTTTTGCAAAAGCCTGCGCGCGCTGGTCAAGCCAAGGCGGTCCATGGATTGCCGGCTGGCGCGGGGGGGCCGGGCCTATCCACCGCGCTCGGCCTCGCCCAGGTGGCGTTCGATCTTGCTGCCGGCGTGCGTCGCGGCGAGCGCAATTTCATGGCCGGCGGCTACCTCAGGAGCGTGGGTCGCTGGCTGCAGGCTGGCTTTTAGGGAAAAGCGCCATGATGGGCGAACAGAGCATCGGCGTGGCACCGGTTAGGCCGCACGCCAGCGCCCCGGGAGAGCCGGGACAGCCAAGACAACAGCCAAGACAAGCCAAGACAATTGCAAGGGCGAGGCCAACAGACATGAAGCCGCGTGTAGCCGTGATCGGCGTCGGAGGGGCTGGCGGCAATGCCGTCAACAACATGATTGCGACGGAGTTGAGCGGTGTCCACTTCATTGTGGCCAACACCGACGCACAGGCGCTGGAGGCCTCCACCGCCGCGACCCGGGTTCAGCTCGGCGCCAGCCTCACGGAGGGCTTGGGCGCTGGATCCAAGCCGGAGATCGGCGAGGCGGCGGCAGAGGAAGCCATCGAGGAGATCCGCGCGAGCTTGGCCGACAGCCATATGGTGTTCATCGCCGCCGGCATGGGCGGCGGCACCGGCACCGGCGCCGCCGCGGTGATCGCCCGCGTCGCCAAGGAATTCGGCATCCTGACGATCGCGGTGGTGACCAAGCCCTTTCAATTTGAGGGCTCGCGCCGTATGCGCGTCGCCGAAGCCGGCATTGCCGAGCTGCGCAGCCATGTCGACACGCTGCTTGTCATCCCCAATCAGAACCTGTTCCGCGTGGCCAACGATCGCACCACCTTCGCCGAGGCGTTCGTGCTAGCCGACCAGGTGCTGTACTCGGGCATTGCCTGCATCGTCGATCTGATCATCAAAGAAGGTTTGATCAATCTTGACTTGGCCGATGTCAGGACCGTGCTCGGCGGCATGGGGACGGCCATGATGGGCACCGGCGAGGCCGCCGGCGAACAGCGCGCCGTGGTCGCGGCCGAAGAAGCCATCGTCAATCCGCTGCTCGATGAGGTCACCCTCAAAGGCGCCAAGAGTTTGCTGCTCTCCATCACCGGCGGTCCCAACCTGACGCTCTGGGAGGTGGATGAGGCCGCCAACCGCGTGCGCCAGGAGATTGATCCGGACGCCAATATTATTGTGGGAGCAACCTTCGATGAGGCCCTTGGCGAGCGCGTGCGCGTCTCCATCGTTGCCTCCGGCATGGCGCGCGCCGGTCGCGTGTCGCAGCAAGCCCCAAGTGCCGCGGTGGATGTGTCGGCGCGACGATCGGCCCCCGGCGACCAAGCGCCAGATTTCCGCTGGCGCCTGTCGCAAGCGATGTCGGCGTGCGAGGGCGCTGGGCCGACCCCGGGCGAGGAGGTGCCGACGGGTTCTGGTTGGCAGGGCCCGGGCGGCGTCTTGATCAAGGAAGGGCCGCCGCGGCTGCAAGGCCTGGATCGGGCCGACCGCCCCGCAGCGATCAGCCCTGACGCCGATCGCTTTCCCGCTCTTGAGGATTTTCCCGCGCACGCGCAGCAGGCCTACCGCGCCAGGGTCGGCCTGCCGGGACACAGGCAAAACCACAAGCCGCCGCCACGTCCTTCCGTGTACCAGCAACCGACAAGTGATTCGTTTGTCGGCAAATTTCAGCTCCTCCGACGGCTCGCCGAGGTCGCGCGCGGTCGGCGCCAAGAGCAGGCCGCTGCGGCGCCACCCTTTGCATCGGAAACGAGTGAGGAAGTTGATTTGCCGGTGTTTTTCGGACGCGGCAAGCCCTCGTGAGCGAGCTGCGCGCCGGTTGCTGGCGCCACTGCGGCGGCGCGGTAACACAGTGTAAGAAACCGTGATTTGTCCCCAATCGGCACACTCCAGTATCGTTTGATTCAACAAACGCCAGTTGAGCGTGGAGCCAATGAGCTCCGGGTTGCAAAGACGAGCAGCAGCGGGGGTTGAAAGTTCTGGGGGCACAGGGCGCCGAAACGGGCGGCGTCCTGGACCGATGAGGGGATCGAGGGACACATGTCCAGGCGATTTATAGGGTCGCGCCAGACCACTATCGCTCATGAAATCCAGTTACGAGGCACGGGGGTGCACAGCGGTGCACCGGTCTGCCTGGTGCTGCATCCCGCGGAGCCCGACACGGGCTTTCGCTTTCTGGTCACCCGGCGCGGCCGCATCATTGCCGACATCCCGGCCCACGTCGATTCCGTTAAAAACCTCACCTTATGCACGGTGCTCGGCGACGACACCGGGGTGACGGTTGGCACCGTGGAGCACCTGCTCTCGGCCCTGCGGGGGCTCAACGTCGACAACTGCTTCATCGAAATCGATGCCCGCGAAGTGCCGATCATGGACGGCAGCGCGGCGAGCTTCGTCAATGCCATCGATCAAACGGGCATTCGTGAACTGGCAGAGCCGCGCAAATTCATCAAGGTTCTCAAGCCGGTCCGCGTCGAGGACGGAGAGTGTTGGGGGCAGCTAACCCCGCATTCGAGCTTCCATGTCGATGTCGAGATCGATTTTGCAACGGCCTTGATCGGCCGCCAGCGCATGGCGCTGGAAATGAACGCGGGTGCCTTCCGCAACGAGATTTGCCGCGCTCGCACGTTTGGCTTCATGCGCGATGTCGAGAGCCTTTGGAAGGCCGGCCTGGCGCTCGGCGCGTCGCTCGAGAACACCGTCGCCCTGGCCGATGACCGGATTGTGAACAGCGAGGGCTTGCGCTATCCGCAGGAGTTCGTGCGGCACAAGATTTTGGATGCGGTTGGCGACCTGGCGCTCGCCGGTGCACCCATGTTGGCGTCCTATCGCTCGGTCAAGGGCGGGCACCGGCTCAATGCGCGGGTGTTGCAGGCTCTGTTTGCCGACCCCGAGGCGTGGGCGATCGTGCGCGCTCCCTGGGTGCGCGAGGTTGTGCCTGTGGAGGTTTCTGCCGGGCTGGCAGCGGTCAATTACGCTGCAGATCGCTCCTGAGGGGCACGGCGCGAGGGCGGGGCTTTGCGGACGCGGCGTGCGATTGACGCCGTTGTCCACATTTTGGCGGCAAAGTCAGGGCAAACTCAGCCCGATGGCCCAGGTGGCCCTCCAGGTGGTCCCAAGGGCGCCGATGGCCCTGGGGGCGGCCGATGGCCCTGGGGGCGGCCGATGGCCCTGGGGGCGAACGTGCTGGAGGCTGGATTGTAAAGGTGCGGCCGGGGAAGATCGGCCGCGCGTTGGGTGATTTAGTCAAGATCCGGCGGCAGAACCGGACGACCGCAACGGGGACTGGGCGCATGGCCGTGGTTCGGGTATCGAGACGATGGGGCAATGCCGGCCCCGCCATGCCCACACTGGCTCTGATCTGCGCCCTGGCCGCGACCCTCATCTCGGGCTGCGCCTCCTCCAATGACGCCGTCAAGGCGCTGAACCCCGACCCCCCCGCGAAAATGTATGCGGACGCCGAAGCGTTTTTGAATAAGGGCGAGTGGACGCTGGCGGCCAAGAAATACGAGGATCTCGATCGCGACCATCCCTATTCGCCGGAAGCGCGCCGCGCGATCGTGATGGCGGCCTATGCCTATTACAAGGCCGGCAAGTTCCCCGAGTTCATCGCTTCGGCGCAACGCTACACGACCTTGCATCCCGGCACCAAGGACGCCGCGCTCGCCCATCACATCATCGCCTCGGCCAACTTCGACGAAATCAAGGATCCTGCGCGCGATCAGAGCGCCACGCGCAAGGCGCTCACCGAGCTCAAGGTCCTGCGCCAGCGCTATCCGGACAGTCCCTATGCAAAGCAGGCCGAGAACCGCATCCGCATCGCCGAGGACGTCTTGGCGGCCTCGGAAATGAACGTCGGGCGCTATTACCAAAAACAGGGCAACCAGCTCGCCGCCATTAATCGCTACCGCACCGTGGTCTCCGACTACCAGACCACGGCCCATGTCGAAGAAGCTCTCTACCGCTTGGTGGAGACCAACATGGCGATCGGCATCGTGCCCGAAGCGCAGTCGGCCGCGGCCGTGCTGGGACATAACTATCCCAATTCGGAGTGGTATCAGAACGGCTATGCGCTGCTGCGATCGGGCGGGCACAGTCCGCAACTGAATTCGGGCTCCTGGATCAGCAACACCCTGAAGGCACTGACCCCCGGCGGCCAGAAGAAGCCGCAGCCCACGCCGCAGCAGCCATCGCCAGGTCTGCCCTCGCCCGATCAGCTGCCGGCGCCGCGCGGTCCCGGCGCCGACGTGCCGACGGCGGCCAAGCCGAACGGCCGACCGCCGTTGGGACTTGCCCAGTCGCAGTAGGCGCGCGCCCCGAGTTGCCGTGGCTCGCTGGTCTGGCTCGCTGGTCTGGCATTGCCCGCGCGACTGGGGCAGTGTTGCGCCATGACAGCGGCAAACGCATCCAACAAAAGCGTGCAGCGACTGAGCCAGGCGGAGGCCGCCGCTGAGCTTGAACGCCTTGCCGCCGAGATCGCCCAGCATGACCGGCTCTATTTCGCCGAGGACGCGCCGCAGATTTCCGATGCCGACTACGACAAGCTGCGCCAGCGCAATCAAGCCATCGAGGCCCGCTATCCCGGTCTGGTGCGTGCCGATTCTCCCTCGCGCAGGCTCGGCGCGCCGCCGGTTGAAGCCTTCGGCAAGGTGCGCCACGCCGTGCCGATGCTATCGCTCGGCAATGCCTTCAACGAGCAAGACGTCACGGATTTCATGGCCCGGGTTCGCCGCTTCCTCGGGCTGCCGCAGGAGACCGTCATCGAGGTCACGGCCGAACCGAAGATCGACGGCCTGTCGATCTCGCTCAGCTACCAAAAGGGTAAGCTGACGCAGGCCGCAACCCGCGGCGACGGCACCGAGGGCGAGAATGTCACTCCCAACGTCATGACCGTGCGGCAGATTCCGCAGCGTTTGCGCGGACCCTCGACGCCGGACCTGATCGAGGTGCGCGGCGAGATCTACCTGGCGCATGCCGACTTTGAAAAGCTCAACGCCGAGCAAGCCGCCAGCCGGTGGCAAAATATTCGCCAATCCGCGCAACGCCGCCGCCGGCTCCTTGCGCCAGCTCGATGCCTCGATTACGGCACGCCGTCCCTTGCGTTTTTTCGCCTACGGCTGGGGTGCGGCAAGTGCGCTGCCGGCGGTCACGCAAGCCGACGTCTATCAGCAGTTCAAGCGCTGGGGCCTCCCGCTCAACCCGTTGCTGCGGGTTTGCACCAGCACGGCGGAAGTCATCGAGTTCCATCGCGCCATGGCCGCTCAGCGCTCGCAACTGGGCTACGACATCGATGGTGTCGTCTACAAGGTGAACCGCCTCGACTGGCAGCAGCGATTGGGCTTCGTTTCGCGCGCACCGCGCTGGGCGATCGCGCACAAGTTTCCCGCCGAAGAGGTGACCACGCGCCTCAACGACATCGAAATCCAGGTCGGTCGCACCGGCGCCCTCACCCCCGCTGCCAAGCTCCAGCCGGTGACGGTGGGTGGCGTCGTCGTCTCCAACGCCACCCTGCACAATGAGGATGAAATTGCCCGCAAGGACATCCGTATCGGCGACACCGTCATCGTGCGCCGTGCCGGCGATGTGATCCCGCAAGTGCTGGGTGTGGTGCTCGACAAGCGTCCCAACAACGCCAGGCCCTACAAGATGCCGCTGATTTGCCCCGCCTGCGGCAGTCACGCGGTGCGCGAGGTGGACGAGAAGACCGGCCGTGTCGATATCGTGCGGCGTTGCACCGGCGGCTTGATTTGCCCGGCGCAAGCCAAAGAGCGCCTCAAGCACTTCGTCTCGCGCAATGCCTTCGACATCGAGGGCTTGGGGGAAAAGCAGATCGAGTTGTTCTACGATGAAGGCCGCATCATGCAGCCCGCCGACATCTTTACCTTAGCCACACGCGATGCCCATCTGCCGGCCGAGAAACGGCTTAGCCAGAAAAAGGGCTTTGGTGCCAAGTCGATCGATAAGCTGTTCAAGGCCATCGAGGCGCGCCGGCGCGTGCCCTTGGATCGCCTGATCTACGCCCTGGGCATTCGCCATGTCGGCGAAACAACGGCACGCGATCTTGCCAAGGCCCTGGGCACATTCGCAGCCTTCCGCGCCGCGGCTGCGGCCGCCACCGCGGGCGGCAAGGAGAGCGCCGCTTACCGCGATCTCGACGATATCGAGGGCATCGGCTCCACCGTGATTGATGCGCTGACAGGTTTCTTTGGCGAGCCGCACAACCTCAAGGCGCTCGATGATCTCATTGCCGAGATCGACGTCGAACCGTTTGCCCGCGCCACGACGCGCACAACGCCCGTCACCGACAAGATCGTCGTTTTCACCGGCAGCCTGCAACGCATGACGCGGAGCGAGGCCAAGGCGTTGGCCGAGCGGCTGGGTGCCAAGGTCACCGGCTCGGTCTCGGCCAAGACCGACTATGTGGTGGCCGGCGCCGACGCCGGCTCCAAACTCGCCAAGGCGCGCGAACTCGGCGTCGCCGTGCTCAGCGAGGACGACTGGCTGAAACTTGCCACCGGCAGCTGAGGCATTGGCTGCCGGAGTAGCGACGACTAGCTTGCGGCGTGCGGTGGCGCCGCCAGCGGCGGCGCGGTGGCGGCGGGCGTCGGCGTTCTGGTCGCCTCGATGCCAGCCGACTGCAGGATCATGATCTTCTGCCAAATCTTCTGCGACAGGCCGGCGGCGATGCGCTCGATATCGCTGACGGCTTCCGTGACCTCGGTATCGGGGAAGCTCTGCGCATAAAGGACGGCAACCTTCGCCGTGAGTGAGAGCATCTCCGAGCAGTAGTCGAGATAGCGGCTCAGTTCGAAACGGCTCAGCGTGCGCGACGGCGATGACAGCGTGCTGCCGCCGATACGCACCGAGCCACTCGGATCCTTGGTGAGCTGATGCATATCGATGACATGGACGATGGAGCGCAGTTCATGCAGTGCCCGCAAGGCACGCCGTCGCTTGACGCGCTCCTCGATGCGAAACAGAAAGAACAGTGCCGCACCCATCAGCACGGTCAGGTTGGCCGCTGCCTCGATGCCTTGCAGCACACTGTAGACGCTATCGGCACCCGTGCGCGTGAAGTCGATCAGCGATAAAATCCAGGCGAGCAGCCACAAGCTGCCGACCAGAAAGGCAAACACCAGCAGCCGCAGCGGCGTGTTGGTCCGGCCGATGGCCTGGGCCCGCTGTGAGCTCTCCCGAGCGATGGTCAAGAGCTCGCCACAGACGCCGCGCAGTCCCGCACTCGGGAAGCGCTCCTCAATCCGCCGCTGCAGTGCGGCGATGGTCTCGATGACCTTGTCGGCGTCGAGGGAGCGGAAGTTGCGCATTGGCCACCTGCGGCATTCAATCGCGCAGTAGCTCGTTGATGCTGGTTTTGGCCCGCGTCTGTTCGTCCACGGTCTTAACGATCACCGCGCAATAAAGGCTGGGGCTCGGCTCGCCGTTGGCGTAGGCCTTGCCGGGGATGCTGCCAGAAACGACCACCGCATAGGGCGGCACGCGGCCGACATGCACTTTGCCGGTGGCGCGATCGACGACCTTGGTTGAAGCGCCGATGAATGTCCCCATGGCCAGCACCGCGCCCTCGCCCACGATCACGCCCTCCACCACCTCCGAGCGCGCCCCAATGAAGCAGTTATCCTCGATGATGGTTGGATTGGCCTGCAGCGGCTCCAGCACGCCGCCGATGCCGACGCCGCCGGAGAGGTGGACATTCTTGCCGATCTGGGCGCAGGAGCCGACCGTCGCCCAGGTATCGACCATCGTGCCGCTGTCGACATAGGCCCCGAGATTGACGAAGGACGGCATCAGAATCACGCCCGGCGCGATGTAGGCTGAGCGTCGCACCACCGAGCCGGGGACGGCGCGAAAGCCCGCCTGGCGAAAGGCGTCCGCGCTCAGGCCGGCAAACTTGGAGGGCACTTTGTCCCACCAGCTGGCGCCACCCGGTGCGCCCGTAATGAGGCTCATGTCATAGAGGCGAAACGAGAGCAGGACCGCTTTCTTAAGCCATTGATTTACAATCCAAGCTCCATCCTGCTTGCGCGCTACGCGGGCTTCGCCGCGGTCGAGCAGATCGAGGGCCGTCTCGACGGCGTCACGTTGCTCGCCACGCGTGTTGGGGCTGATCGCCTCGCGCTCGTCCCAGGCCTTCTCGATGATCGATTGCAGCTCAATGTCTGACATGGTTAGCGTTCTGGCGCGGAGCGCCCACCCCTGTCAATCGAATCGAAGAAGCGCCCCCCGAGTTCAGATTTATGCACAGGCTGCTTTACCAGCACGCAGTCCTGGCCTAGATTTTGACCATCAGAAGGGGCTGCGGGCTTCATGATAATCCGTTTCTTGCCGTGGGCGATCGCGAGCATGTTGGCGTGCGCGCCCGCAGCAGCGAGTGCGCAGGAATTGGCGCTCGGGCCGATCGTGGCGGTACCGGTGTTGCCGTCTGTGCCGCCGACCTTGTCGCCGGAATGCCGCTCCAAACGCATCGTCGGCGAGATGTTTCGCCGGCCCCTGAAGGCGCTCGGTCGCGCCGTGCGCGCCAACAAGAACGTCAAGGTGTTGGCGATCGGGTCGTCGTCCACGGTCGGCGTCGGCGCCTCGTCGCCGGCGGCGACCTATGTCGCCAACCTGGAAACGACGTTGGAGGGCTCCCTCAAGGGCATGAACTTCGATGTCGTGGGCCGCGGCTTGTCGGGCGAAGTGGCCGAAGGCGCCGCCGACCGCATGAAACGCGAAATCGAGGAGACCAAGCCCGATCTCGTGGTCTGGCAGGTGGGCACCAACGATGCGATCCGCCACGTCAGCATCGAAAGCTTCAAGGCGTGCCTGAAAAAAGCCTTGGCCTGGCTGGCGGAAAGCCGCATCGATGTGGTGCTGATCGATCCGCAATATGGTGCCGCGCTGACCAAGGATGAATACTACGAGCGCGTGGTGGGAGCCATCGCCGAGGTGGCGCGTGAATCGCGCGTGCTTCTGGTCGACCGCTTTGAAGCCATGCGCGAGCTGCAGCGCGATCGCGGCGATACCTTTTATCTGTCCTCCGACAATCTGCACCTCAATGATCGGGGCCACCGCTGCATGGCCGAACAGCTGGCCCGCGCCATTGTTGGCGGCCTGCTGCAAGCAGACTCGGAAAGCGAGCAGCCGGTGTTTTATCCCTGATGGTTTTGCGGCGGCGCCGACGCCACGGGCCAAGCCGCTAGCGCATGGCTGATTGGATCAGGCGCTTGGCCGCGTCACCGTCCCATTCGGCGGGGCCGAGCAGACGGCCGATCTCGCGGCCCTCTTTGTCGATCAGCAGGGTGGCCGGCAGGCCGGCGGCGCGCAGCGTCGAGGCCAAGCGCGCCGTCGGATCGGCATAGACCGCAAGGTTCGGCGTTTTGGTTTCCTCGAGGAACTTCTTGGCACCCGGCAGCCCGGTGCGATCGACGCTGATTGCCACCACCTGGAATTGCTCCGAGCCCAGCGTGGATTGCAAGCGATCAAGGGCTGGCATTTCCTTGCGACAGGGCAGACACCAGGTCGCCCAAAGATTGAGAAGCACCACCTTGCCGCGCCAATCGGCCAGCGTGCGCTCCTGGCCGTCGGCATCTTGGAATTTGATCTCGGGCAGCGTCTCGGGTTCCTTGCGGAAGACAAAGGCGGCCATCTGGCCCTGGCTGAGGCTGCTGGGGCCCGCAGCGGCGGCCGGCAAATCATCGGCGGGCGCCCCGGCAGCTTGCGCCGGCGCCGACATGGGCGCTCGAGCGGCGTTGTCAGAACGGCCGAGCGTCACGTATACCGCTGCGAAACCGGCGCAGGCGGCCAGGATCGCCGCCAGCCAGGCGGTGGGGGGCGCTGCAACCTTTGCGCGAAACCCCCGGCTGTTTGTCATTTTCCTGAGGCTCCCGATGCCGCTCCAGCTTAAGGCCGACATCCCGTGACCGATAAACCTGCCAACAAGATGTGGGGTGGCCGCTTCGCGATGTCACCGGCCGAAATCATGGCTGAGATAAACACCTCCATCGACTTCGACAAGGTATTGGCTCCCTTCGATGTGCGCGCCTCGAAGGCGCATGCGACCATGCTCGCCGCCCAGGGCATTATCACCAAGGAGGACGCCCGCAAGATCGTGGCGGGGCTCGACCGTGTGCTGGCCGAAATCGAAGCTGGCGGCTACGCGTATTCGCGGGATCTGGAAGACATTCATATGCATGTCGAGGAGCGCTTGCGCCAGCTGATCGGGCCGGCGGCGGGGCGGCTGCACACGGCCCGCTCGCGCAACGATCAGGTCGCCACCGACTTCCGGCTCTATGTGCGCGATTGGATCGACGCCGCCGACGCCGCGCTGGCGGACCTCCAGCTCGCGCTGGCGCGCAAGGCCGAGGAACACGCCGAGCTGGCAATGCCGGGCTTTACACATTTGCAGCCGGCGCAGCCCGTGACCTTCGGCCACCACCTCTTGGCTTATGTCGAAATGCTGAGGCGCGATCGTGGGCGCTTGCGCGACGCGCGTGCCCGGCTCAATGAATCCCCACTGGGGGCGGCCGCCCTCGCCGGTACCTCGTTTCCCATCGATCGGCACATGACGGCCGAGGCGCTCGGCTTTGATCGCCCGGCGGCCAACTCGCTGGATGCCGTCTCCGATCGCGACTTCGTGCTCGAGACGCTGTCGGCGGCGGCAATCACCGCCGTCCACCTCTCCCGCTTCGCTGAAGAGATCGTGCTGTGGATGACGCCACAGTTCGGTTTCGTGCGGCTCTCGGACCGCTTCACAACCGGCTCTTCCATCATGCCGCAAAAGCGCAATCCCGACGCGGCCGAGCTGGTGCGCGCCAAGGTCGGGCGGATCGCTGCAGCCTTTCAAGCGCTGGTGCTGGTCATGAAAGGCCTGCCGCTCGCCTATGCCAAGGACATGCAGGAAGACAAGGAAGTGGCCTTCGACGCACTGGCAAGTTTGCGGCTTGCCATTCTGGCCATGACCGGCATGACCGAGGATCTCAAGCCCGAGGCGGCGGCCATGCTGGCGGCGGCGGCGGCCGGCTATTCCACCGCCACCGACCTGGCCGATTGGCTGGTCGGGAACCTCAATCTGCCCTTTCGTGACGCGCACCACATCACCGGACGCATCGTCGCGGCCGCCGAGTCGAGCGGGGTGTCGCTCGACAAGCTGCCCCTGGAAGTGATGCAGGAGATGCATCCTGGCATCACCGAGGCCGTCTTTTCCGTGCTGTCGGTGCGAAATTCCCTGCGCAGCCGCACGAGCTATGGGGGAACGGCGCCACAGAATGTCCGCAAAATGGCGCGAAGCTGGATAAAGCGATTGGAAAGGCCGGCGGGAAAGGGCTAGAAACCAACTGTCGCGGCTCCGGAACAGCGGTTCTTTCCGGGCCTTTTGGCGCTGCGGATTTGAAGCGAGCGGCTGCATGCAGGGTCGGCTACACAGAGGCATGGTGATGGCGCTCGCCCTCGGCGGCGTCCTGGCCCTGTGCGCATGCGGCGTGCGTGGCTCGCTCGAGAAACCTCCGAGCGTCCAATCGGAAAGCGGGGATGCCGCTGCGGGCAAGCCCGCCCCGCACAAGCCCTCGGTCCTGGATCCCTTGCTCCGCTGACGAGCACCGCATGCATCATTTCCGGTACGTTGGCGGTGTCCTCCACGCCGAGGATGTGAGCCTGGCGCGTCTTGCCGACGAGGTCGGCACCCCGTTTTATTGTTATTCGACGGCGACCTTGGCGCGGCATTACCGCGTCTTTGCGGAGGCCTTTGCCGGCCTCGAGGCGCTCATTTGCTATGCCATCAAAGCAAATTCCAACCAGGCCGTGATCGCCACCCTGGCCCGGCTCGGCGCCGGCATGGATGTGGTGTCGGAGGGGGAGCTGCGGCGCGCGCGTGCCGCCGGCGTTGCCGCCGACAAGATCATTTTTGCCGGCGTTGGCAAGACCCGCGAGGAGATGGCCTACGCGCTGCGTGAAGGCATCCTGGGCTTCAACGTCGAATCCGAACCAGAACTGTTGCTGTTGAGTGAAATCGCCGCCAGTCTTGGCTTGCAAGCGCGCATTGCCTTCCGCGTCAACCCGGACGTCGATGCCAAGACACACGCCAAGATCGCCACCGGCAAGGCCGAGAACAAGTTTGGCGTTCCCTACCAGGATGCACCCCGGCTTTACGCCGCGGCAGCAAACCTGCCCGGCATCGAGATTGCCGGCATTCACATGCATATCGGCAGCCAGATTACCGATCACAAACCTTTTCGCGATGCTTTCAGCTTGCTGCGCGAGCTCACCGCGACGTTGCGCCATGACGGACACCGCATCGCCCACCTCGACCTCGGCGGCGGCCTTGGCGTGCCTTACCGCGCCGGCGACGCGCTGCCGCCGTCGCCGCAGGACTACGCGCAAATCGTCCGCGAGCTGTTGGGCGACCTTGGCCTCAAGCTCTATCTGGAGCCGGGGCGGGTGATTGCCGCCAATGCTGGCGTGCTGGTGTCCCGGGTGATCTATGCCAAGCGCGGCCGCGACCGAGCCTTCACCATCGTCGATGCCGCCATGAACGACCTGATCCGGCCCACGCTCTATGAGGCCCACCATGAGATCTGGCCGATACGGCAAGCCCTGCATGCCAGCGAGCCCCTGCTCCAGGACGTGGTTGGACCCGTCTGCGAGACCGGCGATTACCTTGCCCGCGACCGCACCCTGCCGCCGCTGGCGGCCGGCGACCTCGTCGCCTTCATGACGGCCGGCGCCTACGGGGCGGCGATGTCCTCAACCTACAACACGCGACTGCTGGTTCCCGAGGTGCTCGTTAACGCTCAAGACTACGCCGTCGTGCGTCCGCGCCAGAGTTACGAGGCGCTGATCGGCCAGGACCGCCTGCCCGATTGGCTGCGATAAATTTTGTGCCCCAGCAGCGTGCGCAGAGCAGCTGCGCCGCCGCGGCCGTTGTTTTCTGCGGGCCTGGGCAGGAGGCTCATCGCGGCGCCGTACGGCGCGAGGAAACCCAAGGAGACGCTCATGTCACGCTCGCAGCCTTTGTTGGCCGGCGCACTGGCCCTGGCCTTTTCGACCGCAGCCCTGGCGCAGCCGCCGACGCTGGATCCGGCTGTGATCGCCTTTCAGCTTCCCGATCAGATCAAGTGGAATGACAATCCCCGCGCCGGCAATCGCAGCGCCATCCTGCAGGGCGATCCCAGCAAGCCCGGCCCCTACGCCGTGTTATTGCAATGGCTGCCGGGCCACATGAGCCGTCCGCACTTCCATCCCAACGACCGATACTTTCTGGTGGTGTCGGGCACCTGGTGGGTGGGCGCCGGGTCGACCTTTGATCCGAACGCGACGGTGCCGTTACCGGCCGGGAGCTCGGTCACCCACTTCGCCAAGGGCGTGCACTTCGACGGGGCCAAGGACGAGCAGGCAACCATTCTGGTGTGGGGCGAGGGCCCGGCGACCAGCACGCCCTTCGCCGCCCCGCAGAGCAAATGAACGGGCGGCGCGGGGCCCAGGTTTGCTCGGCAACCCGTCCCGTCTGGACGTGCTAAGCTTGGCCAGCGGCCGCGGCAGCGGCCGGTGTCTCCTCAGTGCAAGAGTTTGCGTCCATGTCCATGCGTCAGCCTACCCCGGGGGCGCCTTTTCAGGATCGTGTCCTGGTCGGGGACTGCCTGGAAGTCCTCGCCCAGCTGCCCTCCGCGAGCGTCGACCTCGTCTTCGCCGATCCGCCTTATAACCTCCAGCTCGAACGCGACCTGCGGCGCCCGAACGACACGCTGGTCGACGGCGTGGACGAGGACTGGGACAAGTTTGCCTCGTTTGCCGACTACGATCGCTTCTCGCGCGCTTGGCTTGCCGAGTGCCGGCGCGCCTTGAAGCCGGACGGCGCCATTTGGGTGATCGGCTCCTACCACAATATTTTCCGTGTCGGCGCGGTGCTGCAGGACCTGGGCTTCTGGATCCAAAACGACATCATCTGGCGCAAGACCAATCCGATGCCGAACTTTCGCGGCCGGCGCTTCACCAATGCGCATGAGACGCTGATCTGGGCCGCGCGCGATGCCAAATCGCGCGCGACCTTCAACTACGAGGCCATGAAGGCGCTCAACGATGATCTGCAAATGCGGTCAGATTGGCTGTTTCCCATCTGCTCCGGCCCCGAGCGTCTGAAAGACGCCGCCGGTCGCAAGGTGCACCCGACGCAGAAGCCCGAGGCGTTGCTGCACCGCCTGTTGCTGGCCTCCACCAATCCCGGCGATCTCGTGCTTGACCCGTTCTTCGGCACGGGCACGACCGGGGCGGTGGCGCGACGCGTGGGCCGGCGCTGGCTCGGGATCGAGCGCAATCCCGCCTATGCCGCCGCGGCGCTCGATCGCATTGGCAAGGTGCGCCCGCATGCGCCCTCCGTGCTGGAGACCAGCCGGCCCAAGCGCCTGGAGCCGCGTGTCGCCTTCGGGACCATCATTGAACTGGGCATTCTGGAACCGGGAGTAACCTTGACCGACGAGCGTGGCGGCGTCAGCGCGCAAGTGAAGGCCGACGGTACGCTGGCCGTCGCCGGCCGGCAGGGATCCATCCACCGCCTCGGCGCGCAGCTGCAAGGCAAAGCCGCCTGCAACGGCTGGACCTATTGGCACTATGAGGTGGAGGGCGGCAAGAAACCGATCGACGCCTTGCGCGAAGAGGCACGTCGCCAGCTCGGATTGTCAGCTGGCGCCATTCCCCTGGTAGCCGCGGAGTAGTTCGTTCAACACCGGTCGGTAGGACTCGATCAGATCCTGCTCGATGTCGCGCTGCATCGTCTCTTGCGCCAGGCGCAGGACGAGAACGACATCGAAGGCAAAGCCAATGAAGTGGCCGTGGCGATCGTGGTCTGCCTCGCGGCGGGCAAGATCGGCGGTGCGGCCGATATAGCCGGGCTCGAAGCCGTTGCCGGTGGGATCGCCCGGCAGGCTCGCGGCGGCGTTTGGCGTCGTGGTGCGGGCGTACACGTAGACGGCGCCAATCTCGCCCAGCTCGGGGATCGCCTCGCGGCGGTAGACCTCAAACAGGTAGGCCCGCTTGGAAATCCCGCGCAAGGTGGCCTGCTGAGGCTTGTGCTTGGCGCTCGCAAACAGGCCGCGACCAGATCCCGGCTTGAGCTGATTGAGAAGCCCGCCTACCAGAGAGGCCATCGATGTCCCCGCGTGTCGTGCCATGCGTGTGGCGCGCAATAGTGTGATTCGGGTTGAACTTACAATGAGTTGGAAATCGGCCCCGAGCGGCTTGGCGGCGCGCCCATGACGACGTCGCCAACGGTCCTGCATCAGCGCGCCAAGCGCCTCCTCGGCGCCCTCACAGTCTATCTGCGCCCGCGCGTGCTGATCGTGCTGCTGCTTGGATTTTCCGGCGGTCTTCCCTTGGCGTTGTCCGGCGAAACGCTGCGGCTGTGGCTGGCCGACAGCGGCGTCGATCTCGGCACCATTGGCCTTCTCGGCCTTGCCGGTTTGCCCTACACGATCAAATTTTTGTGGGCGCCCGTCGTCGATGCGCTTGACCCGCCTTGGTTGTCGCGCTGGCTCGGCCGCCGGCGCGGCTGGCTGCTGGCCACGCAGGGGCTGGCGATGGGCGCCATCGTCTTTCTCGGCACGCGCGATCCTTTGACGGGGCCCTTGATCGTGGGCTGCGGAGCCCTGCTGGTTGCCTTTGCATCGGCAACGCAGGACATCGTCATCGATGCCTATCGCGTCGAGAGCCTGGCGCCGCAGGAGCAGGCGGCCGGCATGGCCAGCTACGTTGCCGCCTACCGGGTCGGGCTGTTGGTGTCGACCGCAGGCGTGATCGCCTTGACGGCGTGGCTCGAGGCGCGCGGCCTCGACAAGGCGCAGGCCTGGTCGCTGGCCTACGCTGTCGCCGCCGCGCTCATGCTGGTCGGCATGGCCGCCACGCTGCTGGCGCGTGAGCCGAAGGCGGCGACCGCGGCGCCGGCAGCGCCGACGGCGGCGCCGGCTGCCCTATGGCGCATCGCCGCGACGGCGCGCGGCGCTTTTGCCGACATCCTATCGCGACGGCAGGCGCTGACCATCTTGGCGCTGGTGATCCTGTTCAAGCTGTGCGACGCGCTTGCCGGGGCCATGACGGGCCCCTTCGTGCTGGCGCTTGGCTACGACAAGGCCACCTATGCCGCGATTGTCAAAGGCGTCGGCTTGGCAGCCCTGCTGATCGGCGGCTTTGCGGGCGGTGGCATGGCCCGTACACTGCCGCTCTCGGTGATGCTTTGGCTGGGCGCCATCCTGCAGATGCTCTCCAACCTGGCGTTCATCTGGCTCGACGCTCAGCCGGTGAGCCCGGGGGCGCTGACCGTCGCCATTGTGATCGAAAATTTCACCGGCGCCATGGGCACGGTCTTCTTCGTTGCCTACCTCTCGGCCCTGTGCCGCAACCCCCTGCATACGGCGACGCAATACGCCCTGCTGACGGCGCTCGCCTCCAGCGGCCGCACCTTTCTGTCGGCAGGGACGGGCTTCCTTGCCGCCGTCATCGGCTGGCCCGCCTTCTTCCTGCTGACGGCGCTGGCGGCGCTGCCGGCGCTGGTCTTGCTGGCGGTCCTGCAGCGGGGTCGGCACTTTGCGGCACTGGAGGCGGCCCGCTAGCCTGACCCCGCGGGCCTGTCATTGCTCCCTGAGGCCGTGCGCAATGACCTTGCGCATCACGCTGGGCAAAGCTTGCGCGTGGAGATGCCGGCGCGGCAGCCAGCGGCAGCGTTGCGGATCGGCCCAGAAGGTCAGCGGCGCCTCGATCGGCACCACCGCGCGATAAATCATCAGCTCCAGGCGGAAATGCGTGAAGGTGTGGGTGACGGTGCCGGGCACCGCCCACCATTGGCCGTGCACCGGCGCGGCGCGCAAGGCCTGTTCGAGGGGAGGGAAAGTCTCGCTCCAGTCCGTCGAGGGCACCTCGAGCATGCCGCCGAGCAGACCCGCATCCGGCCGCCGCCGCAACAGCACGGTGCCATCCTCGCGCAAGGCCACGAACGCCAGCCCGACGCGCAACGGTCGATCCGCCTTGGTCGCCTTGATGGGGAGGGCGGCGGCAAGTCCCTCCGCGTGCGCCGCGCAGCGCCCTTGCAGCGGGCACATCAGGCATGAGGGGCGCTTTGGCGTGCAGATGCTGGCGCCGAGGTCCATCAGGCCTTGGGCGAAATCACCGGCGCGCTGTTGCGGTGCAAGGCTCGCAGCCAGGCTGCGCAAGGTTGGTTTGACGGTTGGCAGCGGCTCTTGCACGGCAAACAGGCGCGCCATCACCCGTTCGATATTGCCGTCGACGGGCATTGCCGGCACGCCAAAGGCGATCGAGGCAACGGCGGCGGCGGTGTAGGGACCAATTCCCGGCAACGCCAAGAGCTCGCTTTCACAGGCGGGAAAGCGACCACCATAGCGCTCGGCCACCAGCTGCGCACATTTATGCAGGTTGCGCGCACGGCTGTAGTAGCCCAGCCCCGCCCAGGCGGCGAGGACGTCATCGAGCGGGGCCGCCGCCAGCTCTTCGACCGTTGGCCAGCGCGCCAGAAAACGCTGGTAGAAGGGGATGACCGCCTTCACCGTTGTCTGTTGCAACATGATCTCGGAAAGCCAGATCCGATAGGCATCGGCCGCGCCCCCCGGCGGCGTGCGCCAGGGCAGATCGCGGCGTTCACGGTCGTACCAGTCGAGCAGCAGCTGGGCCGTCTCCGGCCCAGTCCGGCTGGCGCTTGGTTGCGCTTTGGCAACATTCGGCATGCGGCGTTCCACCCCCCAGCGCCCGAATCAGTCGGGGCATGGTAAGGCGTCGGCCGGTTGCCTGGAAATGTCGCTGAGATCGATTGCTGTGACTGTGCCAACGCCCCGACGCCCCCCGGCTGCGCCTTTGCCGCGCCAGAGCCTTGTCTTTGCGCGCCGCACCGGCCTCAACGTCAAGGCCGTGGGCAGTTTTCTTCCCGGCCTGACCGCCAGAGCCTTCGAAAAGTTCGGCTTCTCAACCGCGCAACTGGTCATGGACTGGCCGACCATCGTCGGCAAGGACGTGGCCCTTCTGTCCGCACCGGAACGGCTGAAATGGCCGCCCAGGCGCGAGCTTGACGCCGGCGCCGTGGCGACCGGCTCGGAGCGGCAACGCCGGGGCGCCACGCTGGTGTTGCGCGTCGAGGGTGCGCGCGCCCTCGAGATCCAGTACCAGAGCCGGCAGATCCTGGAGCGCGTCAATGCCCACTTCGGCTATGCGGCCGTCACCGAGCTGCGCCTTGTCCAGGCCCCGCTGCCGGCCCATACCGCGCGGCTGGCCGCGCGCCCGGCCGCGCCTGCGCGCAGCGCCAGCCCAGCACCGGTCCCGGAGGTGGCAGGCATTGCCGATACTGGCCTGCGCGAGGCGCTGCGCCGGCTGGGAGCCCATTTGCACAGCGCCCGCTAACGCCGCCCACCCCTCACGGTGATTTGCCTTATTTGTGGCCGATCCTATGTTATCAGGCGAAGCGCCGCCGCAGGCGGTGGCGCCAGCAGCAGCCGAGCTCGAGGCAGGGCCTCGAGCCTGAGGTGAGGAGCGAGCCTTTTGAACGACTTTGAGCCAACGTTTTGGCGCCGCCGGCACCTGTCCCGGCGCGCCCTGATCAACCTGTCGGTTGGGCTTGCTGTCGTCGCCACGGCGACGTCCTGGGGACTGCTGCGGCCCGCCCTGGCCCAGAAGCGGGCCGCCGCGGGCCGCGCAGAAATCCCGCTTGAGGAACTGATGCAGGCCGGTCCGCTGCCGGAACTGGTGCTCGGCAAGGAGGACGCGCCCGTCACCTTGGTCGAGTATGCCTCGATGACCTGCGGCCATTGCGCCGCGTTCCACAACAAGGTTTTCCCGGTGCTCAAGGAAAAATACATCGACACCGGCAAGGTGCGCTTCTTCATGCGCGAGTTTCCCCTCGACAAGCTGGCGGTGGCGGCCTCGATGCTGGCACGCTGCGCCGGCGGCGACAGGACGTTACCGTTGATCTCGGCCTTGTTTGCCAAGCAAGACGAATGGGCGTTCGTGCGCAACAATCCGGTGCCGGAGCTCTTCAAGTTTGGCAAGCAGGCCGGCTTTACGCAGGAGAGCTTCGACAAATGTTTGACAGATCAGAAGCTTATGGATGACATTGTCAAAATCAGATCACGTGCTGCCGATAGCTTTGGCGTCACCTCGACGCCGACATTTTTCATCAACGGCAAGAAGATGACGGGGGCGCCGACGCTCGAGGAATTCGACAAGGCGTTCTCGGCCCTGCTGAAGAGCTGACCTCGAGGCCTGAGTGCCGGGACGCCGCAGTTTGCAGGCTCTGTGGGTTGCTGCGGCGCTGGCCGGCTGCAGCGGCGAACTGCCGCTGCTTGGCAAGGCGCCCGAGGTTGGCCCAGCAGGCGCAGCCCTCCAGGCCGACCGATCGACCGTCGATACGCCGAACTTTGATCCCTTCCAAGAGACGGCGCCGGGTCCGGTGACCAGTCGGGTGGTGCTGCAAAACCCAGCGTTGGCCGAGATCATGCGCCCCGGCGCCTTGCCCGAGATGGCTCTGGGTCGGACCGACGCGCCGGTGACGATTGTGCAGTACGCCTCTATGACCTGCCCCTACTGCCGTCGCTTTCAGGCCGAGACCTTTCCGCTGCTCAAGAAGGAGTACATCGACACCGGCAAAGTGCGCTACGTGCTGCGCGCGGAGTTTCCGATCGGCAAGCAGTCGGGGCTTGCCACCATTGCGCTGCGCTGCGCGCCGGCCGACAAATATTTCCTGCTCTACGACAAGCTGATGGCCCAGCAAGCCGCCTGGGTCAGCCAGGAGGTACGCCCGGAGCCGATCCTTAAGGTCGCCGCTCAGGTGGGGATGACGCGCGCACAGTTTGACAGCTGCCGCGAGAATCGCGCCATGATCGCGCAACTGAACGCCATCAAGGACCGCGGTCGCACGCTCGGGATTATTGGCACTCCGAACTTTTTCATCCAGGGCAAATTGGTGAAATCGGTGATCGGCATACAGGAGATCCGCGACCTGGTGGAGCCTGTCCTGGCGGGTCAGGTGGCCGTATCCGAGGAGACCAATCGAGCCCGCTAGGCCCGGGCGGTTTTCGCGTTGGTGCTGGTGCCGCGCTCGGCAACCGTCGCAGATCGCCGCGGGCCCGTTGCGCACAAGCGAGGGTGCTTGCCTGCATGTATATCAACCGGCTGCGGCTGCTGGGCTTCAAGTCGTTCGTGGAGCCGACCGAACTCTTGGTCGAGCCGGGCTTGACCGGGGTCGTGGGGCCCAACGGCTGCGGCAAATCCAACCTGCTCGAGGCGCTGCGCTGGGTGATGGGCGAAAGCTCGCACAAGAGCATGCGGGCAGCGGCCATGGACGATGTGATCTTTTCCGGCACCGCCGACCGGCCGGCGCGCAACACGGCAGAAGTGAGCATTTTTATCGAGAATTCGGGCGACAAGGCACCGGCCGAGTTCAACGCCGCCGATCCGCTTGAGGTGACGCGCCGCATCGAGCGAGAAGCCGGTTCCGCCTACCGCATCAACGGCCGGGAGGTGCGGGCGCGCGACGTGCGCATCCTGTTTGAGGATGCCGCCACCGGCGCACGCTCACCGGCCCTGGTCCGGCAGGGACAAATCGGCGAACTCGTCAATGCCAAGCCCGAGCAGCGGCGCCGTATTCTCGAGGATGCGGCGGGAATCGCCGGGCTGCACACCCGTCGGCACGAGGCGGAGCTGCGGCTCAAAGCGGCGGACAACAATCTGGCGCGCCTCAATGACATTTTGGGCCAGCTGCAATCCCAGATCGAGAGCCTGAAGCGTCAGGCCCGGCAGGCCCGCCGCTACAAGGACCTGTCCGCCGAGATCCGCAAAAGTGACGCCCTCGTCCTGCACCTGCACTGGCAGGAGGCGCAAAACCAGGTCACGAGCGAAGAGGCCAATCTGGCGGGCGCGTTGGAAAACCTGGCGCTGGCGACCGAGCGCGAGGCCAAAGCGCTGCGCGCGGAGGCTGACGCCGCCGCCCAGCTGCAACCGTTGCGCGATCAGGAGGCAGCGAAAAGTGCGGTGCTGCACCGCTTCAAGGTCGAACAGGACAATCTGGAGCGCGAGGCGCAGCGGACCGCCGACCGCTGCCGTGAGCTGGAGGCCCGCGTCGAGCAACTCGGCCATGATCTGGAGCGTGAGAAGCTTTTGCGCGCCGAAGCCCACGACACGCTGGCGCGGCTGGAGACGGAAGCCCAATCGCTCGCCCGTACCGCGGCGCTGGCCGCCGACTTCGAGCAGAAGGCTCTGGAGAGCTACGAAGCCGGCGACACAAAACTCAAGGGTGCCGAGCTGCGGCTGCTTGAGCTGACGAGCGCGGCGGCAGAGGCGCGGGCGCGACGCCTCAGCATCGAAGGCCAGCGCCAGGAACGCCAGGGCCAGATCGACAAACTCCAGCGCCAGCTCGCGGCGCTCGAGGCGCAGACGCGTGAGATCATCGGCCGGGCGCCGGATGCCTCCAAGCTCAAGGTGACGGCGGAGGCCGGACAACGGCTGATGACCGAGATTGCCGTGATCGAGGCGCAGGCACTCGCCGCCGAGGAGGCGGCCCAGGTGGCAGCCCTCGAGGCCGAAGCCAAGAGCGATGCGGCAAGCAAAGCCGACCTCGTGGCCGCCAACCTGAAGACCGAGGTGGAGACGCTCAAGAAGCTGCTCAAGCCCTCGGGCGACAGTGGCTTGCCGCCGATCCTCGATCAGATCCGCGTCGCCGCGGGCTACGAGATGGCGCTGGCGGCGGCGCTTGGCGATGATCTGGAGGCCCCAGCGGCCGAGGCGGCGGCCCTGCACTGGCGCATCAACGCCGCCGCCGAGCGCGACCCTGTCCTGCCGCCTGGCGCCGAGCCGCTGAGCGCCTATGTGACGGCGCCCCCCGAGCTGGCGCGGCGGCTCTCCCAGATCGGTCTGGTGGCGCAAAGCCAAGGCGCCAGCCTGCTGCGCCGGCTGAGGGCGGGACAACGCCTCGTCTCGCGCGAGGGCGACTTGTGGCGTTGGGACGGCTACGTCGCCACGGCGCAAGGCACCACCGCCGCCGCCAGCCGCCTGGCCGAGCGAAGCCGCCTGGGGGTGCTGGCAAAAGAGGAGGCCGACCAGCAGCGCAGCGCCGAGACCGCACGCAGCGCTTCGGCGGCGGCCGATGCCCGTCATCGTGCGGCGCAAACCGAGGAACGGCGCCTGCGGCAGCTTTGGCGCGATACCCAGGGCAAGCTTGCCGAGACGCGCGACGTGCTGACGGCGCTGGAACGGCAGGCCCGCGAAACCGAGGCCAAGATCACCGCCGTCGCCGACGCCAAAGAGCGCAGTGCGGAAGCCTTGGGCGAAGCCCAGGAGCTGTTGGCCAAAGCCGAAAGTGCCCTGCCAGCGCTGGCCGGCATTGAGGCCCTTGAGGCCGAACTGGCAGGGGCGCAGTCGGAGACCAGCGGGCTGCGCCGCAGTGTGGCCGAGACCCGAACGGAGCTCGTCACACTCGAGCGCGAGCATCGCGCGCGTGTTGAGCGCCAGCAGGCCATCGCCGCGGAGAACGCGCGCAATCTGAGCCGCATTGCCGGCGCCGAACAACAGATTGCGGCTCTCGAGGAGCGCCTGTCCGGGACGCAGGCGGAGCTAACGAGACTGGCCGGCATCCCGGCAATGGTGGAACAGCAACGCCAGAAACTGCTGACCGAGCTCACCGCGGCGGAGGGCGAGCGCCGTGCCGCCGCCGATCAGCTTGCCGCCGCCGACAGCGCGCACCGGCGTTCCGCGCAGGATCTGCGTGCCGCGCAAACTGCCGTCGCCGATCAGCGCGAACAGCGGGCGCGAACCGAGGCGCGACTGGAGAACGCGCGCCAGCGCCGCACGGAAGAGGGAGGCAAGATCAGGGATCAGTTGGGCGCAACGCCCGAGGACTGTCTCGCGCTCGCCGGCGTGGCGCCTGCGGCGCCGTTGCCGGCATTGGAGGTCGCAACCGGTCAGCTGACGCGGCTGAAGGCCGAGCGCGAGCGACTGGGTGGCGTCAATCTGCAGGCCGATGACGATCTGGTCGGCCTCAGTCAGCAGTTCGACAGCCTGCACAAGGAGAAGACCGACGTCGAAGAGGCGATCGCCAAGCTGCGTTCCGGCATCACGCAAATCAACAACGAGGGCTGCGCGCGCCTGCAGCAAGCCTTTGACGCCGTCAATGCCCATTTCAAGCAGCTGTTTGGCACCTTGTTCGGCGGCGGCGAGGCCCGGCTCGAGATGATCGATGCGCCAGATCCCCTCGATGGCGGCCTGGAAATTATCGCCAAACCGCCCGGCAAGAAGCCGGCGACCTTATCGTTGCTGTCGGGTGGCGAGCAGTCGCTGACCGCCATGGCCTTGATCTTCGCGGTGTTCCTGACGAACCCATCGCCGATCTGCGTGCTCGACGAAGTCGATGCCCCGCTGGACGATGCCAATGTCGATCGCTTTTGTAGCCTATTGGAAAAGATGGCCGCGGACACGGCCACCCGTTTCCTGGTGATCACGCATCATCCGATGACCATGTCGCGCATGAACCGGTTGTTCGGGGTGACGATGGTGGAAAAGGGGGTAAGCCAGCTGGTTTCGGTGGATCTCGAGACGGCACAGAAGTTCGTGGTGGCCGCCTGACAGCGCGCCGAGGGGCAGGGTTGGCGGCATGCATGTCCTCCTCGATCTTGATGGGACGCTGATCGATCCCAGGGCCGGCTTGATCGGCTCGATCCAATATGCCCTTGAGCAGCTTGGGCGACCGGTGCCGCCGGCGGCAGACCTTTTGTGGATGATCGGTCCGCCGCTGCGCCTTTCATTCCCCAAGCTGCTGGGGCGGCAGGATTTGACGGAGCTGGCCATTGCCCACTACCGCGCGCGTTATGTTGCCGATGGCATGTACGATGCGGTGGTGTATGCGGGCATTCCCGAGGCGCTGGAGCAGCTGTGCGCGGCGGGCTGCCGATTGATCCTGGCGACCTCCAAACCGCATCACTACGCCCGCCCGATTCTGCAGCACTTTGCGCTGGCGCCGCGCTTTGCGGCCATTCACGGTGCCGAGCTCGACGGCCGGCACGATGCCAAGACGGATTTGCTCGCCCACATCCTGGCCGCGCACAAGCTCGATGCGAAAACGGCGATCATGGTCGGCGACCGCAAATTCGACGTCGCTGCCGCCAACAGCAATGGCATCGCCAGCATCGGCGCGGCCTGGGGCTATGGCAGCATTGCCGAACTGCGCGGCGCTGGGGCGGCGAGCATTTGCGATGCACCGTGCCAGCTGGCGCCGCTGATTTTGGCCGCCGCCAGATCATCAGCACCGCCTGCTTGAGGCTTGGCCGCCCACTTGGCCCGACGCCGGTCGAATTGTCGCATCAGCGCGCGAGGCAGCGGCCAGGGGGCGGGTGCGCGCCGCGGTCGGTTGCCGCATTCTTGACACTGCGGGAAACCGCTGCTTTAAGCTGGCGCGCGATTTGATGGCCCCCGGGGGGTGTCGGGCCGCCTCTCCCACCGAGGGCGTGATCCTCATGCCAGATCCAGCCGATCGTCGAGGTCCTGGCGAGCGCCAGATGAGCCCCGAGGAGGCGGCTGCGCTGCAAGGGAGGGTTTCCAAGCTTGGTGACAGGCTCGACAAGATCAAGGCGCAACGGGATGCCGATGCGCATGCCGATCTCGATGCTGAAATGCGTGGCCGCGGCATGGCCCATGGCATGCGCATGGCCGCGGAAATGGTTGCAGCCGTCGTGGTCGGAGGTGGTATCGGCTGGGGATTGGACTGGTGGCTCGGCACCAAGCCCTGGCTGTTTTTGCTCTTCTTCCTGTTGGGGTTTGCGGCCGGCGTCCTCAACGTGTTGAGGGGTTACGAGCGCATGCAGAGGGACTTCATGGCGCGCACGGGTGGCCGGATCGGCCAGAGCGTGCCCGACGAGGACGACTGAGGAGCTGATCGTGGCAGCGCCGAATGCGGGAACTCAGGGTTTGGGGATGCCCGACCCGATCCACCAGTTCGAGATCCATCGCATCATCCCCATCAAGATCTTTGGCTGGGACGCCTCCTTCACCAACTCCTCGCTGTTCATGCTGCTGGCGGTCCTGCTGATCGCCGGCTTCTTCGTCGTCTCCATGCAGGCGCGCTCCCTGGTACCGAGCCGACTGCAGTCGCTGGCCGAGATCAGCTACGAGTTCGTCGCCAACATGCTGCGCGAGAGCGTCGGCCACGGCGGCATGAAATACTTTCCGTTCGTGTTTACGATCTTCATCTTCGTTTTCACGGCCAATACCCTGGGCCTGATCCCTGGCTTCTTCACCGTCACCAGCCACATCGTCGTGACGGCGGCCTTGGCGGCCATGGTGTTCCTCACGGTGCTGATCGTGGGCTTTGCCAAGAATGGCCCCAAGTTCCTCAAGCTGTTCGTGCCGCAAGGCGTGCCCATCCTGATCCTGCCGCTGGTCGTGCTGATTGAGGTGATCTCGTTCCTGTCACGACCCGTGAGCCACTCGGTGCGCCTGTTCGCCAACATGCTGGCAGGTCACATCACGCTCAAGGTGTTTGGCGGCTTCGTGGTGATGCTCTTGAGTGCCGGCACCTACGCGGCACTGGCGCCGTTGCCCCTGGCGATGGCGGTGGCGCTGACGGCGCTCGAAGTGCTGGTTGCGTTTCTGCAAGCCTACGTGTTTACGATGCTGACCTGCATGTACCTGAACGATGCCCTGCATCCGGGGCACTAGGTTCGCGTCCCGGATTCCTAAAAAACGGTCAACTTGCGAAGGAGAAGAAAAGTCCATGGATCCCGCAGCCGCAAAACTCATCGGCGCCGGCCTAGCTGCCATCGGCACCGGTGCTGCCGCAATCGGCGTCGGCAATCTTTTTGGCCAGTTCCTGCAGGGCGCGCTCCGCAATCCGTCCGCCGCCGACGGCCAGTTCGGCCGGCTCATTTTCGGCTTTGCCGTGACGGAAGCGTTGGGCATTTTCGCGCTGTTGATCGCCTTCCTCCTGCTCTTCACCTGAGCCCGGGTGGCTGAGGATCGATGGCGATGGCGACCAACAGCACAGTCAGCACGGCAGTTCCGCACGAGGCGGGACATGCCAAGGTGTTTCCGCCGCTGGATGCGGGCACGTTTGCCCCGCAGCTGATCTGGCTCGCTCTGACCTTCGGCCTGCTCTATCTCCTGCTGAAGCGCTTTTATCTGCCGCGCGTCGGCGAGGTGATCGAGGAGCGGCGCGAGCGCATCCAGCGCGATCTGGGTCAGGCGGAAAAGCTCAAAACCGAAACCGAGCAGGCGCTGGCCAACTATGAGGGGGCGT
Source organism: uncultured Alphaproteobacteria bacterium (assembly GCA_963820375.1). GTDB lineage: Bacteria > Pseudomonadota > Alphaproteobacteria > Rhizobiales > Hyphomicrobiaceae > AWTP1-13. The sequence continues at coordinate 303,533 of CAWFZX010000019.1, read as the reverse complement.
TGGGCGAGGCGCGCGGCAAGGCGCAGGCGATCGTTAAAGGCATGCGCGATACACTTGCCGCCGAAATGGAACAGGAGCGCACCGCGCTCGAGGCGCAGATCGCCGCCAAGCTTGCAGATGCGGAGGCCCGCATCGCCCAGACCAAGGCTAATGCCCTGGCTGGCGTCAGCGACATCGCCGGCGAGCTTGCGGGCGCCATCGTATCCAGGCTGAGTGGCCGCGAGGTGAGCAAGGACGAGGTGCAGAAGGCCCTCGTCAATCGGCAGGCGGCCGAATAGGAGGCGCGGCGATGTTTTTCCTGGCCGAGTTCTGGGTGGCGGTGGCCTTCGTCGCCTTTCTGCTGGTGCTCGTCTACTACAAAGTGCCGAGCCTGATCGGCAAGGCCCTCGACGACCGCGCAGAGGCCATTCGTAAAGAGCTCGACGAGGCGCGCCGCGTGCGCGAGGAGGCGCAAAATCTGCTCGCCGACTATCAGCGCAAGCATCGCTCGGTCAGCGACGAAGCCGAGGCGATCGTGGTACAGGCGCGCCGAGAGGCGGAGGCTTTCGCCCAGGAGACACGCCGCAATCTGAAGGAAACACTCGAGCGGCGCACCAAGCTGGCCGAGGAGAAGATTGCCCGTGCCGAGGGTCAGGCCATCGACGACGTGCGCGCCGCTGCCGTCGACCTGGCGCTTGCGGCAGCGGAAAAAATCCTGCGCGAGAAGGCCAGCGGAGCCGCCGGTGCGGCGCTGATCGATCAAAGCATCCGCGATCTCAAGACCCGACTGAATTAGACTGGCGCGGGGTTTGCGCCGGCAGCGTGCTTGGCGTTGCCAAGCATGCGAGCTAGCTGGGCGCGCTCTGGTCGATGGATTGGCGCGCGAGCGTCAGCGCCTCGCGCACCACGCTTTCATCGCCGATGTGATTGGCGAGCAGCAGCACCAGGCGCGCGTTCAGGGCCACGCTTTCCAACTCGCTCAGATCCGCGTGGGCCTCGACAATGGCGGCGTAGAGGCCGTCGGGATCGGGCAGGTTCGGCTCACGCTTGAGAGGCATCTGGCGCTCCAGCTCCCATTGAGGACCGCCCGCTGGCCCGCGCCAGTGCGCCCTGGAGCGCGGCCCAATCAAAGCCGCGCCAGCGGGCAACCACGTGCTGGTCCGGACGGAAAAGATAATAGGCCGGCTGGCGCTCAGCGCCATAGCGGCAGCAGGCAATCGGATCGCTGATCAGGACGGTCTTGACCGGCACCTTCCCCTGCGCCAGCAAGCTCTGCGCGGCCACCAGTGCCGCGGCTGGCCGGCCCTCGCGACAGAACCACACGCCGCTAAAGCCAGGCCCAAGGGCGTCAAGCAGCCAGGCGCCGGCCACCGGCGCGTCGAGGGCCGCCGCACCCGGGCGTGCTGCCGGGCAGTCGCCGGGACAAAAGCCGTCGGGGCCGTTGAGCGGCGACCCGTCATAACACCTCGCCACCGACAAGCGGCCTGAATTGACGAGGCGGCGCGCCAGTGGCTCCGTCTCGGCCAGGGCCAGCACGCCGTCGCGGAAGGCGCGGCTCGCCGCGCTCTTGGGCGCGATGAAGTCGGTCGAACGCGTCGTGTGCAGCAAATTCTCGTCGGCAGCGGGTATGCGCTCCTCATCATAGCTGTCAAGCAATGTCTCCGGCGCCAGCCGCCGAAGAATGAGATCGAGCTTCCAGGCGAGATTGTCGGCATCTTGAATGCCGCTGTTGCCGCCACGCGCCCCGAACGGTGACATCTGGTGGGCGGCATCGCCGGCGAACAACACGCGGCCATGCCGGAAGCGTTGCAGGCGTCGCGATTGAAAACGATAAAGCGAGATCCACTCGAAGCTAAATTCGACGTTCTCACCCAGCATCGCCCGCACCCGCCGGGCAACGTTGGCCGGGCGCATCTCCTCGTCGCGGTCGGCGCTGGCTCCGACCTGGAAGTCGAGGCGCCAAACGTCATCGGCCTGCTTATGCAGCAGCGCCGAACGACCGCGATTGAAGGGAGGGTCGAACCAGAACCAGCGCTCGGCCGGTCGTTCCATTCTCATCTTGATGTCGCAAATCAAGAACTGATCGTCGAACACGCGACCCTCGAAGCCCAGCTGCAGCTGGTGGCGGATCGCCGATCGCGCCCCATCTGCGGCAATCAGCCAATCGGCAACGAGCCGATAGGCGCCCGCGGGCGTGCTGATGGTGAGCAACAGGCCATCGCTGGTAGGCTCGAGGCTTTGCACCTCCTCCTGCCAGCGCAGCTCGATGAGCCCCGTCTGGCGCGCCGCTTCGATGCAGAAATGCTCGAAGTAGTACTGCTGCAAGTTGACGAAGGCGGGTCGACGGTGTGCGGTTTCCGGTAGCAGGTCAAACTCAAACAGGCGCTGCGTGTCGAAGAACACCGTGCCGGTCTTCCAGGTGACGCCCTTGGCGGCGACGGCATCGCCGAGGCCAAGCCGGTCCATGATCTCGAGCGTCCGCTTGGCCCAACAGATCGCCCGGCTGCCGTCGGACAGGTTGTTCTTCTTGTCGATGACGATCGTCCGGTGCCCCTTGCGGGCCAGCTCGAGCGCGGCGACGAGCCCGACCGGCCCGGCGCCAACGATAACGACCGGATGGTGCGCGGGCCGTAGCCGATCCTGATCCGCCGAGCGGCGGTGCGGGAAGGTGAGCTGCCGCGGGTCGGTCATCGCCCCCTAGTGTCTGCCCAGTTGCAAAGTGTCTGCCCAGTTGCAATCGGTGCCAGTCTATCAGGTGCCAGTCTATCACATGGGCGTGGCAGCGAGCGCGCTCATCAGGTTGGCGTGGCGTTGCCAGGCGGCTGCGGCGGGCGCACCAGCAAGGCGACGAAGGCGCCAAAGAATGAGAGCGCGGCAAAGACCGTCAAGGACAAAACGTAGCTGCCGGTGGCATCGCGCAGGACACCGGAGATGAGGGGCCCTGAGGCCTGCGCCGTGACCTGCATTGACAGCGCCACCCCCCGGATGGCGCCGAAGCTGGCCCGGCCGAAATAGTCGGCCCAGGCCAGGGGCAATAGCGTCAGGATGCCGCCGATGCCCGCCCCGAAGCAGCAAGCCGCCAGGTAGGCTTGCACGGCCGAGGCGATGCCAAGCATTAAAACCGCACCGGCGCCGAGCGCCGCGCCGCTGAGCGCCAAGGCGATTTCGACGCCTATGCGCCGCACGATCAGACCGAAGCCGAGGCTGGCCAAAGCGGCCGCAAGCGAGAAGGTGCTGACGATGGTGGCCGCCACGGTCGCACTCAAACCACTCTCGAGCATGTGCGGTGCCTGATGCAGGCTGATGCCGGCCTGCACGGGATAGACCGCCACGGTGTAGAGCGACAACAGCCAGAAGGCCGGCGTGCGCAAGGCAGCAGCGCGCGAAAACGCTCTTTCAACGGGCGCGCTGGCCGTCGCCTTGGAGGTGGCCTGTGGCGGCGAGGTCGGCGGCCCGCCGTCGGGCAGTAAGCCCAGATCCTCGGGGCGCCGCACCAGCAGCAGCCATGCCGGCAGCAGGCCGATCAGCAGGACCGTGCCGCCGATGGCGAGCCAGCCCCCGCGCCAGTCCTGGGCGCTGATGGCGAAATGGGCAATCAGCGGCATCAGCACCAAGCCCAGCATCTGCGCCAGGCTGATGATGGCATTGACAATGCCGCGCTGCGCGCAAAACCAGCTGTTGACGGCCCCGTAGATGCCGATGTCGAACGGCCCCGCAAAGTTCATGCGCGCGATGCAGAAGAAAAGATAGAAAGTGATGAGCGACTGCGTCAGCGATAGCAGCATGGTGGAGATGCCGGTCAGCAGCACCGCCGCGCACAGCATCAGGCGCGCGCCGCGACGATCCAGAACCGGGCCAATCAGCGGCGACAATAGCGCGGCCATGATGCCGCCCAGGGAGACGGCGCCCGAAAGGGCGGTGCGCGACCAGCCGAAGTCACTCGTCATCGGCTCGACGAAGATCGACAGGGTGGCCACGGCCGGACCCTGGCGTGCAAAGCCGCAGCAGCACAAGCAGGCCAAGATGATCCAGCCGTAGTAGAACGGCAGCCGGGCCTGCAGAAGGCGGGCAAGCTGCGGTTGTGAGCTGCCTAGCACGTTGCCCCTCTGCGCACCGGTGCGCCACTCACATGGTTAGCAAACCGTTGGGGGGATGAGCCGCGGCGCATCAGCCTTGCAGGTCTGACCACATGGCGCGATCGCGCTCGGCCGTCCAGATGCGCGGCGTGTCGATGCCTTGGGCCTCGTCATAGGCGCGCGCCACATTGAAGGGCTGACAGTGTTCGAAGATCGGCCAGCTGCCATACTTCGGGCGCATGGCGGCGGTCGCTTCGTCGAAGCATTCCTTGAGCGTGGCCCCGCGCGCGACGCCGCGTTTGACGGGCGCATAGGTGTCGTGCAGGAAGTCGCGCGTCAGGGCCAGGCCTTCGGCCACGCGATCGGCACCGACCAGCGCCTCGCCCCGACCCGGTACCAGCGCCTCCGCCTTGACCGCATCAAGGCGCCTAAGTGTGGCCGGCCAATCGGCGAAATGCGCGTCCCCGCAATAGCAGGCGGATTTGTATTCGACGATGTCGCCCGCAAACACCACGTTGGCGTCCGGCACGTAGGCCACGATGTCGCCAGCGGTGTGGGCGCGCCCGATTTGGCGCAGCTCCACGCGGCGCTTGCCGAGGAAAAGCGTCATGCGTCGATGAAACGTCAGGCTTGGCCAGGTGAGGCCCGGGATCGACTCGGCAGCACGAAACAGCCGCGGGAAACGACCGTATTCGGAGTCCCAGTCCTCCTTGCCGCGCTCGGCGATCATGGCGCGACATGCCTCCGATGCCAGCACCTCGTCGGCCGCGTAGGCCGACGCCCCCAACACTCGCACGGCATGGTAGTGCGAAAGCACCACGTACTTGATCGGTTTGTCGGTCACCGTGCGGACGCGCTCGATGACGAGGCGTGCCATAACCGGCGTTGCTTGCGCATCGACCACGACCACGCCGTCGTCGCCGATGATGATGCCGCTGTTGGGATCGCCCTCGGCGGTGAACGCATAAAGGTCGCGTCCGATCTCGCTGAAGCTGATGTTCTTCTCGGCCGTATCGCCAGTCGAGGCAAAATGCTGCCATTCGCGTCCTGCTCCTTGCTATCGCCACTTGCTCAGCTAGCGCACGTACTTGCCGATTTCTTGATCGATGGCGCCGAAGATCGAGTGTCCGGCGGTGTCCAACATCTCGATGCGCACGCGGTCACCGAAGCGCAAAAAGGCGGTGCTCGGCTTGCCGTGCAGAAGACTCTCAACGCTGCGCAGCTCGGCGAGGCAGGTGTAACCCACGCCACCGAGGTCGACCGGCCTGGCCGGGCCCGCCTCGCCGGTGTTGGAGACGGTTCCGGAGCCAACAATGCTGCCGGCACCCAGACAACGCGTCTTGGCGGCGTGCGCAACCAGCTGGGGGAAGGAGAACGTCATGTCCACGCCGGCATTGGGCTTGCCGAGCAGCTTGCCATTGATCGAGGCCAGCAGCGGCAGATGCAACTTGCCATCGCGCCAGGCCGAGCCGAGTTCATCAGGGGTCACGGCCACCGGTGCAAAGGCCGTCGATGGCTTGCCGTGGAAGAAGCCGAAGCCCTTGGCGAGTTCGGCGGCTATCAGGTTGCGCAGCGAGACGTCATTGACGAGCATGATGAGGCGAATGCGCTCGGCGGCTTGGGCTGCCGTGGCGCCCATTGGCACGTCGCCGGTGACCACGGCAACTTCGCCCTCGAGGTCGATGCCCCAGGCCTCCTCGGCCATCTCGATGCGGTCGTGCGGCCCCAGGAAGGCATCGGAACCACCCTGATACATCAAGGGGTCGGTCCAGAAGCTTGCCGGCATTGCCGCGCCACGCGCCCGACGCACGAGTTCGACGTGGCTCACGTAGGCTGAGCCATCGGCCCACTGATAGGCGCGCGGCAGGGGCGCCATGCAGCGCGTGGCCTGGAAATCCTCGCTGTCGAAGCGAGGCGGGCGCTGGCCGTCGGCGGCCTGGTTGAGCTCGGCATAGACGCGCTCGACCTTCAGCTGCAGGTCGTCCCAATCGTCCAACAACTGCTGCAGCGTTTCCAGCCCGGCAATGACGCAGGACGCCGGCACCATCTTGCGCAGATCACGCGAGACGATCACCAGCGCGCCGTCCCGCGTACCATTGCGATAGGTTGCAACCTTCATGACGCATTCTCGCCGGCCCTGACCATGGTGAGCTGGTAGCCAACATACGCGACCCCAGCGGCGTGGGCCTATTCATCTTGCCCCTGTGAACTTCTTTGCCAGCGGCGTCCAGCATTCGGCGTAGTCCTCCTGCAGCGTCTCCAGCTCGGCGGCGAACTTGGTCAGGTGCTGAGGGAACCGCGTCTCGAACATGAACGCCAGCGTGTTGGTCAGTTTGACGGGCCGCAGCTCGCTCTTGGTGGCCTGATCGTAAGCAGCCTTGTCGGGCCCGTGTGGCAGCATGCAGTTGTGCAGGCTCATGCCGCCGGGGACAAAGCCCTCGGGCTTGGCATCGTAGATGCCATAGATCAGCCCCATGAACTCCGACATGATGTTCATGTGGTACCAGGGCGGGCGAAAGGTGTGCTCCGCGACCGCCCAGCGCTCCGGGAAAATGACGAAGTCGACATTGGCCGTGCCCGCCGTCTCGGACGGTGCCGTCAGGACCGTGAAGATCGACGGATCGGGATGGTCAAAGGCGATGGCGCCCACCGGCGAAAAGTGCCGCAGGTTGTACTTGTAGGGGGCGTAGTTGCCGTGCCAGGCCACCACATCGAGCGGTGAATGGCCGATCTCGGTCACATGAAAGCTGCCGCACCATTTGACGGTCAAGCGGCACGTTTCCTCTTTATCCTCGAAGGCCGCAACCGGTGCCTTGAAATCGCGGGCGTTGGCCAGGCAGTTGGCGCCGATGGGACCTCGGTCCGGCATGGTGAACTTGGCCCCGTAGTTCTCGCACAGATAGCCGCGCGCCGGCCCGTCGAGCAATTCCACCTTGAATTTCACGCCGCGGGGGATGACGCAGATGTCCCCTGGCGCCACCTCGATGCGGCCGAATTCGGTAAAGAAGCGCACCGCGCCCAGTTGCGGCACGATCAGCATCTCGCCATCGGCGTTGTAGAAGTACTCGTTTTGCATCGACTGCGTGATGAGATAGACGTGCGCCGCCATGCCCACCTGCGTGTTGACGTCACCCGCCGTGGTCATGGTGCGCAGGCCGGTCAGGAAGGTGACCTTCGCGTCGGGCACCGGCACCGGTCCCCAGCGCAGCTGTCCGATCGGTCGATCGTGCTCGGCCGTTGCCGGCGCCGTTTTCCAATAGGGCAACGCCAGCTTCTTGAATTTGGTGGTGTGCTTCACCGACGGTCGGATGCGATAAAGCCAGGAGCGCTCGTTGCTCCCGCGCGGCGCCGTGAAGGGCGAGCCGGAGAGTTGCTCGGCATATAGGCCGTAGGCGGTCTGTTGCGGCGAGTTCTGCCCCACGGGCAGGGCGCCGGGCAGGGCCTCGGTTTCGAAATCGTTGCCGAAACCCGGCATGTAGCCCGCCGCCGTCGCCTGCGTCCATTGCGCCTCCGCCTCTCGGGGTCGGGTTTTGCCGCCGTCTGCCATGTCGTGGTCCTTTCGCATACCTGCGCTGCCGGCCGCAGTGCCGCGCGATCGGTGCTCGAGCAAGGCGACACCCAACACCACCGCGGCTGGCCGGAGGCTCGCGCTCGGACGGGCTTGGCGCTTGCCCCAGCCCGCGGCCCGATGCTAGCGCGGCTCGTGTCGAGCCATACTAGCCGCTGGACCCCAGCGAGCGCAAAGCGGGCGAGGCAACGACCCCATGCCGGCGTGCGCCGACCCGGCGGCCGGTGCCAAGCGGCGTCGTGACAGCGCCGCCATGGCAGCTTAAGGTTGCCCGCCAAATATGGGGGTGCCCAACGCCGCCGTCGCCCGCCTCGAGGAGGGGCCCATTCCGCACCGCGGGCGCTGCAATCCCCCATGCGCGCCGGCGCCTGGACCCCCGCGCGCCCGGCTTGGGTCACCCTGGCGTGCCGGGGTCGCGCGCGCCGCGCCTTGGGCGGCGACCTAGACCAGGCCGCGGGTGGGGCCCTGAGCCCTTGAGGTGTCTGAGCAGGGACGGTGACATGAGCGATCTTGACTACGAGGCCCAGTACAACAACCGGCGCCGGGTCCCCGAGCACGTGGACATCACCGCGCGCTGGGCTGCCGCCTCGCACGACTACCGCGGCAAGGCCGGGGCCAGGCTTGATCTCGCCTATGGCCCGGGCGAACGCCACCGCTACGATCTTTTTCCCGCGGCGGCCGCTGCAGCGCCTGTGCTGGTCTACATCCATGGCGGCTACTGGCAACGGGGCGACCGCCGGGATTTCGCCTTCGTTGCCCGCGAGCTCAACGCCGCCGGCCTCACCGTGGTGCTTCCCTCCTATTCTCTGTGTCCCGCGGTCGGCGTGATGGACATTGTCGGCGAGCTGGCCACCTTCCTCGCGGCGCTGTGGCAGCAGGAGAGGATCCATCCGCTCCTGGTCGGCCATTCCGCCGGCGGGCACTTGACGGCTGCGCTGCTGGCCAGCGACTGGAGCGCGACCAATGGTGTGCCGCGCGACCTGGTCCGGGCCGGCTATGCCATCAGCGGGGTTTTCGATTTGCCGCCGTTGGTCGGCACCTCGCTCAATGAGGCTTTGCAGCTCACGCCCGAGGCGGCGCGGGCGGCCAGCCCAATGTTCTGGCCGCCGCCGGCAAAAGAGCGCGCCTTTGTGGCCGCCGTGGGGGGCCTCGAAAGCGCGGAGTTCCTGCGCCAGAGCCGGGACATGGCGCGCACGTGGCGCCAGGCTGGCGTCAGCGCCGAGGCTGTGGTGGTGCCGGGGACCAACCATTTCACCATCGTCGATGCCCTGACCCAGCCCAGCAGCGCGATGTTCAAATCGGTGGTTTCCCTTGCCCGGAGCATCGCCCGCTGACGGCTGGCGGCTCAGGCGGCCCGGACCAGGCGGTGGTGAAGCTCCAGGACGGCGATCATGAAGCCGACGCGGTCCTCCGCCGCCTCGCTGAAAACCGAGACGTAGTCGGGCATCTGCGGCACGATTTGCCCGATCACTTCGCCCACTTCGAACTTCAGATCGGCGTCGTGCTTGCGGGCAATGGCCTGCATTCTGCCATTCTCGGCCAGGCAGCTCATATAGAGGCGGCGGATGCCGCGGTTGCGTGCGGCGCGCACGACGCGCCCCATCAATTCCGTGCCGATGCCATGGTCCTGGAAGATGCTTTCCACGGAAAATGCCGCCTCCGCCTCGGGGCCCCAAACGTCGCCGAGCCGCCGCAGTTCGGCTGCGCCACGCACGCGGCCGTCGCGGAAGTGGGCAAAGACAATGCTGCCGAAATCCCCCATCCGCCGCGCATACGCCTCGATGAAGGCGTCCGACACGGCATGGGCAAAACGCAGCCGGCGGCTTTCCTTGTCGAGCCGCAACAGATGCTCGCGGAAGAGGGCCGCGTCGGCCGGCCACAGCTTGCGGATGCTGCCTGCGCGCAACGATTGATTGCTCATGCTCATCTCCGGTGTTGCCTCTGGTTGCTGTCGAGGCGTTCAGTCGGTCTTCTTTTGCATTGCACAATAAGGAGCAGACATGACCCCACGATGAATTCAAAAAAGTGTTATTTAACAACTGCTAGAGTTGATGCGGCAGCGCCACATTTGGGTCCCATCGCGGCCTCTCGAGCGGGCAGGGTGTGCCCGGCAAATGAGCAGCCCTTGCGGGCGGCAAACCTGCAGGCCCTCGGGAGCGGGGGGCCGACCTTGACCCTGGGTCTTTGACGCGATAGCCGAGGCGGCGATGACCTTGCTCGATGATTACCGCCATCTCGTCGCTGCCGGCGCCATAGAGGCTGACGCGGCGCAAGCCGAGGAAGCAGCAAGGCTCGAGGCCCTGGTGCAGGCCCTGCGCCGCTGGCGGCCGAGACGCTCCGGGCTATCGGGCCTGTTTGATCGCTCTACACCGGCGCCCAAGGGGCGCTACATTTTTGGACCCGTCGGCCGCGGCAAGACCATGCTGATGGATTTGTTTTATGCGGCCACGAAATTCAAGCCGCGCCGGCGGCTTCACTTCCATGCCTTCATGAGCGAGGTGCACGATCTGATCGCCGAAGCGCGCAAGACGGCAGCCGGCGATCCGATCCCGCAGGTCGCACGTAGCTTGGCCCGTCGGGCCCGCCTGCTGTGCTTTGACGAATTGCACGTGACGGACATTGCCGATGCCATGATCCTCGGCCGCCTGTTCGACGGCCTCTTCGAGGCTGAGGTGGTGATGGTGGCGACCTCGAATGTGCCGCCCGCCGAGCTCTACAAGGACGGCCTCAATCGGCAGCTGTTTCAGCCGTTCATCGACCTCATCACCAGCAAGATGGAGATCGATGAGTTGGGCGCAGGTAAGGACTTCCGGCTTGCCAAGCTGTCCGGCAAGCCCCTCTACTTCTGGCCCACCGACGCGCACGCAGAGGCGCAAATGGACCGGCTCTGGCAGGAGTTGACCAGCGGTCATCCCAGCGCTGCCGTCGAGATCGATGTGAAGGGCCGCAGCTTGCATGTGCCGCGGGCCGCCATGGGCATTGCCCGCATGCCGTTTGCCGAGCTGTGCGAGCGGCCGCTGGGGACCCTCGATTATTTGGCGCTGGCGCGCAACTTTCACACCATCATGATCGATGCGATCCCGGCGCTGACCACGGCCCAGCGCAGCGTCGCGCGCCGTTTTGTCAATCTGATTGACACCCTCTACGACGCGCGCGTTTGCCTGATCGCCTCGGCTGCCGCCGAGCCCGACGGGCTGCTGCCGCAAAACGAGGCGGGACTGCTGGTTGAGCGGACCGTCTCGCGCTTGATGGAAATGCGCTCGGAAGGCTACCTGAAAGGCCGCAGCGAGCGCCTCAAGGCACCCGTTCTGGCGTAGCCGCCTTGCCGCGCGCGATCACCGCGGGCGCCGCCTCGCCATCGGCCGCGAGCCGCATTTTGCGCACGTTGCCAAAACTGCGGATCAGGCGTTTGAGCTTGCGGCGATAGTCGTAGTAGTTCACCTCCAACCGGTGCCGCTCGGAAGCCACAAATGGCGAGCGCTTCTCCAGCAACGACAAATTGGCGCGAAACCGTGCCGCCCGCTGCGGTGCCCGCACGGCGGCGATGATGCTGTTGGCAATGACCTGCGCCTGGTAGTCGGCGAGGCGCCACATGCTGCCGTTGGCTTGCACCAAGCCGACGGCAAACAAGTTGACGTGCTCGGGGTGAAAAACATTGTGCACGAAGCGGGGGCGGCCATCCCCAGCAAAGGCGATCTTCTCATCGAGGAAGGGCAGCACCGGTTGATACCCGGTCGCAAACACGATCAGATCGACGCTTTCGGCGCTGCCATCCTTGAACAGCACACGCTCCCCGTCGTAGCCGGCAATCTCCGGCTTCACGATCAGGCTGCCGTGCGCGACCAGGCGCGGGATCTCGTCCGTCATGGTCGGATGCGCCTGGTCGATGGCATGATCGGGCTGCGGCATACGGTAGCGCGCCGGCGGGCCCTGCAGCAACCACAGGCTCGCCTGGAACAGCCAGCGCTTTAGCAACCGCGGCATCGGCACCTTCTCGACGTTGTCGAGCACGTCGCCGGTCGGGAAGCCGAGCAGGAACTTGGGGACGAACCAATAGCCGCGCCGCAGGCTCAAGAACACCTGCGAACGACCGTGCACGGCATCGCTGACCACATCGGCGGCCGAGTTACCGCAGCCCACCACGAGCACGCGCTTGTCGCGCAGCTGCAGCGGGCTCTTGTAGCCCCGCGAATGCATGATCTCACCGCTGAAGCTGCCGGGATAGACCGGCATGCGCGGCACGTCGTGATGGCCACTGGCGATGACCACGCCGCGATAGTTTCGCGGCTCCGCTTCGCCGGCGACGCTCACCTGCCAGCGCCCTTCGCCGGCTGGAGCGACGCGGCTCACGGCCTTGCCGAGTTGGATGTGGCGCTGCAGTCCAAACTTTGCCACGTAGTCGCGGAAATAGCCGAGCACGCGCGCATGGCTTGGGTATTCGGGGTAGTCCGCATCGAGCATCGGCAAGTCGTCGAAGCCGGTCGCGCTGATGCAGGAGACGAGGTGGGTCGTCTCGTAGACGATGCCGCTGTTGGTGGCGATGTTCCACAGGCCGCCGATGTCGGGCTCGCGCTCGAGGCAGTCGAAGGCGATGCCGCGCTCAAGGAACGTCTTGGCGGTCGCCAGTCCGGAGGGGCCGGCGCCGATGATGCAATATCTGTCTGCGCTGAGATCAACCATCGCGGCGCCAAACCTCTCCTCTTGGCTGTTGCCTTCGCTCCGGGCCGTGGGGCGTGCCTGCCGTCCGGGCATAGGCACCTAGGCCGGCCCGCGCCAGCAGACAAGGGGGCGGATGCGCACTGGGCGGATGCGCACTGGCAAGAGGTTGGCTCGATGGTCGCCTGCGGCCGTGGCCGGTCGCCCGCCGCCGCGCCGGCGCCGGCCGGCCATTCGACGTGGGGCGGTTTGCCATGGGTTTTGCCTCGCCTGTCGCCTGCGGTCGATTTTCTTGAACCGCCAGAGGTTTCGGGTTAACCAACCGCGCGAGCCCCCGGTTCCGGCGAACAACCTTGTCCTTCGTCAGAGGGCGGCGCTTCACCAGCTTAAGCGAGGAGCAACGGGTATGGCGCGTAGCAAGATTGCACTGATCGGCGCTGGCATGATCGGCGGCACGCTGGCCCACTTGGTGGGTCTCAAGGAGCTGGGCGACGTCGTCCTGTTCGACATTGTCGAGGGCATACCCGGCGGCAAGAGCCTGGACATCTGGCAGGCCGGTGCGGTCGAAGGCTTCGATGCCAAGTTCAGGCCCGCCAATGCCTACGCCGACATCGAGGGCGCCGACGTCATCATTATTACCGCCGGCGTTCCGCGCAAGCCGGGCATGAGTTGAGACGATCTGCTCGGCATCAATCTCAAGGTGATGGAGCAGGCCGGCGCCGGCATCAAGAAATACGCGCCGAACGCCTTCGTCATCGTCATCACCAACCCGCTCGACGCCATGGTGTGGGCCCTGCAAAGGGCTTGCGGACTGCCGACGCAGAAAGTGGTCGGCATGGCCGGTATCCTGGATACCGGGCGCTTTCGCGCCTTCCTTGCCGAGGAGTTCCATGTCTCGGTCGAAGACGTGGCGGCGCTGGTTCTCGGCGGCCATGGCGACGACATGGTGCCGATTGCGCGCTATTCCACCGTCGGCGGTATTCCCTTGCCCGATCTCGTGCGCATGGGCTGGACCAGCCAGGCCAAGCTCGACGCCATCATCGAGCGCACGCGCAAGGGCGGCGGGGAAATCGTCAACCTTTTGAAGACCGGCTCTGCCTTCTACGCGCCGGCCTCTGCCGCCCTTGCGATGGCGGAGAGCTACCTTAAGGACAAGCGGCGCGTGCTGCCTTGCGCCACCTACCTCAACGGCGAGTACGGTGTGAAGGGCCTCTACGTCGGCGTGCCGGTGGTGATCGGCGCCGCAGGCGTGGAGAAAATCGTGGAAATCGATCTCAATGCCGCCGAGCGACAGATGTTCTTAAAGTCGGTCGAGTTGGTAAAGGGCCTGATTGAGGCCTGCAAGAAGATTGCCCCCCAGCTGGCGCACTGACGATTGCCAGGGCGCGGCGCCAAACCACCTCTGGGTCGGCGCCGGCGCCCCGCGGCAACGGCGGACGGCGGGCGGGGAAACGGGATTTTAGCGTCCTTGGCCAGCGCGGGGCGCGCGGGTATGGGCGCCAACGCAAGGAAACAGCAACGTGGAAAAGCACGCCATTGGCTTGGCCAAAAGCAAACCGATCGGTCCCTACTCGCCAGCCATCCAGTGCGGCGATCTGGTCTTTATTTCTGGCCAAATAGCGCTCGATGCCGCCACCGGCCAGCTGGTGACCGGCGACATCGCACGCGAGGCCGGGCAATGCCTGGACAATCTCAAGGCGATTTTGGAGGCAGCGGGTCTGTCCTTGGCGCATGGGCTGAAGGCCACGATTTTCCTGACCAACATGGCCGACTTTGCCGCCGTCAACGCGGTCTACCAAAGCTATTTTCGGGAGCCCTACCCGGCCCGCTCCACGGTCGCCGTGGCGGCCCTGCCGATGGGGGCGCGGGTGGAGATTGAAATGATCGCCTCTCGCAGTGCACAATAAGGCGTGCGCCAGCAGCGTTGACCCGCTGACGGCGCGGCGCCCCTTTGGTATACGGTATACCAGTCTGGCCTGTCGCCACGCCAAACCGCTGGGGATTGCATGAACATCCATGAGTATCAGGCCAAAGATCTGCTGCGGCGCTATGGGGTGCCTGTCCCCAACGGCGCGCTGGCGCTCAGCGTCGAGGAGGCCGTCAAAGCCGCCCAAGCCCTGCCGGGGCCGGTCTGGGTGGTGAAGGCCCAAATCCACGCCGGCGGCCGCGGCAAAGGCAGGTTCAAGGAGGTCGAAGCCGGCGAAGCGGGCGGTGTGCGCATTGCCAAATCGCTCGAGGCCGTGCGGAGCCACGCCGCACAGATGTTGGGCAGAACCCTGGTCACGGCCCAGACCGGTCCCGCCGGCCGCCTGGTCAAGCGTCTGTTGATCGAGGAAGGCTGCGAGATCGGCCGCGAGCTTTACCTCTCGAGCTTGGTCGATCGCGGTGCCTCGCGCATCGCCTTCATTGCTTCCACCGAGGGCGGTATGGACATCGAGCAGGTGGCGCACGCGACCCCGGAGAAGATCACAACGCTATCGATCGATCCGGCCTCCGGCTATTCGGCCTTCCACGGCCGCAGGATTGCCGCGGCCTTGAAACTCGAGGCTGGTCAGATCGAGGCGTGCGACAAACTGATCGGCGCTCTCTATCGCGCCTTCCTCGACACCGACATGAGCCTGCTCGAGGTCAACCCCTTGATCGTCACCAAGGCCGGCAAGCTCATCTGTCTCGATGCCAAGATCAACTTCGACGACAACGCGCTGTTCCGGCATAAGCACATCCAGGACCTGCGCGATCTTGACGAAGAGGACCCGGCCGAGGTCGAGGCCTCCAAGTACGACCTCAACTATGTGAAGCTCGACGGCCAGATCGGCTGCATGGTCAACGGCGCCGGCCTGGCCATGGCCACCATGGACATCATCAAGCTCTACGGTATGGAGCCCGCCAATTTCCTCGACGTCGGCGGCGGTGCCACCAAGGAGAAGGTCGCGGCCGCCTGCAAGATCATCCTGTCCGATGCCAACGTCCGCGGCATCCTGGTCAATATCTTCGGTGGCATCATGCGCTGCGACATCATCGCCGAAGGCGTGGTGGCGGCCGCCAAGGACATGGCCATCAAGGTGCCGCTGGTGGTGCGGCTGGAGGGCACGAACGTGGAACTCGGCAAGGACATTCTGGCCCGCTCGGGTTTGCAGATCGTGCCGGCCGACAACCTCGCCGACGCCGCCCAAAAAATCACTGACGCCGTGAAAAAGGCAGCCTGAGATGGCCATCCTCGTCGACAAGCACACCAAGGTGATCTGCCAGGGAATCACCGGCAGCCAGGGCACCTTCCACACCCAGCAGGCGCTGGCCTACGGCACGCAGGTTGTGGCCGGTGTGACCCCAGGCAAGGGCGGCAGCAAGCACCCCGACGCGACGCTCGCCAGCGTGCCGATTTTCGACACCGTCAGCGCCGCCAAACAGGCAACCGGTGCCACCGCCACGGCCATCTATGTTCCGCCCCGCTTCGCCGCCGATGCCATCTTGGAGGCGATCGATGCGCAAATGCCGTTGATCGTCTGCATCACCGAGGGCATTCCCGTGCTCGACATGGTGAAGGTGAAGCGCGCGCTCGACGGCTCGAAGTCGCGCTTGATCGGCCCCAACTGTCCAGGTGTGCTCACGCCCAACGCCTGCAAGATCGGCATTATGCCCGCCAATATCTTCAGCGCCGGCACGGTCGGCATCGTCTCGCGCTCGGGGACGCTCACCTACGAGGCGGTCAAGCAAACCACCGATGCCGGGCTCGGTCAGTCCACCGCCGTCGGCATCGGCGGCGATCCTGTCAAAGGCACCGAGTTTATCGATGTGCTGGAGATGTTTCTGGCCGATGCGGCCACCGATTCGATCATTATGATCGGCGAGATCGGCGGAGCGGCCGAGGAGGATGCCGCCGAGTTCATCAAGTCGGAGGCGAGGAACGGCCGCAAGAAGCCGATGGCCGGCTTCATCGCTGGCATGACGGCGCCGCCCGGCCGTCGCATGGGCCATGCCGGGGCGATCATCGCCGGCGGCAAAGGCCGCGCCGAGGACAAGGCCGAGGCTCTGAAATCGGCAGGCATTGCCGTTGCCGACAGTCCCGCCTCGCTTGGCACGACGCTCGCCAAGGTGCTGAAGGGTTAGGCTTGGGCAGGCCCAATGCGCGGGCAGGCGGCCGTGGCGCCGCTGCCCAGCGCTGGCGAGAAACACGGGTGTGGGCGGCACGCTGCCCGCTAGCTGTTGGCGTGCCCAGCCCGCTCCGCTCTAAAAGCCGCCTGCCGCATGTACTATATCCACCAATGTGCTAGTTAGGCGCCGCCTGCGTAGGCGTTTGGTCACGTGCGTGTGCGATTGTTACCCCGCCCGTCCTTCCCAATCAGACGACGACTTTGAGCAGCCGACGACCCGAGCCCCCGACCTGAGCCCCGACCTGAGCCCCGACCTGAGCCCCGACCTGAGCCCATGACCCGCCAGCCGAAAAACGAAGCCTTTGTCCGCACGTCCTTTTTGCAGGGCGCCAACGCCGCCTACATCGAGGAGATGCAGGCGCAATACGCGCGCAACCCGGGCTCCGTCAGCGACGAGTGGCGACACTTTTTCGCCAGCCTGCAGGAGGAGCAGCCGCAGGCCGATGGCAACGGGGCCGGCGGCCCGTCCTGGGCCAGACCGCTGCAGCAAATTCACGAGAAAAGTGAGCTCACGGCTGCCCTGACCGGCGACTGGGGTGGCGTTGAGCGAAGTCTTCGCCATGAGCTTGAGGCCCGCGCCGGTGCCGGCGGGGTCAACCTCGATCCCATCGCGTCCATGCGCGCAACCCAGGACAGCATTCGCGCGCTCATGCTGATCCGCGCCTATCGCGTCATGGGCCACCTGGCGGCCGACCTCGATCCCTTGGGCCTCGTCGCCCGCAAGATGCACAGGGAACTGCGGCCGGAGACCTACGGCTTCACCGAGGCCGATCTCGACCGTCCGATTTTCATCGACAAGGTGTTGGGGCTCGAGATCGCCAGCGTGCGCGAGATCTTGAAGATCTTGCGCCGGACCTACTGCCGGCACATCGGGGTCGAGTTCATGCATATCACCTCGCCGGCGCAGAAGTCCTGGCTGCAGGAGCGCATCGAGGGCAGGGACAAGGAGATCACCTTCACCGTCGAAGGCAAAAAGGCGATCCTCAACAAGCTGATCGAGGCGGAGGCCTTCGAGAAATTTGCCGACGTCAAATATACCGGCACCAAGCGCTTCGGGCTGGACGGTGCCGAATTGATGGTGCCGGCCCTCGAACAGATCATCAAGCGCGGCGGTCAGCTCGGGGTAAAGGAGATCGTGATCGGCATGGCCCATCGCGGCCGCCTCAACGTCCTTGCCAACGTCTTGAGCAAGCCCCTGCGCGCCATTTTCAACGAGTTCAAGGGTGGCTCTTCCAAGCCCGAGGACGTCGATGGCTCAGGCGACGTCAAATACCACCTCGGGGCCTCCGCCGATCGTGCCTTCGACGGCAACAACGTGCACCTCTCGCTGACCGCCAATCCCTCGCATCTGGAGATCGTCGATCCGGTGGTATTGGGCAAGGTGCGCGCCAAGCAGGACCAGCACGGTTGCCGGGTCGGCGAGCGTACGCCGGTCTTGCCTCTGCTCATCCACGGCGATGCCGCGTTTGCCGGTCAAGGCGTGGTGGCCGAATGTTTCGGCCTCTCCGGGCTGAAGGGTCACCGCACCGGCGGCTCGGTCCATTTCATCATCAACAACCAGATTGGCTTCACCACCAATCCGCGCTACTCGCGCTCCTCGCCCTATTGCTCGGACGTGGCAAAGATGGTGGAGGCGCCGATCTTCCACGTCAACGGCGACGACCCGGAGGCGGTGGTGCACGTCGCCAAGATTGCCACCGAGTTCCGCCAGAAATTCCAAAAGCCAGTGGTCGTCGACATGTTCTGCTACCGGCGGCACGGCCACAACGAATTGGATGAGCCCGCCTTCACCCAGCCGTTGATGTATCAAGCCATCAAGGCGCACCCCTCAACGGTCAGCATCTATGCGAAGCGCCTGATCGAGGAGGGCGTCGTCTCGGCGCAAGATGTTGCCGACATGACGGCAGCCTTCCGTGCGCGGCTCGACGAGGAGCTGGCCGCTGCCGATAGCTATAAGCCCAACAAGGCCGATTGGCTCGACGGGCGCTGGTCAGACATCGGCTTTGCCGACGACGAGGCCCGACGCGGTCAAACCGGTGTGGCCATCACTACGTTGCAGGAAGTGGGCCGGCGCATCACCTCCCTGCCGCAGGATTTCCATGCCCACAAGACCATTCAGCGCCTGTTGCAGCGCCGGCGCGAGATGGTCGAAAGCGGCTCCGGCATCGATTGGTCGCTGGCCGAACAACTGGCCTTCGGCACGCTGCTCAATGAAGGTTTTCCGGTGCGCCTGTCGGGACAGGACAGCGAGCGCGGCACCTTTTCGCAGCGCCACTCGGTGCTGTTCGATCAGGAGAGCGAACGGCGCTATACGCCGCTCAAGTACGTGGCCCCCGGCCAAGGACGCTTTGAGGTCATCAATTCGATGCTCTCCGAGGAGGCAGTGCTGGCCTTCGAGTATGGCTATACGCTGGCCGAGCCCAACGCGCTGACCATGTGGGAGGCGCAATTCGGGGATTTCGCCAACGGCGCGCAGGTGGTGTTCGACCAGTTCATCTCCTCGGGTGAGCGCAAATGGCTGCGCATGTCCGGGCTGGTGTGCCTGCTGCCGCATGGTTATGAGGGGCAGGGACCGGAGCATTCCTCGGCTCGCCTCGAGCGCTTTTTGCAGTTGTGCGCCGAGGACAACTGGCAGGTGGTCAACTGTACGACGCCGGCCAACTACTTCCACGTCCTGCGCCGGCAACTGCACCGCAAGTTCCGCAAGCCTCTGGTGATCATGACCCCCAAGTCGCTGCTGCGGCACAAGCGCGTGATTTCCGAGCTCAGCGAGCTCGGGCCAGGCACCTCGTTTCATCGTCTGCTCTGGGACGACGCGCAGTTGCACCCGGCCCAGGACGGGCAGTTGCGCGCCGACCGCGCCATCCGCCGGGTCGTGCTCTGTTCGGGCAAGGTCTACTACGATCTGTACGAGGCGCGCGCGGCGGCCGGCATCGACGACGTCTACCTGATGCGCATCGAGCAGTACTATCCGTTTCCGGCCCGTGCCCTGATCGGCGAACTGGCTCGCTTCCCCAACAGCGAGGTGGTCTGGGCGCAAGAGGAACCGAAGAACATGGGTGCCTGGAGCTTCATGGAGCCGAACCTCGAATGGGTGTTGCAGCACCTGGAGCTGGCGGCGAAGCGGCCCCTCTACGTGGGGCGGCCGGCGTCCGCCGCCACCGCTACGGGCCTGGCCAGCAGGCACAATCAGGAGCAGAAGGCGCTCCTGGCACAGGCCTTGACGGCCTGAGGTGAGATCATGGCAATCGACATCAAGGTGCCGGCGCTGGGCGAATCGGTGACGGAGGCGACGGTCGGGCAATGGTTCAAGCAGCCGGGCGACCCGGTTGCCGTCGACGAGCCGCTGGTCGAGCTCGAAACCGACAAGGTGACGATCGAGGTGCCGGCTCCCGCCGCCGGGGTGCTGGCCGCGATCAAGGTGCCGCAGGGCACCACCGTTGCGGTCGGCAGCGTGCTCGGGGCCATTGTCAATGCCGGTGCACAGCCTGGCGCATCCAACGAAGGCGCAGCCTTGCCAACCCCAGCGCCGCAGGCCAACCCCAGCGCCGCAGGCCAACGCCGCCGGCGCCGTGTCGGCGCCGCCGCCGGCGGCGGCCCAGCCCCGCGCGCCTGCCGCCGAGCCGGCAGGGATCGACGCCGGCGCCATGCCGCCGGCTCCCGCCGCACGCAAGATCATGGCGGAAAAGGGCCTTGCCGCCGCCGACGTTGCTGGCTCCGGCCGTCGCGGCCAGATCCTGAAGGAGGATGCCATCGCCGCGTCACCGCGCAGCGGCCCCGCAGCGGCAGCGGCGGCTCGGCCCGAGACCGTCGGCAGCTACTTGCCGGCCAGCGTACCCGTTGCAACCCAGCAGCTGCGCGCACCGTCCGGTCCGAACGATGGCGCGCGCGAAGAGCGCGTGCGCATGACGCGGCTGCGCCAGACCATTGCCCGTCGGCTGAAGGAGGCGCAGAACACGGCCGCCATGCTCACCACGTTTAACGACGTGGATATGAGCGCGATCATGAAGGTGCGCAGCGACTACAAGGAATTGTTCGAGAAGCGCCACCAGGCGAAGCTGGGCTTCATGGCCTTCTTTGTGAAGGCCTGCATCCAAGCGCTGAAGGAAATTCCAGCGGTCAATGCCGAAATCGACGGCCAGGACATTGTCTACAAGAACTACTATCACATCGGTGTTGCCGTCGGCACCGATCGGGGCTTGGTCGTGCCGGTGCTGCGCGAGGCCGACCGGCTGTCCTTCGCCGAGATCGAGCAAGCGATTGCCGACTTCGGTCGGCGTGCGCGCGACGGCAAGCTTAGCATCGAGGAGATGCAAGGTGGCACGTTCACGATCTCGAACGGCGGCGTGTACGGCTCACTGCTGTCGACGCCGATCCTCAATGCGCCGCAGTCGGGGATTCTCGGCATGCATCGCATCGAGGAGCGGGCGGTGGTGCGCAACGGTCAGATCGTCGCCCGTCCGATCATGAACTTGGCGCTCAGCTACGATCACCGTCTGGTCGATGGCCGCGAGGCCGTCACCTTCCTCGTGCGTGTCAAGGAATGCCTGGAGGATCCGCAGCGGTTCGTGCTGGAGCTTTGAGGGATGGCGCAGAGCTACGATTTGCTCGTGATCGGCACTGGCCCGGGCGGCTACGTCTGCGCGATCCGAGCCGCCCAGCTGGGACTGAAGGTGGCGGTGATCGAAAAGCGCGCCACCCATGGCGGGACCTGCCTCAATGTCGGCTGCATCCCCTCCAAAGCGCTGCTGCACGCCTCCGAGCGCTATGAGGAAGCCGCCCACACCCTCATCGGCATGGGCATCGAGGTGGCGCCGAAGCTCGACCTCGCTGGTATGCTGGCCTTTAAGGATCAAGGCGTGAAGGGCAATGTCGACGGCGTTGCCTTCCTGCTGAAGAAAAACAAGATCGACGTCTTCTACGGCACCGGCAGCATCCTGGCGCCGGGGAGCGTCAGCGTGGCGGGTGCTGGCGGCGACAGCCAACAGCTGACCGCCAACAGCATCGTCATCGCCACCGGCTCGGAGGTCGCCCGGCTACCCGGCATCGATATCAACGAGGAGACCGTGGTGTCGTCGACCGGCGCCCTGTCTCTCCCCCAAGTTCCCAAGCGGCTGTTGGTGATCGGCGCCGGGGTGATCGGCTTGGAACTTGGCTCGGTCTGGCGCCGGCTCGGCAGCGAGGTCCTGGTGGTCGAGTTTCTCGATCGCATCCTGCCCGGCACCGACGCCGACGTGGCCCGCAGTCTGCAGCGCATTCTGATGAAGCAGGGTCTGAGTTTCAAACTGTCGAGCAAGGTAACGGCCATTGCGCACAATGGCGCCAACCAAAAAGTGACGATCGAGCCGGTCGGCGCAGGTGCGTCGATCGGCGTGGAAGCGGACGTGGTCCTGGTCGCGGTCGGTCGCGTGCCCTACACGGAGGGCCTAGGCCTCGAGGCGGTCGGCGTAAAGCTCGACAACAAGCAGCGCATCATCGTCGATCGACGCTACCAGACGAATGTCGCGGGGCTCTATGCCATTGGCGACGTGATCGCCGGCCCCATGCTCGCGCATAAGGCGGAAGAAGAGGGCATCGCCGTTGCCGAGCAGCTGGCCGGTCAAGCCGGCCACGTCAACTACGATGCCATTGCCAATGTGATCTACACCTTCCCGGAGGTGGCGACGGTCGGCAAAAGCGAGGAAGATCTGAAGGCGGCCAATGTGGCCTACAAGGTCGGCAAATTTCCCTTGACCGCCAACGCGCGCGCCAAGGTCAACAAGACCACCGATGGGTTTGTCAAAGTCCTGGCGGATGCCGCCAGTGACCGTATCCTGGGCGTGCAGATCATCGCCGCTGCGGCCAGCGAAATGATCGCCGAGGCTGCCGTCATGCTGGAATTCGGCGGCTCGGCCGAAGACCTAGCGCGCACGTGTCATGCCCATCCAAGCCTGAGCGAAGCCGTCAAGGAAGCGGCCCTGGCGGTGGCCAAGCGCGCCATTCACATGTGACGCGCTTTGCACATGTGACGCGCTTGGCACATGCGACCCGCTTGGCAGGTTGCGCGCTGGCGGCCGGCAGGCGAGGCCGTCAGCCACCGACGCGTGGCGCCATCGGCGAGAGCGGCGTTGGGCCTTGCATCGGCGGCGAGATATCCTGGTAGGTTCTCGGCGCGTTGACCGGACGCTCCCGGGGGGCAGGCGGTGGCCCCTCCCGCTCGATGATGACCGTGCGCGGGGGCTGGCGGGGCGGACGCTGCTGGCTGGACGATTGGGCCTGCGCTGCGCAGGCGCCAAAGAGGAGGGCGCCGGTGGCAATGATGCTGGCGATCTTGATGTTTTTTGCTGTTCGCATGGGATGGCCTCTGACAGCGCTGCCCCCTGATGTTCCTGATATAGGCCGCCGCCACCGCGGCTCAAGAGGCAAAGGGCCAGCGCCGACCTGCCGCGCGCAGGTGCGAGGGCTCGCCAGCGGTGGCGGCAACGCTTGGGGCAGGGGGCCCGGCCCCCTCCTGACGCAGGGGGGCTCCTCAGCGGGCGAGCGCGGCAGCCAGGGGGCGCCGGCTGCTGGCTTGCGCCTTGGCGGTGGCCTCTTCAAAGCGCCAGCGCCGACAGGTTCCACGTTGCGGGCAGGCGACCGGCCCCCGCGCCCGCTTGCGCCCTCGTTTGAGGGCAAAAAGCCTCCGCTCCCGGGGAGGGCGCCCCGCAAGCGGGGGCTGGGGCTTGGCGGCTATGGCGGGGCCGATTGGATTGAAAACGGCGAGACCGCTTCGCCCGCCTCGCTGACGCGCCACATTTCGGCATAGGCCGCTTCCAGATTGCGGCAAAAGCGCTCGCTATCGAAAAGGGCGGTGCGCGACCTGTTCTGCGCCAGCTTGCGGCGCAGGTTGGCCAGGCGCGGCGGCTCCCGCGCCAAGGCGAGGGCCAGAGCTTCGTAGTCGGCCGGCGAATGGGTGACGAGCTCGGGCAGGCCGATGGCGGTGAGCAGGCTGGCGGTCATGCGCGAGGAGAAGCTGCGACCGCAACAGGTGATGACGGGCAATCCGCACCACAGCGCATCGTTGCTGGTGGCGCCGCCATTGTAGGGGGCGGTGTCGAGAAACAGGTCGGCTGCGTGCTGCCGGGCGAGAAAGGCTGCATAGTCAACCCGTGGCGAAAAAATCAGGCGAGCCGGCTCGACGCCGCGCTGGCGTGCCTCTGCCTGCAGGTTTGCTTCGGCCCAGCGATTGTCGGCGACCAACCAAAGCACACTGCCCGGCACGGCTCGCAAGAGCCGCATCCAGACGTCGAAGATCGCCGCCGTGATCTTGTAGAGGTTGTTGAAACAGCAAAACACCACGGCGGTTTCGGGCAACCCAAGCTCCGCTCGCGACGGCAGGCGCGCGGGCACGGCACGTTGGCTGTCGCTGGCTTGGAAGCAATCGGGCAGGTGCACGAGTTTTTCGTTGAAGAAAGCCTGCTGTTCGGGTGGCACGAGCAGCGGGTCGACGATTGCATAGTCGATAAAATCGGCGCCCAGCGTCGCGGGATAGCCGAGATAGGCGACCTGCGCCGGCGCCGGACGCCAGGCCAGCGCTTGGCTGCGGCTTCCCTCCGTGTGTCCATCCAGATCGACGATGATATCGATGTTGAGTGCCCGCAGCTGTTGGGCGATGGCCGCTTCAGAGAGCGGCTCAACATCAATGAAGTGATCACAGGCCCGGCGGATGCGAGCGCGCAGGGCGCTCTTGTCGTCGGGTCCGGACGAGACCGCATAGACTTCGAATTGCGATCGATCGTGGCGCGCGAGCAGGTCTACGATCAGACGCGCCGCTGGATGTTCGCGCAGGTCGAAGGAGAAATAGGCCAGTTTGATCCTGGCGTGATTGTAGCGCTCGCCGTTCCATAGGGCGGGATAGCCACTGCCGATGCTGTGCCTGACAAAGGCCTGGGCGGCGGCCTGCTGCACCGCCGGGTCGTCACTGATGGCAAGCAGAGGAAATGGCGGGCCGTTGCAGTCGGCGCGTCGAGCGCGTTCGATCAGCTCTTGCGACGGCGCGGCGGACTGGCGCCAAGCACACATCCGCCCGCACACATCTACGTACTGCAACAGCGCATGGCAGTCGCCGGGCATGAGGTCGATCGCGCGCCGGTAGCTGGCGGCGGCCTCTTCCAGGTTGCCGGCCGCCGACAAGGCATTGCCGAGATTGTGGTGCGCCACGCCATTGTCGGGCTGCAATTGGCTGGCCCGCCGATAGGCGGCGGCGGCGGCGGACATTTGCCGCAGCGCACTGAAAGCGCGACCGAGGCTGATATGGGCGTCCACAGCCTGGGCGCGAAGGGCGACGGCGCGTTGCAGAGCGGCGAGGGCTTCCTGTTCGCGCCGGGTCGCCAGCAGGCAATCGCCAAGCCCGCGATAGGCTTCGGCAAAATCGGGATTGGCGGCAATGGCCTGGCGAAAACTGTCGATGGCCTCCTCCTCGCGCCGCAGTTTGACCAGCGCGGTGGCAAGATTGTTGTGCGCTTTGGCATAGCTCGGCCTGATTTTGACGGCCTGGCGGCAAGCCTCGACCGCCTCCTCCGGGCGCCCGAGCGCAATGAGGGTGTTGCCGAGATTGTTGTGCCCTTCCGCGTACTGTGGCTTGAGCGCAATGGCGCGCCGGTGGCTGGCAACGGCCTCGTCGTGGCGCCCTAGCTCGGCGAGCGCATTGCCGAGATTGCTGTGCGCCTCGGCGAAGTCGGCTTTGAGCGCGATGGCGCGCCGGAAGCTGGCGAGCGCTGGCTCGGCTTGTTTTGCTGCGAGCAGGGCGGTGCCGAGATTGTTGTGCGCGCCGGCAAAATTTGGCTGCAGCGCCAGCGCTCGCTTGATCAGCGCGATGCCTTCAGCGGACTGCCTGCGCGCACTCAACAGCACGCCCAGGAGGTGCAAGGCGTCGAAGTCGTCCGGAGCAGCCGCCAGCACGGCACGATAAATCTTGGCGGCTTCGTCCAGCTGGCCACGGCGATGCAGCGCCATCGCCCGTCGCATCGCTTCAGCCTTGCCGGTGTGCGGGGATGTTGGGGGAGGGGTAGGCTCTGAGACCATCGTGGCGGCTTGCTAACTGGCGTGGCATCGGCAACCGTTTGACCAGTGTATGCCGAGAGCCACGGCAAGACCACGCCTGGCTGGCCGTGCCGGCAACCGCAGCGGCCAGCCGCCAGCCCGCGGCCGGGGCACACCAAGATGGCACCAGGCTGGGGCCAGGTCGTGCCCCGGGGGGCGTGGCGCAGTCTTGCCCCGGTGGTGGCCCCGGTCGTGTTCAGGTCGGGCGCGGGGCGCAGCCCGCGAGCCGCCGGCTGCTGATGGGGGCGGGGCGCGCCCTTTGGCGAGAGCCGGTCTTGCCGGGCGGTGTTGGTGCGCTGGCCTTGACGTCTGGCGCCATCTTGTCCCAGCAAGGGCGCATGCTTAGCGGCTTGCGAGCGCAGGCCCGTTTTTTTTCTTGCGAGAGAAAGCCTCATGCGCATCTTCACGGCCACCCTGGCGACCGAGACCAATACCTTTTCGCCGCTACCGACCAGCCTCGCCTCCTACAAGGAGGGCGTCTTCCTGCGGCCGGGAGAGCATCCCGAGGATGCACCGCGCATGTGTACCGCGCCGCTGTTTGTGGCTCGCAGGCGCGCCGCCAAGGAGGGTTTCAGCTTGATTGAGGGCAGCTGCTTTGCTGCCAGCCCGGCGGGGACCACCAACCGCCAAGACTATGAAGCGATGCGCGACGAGATCCTGCAGCAGCTGCGCGCAGCGCTGCCGGTAGACGGCGTGTTGCTGGGTCTGCACGGCGCCATGGTGGCGTTCGGGTACGACGATGTGGAGGGCGATATCCTTGCCCGGGTGCGTGAGCTCGTCGGCAGCCAATGCGTGATCGGTGTCGAGCTCGACCCGCATTGCCACTTGACGCGCAAGCGCGTGCAACTTTCCGACATTATCGTGCTGTATAAAGAGTTTCCCCACACCGATGTGGTCGACCGCGCCGAGGAGGTGCTCGATCTCGTGCTGGCGACGTTGGCTGGCAAAATCAAGCCGGTGATGTCGGTCTACGATTGCCGCCAGATCCAAAGCTACCCCACCACGCTGCCGCTGATGCGCGGCTTCGTCGATAAAATCAAGGCGATGGAGGGCAAAAATGGCATTCTGTCCATCTCGCTCGGCCACTGCTTCCCCTATGCCGACGTGCCCGAGCTTTCCAGCCGCGTGCTGGTGGTCGCCGACGGCGACAAGAGCAAGGCCGATGCACTCGCCACCGCGCTCGGCGAGGAGTTCGTCGCCATGCGTGGCAAGACCATGCCCGACTATCTCAATGTCGAGAGCGCCATCGCCGCCAGCCTGGCCAGCAGCGCGGCGCCGGTGGTGATGGCCGAGCCGGCGGACAACGCCGGCGGCGGCGCGCCATCCGACAACACCAGCATTTTGCGGGCGCTGGTCAACCACAACGTGACGAACGCCGCGCTCGCCCCGCTCTGGGACCCGGTGGCCGTCAGGCTCTGCTTCGACGCCGGCGTCGGCGCCACCTTTCCCTTGCGTATGGGCGGCAAGACCGGACCGGCCTCGGGCCAGCCGTTCGATGCGAGCGCGACCGTGATCGGCCTCGCCAGGGATGGTTGGCAAAGCTTTGGGCCGACCCAGGTTCCCCTTGGCGACTGTGCCGCGGTCCGGGTCGGCGGCGTCGAGGTCGTGTTGATCAGCAACCGCACGCAGGCCCTCGGCCTCGAGCTCTTCGGCAATGTTGGCATTGACCCGGCGCAGAAGAAGATCCTGGTGCTTAAGTCCACCAACCACTTCATGGCGGCCTTCGGGCCGATTGCGCAGAAGGTGCTCTATGTCGATAGCGATGCGCCCCTGTCGCGCGACTACCGCCGGGTGCCCTATCGGCGGGTTGAGCGCCCGATCTGGCCGCTCGACGAGGAGACCAGCCCAGGGCTGATTGTTTGAGGGTCTGCCGGGGGTGGCCGCCGCATGGCTGCGGGCGGCGTTTTTCGCTAGATTGCCCTGCCGGCAAGGGCCTGTGGACGCCAGATGGACAAGAAGCTCCTCGACGATTGTTTTCGCAACGACGGCCAGCGCCTGCGCCATGACGAGGCGTTGGCGATCCTGCGCGCGCGCGTTTCACCGGTCGTGCGCCAGGAACGCGTGGCCGTGACCGAGGCGCTGAACCGGATCTTGGCTGCCGCCGCCGTCGCTGGCCAGGACGTGCCCGCGCATACCAACGCCGCCGTCGACGGCTATTCCTTCGCCGCCGCCGACTATCGGCAGGCTGCAGCCACCAGCCTCGAACTGAAAGGGCGCGCAGCGGCGGGCCACCCCCACGTCGGGGTCCCCGGCAAAGCCACGGCGGTGCGGATCTTCACCGGTGCTGTCATGCCCCAGGGCCACGACACCGTGGCGATGCAAGAAGACGTGCACACGCAGGCCCAGCACGGCCGCACCTTCGTCACCATCCCGAGCGGCCTGAAGCCGAAAGCCAACGTGCGCAGCGCCGGCGAGGACGTCAAGGCCGGTGAGACCATCCTCGGCGCCGGATCGATCCTGCGCCCGCAGGACTTGGCCGCACTTGCCTCGTTGGGGATCGCCGAGGTTGCCTGTTACGCTGGGCTGAAGGTTGCAACCGTTGCGAGCGGCGATGAGATCGTGCGGCCGGGGGCGGCGCTGCAGCCGGGACAAGTCTACGATGCCAACACCCCCATGCTGCGGGCGCTGATTGCGGGCACCGGTGCGCGCGCGCGCGATCTTGGGGTGTTGCCCGACGACGCCCAGCTCTTCAGGGAT
The DNA here is from genome assembly GCA_963820375.1 of uncultured Alphaproteobacteria bacterium. GTDB lineage: Bacteria > Pseudomonadota > Alphaproteobacteria > Rhizobiales > Hyphomicrobiaceae > AWTP1-13. The sequence continues at coordinate 275,346 of CAWFZX010000019.1, read as the reverse complement.
CGGCTTGCCGAAGCGGCCCAGAGCTGCGACGTGATCATCACCTCGGGCGGGGCCAGCCGCGGCGAGGAAGACCATATGGTGGCGGCGCTCGACGCCCTCGGCAAACGACACCTCTGGCAGCTCGCCATCAAACCCGGCCGCCCCATGACGTTCGGCCAAATCGATGATTGTGTCGTGGTCGGGCTGCCAGGCAATCCGGTCGCCGTGTTCGTCTGCTTTCTGCTCTACGTGTGGCCGATGCTGCGCCGCCTGGGTGGCGCGCCCTGGCCCGAGCCGCGCCGCTTTCCCTTGCCGGCGGGGTTCGACTTTCCCGATCGCAAACTTGGGCGCCGCGAGTTTTGGCGCGGCACGCTCGTCTCCGGCCGCCAAGGATTGACGGTCGCCAAGTTCCCACGCGATGGCTCTGGCTTGATATCCGGGTTGCGCGCCGCTGATGGGCTGATCGAGATCCCCGAGGATGTGCCGCAGGTGAGGTGCGGCGACCCCGTGGCCTTTATCCCGTTTTCCGAGTTCGGCATCAGCGGCCGTTGACGCCGTCTGCGCGCGCCCCCCCGCCAACGGCGCGCGGCCGGCCGCCGGCCGCGCGGGTTGCGGAAGCGTTGCCCGGGCGTTGCGCCGACGCGGGGCCAACAAAAGGACGGGGCCCTGGGCCGACCGGCCTTGCCGGGCCGCCCGCGACCGCGGCCTTCTTGATTTCTAGAGCCGTTACAAGTGGTTATTTCCGCCTTGCAAATAGGTCAACATTGCTGACATAATTGCCTCCCGAGAGCTGGGAGCCAGGGCATGACGATGAGCGGCCGAGCGGCGGCAGGGTGGGAGCCGCGCTATGCGCGTCGCGCCGAACGCATGGTCGCCTCCGAAATCCGCGAGCTGCTGAAGCTGCTGGAGCGGCCCAATATCATCTCTTTTGCCGGCGGCATTCCCGATCCCGCCCTGTTTCCCATCGCCGAGATGAGCGCCGCCTATGCGAGCGTCCTGTCCGATCCGAGCCAGGCTGGCGCCGGCCTGCAATACTCGGTGAGCGAGGGCTACGCCCCCCTCAGGCAATGGCTGGTTGGCCACATGCGTCGCCTCGGCATTGCCTGCGCGGTGGACAATATCGTCATCACCTGTGGCTCGCAGCAAGCCTTGGAGTTCCTGGCCCGTCTGCTGCTCTCCCCGGGTGACACGGCGCTGGTGACGAGGCCCACCTACCTTGGCGCGCTGCAGGCTTTTGCCGCCTACGAGCCGTGCTACGACGAGCTCAACCCCCAGTCGGGCAACCGCACGCCCCAGTCCTATCGCGCGGCAGCCGCCGCCGCCGGCGGTGGCGTCAAATTCGCCTACGTTGTGCCCGACTTTGCCAATCCCACCGGCGAGACGCTGTCGGTTGCCGGCCGCGCGCGCCTGCTCGATCTGGCGGCTGAACTCGACATCCCCATCCTTGAAGACACGGCCTATGCCGCGCTTGGTTTCGAGGGCGAGCCGTTGCCGGCGATCCAGGCCCTCGACATTCAGCGCTGCGGCAGTATCGAGGCTGTGCGCACGATTTACTGCGGCACATTCTCCAAAACGCTGTCGCCCGGCTTGCGCGTCGGCTGGGTCGTCGGTCCGCGCGCGCTGATCCGTCGGCTGGTGCTCATCAAGCAGGCCTCCGATCTCAACAGCGCCACCGTGAACCAGATGGTGATGCATCGCCTGGCCGAAACGGTCTACGACCGGCAGGTGGCGGCGGCCCGCGTGCACTATCGGCAGCGCCGCGATTGCATGTTGGCGGCCCTGGCGCGCCATATGCCAAGCGCCTGCAGTTGGACCCAACCCAACGGCGGGCTGTTCGTGTGGCTGCGGTTGCCAGCAAACCAGGACAGCGCCCGCCTGTTACAGCGCGCGGTGGACGAGGCCGGCGTGGCGTTCGTGCCGGGTGCCGCTTTTGCCTTCGATCGCAGCGGCCACAACAACCTCCGGCTCAGCTACTCGCTCTCCTCCGAGGCCGAGATCGAGGCCGGCATCGCCCGCCTAGGTCAGCTGATCCGGGCGCCGAGTTGACACTTGCGCTCTGGCTCGTGACCATCCGACGCGGCCGAATTCGGGGCGCGCGCGCCGCGGCCCCGCCAGCGAGGAAGCCAATCGATGACCAGCAAGGCGTTGCAACTGCGCCAGGTGGGCGCCACCACCGTGACCACGACCGCGCTTGGTTTCGGCGGGGCGCCGATCGGCGGCTTTCGCTTTCCCGTCAGCGACCAAGAGAGCGCCGAGACGCTGGGCGCGGCTTTCGCAGGGGGTATTCGCTATTTCGACACCTCCCCCTACTACGGCTACGGCCGCAGCGAGCTGGTGTTTGGCTATGCCCTGCGCCCGCATCCGCGCGACGCTTACGTCCTCTCCACCAAGGTTGGCCGCTGGATGACGCCGCTCGCCGCGGGTGAAAGCGTCGAGGGCTGGCGCTCCGGCGGCTTGCCGTTCAAGGCAACCTTCGACTATAGCCGCGACGGCACCTTGCGCTCGCTCGAGCAGTCGCTGCTGCGCTTGGGACTGTCGCGCATCGACGTCGCCCTGATCCATGACGCCGATGTACACACGCACGGCAATCAGGCCGAGGCCGACCGGCGCTTCGGGGAGGCGATGGCGGGCAGCTACCCCGCCCTCATGGAGCTGCGCCGCGCCGGTGTCATCAAAGCCGTTGGCGTCGGTCTCAACGAGACGGCAATGAGCCTGCGCTTTGCGCGCGAGGCCGACCTCGACTGCATCATGCTGGCGGGCCGCTACACGCTGCTGGAGCAGGGCGCCCTCGATGAGCTCTTGCCCCTTTGCGAGCAGAAAACCATGTCGATCCTGCTGGCGGCGCCGCTCAATTCCGGCATTCTTGCCACCGGCGCCCGCGACGGCGCCAGCTACGACTACCAGCCAGCCCCGCCGCCGATCCTCGACAAGGTCCGCCGCATCGAGGCGGTGTGTCGGCGCCACAACGTCGATCTGACGACCGCGGCCCTTCAGTTTCCGCTCGCCCACCCGCGTCTCGCCTCGATCGTGGTGGGCGCGCTGAAGCCGTCGGAAGTGCGCGAGAATGTGGCGCGCATGGCCGTGGCCATCCCGGCGGAGTTCTGGCGCGAGCTGAAGCACGAAAAGCTGTTGGCCGAGGCGGCCCCGGTTCCCGCTTGAGCAGCGCTCAGCGCCGGCGTGCCGAAGACTGGCGCTTCAAGCGGCCGCCTCGCCGGCGAGGCGGTCCAGCGGGCCCAGTTCCTTTTCCAGCAGCGGGCGGACGCGCTGGGCAAACTGCTCAATGGACCGCAGCGCCATCTGCTGCGGCGACGCGCCGGCCTGGAAGTGCAAGAGCATGTGCTTTGGCCGTGCAGCGCGCACCAGCGCCGTCAGTCGCTCGGCCACGGTGTGGGCATCGCCGACCAGGACATGCTTGGCGAGCTCCTCGCTCGGCGGCTCACCCTTGTAGGGTTTTTCGACCAGCATGATGCCGTCGATCAGCTCTTCGCGGAAGCGCAGGCTCTGGGAGAGCCGGATCTGATGCCGGGCATTGTCGATGAAATCGGCGGCCTCGACCTTGCTGTCGGTGATGCAGACATGCCGCAGCGGTGCAATCGCCACGCTTGAGCGGTCGAGGCCCTGCGCGGCATGGATGTCGGCCAGGCGGTTGCGCATGTCGAGCAGTTGCGGAACGGTGGCATGGCGCGGCGTCAGCATCACCGTCCAGCCTTTGCGAGCGGCCATTTGATGCAAGGCGGGATTGTCGCCGGCCACCCAGATCTCCGGCAGCCCCTTGAGCGGGCGTGAGGCAATGTGGGTCTCGGGCAATTGGAAGTATTTGCCCTGGTAGCTGAAGGTGTCGCGGGTGAACGCGAGCTCCAGCATGTCCATGAATTCGAACAGCTTGGGCACCGAGTGCTCAAGCGTTTCCCCGAAGCGCTCGAATTCGTAGGGCTGGTAGCCGCTGCCCACCCCCAGCACCAGCCGGCCGTGGGTTAGCGCATCCACCATGCCGACTTCGGAGATCAGGCGCACCGGGGCATAGAGCGGCGTCACCACGACGGCAGAGCCGAGCCGGATGCGCTTGGTTTCGCCCGCCAGGCGCGCCAGCATCATCAGCGGCGAGGGGCACACGCAATAATTGGAGAAATGATGCTCGGCGAACCAGGCAATTTCGAAACCGTTGGCCTCGGCGGCCTTCACCTGTTCGACCGCGTTGTCGTAAAGCTCATGCGCCTTTGTGCCGGGCGTGCGGTATCCCATCAGGTTGAATTGGCCAAAGTGCATGTGAGCCCTCCTGGCGGCACCGTGTCAGGCGCGCAAGCTCCAGTAAGGCATGCGCTGGAAGGCCCAGCAATTGCAATCTGCCGCGATCTGGCATGCTGCCGCGATCTGGCATGCTGCCGCGATCTGGCATGCTGCCGCGATCTGGCATGGCCAAGCCGTCAAGCTCTGGCGCCAAGCCGGCCGCTGCCCGTGCCGCTGGGCAGGCGGACGTCGCAGCAGCCGTCATTGGCCCGAGCCGGGCCGGTGCTCGGCGCATCGGCCAGCTGGCCGCCCGGAACCCAACGCGGGCCTTCGGCCTTGATCGAGGACACGACGGCGAACAGGAGGGCTGCCGTTAAGACCCCGCCAATGATAATCATCTTCATTTTCTGTTCCTTAGCATTGGCGCTTCCGTTGACGCTGCACTGCATGTGTCGGAGACGCTGCACTGCATGTGCCTGACGGATATGGCGTCAACGGACGGCCAGAAAAGGCCGTGTCACAGTGCTGTGACGAAGTTTGAAAGGCGGCGGCCCGCGCGGCTCAGCTTGAGCGGCCGGGATCGTAGCGGTGCTTTAGCCGCCACTCCGAGAGGAAATAGGACAGCTCTTGGTCGATCTTGTCGGGCAGCACGATGTGCACCGTCACCAGCTGGTCGCCGGTGTTGCCGCCGGCATTGTTGCGAACGCCCTTGCCCTTGAGGCGAAACACGCGCCCGGAGCTGGTGCCCTTGGGGATCGTCAGCTGCACGCGTCCTGAGATGGTCGGCACCTCGATCTTGGCGCCGAGCACGGCTTCGTCGATGGCGATTGGCAGATCGAAGGTGATGTCGTCGCCTGCGCGTTTGAATTGGGCATGCGGGCGCACGCGCACTTCGACCAGGGCATCGCCGGGCTCCCCGCCGCGGCCGGCGGAAACGCCCTTACCGCGCAGCCGCAAAACCTGACCGTCGGCGACGCCCTCGGGCACGTTGAGATCAAGCACGCCACCTTCGGGCATGGTCACGCGCTTGGTGGCGCCGTTGACCGCCTCCAGAAAATCGACCTCCAGCGTGTAGCGGACATCCTGTCCGCGCACCCGAAAGGGCGGCGCGCCAGCCTCGCCGCCGCGACCGCCGCGCATCGTTCCGAACAGATCGGAAAAAATGTCGCCGAAGCCGAAATCCTCGCCAGGACGGGCGCCGGCGGGGCGGCCGCCAAATGGGCTGCCGCCGGCGTGGGCCCGCTGATAGCTGCGACGTTGCTCGCCGTTGGCATCGATCTCGCCGCGGTCGTACTGCTTGCGCTTTTCGGGGTCACCGACGATCTCGTAGGCGGCGGACACCTTTTTGAAGCGCTCCTCGGCCGTGGCTTGGTTGCTGGGGTTCAGGTCGGGGTGGAGCTCTTTGGCCAATTTGCGGTAGGTGCGGCGAATCTCCTCCTCGCTTGCCGTGCGCGGCACGCCTAGCACCTTGTAGGGATCATCGGCCATTTCACGCCCATCCAGCCCAGCTCGTCTCGACCCTAAGATAGGATCATGGCGCCCGTGCGCCAATCTATAGGCGGTCTCGGCGCCGCCAAGCCTTAAGATGGCAGCGCTGTTAGCCGCGGCCAGCCCATGGCCGGCAACGACCGCCATCGGCCCTACGGCACCAGCCGCACCTCCGGCACCCGTTCCAGCAAATTGGCCAGCACCGCGAATCGGCGCCGCAGCCGCTCCCCATCGAGCGCGGCGTAGGATTTGGGCAGCGTCAGTAGCAGGCGCTCGCGCTCGTAGGCCAAGGGCACCTCATCGATGATGCCCGGTCGGCCAATGGAGAGCATATGCGCGGCGCGGATCGCCGCGCCGATGATGCGGGCGCGCCGGTATTGCTTTTTGCTGACCAGGTCTTTGAGCCGATCCGACAGCCGGCTGTCGGCGTTGGCATCGGCGGCCGTGCCGATGTGACGAAAATAGATGGCAAGCGCCAGAAAGACGCGGCCGGGATGATCGATGCCGCCCAGGGCCGTGTGGGCGATCAAGTTGAGGCTTTGCTCGCCCCGATAGTCGGGATGGGCGCGCCAGCTGATGTCGGACAGCAGGCAGGCGGCATGCCTCAGACGCCGCTCCTCCTCGGTCTCCTTCGGACCCGGCGGTTCGAACAGGGCATCGGTCCAGTCGCAAAGTTCCGCGGCATGCTCCGCCGAGCGCGAGCGCAACTGGGCATAGTCTGCGCAAAACGACAACAGCGGGTCCCGCCGACGTTCGCTGTCGGACAGGAGACTGTAGAGCAGTCCCTCGCGAATGCCGAAAACTGAAAAATGCACCTCCTTGGGCTGCAGCCGCTTCAGCAGGCGTTCCAACACCAGCGCCCCAAACGGCAGTACCTCCCGCCTTGGCCGCGCGATGTCCTCAATCCCCAGCAAGGTTGAGAGCCGCTTGGTCTTGCGGATCTCTTCGCAAAACGTGATCGCCTCTGCGGCCGGCATCGCATAGCCGTGCATCACGCGCAGGGGATAGTCGACTTCCTCCATATGCAGTCTGGCAATGGCGCGCCAGGCACCGCCGACCGCATAAAAGGCCCGGTCGCGTCCGTCCTGGAGCCAGCGTACGCGCGCAATCTCCTCATCCACCAGGTCAACGGCCTTGTCGATCCTCCCGGCGGAGGCATCGATCAGCCGCAATCCGCCGAGCGGCAGCGTGGCCGCCTGGCGGAGGCTGTCGACGCTGATGTCAATGAGCTCGAGGCTGCCGCCGCCGAGATCGCCGGCGACACCATCGGGAGCGCGGAAGCCCATCATGATTCCCTGCGCGGCCAGTGCCGCCTCCCGCTCGCCAGACAGCACCTGGATCCTGGCCCCCAGCACCGCCTCGCCGCGGACGATGAAATCGGGGCCATCGGCCGCCTCTCGGCAGGCGGCGGTGGCGATGGCGCGCACATTTTTTACGCCGAGGATGCGGTTGATGGCGCGAAAGCGCGCCAGCGCCGCTAAGGCCCGCTCGACGCTTTCGGCGCCGAGGCGGCCGGTCGAGGCAACCTGCCGGCCGAGGCCACAAAGCACCTTTTCATTAAAGATTGGGGTTGGGCTTCTGACCGCCCCTTCGTAGACGACCAGCCGCACCGAGTTGGAGCCAATATCGACGACGCCGATGGGCTCAAGCTCACCCCTGCGCCAAAAATCGGCGTTATTGCGCGTCACGCCTGAGCGCCCTTTGCCCGCTCGTGCTCGTTCGTCTAGGCCACGCTGAACCGGCGCGGTGAGCTATCCTTCAATGACTGCCCGCGCCCAGACAGACTGGGGTTCGTCATGAAATACTCGTGCGCATTAAAAGGTTCCTCGCCCTCGCTCGGCCTGATGCGCTCGGAGGTCCCATCGGCCAGCACACGCCAGCTTTGCGCGTTATCCTTCAGATTGGCAACCATGATTTGGTCGAGGATTTGTTCGTGCACGGTTGGGTTGGTGATCGGCACCATCACCTCGACCCGACGGTCCAGGTTGCGCGGCATCATATCCGCGGAGCTGATATAGACCAAGGCCTTGGGGGCGGGCAAACCGTGACCGGCGCCGAAGCAATACACCCGCCCATGCTCGAGGAACCGGCCAATGATACTCTTGGCCCGAATGTGCTCGGAGAGCCCGGCGATGCCGGGCCGCAGGCAGCAGACCCCGCGCACAATGAGGTCAATCTCGACGCCTGCCTGACTGGCCTCGTAGAGGGCGTCGATGATCTGGCCATCGACCAGCGAGTTCATCTTCATCCAGATGGCGGCCCGTCGGCCAGCCTTGGCGTGGCCGATCTCATCACGAATGTGGGTCAGGATGCGTGCGCGGATGCCGTTGGGGCTGGCGGCCATCACCTCGATTTCGGCCGGCTCGGCGTAACCGGTGACAAAGTTGAAAATGCGCGTCACATCCCGGCCGACCACCGGATCGGCGGTAAAGAAGGAAAGATCACTGTAGATCTTGGCGTTGATGGGATGATAGTTGCCGGTGCCGATATTGCAGTAGGTGGCCAGCTCTGGGCCTTCGCGGCGCACGATCAACCCGAGCTTGGCGTGGGTCTTGAGCTCAATGAAGCCATAGACGACGTGCACGCCAGCGCTTTCCAGGTCGCGCGCCCAGCGGATGTTGGCGGCTTCGTCGAAGCGCGCCTTCAACTCCACCACGGCCGTCACCGACTTGCCGAGGTCGGCAGCCTCCTTCAGCGCCTGCACGATTGGGCTGTCTTTCGAGGTGCGATAGAGCGTCCACTTGATGGCCAGCACGTTGGGATCGGCGGCCGCCTGACGCAAGAGCTGCACGATGACGTCGAAGGACTCGTAGGGGTGATGCACCACGATGTCCTTCTTGCGGATGGCCGCAAAGCAGTCGCCGTTGAATTCGCGGATGCGTTCGGGGAAACGGATGTTGAGCGGCTTGAAGGTGAGATCGGGGCGGTCCGAAACGATGAGCTGGGAGGTGTCGGCCAGCCCCAGCATGCCCTCCTTGACGAAAATCGCATCCTCAGAGAGCTCGAGCTCCTGCACCACAAAGCGCTGCAGTCGCGCCGGCATTTGCCCGTCGATCTCTAGGCGAATGACGTTGCCCCGACGGCGCCGCTTGAGGGCCGTCTCGTAGAGCGCGACCAGATCTTCGGCCTCCTCCTGCACCTCGATGTCGCTGTCGCGCAGCACCCGGAACGCCCCCTGGCTGCGCGCCAGAAACCCCGGAAACAGGCGCGAAAGAAACATGCCGATGACCGATTCGATGCGAATGAACCGGTGCGGCGGCGCCTCATCGGTCTCCGCGCGAACCGCCGGCTCCGGCAAGCGGACGAAACGGGCCAGCTGGCTGGGAATGGGCAAAAGCGCATGCATGGTCTTGTTGTCGCGCTCGCGCCGCAGCTCCACGCCGACGGTGAGGCCGGTATTCTGAATGAAGGGGAAGGGATGGGCTGGGTCGACCGCGATCGGTGTTAAAATCGGCAGGTGGTGCGCCATAAACTGGCGTTCGAGCCAGTCGCGGTCGGGAGCCTGCAGGTCCTTGGGCTCGACGATGTGGATGCCGGCCGTCGCCATCTCGCCCTTGAGCGTGGTCCAGCAGGCCTGCTGGTCGCTGGCCAGCGCACCGGCAAAACGCGTGATCTCGGCCAATTGCTGCGCCGGCGTCAGGCCGTCCTGGCTCGGCTGCAGCACGCCGGCGGTGACCTGGCCATAAAGACCGGCGGCGCGCACCATGTAAAACTCATCGAGGTTGGAGGCCGAAATCGACAGAAAGCGCAACCGCTCCAGCAAGGGATGGTTGAGGTTGCGCGCCTCTTCCAGGACGCGCCGATTGAACTGCAGCCAGGACAGCTCGCGGTTGTAAAAGCGCGTCGGACCAAGCGGGAGCAACGCCGGAGCAACCTCGTGCGCCGGCTCCTTTTCCTTCTGACGCGCTTTCGCCAAGCTCATACCAGTCCTCACATGGCCGGGGAGGACGGCCGAAAGTCCCCCAGGTCTCGCCCGTTCAATCATACAATTTTGCAGACGAGAGATGAAGCTTTGATGACGGGCTCGTGGAGCTTAGCTGAGTTTCATGGCGTTGCGCGCCAAGATTTCCCCGGCGAGGCCGCGCGTGATGCGCCGATGCGAGGTCATGGCGGCGCGATCGAGATCGGCGACGAGGGTGGCGGCTGCCGCCATCGACTGCTCCATGTGCAGGACGAGATGGGCAATCACGTGCGGTTCGACCGCCAGCTGGCGATCGGCAAACTGCTTGACGAGCACGGCCCGCAGCAAGGCCGCATCGGGAGGGGCGATTTCAATGAGCGGCAAGGCGCGCAGGCGCGAGCGCAGATCGGGCAGGCCCACGGTCAATCCGCCGGGCGCGGTGGCCGAGGTCAGCAGCATCGAGCGCCGGTGCTCGCGCACAAGATTGAGGAGATGGAACAACACCCGCTCATCGCCGATGCCGGCATGCAGATCTTCGACCAAGAGGGTGTTGCCGGCCCGCGCCACGTCGGCCTCGCACAGCTTGGCGGCGTTGAGGGCAACCGCACCCGTCTTCAGGCGCCAGACGTTGCCGAGGTGGGTCTTGCCGGCCCGTGCCGGCGCCACCACCAGAACGGCGCCGTCCGTCCAGTTCGGCCAACGATCGATCATGTCAGCGGCGGCTTGGTTCGACGTGCTGACCAAAAAATCCTGGGCGCCCAGCGCCGCACGCTGGGGCAGATCCAAGATCAGTTGGTCGGGGGAAGGGCTCATGCCGGCGGCAGCGTCCGGCCCGCCGCACCAGCTACAGGGCGAGCTGCTGGCAGAAATGCTGCCCTGGCTGGCATGGCAAATCCTGCCCTGGCCGGCATGGCGCCAAATTCCTCGCCTGCTGGAGGGCCCGGCATTGAGCTCACTTAGCCGGGCGGCTCCTTACCACTCTCGTATCCTGCCATGTGCATAAACCAATCCCTGAGGTAGGCCGCCAGCGAAAGCAGCGTCAATGCCCCCGTAATCCACACCAGGGCAAGGCGGGAGGTCTCCAGCTGCAGCGCGAAGGCGTCGTTGGCGAGGACGGCGGCGGCAAGCACGATCTGGGCGACGGTATTGAGCTTGCTGATCGCCAGCGGTTTGATGGGGATCGGCTGATCCAGCACCAGGGACAAGAGCACGGCCACGACGATCAGCACATCCCGGCTGACCACGGCGATCACGAGCCATAACGGCAGCTCGTTGCGGACACCGAGGGCGATGAAAATGCTGACGATCAACAACTTGTCGGCCAGCGGATCGAGATAGGCGCCAAGCTCGCTGCGCCAGTCAAAGCGCTTGGCCAGATAGCCGTCCACCGCGTCGCTGACGCCGGCCAACACGAACACAACGAAGGCCGCAATGCTGCGCCCGGAGAGCAAAAGATAAAACAGGACCGGCACCGACATGACGCGGCCAAGCGTGATGGCGTTCGGAATATGCGCGAGCAAGAGCACCCCAGGCGTTTGACATGGGCCTGTGACAGCGATGGGCGGCCATCGCCTTCGCAACCCGTGGCTTTGATGCTATGCCCGGGCGGCGCGCTCCGTCGAGCCTCTATTGCAGGGAAAGCACCCACTTGCCGGCCACGTTGCGCAAGCCCAGCCCCTGCTGCGACAGGCTCTGGGCCAGTCGCTCGGCGCCTTCCGCGTAGCGCAGGGTCACGCGGGCCCCCCGCGCCGACAGGCCGGCCACTTCCAGCTCTTGGACGCCCGGAACAGCGCTCAGTTTGCGGCTGATTTCTTGCCACTCGCCCATGCCGCGAAACTCGACGGCGATCAGCAGATCGCTGCTCGAGCCAGAGACGCTCCCCGCGCCAGCCGTGCGGATGGATTTCCAGCGTCCCTCCAGAATTCCCAAGAGGACGACCGCCGCCAATTCGCTGGTATAGGCGGGATCGGCGCGATCGAGCCGAAAGGCCCGTTGCAGCGTGAAGGCGCCGACGGCATCGCGGCCGCTCAGCGTCACGTTGAGCCGCCCGGCTGCCGGGTCCGGCGCGGCGGCCGCCACCACCACCAATTCGCTTTGATAGGCGCGCGCAAGCGTGCGCATGGCGCTCCCATCCCCCTCCAGGAGGGCGTTGATGGTCTCGGCGCCCACCTCTGCCTTGAGGGACTGCAGCTTGCCAGGCGTCAGCGAATGCTCCAGATCGAGCCCGCTCCAGATCGCCGTCCAGCTGGCATCGGCCTTGGCCGTCCCGCCCGACGCACGCCAGAGCGGAATGACGCTGACCACGGGGGCCTGCTCGTCGCTGAAGGGGATGCCCTCACGCCGCAGCAGGTCGCGCACGGCCTTCGATTGGAAGGAGAAGTCGAGATTGGCAATATAGTCGGTGGCCGAATTGCGCTCCGAGCGCACCTTGACGCCCTCGACGAGATCGCCGGCGCGCACCGTGGAGAGCTGCTTGAGGCGCGCAAAGGCCGTCACCGGCACCAGGCGGCGCAAAAGCGAGCGAAAGGCGGCCTGCTGGCCCTCGTTGAGAGCCCGATCCTTGGCGGCGACGGCATTATCGGCCCGCGCCTCCACTGGGTAATTGCCGACCGTGAATACCGATTCGGCCGCCGCCAGCGGTGGACCGGGGGTGAGGCCTGCGGCCAACATGGCGCTGCAAACGGTCAAGCCCAGGGTCGACCGGCGGACCCGCTTTGCTGTGTTGCCTATCAAAATCTTTGCTTTCCCTGAGCCGACCGTCGTCCCCAGCGTCCCGGTGCGGGAGTCTACCGCGAACGGCACGGGTCTGCTATGCCGCACAATCCGTGAGGCATTAGGGCAAAAGCTTGCAACGCATGCCAGGCCGTCGGCACAATCACCCTCCCCTGTCCTACCGCGAGGCCGGGGTCGACATCGATGTTGGCAATGCCGTCGTCGAAGCCATCAAGCCCTTGGCCAAGGCCACCTTGCGCCCCGGCGCCGACGCGCTGCTGGGTGGTTTTGGCGCCATCTTCGATCTCAAAGGCGCCGGCTTTCGCGACCCCCTCCTGGTGGCTGCCAACGATGGCGTCGGCACCAAGCTCAAAATCGCGATCGCCATGGGCCAGCACGCCAGCATCGGCATCGATCTGGTGGCCATGTGCGTGAACGATGTTCTGGCGCAGGGGGCCGAGCCCCTGTTCTTCCTCGACTATTTTGCCGCCGGCAAGCTCGACGTGGAGACCGCCCGCTCGGTGATCGCCGGCATCGCCGACGGCTGCCAGCTGGCCGGCTGTGCCTTGATCGGCGGCGAGACGGCGGAGATGCCCGGGCTCTACGCCGAGAAGGACTATGACCTTGCCGGTTTTTGCGTGGGTGCCGTTGAGCGTGGCCAGCTGCTGCCGCGCTCAGATATCGAGCCGGGCGATCAGCTGATCGGGCTCACCTCGTCGGGGGTGCACTCCAACGGCTATTCGCTGGTCCGCCGCCTGGTGGCGGAGGCGGGCCTGGCCTGGGAGGCTCCCGCGCCCTTCGCGGCGGCAACCTCGCTGGGGTCGGCGCTGCTGCTGCCCACGCGCATCTACGTCAAGTCCGTCCTTAGCGCCCTGCGTGCGACGACGGCGATCAAGGGCCTGTCGCACATCACCGGCGGGGGGCTGTCGGAAAATCTGCCCCGCATCTTGCCGGCCAAATTGGCCGCCCACATTGACCTTGGCGCTTGGCAAATGCCTGCTGTGTTCGGCTGGCTCCAGCAGGCCGGCAGGCTTGAGGATGGCGAGATGCTGCGCACCTTCAACTGCGGCATCGGCATGGTGGCCGTGGTTGCCCAAGCGGGGATGGCGCCGGTCATGGCCGCGCTCACGGCCGCCGGCGAAGCGCCGGTGCTGATCGGCGCCGTCGAACCGGGCCGCGGCATCCTGGCGCCCGCCAAAGGCAAGGGCGCGGCCGAGGCCGTGCGCTACTCGGGCCAGTTGGGGGCGGGCCGATGAGCCCGAAAAAGCGGGTCGCCATCCTGATTTCCGGCCGCGGCTCCAACATGATGGCGCTGATCGAGGCGGCGCGGGCGCCCGACTACCCCGCCGAAATCGTTGCCGTCGTCTCCAGCCGGCCCGAGGCGGCGGGCTATGCCTGGGCCCGGGCGCAGGGCCTGCCGGCGACGCTGATCGATCATCGCGACTTTGCCTCACGGGAGGCCTTCGACGAGGCCATCGATCAGGTGCTGGCCAAGGCCGGCGTTGACGTGGTCGCCTTGGCCGGGTTCATGCGCATCCAAAGCGCCGGCTTCGTGCGCAAATGGCAGGGACGGCAGCTCAACATCCACCCCTCCCTGCTGCCGGCCTTCAAAGGCTTGCACCCCCAGCAGCAGGCGCTTGACGCCGGGGTCAAGATCTCCGGCTGCACGGTGCACTTTGTCACCGAGGACCTCGACAGTGGGCCCATCATCGCTCAGGCCGCGGTGCCCGTGCATGAGGGCGACAGCGCCCAATCGCTTGCCGCCAGGATCCTGCGCGCCGAACACCAGCTCTATCCACAGGCCTTGGCGCTCGTCGCTTCGGGTCGAGCGACGCTGTCCGAGGGGCGCGTCCGCGTGCTGGGGGCCAGCCCGGCGGAGGGCGCGCCGCCCGCAACCCCCGCGTTTGGTTAATCGTGGCCACAGTCGTTAATGATTATCGTGGCCACACCCGTTAATGAAAAGAACATTGGCCGCAGCGCCGAACCTGGACAGAGTTTAATTGTTGGTGGTACGAACCCCCAAATCCCAGACTTTTAAGGGAGAGGGGAGGCAAGCGGCCCGAGGCTGAGCGACGCCGACTGCACGCACACTTACCTACGGGGTGCCGTCCGCCTCCGGAGCGCAATGAGATGACTGCCGCTCAATCGCACATCCACCAGCTCGGCGAAGAAGCCTCGGTCTGGTTCAAGCTGACCCCCCTGCTCAAGGGGCCGAACAACCCGCTGACGATCCTCATGCAGATGGCGGAGCGCTACGGCGGCGTCATCCCGGTCAACATGGCAAGCCAGCGCGTCGTGCTGCTGACGGCGCCGGAGCATTTCAAGCGCGTCTTGGTCACCAAGGCCGACGACTACATCAAGTATTTCGATGGGCTCAAGCCGATCTTCGGCAAGTCCATGATCACGCATGACGGCGTGCTCTGGCAGAAGATTCGCATGCCGCAGCAACCGGCGTTCCACCCGGACATGTTCGCCGAATACATTCCCTACTTCCTCGCCGCCATTCGCAGCAAAATGCAAAACTGGGCCAAGCTCGCCCAGAGCGGCGAGACGGTCGAGATGGTCGAGCAGACCTGGACGCTGGCCGCAGACATGATCTGCAAGGCGCTGTTCGACCGGGAGATGCCCTTCAACCCGCATTTCGTCTTCAAGTGCGTGAAGACCTATACCGATGTGATGAAACACAAGTCGATCCGCCTGAAAAAGGTGGCCGGCGAGGAATTCGAAATCACCGAGGAAGACGCCGCCAAGGCCATGGAGGTTTGGGCCGACGTGCCGCCCGAGGTTTTCACCGCCGATCCACGCGAGGCGCGTGAACGCACCCTCTTGAAGATGATCGAAGCCGCGGTCGCGGATCCGTCGATCCCGGAGTTCGATCAGCAGCAGGCGATCGACGAGATCAAGCAGTACCTCTGGGCCGGCACGGAGACGACGGCGCTGACCTTGGCCTGGGCGCTGTATGAAACCGCCAAAAGCCCAGCCGCCGCCGAGCGCATCCGCAAGGAAGGCGAACTCGTCTGCGGCGATCGCGAACCGACCGCGGCCGACTATTCGGCGCTGGCCTACACGCGCGCCGTGATCCAGGAGACCATGCGGCTCTACCCGCCGATCTGGATGCTGATGCGCGTCGCCGCCAAGGCCGACGTCATCGATGGCAAGGAGATTCGCGTCGGCGACAAGGTGGCGCTGTTTGCCTACGGTGCCCATCACAGCGCCAAGTATTGGCCCGATCCCGAGGCCTTCCAGCCCGAGCGCTGGCTCGGCGACGCCGCCAAAAAACGCATCCCCTACACCTACCTGCCGTTCGGCGGCGGCAAGCGCGCCTGTATCGGCGGGGCGATGAGCCAGGTCGAGAACACGCTGGCCTTGTCCATTCTGCTGCGTCGTTTCCGGCCCGAATACGTTGGCCCCGAACCGCCCGGCATCAATGCGACGGTGACGCTGACCCCCAAGGGGGGCCTGCCTTTCAAGATTTGCGAACTGAGCTGACACCAGCGCACCGTCACGGCAGAAGACGCCATCCACAGCCTGGCGCCGCGCGGGCGGCTGGCGCTGAGCCCCGCCACCGCCAAGGCGCAGAGGGCGCGTTGGGGGCCGGCGTTGCTGGGCCGCCGCTCCTGCCTATCGCGCCGCGCCTGCCCGGTGCGTGCCCAGATAGGCACGCACCACTTCGGCGTTGTTGCGGATCGCCTCGGGCGTGCCGTCGGCAATGATGCGGCCCTGATTGAGGCAGACGATACGGTCGGAGACCCCCATCACCATCTTCATGTCGTGCTCGACCAGCAGAACGGTGATGCCGCGCGCGCGGATGCGGGCCAGGAGCTGCATGAAGCTTGCGGTCTCGGCCGGATTGAGGCCGCAGACGGGCTCGTCCAACAGCAGCAGTTTGGGTTTCGCCGCCAGGGCGATGGCCACTTCCAAGAGCCGCAGTTCGCCGTAGGGCAGCGATGAGGCCAGCTGGCCGGCGCGCGCCGCCAGGCCGATGAATTGCAAGGTGCTGTCCGCCTCGGCGCTGAGAGCGGTCTCTTCGCGAGCGACGCTGCCGGCGCCCAAGAGGATCGCCAGCGGCTGCTGCTTGGAGCGCAAATGCAGCCCGACCAGCACATTGTCGAGCACGCTCAAGCCGCCAAACACGCTGGTTTTCTGGAAGGTGCGCACCACGCCAAGTTGCGCAATTTCGTTGGGTTTTCGGCCGGTGAGCCGGACACCGCGGTAGCTCACCGCGCCGGCCGCTGGCGCAATGTAGCCCGTGATGGCGTTGAAGGCCGAGGTCTTGCCGGCGCCGTTCGGCCCGATCAGGGACAGGACCTCTCCCTGCCGCACCTCGAACGACATCTGGTCCACGGCGGTCAAGCCGCCGAAGCGGATCGTCAGCCCTGCGACGGCAAGCTCGATTGCCGGTTGCGCCGTCATGCGGAGGCCTCGGACTTGGCCGCGGCCGCAGGCGGCTGGGCCTGCGGCTCGCCGCGTCCCTGCCACCAGCTGCGCAGGGCCGGCACGATGCCCTCGGGCAGGAAGTAGACGACGAGGATCATCAGCACGCCATAGAGCACCCACTGGATCTCCGGCGGAATGCTGAACGCGCGCAGGGTTTCCGGTAGCAGGCCGAAGATCAGCCCGCCGACAATGGGCCCGGTCAGCGTGCCCTTGCCGCCGCTGATCACCATGATCACCATCGTCACCGTATAGATAAAGGAGAAGACATCGGGGTCGACGATGCGCACGTAGTGGGCATAGAGCGCCCCGGCAGCGCCGGCGATGCCGGCCGATACGAATGTGGCGAGCACGAGATAGGCCGTCACGTCGATGCCGACGGAAGCCGCCAGCGGCTCATTTTCCCGCAGGGCTATCATGGCGCGGCCGGCGCGCGAATTGACCAGCCGCCGGATCAAGACATAGGCGACAATCCCCACCATCAGCACAAGGTAGTAGTTGGCCGGCTTGCGCAGAAAGGCGAACTCGAACCAGCCCGGAATGCCGAGCCGCAGCACCGGAATGTTGTTGAGCGCCATCGGGCCTTGCGTCAGCTCGACCCAATTCAGCGCCACCAGACGGATCACCTCGGCGAAGCTCACCGTGACGATGACGAAATAGGCGCCGCGGACCTTGAAGGACACCTTGCCGATCACCCATCCGCACACGGCCGCCGCGGCAATGCCGCACAGCATGCCGAGCCAGACCGGCTTGGGCTCGAGCGCCACCCGCCAGGCCGGCAGCAGGTGCACCTCAAAGCCCAACGACACCAGGCTCGAGGTGTAGGCGCCGATGCCGAAGAAGGCGACGTGACCGAGGCTGAGCTGGCCGGTGTAGCCGAGCAGCAAATTCAGGCTCATGGCAGCGATGATGAAGATGCCGGTCATGATCAGAATGTGGAGCACATAAAGGCTCGACAGCCACAGCGGCACGGACAACAGCACCGCCAACCAGGCTAGCGTCAGCACTCGCTTCACCCGATTCGCTCCCGGCGCGCGAACAGTCCCGTCGGCTTCACCAGCAAAATGACGATGATCAGCAGGAAGCCCATGCCGTCACGGAAACCGGAGGAAATGTAGCCGGCGCCCAGCTCCTCCATGAAGGCAAGGATGAAGCCGCCAGCGGTGGCGCCGGGGATGCTGCCCAGGCCGCCGAGAATGACGATGGCGAAGGCCTTGAGCGAGGCCAGGTCGCCCATGGTCGGATAGGCGACGAACACCGGCCCCAACAGGGCACCCGCGGCGGCGGCGAGGCCCGAGCCGAGGGCGAAAGTTGCCGTGTGAATGCTGCCGATCTCGATTCCCATCAGCGCCGCCGTCTCACGATCCTGAAAGGTTGCCCGCATGGCCTTGCCGAGCTTGCTGCGATTGATCAGCGCGTAGGTGGCAACGATCAGGGCCGAGGCGACAACGAACACGAACAGCCGGTTCCACGATACGGAAATCGGCCCGAGCACCAGGGGCGAGGAGGGAAACGGCGAGCTGATCGACTTGGCGACCCCCGACCAGGCCAGCTGTTCCAGGTTCTGCAGCGCGATCCAGGCGCCGATCATCACCAGCATGGTGGTGTCGATGTCGGCCCCGCGCAGGCGCCGGAGCAGCACCAGCTCGATGAGCCCGCCCAGCAGCATGCCGAGCAGCACGGCCAGCACCAGGGCGAGATAGAAGTTCATGCCGGCGAGCATCACCCACATGTACATCATGTAGGCGCCGAAGGCGTAGAGCTCGCCGTGCGTGAAGTTCACCACCCGCATGATGCCGAAGATCAGCGTCAGGCCGATGCCCAGGAGGGCGTACGTGCCCCCCAGGATCAAGGCATTGAGCATGTGCTGCAGCAGCTGATCCACGTTTGATAAGGCCCGTTGCGGGTGTGGCGGGGGTCGAGGCCCCGTGGCGAACACGGGGCGCGCGCGCGCGCGCGCGCGCTCTCGCTCACTTTAGGACACATGGCAGCCGACCCGCCCCGCTGCCGGCGCCGCGCCGCGGCCCGGTCGTCGGCAACAACGCCGGTCGGCGGCCGACGCGCTACTGCCTGATCACCTTGCCGTTGTCGATCTTGACGAGATAGACGCTCGGCACGTTTTGGGCGCTTTCCTTGCCCGCGGGCCCCTGCTTGATAAAGCTGATGTCACCGTTGATGCCTTTCACCTTGACATCCCACAAGGCCTTGCTGATGGCCTCCGGCTCCGCCTTGCCTGCGGCCTTGATTGCCGCGGCGATCACGTTGAGGCCGTCCCAACCACGGAAGCCCTCGGTCAAGCCGCCGACGTTGTGCTTTTTTTCGTTCCAGAGGGCGACGAAGGTCTTGGCGATTTCGGGGTTCTTGACCGCCTCGGGGAACCAGGGCGTAAAGAACACGAGATGGGAGGAGCCGTTGGCCGCATCGCCCGCCTGGGCGATCAGCTGGTCGGGGGAATTGGAGCCACCCGTGGTGATAATACGTTGCGAGAGCTGTTGATCCTTGGCCTGCTTCAGGATCAAGGTGATCTGCTCAACCGCGGTCGTCACGAACAGCGTGTCGCCGCCGGAGGCCTTGATTTTGGCGAGCTGCGCCGAAAAGTCGGTGGCCTTGGGGTCCATCGTCTCCATCACGCCGACTTCAACACCGTTGTCCTTGGCGGCCTGGCTGAATTCCTTCGAGGCGCCGAGACCGAAATCGTTGTTGGTGGCCAGGAAGTCGGCCTTCTTGATGTTCATTTTCTTGAACAGGGGCGCAAAGGCCTTGGCTTCCATCTCCGACGTCGGACTGATGCGGAAGATGTAGGGATTGCCCGAGGTGGTGATCTTTCCCGATGAGGAGGTCTCCACCAGCATCGGCACCTTGTACTCCTCGAGTTTCGGCATCACCGCCAGCGTCAAGGTCGAGCTCCAGGCGCCCATCAGCACCGGCACCTTGTCGCTGTTGATCAGCTTCTCCGCGGTCGCGACCGCTTCGGTCGGATTGGATTTATTGTCCTCGATCAATAGCTGCAGCTTTTTGCCGAGCACGCCACCGGCCTTGTTGATTTCCTCCTCGGCGATCCTGGCACCCTGTGCCACGTAGTTGCCGGACGCGGCGAAGGCGCCGGTGAGCGGCTGCGTCACGCCGATCTTGATGGTGTCCTGCGCCGCGGCGGGCCCGGCCATGAGCGCGACCGCAAGGCCGGCGATCCAACTCAGAGTGCGGGAAGTCATTGGCGTCTCCATCTGCTCAAGGAAGTGCTGAAGGTCATACTCTGCCGCAAGCTTAGGCGGGCGCCGATGGCCTCACAAGCTCGCCGTCGGGGCGGTTTGCCCACCTTTTAGGCCAGGCTTTTTTTGAGGCGCGGGATAATCTCCTTGGCCACGGCTTCCACCTGCTCCTGCTCGTATTTGTAGGGAACAAAGATGATGCGGTCGACGCCGGTCGCAAGGTGCGCCTCGAGCTGCTCCACGCACTCCTCCACCGTCCCCATGATGGCGCTGTCCATGGTCGATTCGGACCACGAGGCGTAGTCCCACTCGGTTTGCAGCCAATGCTTCATGGGTGCCTCGATCTTGGCGCGCGGGCCGATACAGATCGGCAGCTGGTTGGTCGAACTCAGCTCTTCGGGATCGCGGCCGGCCGCGGCGGCAAAATCCCTGACCTTCTGCCAACCGCGCGCAAAGCTTTCCGCCGTATAGTAGTAGGTGAGCCAGCCGTCTCCCTTGCTGCCGGCGCGCTTCAGCACGGCATCAACGTAGCCGCCTATCAGCAGCGGTGGGCGCGGCTTCTGCACGGGCTTGGGATAGAGCACCGCCCCGCGCAGTTGATAGGGTGGGTACTCGCCGTCGACCTTGTCTTCCGTCCAGAGCCGGCTGATGATCTCCAGGTACTGATCCATGCTCTTGCCGCGCTTGTGAAAATCCGCCCCGAGCGAGTCGAATTCGCGCTTGTACCAACCCACCGCCGCACCCACCAGCAGCCGCCCGTTGGAGATGTGGTCGATGGTGGCGAGCTCCTTGGCGAGGATCACCGGGTTGCGCACCGGCATCACCAAGATACCTGTGCCGACCTTGATGGTGGTGGTGCGGGCGGCGACCGCCGTCAACAGCGCCAGGGCCTCGTGGATCGGGAAGCACGGATCGACGCCGAGCAGGATGTGGTCCCAGGCCCACACCGACTCGTAGCCCAGTTCCTCCATGCGCACGCCATAGTCGATCAGCGCGCGGGCATCCGGCATTTCCGGATATTTGGTGAAATTGCGCATGGCGATGCCAAACACAGTCTGTCGCTTCTTGGCGGACATTTTTGCTCCTCTCATCGTCTCCAGGTCGGTCACAGCTCGCGCAGGGCATTAAACTGATCGACGTAGCCCGAAGCATCGATGCGGGCGGCAATCAGCGTCGTGCGGCCCGAGGAGATTGCGGCCTTGAGCGCATCGCCGAGGGCCTGTTCGCGCTCCACCACGGCGGCATCGGCGCCGAAGGCGGCGGCGAGCTTTTCCCAGTCGACCCCGCCAAGCTTCACGCCGTTGCGCGGAATGCCCTTGATTTCCTGCTTGATGCGAATGAGGCCGATCTCCTCGTCGTCGAACACGAGTACAATGATCGGCAGCTGCTCGCGTTGGGCGGTTTGCAGCTCGGCGACGGCCATCAGGAAACCGCCGTCGCCACAAAACGCCACGATGGGCCGGTTGGGATGCGCCAGCCGCGCGCCCATGGCGGCGGGAACCGCATAGCCCATCGATCCGAGGCCGTTGGAGGTGAGGAACTCGCGCGGACCGTAAGCCTGCCATTTTTGCACCACCAGCAGCCGGCTGGCACCCGCATCGCAGGTGGCGATGGTCTCGCGCGGTAGCACGGCGCGGGCGACCTCGACCGTGCGTTGTGGGGAGAGGCCGCGGCTCGGTGTGTCGAGCGCCGCGCTCACCGCTTGGCGGAAGCTGCGGGCCGCCTGTTCGCCCCAGCTCGCCCGCTCCGGCGCCCACTCGGCGAGCGCCGCCAGCAGCGCGCCAAGTTCGGCGACGACTTCCGGATCGGCGGGCACCAGGGCATCCAGCGAAGGCACGCCGGACAAGGACAAGACCGGCAGCCGGTACGGCCAGGGCTTGGGCTGCAGTTCGACGGCATCGAGGCCCACCGTGATGATGAGGTCCGATTGATTGACGAGATTGCGTTCGATCAGACCGCCGATGATGCAGCCGGCACGCAAGGGGTGGTCCTCGGCAATGACGCCCTTGCACTTCGAGGTCGTCAGCACCGGCGCGCCGAGACGCTCGGCAAAGCGCACGAACGCGGCCGACGCCTGCGCCCAGTAGACACCCAGGCCGGCGATCAGGATCGGCCGCTTGGCGCGGCTGATGCTTTCGAGCACGGGCTTGAGGTCCGACCGCTCAGGCCGAGGCCAGACAAGGTGCGGGCGCAGGGGAGGGTGGGCGATGTCGGTGCCGGCCTCGCGGGTGGTTTCGCTTTGCGGCAGCTCAAAGTGCACCGGCCCCGGCGGCGCGCCGGTGGCGGTGCGCATGGCACGCCGCAGCTGCTGGCTGACGGTGCGGGCGTCGATGGTGGTGCTCCACTTGACCAATGGCGCATACAGCGCCTTCTGGTCGATGCGCTGGCGCAGGCCGGTTTCAAAGGTCGGCCGTGAGTAGGCATCGGTTATGGCGATCAGCGGTGCGCGATCGAGGAGCGCGTGCGCGACACCGTTGACCATATTGGCGGCGCCAGGCCCGCGGGTGGAGAGGCAAACGCCGGGGCTGCCGGTGATTTCGCCCCAGGTCGCCGCCAGCATGGCGCCCGCCACCTCCTGCTTCATCAACAGGAAGCGCATGCCCCGCTGCCGCGCCGCCTCCATCAGCTCGACGCTCTCGCCCCCGGGGTGGCCGACGATGAACGGCGTCCCCGCCTCCTTGAAGGCTTGGGCGAGCACCTCGACGGTCGTAGCCATTGATTTTCCTCGTGAAAGCCGAGAGTGGCTGTAATTCTGACCAGGGCCGCCACGCGTACATTACCTCCCGTTTTTGCCGGCTGGGAAGCAGGCAAGAACACCAGGCGGAACGGATCTCCGCTGACGGGAATGCTTCCCATGGGAGGCGCGTGGGAAGCACCTGGGAAGCATTGGTGCGAGGGATCGTCGCAGACGTAGGTTCCCGCGTCTAGCGCCGTGCAGATGCACCCCTTGGGTGGCGCTGGTCGTTGCCGGGTAAAGCGGTGATACCCGGGCCCATTGCCGGCGCGAATCGCCGACGGTCCCGGCCACGACCCGAGCAGCCGGAGTCTCTCGCTATGCCGACGGCTGCGAAGAAAGCGCCTGCGCGCGGCGCCAATCCTAGCGCAGCGGTATCGCATCTTGCTGACGTGACCGACCGCATGCACGGCCTGCTTATGGAGCGCGCCGACACGCTCATGGGCGGCACAGAGAACAGCCCAGAGGAGGCCTACGAACGTCAGCGCTGGCCGGACGGCAGAATTCCAGGCGGCAAGGGCTGACGATCTGTCGTGTGATCAGGAAGCGGGCCGCTGCTTTTGGGGGAGCAAAGCAGTGCTAAGCGGATTGATGTTTGTGCGCGACCAACACTACGGCGAAATTTTCATACGGTATGCGGATTATCCTGCAGGGATATGCATTTATTATTTGCGCCTCGTTGCGATTAGGCCCGAATTGTCCCAATGGCTGCCAAGCCCCTCGCGCGTGCAGTCTCAGGCAGGAGCATTCCATGGACATCAAGACGGTCGGCTTCATCGGGCTCGGTGTGATGGGCGAGGCCATGTGCCGGAACTTGGCCCGGAAGGGCAGCTGGAGGGTAGTAGGCTACGACACGCGGCAGGAGCCTATGGAGCGGTTAAAGGCTGACGCCGTCACCTCAGCTACCTCCCTCGCAGATGCCGTCGGCGAGGCAGAAGTGGTGTTGATGTGCCTGCCCGGAGGCAAGGAGGTCGAGGCCGTGACGCGCGGACCTGGTGGCCTCCTCGAGCTCGTCCGCATGGGCCAAACGGTGGTCGACATGTCGACGGCGCCACCGCGGCTGATGCGAGAGCTGGCACCCGCGTTTCAGGCCAAGGGCGTCGACTTCGCCGACGCGCCGGTCGCTCGCACGCGGCGTGCAGCGGTTGACGGCACGCTTTCGATCATGGTCGGCAGCAGCGAGGCTGTGTTCGCCCGCCTGAAACCTATCCTGGCCACCATGGGCACGGAGATTACGCTGTGCGGCGGGGTCGGCGCTGGTCAGGTCGTCAAAGTAATGAACAACATGGTCGTGTTCGAGACCACCATGGCCATCGCCGAAGCCATCTCCATCGCCGAGGCCGCGGGTGTCGATGGCAGGCTGCTCTTCGAGACCATGTCGAAGGGCTCGGCCGACAGTTTCGTGCTGAGGAACCACGGCTTGAAGCACATGGTGCCCCATGACTACCCGGAACAGGCGTTTTCTGTGCGCTACGCCATCAAGGATCTTTCCTATGCGCGCGAGCTTGCCAAGGAGAACGGCATCGATGCGCGCTGCGCCGAGCTGATGCACGAGGTGTTCGAGGAGGCGGTGGCCCGCGGCGATGGCGATCGCTACACGCCGGTGATCCGCCGCGGTATGGTGAAGGGCAAGGCGGAGACTACGGGGTCGGACCGATGAGGCCGACCTCGCCTGTGGGGTCAAGTGCGGGAGTGTCAGGGCCCGGCGCGGCAGGTCTCAAGGACCTCTGTTAGCGGATTTTCCGAGAAGGCCGACGCTCAATCCGTGCGCAGGGAAAGGCATTCGACAGAATAAAAAAAGCGCATTCATACTGATGACCCATTTGGGGGCTTGCGCTCGGCATCCGATACAGTCGAGTCGCCGGGCGTCGTCGATTGTTCGTTATCGTACAATCTTTGAGACCGCGCCCAGTAGGAGAGCGGGTCTTTTTTGCGTTCAGTTTTGTAACATGCAATTTTGGCGCGCTCTGCTAACATTCAGTCAGCTCACATAAAATTCTGCTGCTGGGGGAAGCGCTCCGGGCAGCGCCAACAGCGCCTGGAGTTTCAGCAGCCTGCGCCCCAAGTTTACCTGGGGCGCTTTTCTTCCTCGGGGAGTTGTCCGGGCTAGAGAATGCACCCCGCTACAGCGGAGTGTCCGCAGCGCCTGATCACTCAGTTTGAACCCGAAGAAACCCGCAACAGGATGTTGCATGTCCGGGCGACCTTGGCTAGCGCGCGAGAAAAGGCGACGCCCGTGATGTTTCATCAAAGATCAAAAAAACTGACCCAGCGTGGAAGCAATGTTAGCCAGACCCACCTCGAATAGCGCTGGAGCGCGTGCGCCCCTGCTGAGATCGAGCAGGTCATGGTATCCGTTAATCGCTATCTAGCTGAACGATGATCTAAGCCAAGTTTGGCGATGCCACCTCCTTCGTCCTTTGCAAAGCGGGGCTGGCTGCCGGTCCGGTCCTTAAGTTCCGGCCGAATGTGCTCGCGGAAGACCTTTCCAGCCATTGCGAATGAAATCTTCGTGGTTGTCGCGGCCAGAACTATGGAGACCCGCGATCAGCAGAACGATCGGGATGCCCGTGGTGATCAGCAAAACCCATTGGCCCTAGGTCATCGCCGCTTGCCTTTCCTCTTCTTGGCGTCTCAAGCAGCAGCTCGACACAGCTCGCGACGGTGCGGTGATCGGCGTGCGCCAGGTCCTCGAGGGCAGCCTTCAGGACGGGTGGATCCCACCTAGGCAACTCCATTCGCCATAGCTTTTCGGCGCGCATGTTGGCGTGGTCACGAATTTCAAGTTCGTCCTGCCGACGCCTTCTTTTCGTCGGAGCAGCCACAGCACAGAGTGCAGCCACAGCACAGAGTAAAGATCTCCAGGCCCTTCGCGGTTGAGAAATTTGAGGTCACATTTGCCGAATGGGAGGCTTGCTCGGCAGGTGGCGGCTGCTCAAACAACAAGAAGTCCCACCGACATGGGCATGGGCAAAGGTAGGCGGCCTGTGATCAACGTGTCGTGGGACGACGCAAGAGACTACGTCGAGTGGCTGTCGCGGCACACGGGGAAGACCTATCGGCTCCTGACTGCAGCAGAATGTGAGTACGCGGCACGTGCAAGCACGACTACGAATTATGCCTTTGGCGACAAGATTACCGGTGAGCAGGCTAGGTTTTCCGAAGGGGCACCGTACAGCGCTGGCGCAACCGCCGAGGTCGGTTCGTTCCCAGCCAACAGGTTCCGCCTTCACGACATGCACGGCAATGTGGGGGAATGGGTTGCAGACTGCTGGGTATCTCCGTTCGGTCAGCCGCGACGCCCGCGCACCCGGCTTTCGCAGTCTCTTCATAGGCTTCCGCGTAGCCAGAGCCCTTTTCTAGTTGTGACTCGACCTGGACTTCTGCCGGCTGGGCCGCCGCCACGGCAAGCTGCACCCGGCCGGGTGTAACCGCTGCATCCCGGCGTGACGTAACCGACACGATCACCTGGTGTGCAGTCAGGAGATCCAGCACCGCTTTCCCGAGATTGTCCACATCACGCCGGGCGCCGATTGGGGCGGCCGGCGGCGATGACGATGTTGACGGGACCGGCACCATGGCGGGGACGCTGGATGGCCAGATGCCAGCCGGCTTGCCTCAACCAGGCGAGATAAGGTTTGGAGCGAATACTCTGCCGCGGGCACTGCGCCAGTTTGAGTTCACACTCGGTGGCATCGGTCAACGTCACGATGGTGGGCGCTGTTTTGTCGAATTTGTCGGCTAGAGTTTCGAGCATGGAGACCTTCACTCTGGTCGTGCTTCTCTGGGCTGCGTCCGGTGAGCCGTGGTCGTGGGACTATGGCGAGACGCGCACGCCGGGCTTGGGCCTGGACGAATGCAAGGTGGCAGCGAAGTTGGTGGCGCCGCCACAAGGCCGCGCCTGGTGCTTCGTCGAGGGAAGGCCTGCGCCGGTCTGGAGCCGACCGCCGGGCGTGAAACCACTAGGCCCGTGCGCGACCTGCGGAGAGACGCTAGGGCGGAAGCCGGCTTAGATGGAACCCTTCACAGTCACCGTTTGGCTTTGGATGGGTGCGCGCTTCGAAGAGACGCGCCTGCTCGGCCTGGGCAGAGGCGAATGCATTGATCGGCTCCTGAAGACACGCAGAAGGGTGTGACGGACGTCGTCGACGAGGCCACCTGTGCTCACCATGGAACAGCTAACTTTCCTGCCCCTTGCAATCATGGCTTGCGCGTTTGTGTTCCTCATGAGCTTTTTCACAATGCTGTACGCAACTCTCCTCGTGGGCGTTAGAGCCGGGGCAGGTATCAATTCAACGGAAGAGCGGGCGCTCAGTTGGGCCGAGCGGGCTGGGCGCGCAAACAGCCGGTTCGGCCTGTTCTTGGTCGCCGATGAATTCAGATCGCTACGCAGGTTCTACTTCGGTGCCTGGCTATCCACGATTGGATCTGGGGGCCTCGGCCTCCTATTGCTGTTTATGGCGGGTCGGACTTGATCCCTGCCCGGGATCAGTCAGCCCCGGTCTGTGCGCATGCGGGCACCATTGCCGGGGCGGAGGCGGGTCTAGGATGACATCATTCCTGTGGCTGCTGGTGATGACCGCAGGCCGCGCCCTGATGATTTGGCTGGTGCCGCCGCGCGAGATCGAGGCCCGCCTCAAAGAGCAGAGTCGTATTTCGATTTGCGCGTCCTAGGCGTCAGTCGTGGCTTTTGCTCGAACGTCCGGGGCAACGCGTAGAAGCTTAGCGGGGCGTGTGCTGGGCGCCCGTCTCGCTGTGGCCCTTTGCCCGTGCCAAATGCGCGCGAGAGGCAGTCGCGCCCAACATCCCGCCATGTTGGGCGCCGCCTGCTAGCAAAGGGCGTTCGGCCACGTGTGTCGCCCTTTGCTGAAGGCCCGCGCGTGGCTACGCGCGGCCACATCGTGCTTATTTAGGCGACGGATCCTGCTTGTCCGGACTGGTAGACGTCCTCGGCCTTGACGGATCTGGTCCGCTGCTCTCGGAAGCAGCCGGCCCGCCTGGCGTTGTCGCAGGGACGTTTCCCTGCGTTCCCGGGCGTTCCCCAGCAGTGGCGGGCGGGGTTCCGGGCGCTGTACCGGTGGCTGCGCTACCCGGAGCGGTCGACGTCCCCGGGCTGGTCGTTTGGGCTAGGGCGCTTCCAGCGCTAATGGCAACCAGCAGTCCTGCTATCGC
Organism: uncultured Alphaproteobacteria bacterium; assembly: GCA_963820375.1. GTDB lineage: Bacteria > Pseudomonadota > Alphaproteobacteria > Rhizobiales > Hyphomicrobiaceae > AWTP1-13. Next base: position 247,490 of record CAWFZX010000019.1, on the reverse strand, counting down.
AAGTTTCATGAAACAACTCCTTTGCTGTTTTCTCGCAAACTTGCCGATCTGGATTACGTTCCGACGTGCGCTTCTGACAGCGTGACCATGTTAGGCGTGGGTAATGTTCCCTACACACTGAGCGCTTTCTCCAACTTCGCGACGGGGCGCAGCCATCAGTTCTGCCTTCCCCTGGTTGGAACCGTCCCCCGAGATGGACGTTTGCGGAATTATCCCAGACGGTGATTTTCTCTTCCCGCGAGCTCTGGGCCGAGGCGTCCGCCCTTTCCTCCCAAAAAGGACAGCCTGGGCCCTTTCTTTTTGCCGTGGCAGGACTCTCCCGAAATTTTGCCCGGCGCCGCCGGGGTGGGTAAGGGTGCGGGGGACGTAGATCTTGCCGTCCTAGGCCGAAGGCTTGTCGATTAGCTGGGGCTGCAGAAGATTCCAGCTGGCAGTTCGGGCGCGCAGCCGCTCTAGCGCCTGCGGGGTGAGTTCGACCCGCTTGCGGATGCCCAGCACGTCTCGAATCACCTGCGCCTGCTCTGCCGTCGGCAGGTGATGCGAGCGCATCTTGTCGCACCCTGAGCCGGTGACCAGCTGGGAGAAGCTAATTGCCGAGAAGTAATTTGCCTAGCTCGGAGCGAGGCTCGTAGAAGGCCACCTGGGAGCGTCGTGCACATGGGCTCTGTGATTGGCTAGACGACCCCGCACCGCGCTGGTCGATCGCTGTCCTGCACGGCGCTCCTCCCCCAACCACACCTTCCTTGACCTTTTCAGTCACCACCTGCCTGATGTTGCCGTTGGCAGCGATCTTGATCACCGCATCACAGGCTGCAAAAAGCACTGTGCTGCCACGCATGCCCCTGGCGTCGTCTTGCCAGGGTGACGGACGACCGGCACGGCGGCGCCGGTCTCACGCGTAATCGCATTCAGGCGTCCGACGAATGCAGCCATGTCCCGAGCGCTGTTCTCGTCGCGAGGCGGCGATCATCGAGAAGGCAAAGCGCCTCGGCGAGGTCGCGGGACATTCCGCACGTTGGTCTCGAGGGTACGCGCGGCTTGGCACGACAGGATGGCAGCCTACGCCCAGCACGGGCAATCGGCCGGTCGGATGCTGGCACGACTGACAACCCACACGCCGCTCGACAAATCGGCAGCCGGCAAGGCGGGCTTGCCCCGCTGCCGTGCGGCCGCCATCAGCTCGACGCTCTCGCCCCGGGGGTCGCCGACGATGCACGGCGTACCCGCCTCCTTGCAGGCTTCAGCAAGCACCTCGACGGTGCGTGGGCACACGCGCCTCCGGTGAACGGCTAACCGGGCGCAACTCTATCCAAGGACGGCGCCCTTGTGCATGCCCTCTCGAGGAATGGGGCGGGCTGCCGGCCCGCTCCGGGCAGCACAACTGCAATGCGCAAACACCGTGGGCAAATGCCATCGTGCCGTGTAATCCTGCCCGGTCTAAGATCAGGTCAGGGGACGGAAATGGCGACCAACAAGAAAAAGCTGCTGCTCACGGAATCGATGTCCAAGAGCGGTCGAAATTTGCTGACTGAGCGCGGCGATATCGAGATCCTGGGTTTTCCGAACACGATTTCGCAGGCTGATTTCGCAGCGCTTTTGCAACGTGAGGCCCCGGTTAACGGCGTGGCCCTGGGCGCCACCCCCTTTGGCGCCAAGGAGATCGCGGCGGCCGGCGAGATGCTGGTGGTGGCGCGGATCGGCGTTGGCTTCGATGCCGTCGACGTTCCGGCCCTGACCGCCAAGAAAATTCCGCTGATGGTGGCCGGCACCGCCAATTCGCCGTCCGTCGCCGAGCAAGCCATGTTCATGATGATGGCGCTCGCCAAGCGGGGTGCCGAGCTCAACGCCATGGTGCAAAACGACAAGTGGAACAGCCGGCTGACGGCGGTGCCGGTTGACCTTTTTGGCAAGACCGTGCTGATCGTCGGTTTCGGCCGCATCGGCACGCGCAGCGCCAAACGCTGTCAGGCCATGGAAATGCAGGTGCTGGTCTACGACCCCTATCGGCCGGCGGCCGAGATCAAGGCGGCCGGCTGTGAGCCTGTGGCAGACCTCGATGCTGCCCTGCCGCGCGTCGATTTCGTCACCATCCATTGCCCCAAGACACCGGAGACGGTCGGCATGTTCAATGCCGCGCGCCTGGCCCGCATGAAGCCATCCGCCTATCTCGTCAATACCGCGCGTGGCGGCATCATCGACGAACCTGCCCTGCACACGGCGCTGACGACGGGCAAGCTCGCCGGCGCGGGTTTGGACGTGTTCGCACAGGAGCCGACCCCGGCCAGCAATCCGCTGTTGCAGCTTGCCAATGTCATCAGTGCTCCGCACATGGCGGGGGTGACGCACGAATCGCTCGATCGCATGGGCCTGCAGACGGCCCGCAATATCCTGAGCGTGCTCGACGGCGATCCGATCCGCGCCAACGTCATCAACAAGGAAGTGTTGGATTGAATGCTCTGGATCCGGCCATGGGCCGGAGCGGCGCGGCAAGGGCCACGGGGTCGCAGGGCGCCGGCCGGCTAGCGGAGCTTTCGGCGGCGCCGGAAAGAGGCAACGACAGCAGAGGAGACAACGAACCCATGCAGCTCAACATGAAGGGGCGCAACGCCCTGATCACGGGGGGAAGCCTCGGCATCGGTCGCGCCATCGCCAAACATTTCGCCGGCGCCGGCGCCAATGTCGCCCTGGTAGCGCGGCGCCAGACTATGCTTGATGAGGCGCGCGCCGAAGTCGCGGCGGCAAGCAACGCCAAAGTGGTGACCGTGGCGGCCGATGTCGGCACGGCCGAAGGCTGCCGCACCGCCTTTGCCGCCGCCCAAGACGGGCTCGGCCAGATCGATGTCTTGGTCAACAATGCCGGCACTTCGCAGCGCGGACCCTTCGAGGACATCTCCGACGAGCTGTGGCAGCACGATATCGATCTCAAGCTGTTCGCGGCCATCAGGCTCTGTCGAGCGGCCTTTCCGGGCATGAAGGCGCGGCGTTGGGGTCGCATCATCAATGTTCTCAACACCGGCGCCAAGGCGCCGCCCGCAACCGGCGCGCCGACGGCGGTGACGCGGGCGGCCGGGATGGCGCTGACCAAAGTCTTGGCGGGCGAAGGGGCTCCGCACAACGTGCTAGTGAATGCCGTGCTGGTCGGGCGCATCGAGAGCGACCAATGGGTGCGGCGGCATGCGGCCGAGAGCAAGGGGCGCACGCTCGATGCGTTTTATGCCGAGATGGGAAAATCGATCCCCATGGGCCGCATCGGCACGGCCGAGGAGTTCGCCAACATGGTGTTGTTTCTTGCCTCCGACGCTGGCTCCTATGTGACCGGCACGGCGATCAACATCGACGGCAATCTGAGCCCGGTTGTGTAGATCGAGGTGGCTCCGCTATCTTCCGACTCTGCCAGGCGAACGGAGGTCCAAAGATGAAGTTCGGCATCTTCTACGAGCTGCAGCTGCCGAGACCCTGGGCACCGGACGGCGAGCTCAAGCTCTATCAGGATGCGCTGACGCAGGTGGAGCTGGCCGACCGGCTGGGTTACGACTACGCCTGGATGGTGGAACACCATTTTCTGGAAGAATACTCGCACTGTCCGGCGCCGGAGGCCTTCCTTGGCGCCGCCAGTCAGAGAACGCGCAATATCCGCCTCGGTCACGGCATCCTGCAGCTCACCACCAGCCATCCCGTGCGGGTGGCCGAGCGCGTGGCGGTGCTCGATCTATTGAGCAACGGGCGCTGCGAATTCGGCATGGGCGAGAGCGCTTCGATCACCGAACTTGAGCCCTTCGGCCGCTCCATGGAGGACAAGCGCGCCGTGTTCGAGGAGGCCGTGCGCGCCATCCTGCCGATGTTCAAGGAGGGCGGCTGCGAGCACCACGGCAGGTATTTTGATATTCCCCTGCGCAACGTCGTGCCCAAGCCGATCCAGAAGCCGCACCCGCCCCTCTGGATGGCCTGTTCGCAGCTCGATACCATCGAGCGCGCGGGACGCTGCGGGTTGGGCGCGCTCGGCTTCCAGTTCGTCAGCGCTGATGCGGCGCACGCCTGGGTGCATGCCTATTACAACGCCATGACCAAGCGACTGGCCAAACTCGCCGACTATCGGCTCAATCCCAATATTGCCCTGGTCAGCTTCTTCATGTGCGCGAAGACCGACGAGGAAGCGCGCAAAAAAGCGGACGGTGCCACCTTCTTCCAGTTCGCGCTGCGCTTCTACGGCGCCGCCAGCGACCGCAAGCGGCCGGCGCCGGGCACGGTCAACATGTGGGATGAGTACAACGCCTGGAAGCGCGCCAACCCGGCCGCGCAGGAGGCGGCGCTCAGAGGTGGTCTCATTGGCTCACCCGATACGCTGCGCAAGAAGCTGGCAAAGTTCGAGAGTTCGCACATCGATCAAGTCATCCTGCTCAACCAAGCCGGCAAAAACGCGCATGCGGACATCGCCGAATTGCTCGAGTTGTTCGGCAAAAAAGTGATGCCAGAGTTTCAGGGCCACCACGCCGAGCATGAAGCCTGGAAGGCGCGCGTGATGGCCGGCGAAATCCAACTCGAGGAGATCGAGACGGCGGCTTTCCGGGAGCGCTACGGAGCCAAGTCGATGCCGGCCCAGGTGACGGCGAAGGCCGGCGACCGGCGCTGAGCCGGATCGGTGCTCGCCGCCAAGGCTGCGCAGACCCCGAGCCTGCGGCCTCCATTGCGCTGCGAGCCCGACTGCGGCCGCTCGCCGGCGTGCGGGCCTGAGCGCCACACCTGCAGCCCTGACGCAATGCTCACCCAAGGAATTATCGAGCAAAACCGACCGAGCCAGGTGCTATCCAGCCGCTGTCGAGAGTTGATCAGGGCACGACGCCACAGCTTTGCGAACAGCGTGGCACCCCCGTGTCTGCGGACGTGGTTTGGGATGAAGCGCCCAGCGCGTCGATGCGGCGGCCTGGATGACCTCAGCGAGGGCGGCATCACATGCGCGCAAATGGGGCGGTCGAAGCCAGCACCCCCGCGCCGGTGGCAGCGCCCCTCGCGCTGCCGAGTTGCCTAGCTATAGGTGCGCTCGTCGGCGATGACCTTGCCATCGTTGGGGAGCGAGTTGGGAGTTACCAGCTCCACCTCGCCCTTGAGCTTGGTGATCGCTTGCAGGCTTTCGGCGAGCTTGCCTTTCAGGGCGCCGTCGGTGCTGGCACTTTCGGCCCGCAAGGTCATGGTGTCCTGTTCGCCGGCGCGTGCCACCACCAGCCGCAGCCGTCCCAGTTCGGCGTGGCGCTTGGCGATCTCGGCGACATGCTCGGGATGCACGAACATGCCCTTCACCTTGGTGGTCTGATCCGCGCGTCCGAGCCAGCCCTTGATGCGCATGTTGGTGCGCCCGCAGGGGCTCAATCCCGGCAGCACGGCGGAAAGGTCTCCCGTGGCGAAGCGGATCATGGGGTAGTCGCGGTTGAAGGTGGTCACGACCACTTCACCGACCTCGCCGGCAGCCACCGGATCGCCGGTCCCAGGCCGCACGATCTCCACGATGGCACCCTCATCCACGATCATGCCCTCAAGCGCCGGGCTTTCGTAGGCGATGATGCCGAGGTCGGCGGTGGCATAGGTCTGATAGGTGCTGATACCGCGCTGCTTGTACTCGGCACGCAGGGACGGGAACAGCGCTCCGCCGCCGACCAGCGCCTTGCGGAAGGACGAGGCGTCCTTGCGCGCTTCCTTCGCCTTGTCGAGCAGGATTTTGAGATAGTCCGGAACGCCGACGTAGGCCGTGGGCTTCAGGCGTTCGATCGCCTCGAGCTGCTGCTCGCTATTGCCGGGCCCCGCCGCGATCACGGTACAGCCGAGAGCCCGCGCACCGGAGTCAAGGATCCAGCCTCCTGGCGTCAGGTGATAGGCGAAGGTGTTGTGCACGATGTCGCCCTTGCGGATGCCGGCCGCATAAAGCGAGCGCGCCGCTCGCCACCAATCCTCGCCGTGTCCCTCGGGCTCGAAAATTGGTCCCGGCGACATGAACACGCGCGCCAGCGCGCCGGCGGGCGCGGTGGCAAAGCCACCGTAGGGAGGGCGCTTGGCCTGCAGGTCCTTGAGCGAGTTCTTGCGCAGCACCGGCACCTTGCCCAGCGCCTCGCGTGAGGTCACCGCACCGGCGTCGATGCCCTTGAGGTGGTCCGCCCAGCCGGGTGCAGCGGCGAGCGCGTGGCGAATGAGATCGGGAAGCAGGTTGAATTGGGCCAGTTCGCGCTGTTCTGGATCGCGGGTTTCGAGCTGGTCAAAGTGGTCGGTGGTCACAATCTGAAGATCCCTGTCGGCTGGCAGGTAACGTCGGGGTCACACTGCCAGAGCGGCGGCAGGGCATCAAGCCAGCCAACGCTTGCGACGCTTGTAGGACTTGACGTTGCGGAAGCTCTTGCGATCGCCGCCACCGATGCCCAGGTAGAATTCCTTGACGTCCTCATTCTCGCGCAATTCCTGCGCCGCCCCATCCATCACCACGCGGCCACTCTCCAGAATGTAGCCGTAGGTCGCGTATTTCAGCGCCATGTTGGTATTCTGCTCGGCCAGCAGCAGCGACACGTTTTGTTCGGTATTGAGGCGTTTGACGATTTCGAAAATTTCCTCGACCAGCTGCGGTGCAAGTCCCATCGACGGCTCGTCGAGCAGCATCATTTTCGGTCGCGACATCAGCGCGCGGCCGATTGCCACCATCTGCTGCTCGCCACCGGAAATATAGCCGGCCAGCGAACTGCGCCGCTCTTTCAGGCGCGGAAAATAGCGGTACACAAGCTCAAGATCGGCGGCGATCGCGCGGCGACCGTCGCGGCGCGTGAACGCGCCGGTCAGCAGGTTCTCCTCGACCGACAAGTGGCCGAAGCAGTGGCGGCCCTCCATGACTTGGATGCAGCCGCGGCGCACCAGATCGCTGGGGCTGAGCCGGTCGATGCGCTCGCCCGCAAACTCGATCGAGCCCTTGGTGACTTCGCCGCGTTCCGAGCGGATCAAGTTGGAAATCGCCTTCAAGGTGGTGGACTTGCCGGCTCCATTGGCGCCGAGCAGGGCGACGATGCTACCGGGTCGCACCGTCAGCGAGACGCCTTTCAGCACCAGGATCACGTGGTCGTAGATAACCTCGACATTCTTGACGCCGAGCAGAACGGCCTGGTCCTGCTTGGCTGGGCCGGCCGAGCCCGCGGGTTTAGGCGCATCAGACACGAGAAGCCAACTCCGAGTTAGGTCGTGCGGGAGGCCACCGCGAAGTGGCCTCCCGATCTGTGGCGAGGCGGTCGCTGCCTGTTAGCTTTCTTTCGCACAGTCGCGTGGGGTGATGTTCTTCTCTTTGGCGTACTTGGCCGACGTCTCCTTCACCATCGGCGACAGGATCGAGTTGTCGGCGGTGTAGAAGTCCGAGATAATCTTCCACTGCTTGCCGTCCCATTGCTGCAGACGTGCCTGGTCTGCGCCCTGGTGGTCCTGGCAGGAGAACTTGATTGGCTTCAGCATGCCTTCGAAGCCGAGTTCCTTGACCCGATCCGCGCTCAGATTAAGGTTCTCGAAGCCCCAGCGAACCTGTTCGCCTGTCAGAGGCTTGTTGCCAAATTTCTTTTGTGCGGTGCGAATCGCCTCCGTGCCCAGCATGGAATTGATGATGCCGCGATTGTAGAGCACCTGCGCAAAGTCGTCCTTGCCGGCACCTTTGCCTTTGCTAATGACGAACTTTTCCAGATCCTCGTGGACTTGGAACTTGCCGGCGGGATGCTGCAGCATCAGCGCCTTGTAGCCGACCGCCTGGTCGCCGGCAGGTGTCACGTCAGGCTCGGCCCCCGACCACCACACGCCGATCATCTTGTCGCGCGGATAGGCGACGGCGGCCGCTTCCTTGATGGCCGTCGAGTTCATCACGCCCCAGCCCCAGAGCAGAACGTAGTCGGGTCGGTCCTGGCGAATGGCCAGCCACTGCGACTTCTGCTCGACGCCCGGATGGGTGACGGGGACGGCCTTGAACTCAATGCCGTTGAGCTTGGCCCTGGCCTCCAGTGCCGGTATCGGCTCCTTGCCGTAGGGGCTGTCGTGGTAGACCAGGGTAACCTTCTTGCCCTTGAGTTTGTCGAAGCCGCCGAGTTCCTTGGCGATATGCTGGATGGCGATGTCGGCCGCCGTCCAGTAGCTCCCCAGCGCAATGAAGTTCCAGGGGAACACCGAACCGTCGCGGCTTTCCGAGCGGCCGTAGCCGGTGGTCAGCAGCGGCAGTTTGTCATGTGGGCACTTTTTCGGTGAGAGCGAAGGTGATGCCGGTCGACAGCGGCGAGAAATAGCCAGCGCCAGTGGGGCCCTTGCCCTTCAAGCGCTCGTAGCATTCCACCCCCTTGTCGGTGGCATAGCCCGTCTCGCACTCCTCGAAGACAATCTTGACGCCGTTGATGCCGCCGTCGCGTTCATTGAGGAGGGTCCAGTAGTCGGCCGCCCCGTTGGCAAACGGAATGCCGTTGGGCGCGTAGGGACCGGTACGATAGACCAGCGACGGCAAGAACTGCTCGTTCTGTGCGGCCGCCGGCTCGGCCATCGCCGCGATTGCGACGAGCGCCGATGCCAAGGCGAGTGTTTTGCGGTTCATTAAACTTCCTCCTTCATTCCGGCCGGCGGCCGGCCTTTTCTCCCGGCGCAGCGGCCAGGACTTTGCGAGCCTGCTTCGTCGCTACCACGCGCGCCGCTCCGCCCTGCGCGCTTAGCCTTCAACTGTCCGGCCATGCCCTCGATCAGCTCAATAAGGGTAGGGCCATAGCCTCAGTTTCTCCTTGCCGATCGACCACAGCCGGGCAAAGCCGCCGGGCTCGACGATCAGTAGGTAGCAGATCAGTGCGCCGGTGATGACAAGCACCAGCAGGGATACGGTTTCGACCGTCAGCGGGATGCCGAGCGCGTGCGGCACCTGGTCCAGCATGATGGGCAGTATGAGAATGAACGCGGCGCCGAGGAAGGACCCCAGGATCGAGCCCAGCCCGCCAATAATGACCATAAACAGCAGCTGGAACGAGCGATCGATATTGAAGGCGAGGGGCTCCCAGGCGCCGAGATAGACGAACGCCCACAGCGCACCGGCCACGCCGACGACGAACGAGGAGATGGCGAAGGCCGACAGCTTGGCATAGAGCGGCCTGATGCCCATCAACTCGGCGGCGATATCCATGTCGCGGATCGCCATCCACTGCCTGCCGAGGTTGCCGCGGACCAGGTTCTTGGTCAGCAGCGCAAAGACGGTGACGAACAGCAGGCAAAACAAATAACGTTCGCTGGCGGTGTTGAAGGTGAGACCGAAGATTTTCAGCTCCGGCGCCGTCACCGATCCGGACGGCGTGTAGTTTGTGAACCACTTCACACGGATGAAAACCCAGTCAAAGAAAAACTGCGCGGCGAGCGTCGCCACCGCCAAATACAGGCCCTTGATGCGCAAGCTTGGAATGCCGAACAGGACGCCGACCAGGGCCGCCATCAAGCCGCCGAGCAAGATCGACATCAGCACGGGGAGGGCGGGAATGGAGATTTCGGTGCCAAGCCACGCCAGCGGCAGATGCACGCCGTTGGCAAACTTGTAGGCCGAGTAGGCGCCAATGGCCATGAAGGCGCCGGCGCCAAGGGAGATCTGGCCGCAATAGCCCATCAGGATGTTGAGGCCGATGGTCCCCAGCGCCAGGATGAGAAAGGGAATGAGGATCGCCCGCAACAGGTAGTCGCTGCCGAACGGCCAGATGTGGAAGGCGGCAAGCAGCGGGATGCCCACGTAGGCGAACGCCAGCAACAGCATGAGGGCGATGCGGTCCTGACGAATCGGAAAGATCGCCATGTCGGCCGCATAAGTGCTCTTGAACTGGCCCGCCTCGCGATAAAGCACGTCTGTCTCCTAGATGCGCTCGATAATGCGTTCGCCGAACAGACCCTGGGGCCGCAGCAGCAGCACCAGGAGCGCCAGCACATAGGCGAACCAGTATTCGATGCCACCGCCGATATGCGGGCCAAGGTAGATCTCGGCGAGCTTTTCTCCGGCCCCGACCATCAGTCCGCCGACGATGGCACCCGGCACCGAAGTAAAGCCGCCGATGATCAGCACGGGCAGGGCCTTGAGCGCCAGGAAAGTGATGGAGAACTGCACCCCGAGCTTGGTTCCCCAGACGGTGGCGGCGACCAGGGCGACCAGGCCGGCAACCAACCAGACCACGAACCAGATCCAACTGATGGGGATACCGACGGATTGCGCGGCGGCATGGTCGTCGGCGACGGCGCGCAGCGCGCGGCCGGTTTTGGTGTTCTGGAAGAAGATGGCGAGGCCCGCCACCAGCACGCCGGCAATCAGGCCGCCCCAGACATCGAGCTTGTTGATCAGAATGCCGCCGGGAAAAATGTTGTCGCCGACAATCCAGGCATCGGTGGGAAAGAGCCGCAAGGGATAGACGTCAGAACCGAAGATCATCTGCGAGGCGCCCTCCAGCACGAAGGTGGCGCCGATCGTCGACATGAATAGGGTGAGGCCATCCTGGTTGACGAGGGGCCCCAGCACGAAGCGTTCGACCAGCCAGGCCGTGAGCGCCATGATGGCGGCAGCAAAGGTGAGCGCCAGGGCCACCGCCGCCCAGGCCGGGACCTGGTGATGGGTGAGGTAATCGAGGCAACGCACCAGCGCCAGGCCCGCCAACAGCACCATGGCACCCTGGGCGAAGTTGAAGACACCGGAGGCCTTGAAGATCAACACGAACCCCAGCGCCACCAGCGAATAGAGCACACCCGACAGCAGGCCGCCGAGCAATACTTCCAGAACTTGGCCCGCCAGCAGCACGCCAAACTACTCCCTAATGTGCCACGCCCAGGTAGGCGTCGATTACGGCCTGGTCGGCCTGCACCGCCGCCGGCGAGCCGTCGGCGATTTTGCGGCCATAGTCGAGCACGACCACGCGGTCGGACAGATCCATCACCACCCCCATATCGTGCTCGATCAGGGCGATGGTGGTGTCGAAGGTGTCTTTCACCGTCAGGATGAAGCGGCTCATGTCCTGCTTCTCCTCCAGGTTCATGCCGGCCATCGGCTCATCGAGCAGCAACAGCTCCGGCTCCATGGCGAGCGCGCGGCCGAGCTCGACGCGCTTCTGCAGGCCATACGGCAGCTTGCCGACGGGCACCTTGCGGATGTGTGCAATCTCCAAGAAGTCGATGATCTGCTCGACCGCCTCACGGTGGCGTATCTCTTCGCGCTGGGCCGGCCCCCAGTGCAGCAGATGGGCGAGGATGCCCCTGCGCATCTTCAGCGTGCGCCCGGTCATGATGTTGTCGAGCGTCGACATGCCCTTGAACAAGGCGACGTTCTGGAAGGTGCGGGCGATGCCCTGGCTGGCGGCCAGGTAGGGGCGCATATCGTGGCGGCGCCTGCCCTTGAAGGTGATCACACCTTCCTGCGGATGATAAAAGCCGTTCACCACATTGAGCATCGAGGTTTTGCCGGCGCCGTTCGGGCCGATGATCGCCCGGATCTCGCCCTTGCGGATGTCGAAGGAGACGTCCCGCAAAGCCTTGACGCCGCCGAAGGAGAGCGACACGTGCTCGATCGACAGCAGAACCTCCCCCACCGCCACGGCGTCACGACCCTGCGCCACCGGTCTGGGCTCCACATCGGCCTTCATTCGGCGGCCTCCCGTAGCGGCTCGGCCGCGCGCGCTGGATAAGGCTCAATGTCGATGATGCGCACGTCGCCTTCGACCAGGCCTTTACGGCCGTCCTCGAAGGTCATTTCGGTGGCGACGTGGCAGGAGCTAGAACCGTCGTAGAGCGCCTTGATCAGCGCTGCATAGCGTTCGGCGATATAGGACCGGCGCACCTTCAAGGTGCGCGTCAGCTCGCCGTCGTCGGCGTCCAGCTCCTTGTGCAGGATCAGGAAGCGGCGGATCTGGGAAGCGGCCATTTGCGGCTCTTCGGCGAGCGTCTTGTTCATCTCGTCGACGCGCTGGCGCACCATGTCGCAGACCTGCGGATGGGCCGCCAGCTCCTGGTAGCTGGCATAGGCGACGCTGTTTCGCTCCGCCCAGTTGCCGACCGAAATTAAGTCGATGTTGATCAACATCGTGGCGTAGTCCTGCCCCTGCCCGAAGGCGACCGCCTCGCGCACTTCTGGATAGAACTTCAAGCGGTTCTCCAGGTATTTCGGCGCGAACAACGCACCGCCGTTGAGACGGCCGACGTCCTTGGCCCGATCGATGATCTTGAGGTGGCCACGCTGATCGAAGAAACCGGCGTCCCCGGTGTGCACCCAGCCGTCCGGGCTTTTGGTTGCGCTGGTGGCAGCGTCGTTCTTGTAATACTTCAGGAAAACGCCGGGGCTCCGAAACAGCACCTCGCCGCTGTCGGCGATCTTGATTTCAACGTCGAGCCCCGGCTTGCCGACGCTATCGGAGTAGACTTCGCCATCCGGCTGCAGGGTGATGTAGACGCTGGCCTCGGTCTGACCGTAGAGCTGCTTCAGGTTGATGCCGAGCGCGCGATAGAAGCGAAACAGTTCAGGGCCGATGGCCTCGCCGGCCGTATAGGCGACGCGGGTGCGTGAAAAGCCCATGCGGTTGCGCAGCGGCGCGTAGATCAACAAATCACCCAGGCGATAGCGCAGTCGGTCGGCAAGACCGACCGGCTTGCCGTTCAGGATGTCCTCACCGCTGCGCCGTGCCACCGCCAGAAAATAGTTGAACATGCGCTGCTTCAGCCACCCGGCATCCTGCATGCGCACCATGATCTGGGTCAGCAGGTTCTCAAACACGCGCGGCGGCGCAAAAAAATACGTGGGGCCGATTTCGCGACGATCCTCCACGACGGTTTCCGGGCTCTCCGGGCAGCACACGCACATGCCCGCGGCATAGGCCTGGCCATAGGAGAACAGGTGATCGCCGACCCAGGCCATGGGCAGGTAGGCGAGCAGCGTGTCATCAGGACCGAAGCCGTCGAAGGTATTGCCGTTGCGCGCGGAGACGACGATGTTGGCATGCGTGAGCATCACGCCCTTGGGCCGTCCCGTGGTGCCGGAGGTGTAGAGCACGACACTGACGTCGGCGCCCTGCCCCTTGGCGATTTCATCGAGCCACCATCCCTCCGCGCCCGGATTTGCCTGCAGCTCTTCTCGTCCTAGGCGTTGCACGTCCGCGAAGGCGTGCAGATTGCTGGCAGCGTAGGTCTTGAGCCCACGTGGGTCGTCGTAGATGATCTTTTTCAGCTTGGGCAGTCGATCCGCCACGGACACCACCTTGTCGACCTGCTCCTGGTCCTCGACGACGGCGATCTTCACCTCGGCGTGCTCCAGCACGTAGGCCATCTCTTCGGCGACGGAGTCCTGGTAGACCGGGACCGGGATGGCGCCGAGGCACTGCACGGCGGCAAAGGTCGCGTAAAGGCGTGGCCGGTTGTCGCCGATGATGGCCACGGTCTCGCCGCGCTTGAGGTCGAGCTTGCGCAGGCCGATGCTGAGCGCGCGCACCTCATCGCGCAATTGCGACCAGCTCCAGGTCTGCCAGATGCCGAAATCCTTATGCCGAATAGCCGGCCGAGCGGCATACTTGGTCGCGTTGCGGAGGAGGAGTTTGGGGACCGTGTCGAACGCGTCTTCGCCGCCAGCCGCCACGGCCGCGGAGGCACTGGTCGCATTCACGCTTCTACACTCCTCCCAGAAATCCGCACCGGCAGCCTTGAACGGCGCTTTTTTTGGACTTGTATCGTTGCCGCCGGCCCTGTGCAATGCCGCGTCGACGCCGCGGCGGGCGCGGAAGTTAAACTTTAGTCCCAGCCTGGGACGGGCTGAGCTTTGCGGCTGGGGGCCCCTTGACGGCGCATCTGCGCGGCCTGCCCCAGGGCGGGCGCGCCACCGCAAGCCGGCCCTGCCGCCACCCTTGCGACGCCCGGCAAGCCCATGTTAGCGCATGTTCAATAGCTCTTGTGGACCGGTGCTGGTGGACCGGGAGGGTGACCCCATGATCGAGTACGGGCATTTTATCGGTGGCAAGCACAGCAAAGGCACGAGCGGCCGCAGCGGCGAGGTGTTTCAGCCGATGACGGGCGAGGTGCGCGGCAAGGTCGCCCTGGCCACCAGCGCCGAGGTGGCCAGCGCCGTCGCAAATGCGCAAGCCGCGCAGCCGGGGTGGGCGGCCACCAACCCGCAGCGCCGTGCCCGCGTGCTGATGAAGTTCCTCGAGCTGGCGCAGCGCGACTACGACAAGCTCGCCGACTGCCTCGCCCGTGAGCACGGCAAGACCATTGCCGACGCCAGGGGCGACATCCAGCGTGGTCTGGAAGTCGTCGAGTTTTCCTGCGGCGTGCCGCACCTGATGAAAGGCGAATACAGCGAAGGCGCCGGGCCCGGCATCGACCTATATTCCATGCGCCAGCCCCTCGGCGTCGTTGCGGGCATTACGCCCTTCAACTTTCCGGCCATGATCCCATTGTGGAAATGCGCCCCGGCCATCGCCTGCGGCAATGCCTTCATTCTGAAGCCGTCCGAGCGCGACCCCGGGGTGCCGATCATGCTGGCCGAGCTGATGCTGGAGGCGGGTCTGCCGCCGGGCATTCTCAATGTCGTCAATGGCGACAAGGAGGCCGTCGACGCCATACTCGACCATCCCGACATCGCCGCCGTTGGTTTCGTCGGCTCGACGCCGGTCGCCCAATACATTTACGCGCGCGGCTGTGCCCAGGGCAAACGCATGCAGTGCTTTGGCGGCGCCAAGAATCACATGATCGTCATGCCCGATGCCGACATGGACCAGGCGGTGGACGCGCTGATCGGCGCCGGCTACGGCTCGGCGGGAGAGCGCTGCATGGCCGTCTCCGTGGCCGTACCGGTGGGCAAGGCCACAGCCGAGGGCTTGCTTGAGAAACTGGTTCCTCGCGTCGAGGGTCTGAAGATCGGGCCCTCGACCTCGAGCGATGCCGACTTCGGCCCGCTGGTGACGGCGGCACACCTCAAAAAGGTCAAGGACTATGTCGCTGTCGGCATCGACGAGGGCGCAACGTTGGCCGTCGACGGCCGCAATTTCCGCATGCAGGGCTATGAGAACGGTTTTTATATGGGCGGTTGCCTGTTCGATCAGGTGAGGCCTCACATGCGCATCTACAAGGAAGAGATTTTTGGCCCTGTTCTCTCGGTGGTGCGTGCCAAGACCTACGAGGAGAGCCTGCAGCTCGCCAACGATCACGAGTACGGCAATGGTGTGGCGATCTTCACCCGCGACGGCGATGCGGCGCGCGACTTTGCCGCCAAGGTCAATGTCGGCATGGTGGGCGTCAATGTGCCGATCCCGGTGCCGCTGGCCTACTACACCTTCGGCGGCTGGAAGCGGTCCGCCTTCGGCGACCTGAACCAGCACGGGCCCGATTCGCTGCGCTTTTACACCAAGACCAAAACCGTGACGTCGCGCTGGCCTTCAGGGGTCAAGGAAGGCGCCGAATTCGTGATCCCCACCATGAAATAGGCCTTGCGCATTGCCGGCGGCCTCGAACCTGTCACAGCTAGGCCATGAACTACCGCCACGCCTATCATGCGGGCAACTTTGCCGATGTGGTGAAGCATGCCGTGTTTGCCCTGGCGATCGACTACCTGAAGCGCAAGCCTGCCGCCTTCCGCATCATCGATACCCATGCCGGTCGCGGCCGTTACCAGCTCGACGCCGCCGAAGCGGCAAAGACCCAGGAATGGCGTGCCGGCATTGGCCGCTTGCTGGGCCCCGACGGCAAGGCCCTGCCGCCCCCCGTGGCCCCGCTGCTTGAGGTCTACCTGGACGCGGTGCGGGCTGAGAACGCAGCGGGCGAGCTCGCGCGCTATCCCGGCAGTCCGGCGCTCGCGCTGAGGCTCATGCGTGCCCAGGACACGCTGGTTGCCAACGAAATGCACCCCGAAGAGCACGCCGCCTTGCAAGCCGGCCTCGGCGGCGGGTGTCGGGGGGTCAAACTGCTGCGGCTCGATGGTTGGATGGCACTGCGCGCGTTGCTGCCGCCGCCCGAGCGTCGCGGCGTCATTCTCATCGATCCTCCTTTCGAGGAGGACGGCGACCTTGTTCGCCTGGGAGAGGCGCTGGGCGAGGGCTTGCGGCGCTTCGGCACGGGCATCTTCATGGCCTGGTACCCGATTAAGGACGCCAGGACGACGGCGCGTCTCAACCGGGCTGTTGCGCGCGCCGCAGCCGCCAAACTGCTCAGTGTCGAATTGTTGATCCGACAACCGCGCAATCGCGACCTGCTCAACGGCTGCGGCCTATTGATCGCCAACCCGCCCTTCACGTTTGCGAGCGTGCTTGAGCGGGCCGGCCCCGGGCTTGCCCGGCTGCTTGCCGTCGGTCCAGGTGCCAACTGTTCCGTGCGCTGGCTCAAGGTGTTGCGGGACGATTGAGACCCCCCGACTCAAGACCATGCCGGGCCTTGTAAATCGTGAAATTCCTACGCTAATTTGCCTTGCGCAGGTTGTGGCAATCACCGATACTTCGCCGCAGTTCGGGCGGCCTATCGGACCCGGCGGAGACTGCTGAGACTGTTCTGAGATGATTTGCGCAGAAGCGTCATCCTTATCTCGCGCACCTCACGTTCCCCGACATCGGACGAGACTGCCTAACCTTCGCCTGCGCCGGCTCGCCAGCAGCTGACGCATTTTTTGCATTCTACCGGGGACATGGAGACCTCGCATGCGGCAGAATGGAACTGTCAAGTTTTTCAACCAGTCGAAAGGGTTTGGTTTTATTACGCCCGACCAGGGCGGAAAGGATGTGTTTGTGCACATTACGGCCGTCGAGCGGTCGGGCATCGGTCCTCTGGACGAGGGCATGCGCGTTTCGTTTGAAACCGAGCCCGATAAACGCGGCAAGGGGCCGAAGGCGGTCAATTTGCAGGCCGCCACCTAGCTGGATGATCGCCGTCACTCGCAGGCCACGTGTGACGGAAAAACTGTGGGCCGCGCCCCCCTGTGTGTCGGCCGCCAGTGTGCAAGTTTAGCGATCTCGGGCACTCTGCCCCGGATCGCTTTCTTTTTCGGGGGATGAGATGATGAGGCTGAACGACCGTTTGACCGGCGCGCTGGCCGCCGCCGTCCTGGTGGTGGCGACGAGCAGCGCCCAGGCCCAATGCAACACCATTGGCGGCAAAGGCACGGGCGGCTCGCTTGAGAGCGCCCGTTTCCAGGCCTACGAGGCCATGCTGCAGGGCACCGACGTCGGCATGTGGGCAAACTGGATGGTGACCGGGGCCAAGGTCGGCGTGGCGCCGGGCTACACGGTGGACGGCCTCAAGTTTCGCTGTGCCCCCGGCGGCATGGGCCAGGAGTGCCGGGCCCGCGCCAAGTTCTGCAAAAAGGCCTGAGGAGAGACGTCAAAGTCCTTCCCATCGAAAGGAGAGTGAACGATGAAGCTTGTTCAATACGGTCTCGCGGCGGCTGTTGCTGCCGTTCTTGTGGGTGCCGCCGGCAACGTCGAGGCCCAATGCGTCACCAAGGCGGGGCAGGGCACCAACACGACGGAAGACGGGGCCAAAAGCCAAGCCTATGAGGCGGTCCTGCAGGCCACCGACTGGGGCATGTGGTCGGTTTGGATGGGCCAGGGCATGAAATACGGCGCCGCACCCGGATATAAGGTCAGCAATGTGAAGGCACGCTGCAAAAAGGGCGGCCTCGGCAGCGAGTGTGTTGTGCAGGCCAAGCTTTGCAAGTGAGGGAGTCGAGCCTGACCGTGACTGATCGGCCACGGGACCTGCAAAAGCAGCGGCAGATCTATGCATGCGCTCGGAAATACTGATCGGCCGCGCCATAATGCGGCGTCCATGACTTGCTGGAGGTGAGGCTATGAAGAGGTTGTTGGGGATTGCGCTCGGCGGTTGCGCGCTTGCGGCGCTGGTGCTGTTCACCGGTACGCCGGCAGAGGCGAAGTGCGGCAAGGCGAGCGCCTCGGGCGTTGGCCTGGGACCGGAGATGGCCAAGGATATGGCAAAGATGAATCTCGCCGCCGGCCTCGAAACCAAGAAATTGAAGGCAAAAGGCAAGATCGCCTATGCGTGCTCCGGGCCTTTGATGTCGGAGTGCAAGGCCACCCAGCGCGCCTGCTAAAGTCGTCATTTGCCAGAATTTTTGAGGGACCGACCGGTTGCGCCGGCGGTCCCTTGTTGTAGAGGCCTACCGCCGGGGACCGCTTGGACGGGGCGGGCCGCGCCCGATCCCTCCCAGGCTTAAACAATTTACGATTTGGTTGCCTCCCGACACTAGACTGGCGGGTGGGCTCTACGGCATGCTTTTGCTTTGGCGCACAACAGCGAGATCACCATGACGCTCAAGTCTTTCCTGATATCGCTTGGAATGGTCGCCATCACGGCCGCAACTGGGCCCGCGGCGGCCGAACAGGTGCGCAGCGCGCGCCTGGCCCCGGTGGCGGAGGTGGCAGCCGAAAAGGCCTGCGCCTATCGCCGCAAGCGCCCGCCCCTGGAGATTGACATCTACGCGCAGCGGCGCCGCCCGGGCGGCTATTCCTATCGCGTACCGGATATCACGAGTACCTATAACAGCCGCAACCCGCCGCCTTATGCGCACGTCCGGCAAACTCCGAGCGGGCCCTTCGATAGCGGCTTTTTCTTTGATTCCGGCATCGGGCCGCGCGCCGGCGACGCCCCCTATCCCAATTGAGGCGCGGCGCTTTGCTCCGTTTGGCGCGGGTGCAACGCTGCGCAAGCCATGCGCGGCACGGCGCCGCCCCGGCGTGTTGCCGCGGCGCCCTTTTTGTCGTTGAAAGGCAGCGTCTGCGCGCACGGCTGCCCTAGGCATGGGCCCGCCGGAGGCTATAGACTGGCGCGCGTTGCGACGAAAACGGGGCGCGACGGACACGGGCCGCGACGAACAGGGGCCGCGACGAACAGGGGCGCGACAAACAGGGGCCGCGACAAAAAAGGGGGAGCGTGCAGATGCCTCGACAGATCCATTTTGCCGCGCTTGCGGCGGCTGTGCTTGGTGCGCTGTCGATCGGCGCCAGCTCCGCTGAGGCGCGCTGCACCACGCTTGCCTTTTCGGTCAACGACTACGGCAAGGATGGACCGACCAAGGACGCCAAGGAGCTGCTCGACAAGTACATTGCCAAATGGACGAAGGACAACAACGTCACCAACTACACGGTGGGCAAAAAGGACGTCAGTTGCGAGCTGTTCCTCAACTTTATCGTGTTTGATGAACACACCTGCAAAGCCACCGCCCTGGTCTGCTGGCCGGGTGAAGGCGGACCGGCACCCGCGGCCGCTCCGACAGCGAGCCCAGGGTCCAAGCCACCGGCTGCCAAGCCCGCGGCCAAGAAGACCGCGGGCTAGCGAGGTTCCTCCTCAGGTCGAATACTGAGCAAATTGCAGCGTGCCGGCGCGGGCGCGATAATCGGTGCGCACATTGACGACGGCCACGCGACCCTTGTCCACCTCGCGCTGGGCGCGCTCGAGTGCCGGGCGGATCTGTTCGGCCTTGTCGACGTAGTCGCCGTAACAACCGAGCGCCTCCGCCATCTTGTCGTAGCGCGTGTAGCCGAGCTCGCGGCCGGGCTTTTCGCGCTTTGGGTCGGCGGTCCAGCCGCCATTGAGGCTGATCACCACCAGCACGGGCAGGTTGTGGCGCACCGCCGTGTCGAGCTCCATGGCGTTGAGCCCGAACGAACCGTCGCCATGCAGGCACACCACCTGCTTGTCGGGCTTGGCCAGCTTGGCGCCGAGTGCGAAGGGAAGACCCACACCCATCGTGCCGAAGGGCCCCGAGTTCAGGCGGTGGCCGGGCGAATGCGTCTGCATCGACTGACGACCGAAGTTCAACACCTCCTGCCCATCAACGACCAGGATGGCGTCCCGATCGATGAAACTGTTGATCTCCTCGCACAGCCGCAGGGGATGGATGTCGCCGTCCTCGATTGGCTTGTTGGCGCCAGGGGATTTTAGTTTCTCGGCGACGCCGTCGGCGAGCCGCTTGCGCCAGTCCTTGAACCGATCGGGATCGACCTTGCCCTTCATGCCGGCCAGAACCTGGTTCAGGACCATCTTGCAATCGCCGACAATGCCGATATCGACCTTGCGCGCCGCCGTGGCGATCTCATTGGCATCGATGTCGATGCGGGCGATCTTGGCATCGGCATTGAAGCGCGGCGGTGCCGCGTGGCTGATGATGTAGTTCATGCGCGTGCCAAGCACGATAATGAGGTCGGCATCCTTGAACGCCGTCGAGCGCATGGAAAGATAGGAGAGAGGATGGTCGTCCGGCACCACGCCGCGTCCCTGCGGCGTCGTGTAGAAGGGAATGCCGGCCTTCTCGACGAGCTGCTGCATCTCGCTCCAGGCGCGCGACCAGATCACGCCGCTGCCGGAGATGATGACCGGCTTTTTGGCTTTCGACAGGGCCAGGATCAGGGCGTCGACCTGCTCGGGATCGCCCAAGGGGCGCGCTTGCAGGATTGGTCGGCCGCTCATCGACCAGTCGACCTGTTCTTCGGGGATCTTGGTGTAGAGCAGGTCGCCTGGGAAATCGAGATAGGTTGGCCCGGGCTTGCCGCTCATGGCGTGTTGGAAGGCGTTGTTGACCTGTTCGGGAATGCGTTTGAGATTGTAGACGCGGTCGGCCCACTTCACGCAGCCGCGCATAATGGCGACCTGGTCGATCTCCTGGAACACTTGCCGGCCGAACTGCAGGATCGGGCTGGAGCCGCCGATCGCCACCACCGGGCAGCAATCGACCAGCGCGTTGGCCATGCCGGTGGTCAGATTGATGACGCCGGGACCGCTGGCGGCCATGCACACGCTCGGGCGTTGCAAGAGTTGGCTGTAGGCCTGCCCCATCAGGGCTGCCGCCTGCTCGTGGCGCACGTCGACCGGCCGGATGCCTTCCTTGATGCAGGAGGCTTCCGCCAGCAACATGGGTCCGCCCATGATGAACAGGAGATTGTCGGTGCCTTCCTTCTTCAGCGCTTTGGCGAGAATTTCCGAGCCCGTCAGCTCCGCCATGGTGGTTTCCTCCTAGCGATGGCAGTCATCCCACTTGCGAGGTCGGCCAAGGCAAAGGCGGCATCCTCGCCGCTGCGCTGGCTGACCACAACGTCAATGCCGCGAAATCACCCGTTCCTGCAGCAGTCCCTCCAGCTCGCGATCGGAGAGCCCGAGCCAGCTCTTGAGAACCTCGGCCGAATGCTCACCCAATAAGGGCGAGGCCTTCACCGGTGGCGGTGCCCCGTCGTGCCGCACCGGCCAAGCCGGGACGCGGTAATTCTTGACCACCGGATGATCCATCACCTGCAGGATGCCGCGGTCGTGCAACGTCGGGTCGTCGATCAGCTCCTTGGTATCGAGCACGGCGCCGGCGGGAATGCCCGCGCCGCCGAGCAGCCGCATGGCCTCGTGCTTGTCGTGCTGCTTGGTCCAGTCGGAAACCAGGGCGTGGATGACGGCCTCGTGCTGCATGCGGGCGGCCGGACTTTCGTAGCGCGCATCGCCGATCAGATCCTGGCGCCCGATCACCTGCAGGAGGCGCTTCCAATGCTCGGGATTGGCGCGACTGGTGTAGACGTAGATGTAATCGTTGGGCCCGCCGCCTTTGCACGGAAAGATGCCCTGGGGAGGATTGCCGCCAGACACCGACTGGTCGCCCACCCGGGGCACCGGCCCGCCCTTGCGCGCCTGGGTGGCGAAGGCCAGACGAATGTAGTGCAGCATCGCGTCCTGCATGGCCACCTGCAGCCGCTGTCCCTTACCGGTACTCTTCTTTTCGTACAGCGCGCCCAGAATGCTGATGGCAAGCAGCATGCCGGTGCCGGTGTCGCCCAGCGTCGGACCGGGCTTAATGGGTGGACCGCCGGGCGAGCCGCTGATGCTCATGATGCCGCCGACCGCCTGGGCAATCATATCGAAGGCGAGGTTGCTCTCGAAGGGGCTCCCCTCGCCGAAGCCCTTGACCTGCGCATAGATCAGGCCTGGGTTGATCGCCGCGAGCACCTCGTAGCCGAGCCCCAGTCGCTCGATGGCACCGGGCGCGAAATTCTCCACGAACACATCGGCTTGACGCGCCAAATCCAGCACCAGCTTCTTGCCGATCCCCGACTTCAGGTCGATGGCCAGCGACTTCTTGTTGCAATTGAAGGTGAGAAAATAGAAAGAATCCCGGTCCGGTTCGGACAAGATCAGGCGGCCGGGATCACCAGCCTTCGGGTTCTCAACCTTGACCACCTCGGCGCCAAGCCAAGCCAGTGCCTCCGTACAGGACGGGCCAGCCTCGAACTGAGACAGGTCCAATACGCGCACGCCTTTCAAACATTCCAGCGACTTCCCGTTCGCGTGCATGGCGTGTCAACTCCCATCTGCAAGGTCCAGGCTGCAAGGTCCCATTTGCCGGCTTTGGCCACGATTAAATCGCCACCGCACCTGCCAGCGCAATCGCTGCTTTCGCACGCCAGCCGTCAAACCGTTGCAACTGGCGTGGCTGGCGAGCCCACGGCGCCCGGCAGTCTGAGCGGCGGCCCGGTGAACAGGAAGCGGCTGCGGTTGTTGGCCCGCAGCCAATCGGCGAGCTCGGAAAGGCGGAACAACTCGCCGAGATTGACCCCGGTCTTGAACAGGCAATGCTGATGCAGGGGTAAGAGGGCGCAGTCGCCGGGCGCAACCGACTGAGGCAACAGCTCAACAGCATAGTTATCGGCGATCAAGGCCACCAGTTTCGTCTCGCTGATCCATTGCTGCAGGCGCCGGTCGCTACCATCGAGACCCGTGCAACTTGTCTCCAGCAGCTCCTTGTCGGGCGTCTTTTTGCCCTCCAGCACCACGTCATCAAAGCCCGTGCGCAGCAACACAAAATCGCCGGCTTCCACGGCAACGCCGTCGGCTGCCAGCACGCGCATGAGATCATCGTAGCCCACGGGATGGCGCCTGCGGCCGAAGTGATGGAACAGATCAATCATGACGCCGCGGCCCTGCAGGCATTTGACCGCCATGTTTTCCACCCCCAGCGCCTTGGCAAACGAGGTGCCCTTGGCTTCGACGAGGGTGCCAGGGACGGCACCGGAATCGCTGGCCTGGCTGGGTCCGACCAGGTCGATGCCGCCGCGGTAGCCATTGTAGAACGTCGGTTCGGGGGTACCGGTGTCGTTGGCATCGAACATGGCGCCAACGTGGGCGAGCGTATCCCACTGGGTCGAGTACTGCAGGTGCATCACCACGGCATCGTCGTTGACCACATCGGTCATGCCCGGCTGGTCCCATTCGGTGCGGTAGAGCCAGTTCGGCTTGTCGCCGCGTCGGGTGGGACGCAGCTGCGGGGGATGTCGGCGCGGGTTCAGCACGTTGCCGCCGGGGTAATCGAGCGGGAGCGACAGACAGAAGGTCCGGCCCTCTTTCACCTCGGCGATGCCTTGTTTGACCTTGGCGGCAGTGAGTTCATTCAGGCGTCCGAGCTGATCGTCCGGACCGTAATCTCCCCAGGTTGAATTCTCAGGACGCCGCTTCCACCGCTTGTTCTCGAGCATGTGTTCCTTCCTTGCCGCAGCCGTTGCTCGCAACTCTAGCACCGGCAAGTGCTGGGCGTCTGCCGTTGTCGCGCTCGCCAGGCGCAGCATTGTGGGCGCCAGCAAAACCGCGCTAGGCTCGGCGGCCGAACCTTCGGGAGGATCAGCATGGGCAAGAAGATCGTGGTCGTTGGCGCCGGCGCGGTGGGCGGCTACGCCGGTGCGCATATGGTGCAGGCGGGCGAAGAGGTGATCTTCATCGACCCATGGCCCGCGCACGTCGATCACATGCGCCAGCATGGCTTGCGGGTGACCCACGCCAAGGACGTGGCGGAGTTCACGGTGCCGGTGCGTGCCCTGCATCTCACCGACGTGCAGCAGCTCAGCAAGGAAAAGCCGGTCGATATCGCCTTCGTGTGCACCAAATCCTACGACACCGCCTGGGCCAGCATGTTGATCGGGCAATACCTGGCGGCCGACGGCTATATCGTCTCGCTGCAGAACTGCATGAACGAGGAGACGATCGCTGGCGTCGTCGGCTGGGGCAAGACGCTCGGCTGCATTGCCAGCTCGATCACTGTCAATCTACCCGACCCCGGCCATATTCATCGCGGTGCCGGCAAGCGCGGCGCCGGCCACATCGTCTTCCGTGCCGGCGAGGTGCATGGGCGCATCACCCGGCGGGCCGAGGAGGTGTGCCGGCTGGTCGGCACGGCCGACAGTGCCAAGGCCACGACAAATCTGTGGGGCGAGCGCTGGTCGAAGCTCGTCGCCAACGTCATGGGCAATGGCCTGTCGGCGTGTACCGGCCTGACGGGCAGCCAGCTCGTGGGCAACGATACCATCCGTCGCTTCTCGACGCGGCTTGGCAGCGAGGCTATCCGGGTCGGGCAGGCGCTTGGCTATCAGCTCGAGGAGATTTTGCATTTGCCGCCCGAGACCATTGCCCGCGCCGGCGAGGGCGATGCAGCGGCCCTGCGCACCTGCGACGACCAGCGGCTCAAGGACGCCAAGGCCACCGCCTCGGAACAACGCCCGTCCATGGGCCAGGATATGCTGAAGGGCCGCCGCACCGAGATCGAGTTTCTCAACGGCTACGTGGTGCGCGAGGCTGGCCGACTTGACCTGCCGTGTCGTGCCAATGCCGCGCTCACCCAGATCGTCAAGCAGGTGGAAAAAGGCGAATTGGCCGCCGATCCGCGGCATATCACCGAGTTGCGCCTGAACTGAGGGTGCTTGCCACCGGCGCGGTCGGCCTGACAGCGCTCGGTTGCAAAGGCCACTGGCGTCAGTGCCGCTGGTTGCTGCGCGTTTGGTCGATCTGGTGCCGCAACCACCGCACTGCCGCCTCGGCCGTGGCGAACAGCATCCGGTGCTGCATGACATGGTCGAGATAGACGAGCCAGCTGCCGCCGCGGTTAAGGATGGCGATATTGCGCCCGCGATAGGTGTCCGACCAGAAATCCTCTATATGCTCGAGTACCTGCATGGCTTTGCCTCATGATCATCGCGTGCCAGCCCAGTTCACCGGGCTTGTTGCGGGCTAGAACCCCGTAAACGCCGTGGTGTTCCCGCTCCGTCGCTCCAAGCCTGTCCGGGCTGTTGCCATCTTCCCGCCCGCGGCCCGCGGGGCGTAGACGGGAGGAGGCCTCACGGCCCTTCGGCATCGGCCAAGCAACTATCGTGCAAATGGCGCGGGCTGCGACGGCACGGCGCGGCTTTGGGGCCATGCAGCAGGAGAGTTCCCGGCGCGCTGCGGCCGGCACGCGGCGGCTTGCCGCGGTGCGGCTGGCCAAGGTGTGGGCGGAGCCGGCAAGGATTTGCTCACTTTGGCGGCAATTTGCGCCGACAGTGGCAGCACGGCGTCTTGGCGCGACGGCGGGCAGCGTTTGTTGGCAACGGCCGGCGGCTCAAACCGATGTGGGATCTAGCCCGCCCATGCGGCAGACCTCGCGCCATTCCTGGGGCGTGACCGGCTGCACGGACAGGCGCGCCGACCTGACCAGAGCCATCTGCGCGAGTTTTGGGTTCGCCTTCGCGGCCGCCAGCGTCACGGGCCTGGGCATATCGGCGATGGCGCGCACATCCACGCACTGCCACACGCCGGTTGAGTCGCTGGCGTCGGGATGTGCCAGGGCACAGACCTCGACGATGCCGACGATCTCCTTGCCCACGTTGGAGTGATAGAAGAAGCCTCGGTCGCCGAGGCGCATGGCCTTCATGTTGCTGCGGGCAAGAAAATTGCGCACGCCTTCCCAGGCCTCACCGTTCCTGCCTTTGGCCTTCTGTTGCGCCCAGGAGAAACCGTCGGGCTCCGATTTGAACAGCCAGTAGGAGGGCTCCGACTTGCTGGGCGACGCAGCGACAGTTTTGGGCCGGGATGAGTTCTTCGTTTTTCTGGGCATTCGGCTCTATTCCAAGTCTCAGACCAACCCGCCACCTCAGTCAAAACGCATCAGGTCACCGCTGCCGCGTCATCAGCGCGTGATGAAAAGGTCCGACTTGAACATCATCACGCGGTCCAGCGCGGCAGGCTTGGCTCAGCACACTGTGCCGGCGAACGAGCTGGCAATCAAGGTGTTGCGATGCGCGGTGGGCGGGGCACGCGCCGTGCTCCACGTCGGTGGTCATGGCAACGAGGGACCTGGTAATATTGAGAGCCCGTGTCGCCGGCAGCGGCCACACGAGACATGCCGCTCCGCTGGTGTCCGCTGCCTGAGCGTGGGGAGCCCGACAGTTGCCAGGCCGCTGCTGCTGGAGCTGGCCAATCAACTCGGGCGTGAACAGCGAGTTAGCAGTGTCCAAGGCGGGATTGCGATGAGCCGCAAACGGGTGAAAGCCATCTGTCGGAAGTTTCCCGGTGCCGAGGTGTCCGATCCTTGGGGCGGGGGCCACGACGCCTGGAAGGTCGGCGGCAAGATGTTCGCCTGCATTGGCGCCGTCATGCCGGGCGTCTCGGTCAAGACCGACAGCGTCGAGACGGCCCAAATGCTGATCGATGCCGGCGTGGGCGTGAAGGCACCCTACTTCCACCGTTCGTGGGTGAACTTGCCCTGGGGCACATCCGAGGACGAGCTTCGCCACCGGCTAGCGGCGTCCTACAGGCTGGTTCGCGCCAGCCTGACAAAGAAGGCGCAGGCCCAACTCGACCCGTTCGAGTGATGGGGCAAATGCCGACAGGCGCTTGGCGGCCTATGCGCTGTTTGCCCTCCTGGGCACGAACATGAAGAGCGTTCCGATGCGCTCATATCCTACGCGTGGATACAGGAGTGCGCCCGTGTGGCTGGCCGTCAGCACCGAGCACTTCGCACCGCGGGCCCTGTCGTCGCGCAGCATCCGGCTGAGCAGCGCTTGCCCAATCCCACGCCGCCGGTGCGAGGGATTGACATGCATGTCTGCACACCACGTCGCCCCGACCGCGTCCACGCTGCGCACCCGCCCCACGATGGCCTCGCCATCGAGGGCCACGTACTGACGGAACGGCGCATCGTCCCCCATCAGGTTGTCAGGGATTGGCCTGGTTCGGGTTGCCTTTCCCAGCCGCGCCGCCAGCTCGGCTGCAAGCACGCGCTCAATCGGCACGGGAGGCGGCAATTTTGGAATGCGGCACAACCGCTGCACGAAGAAGCCTTCCGTCGCAAGGAGCCGATAGCCCAGCGCCTTGTAGGTGGACCGGGTCGGCTCATCCGGTTCACCCGCGCCGACCATCGCGCACACAAAAAATCGCCCTCGCGTGTGCCGTCGCGCGATCGCATCCACCTCCCTCGCGTCGACATCATGAGCAATCCATTCCTCCTTGCGATAGTCGCGAGGATTTTTCCGCGGAGCGTCTCGCATCAGCCACAACGGGCCGACGCGGCTTGCTTCGTACGGAAATGTGCGGCTCTTGCCGGCGCTGTGCCCGCGCACGAACACCTCGATCGCGAAGTCCATCTCCCCGGGCATGCTGTTCATGGCGGCAGCCATCTTTTACTTCCTCGTCGCGACATCGCCGCGACGAGACCTGGCCTGGTGGTCCTCCCCCCAACTGTAACTGCACTTTCGGCCTTGCGCGTAGTGGCCCCCCATGCCCGGCTGTACCCCCGCCAAACCTGGCCGACCCGCATGCGTTGTAAGCTCAGCCTTCGTGAGAGCCCTCTGGCTTGCGCGCTCCGCGACATCCGACATGGGCAGGCGACCGTGAGCGGGTCTTCTATTTATCAGCCTTTCGCAGTCGATTGCGCGAACTGCCGAGCGATGCCGCAGCAAGATGCGGGCCTTGCCGGTCTTGCTGGCCGCGCCCTTGGCAAAGACAGCCGCCGTTGCAGCGCGCGCAAGGCAGCGACGTCGCTGGCCGGTAGCGTTGCGTTCAGAGCGGCAGCCTAGATGTCGGCGACCGTGCCGAGGTCATCGCCTGAGGCAGGTTCAGTGTTTCATGTGTCCACCGGAGGCCGCGCCGATCGGCGCGATCGCGTATTCGATCTCGACCGTGCCCGCCCTTTGGAAGATGAGACTGCCCTTGACGCTGGCGCCCTGTTTGAGACCTTCACGCAGCCCCATCAGCATGAGGTGGTAGCCTCCCGGTTTCAGCTCGATTGTCTGGCCGGGTTTGATCTCAAGACCGTCCTTGAGTTGGCGCATTTTCATCACGTTGTTGCTCATGGACATTTCGTGCACCTCGACGTCGCTGGCACCCGTCAGCGATCCGCCCAAGAGCCGGTCTGGCTGCGTCCCGTTGTTGATAATCTTGAGGTAGCCGCCGCCCACCTTGGCGCCGGCGGGCGTGGCGCGCGCCCAGGGCGCTTCGATGGTGAGGTCGCCGACCCGGTAGCTTCCGGTTTGCGCGGCAGCCGCGCCGAAGCCGACAGCAACGGCCAGTGCGGCGATCAGAACGGCAACGGCACCCCGACGGCCGGTGGCGGCCCAGCGCTGTGCCCGAAGGGACGAAATTGTAAGCATGATCGACTTTCCCGAATGGAATTTGAAGCTATGGCGCCCGCAAGCGGCGCCGCCGAGGAGGCCAAGACATCAGGCTGGCATTGGCGGCCCGCGCACGGGTGGACGCCGCGCCAGCCCGGCAGCCGAAACCGCCTGGGAGGCGAACAGGCTGGCGCCCGCCACCGGCAGGCCACCGCGCAGGGGAACGCGCGCAAAGGGCAAAACGAAGAACAGCGGGCCCAGCCCCGAGCAGATCGGACAGTTGGCCTCACCATCATAAGGGCTCTGCGCACCGCCGAGCGAGGGCCCTATCGCCTCGCCGCCGTGACAGATGCGGGCGAGGTCAGCCGTCAGCCGCGGCAGCTGCAGCAGCGCGTTCAGCATCGCGCCATCGTGGCGCACGACAGCGATGGTATGGGCCAGCATACCCACCGCGGCAACGACGCTGATCCATCGGCGCAGGTGCATCATGGCTCCTTGTAGCGCGCATTAGGTCACAACAGCCCAGCAACTGCAACGCACCAAGCCGGGGGCGCCAGAGCGGCGCCGGCCGTGGCCCAAGTTTTCCGTTCCGTCCTGTAGGCGACTGCCATATCGTTGAGGACAGGAGCGCCGCATGCACACACCGTTGCCCGAGTACGAGATCTACGCCATTCGCTATGCCACGCGCGAGGGCTTGCGGCGCGACAATTTCATCGGCGGGGATCCGCACGACGGTCCGATGCCGATGGACTACTACACCTGGGTGGCGATCGGCGGCAGCGGCGCCTATGTGATCGACACCGGTTTCACCGCCGAGATGGCCCGCGCCCGCCGGCGTACTTTCCTGCGCTGTCCCATCGACAGCTTGGCGCTGCTGGGGCTCGAGGCTGCGGCGGTACGGGACGTGATCCTCACCCACATGCACTACGATCACGTCGGCAACTTCCAGCGATTTCCGCATGCCCGCTTCCATCTGCAGGAGCGGGAAATGGCTTACGCCACCGGCAAATACATGCGCTACCCGCGCATCGGCCACAGCTACCATGTCGAGGATGTGGTCGGCCTGGTGCGCCTCAATTTCAAGGGCCGAGTCGAGATGCACAACGGCGAAGTCGAAATTGCGCCCGGCCTGACGCTGCATCCGACCTATGGGCACTCCGACGGGTTGCAGTCGGTGCGCGTCCACACCAGACGGGGTTGGGTCGTGCTCGCCTCGGATGCCACACACTATTACGAGAATTTGGCGACGAACCGTCCATTCACGACGGCTTTTCACATTGGCCAGATGCTCGATGCCTACCGCACCTTGCAGCGGCTGGCGCCGACACCCCGGCACATCGTTCCGGGCCACGATCCCTACGTCATGCTGGAATACCCGGCCGCGAAGCCGTCGCTGCAAAACATCGTCGCTCGGCTCGATCAAGAGCCCATTGCGCCGGCGCTCAGCTTTGCCGGTCCTGCCGAACCGTAAGGGGCCACATTGAGGAAGACGGCGGCCCCTGCCGCTAACCTGTGGAGCACAACACCATGCAGATCGGATTCATCGGCCTTGGCCTCATGGGCGCCAGCATGGCTGGGAACCTGCAGCAGGCCGGCTACCGTCTCGTGGTCCACGATCTGCGTCGTGCCGCTGCCGAGCCGCACGTCGGCCGTGGCGCCAGCTGGGCGGACACAGCGCGGGCCGTGGCCGAGGCCAGCGAGGTCATTTTCACCTCGCTGCCTGGTCCGGCCGAGGTCGAGGCGGTCGCGCTCGGCGAGCGCGGTTTAATTGCGGGTATGCGCAAGGATGCGGCCTATTTCGATCTTTCCACCAACTCCCCGACCATGGTGCGCAAGCTCAATGCCAGCTTCAGCGCACAGGGTGCGCACATGCTCGATGCGCCGGTCAGCGGCGGCCCGGCGGGGGCGCGCTCGCGGCGTCTGGCGCTTTGGGTCGGCGGCGAGGAGGCGATCTTCGACCGCCACAAGGCCGTGCTCGATGCCATGGGTGATCAGGCCCGCTACGTCGGCCCGATCGGTGCCGGTTCGGTGGCGAAACTGGTGCACAACTGCGCCGGCTATGCCATCAATGCCGCCCTGGCCGAGGTGTTTGCCCTGGGGGTCAAGGGTGGCGTCGAGCCGTTGGCGTTGTGGGAGGCGGTCCGCACCGGTGCGGTCGGCCGCCGCCGCACCTTCGATGCACTGGTCGACCAGTTCCTGCCCGGCCGATACGATCCGCCACACTTCGCGCTGCGCCTGGCGCACAAGGACGTTTCGCTTGCCACCCAGCTTGGCCGCGAACTCAGTGTGCCGATGCGGCTTTCCGAACTCGCGCTGGCGGAGATGACGGAAGCGATGAATCGCGGCTGGGCCGGGCGCGACTCGCGCGTTGCCATGCTGCCGCAGCTGGAACGCTCCGGAGTTTCGATTGCCGTCGAGGCCGGCCGTATCGAGGCCGCGCTTGAGCGCGACCCACCCTTCAAAGCCGATCCCAAGCGCAGCTAGTTTTGCCACAGCCACCAGGCGATAGGACGACCAATGCGACGCGTCATGCTGCTGCTGCTGGGCTGGGCGGTGCTGATGTGGCCCGTCGCCAGCCAGGCTGAAACCTCCGTGATCCGCATTCCCCGCGGGGCCGGCGGCGTTGGCTTCTTGCCGCTGCTCGTCATGGAGCAGAAGGGGCTGATCGAGCAGCAGGCGCGCGGGCTCGGCGTTGCCGACCTGCGGGCCGATTGGATCAAGCTCGGCGGCCCCGCGGTCGTCAACGACCTGCTGCTGTCCGGCGCGGCCGATATCGTCGTCGCCGGGCCACCGGCATTCCTGACCTTGTGGGACCGAACGCGCGACAACATCAAGGTCAAGGGTGTCGCCGCCATGACCTCGATTCCCATGTACCTCAACACCCGCGCGCCGCACCTCAATTCGATCAAGGACCTCACGCCAGGCGACAAGATTGCGGTCACCGCGGTCAAGGTGTCGATTCCCGCCATCATCATGCAAATGGCGGCACGCCAGCAGTTCGGGCTGGCGGACTATGCCCACTATGACAAGTTCACGGTCTCGTTGACCCATCCCGATGCGCTGATCGCCTTGACGTCCGGGCGGGCCGACATCACCGCGCATTTCGCTTCGCCACCCTTCCATCAGCGTGAGCGCAAGCTTGCCGGCATCCGCACGATCATGACCTCCAACGAGGTGATGGGCGGACCAAGCACCTTCACCATGCTCTATACCACCAGCAACTTCCACGATGCCAATCCGAAGGCCTATGCCGCTTTCCTGGCGGCGCTCGAGGAGGCCATCGCGCTGATCAATGCCGACAAGCGCGCGGCCGCGCAAACCTTCATCGCCATGGAAGGCCAGGGCATGCAGCTCAACGACGTGTTGGAAGTCTTGCACGACCCCGACATCCGCTACACGACCTCGCCGGAAAATGTCATGAAGTACGCGGAGTTCATGGCCAGCGTCGGCAGCATCAAGGCGCGCCCGGCCGCCTGGCAGGATTTGTTCTTTCCCAGCATCCATCGCGTTCCCGGCGGCTAGGCGCTAAGCGCTCGGCCGGCCTGTTTTCGAATTTGGCGGCCAAGCAACAATGTCGTAGCCTCCGGCGCAAACACAGATCGTGGGGAGGACATGCATGTTGCGCGCATTGACCTGCTGGTTGGCGGCCGCCCTTGCCGCCGTTGGCCTGGCTGCAACCGCGGGCGTGGCGGAGACGCCCAAACGCGGCGGCATGCTGAACTTTGCCGTGGTTGCCGAAACCTCGGGCTACGATTGCCACGCCTCGCAGACCTTCGCCCTCCTGCATCCCGTCAGCCCGCAGTACTCGCTGCTGGTCAAGTGGGACGCCACCGAGAATTCAAAGATTATCGGCGATTTGGCGAAGAGCTGGACCATGAGTGCGGACGGCCTCACCTACACCTTCATCCTGCACGAGGGCGTGAAGTTCCACGATGGTTCGCCGCTGACCTCCGCCGACATCAAGGCGACCTTCGAGCGCATCATGTTTCCGCCCGAAGGGGTGGTGTCGGTGCGCAAGGAGCGCTTTGCAGACGTTGCCGGCATTGACACGCCCGATGCCACGACCGTGGTGTTCAAGCTGAAGGCGGTCAATGCCTCTTTCATGGCGCTGTTGGCCTCGCCGTTCAATTGCGTCTACAGCGCCGCCAAACTGAAACAGAATCCGAAGTACCCCGAAACCGAAATCATGGGCTCGGGCGCCTATCGCCTGGTCGAGCACGTGCGCGGCTCGCACTGGACGGCGAAGCGCAATGACGATTATTTCCGCAAGGGCCTGCCCTACCTCGACGGCTACAAGGCGTTTTTCGTCAAGAATACGACCGTCGTGCCCGGGATCCTCGGCGGTCAGTTCGATGCCGAGCTGCGCGGCCAGAATCCTGCCGAGCGGGATCAGCTGCTGGCCCGAGGCAAGGACCGACTGGTCTCCTACGAGGGCCCCTGGGCCACCGTCATGCTGCTGATCTTCAATACCGAAAAGAAGCCGTTTGACGACGTGCGCGTGCGCCAGGCCCTGTCGCTCGCGCTTGATCGATGGGCTGGCGGTGCCGCGCTGTCCAAGATCTCCATTATGAAGCACGTCGGCGGCATCATGCGTCCGGGCTCCGAGTGGGCCTTGCCGGAAGCCGAGCTCGAAAAACAGCTTGGCTTTGCCAAGGATATCGACAAATCGCGTGCCAAGGCGCGCGAGCTGTTGAAGGAGGCGGGCGCCGAGACGCTCACCGTCAAGCTGTTCAACCGCACGGTTTCTGAGCCCTACACGCCGGCCGGCATCTTCGTGATCAACGAGTGGCGCAAGATCGGCGTCACGGCCGAGCACGTGCAGGTCGAGACTCGGACCTATTTCGATAGTCTGGTGGCCGGTAACTTCGACGTCGCCATCTGGCCGCTCACCGAACCGGCCGACGATCCGACCGCCCAGCTCTACGGTTTCATCACCAACAAGGCCTCGACGCTGAGCTATTCGCGGCACAACGACAGCAAACTCGACGAGCTGTTCGAGCGCCAGCTGCGCACACTCGATGTCGGCGAGCGCCTGCGCCTTGTGCAGGAGGCCGACCGCTATGCGCTGACGCAGGCCTACTCGGTGCCGATCCTGTGGTGGAATCGCATCATCGTGCACGACAAGAAGATCAAGGGTTGGACCATGTCGCCCAGCCACTTCCAGGGCACCAACCTGGTGGATGTGTGGATCGACCAGTAGGTGGCTGACGCCGGCACCTACCGCGCCATCGTCTGCACGGCGCTGGGCTCCATCGATGAGCTTGAGCTGCGTCGCCTGGCGCGGGCGCCGTTGCCGCCCAACAGCGTTCGCGTCGCCATCAAGGCCGCCGGTCTCAACTTCCCAGATGTCTTGATGGTGCGGGGCGCCTATCAGCATCGCCCCGCGCTGCCGTTCGTGCCGGGCCTGGAAGCGGCCGGCATCGTCAGCGAAGTGGCGGGCGAACCCGCCTCGGTTGCCGTCGGCGACCGGGTGATCGTGCAGATGCGCAGCGGCGGCTACGCCGAGGAGGCTGTCGTCGGCGCCGAGCAAGTGCGGCCGATGCCGCCCGCCTTCTCGTTCGCAGAGGCGGCGACCTTCCTGGTCGCACACCTTACCGCCTATCACGCGCTCAAGAGCCGGGCGGACCTCAAGGCTGGGCAGACGCTGCTTGTGCTCGGCGCCGCCGGCGGGGTCGGCCTGGCGGCGCTGCAGATCGGCAAGGTGCTGGGAGCGCGTGTGATTGCCGCCGCGTCGAGCGCTGACAAGCTCAGCGCAGCGCAACGCATGGGGGCCGATGCTCTGATCGACTACGTCGGCGAGCCGCTGGCTGCGGCGGTGCAGCGCCAGACCGCTGGCGCTGGCGCCGATGTGGTGTTGGATCCGGTCGGTGTTGCCGCGCCGGCGGCGCTGCGCTGTCTGGCCTGGAATGGCAAGCTGCTGATCGTTGGTTTTAGCGGCGGAGCGATCCCGGACCATGCGGCCAACCGCATCTTGTTGAAGGCAGCAACCGTGATGGGCGTGCGCGCCGGCGAGGCCGGCCGCAGGGATCCGGCGCTGCGCCGGCAAGAACTCGCCGCGCTGCAGGCGCTGGCGCGACAGGGCCTGATCAAGCCCCTGCTGTCGGCGCACTTTGCACTGGAGCATTGCGGCGAGGCCATGGCCCTGTTGGCCGAGCGTCGCGCGATCGGGCGGATTGCCCTCATCACCGCGCCGTAGCCGATCGCCCCTGGCGCAGCCGGCCGCTCACCATCCGCACCTTGCGTGGTGCCGCCAGCCAGATGGCCATGACGGAGAGCAGGCTGACGCCGGCGCCGATCGCGAACGCCAACGTATAGTCGCCCAGCGCATCATACAGGGCTCCGGTGAGCCATGGGCCGGCGGCGCCGCCGGCCAGTGCGGCCAGCATCAAGGTGCCGAAGATGCTGCCGTAGTGCCTGCCCTGGAAAATCTCGAGCACGATCGCCCCCAACACCGAGGTCAGGCCGTAGCCGAGCACGCCCTGGGCGGCGATCA
Organism: uncultured Alphaproteobacteria bacterium; assembly: GCA_963820375.1. Lineage (GTDB taxonomy): Bacteria > Pseudomonadota > Alphaproteobacteria > Rhizobiales > Hyphomicrobiaceae > AWTP1-13. Next base: position 212,639 of record CAWFZX010000019.1, on the reverse strand, counting down.
TGAGATACAGCAGCGCCAGACTGGGCGCCTGCTGCATAGCGATCAGGGTCACGTAGCAGATGGCAAAGCCGAGGCCGCCGGCGGCCCAGGCCCACTCCCTACCGATCCGATCGGACAGATGGCCGAGCGCGATTTGACCGGGGATGCCGGCAAGGCTCACCAGGGCCAGGGCCCAGGCGGCCACACTGGGGCTCCAGCCGATCTCCACCAGGTATTTCGTCTGGTGCACCTGCACCGCGTACCAGGCATAGAGCGCACAAAAATAGCCGAGCGCGATCCACCAGAAGCGTGCCGTGCCGGCGGCGCGCGCCAAGGTCCAATCGACGGCGGCCCAGGCCTGGTCGACGACGTTGGAGGTGTGCGCTTGTCGGGCTGCCGAGCTGGGTTGGGTATCGCCGTCCGGCGCCAACCCCATGTCTTCTGGCCGTTTGCGGAGCAGCAGGTTGATCGGCGCCAACACCACAAGCACCAGCACACCAAGCGCCAGGCAGGCGCTGCGCCAGCCGAGCTGCTCGATCAGGAGCTGCACCGCCGGCAGCAGGCTAATCGAGCCGATGCCCACGCCGGCAAAGGCCAGGCCCATCGCCAGACCGCGCCGCCGCACGAACCAGTTGGGCAGGAACAGCGATTGCCCCGAGTAGCCAAGACAGACGCTGCCCGCACCCACCAGCACGCCGATGGTCAGATAGAGGTGCCAGGGTTCGGTCGTGAGCGGCGCCAGCAGCAGCCCCGCTGCCATCACAATGACGCCGAACTCCATCACCAGCCGCGGGCCGCTGCGATCCATCAGGCGACCCATCAGTGGGCTGAGCACCCCCGAGACGATAAATCCGAACGAGAAGGCGCCGGCGGTAACGCCGCGTTCCCAGCCGAACTCGCCGAGAATGGGCGGAAACAGCAGGGAGAAGGCGGTGCGCACATTGACGCCAATGCCCATGCTGACAAAGACGACGGCAACGATCAGCCAACCATAGAAGAAGGGAAGACGCATGGACGATGTCGCTGTGGCGGCCGTGCCGGACCGGGAAGGCCACGGCGCCTTAGCACGTTCCAGACAGGCTGTCGCCGCCAAGCCGGCTTGGGGCGCGCGCGTCTTGGCCTTTGCCGGCGCCGGCGTCGGTGGCATTGCCAAATCGGCCTGCGGAACTAGGCTGGCGCCATGTCGCCTTGCCGCAGGTTTGCCGTCCTGGTTGCAGGTCTTGGCGCCGTCGCCGGTTGCACGGCCGCCGTTGATGCTGGCCAGGCCCGCCTTTGCCGGGCGGTGATCCCCGCGCTCAACACCACCGGGTCGGCCGTCGAGATCGTGCGCACCGCGCCGCTGGTGGGCGGTCACGGCGTACGCCTCGACTATCGTGTGGCAGCACCAACTGGCGAGCTCAGCCGCTTTGTCGAATGCCGCTTCGCTGCCGGCCGGCAAGCCTCTCCCGCCAGCGCGCGCCTGCTGGCGGTGACGAGCGAGGCTGGTCCCTTCAGCGAGGTGCGCCTCTATGTGCTCAAGCGCTTTTGGCTGGACGCGGGCAGCGTGCTGGCGGATCCGGAGCCGATTGGCAACGCCGCCGCCGCCCCCTCGCTGCCGCGTGGGCTCGCCATCGGGCTGCAGCACGCGATTTTTGCGCTGCCGCCGATTGCCATCTATGCCCTGCTGGCGGCGGCCTACTCCCTGATTTACGGGCTGGTTGGGCGCATTCATCTGGCCTTCGGCGAACTCGCCGCGGTCGGCGCGTACGCGGCATTTCTGGGATTTGCCATCTTTGGTTCGGCGCCGGGCCAGATCGCCGCACTGGCGCTGGCGGTGCTGCTGGCACTGGCGGCTGCCAGCGTGCACGGCGTTTGCGTTGGCCGCTTGCTGTTTGCGCCGCTGCTGCGCGCGTCGGGTCAGCACGTGCTGATCGGCAGCATCGCCCTGGCGATCGTGCTGCAGGAATACTTGCGCCTGACCCAGGGGGCAAAGCCGCTTTGGGTGCAGCCGATTTTCAACACGCCGTATGCGCTGGCCCGCTCCGGCGACTTCGTGGTCACCTTCACGCCGGTCGCGCTGGCCGCCGCAGCCCTGAGCGCGCTCGCCGGGCTGGCGCTGCTCGGCCTATTGAAGGTCAGTCGGTTCGGGCGCGCCTGGCGCGCCTGTTGTGATGATCCCACCGCGGCCGCTCTGTTTGGCATCGATCACCGCCTGGTGCTGATCAAGACCTTCGCGCTTGCCTCGGCGCTGGCGGGATTGGCCGGCTATATCGTCACCGTCTACTACGGCGCCTTCGGCTATGCCGGCGGGATGGTGCTCGGCCTCAAGTCGCTGCTGGCAGCGATCGCCGGCGGCATCGGCTCGGTGGCGGGCGCGTTTCTGGGCGGCCTGCTGCTCGGCGCCATCGAAAGCGGATGGTCGGCGTTGTTTCCCATCGAGTTTCGCGACCTTGCCGTCTTTGTCGGATTGATCGTGCTGTTGGTCATTCGGCCCAGCGGCTTGTTCGGTTGGGGCCTGCCGCTGCCCGCCAAGCCGCCGGCCAATCCCTGCTGAAGCCGCCGTCCGGCTGGCGCGCGGGGAATGGCGCCGCCACAAAAGAAAATGGCTCTGATCTGTTTAGGGGGGAGGGCAGATCAGAGCCAGGCCAACTACTGCTGTGGGAAGCACTCTCGAGGGTTCAGGCAGCCCCAGAGAGCATCTGCAACCTAGCGAGTGCCCGAGGGCGGGAAAACCGGGTAACTCCCCTAGAAAGGCACGGGCCGATTACCTAATCGGTGCAACAACCCCCTCGCGCGTGGCCGTGAGCCCCCTCGCCTTTCCATTAGGTAGTGACCACAGCGGGCCCTACAGCGGCGCCAGGGCCCGCTGGCAGGTGGGCCCATGAGGGGCCCATGAGGGGCAGGTGCCATTAGGTAAGGGCCGCGTTCGGGGGTTGACCCTGCAGCCGCTGGCGCCTCAGATGCACGAGGCAAGCCAGCGCAAGCCGTGCGGGCCTCACCGGCCGCGCCCGGCGACGGCATGGGCGCCCCAAAAAGCGCCTGTGGGATGCTGGGGCGGGTGGGGTTTGCTGGCGCGCCCGGCGCCAGCAGGCGATGCCACGCGGCGGTGAGGGGCCACGCGGCCATCGCCTGGGCAGCGGCATCGTGAGGAAGGAGCAATGCTGGAGGTCTCGGGGCTCTCGGTTTTCTACGGTAAGCACCTTGCCCTCGATGACGCTTCGTTGGCGGTGCGCAGCGGCGAGATCGTCGTCTTGTTGGGCGCCAACGGCGCCGGCAAGTCCTCCTGCCTGAAGGCGTTGGGCGGCATCGTCGCGCCCGCCCCGGGCGGGCGCATTATGCTGGATGGCGTCGAGCTCGCGAACTTGCCCACGCACGCGGTGGTGGAGGCAGGGCTGGTGCTCGTGCCGGAGGACCGCGGGATTTTTGCCGAGCTCGATGTGCGCGAGAACCTGTTGCTGGGCGCCTACACCCGGCGCGCACGCCAGCACGAGGCGGCAAGTCTCGGCAAGGTCCTGTCGCTGTTTCCGCGCCTGGCCGAGCGCCAGCAGCAGATTGTCCGCACCATGAGCGGCGGCGAGCAGCAAATGGTGGGCATCGGCCGAGCCCTGATGTCGCATCCGCGTGTGCTTTTGCTCGACGAGCCTTCGCTCGGCTTGGCGCCGCTGATCTGCCAGGAACTGTTCCAGGCGCTCGCGCGCATCCGAGGCCTCGGCGTCGGCATGTTGCTGGTGGAGCAGAATGCGCACCAGAGTTTGGCCATTGCCGACCGCGGCTATCTCATCGAGAACGGTCGGATTGTCGGCGAGGGCAGCGCCGCCCGCCTGCAGGGCGAGCCGGCCGTGCAGCAGGTCTACCTCGGCGGCACCGCCCACAAGCACCCCGCTGCACTCGGTCCGGGCCGCTTGCAGTCGGCCGACCCGCCGGCCGTGCCGACAACCTCGCTCGCCCGCAACGGTGCCGGCGCAAGAGAGCCTGCCGCGGCGTTGCCGCCGACAGCCACATGCAACGGGAGTAGCGCCATGTTCGACGTTCAGCTGCTGATCGCCAATGCCGACCGCCAGGCCGCCGGCGGCGGCACCTTTGACCGGCTCAATCCACTGACCGGCGAGGTTGCCTCGCGGGCTGCCGCAGCCTCCATCGCCGATGCCAGCTGTGCCGGCGACGCCGCGGCTCAAGCCTTCCCTGCCTGGTCGGAAACGGGCCCGGGCACGCGGCGCGCCTTGCTCAACAAGGCCGCCGACCTGCTGGAAGGCCGCGCTAGCGAGTTCGCCGCGGTCATGGGCGCAGAAACCGGCGCCACCGCCATGTGGGCCGGCTTCAACTGCATGCTGGGCGCCGGCATGCTGCGCGAGGCCGCCGCCATGACCACCCAGATTTCCGGCGAGGTGATCCCCTCCAATGTTCCCGGCAGCCTCGCCATGGGCTACCGGCAGCCGGTCGGCGTGGTGCTTGGCATCGCCCCCTGGAATGCCCCGGTGATTCTGGGCGTGCGGGCGATTGCCATGCCGCTTGCCTGCGGCAACAGCGTGATTCTGAAAGCCTCGGAAATGTGCCCCGGCACGCACCGCTTGATTGGCACTGTGCTGCGCGAGGCCGGCTTCCCATCCGGAGTGGTCAACGTTGTCAGCAACGCGCCCCGCGATGCGGGCGCGGTGGTGGCGGCCTTGATCGCCCACCCGGCCGTGCGGCGCGTCAATTTCACCGGCTCATCCCGGGTCGGCAAGATCGTCGCCAAGGCCTGCGCCGAGCACCTGAAGCCGGTGCTGCTGGAGCTGGGTGGCAAGTCGCCCCTGGTGGTGCTGGACGACGCCGACGTCGAGGAGGCCGTCAAGGCCGCAGCTTTCGGCGCCTTTGCCAACCAAGGGCAGATCTGCATGTCAACGGAGCGCATTGTGGTGGACGAGAAGATCGCCGATCTGTTCGTCGAGCGCTTCGGCGCCAAAGCCAAAACGCTGTCGGTGGGCGATCCGCGCGAAGGCAAAGCCATCCTCGGCTCGGTCGTCGATCGCTCCGCTGCCGACCGTGTCACCTCGCTGGTCCTCGACGCGGTCGCCAAGGGCGCCAGGCTCGTCAGCGGTGGCAGCGTCAACGGCACGCTGATCAATGCCCACGTGCTCGACCACGTCACGCCGGAGATGCGCATCTATCACGAGGAATCGTTCGGGCCGGTGACGACGGTGGTGCGTGCCAAGGGTGAGGACGAGGCGGTGCGCATCGCCAACGACACGCCCTATGGACTTTCGGCGGCGGTTTTCGGCCGCGACGTCACCAGGGCGTTCCGGGTTGCACGGCGCATCGACACTGGCATTTGCCATATCAATGGGCCGACCGTTCACGATGAGGCGCAGATGCCCTTCGGTGGCGTCAAGGAATTGGGCTATGGCCGTTTCGGAGGCAAAGCCGCCATCCACGAGTTCACGGAACTGCGCTGGATCACCATTCAGTCGGGCCACAGGCATTATCCCTTTTGAAGGGGGCGGGCGGGGTTGCGGTCCTCTTCTCAGCGGCCGCGGGGGGCGGCGCGCCCCGCCTGCGCGGCCCCGTGAATTGACGGCGTGGGGCGTGCGGGCGTAGATCATGCCCGCCACCGGCAGGCCACCATTGGGAGGGGCAGCTGAGCATTAAGATCTACCAGAACGACCTTGCGGCCGGCGTCAGCTTCGGCGCGGCGGTGGCGGTCGATTGCGAGACGCTCGGCTTGCGAACCTTGCGCGACCGGCTCTGCGTGGTGCAGCTCAGCGGCGGTGATGGTCGAGCCCATCTTGTGCAGTTCGACGGCAAGGACTGGTCGGCACCGCGTCTCAAGGCCGTGCTGTCGGACCCTGCTGTGCTCAAGATCTTCCACTTTGCGCGCTTCGACGTGGGCGCGCTGGCGCACTATCTCAAAGTCGCCCCCGAGCCCGTCTACTGCACCAAAATCGCCTCCAAGCTTGCGCGCACCTACACGGACCGGCACGGGCTCAAGGATCTGTGCAGCGAACTCCTGGGTGTTGAGCTTTCCAAGCAGCAGCAAAGTTCGGATTGGGCGAGCGAAAAGCTGAGCGATCAGCAAAAACACTATGCGGCCAGCGATGTCCTCTATCTGCATGCCCTGAAGGCCAAGCTCGATATCATGCTCCAGCGGGAGGGCCGGATGGCCTTTGCCGAGGCGTGCTTTCGCTTTCTTTCGGTGCGCGCCGGCCTGGATCTGGCCGGCTTTGACGACGTTGACGTTTTTGCGCACTAGGGACCGGCGCTGGTGCGCCAAGCGGCTTGCCAGGGGTCCCAATATCACCCAAATTGATCGCCATTTTGTGCGCGACTCGCTGCACTGGGGAGCCGTCTGCCGCTTTGCGGTAGGTCAGCCATGGCTATAACATTCGACATGCGCGGCCGCGACGGGCCGGCAGGCCTCAAGCCTGCGTCGCCCCCGCTGTTGGACCGCACCGGCGCCTTTCGCAGCGCGCGGCGGCATAGCCTGCTGGTCAGGGCGCTGCGCATCGCGCTGCCGGTGAGTGCGCTGGGTGCGGCGACGGTCTACCTCATCATGCTCAATAGCGCCTGGAAGATCGGCCCCGGCTCGCTCAATGTCGGCCAGATCGAACTCAGTGCTGACGACCTCAGCATGAAGAACCCGAGTTATTTTGGGGTGACCAAGGATGGGGGGCGCTATCAGGTTCGTGCCAAGCGGGCGGTGGTGGAATTCAGCCGCCAGCAGGCGCCGATCAAACTCATCGACGTCGACGGCGATCTGGTGCGGGCCAACAACGTCTCCACCAAGCTCAAAGCCAAGCACGGTTTGCTGGACAACGCCAACAACCAGCTTGAGCTCTATGACGGCATCGAGATCGACACCAGCAACGGCATGACCGCCAGGTTGTCACGCGCCACCATCATCATGAAGGAGCATCGCGTCGTCTCCAAAGAGCCGGTGTTAGCCAATACGCCGACGGGCTCGGTGCGTTCCGCCAGCATGAACCTGCGCACCGACGTTCAAGAGGCCAAGTTTCAAGGCGACGTCGTCGTGCGCCTGGTGCAGAGCGGGGGCCAGGGCGCGGGACAGGGCGCGGGTGGCTTTGGTCGTGACGCGCGCCAGCCGATTGACGTAAACGCCGATCAGCTCGATGTGAACGATGCCTCCAAGACCGCCCGCTTCACCGGCAACGTCACGGCGACGCAAGGCGACTCGACCCTCAAGGCGCCGGACCTCACCGTCACCTACGAGGGCAAGGGGGCGGGCGCGCAACTCGGCGTCGCCAGCAAAGGCGACGAACCGGCCTCCCGGCTGTCGCGCCTGCTGGCCAGAGAGGGGGCCGTGATCACCGCCGGGGCCGACCGGCGGGTTGCCAGCGAGCAGGTCGAGTTTGACGCCAAGGCCGACACCGCGCTCTTTACGGGGCGCGTGGTGGTCACGCAGGGCCGCAACGTGCTCAACGGCCGGCGGCTGTTCGTCGACCGCAAGGCCGGCAAGAGCCGGCTGGAATCGCCGGCCGAGGCTGGTTTGGCGTTGGGCCGAGTGACGGCGACGTTCTACCAGACCGAAGCCAAGGGCGCCCCGACAAAGCCGAAATCCGCGGGCGCGGACGTGACCGCAACCGTGCAGGAACAGCTGTTTGGCTCGTTCAAGACCGACCCCAACGCCCCAATCGACATCGAGGCCGACAGCCTGGATGTCAATGACCCGCAGCGACAGGCCACCTTCCACACCAACGTGCGGGCCCAGCAGGGTGATATTGTCCTGCGCACCGTCGAGTTGACGGCGACCTATTCCGGCCAGAGCGGACTTGGCTTGGGCACCGGGGCGGCGAACGACAAGACGCCGGCCCAGCTGCAGCGCATCGAGGCCAGGCAGAAGGTGTTGATCACCTCCAAGGACGGCCAAACGGCCACCGGCGACTGGGCGATTTTCGACGTCAAGGCCAACACCGTGCTGCTGGGCGGCCGCGTGGTCGTCACGCGCGGCAAGGATGTGGCCGAAGGACCCCGGCTCAAGATCGACCTCAGCACGGGCATGTACCGCTTTGAGGGCGACAATGACGCCCCGGCGGCGACAGTCCCGCCTGTCAGTGTCACGCCGCCGCCCGCCGAGACCGCCAAGGCGGGCGCCGACGCTGACCCCAGCAAGCGGACCTGCCCACCCGGCAAGCAATGTCTCCTGTATTATCCCAAGGAGGCGAAGGACCGGGCCAAGGAAGTCGGCAAGAAGCTCTTGCCCAACCTTCCCGCCAAGATCGGGGAGGGCTGGCAGTCCAACAGCAACGACCCGGCCCGGCGAGGCGACTAGGGCCATGCGACTGTTTGCGTTCCGCTCCCGCAAGAACGAGCGCCACCCGGTGCCGTCGCCGTCGCGCCGGCAATTGGCGGCGCTCAACGGCCACGCCCGGGCGTCCGAGGAGGAGGACGACGTGGTCGGCGGCCAGCAAGGCTGGTTGACCGCCGACCTTGTGCAAAAGAGCTATCGCGGCCGGATGGTGGTCAAGGGCGTCAGCCTGGCCACGGCGCGCGGCGAGGCGGTGGGCTTGCTTGGCCCAAACGGCGCCGGCAAAACCACGGTCTTTTACATGATCACGGGGCTGGTGCCGGCCGAACTCGGGGCGCATCACGCTGGACGGGCGCGATGTCACCGGGCTGCCGATGTATCGCCGAGCCCGCCTCGGCATCGGCTATTTGCCGCAGGAAGCCTCAATTTTCCGTGGCCTGACGGTGGAAAAGAACATCATGTCGGTGCTCGAGCTGGTCGAGCCGGTACGCAAGCGCCGCAAGGAACAACTCGAAAGCCTGCTTGAGGAATTCAACATCACGCGGCTGCGCCGGTCGCCCTCGCTCGCCCTGTCGGGTGGTGAGCGGCGGCGCTGCGAGATCGCCCGTGCGCTCGCCAGCCGGCCCTCGTTCATGCTGCTGGACGAACCCTTTGCCGGCATCGACCCCCTGGCCGTCGGCGATATCCAACAGCTGGTGCGGCAACTCACCGCGCGCGGGATCGGGGTGTTGATCACCGACCACAACGTCCGCGAGACGCTCAGTTTGGTGGACCGGGCCTACATTATCTACGATGGCCAGGTTTTAACGCATGGTAACCCTCGCGAAATCATAGCCAACAAAGACGTGCGCCGTGTCTACCTGGGGGACATGTTCGATTAAGGCCCAATGGCGTATAGCTTGACCCCGTGGCACCTTCAGCCACGATCGGGGCCGTAATGGTGCTTTCGCCAAAGTTGGAGTTGCGACAGGGCCAGCAGCTGGTAATGACGCCCCAGCTGCAGCAGGCCATTCGTCTGTTGCAGCTTTCCAATCTCGAACTGGGTTCGTTCATCGAATTGGAGCTGGAGCGCAATCCGCTGCTGGAGCGGGAAGAGGCCCCCGCCGAAGCGGTTGTGGTGGAAGCGGCGCCGGACGCCGGTGCTCCGGACGATGTGGCCGACAACGACTGGTCGGATGCCTATGAGGCCCTGCCGCTCAACGGCGCCGCGCAGCCGCCCGAGGACCCCTCCGTCGTCGGCGGACGTGACAGCAATGGGGCTGAACACGACCAGGGCACATGGGCTTCGCTGCGGCCGCGGACCGTCAATTCCTATGACAGCGATGGTGGCGGCCTCGACAAAGTGCTGGCGACGGGTGGCTCGCTGGCCGACCATCTCACCGAGCAGCTCAACCTGGCGATCGCCGACCCGGTCGAGCGGCTGATCGGCGTGCACCTGATCCATATGGTCGATGAGGCGGGCTACCTCGTTGGCGACTTGAACGAACTTGCCGAGCGACTGGGCGCACCCGCCAGTCTGATCAACACCGTGCTGACCACGCTGCAGCAGTTCGACCCGCCGGGGGTCTGCGCCCGCACGCTGGCCGAGTGTCTGGCGCTGCAGTTGCGCGAGCAGAACCGCTACGATCCGCAGATTGCCAAGTTGTTGGCCCACCTCGATCTGCTCGGCAGCCACAATCTTGCCGGTCTCAAGCGCACCGTCGGGGTCGATGCGCAAGAGCTGGCGGAGATGATTGCCGAGATCCGGCGGCTCAATCCCAAGCCGGGCCTGAAGTTCGGATCGGTGCAGATCCAGCCCGTGTTGCCGGACGTGTATGTGCGCGCCGCGCGCGACGGCAGCTGGACGGTGGAACTCAACACCGACACGCTGCCCCGCGTGCTGGTCAACCGGAGCTACTATACGGTCGTGGCGAAGAGCAACGGCTCGCCGAAGGATCGCGAATACCTTGCCGATTGCCTGCAGAACGCCAACTGGCTGGTCAAGAGCCTCGATCAGCGGGCGCGCACCATTCTACGCGTGGCCGAGGAAATCGTGCGCCAGCAGGACGGCTTTTTGAGTTATGGCGTGGAGCATCTGAAACCGCTCAACCTCAAGACCGTGGCGGATGCCATTTCCATGCACGAGTCGACCGTCAGTCGGGTGACCTCGAACAAGTACGTGGCGACCCCGCGCGGAGTTTTTGAGCTCAAATATTTTTTCACCTCGGCCATTGCCTCCGCCGCCGGCGAGGGCGAGGCGCATTCCTCAGAAGCGGTGCGCCATCGCATTCGCCAGCTCGTCGAGGCGGAGACGGCCCAGGCGGTCCTGTCGGACGACAAGATCGTCGAAGTTCTCAAGCGCGACGGCATCGACATCGCCCGCCGCACGGTCGCCAAGTATCGCGAAGCCCTGCGGATCCCCTCCTCGGTGCAGCGCCGGCGCGAGAAACAAATGGCGCACCGCCTGAGCGCGGGCGCCTGATGGCGGCGCCCTAGGGCAAGGTTCGCGACCGGCTTGCCGGCTGGTGCGGTCCAAGGAATTTAAAATGCCAACAACTCGCAACGTGGGCCGCTGCGTCGCGGCCGCCGCTGTCAGACGCTGCAATACAAAGTGTCCAAACGTGCATTTGACAGGCCTGGGCGCCTGCTCTACGGTCCGCACCGATTTGAACCCCTTGAGCTGTAACAATAGGTTCAGTCATCCGGGCAACGTGCTGATCTGGTGCCGGGTAATGCGCGAGCAAAATCCGGTGTCGCTGCTATGGCAGGGCTAGTCGGGGAGCTCCGGACGATTAAGACGAGGTGACTTTCCTCCGAAATCTTTTCGAGAGGCCGGTATCCTGTCGCCCCCTACGGGCCGGCAGGCATTGAGCGTCCGCATCTAGGGAACACGAACGAGACCGCCCTGCAGGCGATGGCATAGATAAGACATCACCCTGCCGTGCGATCCGTGTCGCGAGAGAGCAAATGGATCTTGGTGATCTCATAACGCGCGAAGCTGTCTTCCCGTCTTTAAGGGCACAGAACAAGAAACAGGCGCTGCAGGAGCTCGCCCAGGCGGCAGCCAAGCTGACCGGCGTGGACGGGCGACACATTTTCGAGACGCTGCTGCAACGCGAGCGTCTCGGGTCGACCGCCATCGGCCGTGGCATTGCCATTCCGCACGGCCGGGTGGCCGGGCTCGCCAGCATCGTCAGTCTCTTTGCCAGGCTCAATCAGCCGATCGAATTCGGGGCGGTCGACGACCAGAACGTCGATCTGATCTTCTTGCTGCTGGCGCCCGAGCACGCTGGCGCCGACCACTTGAAGGCGCTGGCGCGCATCTCGCGCCTGTTGCGGGAACCCTCGACGATTGAAAAACTGCGGTCGTCGAAGGATCGCGCGGCACTGTATGCCGTCTTGACGGCGCCCGCGGCATCGCACGCGGCCTGAGCCTGGGGCGCCGACCGGTCGCTCAGCCGAGGACGGCCAGCGCGCCAAGCCCCATGCCGCCGACGATGATGCGCCACCAGGCGAAGACAGCAAAGCCGTGCCGGCCGACAAAATCCAGGAGATAGCGCACGACCAACACGCCGGCGATAAAGGAGACCAGAAAGCCAAGTGCGATGCCTTTGACGTCGTGCGGCGTCAGCTGGTCGAAGTTCTTGTAAAGGTCGAGGGCAAAGGCACCCGCCATCGTCGGCATGGCGAGGAAGAACGAGAACTCGGTGGCGGAGCGTTTGTCGGCCCCGAGCAGCAAGGCGCCGACGATGGTGGCGCCAGAGCGCGATACGCCAGGGATCATGGCGACGCATTGCGCAAGCCCGATGGCAAGGGCGAGCGGCAGCGGATAATCCATGACGCTATGATAGCGCTGCTGGATGTGCATGCGGTCGACGGCCAATAGGATCACGCCGCCGATGATCAAAGAGGTGCAGACCAGCCAAGGCCAGGCGAACAGATAGGTCTTGATGTAGCTGTGCGCCGCCGCGCCGATCACGGCCGCCGGCAGGAAGGCGATCAAGACGGCGAATAGGAAATGGCGCGCCGCCGGATCGCTGGGCAGGCTCAAGGCCAGGCGCGCGAGCTTGGTCGCGTAGACCGAGGTGATGGCCAGGATCGCCCCCAGCTGAATGAGCACCTCGAAGGTTTTGCCCGGCGACTGGAAGCCCAGAAAGTGACCGACAAGCAACAGATGACCGGTTGACGAGACGGGAATAAATTCCGTGAGGCCTTCGATCAGGCCGAGCGTGATCACCTGCCAGAATGCCATCGCCCTACCCTGACCTGAAACAGCGGCGCCATGGCGTGCGCCATTTTGGCTCCAGTACGCGCCTCACCAGATCGCCTCAAGCAGCGGGCCGGGGATTCCGGACTGGTTGTGGCGAGGCTGCACCGCTATCGTGGAACAAGGCTGAGAAACGAGACGTCGATGACAGGGACCCTGAAAGAGCGCGTGTTGGCCGAAGCGCGGGCCGCCGGATTTGACGTCGCGCGCGTGACCACGCCCAGTGCCATCGACACCCTGGTGAGTCAGCGGCTTGCCCAGTTCCTCGAACACGGCCGTCACGGCGACATGACCTGGATGGCGACCACCGCCGAACGTCGCAGCCATCCGCGCAAGATGTGGCCGCAGACGCGCTCGATCGTCATGCTGGGCATGAGCTATGCTCCGCAAAGTGATCCATTGGCGCCCCTGGCCCAGCCGCGGCGCGGCGTGATTTCCTGCTATGCACAATGCAAGGACTATCACGACGTCGTCAAATCTGGCCTCAAGCGGGTCGCCGCCACGCTGGTGCAGCAGGGTGGCGCGGAGGTGAAGATTTTTGTCGACACCGCGCCCCTGATGGAAAAGCCGCTCGGCGAGGCGGCAGGTCTCGGCTGGCAGGGTAAGCACACGAACCTGGTGTCGCGCGACTTTGGCTCCTGGCTGTTTTTGGGCGCCATCCTGAGCACCGCCGAGCTTGAGCCGGATGCCGCCGAGGTGGACCATTGCGGCAGCTGTCAGCGCTGCCTCGACGTCTGCCCGACCGGCGCCTTCCCGGCGCCCTACCAGCTCGACGCCCGCCGTTGCATTGCCTACCTGACCATCGAGCACAAGGGACACATTCCCGCCGAGTTCCGCCGGCCGATCGGCAATCGCGTCTTCGGTTGCGACGATTGCCTGGCGGTCTGCCCCTGGAACAAGTTCGCCACCGCCGCGCAGGCGACGCGGCTGGCGGCGCTGGCCGGCGCGGATTCGCTGCCGCTGGCCGAGCTGTTGGGTCTCGATGATGCGGCATTCCGGGCGCGGTTTGCCGGCACGCCCGTCAAGCGCACGGGGCGCGATCGCGTCATCCGCAATGCCCTCATTGCGGCCGGCAACTCTGGCGATGCTGACCTGATCCCTCTGGTTGAGGGCTTACTCGACGACGCCTCGCCGCTTGTGCGCGCCATGGCGGTGTGGGCCTTGCAGCAGCTCGCCGCGCCCGAGGTTTGCTCCGCGGCCAGAGCGCGGCATGCCACCCGCGAGCGGGACAGTGCGGTGCAATCGGAGTGGGCCGCGGGGGCGCGCTGATGCGGCTGTTCTGCTTCGGATGCGGTTATGCGGCCGAAGCCCTGGTCCGCCGTTTGGCCGCGCGCGACATGACATTCGCCGGCACCAGAACACACCTGCCCGACGCCGCCGCGATGCCTCGTCTCGCCCTGACCGCCTATGCCGGAGATCTGCCGTCCGCCGAGGTCCGGCGCGCGCTCGACGGCACCACCCATCTGCTTGTCAGCATCCCGCCCGATCTCGAGGGCGATGTGGTGCTGCGGCACTTCGGCGACGACCTTGCCGGCCTGCCGCACCTGTGCTGGGTCGGCTACCTGTCGACGGTGGGCGTCTATGGCGATTGCCAGGGGGCGTGGGTCGATGAGAGCAACCCGACGCGGCCGACCACGGAACGAAGTTTGCGTCGTGTGCAGGCCGAACGGGCCTGGCTCGCCTTTGGCCAGCAGGCGGCCCCGCGGGTGGAGATCTTTCGTCTGGCCGGTATCTATGGGCCAGGTCGCAGCGTGATTGAGCACCTGCGCGCCGGCACCGCGCGCCGCATCATCAAGTCGGGGCAGCTGTTCAATCGCATTCACGTCGACGATATCGCGCGCACGCTGGCGGCAGCGATCGACAGCGACCTCGGCCACCGCATCTACAACGTCAGCGATGATGAGCCGGCGCCGCCGCAAGACGTGGTTGCTTATGCCGCTGAGCTTTTGGGTTTGCCGGTGCCGCCGGACATTCCCTTCGCCCAGGCTGAGATGTCAGGCATGGCGGCCAGTTTCTGGTCTGAAAGCCGGCGGGTCAGCAACCAACGGATCCGACAAGATCTGGGCGTCCAGCTGCTCTACCCCACCTACCGCGAAGGCCTGCGGGCGCTTGCCAGCGCCTGACCCCCAGCCTGCTTGCGCATTCAGCTCTGGTTCAGCCAAGCTCCCGCTTTCCGCCGCAAATCCGCGAGACATTCCCCTGAGGCGCGAGGGCCCCTGAGGCGCGAGGGCCTCGTCGCCGGGCCTCGCCCGGCGCTGGGCGCTCGCTCGCCAACGCGGGAGAGGTGACGGGCCTGCGGGATGCGGGCCGTGGGATGCGGGAGTGCGAGATGCGGGAGTGCGGGATCATGTTGAAATGGGCTCGTCGTGCGAGCATCGCCATCCTGGCCGTGTCGGCCTCGGCCGCGCCGGCGCTGGGCCAGCAGGCGGCCCATTCCTTGGCCGAGACAGTCACCCAGGCGGCCGAAGCGGATGCCACCCATCGGTCAGCCGAAGCGCAGGCCGGAAAGCTGATCGAGGCCAAGCGTAAGGCGGCGGCCGCGCGCCGCGCGCCAGCGAGCCCACGACCTCCGCAACCCGACGCCGAGCAACGGCACGCAGCGGCCGAGCAAGCGAGCTTGACGACGGCGACGCGGAGCCTCCTCCAGCAGGCGCAACAGGACTCCGCCAAGGCCGCCGACCGCCTGGCGCGCGGCAGGCTGGAGGCCGCGCCGACCCTGGCCCCAGCGGTGGCAAAACTTGCAGCCGTCGAGCCCGGGAGGCCCGAGGGCAAGCCGACGACGACCCTGCAAAGCGCCATCAGCATCGAGGCTCCCGTCTCGGGTGCGTCGCCCTCAGCATCGCCGGCCTCGCCGCCAGCGGCGCCCGAGCTGGAGCGCATGGCACAAAAACACGTGGAAGACGCCGGTCGCTTAGCCGAGAGGCTCAAGCGCGTTCGCCAACTCAGGGACGCCCGCTTGGCCGCGCGGACGCGCGTGCCCGACGCCAGCGGCCCGGCAGCGGACAGCGACGGCCCCGCGCCCGTCCCCGCCTCCTTGCAGCTCAAACGCATCGCCATGGGACCCGCCCCGGACACGGAGCCGGCAGAGGAGGAAGCGGCCGAGGCTGCAGGGCCACCGGCGGAGGGGGCCGAGATCGCCGAGACCGGCGGTCCCCGCCCGCAACGCCTGCAGGATACCCGCGTCACCGTCCTCATTCACCTGGCACCAGGAAACTATGGCATCCGCCGGGGCCGCAGCACGGCCGATCCCATCCTGTGCCTGCCGGACGGCTGCTATGTCAGTCATGGCACGGACCGGCCGGCCCGATTTCTGCCGGGGCGGCGCGCCCTGGGCTTTGCCAACACCTGGGGTGAGCGCGCCGGGGCCTGCCGCGAGCAGCTTGCCTGCGTGTTTCGTGATGTCGATCTTGGACGCCTGCCCGGCTACCTTGAGCCGGTTGATTTGCACATCTTGAAGCACGACCGCCGCCGCGGCCAGGAGGTGGCAACCTCTTCGGCCTGTGCCGTCGATGACGGACGCCTCATCTGCCACGCCGGTGTTTACACCGCCGATTACGCCATGTGGATCGTGCCCGAGAGGCTCGCGGCAGCGGCGGGGCCTGCCGCCTTGCGGCGCGCCCTCGCTGAGGGCCTCAACGGGCCGCAGCCGACGGACACCTCGCTGCGCTGGCGCGGGTCTGAACCGAAATATTAGGCGCGGGCCAGGTTGCCGACGATCTCCAGCAGCAGGGCGAGGTCTTGCGGTCGCGACAGCCGATGCTCACCGTCGGGCACCGCCGAGACCCGCACCCAGTCCCCGGACAGGTGCGCCACCAGATCGAGCGTATGCTCCCAGGGCACGTCGGGATCCTGCAGCCCGTGCAGGATGTGCAGCGGCCGTCCGGGATCGAAAGGGGCGTTGCCGATCAGATGCCGCCGGCCATCCTCGATCAGGGTGCGCGTGATCGGATAGGGCCCGTCATCATAGCGCGATGGGCGCAGATAAACCCCGGTTTCCTCGAGCACCCGGCGCGCGCTTGCGGGCAGGTTGGTCCACAGCAGCTCGGTCATGTCCCAGGCCGGCGCAATCAGCACCAAGGCCTTGATGCGCGCCGCTTCGGATGCCGACTGCGCCAGCAAAGCGCGCAGCAGCAACAGGGCGATGTAGCCGCCCATGCTGGAGCCGACCAGCAGCTGCGGGCCGCGGCTCAGTTGGCTGAAGACGGCCTGCGCCTCCTCGAGCCAGCGGCTGATGCTGCCCTCTTGCAGACCGGCCTCGGACTGCCCATGGCCGGAGTAGTCGAAGCGCAGGCACGACAGGCCTTGTTGGGCCGCCCAATCGGCCAGCACCGAGGCTTTGGTGCTGGTCATCTCCGAATGAAAACCGCACAACCAGATCACCCCGGGGCCGCTGCCAGACGCGGCCGCCTGCCGATAGGCGATGCGGCGACGTTGTGCGCCGGCGCCGACGCTCAGGAATTGGACGGCATCGCCTGATACTGTCATCGCTCAAGCCTTGATGACGTTGGCTGCGGCAACACCGGTGCGCTCGCAGACGTTGCGGGTATCGATCACAAGCTTGGCGTTGCTGACCAGTGCCGCATAGTCGATGCCGTCGTGATCGGTGGCGATCAACACGGCGTCATAGCCTCGAACCTGTGCAGCATCGAGCGCGGTTGAGGTGCGACCGGCCAGCGCGGCATGTTCCCGCGTCGGCGGGATTAAGGCGATGTAGGGGTCGTGATAGTCGGCCTTGGCGCCGCGCGCCTCCAGCAATTCGATCAGTTTGAGGGACGGGCTTTCACGCAGGTCATCGACGTTGCGTTTGTAGGCGAGGCCGATGATCAGGACCCGGGTGCCCGCTAGGCCGCGGCCTAAGCGCCGATCGACCGCCTCTGCCAGCCGCTCGACAACCAAGCGCGGCATCACCGTGTTGATCTCGCCGGCCAGCTCGATGAAGCGCGTAGAAATGCCGTATTCGCGCGCCTTCCAGGTCAAATAGAACGGATCGATGGGGATGCAGTGGCCGCCGAGCCCAGGGCCTGGGTAGAAGGCCATGTAGCCGAACGGCTTCGACTTTGCCGCCTCGATCACCTCCCAGATGTCGATGCCCATGGCGCCGTAAATGAGTTTGAGCTCATTGACGAGGGCGATGTTGACCGCGCGAAAGATGTTTTCGGTGAGCTTGACGGCTTCGGCGCAGGCCGTGGACGAAACCGGGACCACCTGGTCGACGAACTGACTGTAGAAGGACACGGCAAGATCGCGGGCAATCGCACCGTCGCCGCCGACCACCTTGGGAATGGTGGCGGTCTCGAACGCGACATTGCCGGGGTCTTCGCGCTCCGGGGAGTAGGCAAGAAAGACATCGCTGCCGAGCGCAAGGCCACGCTGGCGGTAGATCGGCGTCAACAGATCGCGCGTGGTGCCGGGATAGGTCGTCGATTCCAACACCAACAGCTGCCCGGGATGCACGTAATCGAGGATCGAGCCAAGCGTGTTGGTGACGTAGGACAGATCCGGCTCGCGATGGCGATTGAGCGGTGTTGGCACGCACATCAAAACGACATCGACCTCGCGCGTGCGCGCAAAGTCGGTGGTGGCCGAAAAGCGCCCCGAGGCCACCATGTGGGCGATGGGTTCGGATTTGAGGTGTCGGAAATAGGAGCGGCCCGCATTGAGGCTCTCGATCTTGCCGGCATCGATGTCAAAGCCGATGATGCGATAGGTGCTGCGCGCGAAAATGGCGAGCGCCAGCGGCAGGCCGACGTACCCCAGCCCATAAATACCGACCACGGCGGCACCCGAGGTGATCTTGGCGCGCAGCTGGGCTTGCGCGTCCAGCGAGGCAGAGGAGGCTTTGTTCGGCAAGCGCGTGCGCCCCAAGCTCGAGTTTGGTCCAAACCGGCCGCCGCTGGCGCAACCGGCTCCGCGTGGGTCGGCCGCAGGCGTGCTCCCTATGACACTATCGGCCACGCCTTGTCCATCCGATGCCGCCGGGGGATGGCGAGGCCGCGGCTTTGCTTGCGCTGGCGGCTCACCGCGTGCTTGAAGGGGCCCGAGCTTTGCAGCCCGGGAGCGCAACCTTGCCTGACGCACGGCCGACAATTGCGCAGATCATTCCGCAATTGGAAACGGGCGGCGCCGAGATCACCACCGTGGAGGTCACGCAAGCGATCGTCAAAGCCGGCGGCCGGGCTTTGGTGGTCAGCGAGGGCGGCAGGCTGGCTGCGCGCGTCATCGAGGCCGGTGGCGAGATCATTGCCTTTCCGGCGGCGACAAAAAATCCCGCACGAATTCTGTGGAATGGCCACCGGCTGCGCGCGCTCGCCGAGCGCGAGCAGGTGCAGCTGATCCATGCGCGCAGCCGCGCGCCCGCCTGGAGTGCGATGTTGGCCGCCCGCAGCCTCGGCCTGCCGTTGGTCACCACCTACCACGGCGCCTATCAGGAACGCGGCCGGCTCAAGAACCTCTACAATGGGGTGATGGCTCGCGCTGATGTGGTGATCGCCAACTCAGGCTACACGGCGCGCTCGATCAGGAGCCGATACGGCAAGCCTGAAAGTGGCATCGCCACGATCTATCGCGGCGTCGACCTGGCGCGGTTCGCACCGCAGCAGGTGGCGGCGCAACGCATTGGCCAGTTGCAGCAGCGCTGGGGGGTGCTGCCCTCGCAACGCGTGGTGCTGCACGCGGCGCGCCTGACCCCCCTCAAGGGGCAAAGCGTTGTCATCGAGGCAGCGCGCCTGCTGGCTGCGAGCGGTGCCGCGGAGGACATCGTTTTCGTGTTGGCCGGGGCCGCCGGTGCCAAGGCCGGCTACGCTGCCGCCCTGAAGGAGCAAATCCGCGTGGCCGGGCTGCAGCAGCGCGTGCGGATGGTGGGACACCTCGACGACATGCCCGCCGGCATGGCGCTAGCGCATTTGGCCCTGATGGTGTCAACCGAGCCAGAAGGCTTCGGCCGGGTTGCGGTCGAGGCGCAAGCCATGTGCTGCCCGGTCATCGTCTCGCGCATCGGCGCCCTGCCTGAAGCCGTGCTGGGGGCTCCCGACGTCGCCGAGGACAAGGCAACGGGATGGCTGGTGCAGCCGGGGGATCCGCGGGCGCTCGCCGATACGATCGCTGCGGCGCTGGCCCGATCCGAGACGGCGCGCGCGGCGATGGGTGACAGAGCCCGTGCATTTGTGGTGGCGAACTATTCGGTGCGCACGCTGCAGCGTCTCACGCTTGCCGTCTATGATCGGTTGCTGGGGACGCGTCTGGCCGAACACTTTGCCGGCCAGGGGTAGGACTTGACAGCTCGAGCAAGCCCTCATTCAGTCCCGCCGAGGTCAAAACGGCGGCGCGCGAAGATCAGCAACGGTATATCCCATGCAACAACAGACCATCATCTGCATAAAGTGGGGCACGCGCTACGGCGTCGACTACGTCAATCGATTGGCGTCGATGATCCGTCGCAACACGCAGCGGCCGACGCGCGTCGTCTGCTTTACCGACCAGCCCGATGGCATCGAGCCTGGCGTTGCAACCGCGCCGTTGCCGCCGATCAACATTCCAGAGCGCGTGCAATGGTTGGGCTGGCGCAAGATCTCGCTCTGGCAGGCGCCGCTGCTCGATTTGCAGGGGGATGTGCTGTTTTTGGACCTCGACGTGGTGATCACCGGCTCGCTCGATGCGTTCTTTGATTTCGAGCCCGGCCGCTATTGCGTGGCAAGGAACTGGTCGGAACCCGACTTGCGGGTCGGCAATACCTCGGTCTATCGGTTCCCGGTTGGACGCATGAGCTATATCTATGACGAGTTCAATCGCTCCGGTGAACGCTTTCTGGCGCGCTACCGGAACTCGCAGAAATATATCTCCGGCGAGGCCAAGGACATGGTGTTTTGGCCGGCCGAGTGGTGCTTGAGCTTCAAGCACTCGTTATTGCCGCGCTGGCCTTTGAATTTCTTCCTGGTACCCCAGTTGCCGGCGGGGACCAAGGTCGTGGCCTTCACGGGCAAACCCGATCCCGATGAGGCCCGCGACGGGCATTGGCCGGTGAAAAGCCCGTGGAAGCGGTTGTACAAGCACGTGCGCGCGACCCCCTGGATCGCCGAACATTGGCGCTGAGCGCCGTCAAGAGGTAAATTGGGCCGGATACTTGACTTGGGGCGGTTTCTTTTCGAATGTCAGCCCGAGCCGCTGGTGGGCGCGTCCCGCCGCCAGGGGCATTGCTCGCCCGCCTGTGATCGGAAACTATTGAAGGAGATTGCCCAATACGACGCCCAATGAGGGCCGCGCCGGAGCGCGAGCCAGCTGGTCCACGGATGAATGAGGACATCCGGGTCCGCGAAGTGCGATTGATCGATGAAAATGGCGATAATGTAGGCGTGGTGCCGATTGCCGACGCCCTCGCCCGCGCCGTCGCCGCGGGGCTTGATCTGGTCGAGATCTCACCCGATGCCAGTCCGCCTGTGACCAAGGTGCTCGACTACGGCAAATACAAATACCAAGAGCAAAAAAAGGCCGCCGAGGCCCGCAAGCGGCAGAAGATCGTCGAAATCAAAGAAATCAAGATGCGGCCCAGCATCGACGATCATGACTATGACGTGAAAATGCGCTCCATGAAGCGCTTCTTCGACGACGGCGACAAGGTCAAGGTCACCTTGCGGTTCCGCGGGCGCGAGCTGTCGCACCAGGAACTTGGCTGGCAGGTCCTGCAGCGCGTCAAGGCGGATACCGAACCGCTGGCCAAGGTGGAATCCGAGCCCAGGATGGAGGGCCGCCAGATGGTGATGGTGCTGGCGCCGCGCTGAGCCGCCTGCGGGCGATTGGCCTAAAGGGTGGGTGACACGCCGGGCGCAGCGAAGGCGCTGTTTCCTGGGGGGTGCCGACCCTTTTTTGGCAAAGGCCGTTGCGCCCGGCGCGCTGACCCCGCTCGCGGTGCGTGCGGCGGAAAGTCGTTGCACCCGGTCGCCGATCGCCGTATGAGAGCACCGCAAGCCGCCCGGCGGGGCATGCCGTGGCGGCTTTCATGCTTCAAACAAGCCGCGCCCCCCTTTCGACGCTTGGCCGCGCGCGCCAAATCAGGAGAGCAAAATGCCCAAGCTGAAGACCAAAAGTGGTGCCAAAAAGCGCTTCAAGGTGACGGGTACGGGCAAGGTCAAGGCGCGGCCCAAGGCAAGCGGCACGGCATGATCAAGCGCACGACCAAATTTGTGCGCAGCGCACGCGGCACCATGGTGCTGAACGACAGCGATGCGCGGATCGTCAAGAAGTATATGCCCTACCACCGCTGACCCCAGCGCCATTGAGGTCAGCTGCCAACCTGTAATCCCTGACGGAGGTTTGCCATGGCACGCGTCAAACGCGGCGTCACCGCCCATGCCAAGCACAAGAAAGTCCTGAACAAGGCCAAGGGCTACTACGGCCGCCGCAAGAACACCATCCGGGTGGCCAAACAGGCGGTCGAAAAAGCCCTGCAGTATGGCTATCGCGACCGCAAGCGCAAAAAGCGCACCTTCCGCGCGCTGTGGATCCAGCGCATTAATGCGGCCGTGCGCGAGCATGGCATGACCTACGGCCGATTTATCGACGGCCTCAACAAGGCCGGCATTACCATCGACCGCAAGGTCTTGGCCGACATTGCCGTCAAGGATGCCGCAGGCTTCAAAACCCTGTGCGACCAAGCCGCCGCGCAACTGAAGGCGGCCTAGCCGGCAACCCTCCGGGGGGAGGGGCCGCCCCTGGGCGGGACGGTGCAACGGGCTTGGAGGCCGCGAGGGCTTGCCGCTCGGGCCGGGCGGAGCCCAGCGCCAGCACGAGGCCCGGGATGACAACGAATGGCACAGGACACTGACCTTTCCGCGCTCGAGCAAGCGCTCCTTGCCGAGATCTCCGCCGCCGGCGACCTGCGGATGCTTGAGGATGTTCGCGTGGCCGCGCTCGGCAGGAAGGGCCGTGTCAGCGAGCTGATGGCGCGGCTGGGTGCGCTGCCCGCCGATCAGCGCAAGAGCTTTGGCCAGGCCGTCAACGGTCTCAAGCAGCGGGTCGGCGAGGCGCTCGAGGAGCGCAAGGCCCACTTCGATCGGGCCGCGCTTGCGGCCCGGCTTGCCACCGAGCGCGCCGACATCACGCTGCCCGTGCGCGCCGGGCCGCTGCAGGAGGGGCGCATCCATCCGGTGAGCCAGGTGTTCGATCAAGTGGCGGAGATCTTCGGCGACATGGGCTTTGCCATTGCCGAGGGACCCGATATCGAGACCGACGACTTCAATTTCACCAAGCTCAACATCCCGCCCGAACACCCGGCGCGGCAGGATCATGACACCTTCTATTTCCATCCCAAGGCGGACGGAACACGTCTGCTGCTGCGCACCCACACCAGTCCCGTGCAGATCCGCACCATGCTGGCCCAGAAGCCGCCGATCCGCATTATCGTGCCGGGTCGCGTCTATCGCATCGACAGCGACGCGACGCACACGCCGATGTTCCATCAAATCGAGGGTTTGGTGATCGAGGAGAACACCCACCTGGGCCATCTCAAATGGTGCCTCGAGGAATTCTGCAAGGCGTTCTTTGAAGTCGACGAGGTGCGCATGCGCTTTCGCGCTTCGCACTTTCCCTTCACCGAACCGTCGATGGAGGTCGACATCGATGCGGCGGCGATCGGCAAGCCTGGACAATGGCTGGAGATCCTGGGCAGCGGCATGGTGCATCCCAACGTGCTGGCCAATTGCGGGCTCGATCCCGAAAAGTATCAAGGTTTTGCCTTCGGCATGGGCCTCGACCGCATCACCATGCTGAAATATGCCATTCCCGACCTGCGGGAGATGTTTGCCGCGGACCTGCGCTGGTTAAAGCATTACGGTTTCGCCGCGCTCGACGTGCCGACGCTCGCCGGCGGCGTCTCCGGCTAGCCCTTGGGTAGCAGTGATGAAGTTCACACTCGCCTGGCTCAAGGATCATCTCGACACCTCCGCGTCGCTCGCCGAGTTGACCGCCAAGCTGTCCGCACTGGGGTTGGAGGTCGAAGGCGTCGAGGACCGCGGCGCGACGCTCAAGGCCTTTAGCATCGCCCGCGTACTCGAGGCCAAACAGCACCCCAATGCCGACAAGCTGCAAGGTCTGCAAGGTCGAGACCGGCGCCGGGATTGTCGAGGTCGTCTGTGGGGCGCCGAACGCGCGCACGGGAATGATCGGGGTGTTCGCGCCGGTTGGCAGCTACATTCCCGGCAAGGCCCTGACGCTGGAAGCGCGTGCCGTGCGCGGCATCGTTTCGGCTGGCATGCTGGTCTCCGAGGCCGAGCTGCAACTCTCTGAGGAAGGCAGCGGCATTATTGAGCTGCCTGCCGAAATGGGCGAGCGGATTGGCCAGCCCTTTGCCGATGCCATGGGATTTGCCGATCCCGTCATCGAGGTCAAGCTCACCCCGAACCGGCCGGACTGCACCGGGGTGCGCGGCATCGCCCGCGACCTGGCGGCGGCCGGCTTGGGCACGCTGAAAGCCGAGCCAAAGGTGTCTGGCGTCGAAGGCGCGTTTCGCTGCCCGATCGAGATCAAGCTCGAGTTTCCCGCCGCAGCGGCCGACGCCTGTCCCTGTTTCGCGGGCCGGTACCTCAGGGGTGTCAGCGTCGGCCAGGCGCCGGCCTGGATGCAGCAACGGCTCAGCGCGGTTGGCCTGCGGCCGATCAATGCGCTGGTCGACGTGACCAACTACGTCAGTCTCGACCGGGGACGGCCGCTGCACGTCTATGACGCCGACAAGCTCAACGGGGCCATCCGTGCCCGGCTCGGCCGCCAGGGCGAGAGCTTTCTTGGCCTCGACGGCAAGACGCATCTGGTGGACGAGACAATGTGCGTGATTGCCGACGATCGAGCCGTGCTCGGTTTCGGGGGCATTCTCGGCGGCGAGGACACCGGTGTCACCAGCGCCAGCAAGAACATCCTGATCGAGTGCGCCTATTTCGACCCGGTGCGCACGGCGGCGACCGGTCGCAAGACCGGCATCGTCAGCGATGCACGCTACCGTTTCGAGCGCGGCGTCGATCCCGCCTTCATCAAACCCGGTCTCGATCTCGCCACCGCGCTGATGCTGCAGGTGGCGGGTGGCGCGCCGTCAAAGGCCGAGATTGCCGGCACACCGCCGCAGCCCCGGACCGTCATCGACTTTTCCTTCGACCTGGTGGAAAAGCTGGCCGGCATCGCCATTGCCGAGGGCAAGATCCGCGCCACGCTCGAGGCCTTGGGCTTTACGCTGGCTGGCAAGGGGTCGCGCAGCAAAGTTGGGGTGCCGAGCTGGCGGCCCGACGTCGGCGGGCCCGCCGATCTGGTCGAGGAGGTGGTGCGCATCCATGGTCTCGACCAGGTCCCCTCCGCGCCGATGCCGCGCCATCGCGGTGTGGCGCGTGCGCTGTTGACCGAGACGCAGCGGCGTGTGCGCCGGGCTCGGCGCGAACTCGCCGCCCGCGGCATGGTCGAAGCCATCACCTGGTCGTTCATTGCCCAGGACGCGGCCCGCCACTTCGGCGGTGGGCAACGCGAGCTTGAGATTGCCAATCCGATCTCCAGCGAGATGACCGCGATGCGGCCAAGCCTGCTGGCCGGTCTGTTGGCCGCGGCGCAACGCAATCGGCATCGCGGCTTCAGTGCTGCGGCCCTGTTCGAGGTCGGGCAGATCTACCGCGACGACACGGCCCAGGGCCAGGTCCTGGTGGCATCGGGTGTGCGCGTCGGCAATGCCGCCAGCACCGGCAGCGGCCGGCATTGGACCGGGACGGCGGACACCGCCGGCGTGTTTACCGCCAAGGCCGACGTGGTCGGGCTGCTCGCGGGCCTGGGTTTTGCTGCGGAACGCGCGCAGCTGGTGCGCGCGGCGCCGGCCTGGTTCCATCCGGGACGATCCGGCTGCTTTCGGCTCGGCCCAAAGAGCGTGATCGCCTGCTTCGGCGAGATCCACCCGCAGGTGCTGGCGGCTCTCGATGTGGCGGGTCCGGCAGCCGCCTTCGAGGTGGATCTGGCGGCCCTGCCGCCGGAGAAACGCAAGGCGCTGGCCAAGCCTCGCCTTGCCGTTGCCGATCTGCTCCCTGTTCGTCGCGACTTTGCCTTCGTGCTCGACCAGGAGGTGGCGGCCGGCGATGTCATCAAGGCCGTGCTGGCGGCGGACAAGAGATTGATTGCCTCCGTCAACGTGTTCGACCTGTTCGAAGGCGCCAGCCTCGGGCCCGGCAAGAAATCGCTGGCCTTGGAGGTGACGCTACAACCGACGGAAAAGACCTTGACCGACGATGAGATCGAGGCGGTCGCGGCCAAGGTGGTAGCGGAAGTGAAGAAGGCGACCGGCGGCGCCATCCGCAGCTAGCGGCGGCGCGGCGAACTTCAAGTTTTTTTGGGCTACTCGCTCATGCCGGCGGTGTAGGCCTCGATCAGCGCCGCCAGCTTGACCTTGCGTTCGGCATTGGTCTCCTGCAGCAGCGGATCATCGACGATCTCGGCGACGGTGCGGAAGGGATCCTGCGCCAGGCGCGAATAGATGCGGCTGGTCTCGCGCACGAGGCGCAAGGGGTCGCTCGACGGTTTCGTTCGCCCGCGCTCGGCTTGAACCTGGGCTGCTTCGGTTGCCAGCTGCCAGGCGAGCGCGCGCAATTCGGCGCTGCCCTCGCCCTTGTCGCTGAGGCCCTGCAGGGCGCCGGCCGGTGCCTCGGCAAGCCCGGCGGGCCTGTCGCGGTCCGCCTCCAGGTCGTTAAAGCCCAAGAGTTCGTTGGGCGTGACGGCGAGCTTTTGACAGATCTCGTAGATCAGGGTCAGGCTCGGTTCGACTTCGGCGCGCTCATAGCGGGTGTAGCGGTTCTCCTCGATGCCGAGCGAACGGGCAAAGTGCCGGGCCCGCTCGTAGCCGCGTTGCGCCCTGAGCGACCGCAATCGCTTGGCAAACTGGGCACGGACAGCAGGGGCGAGCACACCCGTCATACCTTGCCATTTCGCAAATTTCAGACAGAATGTAATCGCTATTTAATGCGGAACATCGCCCATTATCTGAACTATTGTTGGACAAAACGGGGCAGCCGGCCTCAGGGGTGGGGGCGCCGCGGGGCTCTGCTCGGACGGGTCTGGAGACATCTTACAAAACGTCTGGGCCGGGGTGATCGTCGAGGCCTACAAATTGGCGCCGGCAAGCGCCCGCAGAGAGGGCGCAGCGCTTTTTTTTCGCCGCGGGGCGCCTTTGCCGGTTCAAACCGGCCGGCCGCGATGCTAAGCACCGCGGCCATGACGGATATCAAACTGATCCGCAATTTCTCGATCATCGCCCACATCGATCACGGTAAGTCGACCCTCTCCGACCGGCTGATCCAGCTTTGCGGCAACGTCTCGCTGCGCGAGATGAAGGAGCAGATCCTCAATTCGATGGACCTCGAGCGCGAGCGCGGCATCACCATCAAGGCGCAGACCGTGCGCTTGGACTATCGGGCCAAGGACGGCAAGGGCTATCAGCTCAACCTGATGGACACGCCCGGGCATGTCGACTTTGCCTACGAAGTCTCGCGCAGCCTGGCTGCCTGTGAGGGCGCCATTCTGGTGGTCGACGCCAGCCAGGGGGTCGAAGCGCAGACGCTGGCCAACGTCTACCAAGCGCTCGACAACGACCTTGAGATTCTGCCCGTGCTCAACAAGGTCGATCTGCCGGCTGCCGATGCCGATCGGGTCAAGCAACAAATCGAGGACGTGATCGGGCTCGATGCCTCGCACGCCATTGCGATCTCTGCCAAGACCGGCGAGAACGTCGAAGCCGTGCTTGAGGCCATCGTCGAGCGCCTGCCACCCCCCGCCGGCGATGCCAAAGCCCCGCTGAAGGCGCTTCTGATCGACAGCTGGTATGACGCCTATCTTGGGGTGGTGGTGCTGGTTCGCGTCATCGACGGTCAGCTCAAGAAGGGCCAGAAGGTCAAGCTGATGTCATCGGGTGCGGGCTACCAGATCGAGCGCGTCGGCATTTTCCGCCCCAAGCAGGAGATGCTGTCGGAGCTTGGGCCAGGCGAGGTTGGCTTTTTTACCGCCGCCATCAAGCAAGTCGCCGATACCCGCGTCGGCGATACCGTCACGGATGAGCGCCACCCCACCACAACGCCCTTGCCCGGCTTCAAGCCGACCCAGCCGGTGGTGTTCTGCGGGCTGTTCCCGGTCGACGCGGCCCAGTTCGAGGACCTGCGCGAGGCCATGGCGCGCCTGCGCCTGAACGATGCCAGCTTTTCCTACGAGACGGAAAGTTCTGCCGCGCTGGGTTTCGGCTTTCGTTGCGGCTTTCTTGGCTTGCTGCACCTCGAAATCATCACCGAGCGGCTGGAACGCGAATTCAATCTCGAGCTCATTACCACCGCACCGAGCGTGATCTATCATGTGTATCTGAACGACGGCACGCGGCTTGAGATGCACAATCCGGCCGACATGCCCGATCCCGTGCAGATCGACCGCATCGAAGAGCCGTGGATCGAAGCCACCATCCTGGTGCCCGATGAACATCTGGGCTCTGTCTTGAAGCTGTGTCAGGACCGCCGTGGACGCCAGAAGAACCTGACCTACGCCGGCTCACGCGCGCTGCTCGTCTACGAGCTCCCCCTCAACGAGGTGGTGTTCGATTTTTATGATCGCTTGAAGTCCATTAGCCGCGGCTATGCCTCCTTCGACTATCACATCGTCGGCTACGAAAGTGGCGATCTCGTCAAGATGTCGATCCTGGTCAATGCCGAGCCGGTCGACGCCTTGTCGATCATCGTGCATCGCGCACGCGCGGAGAGCCGCGGCCGCGCCATGTGCGAAAAGCTCAAAGAGTTGATCCCACCGCACCTGTTCCAAATCCCGATCCAGGCGGCCATCGGCGGCCGCATCATTGCCCGCGAGACCATCCGGGCCTTGCGCAAGGATGTGCTGGCCAAGTGCTACGGCGGCGATATCACCAGAAAGCGCAAGCTGCTCGAGAAGCAGAAGAAGGGCAAGAAGCGCATGCGGCAGTTCGGCGAAGTGGAGATCCCGCAAGAGGCGTTCATCGCCGCGCTCAAGATGGAGGAGAACTGAGGCCGCCCGCCGCGGCGAGCGGCAGGCCAGGCGCTGGCATCTCGCCGCGCTCGGCCGCCGACGGGGCCGGCTGCGGCCGTGCCAGCAGCGCCACCAGCGTGTAGCTGATGATCATCAGCAAGAACCAGGCGCCGAGTTTGCCGCTGGCAACCAGCGTCCAGCCCTGCCGTTGCTGGGGATACATCCAGGCCGCCGTAAAGGTGCCGATATTCTCCGCCAGCCAGATGAACAGCGCCACCAGCGCAAAACCGACCAGCAAGGGCATGCGGCGGTGCACCCGCCAAATCTTGAAGTACACCCAGCAGCGCCCGAACAACACGGCCGTCAGCGCAAACAGAAGAAGGCGCAGGTCCGTCACATAGTGGTGGGCAAAGAAATTGACATAGATGCCGAGGCTGAGCAGGCCAAGCTGCCACAGCGGCGGGTGCCGGCTGAAGCGGAAATCAAACAGCCGCCAGCAGCGCGCGATATAGGAGCCGATGGCGGCATACATGAAACCTGTAAACAGCGGCACACCGCCAAGGCGCAGAAGCGAGGCCTCGGGATAGATCCACGACCCCACCGAGGTCTTGAACACCTCCATGACCGTGCCCACGACATGGAACAGGAAGATCACCTTGGCCTCCTCCCAGGTCTCCAGTTTGCAGGCGAGCATGGCGGCCTGGATGGCGATCGCGGCCAGCACCAAGAGGTCGTAGCGCGAGAGCCAAGCTCCTTTCGGGTAGGCCAGGTAGGTGGCGATCAGCAGCGCCAGCAGCAGGGCGCCGAACAGGCAGGCCCAGGCCTGCTTGATGCCGAAGCGCACGAATTCGTAGAGGATGAGGGTCGGACGGCGCCTTGCCGCCCAGGCGCCGACGCGGGCCTCCGCGGCGATGCAGCGTGCCAGCGGCGCCCAATGGCGGGCGCCGCTTTCGGCGGTGCTGGGCGCTGGCAGCACAGGCGCGCGCCGCGACCGGGGCCGGGTGGCCAGGCGATCGAGAAAAGCGCGCGCGCCGGGCTCGGCTCCCCGGCGCTGGCGCTTAAAGATCGGCTGCTGGTGCCGCACGGCTTCCCTCCCAAGACCTGCCCGCCGGGGGTCAAGCGCGCTGGCCCCTGGCAGCGGCGCTCAGGCCCGGCCGGCCCCTGGGCCGCCGCAGCTCCCGCCTACTGGTCTTGGCGCCTTGATTTCATTAGATTCGGGCATAGCCACGGTGGAAAGGCGGCCAGGTCCGGGCCAGGTCGGGCCAGGACGGGCCAGCGTTGGGCGTTTTGCGCTTGCCCGCGGGGCCGGGCCGCCATTGGCACTTCGACGTGGGGTCGCCATAGGCCTCCCCGTCGGAGCCCCAAGTCGCGAGCCAAGGGTCAGGGTCATGAGCTGGATCCCCAATTTCAGCAAGATCGGTTTGGCCGGGGCTGCCCCCGGCCGCTGGCAGAGTGCCGCCGCGGGCGAGCCCTGGCTCACGCCTGAGGGGATCGCCGTCAAGGCGCAATATGAGGCCGCCGACAGCGCCGGCCTCGACTTCCTCGATGGCTACCCCGGGATTGCGCCCTATCTGCGCGGGCCCTACCCCACCATGTACGTAACCCAGCCCTGGACCATCCGGCAGTATGCGGGGTTTTCCACGGCGGAAGATTCCAACGCCTTTTATCGGCGCAACATCGCCGCCGGCCAGAAAGGCCTTTCCATCGCCTTCGATCTGCCGACCCACCGCGGCTACGACAGCGACCATCCGCGCGTCAAAGGCGACGTCGGCATGGCCGGCGTTGCCATTGATTCCATCTACGACATGCGCACGCTGTTCGATGGCATTTCGCTCGCCGATATGACCGTGTCGATGACCATGAACGGGGCGGTGCTGCCGGTGCTGGCCTTGTTCGTCGTTGCCGGCGAGGAGCAGGGCGTGGCGCCGCAGAAGCTGGCCGGCACCATCCAGAACGACATCCTCAAAGAGTTCATGGTGCGCAACACCTATATCTATCCGCCGGATCCCTCGCTGCGCATCATCTCGGACATTTTCGCCTACACCAGCGCGCACATGCCGAAGTTCAACTCGATCTCCATCTCGGGCTATCACATGCAGGAGGCGGGCGCGACGGCGGACCTGGAGCTCGCCTACACGCTGGCCGACGGTGTCGAATACGTGCGTGCCGGCCTCGCCGCCGGGCTAAAGATCGATGCCTTCGCGCCGCGGCTCTCCTTCTTCTGGGCGATCGGCATGAATTACTTCATGGAGATCGCCAAGATGCGCGCGGCCCGCCTGCTGTGGGCAAAACTCATCAAGGCGGCGGCACGGCCCAACGACCCCAAGTCGCTGGCGCTGCGCACGCATTGCCAGACCAGCGGCTGGAGCCTGACGGCGCAGGATGTCTTTAATAATGTCACGCGCACCGGCATCGAGGCGCTGGCGGCGACGCACGGCGGCACGCAATCTCTGCACACCAACGCGCTGGACGAAGCCATCGCGCTGCCGACCGACTTCTCGGCGCGCATCGCCCGCAATACGCAGCTCTTCATCCAGCAGGAGACCGGCACCTGCCGGGTCATCGACCCGTGGGGCGGCAGCCACTACATCGAGCGTCTGACCTATGAGCTTGTACGCAAGGCGCAAGCCCACATCGCCGAGGTCGAGCAACTGGGCGGCATGGCCAAGGCGATTGCGGCGGGAATTCCCAAGCTGCGCATCGAGGAGGCGGCCGCGCGCACCCAGGCGCGCATCGATTCGGGTGCCCAGACCATTGTCGGCGTCAACAAGTTCCGGGCCGGCGACGAGGCGCAGATCGAAGTCTTGAAGGTCGACAACAAGGGTGTCCGCGACAGCCAGATTGCCAAGCTGGCGCGCCTCAAGGGCGAGCGCGATGCGGCCGCGGTCGCCGCCGCGCTGGCCGCGCTTGGCGAGACGGCGCGCACCGGCGAGGGCAATCTGCTCGATCGCGCCATCGCCGCCGCCCGCGCCAAGGCGACCGTTGGCGAGATCTCGGAGGCCATGGAAAAGGTGTGGGGCCGACACCGCGCCGAAGCGCGGGCCGTTTCCGGCGTCTATACGGCAGAGGCAGGTGCCATGAGCAAGGATGTCGAACGCGTGCGCAGCCTGTGCGAAGCCTTCGAGAAGAATGACGGGCGCAGGCCGCGCATTCTGGTCGCCAAAATGGGCCAGGACGGGCACGATCGCGGCCAGAAGGTGATCGCATCGGCGTTTGCTGATTTGGGGTTTGACGTCGATATCGGACCGCTGTTTGCGACCCCCGATGAGGCGGCCCGACAGGCGGTGGAAAACGACGTGCACATCATTGGCGTCTCATCGCTGGCTGCCGGGCATCTCACCCTGGTGCCGGAGTTGACGACGGCGCTCGAGAAAGAGGGGCGCGGCGATATCATGATCGTGGTGGGGGGTGTCATTCCTGCCGCCGACTACGAGGCGCTGTTCCAGGCGGGGGCCCAGGCCGTGTTCGGGCCGGGCACCAACATCCCGCGCGCGGCCGCCGACCTCATCGACAAGCTCAATGCGCAACTTGGCTACGGACCGCGGGCTGCGGCGGAGTAGCTTGGGTCGCGCCTTTAGCGCTTAGGCGATGCCGAGCAGGCGCCGATTGCGCGGCGTGCTGCTTTCGCCTTGCATGCCAGCGTCAAATTCGCGCGCTTGCACGCGGATGATATGGTCGCGAATAAAGCGCGCGCCCTCGCGGGCGCCGTCCTCGGGGTGCTTCAGACAGCATTCCCATTCCAGCGAGGCCCAGCCCGTGTAGCCATGTTGGGTGAGCTTGGAAAAGATCCCCTTGAAGTCGATGTCGCCGTCGCCAGGGGAGCGGAAGCGGCCGGCGCGGTCCAACCAATCGACGTAGCCGGCGTAGACACCGGTCTTGGGGCTTGGGTTCCACTCGGCGTCCTTGACGTGAAAGGCGATGATGCGCTCGTGGTAAACATCGATGAAGCCGGCGTAGTCGATGTGCTGCAGGAAGAGGTGGGAGGGATCATAGAGGATGCCGAGGCGGCGATGATTGCCCGTCGCGGCCAGGAAGCGCTCGAAGGATATGCCGTCGTGCACGTCCTCGCCGGGATGCAGCTCGAAGCCGAGCGTCGATCCGGCCGCATCAAAGGCATCGAGAATCGGCCGCCAGCGCTGCGCCAGTTCTTGAAAGGCCTCCGCGACGAGGCCGGCGGGGCGCGGGGGATAGGGATAAAGGAAGGGCCAGGCGAGACCGCCTGACATCGTCACGTGGCGCGTGAGCCCGAGCCGCCGGGTGGCCTGCGCCGCCTGCAAGAGCTGGTCGGTGGCCCAGGCCATGCGGGCAGCCGGCCGGCCCCGGGCCGCGGCGGGCAGGAACACATCGAGGATCTCGCCATAGATCGGGTGCGAGCCCAGCACGTGACCCTGACGGTGCGTCGACAGCTCGGAAATGACGAGGCCGTGGCCGGCCAGCAAACCCTTGACCTCCTGACAATAGGCATCGCTGGCGGCCGCTTTTTCGAGGTCGAAGATCTGCTGATTGAAGGTTGGCAGCTGCACGGCGACAAAGCCCTGGTCGGCCGCCCAAGCCGCCAGGCTGTCGAGCCGATCGAAGGGCGCCTCTGGCGTCATGAATTGGGCCAGGAAAACGCCAGGTCCGTTCAGGGTTTTCATGCGCGGGTGCCTCTAGCGCGCCGGTGACGGCAAGCCAATGCCCGCCAGCCGGCCGACGCTTTCCGGCAGCCCTCTCGGGTGGCGCTGCGGCAACGGCAGGGCGAGGGGAGCGTTGGGCCCGGAGCGTTCATCCCTTGATGGCCCCCGTCGTCATGCCTTGGACGAGAAACTTGCGCACCAGCACGGAGAAGATCAGCACCGGCAACATGACCATGGCACCGCCGGCGGCGATCTTGCCCCATTCCCAGCCCTCGTAGTTCATAAAGTTGACGACCGCCACCGGCGCCGTCATCGCCTGATTGCGCGTCAGGATCAGGGCGAAGAAGAAGTCGTTCCAGCTGTAGAGAAAGCACAGGATGGCGGTCGCCGCCACGCCCGGGCCGCAGATCGGCAGCATGATGTTGGTAAAGCCCTGCCAGACGCTGGCGCCGTCGACCCAGGCTGCCTCCTCGAGCGAGCGCGGGCAGGCGTCGAAGAAGGAGCGCATCAGCCACACGACCAGCGAAATATTGAAGGTGAGGTAGATCAGGATCAGCCCGAGCTTGGTGTCGAGCAACCCCAGCCAGCGGTAGGCCAGAAAATAAGGGATGGTGAAGGCAATCGGTGGCGCCATGCGGGAGGCCAAAATCAGCAGCGACAGCGCCTTGTCTTGCCGCATCGCCATGCGCGACAAGGCGTAGCCGCCGGGCACACCGACGATCAGGGCCAACAGCGTTGAGGTCACCGACACGACGGCGCTGTTCAGGAACGAATAGCGGAACGAGGAGCCCCACAGCCCGATGTAATTGTCGAGCGTCGGCACAAACAGCAGCTTCGGCGGAAAGGCGAAGATGTCGTCGTTGGTCTTGAAGCTCATGATCACCAGCCAGACGAACGGCAACATGATCAGCGCCGCCAGCACGATGACGAGCGCGTAAAGGGCGCGCCGCTCGAGCGCGCTGCGGTAGGCGAAGGCCTTAGTCGACATCGCGCCCCCAGCCGACGAGACGCAGGATCAACCAGCTCAGAATGACTGTGACGGCGACCAGCACCACGGTGATGGCGCTCGAATAGCCGAGGAAGCTGAAGTTGAAAGCCTGCACGAAACCATAATAGTTCGTCACCTCCGTCAGCGTGCCGGGGCCGCCATCGGTCAGGATATAGATCAACGGGAAGGCCTTGATGCTGTCGATCAGCCGGAACAGCCCTGCCACCAACAGGGCGCCTTTCAGATAGGGCAGCGTCACGTACAGGAGCATTTGCCAGGGTGCCGCCCCGTCGACGCGCGCGGCGTCGATATGCTCCTGCGGCATCATCTGCAGCGCCGCCAGGATCATCAGCATGGTGAAGGGAAACCATTCCCAGGTGTCGGCGATGATGATGGCGGTGAGTGCCCAATTGGCGTCGGTGATCAGCGCCGGCAGCTGCCAGCCGAGCGCTTGCAGGGGCCAATTGAGCGGGCTGATGTCGGGCGTGTAGATCACTTTCCAGATGATGGCGACGACGATCGGCGGCAGCACCATCGGGATCAAAAAGACGGTGCGCAGCGCCAGCAGCAGGGACGAGCGCAGGTTGAGCAGCAGGGCGAAGGCAAGACCGAGCAAGAGTTGCAGGCTGACGGTCCAGAACGACAGCTTGGCCTGCACCCAAAGACTGTTTTGGAAGCGGCGATCCTCCAACAGGATATTGAAGTTGCGCAGCGGCTGGCTGAAATCGGCAATGGTCTCGGGCTTGGTGAGGTCGAGCGGCGTCAGGCTGGTGGCGAGGAGAAAAACTGTCGGTGCGAGCGTCACGGCAAACAGCACCGTCAGCGCCGGTATCAGCAGGCGCCAGTAAACGCGCTGGCGAGCGGCGCCGAGTTTGCCAGCGCCGCCCATGCGCATGCGTCCTGTCGGCAGCAAGGTCGTTGCCACGTCGCGGTTCGCGGTCCCGATCAGAGCGGGATGCCGGCCTTCTTCAGGTCGGCCATGGCCTCTTCCTTGGCCTGCTGCAAGGCTGCGCGTGCGCCCTGCTGCTTGCTGGCGATGCGCTCCATCGCCTTGTTGATCTTGTCGCCGACCTGCGGGTAGACCGGGACCGTGCGGTACTTCATGTAGCCGGTCTTGCCGCCGAGTTCGAGCACCTGCAAGTAGAGCGGCGCGACGCTATCGCCGTTGAGCGTCAAGCGGTTGGTGAAGGCTTCCGACGTGATCACCGACCGGCGGCAGACCGCACCGTAGCCCTTCTCCTTGACGATGCGGGCGATGGTGTCTTTGGAGACCGCCCAGCTGATGAAGGCCCAGGCGGCATCCTTGTTCTTGGCGCCGGCCGGGATGCCAAATCCGTGCGAGTTGGAGCCGGGAAAATTGCCGGCCGGCCCGGCTGGCATCAGCGCATAGCGCGCGGTCTTGGCGACCTTGCTTTCGGCGTGCGCGACCAGCGGCGTGATCCAAGTAATCGCCTGCGTGCGGATGTTGGCACGGCCGGACATTTGTGCGCGCATGGCCTGGTCGTCGCTGAACGACATGACGCCGGGCGGCGACATCTCGGTGATCAGGCGGGCATAGTATTCGGCGGCATTGGCCGCTTCCGCGGTGTCGAAGGTCGGCAACAGATCGTCGGGCGGATCGCGGAAGACGTTGCCACCGAAGCCCATCAGGTAGGGGATCCAGTTCCAGTGGTGCAGCCGGTCGGCGACGAAGGCCGCCACGCCCTCCTTGTTGTTGACCGCCTGGCACACCTGCATGAGCTCAGCGAAGGTGGTGGGCATCTGCAAACCGGCGGCTTCGATGAGATCGCCGCGGGCCGCGGCCATCAGCATGCCGCCGGCCTCCCAAGGAAAGGCAAAAATCTCACCCTTGGCGTTCTTCAGGTGCTGGGTGGTGCCGGAGACGAAATCTTCCGCATCCCAGTCTGCCGGCGTCTTGTTGGCATCCTTGACAAAGTCGTTGAGCGGCGTGAACCAATTGGCCGCCACCCAGCGGCCCGAGTAAATAAAGGTCAGATTGCAGAAATCGTAGGCCGAGCCCTTGGTGGAGAGCTCGAGGTCCATGCGCTGGTTGTAGACCGGAAAGGCCTGCTGCTGAAAGTCGACCTTGAGGCCAGTTTCGGCCTCGAACTCCGGCAGATAGGCTTTCAGATATTCGTGATAGGTGCTCTGAAACGCCGCACCCGAGATGCTGACCCCGGCGAATTTCTTGGCCTGCCCGCGCACCGGCGCGACCTTGAAGCCGATGGCCAGGCCCGCCGCGCCGGCAAGCCCCGCGCGCAGGATGTCGCGGCGATGGCGCTGGGCCGCGGCGATGGTGAGACGCGCTGCCTGCGGCGGCTTTTGCTGATGCGACATGACCGTTGGGCTCCCTGGCCGTGAGCTATTGCGTTGCGGCGCTTTAGTGGGAACGTGCCACAGGCGAAACGCAAATGCCAACGGCCATGCCATGAGGTCCGCAAAACCATGCGCCAAGTTTGCTTCGTCCGACCCGCAGCACGCATCGCCGAATTGATGCCCTGGGTCTATCCCAAAGACGGCCTCAGTGTGCGCGGTGAACCGATTGCGAAGTGCTGGCGACGCCGAGGTCGCCACGGCCCAGGTCGAACCTAGGGAGGTCTCGCGGCGAACAGTCGTGCTCAATGGCTGGCGGACTATGTGTTTTCCGTGTTTCGACGCAGAGGCTGAACGCGCTTAAGGAGAAAGGCTCACGGTTGCACTTTGGATCGCAAACCTAGGGATACCAGCTGCTCTGCCTCGGGTTTGTGTTTGAAGGCGTATGCTCGGATCTCCAGGTTGGCACGCAAAATGACTTGGTGTGGAAAAGCACATTCCCGCAATGCGAGCACCAGTGATTTCGGACTGAAGCCCGTCTTGTGGGCATAGAAGTCTTGGCCCGAGCGCTCAATCTCTGGGCCAAAGCCGTAGAGCACGTCTCGCACGCGCACTGGTCCCGCCTTAGATTGGTAGAGCACATCCAATAGGTCCAGATCCTTTTCCGCCACGGTGCGTATCAGCTGGGCAATGTCGGGCACCCTTATCTCTGCAAAACCGTCCGATTTGAGAACATGGTGAAATCCACTCAGTACCTTTGGGACATCGTGTGCAAAGTAGTGTTCCAGATTGTGCGAGCAATAGACGGCGTCGTAGACATTCGGCGCCAGCGCCGCCAGCTTTCGGGCATCACAAACGATGTCAGGCTTGCCGCGCGGATCGATGTCGAGGAGATGGTGCGTCCAACCTTCGAAATGCTGTGGAATGGCGATCGCTTTACTGTTACCGCCGACGTTGAGCACGGTTTTATTGCTCTGAAGGGCGTCGATATCTGTCATGGTTCGTCCCGCGACACTGCAGCGTTCGATGCTTTACCGGCGCAGCAAGCGATTTGGCGCAGCATGCCATCTTAAGAGCTTTGGCAGAAGTATAGGGAGTGCGCAGTGCACGGAGCGGACAAGTGAGTGAGACAAATTATGAGACGCGTCGTCATTGCCGGAGGGAAACCGTAAGCCTTAGTGCTCGGCTACGCCCTCACACACTTAAGAAGTCATTGTTGGGAGGGGCTAGACCGTTTGGAAAGGATGGCGAACTGAACTTGGTCGCAGCTGCGGGGGCCGTCCATATCATAAAATAATCTCCAGTCGATCCGAGGCGCGGGGCCCGTCAGCGGTCGTGCCGCCCCTCCTTGCGTCCGTGCAGCAGATAGGGGGTCTCGGGGTCCGCCTTGGCCTCGCGCAGATCCTGCGTGCAGCTCCAGGTAGCGCTTGGGATCGAAATCCGCCGGCAAGCCGCTCGTCTGACGGCCACCCGGACGCTGGCCGAACAGCGACTTCACCCGCTGCTGAGCTCCCTCACGCGGTGAGCGGCAGGTGCCGGGTCTGCGGTTTTGCGCCAACGTCAGGCCGTCATCCGCCGCACGATTTGAAAGCCAAGATCGACAACGCGTCGTTGCTGCCGCTGGTCGCCGCCACTGAGGACGACGCGGGCGGCCTCCTCGCCAATGGCAAAGCCTGGCACCCGCACGGTCGTCAAGGCCAGGCCGTGCGCGCTGGCCATTTCGAAGTCGCCGAAGCCGGCAATGGCGATGTCCTTGGGCACGTCGAGGCCGCGCCGTCGTGCCTCCGACAGCGCCCCCAGGGCGACGCTATCGCTGGCGCAGAACACCGCGCTGGTGTCCGGCCAGCGCGCCAGCAGTTCTGTCAGCCCAAGCGCACCGGCGCGCGGGTCGTCGCTGCCCACGCCCGCCGGCGTGACGATGCGGGGCGCGCCGCCGCCGCTCAGCGCCCGGGCCAGCAGGGCGTCCTCATAGCCGGCACGGCGGAGCTGGCCGCGCGTGTCGGAGGGCGCCGCCCGGCCAATGAAGCCGATGCGCTGGCGCCCGCTGTCGAGCAGGAACTCGGTCATGGCCTTGCCGGCGGCGCGGTTGGAAAAGCCGACCGCGCTGCCCACCGGCTTGTCGGGGAGCTCCCACAGCTCCACGATCGGGATGCCGGCTGTCGTCAACAGGCGGTGGGCGGCCTTGGTGTGCTGTGTGCTCGTCAACACCAGGCCGTCGGGTCGACGCGCCAGCATGGCGGCGATGAAATCGGCCTCGAGCTGCGGCGTGTAGTTGGTGGCGGCCAGCAGCAGCTGGTAGCCCGCCTCGCGCAGCGTCTGCGACAAACCATCGACGGTGGAGGCGAACACCGAGCCGCCCAGCGTCGACACCAGCGCGCCGACGATGCGGCTGCGCCGCGAGGATAAGGTGCCGGCGGCGGCATCGGGCACGTAGCCCAGCTTGCGGATGGCGGCGGCAACGCGTTCACAGGTCTCGCGGCGAACTTTCTCAGGCGTGCGCAGCACGCGCGAGACCGTCATGGTGGAGACCCGGGCGGCGGCCGCCACCTCGCTCATGCGCACCCATTTGCGCTTGTCCAGCACCAAAGACCGGGCTCCGCCCTGCAGGTGGCTCAGCATTGACAGGCTTTCGATGTTATCGATAACATGGCCACGCCTGTGCCTTCAAGACCGGGGAGAGATCATGCTCACGCGGCAGGACATCGAGTTCTACAACGAGAACGGCTACTTGCTGGTCGAGAACGCCGTCAGCCCCGAGCAGCTCGCGCGCCTACGTCAGCTGGCCTACGACTTCATCGAGCGCTCGCGGCAGGTGAGCGTGAGCGATGATGTGTTCGATCTCGATGATGGCCACAGCGCCGCGAGCCCAAAGCTGACGCGCATCAAGCTGCCGCACAAGCAGCATCCCTACTTCTGGGAGATCGCCAAGACCTCCGGCATCACCGAGGTCTTGCGGCAATTGCTCGGCCCCGACGTGCTGCTGCAGACCTCCAAACTCAACACCAAAGCCCCCGGCGGCGGCGCCGCAGTCGAGTGGCACCAGGACTGGGCCTTTTATCCCCACACCAACGATCGCATCCTCGCCTGCGGACTGATGTTGGAGGATGTCGACCTCGCCAATGGGCCGCTGCAGGTGATCCCGGGTTCGCACTTGGGACCGGTGCTCGATCACTGCAACAAGGATGGCGTCTTCTGTGGCGCGATCGATCCGGGCGATGCCGATTTCCAGGCCGAGAAGGCCGTCACGCTGACCGGCAAAGCCGGCAGCATGACCGTGCATCATGCGCGCACCCTGCACGGCTCGGCGCCCAACCGCAGCGACCGCGCGCGCTTGATCCTGTTCTACGAATGTCTGGCCGCCGACGCCTGGCCGCTGGCCGGGGCCGGCTCCTACTTTCATCGTCTGGGGGCGCAGGAGTTCCTGGCCGACCTGGCCGCCCGAACCATCATTGGCAAACCGTCGCTGGCGCCGCGCATGGAAGCGCTGCCGATCCGTCTGCCGCTACCGCCAGCTCCCGATGCCGGTTCGATTTTCAAGACCCAGAAATCGGCTGGTGCCAAGACCGCTTTTGCCGCCTGAGCCGGCCG
Source organism: uncultured Alphaproteobacteria bacterium (assembly GCA_963820375.1). GTDB lineage: Bacteria > Pseudomonadota > Alphaproteobacteria > Rhizobiales > Hyphomicrobiaceae > AWTP1-13. Next base: position 172,707 of record CAWFZX010000019.1, on the reverse strand, counting down.
CGACGCCGCGCTCAGGACACCTGGAAAAAAAGCCCAACATCTCGGAGGAAACGTCATGCGTGCCATCAAGTCGCTAGCGGCCGGTCTGCTGCTGGCATTGCCACTGCTGCTGCCATCGCCGGCCACGGCGCAGAAGACGCTGACGCTTGGCGGCTCGGATTCGATTGGCTCCTTGCTCGACCGGCAGAATGCGCTCTTTACCAAGCTCGTCAACGAGCGGGCCGCGGGCAAGCTCAAGATCAATTTCATCCAGGGCGAGCAGCTCGGCAACGATCAGCAGGTGATCGAGCAGATGATTGCCGGCTCCGTGCAGATCTACGGCGATGTGCTCGATTGGTACGCCAACTGGGTCAAGGATTTTGCCATCATGGGCTGGGGCTTCACCTTCCGTGATGCGGCGCATCTGCAGAAGTTCACGGAAAGCGCGCCCTATCAGAAGCTCGCCGAGGAACTGCGTGCCAAGCAAGGCATTCGCATTCTCGCTGCCTCGGCGACCCAGCCGCGGGTGATGTTCGCCAACAAGCCGATTACCCGGCTGGAGGATATCTCCGGCATCAAGATGCGGGTGCCGGAAATCAAGGTCTATGTGAAGCTCTGGGAAACGCTGGGTGCCCGCCCCAGCCGCCTGGCCTGGGCGGAGGTGTTTCTGGGACTGAAGAACGGCGTGGTTGATGCCGCTGAAGGTCCGGTGTCGGCGGCCTACGCCGCCAAGTTCCATGAGGCGGTCAAGCACGTCATCCGCACCGACCACATCTATTCTTCGGCGCATATCACCATCAACGAAAAGGCCTTCCAGGAGCTGAGCCCCGAGCTGCAGCAGATCCTGGAAGCCGCCGCCAAAGAGGCGGTGGCCTGGTCGCGCGACCAGTCAGCCAAGGACACCGATGAGGCGCTGGGCAAGATGGCGGCGGCGGGGGCCACGCTGCACAAGATCGACGCCTCTGCCATCCAGGGCAAATCACAGGCGGCGGTGGCCGACATGGAAGCCGACGGCGCCTGGACGCGGGGTCTTTGGCAGGCGATCCAGGACATCAAATAGCCGCCCCGGTCCAGCCCTGTTCCCCTTGGCGCCTGGCGCCAAGGGGCGCCCGCGAGCAAACGCGCCATGGTTCTTTTTCTGTGCCTGTTCCAGCGTGCGCTGCGCTTAGTGGGACATCTGGAGCGCTGGCTTGGCGTCGGCCTGATTGGCCTGATGGTCGGCGCCATCACCACGCAGGTGTTCACACGCTACCTCTTCAATCGGCCGATCATCTGGGTTGAGGAGGTCGCCACCTACTCCTTCATCTGGGGTGTTTTCGTCGGCGCCAGCCTGGGCCTCAAGTACGGTCGCCACATTAAGATCGAGACCTTCGTCGGTCATCTGCCGCCGCGCGCCCAGGCGGCGAGCCGCATTCTCGTCAATCTGATCGTCATCGCCATTTTGTGGCTGCTGCTGGCCGAGGTTGGCAACGTCATCAACATCGAAAGCCGGTCCACCTCGGTTTCATTGCCCTGGCCGGTGCCCCGCGCCTGGTTCTATTCCATCCCGCTTGCCGCGGCCTGCCTGTCGATGCTGGCAACCTGCGTCTACTTGCTGCTGGCCGAGATGGCGACGCTCGCCGGCGCTAGGGGCGTCGATCCCGCAGACGGGATCATGCGGCAGGTGCCGCCTGCCGACCCGCGGAGTTGAGGAGAACGTGTGGACCTTTCCATCCTTTTGATGTTTGCCGCCTTCGGCGTCCTGGTGGCCATCGAGGTGCCGATCGCCTTTGCGCTGGCGGGAAGCGCGCTGTTTTATCTCGTGCTCAATCCCGTCGTGCCGCTCTCCATCGTCGTCCAGCGCATGGCGCCCGGCCTTGACAGCTTCCCGCTGCTGGCCGTGCCGTTGTTTATCCTCGCCGGCCAGCTGCTCAACACCTCGGGCATTGCCACCCGCATCTTTCGCTTTGCGCACGCCCTCGTCGGCCACATTCGCGGCGGCCTGGCCCACTGCAACGTCGTCGCCAGCATGATCTTCTCGGCGATGTCGGGCGTGGCGCAGGCCGATGCCGCCGGCCTCGGGCTGATCGAGATCAAGGCCATGCGCGAGCGCGGCTTCGATCCGGCGTTCGCGGCTGCCGTGAGCGCATCATCCGCCATTATCGGGCCGATCATCCCGCCGAGCGTGATCATGGTGATCTACGGCCTGTTGGCCCAGGTGTCGGTCGCCGACCTGTTTCTCGCCGGCATCCTGCCGGGCCTGCTGATGGGCGCGAGCTTGATGGGCATGGTCTACTTCTTGGCGGTCACCGGGCGCGTCGTTTGCCCCGTCGAACCGCGGGCCAGTTTTAAGGAACTCAAAGAGTCCTTTCGGGCCGGGCTGCCGGCCTTCCTGGCGCCGCTGATGCTGGTCGGCGGGCTCATGCTCGGCGTTGCCACACCGACCGAGCTTGGCGCGCTGACGGTGGTCTACGCCATTGCGCTGGGGTTCTGGTATGGCGAGTTGACGTGGCAGGACGTGTTCGACGCCGCCAGCGAGACGGTGATCTTTTGCGGCGTGCTGGTGTTCATCATTGCCGCCGCCGTGCCCTTCGGTTGGCTCATTTCCTACACCCGGCTGCCGGCGGAGCTGGCCGCCACCGTGCTGCAGTTCACCAAGGACCCGGTGGCGATCCTGGCCATCATCAACGTGCTGCTGCTGTGTCCTCGGCTGCTTCATGGAGACCACGGCCATCCTGTTGATCGTGACGCCGACCTTGCTGCCCATCATCCTGGCGGTCGGCATCGATCCGGTGCACTTTGGCATCATCATCTCGCTCAACCTGATCATCGGCGCCATCACGCCGCCGTTCGGCGTGATCTTGTTCATTTTGAAGGACATTGCCGGGGTGACGTTCGGGCAGCTGGTGCGCGCCGTGCTGCCCTTCTATGTCCCGCTCGGCATTGTGCTGCTGATCGTGACCTATTGGCCCAAGTTCGTTCTGTTCGTGCCGTCCCTGTTCAAGGCCTGAAGGCCCATCGACCGGCCGCAGGGCAACGGGGCGCACCGGGGTGTGCGCGCAAAGCTGCACTCGCTGCTCCCGCTGGGGTGCGCGGGAAGCGTTGCCAAGCGCCTCGATCGATCGGCCCCAAGGCTTACAATTTGCGCAGCCAGTCGGTCACCGTCTTCACCACCTCGCCGTCTTGGCCTTCAAAGCCATGGTGCGAGCGCGCCTCGCAGGGGTCGCCGCTGCCCGCCGAGCCGCCCTTCAGAATGACGATGTCGACCTGCTTGGCCCCCGTGAGAAGCGTCTTGGCGCGGGCTGCCGAGGCGGCGGGGGTATAAGCGCAGCCATCCTTCTCGTGATAGACGAGCAAGGTCGGCTGCGTAATGCGTCCAAGCCCGCCGACGTTGCGCTGCGCGGAGGGTTGCGCATCTGAGATGTGCACCAGCATGCCGGAGGTGATGACGACGGCGTCCGGTCGCTCCGCCGCCGCCGACAGCTCGACGGCAGCTTTGGCAACCGAGAGCGCCGCCCGGCTGGTGCCGACCAGATAGACCGGCGCGGCGATGCTGCGCATATAGGCGACGTAGGCGCCGATGTCGCGGGCGTAGGCCGCCCCCCACCGGTACTGTGGTACGCCGCCGCTACCCTGCTTGAGGTCGGGGGCGATGTCCGGCACCAGCGTGGCAAAGCCCGCCTTGGCATAGTCGGCACGTGTGCGGACCACTTGGTTGCCGGCTCCCCAGCCGATGGCGCCATCCTTGCCGAGCGCCAGATTGCCGTGGCCGCCGGCCAGCAGGATGACGCTGCCGGCGGGGTTTTGCGGTTTGAGGAGCAGCGCCCGCGCCCGCTGATTGCGGGTGGCAATCTCCACCACCTCCTGCTTCTGGGCAAAGGCCGGTGCGGCGGCCAGCAGCGAGGTGGCAATGAGCGCGGCGGCGCCCAGACGTGGGCTCCTCAGCTTCGGCCTCATGAAGATCTCCGATTGGCGCCGTGAGATGTGGGTGAGCGAGCGAATGCGGCCTTGCGACCTGCCACGGACTTCCCCTAGGTTTGCCCACGGCGAAGGCACAATACATCAGCTTTGTGGTGGGCGAGGCAATGGCAAAAGAGAGCGCGATCTTGGCTCTCGACCAAGGGACGACGTCGAGCCGTGGGATCGTCTTCGGCGCCGATTTGCGCGTGCTCGGTGCCGCGCAACGCGAGTTCGCCCAGCACTATCCGGCGTCCGGCTGGGTGGAACACGACCCGGAGGACATCTGGCGCAGCACGGTGGAAACGGCACGCCAAGCGCTGGCCGGTGCCGATTTGCGGGCAGGCGAGATTGCCGCCATCGGCATCACCAATCAGCGCGAGACCTGCTTGCTGTGGGACCGGCGCACCAGCCAGCCGATCCATCGCGCCATCGTTTGGCAGGACCGGCGCACGGCAGAGATCTGCGGTGAACTTAAGCGCCAGGGACATGAGGCGGCGATCACGGCCCGCACGGGTCTATTGCTTGATCCTTACTTTTCCGCGACCAAGATTGCTTGGCTGCTCGATCATCTGGAGGGCGCGCGCGCCCTGGCCGAGGCCGGGCACCTCGCCTTCGGCACCATCGACAGTTTCCTGCTTTGGCGACTGACCGGTGGCCGGGTGCACGCGACCGACGCCACCAATGCGTCACGCACCCTGCTTTACGATATTGCCAAGGGGGCCTTCGACGAGGATCTGTTGCGGATCTTCCGGGTGCCGCGCGCCATCCTGCCGGAGGTGCGCGATTGCAACGCCGATTTCGGGCTGACCGAGCCCTCGATCCTGGGCGCCGCGGTGCCGATTTGCGGCGTCGCCGGCGATCAGCAGGCCGCCCTGATCGGGCAGGCCTGTTTCGCGCCCGGCATGGTGAAGGCGACCTACGGCACCGGCTGCTTTGCCGTGCTCAACACCGGAGCCGAGCAGGTTGCCTCCCACCACCGCCTCCTCACCACCATTGCCTACCAGCTGGACGGCAAACGAACCTATGCGCTGGAGGGCTCCATCTTTGTCGCTGGCGCGGCCGTGCAATGGCTGCGCGATGGCTTGCGCCTGATTGCCTCCGCGCCGGAGAGCGGCAAGCTTGCGGCGGCAGCCGACCCGACGCAGGACGTCTATTTGGTGCCGGCGTTCGTGGGCCTCGGAGCGCCCTACTGGCAGCCGGCGGCGCGCGGCGCCCTGTTTGGATTGACGCGCGGCAGCGGGGCCAACGAGATCGCCCGCGCGGCGCTCGAGGCCGTCTGCTATCAAACGCGCGACTTGCTGGATGCCATGCACCACGATTGGCCCCGGGCCGGCAAGGCGGTGCTGCGCGTCGACGGCGGCATGGTGGCAAGCGATTGGACCATGCAGTTCCTGGCCGACATTCTCAACGCCCCCGTGGAACGGCCGACGATCAGCGAGACGACCGCGTTGGGAGCCGCCTGGCTTGCCGGTCACAAGGCTGGAGTGTGGCCCGACGCGGAGGGTTTTGCCCGTCTCTGGAAGCTCGAGCGCGCCTTTCAACCCACGCTGCCGGCGTCTGAGCGGGAGCGCAAGTATGCCGGTTGGCAGCGCTCGGTCGCTGCGGTACTGGCAACCACAACGGACGAGTGAGGATGACCATGACGGAGATCTGCAACCTCAATGAGTTGCGCGAGGTCTATGCGCAGCCGAGCGCGCTGGCCCTGCGCAAGGAGCTCAATCACATCGACAGACACGCCCGCGACTTTATCGGCCGCGCGCCGTTCGTGGTCATTTCGACGGCCGACGCGGAGGGCTGGCCCGACGTGTCGCCGCGCGGCGATGCACCGGGCTTTGTCGCCGTCGTTGACGACAAACGCCTTGAGTTGCCCGATCGTCCCGGCAACAACCGCCTCGACAGTTTCCAGAACCTCATCGGCAATCCGAAGATCGCGCTTTTGTTCGTGGTGCCGGGCCGGCTGGAAACCTTGCGCGTCAATGGCACCGCTCGCCTGCTGACCGCGCCCGAGCTATTGGCGCGGCATGCCGTCGGCGGCAAGCCGGCGCGAGCCGTTGTGGAGATTACGGCCACCAACGTCTACTTCCAGTGCGGCAAGGCGCTGATCCGCTCGGCGCTGTGGCAACAGGAAAAATGGCCATCGCTCGAGGGTCTTGCCACCTTCGCAGAGGCGCTTTCCGAGCAAATCAAGGGGCTCGACAAGGTCGCTTCGCAAACGCGTCTGGAGCAGGCCTATCGCGAGACCTTGTACTAAAGCTCAAAGACGCTCGGCAAAGGCGGCAACGGCATCGATCACCGCTGCTTCGCAGTCGCGGTGTGGGGAGTGGCCGCACTCCTCCAAGACCAGCTGCGACACCGGCACGCTTGCCCGGGCGGTGATGCTGTCGAGCTGGGCCAGCGTGCCGTAGGCGTCGGCAACCCCCTGGATCAGCAGCATTGGCGCGGTGATGGCGCCCAACAGCTCTTCGATATTCCAGCTGCGGAACTGCGGCAGCAGCCAGACGTCGGCCCAGCCGAGGAACGCATCGTCCACCCTGGCATGATATTTGGCGAGCCGGCTCTTGAGACCGCTGGCGTCGCCGAGCGTTGCCCGATAGGTCTCGCGGATCTTGGCGATGCTCTCCAGGCACAGCGGCTCGACGAAGACGTGCGGCGCCATCAGCACCAGCCCGGCCAGCGGGCGGCCGGCCAAGGCGGCATGGATCAGCGCGATGGAAGCGCCATCGGAATGGCCCACCAGCACGGCCTTGCTGAGCCCCAGGTGATCGAGGAGCGCCGGCAGCACGCTGAGCGCCTCCTCGTGCATGAAGTCGGGCGTGCGCTTGGCGTCGAGCCCGTCGGAGTGCCCGTAGCCGAAGCGCGAATAGACAAGCGCGCTGCTGCCCAGGCGCGCCGCCAGCCGATCGGGAAAGTCGCGCCACAGCGCGGCAGAGCCGAGCCCCTCGTGCAGGAACACCAGGGGCGGTCGTGCGGCATCGCCGGGGATCGAACGATATTCAATCCGCCGATTGGCGATGCTGGCAAAACGCATGGGCTGGAGCGTACCGTTCTGGTCGTGTGTCGGATCAGGTCACTCTAGCAGAGGCGCGTTTTGCCCGGCTAGATTTGGATCGTCCGTTCCCGTTCTTTTCGGCGTCGCGGCCTCGGCGCCATCTCCCCCTGCGCGGTGCGCGGCTGCCGCACGAGACGCAGAAAATAGCCGTTTTGCGGGCGTTGTTGCCGCGCGCGTCTTAACGTTTGCGCCGCCAAAGTCTCCCCCAAGTTGCCACTCCCACGCCGCATTCCGACACCTATCTGAACAGACATTCAGACTAGCCGGTTTAGCCTGAGCTACCTTCTGTCTCAGGGGAGGGCTCCGCGGTTGACGTGCTAGCCACGCTCGTGCAGGTGCGACCTGTGAGGTGAGGCGCAGAAAGCTGGGGTGCGCCTCAAAAAACTCGGGAAGCAATCCTCCAAAGCTAGGGGAAACAATCAGGTGTCAATCTCTCGCGTGGGCCGCCGGGGCGCGGTCGCGGCCATGTTGCTGGCCACTCTGCTTGTCGAAGACGTCATCGCCGATCCGCCGCAACCGACCGGCGATCTCCTATCCCAACCCGACACGGCGGCCGCCGCACCGGCGCCCGCTCCCGCTCAGCCGGTTGCCGACAAGGTCTCCGCGCCGCCGCCGGTCGAACAGGCTTCGCTGGCGGCCGTCACTGATCGCTCAGCCTTCGATACCTATCTCGACCGGCTGATGCGCGCGGAATTGGGCGGCCGCGACACGGCCGCCAATCCCCGCTCCACGGCGCTTGGACCCTTTCAGTTCATCAAGTCGACCTTCCTCGACTTGGCGCGCCGGCACTTCAGCATGGAGGTGCAGGAACTCAGTGAAGACGAGATCCTGAAACTGCGCACGGACCGCAATTTTGCGCGCCGCTGCGCCGAGAACTACTCGCGCGAGAACCATGCCTTTCTCGCCGGCCAAGGCCTGCAGCCGACCTTTGGTCATTTGCGCTTGGCGTTCTTGCTGGGCCCCTTTGGCGCCGCCCGCGTGCTGCAGGCGCCGCCGGCGACGCCCGTGGCCGACGTGCTCGGGCCGGCCGTGATCCGCGCCAATCCCTTCATGGCGCGCATGAGCGCCAGCAATCTGATTGCCAAAACGGCAAGGGATGTCGGCGAGACGATCAGCGAAGTCGACGTGGCCGAGGCTGCCCCGGTGCGCGTTGTTGCCGTGCAACCCGAGCCGGTTGCCGCGCCACGGCCCGTGGTTCGCGCCTTAGCCGCCAGGCATGCCTGCAATCCGAAATTGGCGAGCTGCCGCAAGTTCGCGGCCTTGCAGGCGCATGTCGCCAAAATTACGCGGGTCGGCAAGGCTGGGCGGCGTGTGGCCAAGGTGGCGCCGAGCCGGGCCTTGCGCGCGCTCAGCGCTGGCCGCCGCAATACCGCGGAATTTAGACGCCGAGGTGCCGGTGCATGAGCTCGGGGCGCGCCTTGAGCTCGTGCGGACTGCCGGCGAAGACGATCTCGCCCTTGACCAGGATGATGATGCGGTCGGCGATGGCTGTCACCGCAGCCACGGTCTTGTCGACGATCACTGTTGTCATACCGGTCGCCCGGATCAGCTGAATGGTGCGCCAGATCTCCTCGCGTAGGAGGGGAGCCAGGCCCTCGGTGGCCTCGTCGAGCAGCAACAGGCGCGGGTTGGTCATCAGGGCGCGGCCGATGGCCAACATCTGCTGCTCGCCGCCGGAGAGTTCATCGCCGTGATGCTCCAGCCGCTGGGCAAGGCGGGGAAAGAGCTCAAGGACGCGGGCGAGCGTCCAAGTTTTGGCTGCCGATGAGGCCGGGCCGGCGATGGTCAGGTTTTCGGCGACGCTGAGGCTCGTAAAGATGCCACGTCCTTCGGGGACATAGGCAACGCCGCGGCGGGCGATGGCGTAGGTGGGAACGCTTGTGACGTCCTCGCCGTCGAGCAACACGTGTCCCCGCTGCGGCCGGATCAAGCCAACCAAGGTGCGCACCAGCGTGGTTTTGCCCATGCCGTTGCGGCCCATCAGGCCAATGGTTTCGCCGCGGGCGATGCTGAGCGAAATGGCGCGCAAGACATGGCTCTGGCCATAGTAGGTGTCGATGCCTCGCACCTCCAGCAAAGGCGCCGCTGCGGGAGCTGACGGCATCAGGCTGAGGCTCCGAGATAGGCATCTTGCACGCTGCGGTTGGCCCGCACCGCCTCCGGTTCGCCCTCGGCCAGCACCGAACCTTCGGCCATCACCGTCATCCAGTCGGCAACGGCGAACACCACGTCCATATCGTGCTCGATCAGCAGCACGGCGTGTTGGCGCGCCAGCGCCCGCAACAGTTCCACCATGCGCTGCGATTCCTCGATACCCATGCCGGCGAGCGGCTCGTCCAACAACAACGCCTTGGCGTGGCCGGCCAGCGCCATGGCAATTTCGAGCTGCCGCTGCTCGCCGTGCGACAGCGTCCCTGCGGTTCGGCTGCTGAGGTCCGCCAGGCCGACCTTATGCAAGCTGGCGTGCGCCCGCTCGATCAGCTCGGGCGCGCTTTCGGCGCGCCGCAGCGGATTGTGCACCGTGGGCGACCGCCTGCACGGCGAGGCGAACGTTCTCCAAGACGGGAAGGCTTGGAAAAATGTTGGTGCGCTGGAACGAGCGTCCGATGCCAAGGCGGCTCATGCGCCAGACCGGTTCACCCGCCACCTCGCGGCCTTCCAGGACGATGCGTCCGGCACTTGGTCTGAGCGCGCCTGCGAGCATGTTGACGAGGGTGGTTTTGCCGGCCCCGTTGGGGCCAATGACGGCGTGCAACTCGCCATGATGCAAGGCAATCGAGACGTCGCGCACGGCCGCGAGCCCGCCAAAATTGCGGCTCAGCCGATGCGTCGCCAGCACGGTGTTCCCGACGATGCGCGCGTCAGCCATGGCGGCCCACCTCGGGCGCGGGCGCCGGCTGGGGCGGGGTCTGGGGAGGATTTCGGCGCAGCCAGTGCGGGCGCCAGCGCGGCAGACGTATGCCGCTCAAGCCTTTGGGCATGGACAGGACCACGACCAGAATGATCAGGCCCTCGACCAGCAACTTGCGCTCGGTCAGCAGCTGAGCCACCTCACCGATGGCGGTATAGGCAAGCGCCCCGACGATGGGACCGGCGAGGCTCGAGAGGCCACCGAGCAAAATCATCAAGAGGGCCTCGGCGGAGCGATGCCAGCCGACCAGCTCGGGATTTACGAAGCCTTCCTTCATCGCATACATGTGGCCGGCGATGCCGGCCAGCAGTCCCGCCGTGGCGAAGGCGGCCAACTTGTAGCGATAGGTATGAAAGCCCAGCGCCAGCATACGCCCTTCGTTTACCCGGATGCCCTCGAGCACGCGGCCAAACATGGAGCGCAGGAGAACGACGAGGCCCAGATACATGACCACCAGCAGACCGAGCGAGAGGTAATAGGTGGCGAGCGGGCGCTGCCGTCGGGAGAGCGGCAGTTGCCAGTCGAGGAACGCTAGCGTTGGCCGCATCAGGTAGGCCCCATCGGCGCCGCCGCCGAGCTTGGTGTTGTGAAAAATAAAGAACACCATCTGCCCAAAGGCCAGCGTCACCATCAGGAAAAAGAAGCCCTTGGTTCTGAGCGACAGGGCGCCGACCAGCAGCGCTGCCAGTCCCGCCGCGGCCGCCGCCGCCGGCAGCGTGATCAGCACGGACAGGCCCCGGGCTGCCGGGGTTATGGCGTACACGCAATAGGCGCCAAGTCCATAGAAGGCGGCATGGCCCAGGCTGACGAGGCCTGTGCAACCCACCAGCAGCTGCAGGCTCAAAGCCAGCATGGCAGCGATCAAGGCGGAGGTGATCAGCCCGGTATAGAATTCGGAAACAAAAAGCGGCAGCAGCGCCAGCAGGGCGGCGCCGGCGGCCAACAGCGCACGTTCATGGCGGGTCCGCGGCGTCATCATGGTTTTATGCGCGCCGCCCAAACAGGCCGGACGGCCGCCAGAGTAAGACGGCAGCCATCAGCACGTAGACGGCGAGCCCTGCCACCTTGGGCGCATAGGCGGCGCCCAGGGTATCAACAAGACCAATAATCAGGGCCGACCAGAAGGCGCCGGAGACCGAGCCCAGTCCGCCGATCACCACCACCACAAAGGAGATGATGAGCACGCCATCTCCCATATTGGGATAGACGGAATAGAGCGGTGCGGCCAGCGCACCGGCAATCAGCGCCAGCGCGGTGCCGACGGCGAATATCGTCAGATGGACGGCACGCGCGTCGATGCCGAGGACGTCGACCATCTCGGGCTTTTCCGCCGCGGCACGGATAATGGCGCCCATGCGCGTGCGCTCGATCCACCAAAACAGGGCCGCGGCGAGCCCCAGGCAGATGCCGATGACCGCGAAGCGATAGGCGGAGTAACTAAAGTGGGCGGTGATGGGGACGGAAAAATCGAGCAGTGCCGGCACCGGGACGGAATAAAAGTCGTTGCCGACCAGAAAGGAGCGAAACTCCTCAAACAGCAAGATCAAAGCGAAGGTGAGCAGCACCTGGTCGAGGTGCTCGCGCCGATAGAAATGGCGAAACAAACCCGCTTCGAGCGCTCCCCCGAGCAGAAGGCCACCGACCATGGCGGCGGGCAACGCCAACCAGAGTGAGCCCCAACGCGCCGTGACCAGGTAGGCCACGTAGGCCCCGATCATGAACATCGAGCCGTGGGCAAGATTGATGACACCCATGACGCCGAAGATCAGCGTCAGCCCGCTGGCGATCAGGAACAGCAGCAGGCCGTACTGCACTCCATTGAGGAGCTGCGCGAGCAGTCCTGGAAGGTCCATGCGCGTGCGCCGCCAGCCAACATCACCTGCGCAACCGGGCCCCCTTGGCGGGGGACCGGTTGCGCGCCTTCAAGTCAGGCCAGGTTACAGCCCGTGCCCGGGTCGGCCAGGTTCTCGGCGGCAACACCCATCACCTTGTTCAGGCCGCCCTGCGCCTTGCGCAGATAAATATTCTGGGTGATGTTTTGCGCTGGCGACATGCTGATGGGACCGCGTGGGCTGTCAAGTTTGGCCCCGCGCAGCGCCTTGTAGAGATTGGCCTCGTCCTCGATGTTGCCTTTGACGGCTTCGAGGCCCAGCGCCAGCAGTTGGCCGGCATCGTAGCCCTGCACGGCATAAACGTCGGCGTCACGGCCAGCCTTGTCCCTGAAGGCCTTGCGGAAGGCGGCGTTCTTGGCGTTATCGAGCCCGTCGCCATAGTGCAGCGCCGTCTCGATCCCCTCGGCGGCTGCGCCTTGCGCCTCGAGCGTGCCTTCGGTGAGAAAGCCCGAGCCGCACAAAGGCGCCTTCAGTCCGGCTGCCGCATATTCCTTGACGAACTGAACCGCGCCGCCGCCGGCGAAGAAGGAGCCCACCACATCGACGCCGAGGCTTGGGATTTGCGCCAGCAGCGGCTGGAAATTGGTTTGCGGGAAGGGCAGCGACAGGGTCGGCAGAACTTCGCCACCGCCCTTTTCGAACCCTTCCTTGAAGCCCGCACCGCTCTCGGCGCCGGCGGCGTAATCCCAGGTCACCCAGACGCTTTTCTTGAAGCCTTTTTTGGCCGCGGCCAGGCCCATGCCATAGGCGGGCTGCCAGTTGGTGAAGGAGGAGCGGAACACGTTCTTGGCGCACAGCTGGCGCGTCACCGCCACGTTGCCGGCGTTGGGGACGATGGTCAGTGTGCCGCTCTCCTGCACCACCTTGTGGATGCCCATTTGCACGCCCGAGTGGACGGTGCCGATCAAGACATCGACCGCATCGCGTTTGACGAGGCGGTCGGCGTTCTGCGGCGCATTCTCGGGCTTGGATTCATCATCGAGCCTGAGGATTTGAATTTCGCGGCCGCCGAGCTTGCCGCCCTTTTCGGCGATGAGGAGTTCGATGGCATGGGTGATGTTTTCGCCGAGTTTGGCGAAGGTTCCCGAATAGGGCAGCATCAGCCCGACCTTGAGGGGTTTGGCTTGCGCAATCGCCCAACCGCGGGGCAGCATGGCCGCCGTGGCCAAGGCGGCGCCACCCCCCACCACGGCTCTGCGCGAGAGCAGTGTTCCAACACGTTTTCCCATGGTTTCCTCCCTAGCCTGCGGGCCTGACGAACGGCGATGCGGCGATGATTGGCAGCCCCTTTGGCTCGCACAGCGGGGCAGCAATTGCAACGGTTGGCGGCTTGTCCTGCGCGCCTTTGCGGCTGGCCCCAAGGTCCACGTGCAGGGGGTGGCCGCCCCTTGCCGTGCTGGCCAGCCGGAGGGGGCCAGACGTCGTCGTAACCGCTTAAATCCGCGGCTGTGCCCGCTTTTTGCCCTTTAGGCCGATATAGTCGCTGTACTTTGGTCCTAGAGGTGTCCGACCTCCTCATCTCTTCGCGGCGGAGAAAGGATCGTAAGGTAATCTCCTGCTGGGCCGCTGCCGATCTTGGCGGGACGCGGTTGGGGCGGCAAGGCGAAAGTGCGGGGGTGCGGGTCGTCAGTCTGGCCCGGCCGGTCGGCCGGTTTTTTTTGGAGTGTTTGATGCTGGCGATTGATGTGGGGGGGCTGCGGGTGAATAAAATTCGTGTTGCCGTCATCGATCCTTATCCCCTTTTCCGGCAGGGGATCGTTCAGACCATCGTGAATTCCACGCAGCTCGAGTTGGTGGCCGAAGGGGCAACCCTTGAGGATGCGCGGCGCGCGGCGCGAGAGCATCGTCCCGACGTGATTGTGATCGACATCGGCGTCCCCGAAAGCGGCATTGAGGCCGCGCAAGAGTTCATCAGAAGCCAACCCCATTGCAAACTCGTCGTGCTGACCTCGCTCGACGATGTGTCCAGCGTCTCCAAGGCGCTAGCGGCGGGGATCCAGGGTTATCTCCTCAAGGGCGCGACCGGCATCGAACTGGTGGCGGCGATCGAAGCGATCCACGGCGATCAGCCCTATATCACGCCGAAGCTGGCCTCGCGGCTGCTCACCCAGGCCAGGGGTGGACCGTTGTCAGCCATTCGTGAACCCAGCCAAAGGCTGGAATTGAGCTATCGCGAGCAGCAGGTGCTGGTGCGCGTGTCCAAGGGTCTCACCAATAAAGAGATTGCCACGCAGCTGGGTCTCAACGAACGCACCATCAAGCACTATTTGACGCAGCTCTTCAAAAAGATGCAGGTGCGCAATCGGCTGCAAGCCATTCAGACCGCCAAACGCCTGACCAGTTGCTGCTGATTTGGGGTCGCCCGGCCCACGTGTTATTTGGGCTTAAAAGTTCAGCTTGGCAGCGGGCAATCCCGGCCGCATCGGGACGTTAGAGCGTCTTCACCACCACTTTGCCCTCGCCGGCGTTGGCGCGCATTTTGACGTCCTGGCCCTTGAATTCGCTCTCTTTCAGCTGCTCGAGGAATTTCGGGATGGCGCGGCGGTCGCCGGCCACGGCCATCAGCCAGATCACGTTGCCGGACGCCCACTGGTTGGCGCGTAACCTGACGGGCTTGTCGAGATTTTCCGACAGGCCTTTGTCGATCTGCGGGGACACCCGGGCCCACAGCGCCACCGCGACGGGGACGAGCGGGGCCTTGTCTGCCGCCGCCTTGGTTTCGGCTGCCGGCTTGGCGGGCTGACCCGGACGCGGCGGTGCTGGCATGTGGGCCAGCCGATACTGGCCGGCCATCACGGGTGGCAAAACCAGCCATTCGAGATCGGCCAGCCGCATGTTCTTGAAGTTCTGATCCCGCATCAGCACGGCGATGATTTGCGAAAACGATTGGGCGAAACGGGCGTGTCGCGCTTCGGCCGGATGCCGCATACGGCCCCCCGCGCCGGCGCGGCTGCCGTTTCCCTCCGCTGCCTTGGCGCCCTTTGCAGACTTGTCGTTTCGCTGGTCGACCATGGTCCGAGCACCCCGCAAAGCCTTTTTTCGAGAATCGAGCGCCAACCTATCGCGCGCCTCAGCGAAGGGTCAATCGGGCCTTCGCCTAACCCATGCCATTAACGAGGCGAGCGCCCTTTGCCCCTGGTGCTGGTGCGGCCCAGAGCCGAGATCTCACTGATTTTGCCGGACATTCGTGTCCTGCTGGCCGCGCGCGCTGGCACGGGACAGAGGTCCCGTACCTTTGGGACAAAGGTACTGCGCACATGGATGCACGTAGGTCCGCTGGCGCCGCACCTCAGTCTTCTACATTCGGGTGAGGTCGGCAAATCCGCCGGTCATCAGAATTTTCAGCCACTTGCACACGCGGGTGATGCGGGCAGGGGCGCAGGGAGTAGGTCATGGTAGAATTCATCAAATCCGATCTCGAATTCATTCTGCAACAGATCCTGATTGCAGAGCAGCACGCCGACGGTGCTGACCTTCTTTCCCTGCTGCCGAACTCCCTTCGTGTCCGCCATTCGGCCTGTCGCACGGTCGACGGCTCGTTCAACAACCTTGTCGGGCCAGAGCGAGTTCGGCGCGACCGACAACCTCTTCCCGCGGCTGACCGATCCGTTCTTCCAGGATGCATCGAGGCGGGACGTCCTACGAGCAGACCAGCGGCACGGTGTCGACCCTGAGCCGCGCATCATCTCCAACCTGATCGTTGACCAGACCAGCAACAACCCGGCGGCGGTAGCGGTGGCGGGACCGGTGGGACGGCATCTGGGGTACCGCCGGATGAGCTGAACGATGGCGTATCGATCCTGCGCACCGTGCGGGTCTTGATGGTATCTCCGGTACCGCCGACGATGTCGCCGACTTCTCGTTCAGCAACGAGGCGCCGGATGCGGCCTTGTCGGCGCCGTTCAACCTGTGGTTCGTGTTCTTCGGCCAGTTCTTCGACCACGGCCTCGACCTGGTCGAGAAGGGCGGCAGTAGCACGGTGTTCATTCCGCTGCAACCGGACGATCCGCTGATCAACGGCCTGGATGGTACCCCAGGCACTGACGACGATTTGCCGCCGGAATTGCAGTTCATGGTGCTGACCCGGGCCACCAATCAGCCCGGCCCCGACGGCATCCTGGGTGATGATCTCACCACGGTGGGCATCGACGAGGGCGCCGACGACATCCAAGCACGTCAACCAGACTTCGCCGTTCGTCGACCAGAACCAGATATACGTCGGACCCCTTCACCAGGTGTTCCTGCGCGCCTATGAATTCAACGCCGCTGGCGACCCGGTGGCGACCGGCAGGCTGATCACCAATCCGCAATCTAGTCGATGGCGAATTCGGCAACGGGGACGACATAGAACTTGGCGGCATGGCGACCTGGGCGGTGGTGAAGGCGCAGGCGCGCGACCTGCTCGGCATCGAGCTCAGCGACTATGACGCCGTCAACGTGCCGATGCTGCGCGTCGACCTCTACGGCAACTTCATTCCCGGTGCGAACGGCTTCGCCCAGCTGATCGTCGGGCTCGGCCCCGACGGCTTGCCCAGACCGCCGACGAGTGCTGGTGGAAGGCAACCCGGCAGCTCCGGTCAGCCCAGTTGCGGTCGGCGCGCTACGCACCGGCAAGATGTTCCTGGCCGACATTGCGCATGACGCCAACCCGTTCAACAGCCAGACCGGCGCGCCGCTGCTGGCGGACACGGACAATGTCGTCGGGCTGTCGGAGCCCGGCCGTTACGATGACGAGCTGCTCGACGAGCACTTCATGGCCGGCGACGGCCGCGTCAACGAAAACATCGCCCTCACCGCCGTGCACCATGTGTTCCACGCCGAGCACAACCGTCTCGTCGAACACACTAAGGACGTGGTTCTCGCTTCGAACGACCTCGCCTTCCTTAACGAATGGCTCACGGTCGACGTAGGTGCGGTACCGACAACCCCAGGGGAGCTCGCCGCTTTGCAGTGGGACGGCGAACGGCTGTTCCAGGCGGCCAAACTCGGCACCGAGATGCAGTACCAGCACCTCGTGTTCGAGGAGTTCGCACGCAAGATCCAACCCCAGGTCGATGTCTTCCTTGCCCCCGCCGGCTTTGATTCCACCATCAATC
This sequence comes from uncultured Alphaproteobacteria bacterium, assembly GCA_963820375.1. Lineage (GTDB taxonomy): Bacteria > Pseudomonadota > Alphaproteobacteria > Rhizobiales > Hyphomicrobiaceae > AWTP1-13. The sequence goes on along the minus strand of CAWFZX010000019.1, from coordinate 155,841 downwards.
CGGCGATCGTTGCCGAGTTCGCGCACGTCGTCTATCGCTTTGGCCATTCGATGCTGCTGGATGAGATCGATCGGCTCGATCCCAACTTCGTCTCAAGCGAGATCGGCTTGATCGAGGCCTTCCTAAACCCGCTGGCATTCGACGAGAATGATACGTTGAGCCCCGAAGAGGCGGCCGGTGCCATCGTGCGCGGCACCACCCGCCAGATCGGCAATGCCATCGACGAGTTCAAGACGGAGGCGCTGCGCAACAACCTGCTGGGCCTGCCGCTCGACCTCGCCGCCATCAACCTGGCACGCGGCCGCGACACCGGCATTCCGTCCTTGAACGCGGCGCGGCGCGAATTCTTCGAGATGACCGGCGACAGCCAGCTCACCCCTTACACGAGCTGGAACGATTATCTGCAAAACCTGAAACACCCCGAATCTCTGATCAACTTCATCGCCGCCTACGGCACGCACGCAGGGCTCATTGCTGCCGACGTCGACACGCTGGCGGAAAAGCGCGCCGTCGCCGTCGCCCTAGTGTTCGGCGGTAGCGCTGTGATCAACGACGGCACGCCGGAGGAGAGGACCTTCGTTGCGGATGACACGGACCGTCTTGCGTTCCTTAACAGCACGGGCGCTTACGCCAGTCTGCCGACCGGCGTCACCACGACCGGCGTCGACGACATCGATCTCTGGATCGGTGGCCTTGCCGAGCGGACCTTGCCGTTCGGCGGCATGCTGGGCTCCACCTTCGGCTTCGTGTTCGAGACCCAACTCGAGAATCTACAGAACGGCGACCGGCTCTACTACCTTGCACGCCTCGCGGGACTGAACTTCATCAACGAGCTTGAGAACAACTCGTTTGCCAAGCTGATCATGCTGAACACCGATGCCACCCATCTGCCGGGTGACGTGTTCTCAACGCCAGGCTTTATCCTCGAGGTCGATCAGACGCGGCAGTTCACCGGTTTGAACGAGCCCGGTCCTGACGGCGTCCAGGGTGACGATCCTTTCGCCCTGGATGAAGGCGCCGACGACGTGGTCGGTGCGGACGCAATTGACGGCAATTCTGATCCCGCGGCGTCATCCGGGACAACCCGGCGACGCCCGCCATTGATACCAATTACCTCATGTACACCGGCGACCAGCATGTCGTCCTCGGTGGCACAGACCTGAATGACGACTCCTATCGCCAGCGAAGGCGACGACACGCTCTATGGCGACGGCGGCAATGACCGTCTCGAGGGCGGCTACGGCAACGACATGATCATGGGCGGCGCCGGCGACGACATCATCACGGACATCGGTGGCGACGACAACCTTCAGGGCGATGACGGCAACGACGTCATTCACGGCGGCCAGGGCGAAAATCTGATCCTCGGCGGCCGCGGCAGCGACTTCATCATCACCGGCGACGACATAACCGAGGTCTTTGCCGGCATGGGCAACGACTTCATCTTCGGCGCTAAGACCAACCTCATAAATGCCGGCAACGAAGGCGACGACTGGATCGAACTCGGCACCCAGGATGGCGCTCCCGGCGACAATTTTGACCCGCAGCAGCAAGACCCGGTCATCGGCAACGACGTGCTGATCGGCGGCGGCGGATTCGATGAATTCATGGGCGAAGGCGGCGACGACATCATGGTCGGCGGCGAGGGCGAGGATCATTTTGACGGTGGCTCAGGGTTCGACTGGGGCACCTACAAGTTCGACCGGTTCGGCGTGACCGTCGACATGCTCGTCAGCGACCTCTTCGAGCCGCCGGTGGCGGCATCAAACGCAGGCATCCTGGATCGGTTCGCATTCACGGAGGGGCTGTCGGGATCGGCATTCGGCGACTTCTTGCGCGGCGATGATGCCGAGGCGGCAGATATCGCCGTCGCCGGAGCCCAAGGCAGCGTGCTCACCAACATCGCTCTCATTGATGGTCTGCAGGACTTCCTCGGCGCCGGTGTGACCTCGTTCGGCTCGGGCAACATCATCCTCGGCGGCAGTGGCAGCGACATCATCGAGGGCCGCGGCGGCAGCGACCTGATCGATGGCGACAAATGGCTGAACGTGCGCGTCAGCGTGCGGGAAGGCATCGATCCCGTAACAGGGCTGCCCACCGGTGCGGAAATCGCGACCTTCGACAGCATCGCCGACATGCTCCCGTTCATGCTCGACGGCACCTATAATCCCGGCCAGCTCCAAATCGTCCGCGAGATCCTGACGGGAACCGCCGACTTCGACACAGCAAATTTCTCCGATGCTCGGGCTAACTACGCCGTGGTCGCCGGCGACGACGGTGTGATCACCGTCACCCACCTGGTGGATCCCGGCGGCGGCCTTGTCAGCGATGGCAGCGACCGTCTGACCAATATCGAGCGGCTGCAGTTCGCCGATCAATCGATCACCTTTTTCGGGGTCAACAATGACCCGGTGGGCGCGCTGGCGATCCTCGACGCGGCGACCAACACACCCGACAATACGCCGGCTGAAGGTCAGTTGCTGCGGGCGTCGATCGCCGGTGTGACCGATGCGGACAACCCCGGCGACGACTTCGATCACCGGGCCGGTCGCTTACCACTGGCAAGTCGAACGGCGCCCGGGCACGGGCATCTTTGAGGACATCCGGTTGGAGGTTCGCGGCAACGAACCAGCGAGAGCCGAAGGCGCGACCTTCAGGGTGACTGCGGATCTCGTCGGGCTGTCGATACGCGTCCGGGCCGTCTATCAGGACGCCAACGGCGTGCTGGAGCAGGTGTTCTCCTGCAACAGTGGCGGTCGAAGACGTCGTGCTTCCGGCGCCCACGCCGGCGCCGGCTCTGCCGGACGGAAGCGACGTGTTCAGTGCCGGTGTGCGTCTAATCCAATCCGACCTCGCAATGATTCTCGACCAGATCAAGATCGCGGAACAGCATGCCGCTGGCGCGGACCTGCTCGACCTTATCCCCAACTCGCGGGTGGCTTTTGGCCTGCGCACGATCGATGGATCGTTCAACAACCTGGTCAACATCGGGAACACCAATCAGACCGAGTTCGGCGCCTCCGACAACCTCTTCCCGCGGCTGCTCGATCCGTTCTTCCTCAACGACCAGGACGGCGATCAGTTCGATGTGAACGGTCCAGGCCCCGGCGGGCTGGAAACCAATACGGACTTCGGCCAACAGGGCGACGTGGTCGATGCCGATCCGCGCATCATCTCCAACCTGATCGTCGACCAGACCAGCAGGAATCCGGCCGCGGTGGCAGTGGCTGGCGATCCCGGCGCGGACCTCACCTGGGGCACCGAGGACGATATTCTGAACGACGGCGTCAGCATCCTGCGCTTGCGTAACGGCGAGGATGGTCTTCCCGGCACCCCTGACGACATCGCCGACTTCTCGTTCGACAACACGGCGCCGGACGCGGGCCTTTCGGCGCCGTTCAACCTGTGGTTCGTGTTCTTCGGACAGTTCTTCGACCACGGCCTCGACCTGGTGCAGAAGGGCGGCAGCGGCACCGTGTTCATTCCGCTGCAACCCGACGATCCGCTCATTGCCGGCTTGGATGGCACACCAGGACTGCCGACGATCTGCCGCCCGAACTACAGTTCATGGTGCTGACGCGGGCCACCAATCAGCCCGGCCCCGACGGCATCCTGGGTGATGATCCCACCACGGTGGGCATCGACGAGGGCGCAGCGACATCCACGAGACACCAACCTGACGTCGCCGTTCGTCGACCAGAACCAGACCTACACCTCGACCCCTTCGCACCAGGTGTTCCTGCGCGCGTATGAATTCAGTGCCGCCGGCGATCCCGTCGCCACCGGCAGGCTGATCACCAATCGAGATCTGGGCGCCGACGGCGAGTTCGGCACCGCCGACGACGTCGAACTCGGCGGCATGGCGACCTGGGGCGTGGTGAAGGCGCAGGCGCGCGACCTGCTCGGCATTGAGCTCAGCGACTATGACGCCGTCAACGTGCCGATGATCAAAGTTGATCCCTACGGCAACTTCATCCCAGGCGCGAACGGCTTCGCCCAGCTGGTGACCGATCTTGGCCCCGACGGTCTTCTCGGGACCGACGACGACGTGACGGTGGAAGGCAACCCGGCGGCGCCGGTCAGCCCAGTTGCGGTCGGCGCGCTACGCACCGGCCACCCGTTCCTGGCCGACATCGCGCATTCCGCCAACCCGTTCAGCAGCCAGACCGGCGCTCCGCTGCTGGCGGACACGGACAATGTCGTCGGGCTGTCGGAGCCCGGCCGTTACGATGACGAGTTGCTCGATGAGCACTTCATGGCAGGCGACGGACGCGTCAACGAGAACATCGGCCTGACCGCCGTCCACCACGTGTTCCATGCCGAGCACAACCGCCTCGTCGAACACACGAAGGACGTCGCGCTGGCGACGGCGTCGACCGGCGAAATGTCGTTCCTGAACGAGTGGCTGCTGGTTCCTGTCACTGCAGTTCCAGCCGACCTGTCGACCCTGGTGTGGAACGGCGAACGGTTGTTCCAGGCGGCGAAGTTCGGCACCGAGATGCAGTATCAGCACCTCGTGTTCGAGGAGTTCGCGCGCAAGATTCAGCCAAACATCGACGTGTTCTTTGCCACAACCCAGGTGTACGACACCGACATCAATCCGGCGATCGTCGCCGAGTTCGCGCATACCGTCTACCGCTTCGGCCACTCGATGCTGCTGGATGAGGTCGACCGCTTCGACCCCACCTTCCAGCAGGATACCGGGCTCGGCCTGATAGAGGCGTTCCTCAACCCGCTGGCGTTCGATCTGGACGGCACGCTCACCGCGGAAGAGGCGGCCGGGGCCATCGTGCGCGGCACCACCCGCCAGGGCGCCAACGAGATCGACGAATTCAAGACCGAGGCTCTGCGCAACAACCTGCTGGGCCTCCCGCTCGATCTCGCGACCATCAACCTGGCGCGCGCCCGTGAGACCGGCGTTCCGTCCTTGCAGGCGGCGCGCAGTGAATTCTATGACGTGACCGGCGACAGTCGCCTGGCCCCCTACACGAGCTGGGTCGACTTCTCGCAGCACCTGAAGCATCCGGAATCGCTGGTCAACTTCATCGCCGCCTACGGCACACACGACACCATTACCAGCGAGACCACGCTTGCCGGCAAACGCGCGGCTGCCTTGGCCATCGTTTTTGGCGGCGACGGGGCACCGCTGGACCGCCTCGACTTCCTCCACGCTACCGGCGCCTTCGCCGGCGGCAGCCTTGGCGGCCTCAACGACGTCGACTTCTGGATCGGCGGCCTTGCCGAGGAGCAGATGCCGTTCGGCGGCTTCCTCGGCTCCACCTTCAACTTCGTGTTCGAGGAGCAGCTGGAGAAGCTGCAGGACGGCGACCGCTTCTACTACCTGGAGCGCACCGCCGGCATGAATTTCCTCTCCGAGCTGGAGAACAACTCGTTTGCCAAATTGATCATGGCGAACACCGATGCCACCCACCTGCCGGGCGACGTTTTCTCGACGCCGGGCTTTTTCCTCGAGATCGATCAGACGCGGCAGTTCACCGGTTTGAACGAGCCCGGTCCTGACGGCGTCCAGGGTGACGATCCCTCTACGCCCTTGATTGATGAAGGCGCCGACGACGTGGTCGGTGCGGACGCAATTGACGGCAATTCTGATCCCGACGGCGACGTGATCCGGGACAACCCAGCGACGCCCGCCATTGATACCAATTACCTCATGTACACCGGCGACCAGCATGTCGTCCTCGGTGGCACAGACCTGAATGACACTCTTATCGCCAGCGAAGGCGACGACACCCTCTACGGCGACGCCGGCGACGACCGCCTCGAGGGCGGCTTCGGCAACGACATCTTCAAAGGCGGCACCGGCGACGACATCCTCACGGACATCGGCGGCGACGACCTCATGCAGGGCGAGGACGGCGACGACGTCCTGCATGGCGGCCAAGGTATCAACCTGCTCATCGGCGGGTTCGGCAACGACTTCATGGTCACCGGCGAGGACATCGGCGAGGCCATCGGCGGAGCCGGCAACGACTTCATCCTGGGCAATCGGGTGAACGAGGAAGGATTCGGCAACGAAGGCGACGACTGGATCCAGTTCGGCACCACCGATGGCTTTGCAGCCGACAACGCCGACCCGTTCGCCCGCGACCAGATCATCGGCAACGACGTCTACATCGGCGACAGCACATCCGACCGAATGGACGGCGAAGGCGGCGATGACATTCTGGTCGGCAACCATGGCGGCGGCGAGGGTGACCGCTACCTGGGTAAGTCCGGCTTCGACTGGGCCGTGTTCAAGGACGATCCATTCGGCGTGACCATCGACTTTAACATCCGCGCGTTCGATGAAACGATCGTGCCGCGGTCGACCGCTGCGATCAACGCCCGGTTCGAAAGCGTGGAAGGCCTGTCGGGATCGCAGCACGCCGACATCCTGCAGGGCGATGATGAAGATGCCGCCTCGATCGCCATCTCCGGCTTCACCGGCAGCGTGCTCACCAATTTCGCCCTCATCGAGGGTCTGCAGGAGTTCGTGGGCGTCGGCGTGACCTCCTTTGGCGCCGGCAACATGATCCTCGGCGGCGAGGGTAGTGACATCATGGAGGGCCGCGGCGGCGATGACCTCATCGACGGCGACAAGTGGCTCAACGTGCGCATCGGCGTGTTCAATGCCCTTGGAGAGGAGATTGACAGCTACGACAGCATGGAGCCGCTGGTCCCGCTGATGGTCAACGGCACCTACAATCCCGGGCAGCTCAGAATCGTCCGCGAGATCCTGCCCGGAGATGACCTCGCTGTTGACAACTTCGACACCGTATACTTCTCGGGCCCACTGCAAGACTATACCGTCAGCATCGATGCCAACGGCTCATTGGGTGACCCGACCGACGATATCGTCACCGTCACCGACAACGTCGGCACCGACGGCACCGATCGTCTCACCAACATCGAGCGGCTGCAGTTCGCCGACCAAGCGGTCGTCCTGGTGCCGGGCGTCAATGAAGAGCCGGTTGGCCTGCTGGTGATCGATGATGCCACGCCGACAGAGGGCCAGACCCTCACGGTATCGATCGCCGGTGTGACCGACGCGGACAACCCCGGTGCCATTACCGGACCCGTCAGCTATTTCTGGGAGGTCGAGGAAGATCCAGGCACAGGCAGATTTGTCACCATTCTCCACGACAATGTTGGGGGAGAATTGGTGCGCGCCACGGGCCCGACCTTTACGGTCACCCCGGAGCTCGCCGGCCTGTCGATCCGCGTCAGGGCCATCTACAAGGATACCCAAGGCGTGCTGGAGACCGTGTTCTCCGCGCCGACGGCGCCGGTCGACAACATCAATGACCTCCCGGTCGGCACGGTGGTGATTTCCGATACCACACCCACGGAAACCCAGCTGATCACCGCTGCCAACCTGTTTACGGATGCCGATGGGCTTACCGGGGCAGTGTTCTCCTACCAGTGGCAGCAGTCGGCTTTGGGCGGTGGCGGTCCCTTTACCGACATCGCCGGTGCCACCTCGTCGGGCTTCACGCCCGGCGCGGGCCAGGTCAACCGACAACTGCAAGTGGTCGTAACTTTCACGGACGACCAGGGAACCCTGGAAACTGTGACCTCGGCACCGACCGCGGTGGTTGGCGACTTCATCCCAGCCAACGGCGCAGGGCAAGCCCTCGCCGGCAACGAGGGTGCGGACCTGATCTTTGGTGGCGGCGGCCTCGATGCTATCGGCTCTTTCGGTGGAAGCGACACCATCGACGGCGGTTTGGGCACTGACCTGATCGATGCCGGCGGGGGCGACGACATCATCAATTACACGATGGGTCAGGGCGCGGACAACGTCATTGGCGGGGCAGGCAACGACACGCTCAACATCCTCGGGCTGCTCGGCAACGACCAGCTGGATGTGGTCTTCGGTGGCGGTGTCCTCACCAGCGTTGAAACCGGCGGCGTGACGGGCGTGGAGCAGCTCACGGCCAATCTGGAGGGTGGCATCAACACGCTCAGCTACGGCGCCACGACGGGTCCCGTCACGGTCAACCTCGTCACGGGTGTGGCCACCGGGTTCCTCTCCATCGCCAACATCCAGAACGTCACTGGCGGTAGCGGCGATGACCTGCTCACGGGCGATGCCGGTGCGAATGTGCTGAGCGGCGGCAATGGCAATGACACCTTCTTTGCCGCGATGGGTGACGGCAACGACACCTACAACGGCGGCAACGCGGGTGGGATCGACACCGTCGACTTTTCGGCAACCAACGCAGGTGCCACCATTACGACGGCCGGCGCCATCGGCGACCTCGCAGCAACGGGCATCGATGTCTTCACCTCCATCGAGAACATCATCGGCAGCCAGGGTGACGACACCATCACCTTCAATGGCGGTGCCAACGTGCTCGACGGTCGAGGTGGCAACGACACCATCAACGCCGGTGCGGCCAACGACACCCTGCTCGGCGGCGCCGGTAACGATACGCTCAACGGTGAAGCCGGTGCCGATACGCTCAATGGCGAGGCTGGCGACGATACCCTCACGGGCGGAGCCGCCAGCGACATCGTCAACGGCGGTGACGGCAGCGACACCGTGAACTATGCCATCGGTAATGGCGCAGATACGGTAAACGATACCGGCACCCTCGGGACCGACACCTTGAACATCGTCGACAACGGCGGGGGCAATGTGCTGGATGTGACCTGGAACGGCACCATCCTCACGAACTTCGAGGGCGGGACCATCGCTGGTATTGAAAGCGTCACGGCAAATATGGGTGGCGGCATCGATACGTTGACCTATGCCGGCTCGACGGCGGGGGTGGTGGTTGATCTCGGAGCTGGGACGGCTTCCGGTTTTGCTCCTGTCGCCGGCATCGCGGGCATCGAAAACGTTACCGGTGGTACGAATGCCGACGACTTCACTGGCGACGCCGGAGTCAATGTTTTCGCCGGTGGTGCCGGAAACGACATCTATCATGTCGGCGCCGGCGACACCGTCACGGAAGGGGCTGGCAACGGCACAGACACCGTGTTCAGTTCGGCCACCTTTACCTTGGGTGCTAACGTCGAGAACCTCACGCTCGACGCCGGCGCAGGCGACATCAACGGCACCGGCAACGGACTTGCCAACATCATCACCGGCAACGAAGGTGCCAATACGCTCAACGGCAATGGAGGCAACGACACCCTGACGGGCGGCGGCGGCAACGACACGATGACGGGCGGTGCCGGTAACGACATGTTCGTATTCGCTGATGGCTTCGGAGTCGACACCATCAACGCTGGCTTTGACGCCAATGCGGTCGGTGGTCAGGACCTGCTCGACATCACGGGGCTCGCCACGGCCGCGACCTTCGCCGCCAACGTCTCGATTGCGGATCTCGGTAACGATACGTTGGTCACAATTGTCGGCGGTGGCAGCATCACGTTGCTCGGCGTCAATGGGGTGGGGACCAACGTGATCACCCAAGCAGATTTCATCTTCTAGATTGCTTGCCCCGCGGGCGGCCTCAGCACGAGGCCGCCCGCGCCGGCTCCCTCGCAAACGAGAGCAGCGGTAAAGTGCGTGGCCTCACAAGGGCCAGAACTCACGAACCGGCCTAGCGCCATGTCCCTCAGTCGTGCAACCGCATGCCGTCCATGCTTGTCCTGGCGCATTGGTTCGCTGGCGCTGGCGCTGCCGACCGCGGCGTTCGCGGTGGGCCATCCCCCCGAGCACCCGACCGTCTTGGACCTAATCGTGCAGGCCGCGCTCGTCGTCTTCCTGGCCGCGCTTTTCATTAATGTCGTTTTCTCCGTCGTTGCCATCTTCGGCGATGAGGAAATCTCCGATCCGGCGGATGGTCGAACCCGCCGCTTTCAAAGCCCGCCGGAGCCAGGTCCTTCGCTGGCAGAGCCAGCAGCCAAGGCGCCAGAAGCCAGGGTCGACTAGCCGCTCCTTCGAGCAGCACGCGGCGCAGGCCGCCCCTCCGCCAGGCCAGAGCCCTTTGGAGTGGTCGCCGTGCGGGCGTGCGCTTGCTTAAGGGTTCGTTAGCGCCTGTCCCATAAATTTTGCCAAAGGGCTGATGGGGATGCGGACATGCTCGGGCGCCTCTTGCGCATTGCGCCAGCTTTGGCCGTGGCCCTCGGGCTCGGCGGATGCAGCGTGTTTGCCAGCCCGCCGCCGATGCCTTTTGCCTTTGCCAGCCTGCTGCCGGCCCCTTCCCTGAAGGATGCCTGGGAGCCCACCGTGGTCACGACCGTCGCCACCACCGTGGCCGCGAGCCCACGGGTCAAACCACGCGCTGGCGCGTCGCCGCCGCGGCAGGCCGCCGCCTGCAAGACCGATAGCGACTGCGTCGTCATCCTAAGCGCGCTGATCAAGGATCCGAAACGGGCCTGGATCGGCCAGCCACAGTCGGCGGCCGAGTACGCCAACGGCACGCGCTTTTTTGCCTATCGGGCCTTGCGCCGGACCTTGACGTGCCGCGAGCTGACACGGGCCAGCCGCGATTTGGAGGTGGCGACGACCCGTCTGCAGGCGCCCTCCAGCGATGTGACCGCCGCGCAAGCCGCCAGTGCGCTCTCGCTCGCCCGTGCCGTCAAGACCGAGCTGATGAGCGAACGCGCGGGCCGCTGCAGCGCGTCGCAGAGCCAAGCCTGAGGTCAAGATTAAGGTGTTGGCGGCTCAGGCCATCGGTGCGCTGCGGCACAGCGTCGATTGATCGTCCAGCAGCCTGGCAATAATGCGCCGAATATCGGCCAGCACGTAAGGCTTGCTGAGACGCGGCATGCCGCGCAGGTGCTCCGGCAGCACGCCGATGTCGGAGTAGCCTGTGACGAAGGCGAAGGGCACGTTGCGGGCGAGGAGCTCGTCGGCAATCGGCGCGCTCGTCTCCCGACCAAGACTAACGTCGACCAGGGCAAGATCGATGGCCTCGTCTTTGGCGAGCGACAGCCCCGCTTGCAAGGAGCGGGCCGGCCCAATCACGGTGTGGCCGACGCTTTCGAGGTCGGCTTGCAGTTGCAGCGCCACCAGCGCCTCATCTTCGATCACCAGGATGCGCGAGCTGCCGGCGCGCGCCTGCTCGGCCTCGGTCAGCCCGGTCGGGTCGCTGCGGTTGGTGTGGCGTGCGGCGTGCGGCCGAACATGATGGGGCATCACGAAAGGCCCGTGCAGGGAATATTCAAAGCCGGCGCGCTCGAACCGGCACTCGGCCACCGCGCCAACGTCCGAGGCGGCTGCTTTCAGGACGGTCAAGCCGAAGCCCTGGGTCGTCGGTTGCGTCACATCGGGCCCGGCCTCCTCGCGCCAGGACAGCTGCAGCTGCGCCGGGGTGGGCCCGCCCGCAATGCGCCAGGAGATGATGACATGGCCCATGGGCGTCGATAGTGCGCCATGCTTAAGCGCGTTCGTCGCCAGCTCGTGCAGCGTCAGGGCCAACGATTGGGTGAGCTCGGGAAGCACCCAAGCCGCCTCGCCGTCGATCCGGATGTTGTCCTTGGCGCGCGTCAGAAACGGGGTCAGCACCTCCGTGACGAGCTCGCGCAGATCGGCCCCCACCCAGGCGTCGCGCGCAAGCAGGGCGTGCGCCTGCGACATCGCCTGGATGCGCCCGTCGAGCGCCTGCACGAAGGAGGAGACCGAGCCCGCGCGGTGACTGGAGAGGTGGGCAACGGCCGAGACGTTGCTCAGGGTATTTTTGACGCGGTGGTCCAATTCCGCCATCAGCAGGCGTTGGCGATCTTCCGCCAGTTTGCGATCGGTAACGTCGAGCACCGTGCCAATCACCCGCCAAGCGTTGCTCGACAGCCGCTTGTCAGGCATGGCCTGGCCCCTGTCCAGCAGCCAACGCACCGTGCCATCCGGCCGCAAAATCCGGAACTCGATGGTGCGGCGGTCGGTGTCGGAGCTGTAACCCTGGACGTGCCGTTCGAGCATGTCGCGGTCGTCGGGATGGGCGAAGGCGAGGACCTTCTCGAGCGTCAACTGCTTCTCGCCCTCGATGCCGGCGATGCGGCGCAGGGATGCCGACCAGTACACTTCGCCTTGTGGCAACTTGTAATCGTAGGTGCCAAACCCCGCCGCCTCGCTGGCGAGCCGCAATCGCTCCTCGCTCTCACCCAGTTGCAAGGTCGACGCTTCGAGCTCGGCGGTGCGTTCGGCGACGCGCTGTTCGAGCCTGTTGTTGAGGGTCTCCAGCTGTCGCGTCTTGCGGTAGAGGTCGACGAAGATCCGGACCTTGGCGCGCAAGATCTGCGGGATCACCGGCACCGGCACGTAGTCGACGGCGCCGGTTTCATAGCCTCGGATGTGATCGACGTCGGAGAGATGGATCGCGGACACAAAGATGATGGCCGTCTTTTCGTAACGTGGGTGCTCGCGCAGCATCTTGGCGAGCTCAAAGCCGTTCAGTTCCGGCATGTTGACGTCGACCAGCACCACGGCGACCTCGTGCTTGAGCAGCCACTCGAGAGCCTCGCGCGCGGAGGTGGCCTTGATCAGGTTGGCGCCGAGCCCCTGCAGGATCACCTCGTAGCTCAGCAGCTTGGCCGGCTGATCGTCGACCATCAGGATGTTGACGGGCTCGTTGCTATCCATGGGGGACCCGGGAGTGCTCAGCGGTGCAGCCATGTTCGCAAAGCGGCAAGCAACTGCTCGGTATTGACGGGCTTCGCCAAGTAATCGGAAGCTCCCGCAGCCACGCATTTTTCACGATCGCCCTTCATGGCCTTCGCGGTCAAGGCGATGATCGGCAGCCGGCGCAACTTATCATCCTTGCGAATCTCCTGCATGGTTTGATAGCCATCCATCTCGGGCATCATGATGTCCATCAGGGCAATCGACACTTCCGGCTTCGACTGCAGGATGCTGATGGCCTCGTTGCCCGTGGTTGCCGTCAGGACGCGCATGCCGCGCCGCTCGAGCACGCTGCTCAAGGCGAAGATGTTGCGGGCATCGTCGTCCACCAGCAGCACCGTGCGCCCGATCAGGTCCTCATCCGAGCCATGCAGCCGTTCCAGCATGCGCTGCTTTTGTGGGGGCAAGTTGGAAACGATCCGGTGCAGGAATAGCGCCGTTTCATCGAGCAGCCGTTCGGGCGATTCCACCCCCTTCACCACCACGCTGCGGGCGATGCTATGCAGCTGGCTTTCCTCTGTCGCTGTCAGCTCGCGGCCGGTGAACACCACCACCGGAATGTCGGCGAAACGCCGATCATCACGGATTTTTTCCAACACCTCAAAGCCGCTCATGTCCGGCAGACGCAGGTCCAGGACCACACAATCGCTGCCCTGCTGTTCGAGGATGGCGAGAGCCTGTGAGCCGCTCTCGGCGCCGATGATATCGATGTCCTCATGGCCAAGCAGCTCGGTGATGCTGAAGCGCTCTGCGGCGTTGTCTTCCACGACCAGCAAGCGCCGGCGGCGCGGCTCGGCAAAGTCCTTCATGCGCGACAGCGAGGCGCGCAGGCTCTCCCGGCTTGCCGGCTTGGTAATGAAGGAGAAGGCACCGCGTGCCAGGCCGTGCTGGCGATCCTCCTCAAGGGTCAGGATCTGCACGGGAATGTGCCGGGTGGCGGGATTTTGCTTGAACTGGCTGAGCACGGTCCAGCCCAGCATGTCGGGCAGGAAGATATCGAGCGAGATGGCGCTCGGGTGATAGTCGTTGGCCAAGGCGATGGCATCCGCGCCGGTTGAGGCCACCAGCACCTTGAAGCCATTGTCGTGCGCCAAATCGACGAGCACGCGGCCATAATGCGGGTCGTCTTCGACGATCAGCAGCACCATGTCGCCGGGCCGGAGCTCATCGCGATCGTCCGGCAATTGCTCCGTCGGCCGCTCCGGCAGGCGGTAGGCGGCGGGATCGGCGGGGGAGGCCGAAGCCCTCTGGCCGGTCTGCGCCGACTGCGGCGGACCGGCATATTTAAGCGGCAGATAGAGCGTAAAGGTGCTGCCCTTCCCCGGCAGGCTGCGCAGCTGGATCTCGCCGCCAAGCAGGGTGGCGAGCTCCCTGCTGATGGCAAGGCCCAGCCCGGTGCCGCCGTATTTGCGGCTGGTGCTGGCGTCCGCCTGTTGGAAGGCCTCGAAGATGATTTTCTGCTTTTCCGCTGAAATACCGATGCCCGTGTCGGTCACTTCGAAGGCGACCACGGTTGGCGTCTTGCTCAGAACAGGATGATCGGCGTTCCAACCGCCGGCAGCGTTGGCGATCAGCAGTCGCACGCCGCCATGTTCCGTGAACTTGAAGGCATTGGAAAGCAGGTTCTTCAATACTTGCTGCACGCGCTTGGAGTTGGTGACGATGCTGCGCGTCAGGTGTGGATCGAGATCGACGTTGAAGGCCAGATGTCGACGTTCCGCCTCGTGCCGGAACGGCCGGGCGATGGTCTCGATCAGGTTCGTGAAGTAGATCTCCTCGGCGTCGACCGAGACGGTGCCGGACTCGATCTTGGAAAGGTCGAGAATGTCGGAAATGAGGTTCATCAGGTCGGTGCCCGCGGCGTGGATGGTGCGTGCGAATTCGACCTGCTGATCGCTCAGGTTCCGGTCCGGGTTATCACTCAACTGCTGGCCGAGAATCAGAATGCTGTTGAGTGGCGTGCGCAGCTCATGGCTCATATTGGCCAGGAATTCCGATTTGTACTTGGAGGTCAGCGACAGCTCGGTCGCCTTCTCCTCCAGCGCGCGTCGCGCTTGCTCGATTTCTTGGTTCTTGGCTTCCACCTCGACATTGCGCTCGGCCAGCTGTTGCGCCTTCTGCTCCAGCTCTTCGTTGGTTTGCTGCAGTTCCTTCTGCTGCGTCTGCAGCTCGGTCGCCAGCTGCTGGGATTGCGTCAGCAGCGCTTCGGTTTGCATCGTCGCCTCGATGCTGTTCAAGACGATGCCGATGCCGGCCGTGAGCTGCTCGAGGAAGGTGATGTGCGCGGGATCGAATTGCCGCAGCGATGCCAAGGCGATCACCGCCTTGATCTGATCCTCGAACATGATGGGGAAGACCAGCAGGCTGCGCGGCACTGCGTCCAGCAGCACCGATTCGATGCGGGCGGCATCGGTTGGAATGTCGGCGACGTGGATGCGGCGCTTCTCCACCGAGCATTGGCCGATCAGGCCCTCTCCCAGGTTCAGGCGGGCGGGGAAGCCACCGCGATGGTCATCGGCGTACTTGGCGAGCAACCGCAGGCTCTGCGTGCCGTCAGCCTCGGCCACCATCTGGTAGATCAGCCCCTGCTGGGCGTTGACCAGGGGAACCAGCTCCGACAGCAGCGTCGTTCCCACGGTCGCCAGCAGCCGTTGGCCCTGCAGCATGCTGGTAAAGCGCGCCAGGTTGGTTTTGAGCCAATCCTGCTCGGTATTGCGCTCGGTCGTCAGCCGCAGGTTGTCGATCATGGTGTTGATGTTGTCTTTGAGCTCCGCCACCTCACCGCGGGCATCAACCTGGATCGAGCGCGTTAGATCGCCGGTGGTCACGGCGGTCGCCACCTCGGCGATGGCGCGCACCTGATTGGTCAAATTCGCCGCCAACAGATTGACGTTGCCGGTCAGGTCCTTCCAGGTGCCGGCCGCGCCCGGCACGTTGGCCTGCCCACCAAGCCGGCCCTCGACGCCAACCTCGCGCGCCACCGTCGTCACCTGCTCGGCGAAGATGGCCAGCGTGCCGGTCATATTGTTGATGGTCTCGGCGAGGGCGGCGACCTCGCCCTTGGATTTGACGGTGAGGTTCTGCTTGAGATCGCCATTGGCCACGGCGGTGACAACCTTGACGATGCCGCGCACCTGCTCGGTGAGGTTTGCCGCCATGACGTTGACGGTGTCGGTCAAATCCTTCCAGGTGCCGGCCACGCCCGGCACCTGCGCCTGACCGCCCAGCGCTCCTTCGGTGCCGACCTCGCGGGCCACGCGCGTCACCTCCGAGGCAAAGGCGTTGAGCTGGTCCACCATGGTGTTGATGGTGTTCTTGAGCTCGAGGATCTCGCCCTTCACGTCGACGGTGATCTTGCGCGACAGGTCGCCGCGCGCCACCGCGGTGGTGACCTCGGCGATGTTGCGCACCTGGGTCGTCAGGTTGGCGGCCAGCAGGTTGACGTTGTCGGTCAAGTCCTTCCAGGTGCCGGCCACACCCGGCACCACCGCCTGGCCGCCGAGCCGCCCTTCGGTGCCGACTTCGCGCGCCACCCGCGTCACCTCCGCGGCAAAGGAGCGGAGCTGTTCCACCATGGTGTTCAGCGTTTCCTTGAGCAGCAGGATCTCGCCGCGCACGTCGACGGTGATCTTTTTCGACAGGTCGCCGCCGGCAATGGCGGTGGCAACCTCGGCGATGTTGCGCACCTGCGCGGTCAAATTGCTGGCCATGAAGTTGACGTTGTCGGTCAGATCCTTCCAGGTGCCGGCCACGCCGGAGACCTGCGCTTGGCCGCCAAGCTTGCCTTCGGTGCCGACCTCGCGGGCCACGCGCGTCACCTCCGAGGCAAAGGCGTTGAGCTGGTCCACCATGGTGTTGATGGTGTTCTTGAGCTCGAGGATCTCGCCCTTCACGTCGACGGTGATCTTGCGCGACAGGTCGCCGCGCGCCACCGCGGTGGTGACCTCGGCGATGTTGCGCACCTGGCCGGTCAAATTGCCGGCCATCGAATTGACGCTGTCGGTCAAATCCTTCCAGGTGCCGGCCACACCCGGCACGTTGGCCTGGCCGCCGAGCTTGCCTTCGGTGCCCACCTCGCGCGCCACGCGCGTCACCTCGCCGGCAAAACGGTTGAGCTGGTCAACCATGGTGTTGAGCGTTTCTTTGAGCTGCAGGATCTCGCCGCGCACATCCACCGTGATCTTGCGGGACAAATCACCGCTGGCGATCGCGGTTGCCACCTCGGCGATGTTGCGCACCTGGTCGGTCAGGTTGCCGGCCATGGAGTTGACGCTGTCGGTGAGATCCTTCCAGGTGCCCGCCACGCCCGGCACCGCCGCCTGACCGCCAAGCTTGCCGTCGGTGCCCACCTCGCGCGCCACGCGCGTCACCTCGGCGGCAAAGGCGTTGAGCTGATCGACCATGGTGTTGATGGTCTCTTTCAGCTGCAGAATCTCGCCGCTGACGTTGACGGTGATTTTTTTCGACAGGTCGCCCTGGGCAACGGCGGTTGCCACTTCGGCGATGTTGCGCACCTGACCGGTCAGGTTGCTCGCCATCGAGTTGACGCTGTCGGTCAGATCCTTCCAGGTGCCGGCCACGCCACGCACGTGCGCCTGACCACCCAGCCGCCCTTCGGTGCCGACCTCGCGCGCCACGCGCGTCACCTCGCCGGCAAAGGCATTGAGCTGATCGACCATGGTGTTGATGGTCTCTTTCAGCTCCAGCACCTCGCCACGCACATCGACGGCAATCTTCTTGGACAGGTCGCCGCTGGCGATCGCCGTCGAAACCTCGGCGATGTTGCGCACCTGTGTCGTCAGGTTGCTCGCCATCGAATTGACGCTGTCGGTCAGGTCTTTCCAGGTGCCGGCCACGCCGCGGACATGCGCCTGACCACCCAGCCGTCCCTCGGTGCCGACCTCGCGTGCCACGCGCGTCACTTCCGAGGCAAAGGCGTTGAGCTGGTCCACCATGGTGTTGATGGTTTCTTTCAGCTGCAGGATCTCGCCGGACACATTGACGGTGATCTTTTTCGACAGGTCGCCGCCGGCAATGGCGGTGGCAACCTCGGCGATGTTGCGCACCTGGCCCGTGAGGTTGCTCGCCATCGAGTTGACGTTGTCGGTGAGATCCTTCCAGGTGCCGGCCACGCCGGACACCTGCGCCTGACCGCCGAGGCGTCCTTCGGTGCC
Source organism: uncultured Alphaproteobacteria bacterium (assembly GCA_963820375.1). Taxonomy (GTDB): domain Bacteria; phylum Pseudomonadota; class Alphaproteobacteria; order Rhizobiales; family Hyphomicrobiaceae; genus AWTP1-13. The sequence goes on along the minus strand of CAWFZX010000019.1, from coordinate 138,093 downwards.
GACCTCGCGGGCCACGCGCGTCACCTCCGAGGCAAAGGCGTTGAGCTGGTCCACCATGGTGTTGATGGTGTTCTTGAGCTCGAGGATCTCGCCCTTCACGTCGACGGTGATCTTGCGCGACAGGTCGCCGCGCGCCACCGCGGTGGTGACCTCGGCGATGTTGCGCACCTGGGTCGTCAGGTTGGCGGCCAGCAGGTTGACGTTGTCGGTCAAGTCCTTCCAGGTGCCGGCCACGCCCGGCACCACCGCCTGGCCGCCGAGCCGCCCTTCGGTGCCGACTTCGCGCGCCACCCGCGTCACCTCCGCGGCAAAGGAGCGGAGCTGATCGACCATGGTGTTGATCGCCTCTTTGAGCTGGAGGATCTCGCCACGCACGTCGACGGTGATCTTTTTCGACAAATCGCCGCTCGCCACGGCGATGGTGACCTCGGAAATGTTGCGCACCTGGGCCGTCAAATTGCTGGCCATCAGGTTGACGCTCTCGGTCAGGTCCTTCCAGACCCCCGTCACCTCGCTCACTTGCGCCTGACCGCCGAGCTTGCCGTCGGTGCCGACCTCGCGCGCCACGCGCGTCACTTCCGAGGTGAAGACGCTCAGCTGTTTGATCATGGTGTTGACGATGGTGGCGGAGCGCAAGAATTCGCCCTTCAGGGGCCGCCCATCGACATCAAGCCGCATGGCGATCAGCAGGTCGCCTTGTGCCACCGCCTCGATGGTGCGCGTGGCCTCGATCGTCGGCCACAGCAAATCGTCGATCAAGGCGTTGACGGAATTTTCCATCTCTCCCCACGAGCCCGTGGCGAGACCGAGCCGCAGGCGCTGGCGAATGCGCCCCTCCTTGCCGACCAGCTGCCCCACCTGCTCCAGCTGGCGCGCCATATGCTGATTGCTGGTGACGATCTCATTGAAGGTATCGGCGATCTTGCCAAGCAGCCCGGTCGACTCGGCCGCCATGCGAACCGTGAAATCGCCCATGCGCATGGCTTGTAAGGCGCGCAACAGCTCGTTGAGGTCACTGCCATGCACGGCCCCGTTGGGGAGGGTTTCGAGGGCGGACGGCCCGCCGGCCGACGGTTCGGCCGTGCCCCCGCCGACGGTCCTGTGGTCCTGCATCGCTTCCTCCCAACGCACGCACGCGGCAGCCCACGCGCTGCCAAGCAGGATCGATGTTCGGGGAAACCCAAGGCGATGCGGCAGAGCCGGCGGATGTCGCGCAGCAGCGGCAACCGACGCATCGGGATCGGCGAAACACCCCCTATTTCCGACCTGACTCCAGCTAACGCCCGCCCCGGAAATTGGTTCCGTCCAAAGCCGGCCTTGTTTTGCCGCCCACCCCCGGTGAGGCTCAGGCTTTTTTCCCCTCCCCAAACTCGCCTGAATTGTCGAGCCCCTCCAGTGCCTTGGCCAGAGCCTTGGTCGGGCGTGCCGCTGGCACGCGCCGCACCAACCCCGGCACCCGGGAACCCCGTCCCGGGTCCCGCGTTTTACGGGGGCATCGCATCGCTTCCCCCCGATCGCCGATGCACAGCGCCTTCTTCCCCCCAAGCGCAAGGCGCGGACGATGGTCAGGGCGCCTCTCCACCCCCCCGGAGAGGCGCCCTTTTCGTGGGGCTCACCGTAAGCGATGCCGGAACTCGACCCCGGCCAACAGCGTTAATGCGGGGTTGGTGGCCAGCACACGCGACTGATGCGGTAGACGCCGACCGGTGCAGCTCTTTTGAGCTGCCGGCGGTGCATGAGATCTGTGCGCAGCGCGGGTCATTTCGCGGTGCGTTCGCTCGGGCTCGGATGAGGCGACGGAGGCCAAGACCATGCAACAGCTTTTTAACCAGTTGATTCAATTCGTGCAGCAGGGCATAGCCGCCATCTTTCGTTTTGTGCAGCTGATCTGGGGCTGGTCCGTCGAGCAGATTTCGCGCGTGCTCGAGGCGCCCTGGCAGAATTGGCCGTTCTGGAAACAGGTCCTGCTGGTGCTGATCGCTGCTGCCGTGGTCTGGGCCCTCTACAAGGCGGCGGCCGAGCTGTGGGAAGCGGGCGAGAGGACGCTTGCCGCCTTTGCCGGACTGCTCGGGGCCCTGGTCCGCACGCTTCCCGCCGTCCTGATCGCCGGTTTGATCGCCATGGGTGGCATCTGGGTGATCAACAATCTGGATTTATCCGCCGTCGCCTTGCCGACCTCCTGGCAGCTGGGATCCCGTTAAATCCAGGGCTAATCCACCGAGGCCAGCGGCCGAGCGACGTCTTCGAGCGCCCTGCGTTCGGCCGCCACACCCCAGCGCGCCATCACGACAGCCGCCACCAGCATCAACACGGCCCCCAAGAGATAGCCGGCAAACACGCGCGGCCGCGACCCCGTCTCGATCAGAAAACCCATCAGCCAGGGGCCGACAATGCCGCCGATGCCGGTGCCGAAAGCATAAAAGAAGGCGATCGCCAGGGCGCGAATTTCCAGGGGAAAGGTTTCGCTGACCGTCAGGTAGGCCGAGCTCGCAGCCGCCGACGCGAAGAAGAAAATGATCGACCAGGCCAAGGTCAGCATCTGGACCGAGACCAGGTCGGCCATGAACAAATAGCCCGTGATCGCCAAGAGCACCCCCGACAAGGTGTAGGTCAAGGTGATCATGACGCGCCGCCCGATCGTGTCGAAGAAGCGCCCGAGCAGGAGGGGTCCGAGGAAATTGCCCGCCGCAAAGGGCAGGATGAACCATCCCACCTGGTCGGCAGGCACGCCGTAGAAATCGGTCAAGATCAACGCATAGGTAAAAAAGATGGCGTTGTAGAAGAAGGCCTGGGCGGCCATCAACGTCAAGCCGACATAGGTGCGTTGCCGTTGGCTCCGCAGCAGGGTGGAGAACACCTCGCCGAGCGGCGTGTGGGTGCGCGTTTTGAGCCTAATTTTGGGGAACGGCCCGGCGGCCAAGGGCTGGCCCGATTTGCGAAACCCATCTTCAATTCCCGAGACGATCGCTTCCGCCTCGGGGAGCCTGCCATGGGTGGCAAGCCAACGCGGGCTCTCCGGCAGCCACAGACGCATAAAGAGAATAATGAGGCTCAAAGCCGCGCCGATGGCAAAGGCAAGCCGCCAGCCCAGGTCTGCCGGCAGCAGACTGGGATCGAGAAGGACGATGGATCCGGCCGCTCCCAGAGCGGCACCAAGCCAGAAACTGCCGTTGATCGCCAGATCGGTCCAGCCACGCACGCGCGCCGGCACCAGCTCCTGGATGGTCGAATTGATGGCCGTATATTCGCCGCCGATGCCGGCACCGGTCAGGAAGCGAAAGAGCACAAAGCTCCAGAAATTCCAGGAAAAGGCGGTGGCCGCGGTGGCCAAGAGATAGACGGCAAGCGTAATAAAGAACAGCTTCTTGCGGCCCAGCCGGTCCGTCAGCCAGCCGAAGAAGACGGCGCCGCCAACCGCCCCGGCCAGATAGGCACTGCTGGCCAACCCCACGTCGGTGTTGCTGAGCTGGAGCACCGGGCTTTGTTTGAGCGCGCCCGCCAGCGCACCGACCAGCGTGACTTCCAGGCCGTCAAGGATCCAGGTGATGCCGAGGGCGGCAACCACCAGGGTCTGGAAGCGTCCCCACGGCAGGCGGTCGAGGCGGGCAGGGATGTCCGTCTCAATGATGCTGCCGGGCTCGGCGGGCGATGGCGCAGGCTTGCCATCCCGGTGGTCCCGCTCAGTTTGCACGATCATCGGGGCTGAACCGATCGGCCGTGAGGCGCTGGTTGGTGGTCTCGGTGGCAAAGAAATCCGTCAGCGCAAACCCCGCCCATAGCAGTGCGACCGCATGATGGCGCCACGACAGTTCGACGCCGACGCTGAGCCAATAGGCTTCGAGGCTGGCCACGACCAGCAACGGGCTGATCGCGGCGGCCTTGTCAATGGCCGCCCACACGCCGTCGCCGCGTCCGCTCTGGTTGGCGAGCGTCCAGTGTTGCAAGACGGCATAGGCACCAAACCCGGCGAGGATGCGCACCCAGAACATTTCCGCATCCCCGAACGGCGGATCATAAGGCGCGCGCACGTAGAAGAGCCACGCCAAGCCGACGTCGACGGCCAGCGCCGCCAGCACGCTCAAGAGGCGGGCGGTGACATGGTTGGCTCTGGCTTGATAGGTCTCGGGCGTTTGACTGATATCCACCATCACAGGATCCCCTGCACGGACCCGCGTTGCGCGACGCGGCACGCCGCGCGCTACCTCAAGGTGCCCGGGCTAAACGCCGCGCCTGCCTGGGAAGTTGCCAAAACGGCTGCGGGGGCCCAAAACCCCCGCGCGGAACAAACGGCGGCCACGGCGGTTCACGGGTTGGGGCACGAGGAGGTTTGTTTGATGTCTCAGTCCCCGCCCTCCGTCCGCCTTGACGCCCAGATTGCCGACGCGCAAACGCGCATCCAAGAGCAAAAGCTGCGCCTTCAGCGCATGATCGCGCAGGGCACCGTCGCCCAATCGGACGACGATCTGCTGCGCGAGATGTACGTGACCTTGCGAGAGTTGCAAGCCGTCCGCGTGCGCCGTTAACCCTCGCGCAAGCGGCTATTTTTTCGTGTTGCGCGGCGCTTCGCACGGCTGCACCGGCTCCGTGACAGGGCGCGGCCTCACGTGGGGAACCTCGGCCTGGGGCGTTGCGTTCTAAGCGACGATCAAGTTTGCCACCCGAAGGGTCGGCTGCAACCTGGAGAGACCAGCATGGGTAACCTGCTTCACTACGCACTGGTGTTTTTGGTGGTGGCCCTGATTGCCGCTGCCGTCGGCTTCGGCGGAGTTGCGGGCTTTGCCATGGACGCCGCCAGACTGCTGTTCTGGGTCTTTATTGTGCTGTTCGTGATCTCGCTGATTGCCGGACTGGTGCGGCGGGCCTAGCTTGGCAGCGCCGGTAGCAAAGCCGCCGCGCAACAGCTAGGCGAACCCATTCCGGAGACGTTTGACCGGCGGCGTTGCCTGACAACGCCGCCGTTTTCTTGCTGGCCCGCGAACTGCGCGACCGTCTTCCCGGCGACACGCGAGCCTTTGGTGAAACTGGGACCGGCTAAGCAAGGGTTGGCTCCCTAGGCCTTTGGGCGAAGCATCGCAGTGACCCGCGACGAGCACTCCACCGATTTGCAAGCGCCCATCGCCGACCGGGCGCGTGGCTTTGCGCCCGTGGTTTGGTTGATCGGTAAAGTACAGAGCGGCAAGACCTCCATCATTCGTGAGCTGACACAATCGAGCGACGCCGAGATCGGCAGTGGCTTTCGCGCCTGCACCAAGACGGCGCGTGTGTTCGACTTCCCCGCGCAGGCACCCATCATCCGCTTTCTCGATACCCGCGGGCTGGGCGAGGTGAACTATGACCCTGCTGCCGATATCAGCTTTTGCGAGGGCCGCTCACACCTGATCCTGGCGGTCATGAAGGCGCTCGATCTGGAACAGCGGGCGGTGCTCGATATCGTTGGCGCGGTGCGGCGGCGTCATCCGGAGTGGCCGGTGGTGGTGGCGCAAACAACCTTGCACGAGGCCTATTTGGCGGGGGTCGGCCACGTCTTGCCCTATCCGTTCACGGCGACACCTGTGACGGGTGTGCCGCCCGATCTTGCGCGCGCGCTCGCCTATCAGCGGTCGCTGTTTGAGGGGTTGCTTGGGCGCGGCGTGCCGTACTTCGTTCCCATCGACTTCACCCATGTCGACGACGGGCTGGAGCCGTCCGCCTACGGCCGCGAAGCGCTGCTCGACACCCTGATCGCCGCCGCGCCCGCTGCCGTTGCCGTGGCCTTGGCGGAACTGCCGGGGGCAACCCCTGGCAACGCCGAGCCCGCCAACGCGCACATCCTTGGCTTTGCGCTGGCTGCCGGCGCCAGCGACGCCGTGCCCCTGGCTGGTGCCGTCGCCGTGCCCATGGTCCAGGCGGCAATGCTGCGGCAGCTTTCCAAGCTGCATGGCGTCCGCTGGGACAAGCGGGCCTACGCGGAGTTTGCCACCGCGCTCGGGGCCGGCACGCTGGTGCGGGTGGCCTCCTCGTTCGGCGCGCGGCAATTGATCAAGCTGATCCCCGTCTATGGTCAGACCGCCGGCGCGGCGGCGGCGGCGGCGGCCAGCTTCGCGGCCACTTACGCCCTGGGTAAGGCTGCCGACTATTTCCTCCTCAAGCGTCGGCAAGGGCGGCAGGCGGAGGAAATCTCCGTCATCTACCGCAGCGCGCTACGGGAGGCCTTTCAGCTTGCCAAGGCACGCGCCATCGGCAGCAGCGCGACGGCGAGCAAACCATGACCCCGCGCAAGCCAGGCTCGAAGTATCCACGCTGGGCCATGCTGATCGTGGCCCTGCTGTTGCCGGCGGCAAGCCTGTTGCCGTTCGGAAGCCTCTGGCTTTGGCAGCATGGCTACATTCTGCATTGGGCCGTCGGGGTGTGCATTCTCGTCGTCGCCGTCTACCATCTGCAGCAAAAGTTGATCGATCCCGTCGCCGCGCCGGCGGCAGCGGACGACGCCGATCCCGATCCAGGCGACCCCGGCTGGACACCACGCCAGGCGCAAGCCTGGGACGACGTGATGCGGTTCGCCGCGCAGGTGACCCCCGAACGCATGACCAGTCGCGATGCCGTTCTGGGCCTTGGCCGGGAGACCATCGAGGTGGTGGCTAAGCGCTTGCATCCGGAGCGCGCCGATCCGCTGTTGCAGTTTACGCTGCCGGAAGCGCTGTCCGTGATCGAACGGGCAAGCGTCAACCTGCGCCGTTTCGTGGTCACGTCGTTTCCGCTCGGCGACCGCATTACGGTCGCGCAATTCATGTGGCTTTATCGTTGGCGCGGTGCGCTGGAGCTGGTCGAAAAGGGTTATGATCTGTGGCGTGTCGTGCGGCTCCTCAATCCGGTCGCGGCGGTAACGCAAGAGTTGCGCGAGCGCTTTACGCGGCAGATTTACGAGATGGGGCGCGAGCACCTGGCGCGGCGCATCGCGCGGGCGTTCGTCAAGGAGGTCGGACGCGCTGCGATCGATCTTTATGGCGGTAATCTGCGCGTTGCCCCCGAGCAGGTGCAAGCGCATGTCACTGCCGCGTCGCGTCAGGACCTGGCCGCTGCCGAGGCGCGCGCGGGGGAACCTGTACGCATCCTGGTGGCCGGCCAGGTTGGTGCCGGCAAATCAAGCCTGATCAATGCGCTCGCCAATGCCGTGGAGGCCATGGTCGATACTCTGCCAGCGACGGCTCGTTTCACGCCGCACAGGCTCATTCGCGAAGGTTTGCCGGCAGCGCTCATCATCGACAGCCCGGGGCTCGCCGACAGCCAACACCTGCCCGCCCTGATCGAGGCTGCAAACGCCTGCGACATGATCTTGTGGGTGACGTCGGCGGCGCGGGCCGCGCGGCAGATCGATGCCGCCGCACTGGAGGCAATTCGCCAGCATTTTCGCACGCAAGCCAACCGGCGCCGCCCGCCGATGCTGCTGATTCTCACGCACATCGACAAACTGCGTCCGTTCAATGAGTGGGAGCCGCCGTACGATCTTGCCTCGCCGACCCGTGCCAAGGCGCAGTCCATCCGTGGCGCGCTCGAAGCGGCCGGTGCCGAACTCGGCTTTGCCGCCAACGAGATCGTCCCTGTGCGCATCGATATCGCGGTGGCGCCCTACAACATCGACGCCTTGTGGGTAAAGATCATCGAGCTCATGTCTGAGGCACAGCGTGCTCGCTTGCTGCGAACCTTGAAAGACCTGCAGAGCGCGGCGAATTGGGGTGCCATCTGGTCACAGGCGGTCAATGCCGGCCGCGTCATCGGCGAGACCTTTTTCACGCGGAGCGCAAATCATGTCGCAGACGAGCAAGCCGACGATCGGCAACGAGGGCGGCCAACCGGCAAGATCCAAGAGGGTTGAGCCCGAGCCTTCGAGCCGCAACGGCAATACCACCAGCCGAGCCGAGCAAGACGCCGCCGAGCGCGGCCCGGAGGTCGATGCCTGGCTGCGTGCGAGCCAGATTGCCGTGATCGGCCTGTTTGTCATCGCTCTCATCTGCTGCGCCTATCTGGCGCAACCCGTGCTCGTGCCCGTGCTGCTGGCCTGGGCCATCGCCACCATCGTCTTGCCGATCGTGAAATGGTTGCACGCGCATGGCATCCCGCGCGTGCTCGCCGCCATCCTGGTCACCGTTTTGTTGTGCCTCTTGATCGTCAGTCTGCTGGCGCTGCTGTCGACGCCGGTCGCCTATTGGCTTGGCAGGGCCACGGAAATTGGGGCGCTGATCAAGCAAAAGTTGCAAACCATGGGTCAACCGCTGGCGCTGCTCGAAGAACTGCAGAAGGCGCTCAATGCGGTCGGTTCGGGCGAGGGCACGCTGAAGGTGGAGGCGCAGCATTCGACCCTGGTCGGCACGATCTTTTCCATCCTCACGCCGGCGGTCAGTCAATTCATCCTGTTCCTGGGCGCACTTGTTTTCTATCTCATCTACCAGAGCCGGCTGCGCAGCGCCGTGGTCTATTTGCTGCGGGATCGGGAGACGCGCCTGGCAACGCTGCGCACGCTAAGTGACATTGATGAAAACATGACGACCTACTTCGGCACGTTCACCATCGTGAACCTTGGCCTTGGTCTCGTCACGGTGGCGTTGACCTGGTTCGTTGGCCTGCCAAATCCGCTGTTGTGGGGCGTCCTGGCAGCCCTCCTCAACTACATTCCCTACATCGGGCCGGCCATCGTCGTGGCCACCCTCGCCGTCGTCGGCTTGGTCACTTACCCTACCCTGGGCGAGGTGGTGGTGGCGCCGCTCATCTATCTCGGTATCGTCACCATCGAGGGCCAGTTTATCACGCCTGCCTTCATGGGGCGCCGGCTCGAACTCAATCCCTTCGCCGTCTTTCTCGCCATTGCCTTTTGCACCTGGCTTTGGGGGCCGGTCGGCGCCTTTCTGGCCGTCCCCTTGCTCATGGCGTTGACCGTCACTCTGAGCAAGGTCGCCAGCGAAGCGTCCCCGGCGTTGCCCGAATGAACCAAATCTAGTTGGTTGCGTTTATTGGAGATAAAGGCTTCAGCTAAGCAAGGAGAGTGGAGATGGCGCAGAGCACGAACTATTCGAGTTCGACCACCCGAGAGGTGAAGGAAAAGGCCACCGGCCAGTTCGAAAAATTGGCGGACAAGGCGACCGACAACTTCAAGGCGGTAGCCAATCAGGCCGAGGATGTTGCCAACCGCGTCGCCGAACAAGGCCGCGAGGTGGGCGAAAGGGTGCAAGAGGTGGCCGGCAACTTCAAGGGTGCCGTCGACCGCTCCGTGAAGGACCAACCGATGGCGACCTTGGCGATGGCAGCGGCGGTGGGCTTTGTGCTCGGCGCGCTGTGGAAGTCGTGAGCCCGTCGATGTGAGCGGCGCCTCGGTCTAGAAGCGGAAGGGCATTGGCATGTTTCGAGGTCTGATCAATGACGCCAAATCGGCAGCAGTATCGCTGGTTGCCAAATACTTGGCACGGGCTTCGGTGGCGGTGCCCTTCATCATTGCCGTCGGCTTTGCCATTGCGGCGATTACCCACCTTGTGATCGATCGCTTCGGTGCCGTGACAGGGTGCTGGCTCCTTGCCGGGGGCTTCACCCTGATCGGCTTGGTGGCCACGCTGCATGGTGAAGCACAAAGAGCAGGAAGAGGAGGTTGCCGATCAGCAGGCGCAAGAGGCAGACACCGCCCACGTCGCCACCGACGCCGCCGCGCAGGCCGCCGTGCAAGCGCCGCTGGCCCTGGTTGGAGCGCTGTTGTCGACGCCGGTCGGGCCCAAGGCGCTGGTGGGAGGTGCCAAGGCGGCGCTGCGCAACCTTCCCCTCGTTGTTCTCCTGGCGCTGATGGCTTTGCTGTTCTGGCCGACCGAGAAAAGTGAGGCCACGGCGGAGGCGCAGGACGAGGACGATATCCCGCCGATCCCGGAGCCCAATGGCGCCTATCGCTCGCGCGGCAATGGCTTCCATCATGAGCACGTGGGGTGAGACTGGCAGCCTAAGCCAGGCACCGCAAACCGCTCACTTGTGCCCACGTAACGTTCGGTCAGGCGCGCGCTGTGCGCGCCGCCGCTGCGTTCGCCCCTGAGCCCAGCGCCTCTGTCGATGCGATCGGCGCGTCTTTCGCATGGTCGTCATGCCAGCTCTGCTCAACGCACCCGCGCGTCGCGCGAGGGGAACCCAAACCGTCGCCCTACGTTGTGAAATAGAGGTTCAACCGAGGAGCGTTTGACATGAGCCGCGGACTGATCTTGTGGTTGGTGGGAATTCCGCTTCCCGTCATCCTCATTCTCTACTTCCTCGGCTATCTCCATTGATGGCGCACGCGGGGCGCGCGTTGCGCCACATGGGAACGCAACCACGCGCCGGACGTTTGCACCAGGCCAGAACCCTAACGCCGCCGCATGCGCCTCGTGTCGCGCCTCGTGTAATGAGGCGCGAGGCGTGTGATGAGGCGCGAGGCGAAGGATTTCTTCTTAGTAGCAGCAAAACAGGAGCTTTGACATGAATTGGGATCGCATTGAAGGCAGCTGGAAGCAGTTCACCGGCAAGGTGAAGGAGCAGTGGGGCAAGCTCACCGACGATGACTTGACCCAGATCAACGGCAACCGCGAACAGCTCGAAGGCAAGATCCAGGCACGCTATGGCTATGCCAAGGATCAGGTGCGCAAGGATGTGGACGACTGGATCAGCCGTCAGTAACCGAGCCGGCCGGCCGGCCATCTCGGTGTTGTGTTGAACGTGAGTGGGGCCGCACCGTTTGGTGCGGTCCTTTTTGTCGGCCGTTTGGGTGCCGGGAGGGGCGTTGCAACCAAACGACGCTCGCGGCCACAGCTGTGGCACCCCACCGCCATGGCCCTTTTCTTTCAGAGCCGCTGGCCGCCGCCGCGTGCGCCGCAGGGTGAGCCAAATTGCGACAGTCTCTTGAAAAAAGCGCCGCCAGCGCCTGGCAGACACGCAGTGTGGATCGCTGCGGCCGTGGGCCGTTTATCGACTCTGCCATCCCATCAGAAACAGCCATACTGCGCCGACAGCACCGATTCGGGTGATGTCCTTGCGCGCAACCCAAGAGAGGGAAAACATGAAGCTCATTATTGGCAGGCCTGATGAGACTGAGGTGGTGCTGGCGGAGCAGGTCGATGGCGCCTGGAAGCCCAATCCGAATATCGCGTCCGAAATGGTCAGCTTCCTGCAGGGGGCCGACCCCGAGCAATTCGAGATGTGGGTCGAGGAGCCCGAGTGAAGCGGTCGTTCTCCTCAATAGACAAATGAGCCGCCGCCTCCTGTGCCTCATCGGCGCAGGGGCGGCGCCATCTCCTGCCCTGCTGGCGCGGGGCATGCGCGCAGACGCCAGACGGTGGTTCGTTTGCTCTCGGCATCCTCCAGTTCGCGTGTGACCGGCACCTCGTATGCGGCGATCGCCTCGAACCGGTCGCGCGGGAAGTAGCTGCGCCGCGGATCGCCGACGAGAACCAAGCAGCTGACGGGCCTGGGCTTGCTCGATATAGTGCAGCACCCGTTCGGCGAGCGGCCTTTCATAGAAGAGATCGCCAACCAGGATGACCTCGCAGCTGGCTGGGGCAGCCTCCGCCAACAGGTCGCCGGCGATGGTGCTGAGGGCGACGCCGTTCGCCTCGGCGTTCAGCGCGATGGCCGCGATCGCATAGGCATCGATCTCGGCGGCGAGCACAGCGGCTGCGCCGGCCTTGGCTGCGGCAATGCCGGCTATGCCGGAGCCAGCGCCCAGATCGAGAACCTGACGTCCCGCCACCAGGCTTGTCTGATCGAGAAGATGCCGCGCCAGGGCCTGTCCACCGGCCCAGGCAAACGCCCAATAGGGTGGTGGCACATTGATGGCGCCGAACTCCTCCTCGGTCTTCTGCCAAATGGGCAGCGATTCCTCGGCAAGATAGAGCCGTATTTCCGGCACCAGCGGAACGGGGAGCAGCTTGGTGTTGGCCTGGATGAAGTCGCGGGCGGGCATACCTTGCTCAGATCACGAGATGGGGCGCCGGGCAAGGTGTCTCAGCTGCGGCCGCGGCCGGCGGGCCCCTGCGCGTGTGATTGTGCGGATCGACCCCGGCCGGTATCCTGGGCAGCGAACTGGCTCGGCTTGAGGAACAATGGCGATGATCTTTGGCCTGTCGCTGTCGGGCTTTACCACCCTGCACGTGATCTTGAGTTTGATCGGGATTGTGGCCGGCGTCGTCGTGGCCTTCGGCATGCTCGGCGCCAGGCGGCTGCCCGGCTGGACCGCGCTTTTTCTTCTCACCACGGTTTTGACGAGTGTGACCGGCTTCATGTTTCCTTTCACGCGGCTGTTGCCATCGCATGTGTTTGGCATCATTTCGCTCATCGCCCTCGCCGTTGCGGTGCTGGCCTACTACGTCTTCCATCTTGAGGGCCTCTGGCGCTGGCTCTACATCCTCAGCGCTATGCTGGCGCTCTACCTCAACGCCTTCGTCGGCGTGGTGCAGGCCTTTCAGAAGCTTGCCTTCCTGGCGCCGCTGGCGCCGACGCAATCAGAGCTGCCATTTGTTGTTGCCCAGCTGGCGCTGCTCGTCTTGTGCCTCGCCTTGGGCGGGCTGGCGTTAAGGTCCTTCCATCCCACGCAACGGGCCGCCACCCCATAGCCGGACCGCGCCGCGAGAGCTCATTTGGAATCGGACCATGACCAAGCTCAGACTTGAGGCCGTTGAGTGCTTCGAGCGCGACGTCAAGCTGCGGCTGCCATTCCGCTTCGGCGTCATCACCGTGACGCAGGCAACCCAGGCCGTCGTTCGCGCCAGCATCGTGCTTGAGGATGGGCGCAGCAGCGTCGGCGTCGCCGCCGAAAGCCTGGCCGCCAAATGGTTCGACAAAAACCCTTCCTTCAGCGATGCGCAAAACCTTGATCAGCTGCGCCAAGCGCTGGCGCTCGCCATTGCGTCCTACCAGGCCAAGGGCTGGAGCACGCCGTTTCAACTTTATGGCGACGGCTACGCCGAGCAAGTCGCCGGTGGTGCAGAGCTGGGACTGGTGCCGCTGGTGGCCTCCTATGGGCCGGCACTGCTCGACCGCGCCATCCTCGACGCCCTGGGGCGCGCGCTCGGCCTGTCGTTTCAAGACAGCATCGCCGCCAACCTGCCGGGCATCGCCGCCACCGAGCTGACCCCCGACCTTGCCGACTTCGATCTTGCCCGCTTTCTCGCCGGGTTGACGCCGGCCCGTGAGATTAACGTGCGGCATACGGTTGGCCTACTCGACCCGATCGTGGCGAGTGACCAGTTGCCAGGCGAACGCGTCGGCGACGGTCTGCCGGAGACGCTCGAGGAGGTCGCGCGACGCTACCGTGGCCGCTATTACAAGCTCAAAGTTGCCGGTGACGTCGCCGCTGACCTCGACCGGCTGACGCGCATTGCCCAGGTGCTCGATGCCGAGATTGGCGATTATCACAGCACGCTCGATGGCAACGAGCAATTCGACGACGTTGCTGGTATCGCCGAGCTTTGGCAGCGCATGTGCGAGACGCCCGCGCTCGAGCGCCTGGTGCAATCGACCCTGTTCATCGAGCAGCCCATCAAGCGTGCAGCCGCGCTCAAGCGGTCGGTCGCGGAGCTGGCGCAGCATAGGCCGCTGATCATCGATGAATCCGACGGCGAGTTGTCGTCCTTTCCCACCGCCCAGCGGCTCGGTTACAGCGGCGTCTCCAGCAAGAACTGCAAGGGTCTGTACAAATCGATCCTCAACGCGGCGCGTGTGGCGAAACTGAATGCGGAGGCTGGAACAGCCCGCTACTTCATGTCGGCCGAAGATCTCACCACCTTGGCCGGCGTCAGTGTGCAACAAGACCTGGCTCTGGTGTCGCTGCTGGGCCTGACGCACGTCGAGCGCAACGGCCATCATTTCATCGATGGGATGTCGTTTGCCTCCCGAGCGCGAGCAGGCCGACTTTGCGCGCGCCCACCCCGATCTTTACGAGCGCTCCGGCGGGCCGACGCGCCTGGCCATCAAAGACGGACGACTGCTGTTGGGTTCACTGGCGTGTCCCGGTTTCGCGGTGGCGGCGGCGATCGACGTCTCGTCGCTGCGCCGCATGCCGGCGGCGCCGACATCGCGCATATTACCCGCACATCCCGAGAGAGCATGATGGCTGCCACCGACAGCGCCGGCCTGCCGGAGCGTTTCGCTTCCCTCGCCGCGCTCGAAAATTTCCTGAGCGAGCCGACAGCGGAACTGCGCGCCGATCTTGAGGCTGTGCCGGGCGACATCCTGGTGCTGGGCGTCGCCGGCAAGATGGGACCGTCGCTGGCGCGAATGGCAAAGCGCGCGGCCCCGGGCAAGCGGGTGGTGGGGGTCGCCCGCTTTTCTGACCCGGCGGTGGCCGAGGGGCTGCGCCAGGACGGCATCGAAACCATCACCTGCGATCTCCTCGACCGCCAAGCGGTGCGTGGTCTGCCGCGCCTGGACAACGTGGTCTATATGGCAGCCATGAAGTTCGGCGCGACCAGCAATCCCGCCCTGACCTGGGCCATGAACGTGCATGTGCCCGCCATCGTTGCCGAAACCTTCGCCGCTTCCCGCATCGTCGCCTTCTCGACGGGCTGTGTCTATCCGTTCGTTCCCGTCGCAGCCGGCGGTGCGACGGAGGAGACGCCGGCCGTGCCGCCAGCGGGGGACTACGCCAACTCCTGTGTCGGTCGCGAGCACATGTTCGAATTCTTCTCGGCACGCCACGGCACCGCCGGGCGGATCGTCCGCCTCAACTACGCGATCGACATGCGCTACGGCGTGCTGCACGACATCGCCAGCAAGGTGCGCGATGGCCTGCCCATCGATGTGACGATGGGGCACGTCAACGTGATCTGGCAGGGCGATGCCAACGCCGTCGCCTTGCGCTGCCTGGCGCGCACCACAACGCCAACGCGTCCCATCAACGTCACCGGACCACAAACGCTTGAGGTGCGCCAGCTGGCCGCGGAGTTCGGTCGGCGGTTCGCACGCCGGCCCCAGTTCACCGGTAACGAGGCGCCGACCGGGTGGATCAACAACGCATCGCGCATGCTGAGCGAGTTCGGGCCACCGCGCGTGCCAATCGAGCGCATGCTGGATTGGACCGCCGACTGGATCGCGCGCGGCATGGTCAGTCACGGCAAGCCGACGCACTACGAGGTGCGCGATGGCCAATTTTGAGACGGCGGCCGGCGGCGATATTGTCGACCTGGAGCCGGCCGATGCCTTGGCGCTTTGCCCACTCTCCAACGAAGCCGGCTGGAACCAGGTGGCAGCCGATTGGCGCTTGATGCTGGCGCTCGGCCGGGGTTTCGGCAAAAAGGCCAAGGATGGGCGCTGGATCGGCAGCGCCCTGCTGCTGCCATTGGGGCCGACGCTGTGCTGGATCAGCATGGTTTTGGTGACGCAGCCGGCGCGCGGCAAGGGTCTCGGCACCCAGCTTTTGTCGCGCTGCCTAGCGGCGGCGCGGGCGGACGGTCGCACGGCGGGGCTCGACGCCACTGAATTCGGCCGCCCGATCTATCTGCCGCTGGGGTTTGCGGATGTGTTTGCCCTCGCGCGCTGGCATTGGCAGGCGCCGACGCTTTCCCCGGTCGCGCCGCCCGCCGGCGTCACCGTGCGCGCCGCCGCGCGCACGGATCTTGCCGAGATCATCGCCTATGACCGCCCGCGCAGCGGCTTTTCGCGTGAGGCGATCCTCGCCGAGCTCCTGTCCCGGTCCTGCCGCTTTGCCCACGTCGCCAGACGCAGCGATGCTGCCTTGGCGGGCTTTGTCTTGGGCCGGGACGGCCACCGCAGCTGGCATCTCGGGCCCATCGTTGCCGACGATGAGCCAACCGCGCTGGCGTTGTTGAGCGCCGCCGCCGCGGCGCTGGCTGAGCCGCTGATTGTCGACATTCCCGATTGCCATCACCGGCTCAACGACTGGCTGGCCCAGCACGGCGCGACCGCCCCGCGCCGCTACATGCGCATGCTGGCTGGTGCAAACTTCGCGATCGGACAGGCTGGCTGCGTCTTTGCCCTGGCCGGGCCAGAGCTTGGCTAGCGGGCGACCGGAGGATGAGTTGCCATGGGGTTGTGGACCGACATTCCCGCCGATGTCCTTGCCGTCCTGCGGCGCGGCACCGTGCTGCCGGCGCATCCGCTGGCACTCGACGAGCACCGACAATTCGATTCCCGGTCGCAGCGCGCGCTGGCGCGCTATTACATCGATGCGGGGGCGGGTGGGCTCGCGGTTGGCGTGCATGCCACGCAATTTCAGATCCGCGCCGCCGGGCTCTACCAGCCGGTGCTGGAGTTGGCCGCCGAGACGGCACATGGCTGGGCAAAGCGGCCGTTGCTTTTGATCGCCGGCGTGATCGGCAAGACCCCGCAGGCCCTGGCGGAGGCGCGGCTGGCCCGCGCCACTGGCTATCACGCCGCGCTGTTGGGACTGGGCGCCATGCCAGGCGCCAGCGACGATGCGCTGATCGAGCACTGCCGCGCCGTTGCGCGCGAGCTGCCGGTGATCGGCTTTTACCTGCAGACCGCGGTCGGCGGCATTGCCTTGTCGCGGGCCTTCTGGACGCGCTTTGCCGCCATTGAGAACGTGATTGCCATCAAGGTCGCGCCATTCGACCGCTACAAGACGCTCGATGTCGCCTTCGGTGTGGTGGCCGCCGGTGCGGAGGATCGCATCACGCTCTATACCGGCAACGATGACCACATCGTTGCCGATCTCGTCACGCCCCTGCGCATTCGCGTCAAGGAGCGCGATCTCGTCGTGCGCTTCAAAGGTGGGCTGCTTGGGCACTGGAGTGTGTGGACCAAACCCGCCGTGGCGCTGCTGGCGAGGGCGCAGGCGTGCGCCGGCAGCGGCGTTGTGCCCGACGACCTGTTGGCGCTGGATGC
This sequence comes from uncultured Alphaproteobacteria bacterium, assembly GCA_963820375.1. Taxonomy (GTDB): domain Bacteria; phylum Pseudomonadota; class Alphaproteobacteria; order Rhizobiales; family Hyphomicrobiaceae; genus AWTP1-13. The sequence goes on along the minus strand of CAWFZX010000019.1, from coordinate 121,257 downwards.
CATGGTAACCGATTGCAACAGCGTCATTTTCGACGTTGCCAACGGCTTTGCCGGCTGCATTCCCGGCTGTCACGAGGTGCTGCGGCGCCAAGGCCTGATGCGCAGCACACACTGCCTCGATGCCGGCGAGGTCCTCAGTCCCGGACAGGCAGCCGGCATCGACCGGATCACCAACCTCTACCCCGAGCTCAACGACAACGCCTTTGTCGCGGCCAATCTCGAACGCTGGCGCAGCTGACGACCCCTGCCCCCGCGGCGCAGGCGCGCGGCGCACGGGTTGGCGCGCGCGCTGGGTGCAACGTGTGGGCCCATGGCCATGGTCGGCAGCGCCTCAGAACGCGACGGGCGTTAACGATTTGTTTACGAACGGCGGTCCAACCTCCGCCACGGGCGCCTGGGGGGCAAACCAGGGGTCTACAACCATGCTCAAACAAATAGCCTGGGGCTTTTGTAAGATCGCGTTCGATGCCGCGCAGGAGGAGTGCTTTCCCGAACCGATGCGGCGCGGCTTTCGGCGCTTGGGCACACTGTGGTTCTGGCTGGCGTTGCTGCTGGAGAGACGGGCGCTGGCGGCGATCTGCGAAGGTCGCGGCGGCGCTTACCGGGCGCGGGTGCTCACGCATCGACTGGCCATGCTGATGCAACACTGCCTGCGGCGGCCGCGTTGGCTTGAGCCGCGCGCTGTGGCGAGCGAACTGCCGTCCGTGCCGGCCTGGTCGCTGCCGAGCCTTCCGCTCCTGCAAACCTTGGGGCTTGGCGACGTGTGGGCCGTGCGCTGTCCCTTCTGCCGGGACTTTCATACCCACCTTCCCGGCGAAGGCAGCCGGCAGCCGGCCTGCGCCTCCGGTGCGACGCCGGCGGCCTATCAGCTGGTGCATGTGGGCGAGCTGCCGCGGGTGCTGCACCATCCGTTTCGGCACGCCATTAAGCAGGCGTGGCCGAAACTGCTGTCGGAATGGCCGCGGCACGAGACCACACCGGCCCTGCTGAAGGCTGCATAGACACTCTTTGTCAGCGATCGATCCTGGCGATACTGTCTCATGTGTCGTGTTGCAGGCGGGGATCGCCATGGTGCAATCGTTGCCCTACTGGTGGGAGCAGGCGTCGCCACCGACGCCGCCCCCTCTCGCCGTCGCGCCGCGTTCAGATGTGGTCATCGTCGGGGCGGGTTATACCGGATTGAGTGCGGCCCTGACCTTGGCGCGCGCCGGCTGGTCGGTACAAGTCTTCGATCGCCAGCGCCCGGGTGAGGGCGCTTCGACGCGCAACGGCGGCATCGCCAGCGGCAATCTTCGACCGAGCTATCGGCAGATGCAGCGCAAATTCGGGGCGGCGCGCGCCACCGCGCTGCAAGCAGAGGCCAAGGCCGCCCGCGAAGACCTGATCGACTTCATCCGGCGCGAGGCCATCGATTGCGATTTCCAGCTCAGCGGTCGCTTCACCGGCGCGGCAAAAGCCTCCGACTATGAAACGCTGGCGCGAGACGCCGATGAGCTGCGCCAGAAATTGGGCATTGAGGCGCACGCGGTGCCGAAAGCCGAGCAGCGCGGCGTGCTCGGCACGGATTTCTATTACGGCGGTCTCATGCGCAACGATATCGGCGGGCTCAATCCCGCCAAGTTCTATGCCGGTATGTTTGCCCGCGTTCAGCAGGCCGGAGCAACGGTGCACGGAGAGACCGCCGTGCTCGGCTTTGCCGCCAAAACCGGCGGCTTTAAAGTCGACACCGCGCGCGGCACGGTCGAGGCCAACCACGTGATCGTCGGCACGAACGGCTACACCGATGGCGTGGACGCCTGGTTGCGACGCCGGCTGGTACCCGTGCGCAGCCGCATCATTGCCACGGCGCCGCTGTCCAACAACCTGATGTCCGAGTTGATGCCGAAACAGGTCATGTGCTCGGAAACGCGCGAGCTTCACTACTACTATCGACCCTCGCCGGACGGCACGCGCATCCTGTTCGGCGGCCGCGACGGCAGCATTGCCGGCGACCCGGCGTGGCCCACGCAACATCTGCGGCGGGCCCTGGCCGACATCTTTCCTGTTCTCGATGGCGTGGACATTACGCACAGCTGGTGGGGCCATGTCGCCATGAACCGTGACATGATTCCGCGCATCTTTTCGCGCGATGGCATGCGCTACGCCGTCGGTTATTGCGGCTCGGGGGTGGTGTGGGCGCGTTGGGCCGGACAAAAGGCGGCCTGGCAGCTTCTCGGCGATGCGCGCGGCCGGTCAGCCCTCGATTTCCGGCCGCCGCCGGCCATTCCGCTCTACAACGGCAAGGCCTGGTTTCTGCCCGCTGTGTTTGCCTGGCTCGGCTTCAAGGATCGCTTGAGCCAGCTGCGCTCGCGTCCGAGCGCATAAGGACGGCCCGGGCGCGAGCGCCCGTCGATCGGCTGGCTGGCTGTTAAGCCCGCGCCTTGCGCGCACCAACTCGCTTCACTTTGGGGGCGGAGTTCGGCTCGGTCGGCAGCGTAATCGGGAACACCTGGCGCACGTGCTCGGCCCACATCTCGCAGAAGGCCGTGGCGTAGCGCGGAAGCGGACGCCGCTTGTCCCATAAGACAGCCAGCGGCTCGCGCAGCGGCCGGCCCCGGTAGGTCAAGCGGACAATTTTCAGATCATAAGCATGCGTTCGGAAGGTCGAGGCAATGATGGCGACCCCGTGCCCGGCTTCGGCAAGAGCAAGTAAGGTATGCGGGCCGCGGCTTTCGAGCAGAATTTTCGGCTTGAGCCCCGCAAGGCGGCAGGCGGCGTCGAAGGCTCGGCGCAGCCCGAACCCGCTATCCAGGAGGAGTAATGGATGCGGCGAGAGGCGCCCCACCTCGATGGTGCCGCGGCTGCCGAGCGTCAGCGATGGATGGCATGCGGCGAGCAGCTCAGCCGGGTCCAGCGGCTGGCTTTCGAAGCGGTCGTTGAGCTGAACCGCGTACGGCAGCATTTGACCAAGGTGAATGTCGCCGCGTTCCAGCATGGCCAGAATCTCGAGGCCACTCCCCTCCGTCAACTTGACCTGCACGTTGGGATAACGCTGCGCGTACCGGGGCAGGAACTGCGAAAACACGCTTTCGATGTGTAAGGGGGTGGCCGCCACTTTCAGCACGCCGACGTCACCGCGCCGGATCTGCTGTGCTCGCTCGCCGAGCGCGGTGGCGTAGTTCAATAGACCCCGGCAATCGCTGAGCAACTGCTCGCCTTCGCCGGTCAAGCGCAGGCGGCGACCGACGCGATCAAAAAGCTTGAAACCGAGCTCCTGCTCCAGATCGCCGATTTGTCGGGACAGCGCAGGCTGGGCAATGCGCAGGGCCAGCGCCGCCTTGGAGACGGTCCCTAGCTCGGCCACGGTGACGAAGGTGCGCGTGTGCCGCAGGTTCATGTCATTTGCTTATGCCGGATCGATCTAATTGACCAGAGGAATTAGGTATTGGACTGATAGTTCGGGTTGGCCCAAAGCTGCTGTCGTGAATGTTTGCTCCGCTCACGCCAAGAGCCTGATGCGTGACAAGGAGGCTGCCATGAACGCGATCTACCTGACGTTGCTGCCGGTGCTCGGCTTAGGATTGGCGACCTTGCAGGCCCGAGCTGAGGCCTGGCCTAGCAAACCGCTGCGGGCGATCGTGCCCGTCGGCGCGGGCAGCACCACCGACATCATCCCGCGCCTGGTGTTCGAGCAGCTGGCCGTGCAGCTCGGCCAGAGCATCGTGGTGGAGAACCGCACCGGCGCTGGGGGGACGATCGGTTCTGCCTTCGTCGCCAAGGCGGAGCCCGACGGCTACACCATTCTCGCCCACGGCTCCGCGCTCACGATCTCGCCGGCACTTTATTCGAACCTAGGCTACGACCCGCAGCGAGACCTTGCTGCGGTCGTCCCGTTCGGCATCACGCCGAGCGTCCTGGTCGTTCCGCCGGCGAGGGGCTGGAAGACAGTGGGCGACCTCATCGCCAGCGCCAAAGCCAAGCCAGGCGCGTTGAACTTCTCTTCGGTGGGCGTCGGCACCGCAACCCATTTGAGCGCGGAACGCTTCCGGATCAGCGCGGGGTTGGACGCCGTGCATGTTCCGTTCAAGGGCGGTGCGGAGGCTATGACGGAAGTGATCGCCGGACGCATCGACTTCTTCTTCGGTCCGGTCGCGCTGGTCCTGCCGCAGATTCAGGATGGCAAGCTCGCCGCACTCGCGGTGAATGGCGACAAACGCTCCGCCGCGCTGCCGAATGTGCCGACCACGCTCGAAGCCAGCGTTGCCGATGCCGAGTATCCGATCTGGCTTGGAGTGTTTCTGCCGGCGAAGACGCCGCGCGAGATCGTCGACAAGCTCAATCGCGAGACGCTCAAGGCCCTGCAAGAGCCCAAAGTGCGCGACAAGCTGACCGGACTCGGCTTCGAACCGATGATCATGACGCCCGCCGAATTCGCGGCGCACGTCGAAAAGGAAATCGCCGTTAACGCGGCGCTGGTGAAAGCAGCTGGCCTCAAGACCCACTGACGACGGATGACGACTGACCGATCGGCGGCGGCGGCGCGAGCGGGCCCCGCGCATGCACTTGCGGTCCTGTCAGTCGCGGCGTCTCAGCGAAAGCAATGATGGCCATCGGCCTTACGGTCGATGCCGATGCGTTGCTTCTCGATATCGCGCATTCCGCTAGCGAGATTGCAAAGGAATGGCTGTACCAATGGCTAGCGAACCGCTATTCCCTAGCGTGGGCAGAGCGAGATAGAACTTCCGATCTTGGCAGTGACCGACGTTTGCCGAAGAACCGTCACTGAGGTCTGTAGGAAATCTCCTGGGGTCCCATGTCAGACCTATCCATCGCCGTCAGCCGCGAGCAAATCATTCGATGTGAGAAGCGCATTAGGCCTTACGTGCGACGCACGCCTGTCATAGAGGTCGATTGCGCGGATCTCGGTCTCAGCTCGCACAAGCTCTGTCTCAAGCTGGAGTTGTTTCAGCATACCGGTTCCTTCAAAGCGCGTGGCGCCTTCACAAATCTGCTAACCCGCAACGTGCCCGCGGCTGGCGTGGTGGCGGCCTCAGGAGGAAACCATGGAGCTGCTGTCGCCTATGCGGCCATGAAACTGGGGGTGCCCGCAAAGATCTTCGTTCCGACTATTTCGTCCCCCGCCAAAGTGCAGCGCATCCGTGAGTACGGTGCTGATCTCGTCGTTCAAGGGGATCGCTATGCCGACGCGCTGGCCGCGAGCGAGGCATGGGTGGCACAATCGGGTGCGATGCCCGTCCATGCCTTCGACCAAGACGAGACCATGCTTGGGCAGGGCACCCTGGGTATGGAGCTCAATGAGCAGGCCGCCAATATCGACACACTGCTCGTCGCTGTGGGGGGCGGCGGCCTGATCGCAGGAATTGCTGCGTGGTATGGTGGCTCCATTAAGGTTGTCGGTGTAGAGCCCTTTGCGTCTCCGACCCTTACGAAAGCCTTCGAGGCCGGCCATCCAGTAGACGCGGAAGCTGGCGGTCTGGCCGCGGACTCGCTAGCGCCGCGCCGCGTGGGTGCGCGCGTATTTCCAATCGCTCGGGCCTACGTAGGTGGCACGGTGCTTGTGACTGATGCGGCGATCCGTCAGGCACAGAAAGTCCTCTGGCACACGTTGCGTCTTGTCGCAGAGCCGGGGGGAGCGACGGCATTCTCGGCGTTGACGTCAGGCGCATACAAAGCGCACACGGGAGAACGCGTCGGCGTTATCATCAGTGGCGGCAATACCACCGTCGTCGATTTCGATCGCTGATCACGAGCATGTGCGGGCCTGGCGCCCGACTGAAGTCTGCGGCGCTGCAGCGATCCTGTGCGGTTTCAGAGGTCCTTTGCCCCTAGCCGGTGCGCGGATGGCAGACACGCCTTTAGAATCTCGGAAACTGCGACCCATGGCGCCCGACCCAGCAGAGGCCTCGCGGCAACTGGTCGAGAGGGGTGAAGGCTGGCTCGCCCGCGCGCCGGGACCTATCGACCACAGCCGGTCAAACGGGTCGAGAGACCGAAGCGGGATGGTGCGATCAGAAAACTCGGGGCCTGCCTTGTGTCGTCGACAGACTGATCCAGCAGGCGTCGCTCTCAGGTCCTGCAAAAACGTCGAGGTCCAGCTCCTCGGCAGCCCCTCGATGCGCTGCGACCCGGGGGGTTGAGATGGTGGACCTCGATCTTCGGCGTTGTCGAGCTCGGCCCTGCCGTCAGGAGTTGGGTCCTCGATCCATCGACACCGGCTGCCAACGTTTGAGGTTGGTTGTCGGCAGGACGCTTGGATTGACGCACGACATCGGCCAGCGGCCCGACAGCACCAGCGCCAGTTCTTGCCCGACGCGGCGCTTGCGTGCGGGATCGAAGCGGGCGGACGCCGAGGCATTGTGCGGGGCCAGAATGACATGCGGCATGCGCAACAGCGGATTGTCCGGCTTCGGCGGTTCGACGGCAAGCACGTCGAGTCCCGCCCCGGCGATCCATTTCTCCTGCAGCGCCTTGATCAAACTGGGCTCATCGACCGTGCCGCCGCGCCCCGTATTGATGAAGATCGCATTGGGTTTCATCTGCCGGAAGTGCTTCTCCTTCAGAAAGCCGACGGCTTCGGGCGTCGCCGGCAGATGCATGGAAATAAAGTCGGATCGCTTGAGCAGATCCGGCAGGCTGCTCGGCTCGACACCCGAGCCGGCGATCTTCAACTCATCGAGGAAAGGATCGTATGCCAGCAGGCGCAAGCCGAAGGGCTTGGCGCGTTCGGCGACCGCTCGCGCAACCCGGCCAAAGGCGATGAAGCCCAGCGTCTGGCCGAGCAAGCGCGGCACTTGCAGCAGTTGTGGGCGTCCTTCCGCCCAACGGCCTTCGCGCACCATGCGGTCCTGCTCGATGGCGCGGCGATGGGTGGCCAGCAGCAGCATCATGGCGTGATCGGCGACTTCCTCGATGAAGGTATCCGGACAGTTGGTGACGGGAATGCCTTTCTCGGTCGCGGCTGCCACATCGACGTAATCGACGCCGACCGTCCCCAGCGCCATGACGCGGCATTTGTCGAGCGCCTCGATCATACGCCGGCTGAACTTCATGCCCTTGGCATAAACGGCATCGGCATTGCCAGCGGCGGCGAGGAACCCCTCTTCCGTGGTGGGGCATTCGAAGATTTCGGCATCGAGGTTCTCGAGTGCCTCCATTTCGAAGCTATAGCCGCCGCCGCTGTTGCTGAAGGAGGCGCCGGCGGGCGTCAAAATGCGGAACTTGGGCATGGAGTGTTTCCTGGCGTTTTTGCGGCGGGGATGGACGCTTGAGAGGACTGCAAGGCTTGCCTGGTCATTTGCAGCGTTTTTTAGATCACGAATTCGGCCAGAAAAACAGAGACCCTCGACGAGGAGGCCTTCCAGGCCCTAGGCTAAGCCGGCCGCAGGCCCAGCGAGCACGCGACGCGAGACCCCCTTGGGAGGAAACATGAAGACCCCGGACGCCATTGCCGAGATCCTGAAGCGTGAACAGGTCGAATGGGTGATCGGCTATCCCGTCAACCACATTCTCGAGCGCAGCGCTGCCGCCGGCATCCGCCCCATCATTGTGCGGCAGGAGCGGACCGGGCTGCACATGGCCGATGCCATTTCGCGCGTCACCTCCGGGCGCAAACTCGGCGTGTTCTGCATGCAGCATGGGCCAGGCGCCGAGAACGCCTACGGCGGCGTGGCGCAGGCCTACAGCGAATCCATTCCCATTCTGGTCATGCCCATGGGCTACGCCCGCCACCTGGCGCACGTCAGCCGGAACTACAATTCGGCCAGCAGCATGCGCGACGTCACCAAGTCGGCAGAGCCGGTCACGGCGGCCAAAGATCTGCCGGCGATCTTCCGACGGGCCTTCACGCAGCTAAAATCCGGCCGTGGCGGCCCCGTGCTGGTCGAGGTGCCGGTCGACGTGTTTGCCGAAGAGATCGATGCCGTCGATCACCTGCCTGCGCCTCGGCTTCGCTCCGGCCCCGATCTGGAGGCCGTACGCCAGGCTGCGAGCATGCTGCTGGCGGCCAAGCGGCCGGTGCTTTATGCCGGACAGGGCGTGCACTGGGCGGAGGCCTGGGACGAACTCAAGGCGCTGGCCGAGCTGTTGGCGATTCCCGTCTGCACCAGCCTTGAGGGCAAGAGCGCGTTTCCCGAGACCCACCCGTTGGCGCTGGGCTCCGGTGGTCTCGCCATTCCCGGCTCGGTGCATCACTTCCTCAAGGAAGCGGACCTGATCTTCGGCATCGGCTGCAGTTTCGGGCAAACCAACTTCGGCGTCGCCATGCCCAAGGGCAAGACCATCATCCATTCCACGCTTGACGCAGCCGACATCAATCTCAACGTCGCCTGCGGCCTGGCCGTGCTCGGCGATGCCAAGCTGGTGCTCGCCGCCGTCCTCGATGAAGTGCGCCGTAGCCAGAAGAGCGCGCGCGATCCTGGCAAGGTGGCAGCGGAAATCCGCGAGGTGCACGGGGCCTGGCTTGCCAAATGGATGCCCAAGCTCACCGAGGACGCTGTCCCGCTCAACCCCTATCGGGTGTTGTGGGACCTGCAAAAGACCGTCGACGTCGCCAACACGATCATCACCCACGATGCCGGTAGCCCGCGCGACCAGCTTTCGCCGTTCTGGCGGCCAACGACGCCGTTGTCCTACCTCGGCTGGGGCAAGACCACCCAGCTCGGCTACGGTTTGGGTCTCGCCATGGGTGCCAAACTCGCCAAGCCGGACAAGCTGTGCATGAACGTATGGGGCGATGCGGCGATCGGCTTCACCGGCATGGATTTCGAGACGGCGGTGCGCGAGCGCATTCCTATCCTTTCCATTTTGCTCAACAATTTTTCGATGGCGATCGAGCTCAAGGTGATGCCGATCTCGACCGAAAAGTATCGCTCCACCGACATTTCCGGCGATTATGCCGCCATGGCGCGGGCCTTTGGCGGCTACGGCGAGCGCGTCGAGAAACCAAGCGAGATCGTGCCGGCCATCAAGCGCGGCATCGCCGCCACCGAAAAAGGACAGCCGGCGCTGCTCGAGTTCATCACCAGCAAGGAAGTGAGCGTTTCCAAGTTCGCTTGAGGGGCTCCGGCACCCCCGGTGCTCGATCGTTTCAAGCTTGAGCCTTCGCAGGAAAGCCGCGGCTTCGGATCGTCCATGCGCAAGCCTTATGCAATGCCGGAGCGGCGGCGCGGCAGCCTCGAGCGGCCGGGATGCCGTCTCTACTATGAAGTCACCGGCCAGGGTCGGCCGCTCGTCTTTGCGCACGGCCTTGGCGGCAATCACGCCTCCTGGTGGCAGCAGGTGGCAACCTTTGCGGCAGGCTATACCTGCGTGACCTTCGCCCACCGTGGCTTTGCCCCGTCGTCTGGCATCGACGGTGGGCCCGACCCGCGCGACTATGCCGACGATCTCGCCGCCCTTATCGACCATCTTGAGCTCACCGATGTGTGCGTTGTTGCCCAATCGATGGGGGGCTGGACCGCCATCGAGTACGCGTTGCGGCCGAGCGCAAGGCTCAGCGCCCTGGTGCTTGCCGCCACCACCGGCAGCATCGATCCGGCCCGCCTCGGGGAAGCCGCGCACGCGCGCCTGCGGCAGTGGCAAGCCGTGAGCGAAAAGGCGCGGCAGGATCAGGCGCGGCGCGGCATCCACGTCGCCTGCGGCGAGCGCATGGCCAGGGAGCAACCGGCCCTGCACTTCCTCTATCGCCAGATCGACGACATGAACGCTCATCTCGACAAAGAGGCATTGCGGGCCCGGCTGGTGGCCAGCCGAACGCGCGGGCCGGAGGAACTGGCGGCGGTGGCTTGTCCGCTGCTCTGCATTGCTGGAGATGAGGATATCGTCATGCCGCCCTTTGCCGCCGACGCCCTCGCCGCCGCACTGCCGCGGGCGCAAGCCGCGCACATTGCCGACGCCGGGCACTCCACCTATTTCGAGCGGGCGCAGGTCTTCAACCGACTGGTGCAGGCGTTCCTTGATGCCTGCGGGCTGACGGCGGCACCGCAGGCGTACGCCTGATGGCATGGGAGAAACGACACATGAAAGCTGCTGTGCTTGCCGAAAGCGGCATCGAGATCCGCGACCTTGCAACGCCAGTCCCCGGGCCCAGCCAGGTGCTGGTGAAGGTGCGGGCCGCTGGCCTCAATCGTGCCGACCTGATGATGGCGGCGGGACAGCGCCATGGCAGTGCTGGCGGGCCCGGCACCGTGCTCGGTCTGGAGTTCGCCGGCGAGGTGGAGGCGGTCGGCGCCGAGGTGACAACCGTTAAACCGGGGCAGCGGGTGATGTGTTCGGGCAATGGGGGCTATGCCGAATACGCGGTCGCCGACTGGGGCCGCGTGTCGCCGATCCCGGCCAACAACATGGGATACGAAGCGGCCGCCACACTCCCGGTCGCGCTACAGACCATGCACGATGCGGTGGTCACCAACGGCCGCCTCAAGGCCGGTGAAACCGTGATGATCCAGGGCGCCAGCTCGGGCGTTGGGCTGATGGGGCTGCAGATCGCCAAGCTCAAGGGTGCGCGCCTCGTCATCGGCACCTCGACCAACCCCGAGCGGCGGGCGCGGCTCAAGGAATTCGGCGCCGACCTTGCGCTCGACACCGGCCAACCGAATTGGTCGGCCTTGGTGCTGGAGGCCACCGCTGGCAAGGGCGTGGATCTGATCGTCGATCAGGTGTCTGCCAGCGTCGCCAACGAGAACCTGAAGGCAGCCGCCATCCTCGGCCGCATTGTCAATGTCGGCCGGCTCGGCGGCTTCAAGGGTGAGTTTGACTTCGATCTGCACGCCATGCGGCGCATCGACTACATCGGCGTCACCTTCCGCACGCGCACGCCGCAGGAGGTGCGCGAGATCGTGGCACGCATGCGCGCGGACTTGTGGGCCGACATCGAGGCCGGCCGGCTGCGGCTGCCGATCGATCGCACGTTTCCGCTCGATCAGGCCGCGGCGGCGCTGGCGCATATGCGGGCCAACGCACATTTCGGCAAGATCGTGCTGACGGTGTGACATTGCCGGCGTATGCTGGCAGTTATCGCCCACCCTCGTGGAAAGGCTCGCCCGCTAATGCAGCAAGATCGCCAAGGCCCGCTGTCCCGTTTCAAGGTCATCGATCTGACCCGCGCGCGGGCCGGTCCGACCGCGGCCCGCCACTTTGCCGATTGGGGCGCCGACGTGATCAAGGTGGAGATGCCCATCGCCTCTGACGAAGACGGGCTCGGCGGCTCCCGCCACGGTCCTGATTTCTTCAACTTGCATCGCAACAAGCGCAGCATCACCCTCAACCTCAAGACGCCGGAAGGCGTCAGCATCTTAAAGCAGCTTGCCGAAACCGCCGACGTCTTGATCGAGAACTATCGGCCGGACGTGAAGAAGAGGCTCGGGATCGACTACGAGACGCTGCGCAAACTCAATCCGCGCCTGGTGTATGTCAGCCTTTCCGGCTTTGGCCAAACCGGCCCCTACGCCAATCGTCCGGGCTTCGACCAAGTCGCGCAAGGGATGGGTGGTCTGATGTCGATCACCGGACTGCCCGGCCAGGGCCCGGTCCGCGTCGGCATCCCGATCGCCGACCTGTCCGCCGGCAACTATGCCGCCATGGGGGCGTTTGTCGCCCTGCTGGAGCGAGAAATCTCGGGTGAGGGCCAGTGGGTGCAGACCTCCCTGCTGCAGGCGCAGATTTCCATGCTGGACTTCCAGGCCGCGCGCTGGACCGTGGCGCGCGACGTGCCCAAGCAGGCGGGCAACGATCATCCCACCTCGATCCCAACCGGCGTGTTTCCGACCAGTGACGGACATATCAATATCGCCGCTTCCGGCCAGCACATTTTTGCGCGTATGTGCAAGGCGATCGGTGCCGAGGCGCTGCTCGAGGACCCCGACTTTGCCAGCGGCGACAAACGCTCCCAGCATCGCCAGCGGCTCAACGCGGAAATTGGCCGTTGCACCAAGACCTACAGCAGTTTGGACTTGGTGGAACGCCTGAACGCGGCGGGCGTGCCGTCCGGCCCGATCTACGACATTGGCCAGATGTTCGCCGATCCGCAGGTTGAGCACGTCGGGATGGCGGTGCCGATGCCGCATCCGACCCGCAAGGATGCGGCCGTGGTCAACCAGGCCGTGGACTTGTCGCGCACCCCCTGCGCGATCAATCGGCCGACCCCGGGACTGGGCGAGCATACCGAGGAGATCCTGACCGCGCTCGGCTATAGCACGAACGATATCAAGGCGCTGCGCAGCAAGAAGGTGGTCTAGCGCAGGCTCAGCAGGGGCCCAACGGGCCCGCAGCGTCAATCCGGAGGACAAAAACCCGTGGATACCGGCACAGCCAAGATGATCGGTCGCATCGAGGATGGCATCGGCTGGCTGATCTTCAATCAGCCCGAGAAGCATAATGCCGTGTCTTACGAGATGTGGCTGGCGGTACCGAAGGTCATTGCCGCCTACGAGGCTGACCCGGCCGTGCGCGTGATCGTGCTGGCGGGCGCTGGCGAACGCGCCTTCGTTTCCGGCGCCGATATCTCCGAATTCGAGAACAAGCGCGGCAGCACCGAGGCGGTGAAGGTCTATGACGAAGCCGGCGAGGCGGCCCACAATGCGATCGTCCGGGCGGCCAAGCCGACCATCACCATGATCCGCGGCATTTGTATCGGCGGCGGGCTTGGCATCGCGCTGACCACCGACATTCGCATCGCCTCTGCTGATGCGGTGTTCGCGGTGCCCGCCGCCAGGCTCGGCCTGGGGTATCGCTACACCGGCATCAAGCGCCTCGTCGATGTGGTCGGGCCGGCGTTTGCCAAGGAGATCTTCTATTCGGCGGGCAAGTTCACCGCCGAGGATGCCCGCATCATGGGGTTGGTGAACCGGGTCGTACCGGTGCCGGAGCTTGAGAGCTATGTGCGCAAATTCGCATCGACCATCGGCGCCAACGCACCTTTGACCATCAAGGCGGCCAAACTTGCCATCAATGCGGCCGTCGAAGACCCGGAAAAGCGACGCATGGCCGAGATCGACACCGCGATCAGGGCCTGCTTTGCCAGCGAGGATTACATCGAGGGCCGGCGCGCCTTCATGGAAAAGCGCAAGCCGGCGTTCAAGGGCCGCTAGCACAAGGCCATGCACGTCTCAGGCGCTGCCGATCAGAACCCCAGCGGCGAAAACGATCAGCCCCCCGAGCACGATCTCGAAGGCTGCGCGCAGGAATTTTGTCTCCATATAGCGCGAGCGGATCCAGGCGATCACCCACAGCTCGATCAACACCACGGCAATGGCGATGCCGGTGGCCAAGGCAAAGTCGGAGATCAGATAGGGTAGCGTGTGGCCGACGCCACCGATCGCGGTCATCACGCCGGTGATGGTGCCCCGCAGCAGAGGCGGCCCGCGACCCGTCAGCGCACCATCGTCCGACAGCGCTTCCGCAAAGCCCATGGAAATCCCGGCGCCGACCGAGGCTGCCATCCCGACCAGGAAGGTTTCCCAGGTGCTGTGTGTGGCGAAGGCCGCCGCAAACAGCGGGGCCAAGGTCGACACGGAGCCATCCATTAAGCCGGCAAGACCCGGCTGGACGACCTGCAATACAAAGCTGCGGCGGCGTGCCGCGTCCTCGTTCTGTTTGGCTCCGCCCGTCAACAGCTCCTGGGAGAGCTTTTGCGCCAGGTCGATATGCTCCAGCTCCGCCGCCGCCAGGTCGCCCAACAGCTTGCGGATGCCAGCGTCGGTTGTCCGCTGCAGGGCACGCTCATAAAAGCGCCGGGTCTCCCGTTCGATCGCCTCGGCCTGCTTGCGCACCTTGTCGAGCCCGAGGGGGCGCAGCCTCCAAAGCGGCTCGTGCAGCGCGAAGCCTTTGACATCCTGGCGACGCACCAAGGGAATGTGCTCGCCGAAGGTGTCTCGATAGAGTTCGATCAGGCTGCGCCGGTGCCCGTTCTCTTCCTCGGCCATCTCCCGAAAGATCGCCGACGATGCCGGAAAGGTGTGCCGGAGGCCTTCGGCATAGTCGGCATAAATGCGCGCGTGCTCCTCCTCCAGTGAGATGGCGAGGGCGAGAATTTCCTGCTCCGTCAGGCTGGCGATATCCCTCATCACGGCACCTGTCTTTTATTTAGAATAATTCTAAATTATTTGCCCAATGGCGGCAACTCCCAACCCCGCACGTGAGAGAAAAGCCGCGCCGACCCTGACAAAAGCGGGCGGGCCATTCGCAGCCAAGGGGAAAACAGCGTGCAGCCGGCAGGCGCGAGGCCTCGCCTCAGACCAAGGGCGCGGCGCACAGGCTCAGCCTGGAAAAAGTCCCCGCGGCCATGACGGCTGCGCAGCAAGGACGCGGGGCCCGTCATGTCCGATCGGCGCTCCTCGAACCCCTGACGAGATCGCCAGGACCCGGCCGCGCAGCCCGCCTTGCCGCAGGCGGGCGCTCATAGCAACGCGGCGCTCGCCGAGGGCATGGCCCGGGAGCGCGGAGCTGGTTCAGCGGCCCTTGTTGTAGCTATTGGGAAAATGAATGCCGCCGGCCATGCCCTGCAGGGGCGTCTCGTAGTGATTCCAGAAGACGTAGAAGGCGACGAATATAATGACCGCCAGGATCGAACCGACGAAAGCGCTTCTGCTCAAGGAATTGCCGATCAGCGAGGCCACGAACGTGAGTGCGGCCAGAAGCCCAAGGGGCATGAGGGGAATGGTCGTCCAGTCGATTGGCATAACGATGCTCCTGTTGGCTCTCCGCGCCGATGTGGTCCCCACAATACCAGATCAGGCTCGAAGGAAGGCGTGGCGTCAAGCGGGACACTGCTGAGCGCGACGATGCAATGCCTGCCGATTGTGGCACCGCGAAAGCAAACCGTGGAATATCCGCCCCCAGGATCCGTCGCCCGCGCTTTCTGAAGCCAGCCTTCCCCGTGGCCGGGGGGAGGGAGTGGGGGCGTGCACGGCTGGGCAGCAAGCGGTTGGCATCGCTCTTGAAATTGACACTGCTCTTGAAAATGACACTGCTCTTGAAATTGACACTCTTTTTGCAAAAGCGTGAGCGCGCGCAAAAAAGAAGCGTCAGCCGAAAGAGCCGTGAACAAGAGCGCCAAAAAAGGGCGGCTTTGCGCCGAGCGGCGGGACGGGCGGGAGCGCAGAAGCGCTTTTTTTCTAATGTTGCATCGCGGGGGCGAGGTGCGTAGCGTCACGGGCATTCCCAACCGCATTTGGGTGCCTGGCTCACGGGTCAGGTCTTCCCCCAGCCAGGCGCCGTCGTTCCGTGGACCCCTTTGTTTTCACAGCCGTGCTGGCCGCGGCGGCCTGTCACGCGGGTTGGAACGCCCTCCTCAAAATGAAAGTGGCCCCTGTGGTGGCAACCGTTCTGGTGGCCGTCGCCTCGGGGGTGCTGGTGTTGCCGTTGCTGGCCGTCACGCCGGCGCCGGCGCCGGCGGCATGGCCCTACGTCCTAGCCTCGGTTCTCATCCATATTGTCTACTTTGTCACGCTGGCTGAGGCCTACCGATGGGGCGACCTGACCCAGGTCTACCCCATCGCGCGCGGTACCGCGCCGCTGCTGACGGCGGCGCTGGCCACGCTGTGGCTCAATGAGGCGCTCGGCTTGGCCGGTTGGGCCGGCGTGATCGTGTTGGCAACGGGGATTTTGTTGCTGACCTTCAAAGGCGGCCGGCCGCTTGCGACCTTCGCTGGACGCGCCGTCGGCTTTGCCCTTGCCACCTCGCTTACCATCACCGCCTACACGCTGGTCGATGGCATCGGTGCCCGTCTCGCCGGTAGCGCGCTTGCCTATTCCGTGTGGCTATTCATCGGCGACGGCATCGCCATGGCGATCTATGGATGGCTGCGCGTCGGGCCCAGCCTGGTCGGCGATTTCAAAACGCACTGGCGCATGGCGCTCGCCGGAGCTGCCCTCTCGACCGCAGCCTATGCGATCGCCATCTGGGCCATGACCGTGGCGCCGATCGCGCTGGTGGCGGCGCTGCGGGAAACCAGCGTCTTGTTTGCCGCCGTGTTCGGCACCGTCTTGCTGCGCGAGCCGATGCTGCCAATACGCCTTGTCGCCGCCGGTCTGGTGTTGGCTGGCGCCCTGCTGCTGCGCGTTCGTTAGGCCTTCATTTGGCCTTCGCGGGCGCGGGGTCGGACGCCGAAGGGGCCGGCGCAATCGATCCGGTTTCGATCGCCTTGGCACCGGCGGCGGTGGCCGGCGGCTGCTGTTGGAAGGGCAGCGCTGGCCGCCAAGCCAGGCCGCGCCAGTCGACGCCGAACCATTTGTCCTGCGGCAGCAGGCGCTGCTGCAGACTGCTCCACAATCCACGTGATGTGACGCCGTCGAGGAATGATTGCATCGGCGGCGCCAGCAGGAACGCGATCACGGTGGCGACGGCCATGGCGGCCGTCGCGCCGGGATGACGCGGATCGATCAGTTTCAGGGCCGTGCCAAAGGAGGCCTTGAGGCGAGTGTCCATGACGTCGACGGAATAAAGCTCGTCGAGAATAAGATGGGTGAAATAGCCGAGCATGAGGAAGCCCGCCGCCAGCCACGCCACGCCATCGGGGCGGCCGAGCAGGGTCGTGTAGACTGTCGCGGTCGCGCAGGCGCAGAACAGGCTGGCCAGGATCGAATGCCAGATGCCGCGATGCGCACTCAGTCGATGGAAGAATGCGTGCGCGACATAGCGTATCAGCACCAGGGTGCCGAGCCACAGCACGATCATTTCCGCCACTGAATATCTTTGTTCGAGACTGAACAGCACGGCGAAGGCGAAGAACACGCCGAGCCCGGCGAACATGGCGCGACTGGGACGGGAATCCTTGAGGTCGATGTCCGGCAGCACGGAGCCGAGCACGCCAGCCAGCGTGACCGCCACCAGGTTTTCGGGGGCCACCACATCGGCCGCGAGCGTCACTGTTGCCAGCGCGCCGCTGACGACAGTTCCCACGCCAATATGCGTCGGAAAATTGGCCATGACGGCATGCCTCCTCCCGGTGAGCCAAGACGCACGCCAGCCAAACCTTGCCTTGCCGACCGTTGCTCCGATTCCTGTTCATCAAATTCGTGCTGCTCGAGCTACCGATCCACAGCAAAGGACCTGTGCATTTCGCCGCGCGCGGCCGTCATTTTCGCCATTTTGCTGAATGCGTTGCGGCCTCGCTGTGGCGGCGCAATAGCGCTGGCAATCGTCGCGCGTTCGTGCCACATGCACGGCATATTTCACTGGCGCGGACAGCATGCTGGCAGGACCTCTGCAAGTCGCCGACAAGCTGAAGGTTGCCGCCGTCATCTCAATTGCGGTGGCGGCCAGCGTGCTGGGATTGAAGTTTCTTGCCTATTGGATCACCGGCAGCGTCGCCCTTTACTCCGACGCCCTGGAAAGCATCGTCAATCTGATCACCGCGCTTGTGGCGCTCTATGCCTTGCACATTTCCATCCGCCCCGCCGATCGGCGGCATCAGTTCGGTCACCACAAGGCCGAGTACTTCTCGGCAGTGCTTGAAGGTGTGCTGATTGTGCTGGCGGCGCTGTTGATCGCCCGCGAGGCCTACGATGCCCTGATCACGCCGCGCGTTCTCAATGAGCCGCTGCAGGGTTTGCTCGTCAATGGCGCCGCCACCGTCATCAATGCGGCCTGGTCATACTTTTTGCTGACCTGGGGACGCAGGCAGCGGTCGCCCGCACTGGTGGCCGACGGCTGGCACCTGCTCACCGATGTGGCGACGTCCATCGGCGTCGTCGCCGGCTTGTTGCTGGCGACCATCACCGGTTGGCAGCTGCTCGATCCCGCGCTGGCGGGCCTGGTCGCCATCAATATCCTATGGGCGGGCTGGAGACTGGTGCGCGATTCCATCAGCGGCCTGATGGATGAAGCCGTCACTGCCGAAGTTGCGAGAAGCATCCGCGAGGTGATCTCGAACAATGCCGAAGGCGCGATCCAGGCGCACGACGTAAAAACGCGCACCGCAGGGCGGGTCACCTTTATCGAGTTTCACCTCGTCGTGCCCGGTCGGATGACGGTTGCCTCTTCGCATGCCATCTGTGACAGGATCGAAGCGGCGCTGGCCGACGCCATTCCGGGGGCGGAAGTGCTCATTCACGTGGAGCCCGAGCACAAGGCCGAGACCAGCGGGGTGCCCATCGCCTGAACGGGCACTTGGGCCGTCCCAGCGCGCCCGCCCGCACGTTTAGGCTAGGTCATTTGCAGCGGGCTGTGGCCTTGAGGCGGAGGGAAGGCGGCGTCCAGCGCTGTGAGATCCTCCGCGTCCAGCTTGACATCGATGGCCTTGAGATTGGCGGTGACATGGGCGGGGTTGGTGGCCTTTGGAATCGTCACCACATTGGGCTGTCGCAGCACCCAGGCCAGCGCGATTGCCGCGGCCTCGACCCCGTGCTTGCCGGCCAGCGCGCGCAAGGCGGGCTTGCGCAGCAGCGGGCCCTGACCCAGCGGCGAGTACGCCATCACCATGACGTCGGCGCTGCGGCAATACGGCAGGAGCTCCCATTCAATGCCGCGGCTGGCCAGATGGTAGAGCACCTGGTTGGAGACGCAGGCCTTGCCGTTGGCCAGGCCCGCCAGCTCGCGCATGTCATCGACAGCAAAATTGCTCACCCCCCAGCTGCGGATCTTGCCGGCCGTCTTCAGGGTCTCGAAAGCCTCCACCGTCTCGGCCAGGGGATGCGAACCGCGCCAATGCAACAGGTAAAGGTCGAGGTGATCGGTCTTGAGCCGCTGCAAACTGCGCTCGCAGGCGGCAATGGCACCCTTGCGCGAGGCATTGTGAGGATAGACCTTGCTGACGAGATAGACTTGCTCGCGCCGGCCGGCCGTCGCCTCCCCGACGATCTCCTCGGCCGTGCCCTCGCCGTACATTTCGGCGGTGTCGATCAAACGCACGCCGAGATCAAGTCCAAGCCTGAGCGCGTTGAGTTCGGCGGCGCGCTCGCTCTTGCGCTCGCCCATGCGCCAGGTGCCAAGGCCCAGAACCGGAACCTTGGCTGAGCTTTTGAGCGTAATCGTCCGCATCTGCGGCTCCTCTCATGCTGGCGAGGGTCGATCACTGCTGCCGTGCGGCAGCCACGGCAACGGACTTGAGCCCTCGCGCAAACGCTGCCACAAACTCCAAGCCGACAAGGCGAGTGTTGAACAGCGATGGAGAGAATGGTGGACAAGGCGTTGAGAGACAAGGGTCTCGCCATCCGCAAAGCGGTCCTCGGCGAGGAATACGTCAACCGAGCGGCGGCGGCGGCAGACGACTTCAACGGTCCGTTTCAGGAGGTCCTGAACGAGTACTGCTGGGGCCTTGTGTGGAGTGACGAGCGCTTGCCGCGCAAAACCCGCTCCATGCTCAATCTGGTGATGCTGGCCTGCCTCAATCGCATGCACGAATGGGAACTGCATCTGAAGGGGGCCCTCACCAACGGTGTCAGCAAGGAGGAGGTTCAAGCGATCATCCACCAGATCGCGATCTACGCCGGCGTGCCGCTGGGCGTGGAGTGCTTCCGCGCCGCCCGCAAGGTGTTTGCCGAACTGGAAAAAGGCTAAAGCCAGCGGCCACCGGCCTGGACGCTAAGGTTCAGGCCGCGTAGCGCGCAAAGATCGAAACGACATCCCGATAGACTTGCCTTTTGAAGGGCATGATCAAGTCGGCGAGTTCCGTCGTGCGCGCCCAGCGCCAGGCGTCAAACTCGGCCTTGTGGCCATTGCGCCGCGAAATATCGATTTCCCTGTCTTCACCAAGAAAGCGCATGGCAAACCATTTTTGGCGCTGTCCTCGGTATCTGCCCTTCAGCGCCACGCCCAACAGCTCGGTGGGCAAATCATAGCTGAGCCAGCCCGGCGCCTCGGCAATGATCTCAACCGAACGGACCGCGGTCTCCTCCTCCAGTTCCCGCAACGCCGCGGTGCGCGCAGGTTCGCCGCCGGCAATGCCACCCTGCGGCATCTGCCAGATGTAGCCGGACCGGTCGCCCACCCACTTCGGCAGGCGCCGGCCAACCCACACCAGCCCGTCGCGGTTGATCAGCATGATGCCGACGCAGGGGCGGTAGGGCAGCTCCAGGTTCAGTTGGCTGACCACGGGTGAGACAAGTCCATGCAAGCAAAGGCCTTAAATTGACAGTTGCGTGATTTGCCAGCCTTTGTCACGCGCCAAAGAGCAAGGCGGTCGCCAGCCGAGGCGGCTCAGGCCTGCGGTCCCACCACGCCGGCGACATCGGCCAAGAGCTGTTCGTACACCGCCCTTTTGAAGGGCACGATCAAGGACACCAGCTCGCTGACGCGGGCCCAGCGCCAGGCGTCGAACTCGGCGCTCTGCCCGGGCGGCCGGGCGATGACGATTTCGTCCTCGCTGCCGGTGAAGCGCACGACAAACCATTTCTGCTGCTGGCCGCGGTAGCGCCCGCCCCAGGCCCGGGGACGCAGCTCAGGCGGCAGGTCATAGAGGTACCAGCTTGGGCTTTCGGCAAGGATGGCAACGGAACGAATGCCGGTTTCTTCGTTGAGCTCGCGCAGCGCCGCCTGTTGGGGATCCTCGTTGGGGTCGATGCCTCCTTGCGGCATTTGCCACCAGGCGCCCGGGCCCTCCGGCTCGTTTGGCGCATCGACGCGGCGGCCGATCCAGACCAGGCCGGCGCGGTTCAACACCATAATGCCGACGCAGGGTCTGTAAGCCAGCGTTGCGTCCATGGCTCATGCCCCAGCCGAATGCGCCCCCAGCCGAATGCGCCTTGGGCAGCGGCCGCCCAAGGCCCACGTCGCCTGCCGTTGGCCTACTTCGTTTCCGTCTTTGGCTCGCTGTCGCTGTCGGGCGCCTCGGCCTTTTTCTTCGCCTGCGGCAGGGGCTCGCCGCGCAGCATCTTGAGCGCGTACTGCAGCTGGGTATCCTTCTCCACCTCTTTGGGAACGTAGCTGGAGGAACCGCCACCTTCCTTGCCGTCCTTGGTCTCCCCCTTGAGATGGCCACGCAGGCTGGCTTCGCTCGGCGACCGATTGGGCAACTTGCTTTGCAGCTCTTGCGGCAGCTCCTGCTCGACCACCACGTCGGGATCGATACCCTTGGCCTGGATCGAACGACCGGATGGCGTGTAATAGCGCGCCGTGGTCAGCCGGATGGCGCCATTTGCCCCGAGCGGAATGATGGTCTGCACGGAACCCTTGCCGAACGAGCGCGTGCCGATCACGGTGGCACGCTTATGGTCCTGCAGCGCGCCGGCGACGATCTCGGACGCCGACGCCGAGCCGCCATTGATCAGCACCGCGATCGGCTTGCCCTCGGTGATGTCGCCCGGCCGGGCATTGGCACGCTGCGTCTCTTCCAGGCCGCGGCCTTTGGTGAGGACGATCGCCCCCTTCTCAAGCATGTCGTCCGAGACGGCGATCGCTTGATCGAGCAGGCCGCCCGGGTTGCCGCGCAGATCGATCACATAGCCCTTGAGGTTCTTGCCGGCCGACTTCTTCAGGCTCTCGATGGCCTTCACCAGGTTGGCGTGCGTCTGCTCGTTGAAGGTCGACAGCTTGACATAGATGATGTCGCCCTCGGCCCGTGCCTTCACGGCGTTGATGCGAATGACGTCGCGCGTGATCTTGACGTCGAAAGCATCGTCGCGGCCCTTGCGCACAATGGTGAGCGTAATGGGCGTATTGACCGGACCGCGCATCTTTTCCACGGCCTGCTCCAAGGTCAGGCCGACGATCTGCTCGCCGTCGAGATGCGTGATGAGGTCATTGGTCAACAGGCCGGCCTTGGAGGCGGGCGTGTCGTCGATCGGTGAAACCACCTTGACGACACCGTTTTCCATCGTCACCTCGATACCGAGGCCGCCGAATTCGCCCCGCGTCTGCACCTGCATGTCGCGGAAGCTCTTCGGATTGAGGTAGGCGGAGTGCGGATCGAGCGCGCTCAGCATGCCGTTGATGGCCGAGTTGATCAGCATGGCATCGTCGGGCTTCTCGACGTAGTCGCTGCGCACGCGCTCAAGCACATCGCCGAACAGATCAAGCTGTTTGTAGATTTCCGAGTTTCCCGACGTTGCCGAGTAGGTGCGCGTCACATTGAGCACGGTGGTGGCCCCGGCAAGGCACGCCAGCATTACGAACGTCCAAAAGGCGTAGTCGGATTTTCGCGTCATTCTTGCACCTTTCGAGAGGCTTCCGCCCACCAAGGGTCGGGGTCTATTGGCCGCTGATCCTTGCGAAACTCGATGTAAAGCACAGGACCACTTTCCTGCGTCTTGGGCAGCGCGGCCTTCGCAGCTGCACTCATCACGCCTACCGGCTCCCCAGTAAGCACGAATTGGCCAAGTTGCACGTCAATCTGGGATATTCCTGCGAGCAAAATATGATAGCCCCCGCCGGCATTGATGATCAAGAGCTGCCCATAGCTGCGAAATTCGCCGGCGTAAACTATCCAACCGTCGCAAGGTGAAACAACCTGGCCACCGTAGCGGGTTTCGATCACAAGGCCCCTGGATTGGCTGCCATACTGGGTTTTCTCCCCAAACGTCAGCACCCGCCGGCCATGCGCGGGCAGCGGCAGCTGGCCTTTTGCCTCCACAAAAGGCATCGCCGGCTTGATGCGGCCAGGCGTAAGCATAGCCACACGGTCCGAACTTGGCGCCAGTTCGGCCGAAGATTTCCGTTCTGTAATCTGCTTGCCGGGCGCGGCAGCCCGCTGCTTTTCCTGCTCCCGGGCCGCCATCTCCTGGTCGTAGGTGCCAAGCCCGGTGCGCTCTGCAACTTCCTTGTCGAGTTTGGCGATCAAATCGCCAAGATCCGACACGCTTTTGGAAATATCGGCCGCCGCCACGCGGACTTGCGCCAATTCCGATTGGCGTTCGGCCAGGGATTGGCGTTTCGTCTCTTGCAAGCCGGCCAGGCGCACCCGCGCATCGTTCAGGCGCGTCGTCTCGGCCTTGAGCTTTTCACCCTCCGAGCGGATGCTGGTGACGACGCCGACCAGCGCATTCAAGCGCTCGGCCAAGGCCACGGCTTCACCGCGCAATTGCGGAAAGGCCGAGGCGAGCAGCATGGCACTGCGCACCATCGACAGCGCGTCCTCGCGCTGTGTCACCATCACCGGGGGTGGATTGCGACCCATGCGCTGCATGGCGGCCAGGAGCGCTGAAATCGAGCCGTGACGTTCCTCAAGCGTGCCGCGGATCTGGCGTTCCTGCGTTTCCAGCTCGCCGAGCCGGGATTCGATGAGGCCCATCTGGGCCTCGCTCTGCTGGATCAGCTTGCCGGTTTCGACCAGCCGACTGTTGATGCGCTCGCGCTCGGCGGCGAGCTTGTCCATCTCGGCCTGGATTTCCTTGGAGCGGCGCTGCGTGGCCTCCAGCCGTCCGCGATCGGATTCGAGCTGTTTGCGGGCCTCCTCGGGGTTGGCAGGGACCTGCGCGCTGGCCAGCGACGGCACCAGCACGGCGGCCACCAGCCAGGACCGCCCGCGCCCACCTCGTCTGCCTTCCAGCCCCACGAACCTGCCTGCCCGCCGCTAGCGACCGCGCCAAGCCAGATCGCCGAAGCCGGCGAATCGACCGCGTAGAAAGATGAGGTACATTACAATCGCACCCAAGATGATGCTCGATTGTGGCGCCGCTGGGTTGCGTCTGCGCCGGAGTGGTGTTGCAGTTTGGCGACGTGCTGGCCAATGTCAGCTACGGTCGTTGCCGCCAACCCGAACGGACCCTTTAGGCCATGGAAACGGTTCTGCGATCCTTGAGCGTGCTCGCCCTGCTGGCGGTTGTGGGCGTCCTTTTGGCTGGCCTTTGGAACATGCTGCGCGGGCGCAACCCCAATCTGAGCCAAACCCTGATGCGCTGGCGCGTTGGCCTGCAGTTCCTGGCGATTGTCGTTGCCATGCTGCTGGTGTATTTGCTGCGCTGAATTGGCTGGGCTTGACCCGCCCTCCTCGCCCGCTACCCTGAAGGCGTTCGTCTTGGACGCAAGCTCCCCTCTGGTCGGCGGCTGATATGGTTGTTCTGAACAAGATCTATACGCGGACCGGTGATGCCGGCCTGACCGCGCTCGGCAGCGGCGAGCGCGTGCCCAAGCATTCCTTGCGCATCGCCGCCTACGGCACGGTCGATGAAACCAATGCCTCGATCGGCGTGGCGCGTTTGAGCCTCAGCGCTGCCCCGCAGCTCGATGCCATGCTGGCGCGGGCGCAAAACGATCTGTTCGATCTCGGCGCCGATCTCACCGCGCCTGAACGCGAGGGCAAGCCGCAGCGCGAACGCTTGCGCATCAGCGAGGCCCAGGTCGAGCGCCTGGAAGGGGAAATCGACGAACTCAACGCCGAGTTGACGCCCCTGCGCTCCTTTGTGCTTCCTGGTGGGTCGGCGGCCGCCGCGGCGCTGCATGTCGCGCGCACCGTCTGCCGCCGGGCCGAGCGGGGCATGGTGGCGCTGGCCAGTCAGCCCAACGAGCACGTGAGCGCGCCAGCGCTCAAATACATCAATCGGCTGTCCGATCTGTTGTTCGTCGCCAGCCGCTACGCCAACGATCGCGGCGGCGGCGACGTTCTCTGGGTGCCCGGCAAGAACCGCTGACGTCTGCGACGGGCGCGCCCGTCTTTTCCACTAAAGGATCTCATCCCGTGGTCTTTATCCCTCTGTCCGACGACAATCCCTTGCGGTCGATTCGCTTCCAGTGGGTCAACGTCGGGCTGATCGCCGCCAATGTGGCGGCCTTCTTTTTGCAAAACACCGAAGGCGCGCAGGCGAGCATTCTGAGCTTCGCGCTGATCCCCTCCGAGCTGTTCCAAACGCACCTCATCGGCGGCGCCGTGCCATCGGCCCAGCAGCCCGTGGCGATCCCGGAGGGGCTGACGCTGCTGACCTATCAATTCATGCATGGTGACATCTTCCACCTGCTCTCCAACATGCTTTTCCTGTGGGTGTTCGGCGACAACGTCGAGGACGCCTTGGGTCACCTGAAGTATCTGATGTTCTATCTTCTGTGCGGGGTCGCCGGCGGCCTTGCCCACGCCGCCATGCTGCCGGCCTCACCGCTGCCCCTGATCGGTGCCAGCGGAGCCGTTGCTGGCGTGATCGGCGCCTATCTGATCTTGCACCCGCGCGTGCTGGTCTGGGTGCTGGCCTTTCGCATCATTCCCCTCAACATCCGGGCCGCGTGGGTGCTTGGCATCTGGGTGGCGACCCAGGTCATCATGGTGCTCATCAGCCCGGTGGATCAGGTGGCCTGGTGGGCCCACATCGGCGGCCTGGTCGCCGGTGCCGTCTTGGTGGTGTTCCTGCGGCGCCCGGGGGTGCCGCTGTTTGATCGCAATCTGCGCCCGGTCTGACGCCGGCTCCGCCCCCGGCAAAAGTTGCGGCGCTGCGGCCACAGGTATTGTTGCCTGGCCTTTGTCCAAAATGTCTCGCCTGCTGCCCAATTGACACGCACACCTCGGCGCCCTAGGTTTCCATTTCGCATCTGCGAAGCGCCTATTCGCGTCGCCACAAACCAGGCAAATTTGCCCTTTCGCGGCAGGAAAAGCGACCGCAGTGCGGCATGACGTGGCCGGGAAGCCCAGGTCATGCCTAAATGGAGCATCTCGTGGGATGAAAGCTCTCGTCGCCGTCAAGCGCGTCGTCGACTTCAATGTCAAGATCCGCGTCAAGGCCGACGGATCGGGGGTCGAGCTCAGCAACGTCAAAATGTCGATGAACCCCTTCGATGAAATTGCCGTCGAAGAAGTCATACGCATGAAGGAAAAAGGCCTCGTCAAGGAGGTGGTCGCCGTTTCCATTGGTCCCACCAAATCGCAAGAGACCATCCGCACCGCCTTGTCGATGGGTGTCGACCGCGGCCTGTTGATCGAAACCCCGGACGGACAGGCGATCGAGCCCTTGGCGGTGGCCAAGCTGCTTAAGGCCGTCATCGACACGGAAAAACCCAACTTCATCATCCTGGGCAAGCAAGCCATCGACGATGACTGCAATCAAACGGGCCAGATGCTGGCGGCCCTGCTGGGCTGGCCGCAGGCCACATTTGCCTCCAAAGTGCTGATCGAGGGCGACGGCGCCGTCGTGACCCGCGAGGTCGATGGCGGGCTCGAGACGCTGAAGATGAAACTGCCCGCCGTCATCACCACCGATTTGCGTCTCAACGAGCCGCGTTATCCGTCGCTGCCCAATATCATGAAGGCCAAGAAGAAGCCGCTCGAAATCCGCAAAGCGGCGGACTATGGCGTCGAGATCGCCCCTCGTCTCAAGGTTGTGAAAACCGTCGAACCCCCGGGTCGCAAGGCCGGCGTCAAGGTGGCCAATGCCGCCGAACTCGTCGCCAAACTGAAAGAGGCCGGGGCGTTGTCATGACCACTCTTCTGCTGGCGGAGCACGACAACAAGGCGCTGGCGGCGACCGTCGCCAAGGCCATGACCGCCGCCAGGGCGCTGGGCGAGGACGTCGACGTGCTGGTGGCCGGTGCCGACTGCAAGGCGGTGGCCGAGGCCGCCGCCAAGCTCGATGGCGCGGCCAAGGTGCTCTATGCCGATGCCCCGCAGTTCGCCCATCAGCTCGCCGAGGAAGTCGCTGCCCTGATCGTCGGGCTGATGCCGCACTACAACGCGGTGGTGGCGCCCTCGACCGCCTCGGGCAAGAACATCATGCCGCGCGTGGCGGCGCTGCTCGATGTCATGCAGATTTCCGACATCATCAAGGTGGTGGCGGCCGACACCTTCGAGCGGCCGATCTATGCCGGCAATGCCATCCAGACCGTGCAAAGCGTCGACCCAAAAAAGGTCATCACCGTCCGCACCACGGCCTTTGCAGCGGTGGCCGCGACGGCAGCGGCGCCGGTAGAGACCTTGGGCGTTCCCGCGCCGGCCGGTCTGGCGAGCTTCGAACGGGCCGAGCTGCAAAAGAGCGACCGGCCCGAGCTGACGGCCGCCAAGATCATCATTTCGGGCGGGCGCGGTCTGCAGTCGGGAGAGAACTTCAAGACCTACATCGAGCCGGTTGCCGACAAGTTGGGCGCCGCGGTCGGGGCCAGCCGTGCCGCGGTCGACGCCGGCTATATGCCGAACGACTATCAGGTCGGCCAGACTGGCAAAGTGGTGGCCCCCGAACTCTACATCGCCGTTGGCATCTCCGGTGCCATTCAGCACTTGGCGGGCATGAAAGACAGCAAGGTGATCGTTGCCATCAACAAGGATGGCGAGGCACCGATTTTTCAGGTTGCAGACTACGGACTGGTTGGCGACCTGTTTCAGGTGCTGCCGGAGCTTGGCGCCGAACTGGACAAGGCCAAGTCATGACGTGTGGTCTGAACAAACGACTTCAGCCGGGGTATTGAAGGAGCACGGTGCGCCATGGATGCAGGCGTCAAAACCAGAAAACCCGGAGGTCACATGGAGCGCCCTCGCAAAGGCACGGATGCCGTGACCCGAGCCAGCATCAAGACGGTCGGCATCATCGGCGCCGGGCAGATGGGCAATGGCATTGCCCATGTCGTCGCGCTTGCCGGCTTCGATGTGGCCATGCACGACGTCAAGAAGGAGGCGGTCGAAAAGGCGCGCAGCACCATCGAACGCAATATGGCGCGCCAGGTTTCGCGCGGGGTCATCACCGATGCCGACATGCGCGCGGCCCTGAACCGTATCGGCTACGCCGGCGACCTCGACGCCGTCGGTGAGGCCGATCTGATCATCGAGGCCGCCACCGAGGATGAGGCCGTCAAGCGCAAGATCTTTATCGATCTATGTCCGCGGCTGAAAAAGGAGGCCATGCTGGCGAGCAACACCTCCTCGATCTCGATCACGCGCCTGGCCTCGGTCACCGACCGCCCCGAGCGCTTCATCGGCATGCATTTCATGAATCCGGTGCCGATGATGCAGCTGGTGGAATTGATCCGCGGCATTGCCACCGAAGACGATACCTTCAATCAATCCAGGGTTTTCATCGAAAGCCTGGGAAAAACGATTGCGGTGTCGGAAGATTTTCCAGCCTTCATCGTCAATCGCATCCTGCTGCCGATGATCAACGAGGCCGTCTATACCCTCTATGAAGGCGTCGGTACGGTGGAGTCGATCGACAAGGCCATGCGGCTGGGCGCCAATCATCCGATGGGTCCGCTCGAGCTTGCCGATTTCATCGGCCTCGATACCTGCCTTTCCGTCATGCAGGTCCTTTACGAGGGCCTCGCCGATTCCAAATATCGTCCCTGTCCGCTGCTGGTGAAATACGTCGAGGCCGGATGGCTGGGTCGCAAGACGCAGCGTGGCTTTTACGACTACCGCGGCGAGAAGCCCGTGCCGACGCGCTAGCGCCAGGCGCCCAGGCGCCCAGGCGCCAGGAGGGGGGCTGCTGGCTGGCCTGCCCCGGCCTTGCACAAGAAAAGCGCCGCGCGCCGGGCCCGCCGCCTTATGCCGCAGCCGACGTGAGGTCGGGAAACGGCTGGCGCCAGGCGGGCAGCGCCTCGAGGCGTTGATGCCAGCGCATGATCTCGGGGAAGTCGGCGACCGGTATCTGGGCCTCTTGCGCATAGGGCAGGGTGGCGGCGACGGCGAAGTCGGCAACCGTCAGCGCGTCGCCAACGAGATAGCTCCGCCCCCGCAGATGCTCGGCCAGAACTGCAGCGAACGGCTTGAAGAAGCCGGTTGCCTCGGCGACGGCCGCCGCGTCGGCGGGCTGGCCTAGGAAGCGCGGTTTGATGACGTGCTGGAAATACAGCGCCCCGGCATGGCGCGTAAAATGCTCACTGTTCCAACTCAGCCAACGCATGACGTCAATCTGACCTGCGGTGTCGCTGGGCCAAAGTTCAGATCCCGCGGCCCTTGCCAGGTAGCACATGATCGCATTTGCCTCCCACAGCCGCATGCCGCCATCGACCAGGGCAGGCACCTTGCCGTTCGGATTGATGGCCAGAAATGCCGCCGACCTGTGCTCCGCCTTGCTCAGGTCGATGCGCACGAACTCGACGGGTGCGTTGAGGTAGCGGGCGACCGCGCAGGCCTTGCGGGGATTGAGGGTCTCAAAATAATAGAGCTTCATGCTGTTTCCTTTGCTTCAGTTGTGGCGACAGGAGTGATCCAGCCGATGCCGGCCCCGCCTGGCTCCAACAGCATGGCGATGCGGCCGACATTGGGAACGTCGAACAGCGGCATCACGAGTTTGGCGCCGGCCTTGATGGCTTTGGCGACGCGCGCGTCCACGTCATCGACGGCGAGGAACGACATCCAACTCTCCGGTACGCCGTCGAATTTGGGCGACACCAAGGGGAACATGCCGGCCACCGGTTGGCCGTCGGCAATGGCAAGCCAATAGGTTTGACCGTCGGGTGTGGTTGTGGCCTCGAAGGACCAGCCGATGCTGTCGCGGTAGAAACGCTTGGCGCGCTCGGCATCGCGCGTTCTGAGCTCGTTCCAATGGAAATGGCCATGCGGGGTAGCAGGCTGCGCGCGCGGCTTGGCGGCTGATTTTGGCATGATGCTCTCCTCAAGGGTTAGCCAAGGTAATGCTCGAGTTTCTGCAGCGTGCCGAGCCAGCCTCGCTCGTGATTGTCGCGAGCCTGCTCGTCAAAGAAGCGCTCGTGCTGCAAGGTGAGCAGCGTGCCCCGATCGCCATCCTGCGCCAGCGTGATGCTGACGAGCGATGAGCGCTCAGGCGTCGTGTGCCAGGCCCAGCTGAAGACCAAGCGCTGGTCCGGCACCACCTCGTGGTAGGTGCCGCCGACCTCATGTTGCTCGCCGTCGTCGGTCTTAAAGCCGATGCGGTAGCGGCCACCCACGCGCAGATCGATATCAGCGCTGATGGAGCCTTGGCTGGTGTCGCTTGGTCCAAACCAGCGCACTATTTTTTTCGGGTCCGTCCAGGCGCAGAAAACTTCGCGCGGCGGCGCTTTGAGCCGTCGTTTGAGGGTGAGGCTTGGCTTGCTGAGCATTCGTCCTCCAAAAATGTTGCGAGGCGATCGAGCTTTTCGGTCCAGAAGCGTTCGTAGTGCAGCAGCCATTGGTGGGCGCTCTGCATCGCTGCAGCCTGCAAGCGGCAGTGCACCGTGCGCCCGGACTTGTTACGCGCGATCAGGTTGGCGCGGGCCAGGACGTCGAGATGCTTCATCACCGCCGGCAGGGAGACCGCGAACGGCGCCGCGATTTCCGTAATAGCCAGCTCGCCTTCGCTCGACAGGCGGTCGAGAATGGCGCGCCGCGTCGGATCGGCGAGCGCCGAAAAGGCAAGGTTGAGCTGCTCGGTCTTATAGTAAACCATGTGGTTAAGTATTGGGTGGCCGGCGGCAAATGTCAAGCCCTGGGCCGCGCGCGCAATGGCGCTGGCGCCGGCCCGCCCGATGGCGTTAGGGTGCGACCGATTGCGGCATTCAGGCAGGGAGAACGCAGATGGCTCAGGGAAAGGTTGCGCTGGTGACGGGCGGGGGCAGCGGCATCGGCCGCTCCGCGGCCCTGGCGCTGCAGGCCGACGGCTGGAACGTCGTCGTCACGGGTCGGCGCAAGGCTGAGCTCGACAGTACCGTGGAGATGGCAAAGGCCGGCGGTGGCAAGCTCATCGCCGTGGTGGCCGACGTCGGCAAGCCCGAGGATGTGAAGCGGCTGTTTGAGGAAACCAAGAAGGCGTTCGGTGGCCGGCTCGATTTCCTCTTCAACAATGCCGGCATGGGTGCCCCACCGGTGGCAATGGAGGACCTGCAATTCGAGCAATGGCAGGCCGTGGTCGACGTGAACCTGACGGGTTCCTTCCTGTGCGCGCAGGAGGCCATCAAGATCATGAAATCGCAAAGCCCCAAGGGTGGCCGCATCGTCAACAACGGCTCGATCTCGGCGCACACCCCGCGGCCGAACTCGGTGGCCTATACGTCGACCAAGCATGCCATCACCGGTCTCACAAAATGCATTGCCCTTGACGGGCGCAAGCACGACATCGCCTGCGGGCAACTCGACATTGGCAACGCCGATACCGTCATGGGCGGGCGCATGAAGGCCGGCGTGC
Organism: uncultured Alphaproteobacteria bacterium; assembly: GCA_963820375.1. GTDB lineage: Bacteria > Pseudomonadota > Alphaproteobacteria > Rhizobiales > Hyphomicrobiaceae > AWTP1-13. The sequence goes on along the minus strand of CAWFZX010000019.1, from coordinate 90,360 downwards.
CGCAGGCAAACGGCACGGTTGCCCCAGAGGCGGTGATGGACGTTGAGCACTGCGGCTCAGCCATCCGCTACATGGCAAGCCTGCCGTTGGACGCCAATGTCCTGTTCATGCAGATCAAGGCGACCAAAATGCCGTTCGAAGGCCGCGGTTAAGCGTGGCACAAGAGGGCCGGCCTGGCGCTATGTTGGTCGGCCCAGCAGCGTGCGCAGCCAGCGCGCCAGCCGATCGCGGGTGATCTGCAAAAGCAGCGCTAGCCCCGATAGCGCTGCAGCCGACGGGGCCGCGTCGGCGTGCCGCAATTGCGCGTCCATGTTCTGGGCGAACATCTGTGCGAGCCGGCGCGCCAGATCGTGCACCAGGCCGCCGCGGGCGATCTGGGCGAGCGGTCCGCTCAAGGCATAGGCCAGATCGAGATGGACGGCGGTCGCCGCCGCGCCGCCAGCCCCTGTGGTGGGCTCAAGGCGGCAGTCCACGCTGCCCGAGACGTTCGAGCCGCCCTTGCGGTCGACGCCCCGACCCTCGAGCCGCAAGCGCTGCTCGGCCGGGCGCAAGTTCACCTCGCCCTGGCCCGCGAAGCGGGCCGTGATGGGGCCGAGTTTGACGTCGAGAAACCCCGACACGCGTCCAGCCTCGGGCGGGCCGTCGAGGCTGACACCGGGCATGCAGCGCGCCAAACGCGGAATATCGCCTAAGAGATCCCACACCGCTGCTTGCGGGTGCTCGAGCACGAAGCGTTGGCTCAAGGCGGTGTGACCGTCGCGCTCTTCGATGCGCGCGGCCGTCACCTTGATGACCTGAGCTCGCAGGCGACGGCGTCGGTCGTCAGCGGCAACGCGAGCTGGCCTGGCCGCGCGCTCGCCCGGCGCCGGCGGCGCGGCCGCAGCGGCCTTGGCTACTGGCGGGGCCGCCTGCGGGCCGGGCGCCGGTCCAAGCCAGCCGCTCGCCGGCGCTGCCGCCGCCCCCGGCGCTCCGGCTGCCCGCGGCGCCTTGCCATCGGTCATCACCTGCTCGATGGCATTGATGATCCCCATGTACCCGGTGCAGCGGCAGAGGTTGCCGCTCATTTCCCTGCGGATCTCATGGCGCTGCAGCTTGCCCTTGCGGCGCCAGAGATCGCGGGCGGCAATCAGCATGCCGGGCGTACAGTATCCGCACTGCAACGCATGCTGCTGTGTGAAGGCAGCCCGCAGCTCCGCCATCACCGCGTCGTCATCGAAGCTTTCGATGGTGCGCACCTCGGCGCCGTCGCAGGCCACGGCATAGGTGATGCAGGAGCGCGCGAGCTCGCCGTTGATCTCCACCGTGCAGGCCCCGCAGATGCCATGCTCGCAGCCGATGTGCGTCCCGGTGAGCAGCAGGGCCTCGCGCAGGAAGTCGGCGAGGTGGGTGCGCGGAGCAACATCGGCGCTGACGGCCTTGCCGTTGACGGTCAAAGTGATGGCGGTCATGCGGATAACATCGCTGCTAGCGCGCGCTGCAGAACCACCGCGCGCAACCGGGTTTCGTAGGCATCGCCGGCGAAGCCGGCCTCGCTCAAGCGCTGCTGCAAGTCGGCGATCTCGGGCACGGCAGTGCTGTCAGCGCCGGTCACCGCCAAGGAGAGCGGCGCACCCGCCAGCGTGCTGGCCACCAGCCGGCGCACACCCCGTTCGGGATCATCCACCACGGCGCCGATGGCGTCGGCAAAATCTCCAGCCTTGCGGCAGATCTTGTAGTAGCCAAAACGGGCCCGCGGCGAGAATTTGGGGATGCGCACACTGGTGATCAGCTCATCGGCCGCCAGCACCGTCTCCATCGCCCCGCGCACAAAGCCGCCGAGCGCCGCACGGCGCCGGCCGCCCGGCCGCGCCAGCATCAGTTCGGCCCCCAGCGCCGTCAGCAAGGTGAGCCAATCGGCCGCTGGATCGGCATGCGCCAGGCTACCGCCGATGGTGCCGCGCGTGCGCACCGCACGATAGCCGATGCCGGCGGCAATCTTGCCCAAAAATCCGTGCGTCGGATCCTTGACGCGGCCGTCCTCGATGGCGGCATGGGTGATGATGGCGCCGAGCCAGAGGCCATCGCCGTCTTCTGCGACCTCGGCGAGCTCGGCGATGCGCGTGATGTCCACCAACAGCGGCGGCTGCGCCAGGCGTAGATTGAGCATCGGTCCCAGCGTCTGCCCGCCGGCCAGCACCTTGGCCTCGGCAACCTCTGCCAGCAGCGCCAGGGCCTCCGGCAGCGTGGCCGGCCGCACGTAGTCGAATGCCGCCGGCTTCATGCTGTGGCCTTGCTGCGCGCCCGAGCGACGGCCTCGGCGATGCGCCGCGGGGTGGCGGGAGAGATCAACAGTTCGGCACCCAAATCTTTGAGCGCATCGTTGATGGCATTGGTGATGGCAGCCGGCGGCGCAATGGCGCCGCCCTCGCCGAGCCCCTTCTGGCCGAAGCGCGTATACGGCGAGGCGGTTTGCAAGTGCACGATGCGGATATCGGGAACCTCGGCCGGCCCCGGCAGCAGGTAGTCGGCGAGCGTGGAGGCAAGCGGCTGGCCTTGCGCGTCATAGGCCATCTCCTCGTACAGCGCCGTGCCGATGCCTTGCGCCGTGCCTCCCCAGATCTGGCCGTCAACAATCAGCGGATTGACCAGCACGCCGCCGTCTTCGACGACGACATAGTCGAGGATCTCGACCATCCCCGTGCCGGCATCGACCGCGACCACGGCGGCATGGGCGGCATAGCTGAAGGTGCCGCTATCTCGCTTGGCCTTGTAGCCGGCCGTCACCTCCAAGCCGGCCGGTTCGACCTCGGGCGGCAAATCCTGGGGACGCCGATACCAAGTGCGCGCCACCTCGGCGATCGCCATGCGACCTGACGGGCTGATGATCATGCCCTCTTTGAGCGCCACCTCCGCCGGCTTGGCCTGCAGCAGCGAGGCGCCGACCCGGATCAGGCGTTCGGCCAGCTGATCGCAGGCAGCGGCCACCGCTCCGCCCGACATGATCATTGAGCGCGATCCCCAGGTGCCGGTCGAATAGGGTGTCAGCGCGGTGTCGCCGTGCACGAGGCGGATGCGATCGTGCGGCACGCCGAGGATGGAATGGGCAACCTGGGACAGCGTCGTCTCCAGGCCTTGGCCGTGGCTGTGCGCGCCGATGCGAAGCTCCAGCGCGCCATCGGGCGTGAAACGGGCGAGACACTGCTCGTGGCCCGGCACGAACGGAATGCCCCAGGCGGCATAGACGCTGGTGCCGTGACCGGCCTGCTCGGAGTACATGGCAAAGCCGACACCGATGCGCCGCGCATCTTCCCTTTGTTGCTGGCGCTGGCGCACCCGGTCGAGATCGATGGCGCTGATGGCGCGCCGCAGGGCCTCGGGATAGTCGCCCGAGTCGAAATGCCGCTTGGTGATATTGTCGAACGGCATCTGCTCGGGACGGACCAGGCTGTTGAGCCGCAAAGTGGTGGCCTCGATGCCAAGCTGGCGCGCCAGCGCCTCCAGCGTCACCTCGAGCGCGAAGCACACCCCCGTACGCGCAACGCCGCGATAGGGCAAAATCGGCGGCTTGTTGGTTGCCACCGAGTAGGTTCGGCAGCGATAGTGCGGGAAATCATAAACGCCTGGCAGGATCGAACCGATCTGGCCGGCCTCGAGACAGGCCGAAAACGGATACGCCGAGTAGGCGCCCGAGTTGACGGTGGCCTCGCAGTCCAGCGCCAGCAGGCGACCGTTGCTGTCGGCGTAGGCGGTGAGGATGTAGTGGTGTTCGCGGCAGTTGGCATTGGCCGACAGCCCCTCGCGACGATCCTCCAGCCAACGCAAAGGCAGGCGCAATTTGCGCGTTGCCCAGGCGAGCGCCACCTCCTCGACCAACAGGATGCCCTTGTAGCCGAAGCCGCCGCCGACGTCGGGGGCAATGACACGGATTTGGCCCTCATCGATGCCGAGGCATTCCGCCAATCCAGAGCGCACAATGTGCGGCTGCTGGGTGGAGCTGTGCACCACAAGCTGGCCCAGGCGGCCGTTCCACTCAGCCAGCACGGCGCGACCCTCGAGCGGGCTCATGGCCTGTCGCGAGGTGCGCAGTTCGCGGGTCACCGAAACGGCGGCTTTCGTCTTCACCGCTTCGAAGTCGACGTCCGTCAGCGTACTAAGAAAGAGATTGTCGCCCCAGTGCTCGTGCACCAGCGCGCTGCCGGCCTTGCGCGCAGCCAGCATGTCGGTGACGGCGGCCAACGGCTCCAGCTCGAGCTCGATGGCGGCGACCATATCCTCCGCCTCGGCCCGGCTGCCCGCAACGCACATGGCGATGGGCTCACCGGCGTAGCGCACCTTGCCCGTGGCCAGCACCGGCTGCACGGAGGACTTGAAGCCAGGCAGTGTGGTGTCGGCTCGGATTGGGGCAACGCCGATCAGGTGCTTCGGTAGTAAAGACGCGATCGCGCATGGCCAGCGGCACCTGCACCGCCTTGATGCGGGCGTGCGCCAGCGGGCTGCGCAGGAATGCTACCTCCTGCAGGCCGGGCGGCCTGATGTCGCCGACGTACTGCCCGCGCCCGCGCAAGAAGCGGTCGTCCTCCTTGCGCGGCAGCCGGGCGCCGATGCCTTCCCCGCTCATGACGCTTCGCCTCCCAGCGCATCAATCATACCACTGACGAGATTGGCGCGCTGCAGGGCGGCTTCGTCGACGACCGCGAGGCGGGGCAGCGGCACGATGCGTTGGCCGAGCATATCCAGCTCGGCCGCCTGGCGCCGACGTTCGGCTTCCGCCGCCTCGATGCTCACGACCGCAAAGCGGACGACCGCTCCCGGCGTCAGCCGGCCGAGCGCAGGCAGATCGGCGGAGATGACGGTGGCGACCTTTGGGTAGCCGCCGGTCGTCTGCCGATCGGCCAATAGAATGATCGGCAGGCCGTTGCCCGGCACCTGCACCGTGCCCGGCGCAATCCCATCCGAGACGATATTGTAGCCTTTGCTGTGCGCAAGACGCGGACCGTCAAGGCGCATGCCCATCCGATCGCTTGCCGGCGTGACGGTGTAGCTGCTCTCGGTCAGCAGCCGCAGCGCCGCGGCGGTGAAATAATCATCCTGCGGACCCAGGATGATGCGGAAGCGCGGCGGCGGTGCCAGGTCGAGCGAGGCAAGCATCACCTCGTCGGCCTCGGCGGCACGCGCTTGGCACAACGGCAGAAGGTCACCGCGCATCAGCGCCCGCCCGTTGCTGCCGCCGATGCCCGCCCGCACCAGCGTCGAGCGGCTGCCAAGCACGGGCGCCACGTCGAAGCCGCCGGCGGCGGCCAGATAGAGCATGGCCCCGCCGCTCAACGAGCCGATGCGCAGCTGATCGCCGCGTTTGAGACGGGTGCTGTTGAGCATGGCAAGGCGGCGCACCCGAGCCGGCTCCTCGCCGGCGACGACATCGATCGGTGCGCTGGCGCCGGCACAGGCGATGCGCACGCTGTCGGCTTCGACCGCCAGCGTCGGCCCCTGGTAGGCAATCTCGAGCGCCGCGGTCGCGGGCGGGTTGCCGACCAGGAGGTTGGCGGCGGTGAGCGCCACCGGATCGAGCGCGCCAGAGACCGGAATACCCAGATGCTGGTAGCCAAACCGGCCCATATCCTGCAGGGTCGTCAGCAAGCCCGGAGCGACGAGGCGAAGAGCCGGGGTCATGCGGTTGGCAAATCCGGCGTCAGGCTGAGCTCGCCGGCGCGTGCGCGTGCGGCGAGCGCATCGTATTCTCTGAGCGACACCGGCTGGAAGCTGATCTGATCGCCTGCGTTCAGCAACGCGGCTGGCTGGCGGCGCAGATCCCACAGCGCCACCGGTGTGCGGCCGAGGATGTTCCACCCGCCTGGGCTTTCGATGCTGTAGATCACGCTCATGGCCATGGCGATGGCGATCGACCCTGCCTCGACCTTGATGCGGGGGTTCTCCCGGCGCGGCAGTTCGAGTTCTGCGGGCAGGCCGCCCAGATAGGCAAAGCCGGGCAGGAAGCCCACCATATAGACCTGGAACGACGTTGTGCTGTGGCGCTCGACGACCTCAGCCACGCTGAGGGAGGTGCGATCGGCCACCTCGGCGAGGTCGAGACCGAGACTTGCATCATAGCAGGCGGGAAGCTGCCAGCGCCGGCCGGCGCGCTGCGTCGCCTTGAGATGAGCCAACAATGGCGTGATGCGTCCTTTCAGTTCGGCGTTGCTGATCTGTAGGGGATCGTAGTGCACCATGAGCGAGCGGAAGGTCGGCACGCTCTCGACGACGCCGGGAATTGCCGCTGCCTCGATGCGCCGCGCCAGGGCAAGCACCAAGGCGCTCAAGTGCGGGTCGACGCGGTCGCCGAACTCGACCACCAGCGCGGTATCGCCGGCGGCCAGGAATTGCGGTCGTGCAGTGCTGTGTTCGGCGGCGGTCAATGCGGCAACCCAGCCCGGCTCTCGGGTTCGTTCACATTGTATGGCTTGCCCATAAATAGTACCATGCGGCGATCGGCGGCTAGCGCCATTTTCCAGGGCAGACGAGGAGCAGCATGGCGAGCATGGTCAATGTCAATGCCGATATCGCCGAAGGCTGGGGGGCCTACGATATCGGCAACGATGCCGACCTCATGAAGGTCATCAAGTCCGCCAGCGTCGCCTGCGGATTTCATGCCGGCGATCCCAACACCATGCATCGCCTGTGCATGTTGGCCAAGCAGGAGGGGGTCAGCGTCGGCGTGCATCCCGGCTTCAATGACCTTTGGGGTTTCGGTCGGCGGCGCATCCAGATGAGCGCCCGCGACCTTGAGTACATGATTGCCTATCAGATCGGTGCCCTGCAGGCGATGGCCGCCTACGCCGGCTTGAAGGTGACCCACCTCAAGGCGCACGGTGCCCTCAACAATATGGCCGCCGAGGACGAGAGTTACGCCCAAGCCATTGGTCGGGCGATCAAGGTCGTTGATCGCGACATCATCTACGTCGTGCTCTACGGATCGGCCATGGAAACGGCGGCACGCCAGCTGGGGCTGCGACTGGCACTGGAGGGTTTCCCAGATCGGCGCTATCAGGACGACGGCAACCTTGCTTCCCGCGCCATTCCAGGCAGCGTGCTCAAAGACCCGCAGGCTGCTGGCGAGGCGGCGTTGCGCATGGTGCGTGACGGCGAGATCGTCGCCCTCTCGGGCAAGCGCATTAAAGTCAAGGTCGATACCCTATGCATCCACGGCGACGAAGCCAGCGGCGTGGCGGTGGGGCGCGGCATCCGGTCAACCCTTGAGGAGGCCGGCATCGCCGTGGTGCCGCTGCCCGACATGAACTTGTAAAGACCCCCACCGATGCCTGAGACCCATGCAGAAGGTGCGCCGGGCGGCAAGGCCGCGTTTGGCGCCATTGGCGTGATTGGCGGCACCGGCCCGCTCGGCTCAGGGCTGGCACGGCGGCTGATCGCCGCCGGCTATACGGTCGTGATCGGCTCACGATCGGCCGCCAAGGCCGAGGCCACCGTCCGCGATCTGGCCGCCGGTACGGCGCGCTTGACGGGGGCCGACAACGTCACCGCCGCCAAGGCCGCCGACGTCGTGCTGGTGTGCGTGCCCTGGTCGAGCCAGGCCGCCATTCTGGAGGAGATCAGGCCGCACGTCGCCGGCAAGCTCGTGGTCGATGCCACCGTGCCGCTGGTGCCGCCCAAGGTGGCGCGCGTGCAGCTGCCGCCCGAGCATTCGGCGGCGCTGGCGGCGCAAAAGCGCCTTGGACCCGATGTGCGCGTGGTGTCGGCGTTTCACAATGTGGCGGCGCAAAAGCTGCATGGCAGCGACCAGATCGACGGCGACGTCTTGGTGTTTGGCGACGATCCCAAGGATCGGCAAATCGTCGTCGCGCTCGCCAAGGCGATGGGCCTTGCGGCCGTGCATGCCGGCCCGCTCGCCAACTCGGTGGCCGCCGAGGCCCTGACCTCGGTGCTGATCGGCATCAATCGCAACTATCGGGTGGAAGGTGCCGGCGTCCGCATCACCGGTATCCCGAGGGACTAGGGGCTTCCCGCCACTCTCGGATGGCAAGAAAGGCAAAGCGAAAACCAGTATGTCCGGCACGGTCCAGCTTACCGTTACGGCATTGGATGGCATTCCCGACGTCGAGCCGGGCGCCGATCTTGCCGCACTGCTGATCGCCGCCATCGAGCGACAGCAACTGGCGCCGCGGCGACACGACGTGTTGGTCGTGACCCAGAAAATTGTCTCCAAGGCTGAGGGCCGCTACCTTGATCTGGCGCGCCTTGAGCCATCGGCGCGGGCGCGCCAATTGGCCGAGATCACCGGCAAGGACGCCCGCCTGGTCGAGGCGGTCTTGAGCCAAGCCGATGAGGTGCTGCGCGCCAAGCGCAACGTCCTGATCGTGGCCACGCGCGCCGGTCTGGTCATTGCCAATGCCGGTATCGATCAATCAAACCTCGCCGCCCAAGACCACGGCCGCCGCGTGCTGCTGCTGCCCCAGGATGCCGATGCCAGCGCCGAACGCCTCAGGCAACGTCTCGAGGCGCATTTCCAATGCGACATGGGGCTCTTAATCTCCGATAGCGCCGGCCGGGCCTGGCGCTGCGGAACCGTGGGGATCGCCATCGGCGCTGCCGGTGTGCCATCGCTGTGGGACCGGCGCGGCGAACAGGATCTGGCAGGCCGCCCGCTGGAGGTCACCGAGGTGGGCTTTGCCGATGCGGCGGCCGCCATGGCCGTGCTGGCGATGGGCGAGGCGGCCGAGGCGCGGCCGGCGGCGCTGATCCGCGGCCTCACCTGGTCGGCTCCGGTCCGGCCCGCCGCGGCCCTGGTGCGCCCCAAGACCGACGATCTGTTCCGATGAGCCAGAGCCAGCACCGCTATGTCGCCCTGTCCGGCGGCGTGGGTGGCGCCAAGCTCGCGCTCGGCTTGGCGCATCTGCTTGCCGATCGGCTCAGTATCATCGTCAATACCGGCGACGACTTCGAGCATTTAGGACTGCACGTTTCGCCGGACCTGGATACGGCGCTCTATACGCTGGCGGGCCTCGTCAATGCCGAGACGGGATGGGGACGCCACAGCGAGACGGGGACCTTCATGGCGGCGCTGCGCCAGCTCGGCGGGCCTGGCTGGTTCAATCTCGGCGATGGCGACTTGGCAACCCACGTCCTGCGCACGCTCAGCCTGCGCGACGGCGCGACGCTGACGGCGGTCTGCGCGGATCTGGCGCGCCGGCTGGCGATTGCAAGCCACATTCTGCCCATGTCGGATGAGCCCGTGCGCACCCTGGTCGAGACCGATGCCGGCACGCTGGCGTTCCAGGAATACTTTGTGCGCGAGGCCTGCGGCCCGCGCGTCAAGCAGATCCGGTTTGCGGGTGCCGAGACGGCCAAGCCGACGCGGCAGGTCGTGCAGGCCCTGGCGCACAATGAGCTGGGAGGCATCATCGTCTGTCCGTCAAACCCCTGGCTCAGCGTCGACCCGATCCTGGCGGTTCCCGGCCTGCGCCAAGCCTTGCGGGCAGCGCGCGTGCCAGTTGTGGCCGTGTCGCCCATAATTGCCGGCCAAGCCGTCAAGGGCCCAACGGCCAAGATCATGGCCGAGCTCGGCATGGCAGCGGACAGTCGCAGCATTGCCGGTTATTATGCGGGGCTGGTGGACGGCATGCTGATCGACGTGCGGGACGCGGCACTGGCGGCGCAGATGCCGCTGCCCGTCAAGGTAACAAGGACGCTGATGCAGACGCTGGACGACAAGATCGCACTGGCAGGTGAGTGCTTGTCCTTTTGTGTGGAGCTTGCCGCCGCGGCAAACCCGCGTCGACCCGCCGAGCGCTAGGACGGTGGCATGCAGGCGGCAGCGACCTTTGCCATCATCCCGGTGAAAGCCCTGAGCGCTGCCAAGCAGCGCCTGGCGCCGGTGTTGCCGCCGCAGGCGCGCCGAGACTTGGTTCTTGGCATGTTGCAAACAGTGCTCGGCGTCGTCACCGAGGCCATTGCGGCGCGTTTTATCCTGGTGGTAACGCCTGACCCAAGCGTGGCGCACCTTGCCGAATCCAAGGGAGCCCGGGTCTTGCGCGAGCGGCGCATGCGCGGCCTGAATGCGGCGGTGCGCGCCGGCTTGGCGCAGGCCTGCGCCGAGGGCGCCAGCCGCGCCCTGGTGTTGCCGGCCGACGTCCCGCTCATCACCCCGGGCGAACTGGCAAGCCTGTTGGCCTCGCCCGCGCACGGAGCCGGTGCGCGGGCCAGGCTGGTGCCGGCTGCCGATGGCGGCGGCACCAACGCCATGCTGCTGATGCCGCCCGATGCAATGGCCCCGAGCTTCGGTCCCGGCAGCTATCTGCGCCACCTCGCGCAGGCGCTTGCGCGACGCCTCAATGTTGAAGTCCTGCACCTGCCAGGTCTCGCTGGCGATATCGATCAGCCCGGCGATCTTGAGCGCCTCATCGGTCCTGCCCCGCAGCTAGCGCACTTCCAGTTCCTTGCCCGGCATGTCATGAAGGCGCAGCAAGGCAGACGATCCCTAACGGAAGCGGACGGCCGATGAAGACTGCCACAGTTGACGCCGCGCTGGCGGCAGCCCAAGCCGGTCGCCGGCTGGCGCCGCAGCAAGCCCTGGCCTTGGCGCACTGTCATGACCTGGCGCGGCTGAGCGCGATTGCGCAAGAGATCTGCCTCGCCGGCCATGCGCACCGGGTGTCGTTTTCGAAGAAGGTGTTCATTCCCCTCACGCACTTGTGCCGCGACGTCTGTCACTACTGCACCTTCGCGCGGCCGCCTCGCCAAGGTGAGGCGGCCTACCTGACGCCGGATGCGGTGCTGGCGATCGCCAATGCGGGACGCGCGGCCGGCTGCAAGGAGGCCTTGTTCACGCTCGGCGACAAGCCCGAGCTGCGCTACAGCGCCGCGCGCCGCGCCCTCGACGCACTGGCTGCCGCCTCCACCCTCGACTATCTCGAAGCCTCGGCCGAGCGGGTGCTGAGGGAAACGGGACTGCTGCCCCATCTCAATCCCGGCCTCATGGACGAGGCTTGGCTGCGGCGCCTGCGCCGGGTGTCCGTGTCGCAAGGCATCATGCTGGAGACGGCCTCGGCGCGACTGTCGGCACCGGGCGGGCCGCACTATGGTTCCCCCGACAAGGATCCTGCCGCCCGCCTTGGCATGCTGGAGGCGGCCGGGCGTGCCCGCGTGCCGTTCACCACCGGCATTCTGATCGGCATCGGTGAAACGCGCAGCGAGCGCATCGAGGCGTTGCTTGCCATCCGCGACGTGCATGAGCGGCACGGCCACATCCAGGAAATCATCATCCAGAATTTCCGCGCCAAGCCCGGGACGCGCATGGCGCAGGCAGCCGAGCCGGCGCTCGAGGAGCAGGTGTGGACCGTTGCGGTGGCGCGCCTGCTGTTCGGCAGCCGCATGAACATCCAAGCCCCTCCCAACCTGCGGCCCGACGGCCTGGCGCAGTTGATTGCGGCCGGCATTAACGATTGGGGCGGCGTGTCGCCGGTGACGCCGGATCACGTCAATCCGGAAGCACCGTGGCCGCATCTGGAGGCGCTCAGCGAGGCGACCGAGCGGGCCGGGCGCACGCTGGTCGAGCGCTTGGCCGTCTACCCCGCCTTTCTCACGGGCGAGGCAATGCCAGCGCCGACGGCGGCCGCTGCCGCCGACGCCAGTCGGGCTGGCGCCGCTGCCGGGCGCACGCCAGCGCCGGCACGGCAAGGCGGAGCGCTCGCCTCCTCTGGCGGCTCAGATTGGCTCGATCCGGCGCTGCTGACACCGACACTGCGCCACCTCGATGGCGAGGCTTATGCGCGCGAGAACGATTGGGCGCCGGGTGGGCTCGCGCCGTTGCCGGCCCCGCCGCTGGCCCAGCTGCGGGCAGAGCAACCGCACGCCAGCGGCGATCTTGGCGCCATCCTTGCGCGCGCGGCGGCGGGCGAGGCACTGACGGAGGCGCAAATCGTCCGTCTGTTTGCGGCGCGCGGGCGAGATTTCGCCGCGCTGGTTGCTGCCGCCGACCGGCTGCGCCAACAGGCGGTCGGCAATACCGTGACCTATGTCGTCAACCGCAACATCAACTACACCAACATCTGCACCTACGGCTGCAAGTTCTGCGCCTTCTCGAAGGGGCGGCACAACCTCGGCCATCGCGACAAGCCCTACGACCTCGATGCCGCGGAAATCGGCAGGCGAACCAGCGAGGCCTGGCAGCGGGGAGCCACCGAGGTGTGTCTGCAGGGCGGCATCCGGCCCGGCTACACCGGCGATACCTACCTTGGCATCGTTGCCGCCGTGAAATCCGCGGTGCCGCAGATGCACGTGCACGCCTTCTCACCGCTCGAGATTTGGCACGGCGCGGCGACGCTTTCTCTGCCGCTGGCGGACTACCTGTCGCGGCTGAAGGCAGCGGGCTTGGCGAGCCTGCCTGGCACGGCGGCGGAAATCCTCGACGATGAGGTACGCGCGCTCCTCTGCCCCGATAAGATCAATACCGCGCAATGGTTTGAGGTGATGGAGACCGCGCACGCCGTCGGTCTCAAAAGCACGGCCACCATCATGTTCGGGCACGTCGACGGCTATCGGCACTGGGCCCGCCACCTCATGCGCGTGCGCGCTCTGCAGGCCAACAGCGGCGGCTTCACCGAGTTCGTGCCACTGCCGTTCGTGCACATGGAAGCGCCGATCTATCTCAAAGGACAGGCGCGCAAGGGGCCGACCTTCCGCGAGGCAGTACTCATGCATGCGGTGTCGCGGCTGGCCCTGAACCCGCTCTTTCGAAACATCCAAGCCTCGTGGGTGAAGATGGGACCCGAGGGGGCCGTCGCCTGTCTCGCGGCGGGCGCCAATGACCTTGGCGGTGTGCTGATGAACGAATCCATTACCCGCGCCGCCGGCGCCATGCACGGCCAGGAGATTGGTGCTGCCGACCTGGAGGCCATGATCCGCACGGCCGACCGTTCGCCGTGTCAGCGCACCACTCTTTATGAACCCTGCTCGGCTGCGCCCCTCTCGACTGTTGACGGCGCCGGCCGAGACAGGCGGCCGCCGTTGCAGGCGGCAGAGTAGCCTGCCGGCGGAGCTGCGCCATGAACCCCTTCGATTGTCCGCGCCAAGTCGAGGATGCCCAGGTCCGCGGTCGTGTGGTGCGCCGGCTCAAGGAGCAAGGGGTGCGGCTGCCGACCTTTGCCGAACTGGCCGATCCCAAGCTATTGCCCGCAGCGAGCCGCAGCGCGCTCGCCGGCGTCGACCCCGACCAGCCGCACGCCGCCAACCTGGCGCGGGTCCACTGGTTCAATGACTGGGATCGCGGCGGCCAGCGTGACGTGCCCGCGCATGTGGAGATCCCGAGCCAGATGAGCGGGGTTCCCGCGCGCATTGTCGTTGCCATCGGCGACCTGTTCCCGATGATCCGCGCCCATAAGGTGCTGGCCGCCTATGCCTGCCTCGCCCCCCGCCTGGCCGCCGGGCGGTTCGACCCCACCCGGCAACGGGCGGTGTGGCCGTCAACCGGCAACTATTGCCGTGGCGGGGTGGCGATCTCGCGGATCCTGGGCTGTCGCGCCGTCGCCGTGCTGCCGGCCGGCATGAGCCAGGAGCGGTTCGACTGGCTCGGCCAATGGGTCAGCGCGCCGCAGGATATCGTTCGCACGCCGGGCACCGAGTCCAACGTCAAGGAGATTTACGACGCCTGCGCCGAGCTGGCACGCGATCCGGCCAACGACATCATCAATCAGTTCAGCGAATTTGCCAACTATCTGGTGCACTGGTGCTGCACGGGACGTGCATTGGAGCAGCTGTTCGCGGCGCTGAGCGCGCCAGCCGGCCCCACCAAGCTGGCGGGCTTCGTCGCGGCGAGCGGATCGGCCGGCACGTTGGCGGCCGGCGACTATCTCAAGCAACGCCACGGTACCAAGATTGCCGTGGTCGAGGCGATCGAATGTCCGACCTTGCTGATGAATGGCTATGGCGAGCACAACATCCAGGGCATCGGCGACAAGCACGTGCCCCTGATCCACAACGTCACGAATACCGACCTCGTGATCGGCGTCAGCGACCAGGCGACGGACGGCCTCAATGCGGTGTTCAACACCGAGGCCGGGCGCGCCTACCTGGTCCAGCGTCTCGGCCTGCCGCCAGCGTTGGTCGATCGCCTCGGTCATTTCGGCTTGTCGTCGATTGCCAACATTCTGGGTGCCATCAAAATGGCCAAGCATCTTGAGCTTGGGCCCGACGCGGTGATTGTCACGGTCGCCACCGACGGCCACGCCATGTATCGCAGCGAGCTGACGCGCTTTCTGCGGCGCCGCCACAACGTCGGCGCCTTGAGCGAGACGATCGCCGCCGAGCTGACCGGCCAGCACCTCTTCGGCGCCGGCGGCGAGGCGGTACTGGATGCCACCGCGCGCGAGCGCGCGCGCATTTTCAACCTTGGCTATTTCACCTGGGTCGAGCAGCAGGGCATTGCCGTCGCCGATTTCGATCGCCGCCGCGAGCAAGGCTTCTGGCAGGCCTTGCAGGGGCTGCTGCCGCTGTGGGATGAGATGATCAGCGCGGTTAATCGCGACAGCGGCATGGCGGCTGTGGCATGATGCTAGGAGAACGGTGCCGATGAGTTCCGAGGCCCTGGTGGCCCCCTATCAGCAGTTGCGCCGCGACACGCTGGCACGCGACCGGGGCTTGCGCGAGAAAGTGATGTCGCTGGAAGAGGCGGCCCAGCTGGTAGACGATGGCGAGCACGTGGCGATCGGCGGTTGCACGCTTTCACGCACGCCGATGGCAATGATCTGGGCCCTGATCCGGGCGCAGAAGAAGGGCCTGACGATCTCCCGTTCGATCACCTCCACCGAAGGCGATCTGTTGTTCGCCTCGGGAGTTTCCAGCCATATTATCACCAGCTGGTTCTCACAGGGCATCGTCTGGGGCGTCTCGAAGATCATGCGCCACTACACCGAGAACAAGCTCGCGCGCTTCGACGAGTGGAGCCACATGTCGATGGGCCTGCGCTATCGCGCTGGCGCCATGGGCATTCCGTTCATGCCATCGCGATCGATGTTGGGTTCCGATGTCGGCCAGCGGGTGGGCGATCAGATCAGGACCATGGCCTGCCCCTTCACCGGCGAACAGCTGACGCTGCTGCCGGCTCTCAACCCGGATCTGGCGCTGATCCACGTGCAGCGCTGCGATGCCTTTGGCAACGCGCAGCTCGATGGTCTGCAGTTCATGGACATCGACATGGCGATGGCGGCAAAGCGCGTGATCCTGACCACGGAGCGCATCATCTCCAATGAGCAGATCCGGCGCCTGCCGGACGCGACGCGCATTCCTTTTTTTGCCGTGCAGGCGGTGGTCGAGGCGCCGATCGGCTGTGCCCCACACGAGTGCTATGGCGTCTACGAGCCTTTCTTTTCCGCGCTCGACGACTATGCCGAACGCGTCTCGAAGGATCCGGTGGCCGGCTGCCGACAGTATCTCGAAGATTACTACTACGCGCCGAAGTCCTGGTCGGAATATCTGAGCCGGATCGGCGTGGAGGCCATACTGGATGCCTGTCGCCGCGGCCGGAGCGTGCACAATGACTGAGTCCAAAGCGTCCGCGGGCAACTACACGGCTGCCGCATTGTTGGCCGTCATGGCCAGCCGCCTCTTGCAGGACGGCCAAATCGTCTTCGCCGGCGTCGGCGTCCCGCTGTTGGCGGCGACCTTGGCCCAGCGCCTGCACGCACCGCACCTCACCATCCTGTTCGAAGGCGGCACCATCGGCCCATTCATCGTGCCCGGCCAGTTGCCGCCCTCGACCAACGAGCAGCGTTGCACGCGGCGCGCCAACATGGTGCTGCCGATCACCGATGTGCTCCTCCTGCTGCAGCGCGGTTATGTCGACGTCGGTTTCATGGGCGGGGCACAGATCGACAAGTTCGGCAATCTCAACTCCTCCTTCATCGGCGATGCCGACAACCCCAAGATCAGATTGCCGGGCAGCGGCGGCGGCAACGACATCTCTTCGCTCACCGATATGATCGTTGCCATGAAGCACGAGAAGCGCCGGTTCGTGGAGAAAGTGGATTTCATCACCTCGCCGGGTTGGCTTGCCGGCGGGCGCACGCGTTGCGAGCGCGGCTTGCCGCAGGGCGGTATGTGGCGCGTGGTCACCGACCTCGCCGTCATGGGGTTTGATGGTGACAGCCGCGAGATGAAGGTGCTGGGCCTCAATCCCGGCGTGAGCCGCGATCAGGTGCAGGACCATACCGGCTTCAAGCTCATTTTTGCCGAAGACGTCGAGAGCCTGGCGCCGCCGCGCCAGCAGGAGCTGGAGGTGCTGCGCGAACTCGATCCGGACGAGCTCTACACGGGCTAGAGCGCTGGCAGCAGGGGGTATGGCGATGCGGTTGAGCGACATGCTGCGCAACAACGTCAAAGAAAAGCTGGCGCGCGACGAAGTCGTCTCCTCGATGACGGTGCGGCTGGTACGCGGCATTGAAATTGTGCGCATTGCCCGGACCGCGGGCTTCGATTCCCTCTACGTCGATCTGGAGCACTCCAGTCTTAGTCTCGACGCTACCGGCCAGATCTGCATGGCCGCCTTGGCGATGGGGATTGCGCCGTTGGTTCGCGTCCCGGCCAACACTCCCGAATACATCTGCCGCGTGCTCGATGGTGGCGCACTGGGCGTGATCGCCCCGGACGTGCGCTCGCCGCAGCAGGCACGCGCGGTGGTGGCGGCCGCCAAGTATGCTCCGCTCGGACACCGCGGCGCCTCCGGCGGGCTGCCGCACCTCGACTATCGCAGCTTCGGCGCCGGCGAGGCCAATGCGGCCATGAACGCCGCCAGCATGGTCGTGATCCAGTTCGAAAGCGGCGAGGCCATCGACAGGGCCGAGGAGATTGCCGCCGTTGACGGCGTCGACCTGATCATGATTGGCACCAATGACTTTATGGCCGACATCGGCATTCCCGGCCAGTTCGAGCATCCACGCGTGCATGATGCCTACGCGCGCACGCTCGCCGCCTGCCGCAGGCACGGCAAGCACGTGGGCGTCGGCGGGCTGCCGTCCCGGCCCGAGCTGATCGCCAAGTTCGTCAAAATGGGCGCGCGCTATGTCTCGACCGGCACCGACCTTGCCTTCCTGCTGGCCGAAGCCAGTGCACGCGCGCGCCAGGTGCACGATCTGGAGCGTTGAGAGCCTGGGCCACGCCTGCCGCCACAGCGCCGGTGCGGCCGGCGGCGCCAGCACGCTGGCGTGGCTTTTTCACAAAAAATGCTGGCGCGCCCCGGTGGCCTGGCCGATAACGCCGGCGGCAGCCGAGCGGCCGCTTTTGCCCCGCTGACGCATGAGGTGGCAGGCATGGCAACCTTGCAGGATTTCGTGCGCGTCGCGGTGGCGGAGGCGGAAGCCTTCGGGCGCCGGCTTTTGCTGCACCATGGTCTTTCGCCAGCGGATGCGCAAATCGTCGCGCACTGCCTGGTACGCGCCGATTTGCGCGGTATTGATACGCACGGTTTGCAGTTTCTGCCGCAATACCTTGAGCGCCTGCGGCGCGGGCTCATCAATCCTCGCCCCACGCTCGCCGTGCGCCGCGTCACCCCCGTCGCCGCCACGCTTGACGGCGACAACGGCTTTGGTTTCGTCGTCGGCATGCGCGCCATCAACGAAGCCATGGAGATGGCGGCCCGCTTCGGCATCGGCATCGTCTCGGCGCATCGCAGCACGCATTTCGGCATGGCCGCCGCCTACGTGCTGCCGGCGTTGGACGCTGGTTTCATAGCCATGGTGTTTTCCAACGCCTCGCGGGCGATGCCGCCATGGGGCGGGCGCGAGGCGTTGCTGGGGACCAATCCGTTTGCCGCGGGCGCCCCGGCCGGCAAAGAACGGCCCTTCCTGCTCGACATGTCGCCGGCCGTTGCCGCGCGCGGCAAAATCCGCCGCGCCGCCCGACGGGGCGAGAGCATTCCAGCGGGCTACGCACTCGACGCCCAGGGGCGCGCCACCAGCGATCCCAATGCTGCGCTCGCTGGTGGCGTGGTGCTGCCGATCGGCGGCTATAAGGGTTCCGGCCTGGCGATGCTGATGGACATCATGGGTGGGGTGATTTCCGGCGCCGCCTGCGCGGGCGAGGTCGCCAGCCAGTTCCTCGACTACGACCGGCCGCAAAATGTGGGGCATTTCTTTCTCGCCATGAAGCCCGACCTGTTTGTCAGTGGCGACGACTATCGCGCGCGCATCGATCGGCTGGCCGAGCGCGTGCACGCAAACCCGCCAGCGGAGGGTTTCAGCGAAGTGGTCATGCCCGGCGAGCTGGAGGCGCGGCTTGAGCAGGAACGCCGCTCGAGCGGTGTTCCCTACCATGCCAAGGAGTTCGCCGCCCTGCAGGCGGAGGCGGCAAAGGCCGGGCTGCCAGCGTTGCCGGCGCTGACGCCGGAGTAATCGCCATGTCGCTCGGCGGCGACCACATCGATCTGCAAGCCTCGCCTTGCCGGAGACTGATGCCGGCAACGTTCGGCCCGGAGCCGGGCAGGAGGCGGCCGTGGCGCTGGACCGTGGCCGAGCGATCTAGCGCCGCTCTTGAGCTGGCGCGGATTGAGGCAATCTGCCCAACGGGACGGCGCGCTTGCCCAGCCCCCAAGACCATTGTCAGGCGGTGCGCGGACACCCTAGGATCACCAGCGTCACGCCGTGGAGCACGATCATGCGTCTGGGGACCCCTGTCATCTTGACCCTCGCCGTCCTGGCCTTGCCCGCGCTTGGCGCGGCGCAGCAACCGCTCCGGACCGCCGTTGATGGCACCTTTGCCCCCCACGCCATGCCAAGGCTCGAGGGCGGCATCCAGGGCTTTAATGTCGATCTTGCCAACGAGATCGGCAAGCGCCTCAAGCGTCCGGTCGAAATTGCGGCCATGCAGTTCTCGGGGATCCTGCCCGCCCTGCAGGCAGGCAGCATCGATTTCGTTGGCGCGCCGGTGACGGTTACCAAGGAGCGCGCCGAGAACTACATTTTCACCGAAGGCTATCTCAATACCGACTATCAATTCGTGACCAAGAAGGGCGAGCCGGCGATCAGCGACCTGAAGCAGTTCAAGGGCAAGGTGATCGCCGTCAACAAGGGGTCGATCTACGACAGCTGGGCGCGCGGGCTCGAAGGCGACATCGGCTGGACCGTCGAGAGTTTCGGCACGCAGACGGACGCCGTGCAGGCCGTGCTTGCCGGCCGAGCCTACGCCAACGTCGCGGGCAACACGGCGGTGCAATGGGCGGTCAAACAGCAGCCGCAGTTGCAACTTTCCTATCTGCATGTGACCGGGTTGGTTTGGGCGATGCCGCTGCGCAAGGACGCGACCGAGCTGCGCGGGCAGATCGAGAACGTCATCGAGTGCATGAAAAAGGACGGCACCATGGCCGCCATGCACGAGCGCTGGTTCGGGACGAAGCCCGAGCCGAACTCGCCGGCCGTGACCATCTATCCCGGTACCGGCGTGCCGGGCACGCCCGGTTACGAAGAAGCCGCACGCGAAGCAAAGTGCGGCTGAGCCGGGCGGGCGCTGCGCGCACGGGGTCGGCAGGCAAGAGTGATCCTGCAGGCATGACGATACTGGCGGTCTCGGGGCTGAGGAAAAGCTTCGGTTCGACCGAGGTGCTCAGGGGTATCGACCTCAGCGTTGCCGAACGCGAACTGGTGTTCATCATCGGGCCGTCCGGTTCGGGCAAGTCGACGCTGCTGCGCTGCCTCAACCGCCTGGAAGAGCCGAGCGGCGGCAGCGTCAACTTCGACGGGGTCGAGGTGACGGCACGCGGCACGGATCTCAACGCGCTGCGCCGCTCCATGGGCATGGTGTTCCAGTCCTTCAATCTCTACCCGCATATGACGGCCTTGGGCAACGTTACGCTGGCCTTGCGGCGGGTGCTCAAGAAGTCTGGCGCCGATGCCGACCAGCTCGGTCGTAGCGCCCTTGCCGGCGTCGGCCTGGCGGACAAGGCCGGCAGCTATCCCAGCGAGTTGTCGGGCGGCCAGCAGCAGCGCGTCGCCATCGCCCGTGCGCTCGCCCTTGATCCCAAGATCGTGCTGTTCGACGAGCCGACGTCGGCGCTCGATCCTGAGCTGGTTGGCTCGGTGCTGGCCGTCATGCGTGACCTCAAGGCGCGCGGCATGACCATGCTGGTCGTTAGCCACGAGCTGCGCTTTGCCCGCGAGGCTGCCGACCGCGTCGTCTTCATGGACGACGGCCGCATCGTCGAACAGGGAACGCCCGACAGCCTCTTCAATGCCCCACGCCAGAGCCGAACCAAAGCGTTCGTCGCCCAGCTGAACCGGTAACGCATGAGCAATTGGCAGCGCTTCCTCGAAACCTTCTGCAACCCGGAAATGCTGGCGCAATACTGGCCGAGCATCGCCCGGGGCGTGCTGGTGACGGTCGAGATCGCCGCGGCCGTGGTGCTGTCGGGCCTGCTCCTGGGTCTCCTGCTCGCCAGCCTGCGCGCCTACCGCCTCACCGCCATCAACATTGCCATCGTGGTATTCGTCGATGTGTTCCGCTCGCTACCGCCGCTGGTGGCCATCCTGCTCATCTACTTCGGCCTCCCCAGCGTCGGCATCAGCCTACCGAGCTTCGTCGTGCTGTGGCTGGTGTTGTCGTGCGTGCTGGCCGCCTTCGCCGAGGAGATCTTCTGGGCCGGCATCACCTCTACGCCCAAGGGGCAGTGGGAAGCGGCGCGCTCGACCGGTCTTTCCTTTTCCCAGACCCTGGCGTTCGTGGTCATGCCGCAGGCGATCCGTCTTGGCGTACCGCCGCTCACCAACCGCACCATCGCCATCACCAAGAACACGGCGCTCGGCACCGTGATCGGCGTTGGCGAAATTCTAAACCAAGCGACCGCAGCGCAGTCCTTCTCCGGCAACGCCACGCCGTTGCTGATGGGGGCCATCGCCTACATCGGGCTGTTTGTGCCGGTGGTTGCCGCCGGCCGCTGGATCGAAACGCGCTTTGCCTGGCGGAGGGCCTGATGGAGCAGATCCTCGAGCAGTTCCTCAATTTCGAGATCATGCTGAAGGTCTGGCCGCTGCTGCTGCGCGGCCTCGGGACCACGCTGTACTTATGTGTGCTGGTGATCCCGCTGGGGCTGGCCGGCGGTCTCCTGGTGGCCCTCCTCATGCTCGCCAGCGGCCGCACCACGCAATGGCTGCTGATCGCGCTCGTCGATCTGTTCCGCGCCGCGCCGCCGCTGGTGCTGCTGATCCTCATTTATTCCGGCCTGCCATTCGCCGGCATCAAGCTCTCGCCAACCGCGGCGGTGTGCCTTGCCTTTTTCTGCAACACCTCAAGCTACTACGGCGAAATCTATCGCGCCGGCATCGAGAGTATTGGTCGCGGACAATGGGAGGCGGCCCGTTCGACGGGCCTTAACGCTTGTCAGACCGTGGGCTACGTCGTCTTGCCGCAAGCGCTGCGCAATGTGCTGCCGGACCTCATTTCCAATACTGTCGAAGTCGTCAAGCTCACCTCCATTGCCAGCGTGGTTTCCTTCCCCGAGTTGCTGTACTCGGCCGACATGGCGCGCTCGCTGACCTACAATTCCAGTCCTGTCGTGCTGGCAGCGATCGTCTATCTTGTGCTGCTATGGCCGCTGGTCCGGCTGGTCAGCCGGCTCGAGCGTGGGGTTGCCACACACTAAAGAACGCAAAAAAGGGGAGCCCATGTCCCGCATTGTCACGGTTGCTGCCGCCCAACTCGGTGCCATACAGAAAGCCGATACGCGCCAGGTCGTCGTCGCCCGGATGCTCGACCTGATGGATCAGGCCAAGGCTAGGGGTGCCGACTTTATTGTCTACCCCGAGCTGGCGCTGACGACCTTTTTTCCGCGCTGGTACTACGCCGACCGGGCGGAGGCCGATGTTTGGTTTGAGAAAGAGATGCCCAATGCCGCCGTTCGGCCGCTGTTCGAACGGGCGGCCCGGCACGGCATGGGCATGAACTTCGGTTACGCCGAGTTGACCCCGGACGGGCGGCACTTCAACACCTCGATCCTGGTGGACAGGGGCGGCAGCATTGTCGGCAAGTACCGCAAGGTGCATCTGCCCGGACACGCCGAGTTCGACCCGCAGCGCAGCCACCAGCACTTGGAGAAGCGCTACTTCGAGCCGGGTGACCTGGGCTTTCCGGTCTGGCGCAGCATGGGCGGCATCTTCGGGATGTGCATCTGCAACGACCGGCGCTGGCCGGAGACCTTTCGTGTCATGGGTCTGCAGGGCGTGGAGATGGTGGTGCTCGGCTTTAATACGCCCTCCGTCAATTCGCAGAAGGGCGGCGAGGGACCCCAACAGCGCATCTTTCACCACAAGCTGTCGGTGCAGGCCGGCGCCTATCAGAACTCGACCTGGGTGGTGGCGGTGGCCAAGGCCGGCGTCGAGGACGGCTTTGCCATGTTCGGCTGCAGCTTGATCGTCAACCCGGACGGCGAGGTGGTGGCACAGAGCCGCAGCGAGCATGACGAACTCATCGTGCATGCCTGTGATCTCGACGCCACCGTGTTTGGTAAGCAGACCATCTTCGATTTCAAGCGGCACCGCCGCATCGAGCACTACGGGCGCATCACCGCCCAGGTGGGCGTCGAACTGCCAAAGGAGACATGAGTGGGAAATCTCAGCTTCAACTTCGCCGAGCTGCCACCGACGCAGCGCTATAAGCTGCTGTGTGGCCTGGTCGTGCCCCGCCCGATCGCGCTGGTGACCACGACCAGCCGCGATGGCGTCGTCAACGCCGCGCCCTTCTCCTTCTTCAACGTGTTCTCTGAGAACCCCGCGCTGGTCGTGCTCGGCCTGCAGCACAACAACGACGGTTCACCCAAGGACACCACCCGCAACATCCACCTGACCGGTGAGTTCGTCGTCAACCTGGTGGACGAGGGCATTGCCGAGGCCATGAACCTCAGCGCCACCGATTTTCCACCCGGCGAGGGCGAACCGCTGGCCTTGGGTATGCCGACGCTGCCCTCGCTCTTGGTCGCACCCCCGCGCCTTGCCGATGCGCCGGCCGCCTTCGAATGCCGCCGCACCGTGGGCCTCGCCTTCGGTCCGCAGCGTGAGCTGTTGATTGGTGAAGTCGTGGGCGCACACGTGCGCGAGGGAATCGTCGACCCGGCGACCCTCAACGTCGACTTTGCCGCGCTGGCTCCGGTTGGCCGGTTGTGCGGCAGTGCTTACGCGCGCCAGCGCGACAGGTTCGAGCTCAAGCGCATGAGCTATGCCGAGTGGCGAGCGGGCCGGGAGGAAGTTGCGGGCTAGGCGAATTGCACGGCGCCGATGGCCATGGCGACGGCCGCCTGCGTGGGGTCGATCACGCTGATGCCGAGCGCGGCCTCGAGCGGCGCCCGATGGCGCGCCATGCCGGCGCAGCCCATGATGACGACGTCGGCCCCATCGGCATCGCGCAGCTCTCTGCCGACCGTGATCATCTTGTCCAGCGTCTGCCCTCCCGCGGCCGTCTCGGCCACGCTCATCTCCAGCGCGCGCTCGCCGGCGAGGCGGTCGCTCAGCCCCAGCTGGCGCAGGTAGCGCAGGTGGCGGCGGATCGACCGCTGCGCAATGGCGATGACACCGAACCTTTCGCCGCGCGCCAGGGCCGTCAGGACGCCCGCCTCGTTGATGCCGAAGACGGGCCGGGCGGTGCTCTCGCGGCAAAGCTGCAGGCCAGGGTCGGAATAGCAGGCAATCACAAAGGCATCGATATCGTCGCGGCTGGCCACCAGCTTGCCCAGCGGCAAGCTGACGCTGTCGACATGCTCCTGCGTCTCGATGCCGTACGGTGCCGGCTTGAGGGTCTGGCAAACGATCTCCGGCCCATCCTGGAAAGTCACCGGGGCGAGCGCCTCGGCGAGCCCCCTGGTGACGACCTCGTTGGAGTTCGGGTTGACCACCAAAATGCGGCGGCGATTGTGCGAAACCATGCGATATCCTCAAGCCATTTGCGGCCATTGTTGGCTCCCGGCGCAAATCGCTGCCGAGCGCAACACTCCTGTATTCGATCAAGGCATCAATCTTGCTTTCAGCGATCGCCTAGAGCAGGATTTATGCTTCAGCCGCAGCGTCGATTGCGGGGCGATGGAGCTTCGCCTGCAGCGATCCTGCTCCAGGTTGCGCGGGGCGTCCAGCGCAAAGCCGCCGGACGCATCAAAGCCAGAGGTGACCCATGCCCGAGCCCGCTTTCGACTGCGTCGTGCGCGGTGGCCGCGTCGCCACCGCGGTGGATGACTTTGACGCCGACATCGGCATCGACAATGGCAGCATAGCCGCCATCGGCCGCAAGCTCGGGCCGGGCAAGGTGGAGGTCGATGCCAAGGGCATGCTGGTGCTGCCCGGCGGGATCGATGCCCATGCCCACATTGAGCAGGTGTCGGCAGCGGGTATTGTCAACTCGGACACCTTCGAGAGCGCGACGGCGTCGGCCGCATACGGCGGCACCACCACCGCCATCTGCTTTGCCGCTCAGCACGTTGGCATGGACCTGCCGCAGGTCGTTGCCGACTATGCCACACTGGCAAGGCGCGGCGCGGTCATTGATTACGCCTTTCATCTGATCATCGCCGACCCGACCGAAGTGACCATCAAGGAACACATCCCGGCACTGCTGGCGGCGGGCCACGCCAGCCTGAAGGTGTTCATGACCTACGACCGACTCCAGGTGGGTGACGAGAAGCTGCTCGACATCCTGTTTGCCGCGCGCCGGTCGGGCGCGCTGGTGTGCGTGCACGCCGAAAACCACGGCATGATCACCTGGATGGGCAAGCGCCTGGTGGAAAAGGGCTACGTTGCACCCAAGTACCACACGCCAAGCCATCCGCGCGGTTGCGAGGCGGAAGCCTTCAACCGGCTCATCACGTTTGCCGAATTTATCGACCAGCCCATCATGATCTTCCATGTCTCGACCGCCGAGGGGGTGGCTGTGGTTCGCCAGGCGCGCGGCCGTGGTCTGAAAGTGTTCGCCGAAACCTGCCCGCAATACCTGTTCATGACGGCGCAAGACCTCGACAAGCCCGGTCTGGAGGGTGCCAAGTGGATGTGCTCGCCGCCGCCGCGCAGCGCCGCAGACCAGGAGGCGATCTGGCAGGGATTGGCGCTGGGTGATCTGCAACTCGTCTCCTCCGACCATGCGCCCTATGCCTTCGATGGCCGCGGCAAGCTCTCTGCCGGCTCCTCGCCGACGTTCAAGCAGATCGCCAACGGTTTGCCGGGCATCGGGCTTCGCCTGCCGTTGCTGTTTGACGCCATGGTGTCGAACGGGCGCCTGGGACTGCACAAGTTCGTGGAGCTGACGGCGACGGCGCCGGCCAAGATCTACAATCTGGCGCCACGCAAAGGCTCGATTGGGATTGGTGCGGATGCCGACATCGTCGTCTGGGACCCCAAGCGCAGGGTGCAAGTGGCTGACGGCGTGACGCGCGATGGGGCGGGCTATACGCCCTACGTCGGCCGCACGCTCACGGGCTGGCCGCAGACGGTCTTGCGCCGCGGCGAGGTGATCGTGCGCGCGGGCAAATTGGAGGCAAAGCCCGGTTCGGGCACTTTCCTGCCGCGTTCGGGCGGCGAGGCGGCAAGACCCCTGCAGCGCTTGACGGCCGATATGGATCCGGAGCGCAACTTTGGCGCCAAGCTGTACTAGGTTTGCATGCGCTTGGCGCACGGTTGACAGTCGGGTTGCTTAGAGACGTCAATTGCTGGGGGCGGATGAGGGCTGCAGATCGAGCAAGGGAGACGCGGGTGGCAGCGAGTGACAAACAGCTGGGCAAGGCGATGGTCCTGGGTCCCAACGATGGCAACAGCTACTGGCAACCGGTGCCGGCCAACGGCTTTGCACGCAACCTGTTCAACGACCAGACCACGGGCAGCGTGCACAAGTATTCCCTGAGCGTGCAGACCATCGCTCCGGGTTGTTTCATCCGCGAGCACACGCACGACAGCAACGACGAGGCGGCCTACGTTGTTGCCGGCAAGGGCTTCTTCCAGATCGACGGCGAGGACCATGCCGTGGAGGCCGGCTCGGCGGTGTTCGTCGGCTATAACCGCCGCCACAAATGGATCAATCCCGGGCCGGAGCCGCTGACCTTCGTCGCCTTGTTCATGCCTGGCGGCCTCGATGCCTTTTTCGCTGAGATCGGGCGCGCGCGCAAACCGGGCGAACCTGCCCCCGAGCCGTTTGCACGGCCGGCCGACATTGCTGCAATCGAAGCTCGCAGCGTGTTCGGCTGGACCGATCTCGAATTTGCCAAGCGCCAGGGAAGCTGACCATCGCATGCTCGATTTGCTGCAAGGCATCCGCGTCGTCAGCTTCAACCATTTTCTGCTCGGGCCGATGGCCATGCAGACGCTGGCCGACCTCGGCGCCGACGTCATCGCCGTGGAGAGTACCGAGGGTGCCTGGCAGCGCCACTGGGCCGGCGGCGACATCTGGCACGACGGCCAGAGCGTGCTGCACCTTTGCGCCAATCGCAACAAACGCAATATTGCCATCGATCTCAAATCGGCAAAGGGCAAAGAGGTGGCGCTGCGGCTCATCGATACGGCCGATGTCGTGGCCGAGAACTTCCGGCCCGGCGTGATGGAGAAGCTGGGCTTCGGCTATGCGACCCTGAAACAGCGCAAGCCCGGGCTGATCTATGCCTCGGCCTCCGGCTACGGCCCGGACGGCCCCTATGTCGAGAAGCCGGGCCAGGATCTGCTGGCGCAGGCCCTGTTCGGCATTATGGCGATTACCGGTCAGGCGAGCACCGGGCCGAGGCCCGTGGGGGTGTCGCTCGTCGATCATCACGGCGCAGCGCTGTTCGCCCTGGGCGTACTTGCCGCCGTGGTGCGGCGACAGCGCACGGGCGAAGGCTGCCGGGTCGATGCCAGCCTGATGCAGGCGGCCCTCGATCTGCAGGCCGAGTCCCTCGTCAGTTGGCTCAATTCGCCAAATCAGCCCAGCATCAGTGCCTTCAAGCACGTCGCCGGCTGGTATTATGCGGCGCCCTACGGTGTGTACCCGACGAGGGATGGCCACCTTGCCGTATCGTTGTCACCGCTCAAGGATCTCGCCGAGGTCATCGGCGAGCCGCGCCTGGCCGACTACGACAAAAAAGACACCTGGACCAAGCAGGATGAGATTACCGACCTGATCGCGGCCAAGCTGCAGACGGCGACAACCCGCGCCTGGATGGCGCGTATGGAGGCGCTGAAGATTTGGCACGCGCCCGTGCAAGACTATGGCGAGATTCGCGATGACCCGCAGGTTAGGCACATGAAGTCCTTGGTCACCGTGCCCGGCAGCGGCCCCACCCAAGCGCCGATTACGGTCGTCAACCATCCCGTGCTTTACGACGGCGCCAGCGCGCAAGTCAGCCGGCCGCCCCAGCAGCTCGGTGCGCAGACGGCCGAGGTTTTAGCCGAGCTCGGCTTCAGCGAGACGGAAATCCGCGCGCTGGCGCAAGACAATGTCATCACCACAGGCCAGGCGCCCTAACGCGCACGCCAACAGCAAGAGAGCCGACCATGGCAGAGGACTTCTACGTCAAGCCGGGCGACAGCGTGACCTTCGCCAAGACGGTGGCAGAAAGCGATATCTACCTGTTCGCCGGTATTACCGGGGATTTTGCCGTCAATCACGTCAACGAGCAGTACATGGCGCGCTCGAAATACGGCAAGCGCATTGCCCATGGCGTGCTCATGTTGGGCTTTGCCTCCACCTGTTCCTCCCTGATGATCGAGAAGTGTCACGGCACCGCCGGCGATGAGACCGCCGTGTCGCTCGGCTACGACAAGGTGCGATTCCTGGGTGCCGTCTTCATCGGCGACACGCTGACCCTCACCTACACCATCGTCGAGGTCGATCCGATCAAACGTCGTTCGCGCAGCGACATCAAAGTGGTGAACCAGCACGGTGAGCTGGTCGGCGTGGCGCAGCACATTTTGGCGTGGGTCAAGGACAAGGCGTAAGGCACCGCGCCGCAAGCAATGGGGCAAGCCTGGTTTGGCTGAGCCGGGGCGTCGAGACGACGCAGGCGCAAAGACGTTGTCGCTGTGAGCTTGGCCTGCAGGGGGCTGTGCGCGCTTGCCCGGCCTGGGTCCATTCCGGCGGCGGCGAAATTTGTGGTGTCGCGCGGACCTAGCGCACGCTTTGCGACCCGTAGGACTTTAAAGCATCGATCTCAGCGCCGATCCTCTGCTCTCGCATGAAAGCCAATGGCGATGTCGCTTGAGCCAGCGCTCGGATGTTGGAAAGCCTCGCCCATTTTGAGGCCTTGTGGCAAATTGGATCCTGAGAAGAGCGCACAATGAAAGTGGCAGAATAAATGATCACCAAGTTCGTGACCGTCTACCCCGGCCATATTGATCTTCCCGACATGGGCCAGGACGCGACGCCCGCCAACGAGCGTCGCTACTCCAATGAGCAGCTAGCCTCCGTGTTCGAGAAGACAGAGGCCGTCGCCCAGAAGATGGATGCGCTGGGGTTCGACACGCTCTGGCTCGCCGAGCACCATTTCCAGCATGAAGGCTACGAGTGCATACCCAACATCCTGATGCTGGCGGTCCATCTGGCGCATGTGACGAAGCGCTTGCGCATCGGCTGCGGATTTAACATTGCGCCGATGTGGCACCCGCTACGTCTGGCCGAGGACTTCGCGGTGGCCGACATTCTGACCAAAGGACGCACGGTCTTCGGGGTGGGGCGCGGCTATCACACCCGCGAGGTCGAGACCTTCGGAGCGCCGATGCAGGATGCCAATGCCAACCGCGAGCTGTTCGAGGAGCAAGTTGAGGTCATCTTCAAGGCCTTTAACAGTGAGTCCTTCTCGCACAAGGGCAAACACTACACGTTGCCGCCACCCGTGCCGTACCGTGGCTACGATCTCAAGGAGCTCACCCTCGTGCCGCGCCCGGTCCACCGACCGGTCGAATGCTGGCAGCCCATAGTCAGCGCCAACGCGCGCGGGCTCGACTTCATGGTCCGGCACGGCATCAAGGGCGCCGTCGGTGGCGGAGCTGCCACCATGGCGGAGGGACCGATCCAGGCGTATCGCGATGCAGCTGCCCGTGCTGGCAAGGAGCTGAAGCTAGGGGAGAACCTCACGGTCGGCGTCTTCTTCTACGTTGCCGACAGCCGCGAGAAGGCAATCCGCGAGCTCACCCCATACTACGAGGAACACGTGAAGATGTTTGCCCCGCTCGGGTTTGTACCGGGCATCACCCCACCGCAGGTGGTGGCAGCCGCAAAGCGGGGCGGCTGGAACGAAGCCGGTGTGCCGACACTCGACCATTATTTGAAGCTCGGGTCGTGGTTTGCGGGTACGCCTCAGCAGCTCGTCGAGCATCTTAAGAAGCTCGAAGCGCGCTTTCCGGGCATGGAGCACATCAACCTGAGCACGAGCCTGTGCACGCCTAAGACCGTGATGCTCGAGCAGTTCCAGCGCGTTGCCGAGGAGGTCATGCCAGCATTTCGATGAGGGGCGCTGAACCGCCTATTTTGCTTTGCACAAAACGGCCATTGTCGCTGGGCTGGTGGGGCAGCATCATCCACCGCGAGCTTCCTCCAGCGCTCAATACCTCAGCGTTGGCGCTCCCTTACGCTCTCTCGGATTCGACCATACCGACCCAAGGCGATTGTGAGTGAACAGGACTGGGTCTGCGGACCGTTTGGACCCCAGCAGGAGAACATGCGCATCCTCCATTTGCATGCGAGATGACCCTGACTGTCGATTTTGCTCCATCAAATAAAGCATTATCAGGAGCAAAGATAATGTGCCTCGCGCTGCTCCCAGGTGCCCGCTGGCAGGGGCAAAGATGCTGAAAGGGCGCGTCCTGTCCGCACGCTCCTGCGGCTGCGGGTTGCGCACCAGCGAGGTCCTCCGGCTAAAGGTCAGCGCTATCGACATCGCCCAGGGCATCGTTCGTGTCGCCCAATCGAAGGGGCGCAAGGACGGTAACGCAATACTGTCGCCTGGTGCTCGCTCTCCTGCGGCAATGCTGGACGGCGCGTGCGCGGTGCCCTTGGCCATGGTTGATCCTCCCAGTGCCGCATTGTAGTCTCCCTGACACGTGGCCGCCCGAAGGAGGAGTCCACCCATGACCTCCCGCCGTGACCTGTTGAAGGGCGCCGCCGTCGTGGTCGCCACCGCCAGTTCGATCGGTCCCGGTCACCGGCGCGCGGTCGCGCAAGCCGCGCGGAGCCAGATTGACGAGGTGCTGCGCCAGGGTGTCGATGCCCGCGACGCGGCGGGCGTCGTGGCGATGGCGGCCACCGACAAGGGCGTGCTCTACGAAGGCGCCGCCGGCCTGCGCGCGCTGGATCAGACCACGGCCATGACGCCCGACACGGTCTTCCGCATCGCATCGATGACCAAGGCCATCACGTCGGTCGCGGCGATGCAGATGGTCGAGCAGGGCAAGCTGAAGCTCGACGAGCCCGTGCCCAGCATCGACCCTACGCTCGCCTCACCGCAGGTGCTGGAAGGGTTTGACGCCTCCGGCGAGCCGAGGCTCCGTCCGGCCAAGCGGCCGATCACGCTGCGGCATCTGCTGACGCACACGGCGGGCTTTGGCTACGAGCAGTGGGACCCGAGCATCAATCGCTACGTGAAGACCGCCGGGCTACCGCCGCGGGCCACCGGCAAGCTGGTGACGATCCGCATGCCGCTGGTGTTCGATCCCGGCGATCGCTGGCTCTACGGCATCAACACCGACTGGGTGGGCCGTCTCGTCGAAGCCACCAGCGGGCAGCCGCTCGACGTGTATTTTCGAGACAAGATCTTCACACCGCTCGGCATGAAAGACAGCGGGTACCAGCCCACGGCAGAGCAGCGCGCCCGTCAAGCGCGCCTGTACACGCGGCAGCCCGACGGCAGCCTCGCGCTGCAGCCGCTTGAGACCGTGCCGGCCACGCCGGAGTTCTGGTCGGGCGGCGGCCCGCTGTACTCGACGCCGCGCGACTATCTGACCTTCCTCCAGATGCTGCTGCACGGCGGCAGTATCAACGGCGTGCAGCTGCTCAAGCCGGACACCGTCGCGGAGATGCACCGCAACGCGGCGGGCAGTATCCCGTGCGGCGTGCTCAAGACCGAGATGCCGGGGCTCTCAAACGACGTCGACCTCTTCCCCGGCGCGCCGCTCCGCTGGGCCCTCGCCTACATGCTGAATGTCGAGGCGGGCCCGAACGGCCGCGGCGCGGGCACCGTCAGCTGGGGCGGGCTCTTCAACACCTACTACTGGCTCGACCCGGCGCGGAAGGTCACCGGGCTGATCATGACGCAGGTGCTGCCTTTCGCCGACCCGCGCGTGCTAAAGCTCTACGGGCGGTTCGAGTCGAGCGTGTACGAAGCGCTGAAGACGGGGTGACCGTCGTCGGTCCTTGGGGAAAATGACCAGCGAGCATTGCCCCCGGACGGAGGGGGTTTGTCACCCCAAAAAAAGGCGGAAAGGTCCGCTCACAGAGGTCCTTGAGACCTGCCGCGCCGGGCCCTGACACGCCCGTACTTGACCCACACCCATCTTGCTGCAGCCTCGGCAGGCCGGTGGGCTTGCCAGGCGCTGATCTAGGTCCGGAGCAGGGCTTGCAGGCAGCGCCCCGCCAGGCGCCGCCTACGGGATATTGATACGCTGAGCGCCCAGGCGACGCGCGACCATTTGCGGTGGACAGCGTGCCTGCGCGGTGATTTCAGGAAGAGATTGTGAGAAAGGAATACTGAGATGCTAGCCTCCATCACCCGAACCTTCGTTCTGGCGCTGACGGTCGTGGCGACGGGATGCCTGGTTGCCACGGGATACGCGCTCATCGCCCACGCGCAGGATGGCATGCCCTCGGCGCGCCGGCTTGCCTCCATGAAGGCGGACTACAAGCGTCCGCCGCCGCGGCCGATCGAAAATCAAACACTGGTCGACCTGGGCCGAAGCCTGTTTTGGGACCCCCGCGTATCGGCGTCCGGCAAGACAGCGTGCGCGACCTGCCACTACCCCTACCTCGGCTGGAGCACGACCGAGCCGAAGAGCCGCAACGATTCGGGCAAGTTCACGTCGCGCCGATCGCAGCCGCTGATCGGCATAGGCCACGCGGATGTATCGCCCATAGGCTGGGATGGGCGCAGTCCGACGCTCGAGGCGCAGGCAAAGTCTTCCATCGCCACCGGCTCGATGTCGATGCGTGACACCGACACCCCCGTGAAGGTCGAGGCGATCGAGGAGCGGATTCGGGCCATTCCCGAGTACGTCGCAAAGTTCAACGCCGCCCTGCCTGGGACGCCCATCGGCATAGAGGCGATGGCAAAGGCGATCGCTGCCTACGAGCGGGCGATAGAGCCCGGTGTCGCCCCATTCGATCGCTGGATCGAGGGCGATGAGGACGCGATCTCGCAATCGGCCAAGCGCGGCTTCGTGCTGTTCAACGAGAAGGCCGAGTGCTTCCTCTGTCACAGCGGCTGGCGCTTCACCAACGACAGCTTCCACGACATCGGCACCTCGACGACAGATCTCGGCCGCGGCCGCGAGCTCAAGACGGATGTGCTGATGCAATATGCATTTAAGACCCCGACGCTGCGCTCGGTGGCGCTGCGCCCGCCGTTTATGCACAATGGGTCGTCGGTGGACCTCTACCAGGTCATGAAGCACTACGAGAAGGGCGGTATCGACCGTCCCAGCCGCTCGCCCCTGATGAAGCCTATCATCTTGTCCGACCAGGAGCGGTGGGATCTCATCGCCTTCATGGAGACCTTGACCGGCATGCCGGAGGCCGAGGCGCCGCCGAAGCTGCCGGGCGCTACCCCCTGATGGGCTCGCGCGGGCGCTAAAGCACTCACGGCTCGCTGCTCAACGGGGCTGCCCATCACACGGGCAACGGTTCGTGCTCGACCGGTGTCAGCATGCATCGCCGATTGCCCCCGCACGGAGACCACGGACAAGATTACAGATACGTCCACCAGGCCCGCATTGGCGCGATCCGGAGAGAGTAGGCCGGTGCACGTGCGGGTTGCCTAGGCGCTCCCATCGCTGCACCAAACCCAATGCCCGACGCGCCCTGTTGCGGCCGGCCGTGCGCCTGCCCGTCTTTCCCGTATTTTCCCGGGCGCGCTTTGCGGGCTTCCCCCGGTTATGCGTTTTCACCATTTGCCATACGGTCCCGCCGCTTGCGGTCGGCGCTCGGGATTGGAGCCAGTAGGCGGAGATCAGCCATGATGACAAACGCGAAAACAGCGAGCCTCTGGGCAGCTCTGGCGGCAACAGTGTGGCTGCCGCAAAGCCTATGGGCGCAAGCGAACCTGGCCGATCGCGTGCAGGCGGCGGTCGATGCGATCGAGATCGCCTGCGCGGCCGACGTTGCCCGGTTTTGCGGCAGCGTCACGCGCGCGGAAGGGCGGGTGCTCGCCTGTATGCAGGCCTTTGA
The DNA here is from genome assembly GCA_963820375.1 of uncultured Alphaproteobacteria bacterium. Lineage (GTDB taxonomy): Bacteria > Pseudomonadota > Alphaproteobacteria > Rhizobiales > Hyphomicrobiaceae > AWTP1-13. Next base: position 57,024 of record CAWFZX010000019.1, on the reverse strand, counting down.
CGATCAGCTTAGTCGCCGCTGCCAATTCGGCCTGTACCGGGCTTCCCGCAACCTGGAGCGTTCTCTCGACCGGGTCGAACGCATCGCCGATGCGTGCTGGAGCGAAATCGAGGCCAATTGTGTCAACGCCGATAAGGTTGGCCAATGCCTGATGGAAAAGGCCGCGTCGCTGCAGCCCTCGTGCCGCAGCGTCCTCGATGGGATCCGGCAAACCCTGCACAATCTCACCTCCTTGCGGGGCTTGCCCGTGTACAGCTCCGACAATGAGGAGTTGGGTAAAGTCGTCGAGGTCGGCAGAGATGCCAATGGCAAGGTGCAGGCGCTGCAGATCGACATTGGCCGTTTTCTCGGCGTCGGGGCGCGGCTGGTCAGTATCGATGCCAACTCCTACGAGCAGCTTGCCGACAAGATCAGGCTGCGCATCACCGGCGAAGCCATGCGTGCCGCGCCGGACGCAACGCGGCAATAGCCGCGCGGTCTTACGGGTCTTTTGGGCTCCCGCGTCAGACCAGGCGGAGGCGGGCCGGCGTGCCAGAGTGATGCCCAGCAAGGGCCAGCGTAATGAAGGACCAGCCGGCAAAGATCATTTTGATGCCGATGATCAGACCGATGGTCCAGGTTGCCGAATTCGGCAGCTGCAGAGCGATTAGCACTCCCGCTGCGATTGCCACCAGACCGCTGAGGAGCACCCAGCCCCAGCCTGCATGCGGCCGGATGCTAAGCGCCATGCCCACTTCCAAGAGACCGTCGACGATCAACAGGGCGGCGACCAGAACCGTGAGCGTGAGGATCCCGGTCAGCGGCAGCAGGGCCAGATAGCCGCCGACGCTCAGATGCAGAAGGCCGATCAGCAGGTTCCAGAAAAAGCCGCGCCAGTCTCCGGCAGAAAACGCGTGCATGATGATGGCTGCGCCGGAGACGACGAAGATCCAGCCGAGCGCGATCTTCGCAGCGATGGTCGACAGCAAGGGGAAGGCGATGGCGGCGAGGCCCGCCAGCACCATGACACAGCCGAGCACGAGATAGCCGATCCAATGCTTGGCGATCTCGGCCTGCGCCCTGGCCAGGGCGCTGCGCACCTGCCGATGGCTGTCTTCGAGACCTGCATCAATCGCCGCTTGTGACATACGCTGGACCATGCGCCACTCCTTAACGCCTGCCTTTTGCTGGGGATCTGCAGCCTAGGCGCAGGCTCGGGCTAAGCTACGACGCCGGTGGGGGTGGCAAAATCGGGAGGAACCCTGAGACCCGCGCGGGCGCGATCGCCAGCTCCTCCTCACAGGCCGCGGCAGAAACGCGCTTGACTCGGTCGGTCGACCGAAATAATGATAGCCAGATAAATTCGGTCGGTCGGCCGAATTAGAAAGCGAGGTTGCTCAACGTTTGCTTTAAGGAGAGGTAAGATGGCTGGAATTGCTGCGCTGCTGTACGGTGCCATCGCTTATCTGATTTTTCTTGGCACCTTTCTCTATGCCATTGCCTTCGTCGGCAACTTGCCGGTGCCAAAGACCATCGACAGCGGCGAGCCCTCCCCGCTGCTGACAGCGCTGATCGTGAACACGCTCTGCCTGACGCTGTTTGCCATGCAGCATAGTGTCATGGCCCGGCCCGCCTTCAAGAGCTGGTGGACGCGGTTGGTACCGCAGTCCGTCGAGCGCTCGACCTACGTGCTGTTTGCCAGTGCAGCGCTCCTCTTGCTCTACTGGCAGTGGCGGCCGCTACCTGCGCCCGTCTGGTCGGTGACTGACCCGGTGGCTGTGCTTGTGCTGCAGGCCATGTTCTGGCTGGGCTGGGCCATCGTGCTCATCAGCACCTTTCTGATCAGTCATTTCGAGCTGTTCGGGCTACACCAGGTTTATGCCCGGTTGCGGCGTCGCGCGCTGCCTGCGCCGGTATTCAGGACGCCGTTCCTGTACAAGCGGGTTCGGCATCCGATCTATCTTGGTTTTCTACTGGCATTCTGGGCAACGCCAGCCATGACGGTCGGCCACCTGCTGTTTGCCATTGCCACCACCGGCTATATCTTGCTCGGCATTTATCTCGAGGAGCGGGATTTGCTTAAGCTGTTCGGCGACCAATATCGACGCTACCGTCAGGAGGTGGCGATGCTGTTGCCGCTGCCCGGTCGCAAGGCGACCCATGGCGAGGTGCTGGCACCGCCTGCGGAACTTCGGCGCCGGTAAACGAAAGCCAGCGCGCAACAGGCGAAAGACAGGTGACAATGGCGCGCGCGCTGGCAAAGAAACCCGAGACGAGCACGACGCTGCTGGAGGCGGCAAAGAAGGTTTTGCGCCAGAACGGCTATGCTGGGTTGTCGACACGTGACGTGGCCACGCTTGCCGGCGTGCCATTAAGCCAAATCCACTATCACTTCGGTTCCAAACAAGGGATGGTGCTGGCGTTGTTCGAGTATCTCAATGCGCAGCTGCTCGATCGCCAGAACAGCATGTTCGGCGACCCGCAGTTGAAGCTCTCCGAGCAATGGGAGCGCGCTTGCGAGTATCTCGATGATGACATCGCCTCAGGCTACGTGCGTGTGCTGCAGGAACTGATCGCCGCCAGCTGGGCCGATGCCGAGGTCGCCAAGGTCATCCGCGCCGGCATTACGGGATGGATCAATCTCATTGTTGCCGTGGCGCGCAAAGCCGAGCGCGAACTTGGTGGCTTGGGTCCATTTACGCCTGAGGAAGTCGCCATGCTGATCGCCAATGCGTTCATCGGCGCGGAAAGTCATTATCTGCTGGGCCTTGAGAAAAAGGGCTGTCCGGTGCGCCAGGCCCTGCGACGCGTCGGCGACCTCATTCGTATGGCCGAAGGTGCTGCCGCAAAGAGGTGATGTCCCATGCGTGCCAAGTTGCCGGACCGCACTGGCTTCGTCGACCGCGATGGCGTCAAGCTCTACTATGAAGTCTACGGCGACGGCCCAGCAACGATGCTCTTCCTGCCGCCGTGGAGCATCGTGCATTCACGCGTCTACAAGGCGCAACTACCCTACTTCAGCGAGCGCTTGCGCTGCATTGCCTTCGACGGCCGTGGCAACGGCAAGTCGGATCGGCCGGCCGAGGTGGCGGCCTATGCGCTGGAACACGCGATCGCCGATGCGCTGGCCGTCCTGGACGCGACCGGCGTGGACAAGGCCATTCTGGTTGGCCTCTCTCTTGGCGGCATGCACGGCTGCGTGCTTGCGGCGCATCATTCCGAGCGCGTAAGCGCCCTCGTCCTGGGCGGTACCTCGGCGGTCATCGGCCCGAGCCATCCCTACATGACGCCGCGGCATTTCCTGACCACGCAGCAGGAGTTCGAGGGCTGGAACAAATACAACCGCCAATACTGGCTGAGCAATTATCCCGATTTCGCCGAGCACTTTGTGCGCAACATCTTCTCCGAACCGCACTCGACCAAGCAGATCGAAGACGGGATAGATTGGGCGCGGGATACGACGGGCTCGGTGCTGGTCAAAACCGTGGAAGCACGTGCCATTGCCCCCGACTTCGATGTGCTGGAGGCGATGTACCGCAAGATCCATTGTCCCACACTGATGATCCATGGCGACAATGATCAGATTCAACCCTATGCGCGCGGGCAATTGGTAGCCGAACTGATCGGCGCGGAATTGATCACGCTGCCTGGTGGCGGGCACAATCCCTTCGGCCGCTATCCCGCCAAGTGCAACGCACTGATTGTCGACTTCCTCGATCGCAAGCTCGGCTTGGCCGCTCCGCAACGGCGATCACGGCCACAGGGCGCAAGCAAAAAGGCCCTTTATCTCTCCTCGCCGATAGGCTTGGGACACGGCCGCCGCGATATCGCCATTGCCCGTGAATTGCGCAAGCTGCGCCCCGAGCTCCAGGTCGACTGGTTGGCGCAGGATCCGGTGACGCGTTTGCTTGCCGCCAGCCGCGAACGCATCCATCCGCTGAGCCAACGGCTGGCCAGCGAGTCGCGGCATATCGAACTGGAGGCGGGCGAGCACGATCTCAACGCCTTCCAGGCCATCCGGCGCATGGACGAGGTGCTGATCGCCAACTTCATGATCTTTCAGGATGCTGTCGAAGAGGGTGGCTATGATCTGGTGATCGCCGATGAAGCCTGGGACATCGACCACTATTGGCATGAACACCCGGAACTGAAGCGTGCCCAGCTCGCCTGGCTCACGGATTTTGTGGGCTACCTGCCCATGCCGGCCAATGGCGAGCGCGAGGCCGTGCTCACCGCCGATTACAATGCCGAGATGATTGGGCATGTCGAGCGCCACCCCTCAGTTCGCGATCGCGCCATTTTTGTCGGCACGCCCGAGGACATCGTCCCCATGTCTTTCGGCAAGGACCTGCCGGCGATGCGCGACTGGGTGCCGAAGCACTTCGATTTTTCGGGCTACGTCATCGGCGAGCATCCGCGCAGCTTCGCCAGTCGGCAAGAGCTACGCCGCAGCCTCGCCTATCGCAGCGATGAGCGCGTGTGCATTGTTACCGTGGGCGGCTCGGCCGTCGGCGGGCATCTGATCCGTCGCATCTTGCAGAGCTATCCGATCGTGCGCAGCAAGTTGCCGGAACTGCGCCTGATTCTGGTGGCGGGGCCGCGCCTCGATCCGCTGTCGCTCAAGGCTCCGAACGGCGTCGAGGTGCGCGCCTTCGTGCCCGACCTCGACCGGCACCTCGCCGCATGCGACCTGGCCATCGTGCAGGGCGGGCTCACCACCTGCATGGAGCTTACCGCCGCCGGCACGCCGTTCCTCTACTTCCCGCTCAAGAACCACTTTGAGCAGAACTTCCACGTCGCCCATCGCCTCGATCGCTACCGCGCCGGCAAGCGCATGGATTTCGCCACCGCGACGCCGGAGCAGATTGCCGATGCGGCGCTGGCCCTATTGCAGACGCCGGCCAATTTCCAGCCCGTCGAGGCCGACGGCGCAGCGCGCGCTGCGTGTCTGCTTGCGGACCTGCTTTGACCTTCAGCACGCCAGGGTCGAAACAGGCAGGCAGCAACGAGAGGGGGCGCACCGTGCTGGCGGCAATGGGCGGCGCCACCCAGAGGCAAATTCTGCTGCCAGCGCCGGCCGCGCTCATGCCTTGCGCGCCTGGTATCTGTCGATCGCGGCCTGCACGGCGGCCTTGCTTTGCTCGCCGGCGGTGGCGAATTTTGCCTTGGCATCGGCGTAGCTCCAATCGCGCAGCCCGTTGCCGTTGCGCTGGAAGTGCGGATGGACAAAGCGCGCCATCAGCTCGTAGCTCTTTTTTGTCGCCGGCCAGTCGGCCCAGTTGTGCGCGAGCAGCAGGACGCCGCCGAAGCCTCCGTTCGAGCCCTTCCATAAGCGCTCGAAGTGACGCACACAGTCCTCGGGCGTACCGATGCAGGCTAGTCCCGACTCCACCAAATAATCGGCCGGATCACCCGTGACGTCGGCGGGGATGATGGGGAAGGTCGCCACCTCGCTGAAGTAACGCCGGAAGTCGTCGAGACCGAATTTCACCTCCTGGCGCGCCAGCTCGCGCGTCTCGGCCACATGCGCAAAAGTGACGATGCGCCATTTGCGCCTGTCGGCGGTTTTGCCGTTGGCGCGCGCGCTGTCCTCGTAGACGCCCCAATTGCTGGCATGTGCCTTCAGCGCGTCATCCGACGTCCCACCGATCGAGAGCATGCCGATGCCGTGCTTGCCGGCGGCCAGAGCGCCGGTCGGTGAACGCGACGAGGCGACCGCCATCTCCATCATCGGCTGCGAGTAGGCCTTGAGCTGCAGCCGTGCCTCGACCAGATCGAACCAGTCGGTCTTTTTGGTCACCATGCGGCCCTGCAGCAATTCGATGATGACATCGAGCGATTCATCGAGCTTGCGCCGCTGGTCCTCGGGCCGCAATCCCATCTTGACCGCGTCGTAGACGAGCGAGCCGGGCCCGACGCCGAACATGGCTCGTCCGCGCGTCATATAGTCGAGCTGCAGCATGCGTCCGGCAACGGTGAACGGATTGTGGTAGGGCAGTGAAACCACACCCGTGCCAAGCCGGATGTGGCGCGTGCGCTCGGCGGCGGCGGCAATGAACATCTCAGGGCAGGCGATGATTTCAAAGCCGCCCGAGTGGTGCTCGCCGACCCAGGCTTCCGAGTAGTTGAGCCGATCGAGATGGACAAGAAGATCCATATCGCGCTCGAGGCAGAGCAATGGGTTCTCGCCTAGCGGGTGGAATGGGGCCAGGAATATGCCGGTCTTCAGATATCGGTCGTCCATGCCTTCTGTGCCCTTCCTCGCAGCGGGTGAGGCTGACAATCGTAGCGATACGCGCGTGATTAACAAGCGCGATACTGGCGGATCAGACCTCTTACGCGAGCGCTGGCGGACCGCGCTTGGCCGCGTTTGCGCGCGCCCGGATTTTGGCCGCCGCTCATCGCTGGGGTGAGCGGCGCCCGAAAGGCAAATGCCTCTGCGGGCGACGGTTGTCGCCGCGGGCGCTTGGGGCTTGGGCACGCGAACCTTGGCTTCCCATGTGCGCGCCGGGCCCCCCGCCAATGCCGCCGCGTGCGAGCAAGCTTGCAAGGGCAAATCCGCGTCAGCGCGGCGCGCTTTCGGGGTGCGCGCGCTCAAGGCATGAGGCCGCGATCGGCACCTGCGCGGCGCCAACAGGTGGCAAAACCGCCGCTGCTCACCTCGGTGTCGGCCAAGTCGTAACTTTGCCGTGATCGGGGAGGGCTGTCATCGGCGGCGCCAGATCGGGGTGTATAAGGCAGGAGCGGGACGTAGACGTCGAAGCGATGCCCTGGCCAGCAATGGGGCAACCTCTGGAGGAAAGCCATGTTTGAAGTTTCACGGCGCGACCTTGTGCTCAGCTCAGTCGGCGCCGGCTTGGTGTTTGGTCTCAAAGGGCCCGTGTCTTTTATCGGTGCAGCGCACGCTCAGCGCGCTGCCAACAGCTTGAAGTACAAGATCGGCGACATCGAGGTGTTCAGCCTGCATGACGGCGAGACCGAACGCGTTCTCGATGCCAACTATGTGAAAAACGCCTCGCTTGAGGATGTGAAAAAGGCCTTGGTGGCGAGCGGTCTCGGACCCGACAAGTTTGCCAATCCCTTCACACCCACGGCGGTCAAGAGCGGTGGCAAGCTGGTGTTGTTCGATACCGGCTTCGGCGCCAATGGTGCACCGACCGTCGGCAAGCTGGCCGAAAACATGAAAGCGGCCGGCCTGGACCCGACCAAGGTAGATACCGTGGTCATCTCGCATTTCCATGGCGATCACATCTCCGGTCTGTGGGCCAAGGAGACGAGCGAGCAGATCTACCCCAACGCCCAGATCTTGATGCCCGAGGTCGAGTACAAGTTCTGGACCGATCCAGCCCTGGTCGAGAAGCTGCCGGAAGGCAATCGGCCGATCGTGCGCCGCATGCAGTCGACCTTCCCAACTTGGAAGAACGTCAGCCAGTTCAACGACGGCGCCGAGGTGGCGCCGGGAGTTCGCGCCGTCGCCACGCCGGGACATACCATCGGGCATACCTCTTTCCTGGTTGCGTCCGGCGGCCAGCAGCTGTTCATCCAAGGCGACGTGACGGGCGTACACCAACTGTTCGTCAGAAACCCCGGTTGGTTTTCGATGTTCGATGCCGATGGCCCCAAGGCCGAGGCCACCCGTCGTGCCTTCTTCGATCGCGTCATCGCCGAAAAGGGCATGATCGCCGGCTATCACTTCGGCTTCCCCAATGTCGGGACGCTCTCGAAGGATGGCAGCGGTTACGCATTCGAGCCCGTCAAGGCCTGATCGATACTGGGCCTGATACTGGGCCTGATGCTGGGCCCGATGCTGGGCGGGTAGACCAGGCCATGCATGGAGGCGTCGTGCGCCGGCACGACGCCTCTTTATGTATTTGCCCCAAGCGGCGCCGCGCCGCAGGGCCGCGGCCTCCCAGCTCGTGGCGCGCGCGCCCTCACCAGGCTCCGTGCCCGCAAAATTCGGTCTGGCAACAGCGAGGATCGCCGCCGTCGTTGTCGTCTTGGCCTGTCGATCACCCCCCGGTGAGCGGCTCGAAGCCCCATGAGAACAGCGGCCGCCCGCCGTCCTTGGTGATGTGCACCACTTCCTCCAGCCACACGCGCTCATGCTCACCGCCGGGGTAGAGCAGGTGCACTGGCACCACCATGCCGTCTTCCAGGATCCAATCGCCGTTGGGGCTACCGTCCGCCAGGCTCTGTTCGATGTCCATGTGCGACAGTCCGAGCCCGTGAAAGAAGATCACGGCCGAGGCGGGATCGGGCACGTGCGCCTGGCGATAGACCTCGCGAGCACGCGCCTGCAGCGCGCTAATCTTCGCGCCCGGTCGCATGGCCTGGAGCAAGGCTTCGCCCACTTGCGCGGTCGCCTCGGCGAACCGGCGGGCGCCGCCTTCGGGTTTGCCGTCCACCACCCAGGTCTTGCCACCGTCCCAGCAGTAAAGGTCGAGTGTGCCGTGGCAATCGAACATCACGTGCGTCCCAGGCGTGACCTCGTCGTCCTCCAGGCCCGTCGCCAGCATGAGCGTCGCATCTGCGCCGCGGGGATGGCCCCACACCATGCCGGCTGGATCACGCACGAAGCCGCCCAGATCGATGACCGCGGCGGCGTAGGCCTTGTTGAGATCGCGCCAAGTGGCGCCTTTGTCCCACGCGGACACCGTGCGGTGGATGGCGGCCTCATTGAGCCGTGTCGAGCGCTCGAGCAGACGCATCTCGACGTCGGTCTTCACCGCACGAGCGAACATCAAAGGATCGTAGCCATCGGCGACCTTCATGTCCTCAAGGCCGAGCCGGAAGCCTGCGCCCATGTCATCGAACGCCACCCGGCCTCGAGCGAGCTTGAGCTCCTCCAGGGCGCCGCGCATGGCGCTTGCCATGTCGAACGCATAGCTTTGCCGTGCCCGCTTGATCCAATCCGTGCCGGCAGTGGCTGCCGGTATGAAGCGATCGATGTCCGTCCGCTTTGGCGCTAGGTCGAGCGGCATCATCACGGCCCGGAACGGTCGGATGTCCTCCACCCAGGTCGGCTGCGTCAGGAAGCTTGCCAGGTAGTAGTCGGCGATCACCAGGATGGGATGCCTGGGGGCATGCCGCGACAGGATGACGGCGTAGGGCCTTGGTTCGTCGGCCTTGTGGGCGACGCCATTAAAGCCCGTGAGGTAGAAGACGTTGTAGGGCAACGTGGCGACAATGCCGTCGAGGCCGCGTCGCTCCAGGGCAAACAGCAGGCGATCCAGATTGCAGAACTGCTTGGGCAGTGCCACGCGCTGGAAATCGGCCGCTTGCAAGCTCGTTTGCTTGGGCATCGTGGTCCTCCCGTTCGTCGCCATGAGAGGATCCTAGCCGGTCGATCGGCCGTCGACCACCGACGCCGTCCGCCAACGGTTCGCTTGCGTGCGGCGCCAGAGTGGCCCACCATTGCCGGCGCCGATTTGCGAAATCAGGAGGGAGACAATGCGCCTTGCCAACAAAGTCGCCATCGTCACAGGTGCCTCCTCCGGCATGGGTGCCGCCACCGCCCGGTTGTTCGCGGCCGAAGGTGCACGGGTGGTCCTGACCGACCTCTTGGAAGCCGAGGGCCGCGACCTTGCCGGAGCAATCACGTCCGCGGGCGGGCAAGCGCGCTTCTGCCGTCACGATGTGGCGAGCGAACAGGATTGGGAAGCGGTGGTGGCTGCCGCGCTGGCGGCCCACGGCGCCGTTGACATCCTTATCAACAACGCCGGTGTCAGCGGCAGCGATCCCGATCGCCTCAGCATGGCCACCTGGGACAGGCAAATGAGCATTAATGCAAAGGGTGTATTCCTCGGCATGCGCGCCGTCATTCCGGTGATGCAGCAGGCCAAGGCCGGCGCTATCGTCAACATTTCCTCGATCTCGGGCATCACCGGCCAGACGTTCGTCCACATGGGCTACAATGCCGCCAAGGGCGCTGTACGCACCATGACCAAGGCCGCCGCCGTGCAGTTTGCCAAGGACGGCATCCGGGTCAACTCGGTGCATCCGGGATTGATGCCGCCGATGCGGACCTCGATGCTATCGGCCGATCCGAAGGTGCGCGCGGGCATGCTGAAGGCCGTGCCGCTGGGGCGCGATGGCCGCGTCGAGGAGGTTGCCTACGCCAACCTCTTTCTCGCTTCCGACGAAGCTTCCTACATCACGGGCGTGGAACTGCCGGTCGACGGCGGCTATCTGGCGATGTGAAGCTGCGACCTTTGCCAGCGCGGGCAACGACATCCCGCGTTCGACGGGGCTGGGCGGCCCGGGGCCGGAAAAATTTTTGCGGCCAGTAGGGCGAGGTGCGGGGTCGCAAAGCAGCGGGCGGCTCGCCTGCATTGGTGCTGCCCCGCGTGTGACAAGGGCCAGGGCCGCGCCGGCGCCGCGCTAACGGAAACAAGGGTGTGGATTTGCCGATGGCAGGCCGCGCGCTGGCGGAGGCTCTCACCCGCGTCTAGCGCGGCGGCTCCCAAGTGAGCGCGACCCAGACCAAGCCGCATGCAGATAGGACGGCTACGGCCGTGCACAAGGCGTTGATCAGATCGGGAAATTGCGTGGCGTGTTTAGGATCGTCCGGCATGTTGGCCGCCCGTTGGACCTTGCTGGGTTTGATCGTTGTAGCAGCCGGCTCCTCTGCGTCTAGGGACGTTCGGCCAAGCTTCCGGTAGGACCAACGTACGCAACTCGCACTGGACTCTTGCTCCAAAGTTTTACGGCCTGCCCTCACCCTCGCGTGAACCACCGAGCCTCGCCTTGAAACAGCGGCGGGGTGCGCGAGGCGATTATCGTGTGGCTTCAGGGGCATGCCGGTGCTGGGGCAGGGCTACAGCCTACGGCGCCAGCAAGTGGCACCTGCACGGCTTGCGTGAGGCTTCGCCCAAGAATTTCTTGGGGCGAAGTGAGGACCGGCGCCGGCGCCGCCGCCGATCAACCCGGATCGCTTAAATCTTTCTGCATCGCTGAGGCAAGCGCCTGAGCCGTTGCGCTGTGATGTGGCACTCAGGGAATCAAATTCTGGCGCATGGCTTCGCATGCGGCCTGCGTCCGATTGTGGGCGCCCAATTTCGCTTGTGCCTTTTTCAAGTGGCTGCGCACCGTCTCGGCGCCGAGACCGAGCGCCTGGGCAATGGCGGACGACTCACGCCCCATCGATACCATGCGCAACACTGCGACTTCGCGGGGGGTTAAGCGTGGTCGTGAGCCGATCCGCGTGGCATCGGGTCCAGTCAATTGTTCTAGGCGCAGCGCCGCAAGGCTGGCGGCAGCACAAATGATGACACGTGCTGGGTGTGTCAGGATCTGAGACAGCTCTCTGCGTGACCAGAACCCAACCACCCAGCGACCGCCGACCGCATAGGTCAGCCCGTCCCGCATTCCGTACTTGAGACCCAGCTCGACGGACCAGCGATCAACACCGATGGGCTCCAGCATTTTGCTGGTTTCCGTCCATGTGAATGACGCAAGACTGGATCGCGCCAGGAAAATTGCCGGCGCAAAGTTGCTCTTTGCGAGCGTCAAATATTCATCCCACCAACCGGCGGGGACCCCGCCATGCAGGAATGCGGATTTTCCAAGCTGCGCGGAGCCCAGGTTGGTCGCCTTGACCGGTAAGCGGGTTGCGCCGAGTACGTTCAGCGGCAGGCTTGCGGTTGAAACCGCATGCAAGGCGTTGAGGACGTCGTTTGGGCTACACAAATCGCCGACGCTGTTGGTAAAATCGATCAGTCGCGTATGGAGCTCGAACAGCGTTCCGTTCGGTACCGTCTGCAATGCGCGTGACATGAGTCCAGGTCCGCAGCTAAACCGTATCCTGCGCAAAGATGCGCTTGGATCTGACCCTGCGGACATCAGGTGAAACCCGTAAACCGGCAGATGAACGGTCGGAACCGATGGCGCACACCGTTTTGGGACATCTCCCACGTCAATGGCGTCCCTCAATCGCTGCGTGCAGCAACGCCGGCGGTCAACCCATGCCAAGACTATGGGTCGGGCGTGGTGTCGGCGCTTTCACCACGCCGGCCATTTCCAACCCGTCAGCGCTGGCTTGGCGTGCACCACGCGGCGGCGAGCCGGCGCGGCGTAGCGATGCTCCTTGCTGGCCGGCACCTCGTAGCCGGCCACAGTTGCTGCGGGGGCCTTCGGTCTCAGGTGCACCACCCGGAAACCATTGCTTTTAAGCCAGGCGAGGACCGCTGGTAGCGCGGCCGCCGTGGAGGGGTGGATGTCATGCAGCAGGATGATGCCTTTACCGCGCTGATTGAGGCTTGCCGCTATCCGTCGCACGATGCTTTGGGCGTTGCGCGAACGCCAGTCGAGGGAGTCGATGTCGATGGCGAACTGGGCGATGTTTCGACTTTGCAGATAGGTGTCGCCGGCCGGCGTGTGGCTCAGATAGGGATAGCGGAAGAAGGGCGCAATTGGATGTCCGGCTCCCGTCTCGGCGGCTATGAAAGCCGCCTCGATCTGCCCTCTCATCTTCTCGTCGGACAGCCGTCGCAGGTTCGGGTGCGACCACGTATGGGTGCCGATGGTATGGCCTTGCGCGTCCATCTCGCGGACCACGTCTGGGTGCGCCGCAGCCATTTCGCCCAGTACAAAGAAGGTCGCCTTGGTACACTCGGCGGCCAAGGCGGCGAGAATGGCTCGTGTTGAACGTGGGGCTGGACCATCATCGAATGTCAGCACCACTTCTCCCGGCGCTAGGAAATTGGGATCGCCTTGGGGTGTGCCAAACCACGGGCCGCCGGTCGTATCAACTTCGATCGTGCGGGAGACGCCAAGTGTATTCTCACAACCCTGCGCGGCTCGTCCGGGATAGAGCGCGAGCACGCCAAAGAGCGCGAAAACAGCAATCCTCCCGACACGGCGCATCGTTCCCTCGGACAGTCGCAACCCCTGGCGGCACCGTCCCTCGCATGGCACTGCCTGAGACACCACTTGTCCGCATGAAGAGGGCTAAGGAAGCGTTACGATCGGATTTTTCGTTGATTAACCGTTGCAGCCACGCCGTGAGCCCAACGGCGATCCGTGCGGGCGATCGCTGCTTGTCACGCCGAGGCTCAAGGTGCCTGCGTCGCTGGCCGCGCGCCTCGCGCTCCTGAGGATATGACCGTGTACGGTCGAACGTTCTGTTGGACGCCGTCCAGCGCGGCGCCGCCACCTTTGGCGTGTGCCGGCCGCCAAACACCCCCGTCTCGATTTCGGCACATCTGTCCGATACGGCAGTTCGCATGAGCAATGTCGCAGGGGGACAAAGCTTATGCTCCGACAACTGCTAACTGTAGTCGCGCTAGGATCGGCGGCTTCGGCCGTCTTTGCCGCCGAGCAAGATTGCTTTCAGGCGCGAGATCATCAGCTGAGGATTGAAGGCTGTTCGCAGATCATCCAACGTGATCCCAACGACGCCACCGCCTACCACAATCGTGCGTTCGCCCGCGGACTGGCGGGTGACATCGACAATGCGATAGCGGACTACTCCAGGGTCATCGAGATGGCGCCGGAAAACGCCAGCGCCTACGTCAATCGTGGTCGCGCATACGCCAGCAAAGGCGAGTACACACATGCCGTTGCGGATCAGACCAGAGCCCAAGAATTGATCGCCAAGGCGACGGCGCAGCCGACGGCTGCTCCCCCGCAGCCGACTGGCTCTGCCCCGCAGCCGACTGGCTCTGCCTCGCAGCTAACCGGCGCTCCCCCGCAGCCGACGGGCGCAGCGAAGGTCCCCAAGACGCCAAAGAAAGCGGTGGCTGCGCGAAAAGCACCCACGGTTCCGCCGAAGGAAAAGGCAATCCCCGAGGCCAGCACTAACGTCGTCGAAGAACCACCACCCACCAGCAGCTGGTGGTCGTGGCTGTGGGGCAATAATGCCGGTGCAAACCCGGCCGCAGGCAAGAACACCAGGCCCTGAACTGGCGCCAACGGAGCCCGATCGACGGACGCTCATCACCGCCAGCAGCACGACAACGAGCCCTGCAACCCCGCTCCACACCGCAGGTCTCCGCTCGGATCCGGCCAGTTTCTTCCCAGCACGGCTGCGTTTGCCGGGCCCCAAAATTTGCATTGCCTATGGTAAGTTCGAGCTCCAGGCTCGTTCTCACCTGATGTGGGGTCGTGTCCACGATTTGGCCGGCACCCGCATTCGCTCGCTAACTCAAGAGGCCCCCCATGACCAGCACATTGGCCCGGCGCCAGTTTCTTGCAGGCTCCCTGGCAACGGCTTGCACGGCGGTGAACGGTCACAGTCTGTTTGGCACCTTGCCGGCTGGCGCCGCCACGCTCAACGTCCCCGAGGTGGATCGGCTGACGGTGAGCGTTCTCTTGGACAGTAGTCACGACATTTTTCTCGCCCCGCAGCAAGTTGCCGGCATTCAGATGCAACGCGCGCGCCCCGCTGCCTTTCCAAGAATCCTGCACAATCAGTGGGGGCTATCGTTGCTTTTGGAATTGCAGCGGGCCGATCAGGCGCGCACCTTGATGCTCGACTTCGGCTACAGCGCCGAGGCATTGCTCAATAATATCGAGATACTCGGCGTCGATCCGCGCAAGATCGAGGCATTGATCGTCAGTCATGGCCATTACGACCACTTTGGCGGCCTGATCGGCTTCCTGCAAAAATACCGCGATGTGCTGCCAGCCGATCTCACGCTCTACAGCGGCGGCGAGCACACCTTCTGTCATCGCTACAACCGCACGCCCGTGCAGGGCCAGTTCAGCGATTTTGGCGTGCTCGATCGCCGCGAGCTGGCAAATCGCCAAGTCAAACTGCTGCTCGCCGAGCAGGCCACGCCCATGGGGAGCCATGCTTTCAGTACCGGCGCCATCAAGCGCACCAGCTTCGAGCAGGTGCTTCCCAACACGATGGTCGAATACAAGATCGAAAACGGGCTCGGCTGCGACGCCGCAAAATTCGCGGCAACCGACAAGCAAAATCAGATCGTACCCGATGAGCACAATCATGAGCACGCCACCTGCTTCAACGTGAAGGGTAAGGGCTTGGTGGTCATCACCTCGTGTGGCCATGCCGGTATCATCAACACCATACGGCAGGCGCAAGACGTCTCCGGCGTGCGCAAGCTTCATGCTCTGCTCGGCGGCTTCCACCTAGGTCCGGCCAAACCCGAGTATGCAGCACAGTCGGTGGCCGAGCTGAAGACGCTCGAGCCCGACGTGGTGATCCCGATGCATTGCAGCGGCATGGGCTTTGTGCAGGAGGTGCGCAATCAAATGCCCGACAAGCTGCTGCTATCGACAACGGGTAGCCGGATGACCTTTACAAGTTGAGGTGAGGCGTGGGCCGTCTGGGTATCTACGGGCGCAGCGGCGCGATGAGATCCTGCTTGCTCTTGTTGGCGGCCGCGACCTGCGTCCTGCTATGCGCCAGCGGCCCATTGCGGTCCAGCAGCGAAGCCGCCGACCCCACTGCCGCTCAGCTGATGGATGACCTGATGTGGGGAAATGGCCCTGTCGGTGGGCCCTTTGCCCTCACCGATCATGTTGGCCGGCGTCGAACGGACGCGGATTTTCGCGGCAAGCTGCTGTTGATCTATTTTGGCTATTTGTATTGCCCCGATATTTGCCCGACCGACCTGCAAGCCATGGGCTCTGCCATTGATCAACTGGGCCCATCCGGCGACGCTGTGCAGCCGCTCTTCATCACGCTTGACCCGGAGCGCGACACGCCCGACCGCTTGGCCGACTACGTGACGGCCTTTCACCCGCGCTTTGTCGGTTTGACCGGCAGTGAAGACGAGATCAAGAGCATCGCTCGGGCCTACAAAGTCTACTACGCCAGGGCCAACGACCCGCGCACGACCGACTACGTCCTCAACCACTCCGCCTTCATTTACCTTCTCGACGAGGACGGCAAGTATCTGGGCTTCTTTCCCCCCGGCACGACCGCGGATCGCCTGCTCGAGGTTCTTCGGCCGCAGGTCGCCCGCCCGCCGGTACGCTAACAAGCCAGCGCCTAAAGCCCGCGCGGAACGCCATGGGGCCCATCCGACCCGATGGGCAAAACCGTGCTTTCCAGCCCGTTAGAGGAAACTCACGCGGGCTGGCGGCCCGGTGACTGGCGGACGGCCTCGACGACGATGCTGCGCCTTATGACCGCCTCGGCAAGGTGCCGGTCGCGCCGCCTTTTTTTCGCGGCGGCGGATGCGCCAAAGGGGTAAGGGGCACTCGGCCCCGCGACCGAGTGCCCCTGCTGGGTGCTCGGAAAGGCCAAGGCGCAACCCCGCGGCGCGCTTTGAGCGTTCCCAAGCCAGCGTGTTGGGTTAGATTCGGCGGGGCTCGGTTTTATTCCCGGTGGCGCGATGAATTTTCCGCAAAGCTGTGAGCCAGGTGGGGCGTCTAGCAAACCCTTTTTTGCGGTCAACAGGGCGTCACGGCCCGCCGGTTTGTTGAGGAGGGGGCCTGCCGCTCCAGCGGCCGGCGCCGATCCCGCATAGACCATATGGGGAACGCCGGCCTTGGCTAGCCGCTGGTGCAGCTCGGCGTTTCCGGTCATGCCGTCGAGGATGGCGGCGGAAAAAGTGTTTGTCGCAACGGCCTTGAGGGCCGCGTGCCAGGATCGGGCGACAACGACAGGGGCACCGACCTGTGCAAAGGTCTGGGCAATGTTATGGGCGATCAGCGGCTCGTCCTCGACGATAAGGACGGTTTGCCCGAGCAACGACATGGTCAAAGCCCTCAACGCCTCGCGCCCGACCGGGCTGGCCGGTCCACCACGAATGCGGGCATGTCTGCGTCGCCGGTGCCGGCCAATTGGATGGATTGCGGCGGCCAGAACAGTCATCTAGATGACGGACGCAATGCCACGCCCGCTTTGGCAGGCGTGGAGCCGAATGCGGCACGGGCCAGGTGCGGCCGAGGCGCTTTTTTCGGCAACCCGTTGGCTGACGCTGCCCGAGCGGTCATTTCGCCCCTGCGCCCGTTTCGACAATCTCGATCGTTCTCGAGAGGTCTTGCTGTGCTCGGCCCTGGAACACGGCGTGCTTCAAGACGAGGCGTGCGGCTTGGCACACCCACATCGGCACCCCGAGCTCCTCGCCCTGCTCGATGGCAAGGTCGACATCTTTCACAAGGATCTCGAAGGTGGCGCCGAAGGCAAAGGTGCGCGGCAGCACGGTCTTGGGGAACAACGACATGGTCGCGAAATTTCGACCCGTGCCATTGTTGAGGACCTCAAGCATGGCCTCGGGGTCGAGGCCACCTTTTTCGGCCATGACCATGGCCTCCGACGTGGCCACCAGTGACACGGCAAACAGAATATTATTGGTGAGCTTCATGATTTGCGCGGCGCCTGGCGCATCGCCGGCGACCACCACCGTCGGTCCCCACGCCTGGAAGATCGGCCGCATGGCCTCGATTTTTGCCGGATCACCCGACACCATGACGGCCAGCGTTCCCGCTGCCGCTCCAGGCGGTCCTCCACTGATCGGGGCGTCGATCACGACGACACCTTTTTGGGCGCAGACTTGCGCCATCTCTTGGATAAATGGCGCCCCGACCGTGCAGGTGTTGATGAGGGTCTTGAGGCCCGGTCCTGATAAAAGCCCATCCTCCCCTGCAATTGCGCGTCGGAAGACCTCAAGCGTCGGCAACGAGACGATGACCGTCTCGCACTGCTCGGCGAGGGCTTTTGCTGACGCGGCTGGCCGGGCCTGGCGCTGCAGGAGGGGCCGCATCGCCTCCTCCCGAACGTCATAGATCCAGACTTCGTGGCCGGCATCGAGGAGCTTACCTGCCATGGGCTGGCCCATGTTGCCGACACCGAGATAGCCTATCCGCATGCCCTGCTCCTCCACTTCGGTCTTGTCAGGTGTGGCTTAGATCGCCGCCGCCGCCCCCGCCGTCGCTGTGGCGGCGGACCAGCCATGGTAGCGTGCTCGGAGACATTCGATCAGACATTCCGCGCCCGCAGGCGTGGCGCCTTTGTGTGGCGCCGTCGGTCGCCGCCCAGGCGGGAATTCTGGCGCCATGCTCGCGGCCGCGCCGACGGTGGCTGGGGGAACGCAACGTCGTTGCCCTTGGCCCGGTGGGCCCGACGCCGATGAGCCAGCCAATGCGATGGCCGTTCAGCGCCGGGGGCGGCTTGCGGTGGCTTTGGCGTTGGCGTCCGAGGCTTGGGTGCAGCGGCTGGAGGCGCTCCGCCCGGTAGACCGGGCGGAGCTGCACCCTGCGGCTGGGGTCAGGCTGGCAGCCGCCGATCGTAAGCCTCTTTGAGGCGGTTCCAGCCGTCCCAGAAGGGCGTCGGCTGCTGGCCTGTGGCGCGGGCGACCAGGACGTCGAGATGCATGTGCCAGCCGGCGGCGACCATCACAAGCATTGGGCGGTCGGGCAGGCGGCGATGGATCACGGTGAGCAGCACCTCATTGCCCCTGGGCTCCAGCTCGAAGGAAACATCGCCGCTGCCTGTCCAGGCGATGGAGAGTTTGCGGGGCGGATCGAGCTCCGTGATCCGGCTCTGCATCCGGTGCTCGTCGGACGAGCCGGGCGGTCGCTGGCCGGGTGGGTTGGTGAGTTCCTTGTTGCGCCAAACGAACTCCACGGGTGCGCCGACCTTCATCTCCATCTGGGCCGGCCGCCAGCCACTGGCGGCGTAGTTCGCTCTCGGTGAGATACGCCCAGACGCGTTCGATGGGGCCGGGCAAAAGGCGCTGGATCTTCACTGTGGTGGGCTCGATCAACGCGCCATAGGTGTCCAAGGTCGCCAGCTCCGTCATTGGTCGTCTCCTTTGCGGGTGGGGGTGGGGGTGGGGGATGCGCGGGCGTCCTCGCCGCGAAGCAGCCGTTCGAGGACATCCAGACGGTCAGTCCAGAAGCGCGCGTAGAGGCTGAGCCACTGGTGGGCGCTGGCCAGGGGGCCGGGGTCGAGGCGGCACAAATGGGTGCGGCCGCGCACCTCGCGACGGATCAGGCCGGCGTTTTCCAGCGCTTTAATGTGTTTCGAGGCGGCCGCGAGCGAGATGGCAAAGGGCTCCGCGAGTTGGCCTACCGTGCGCTCGCCACTGGCGAGTTCGCGCAGCATCCGCCGGCGGGTGGCGTCGCCGAGGGCATGAAAGACGGCATTCAGCTGGGGGGTTTGTAATTCAACCATGTGGTTGAATATAGCGGCGGCAACACAGAAAGTCAACCAACAAGTTGAATGACGCAAATCATTGAAAGATTAGGGGTATTAGGCCCGGCGTGGGAGGACGTGGCCCCTCCCAGCCCCCTGGGGGCGGTGGGCGGAGTGCCTCTCGGTCACGGGTCTGCAAAGCCCAAGCGCACGCGGCAGCGGGGCGACGCCGGCCACGGGATCCTCTGCGCCCATTCGAACAGCGCCAGATCCTCACGGGCCGTGCCTCCCCTTCCCTGTGGAATTGCTGTCTTTGAGGCTAAGGGGATTTCCGCCCTCGCTGCTGTTTCTCCTGGAACATCCGTCGACTGGCGTCGTTTTAAACCTGGTGGGGAGGGTTGCTGGACACAGGCATGACCGTCAATCGCTACAATGCCGCGCACTGGCGCCAACTGGCGGCAGAAGCAGAGCTTGTGCTCTGTGAGGTCACTGGACCCCAGGCTCGTTTCGCCTTGAATAAGGTCGTGGCCGGCTATTTGCTGCTGGCACGGCACGCCGACAGGCGTGAGGAACGCGCCATCTCTCAAGGTCCCAGCAGTGCTGAAGGTGGGGGCGCTGACGGTGGGGCTTTGCCGCCGTCTCCCGCGACGGTCAAGACCTCGATGGCGGCGCTGAAGCCACCGTCTTAACCCTCCTTTGTCCGCGTGGATCATCCTAGGTTCGTTTCTGCGGCCGCGAGGTCGTTCGCATTTCAGCTTCGCATGTCAGCATCGACCGCGCCGTGTCGGCCGGACAATCGCAACCACGCCCGCGTAGAACGATACGACGTTGGCGTAGCGGAGGCACAGGAATGGGCGCTGGTCCCACTGCTGTTCCCACAGGCGACCCACTCGATCAAGCCCGCCATCTCTACCGGCAGCGCGCCTGGGCGGACGCCTTCCAGGCATTCTCAGGCGCCGATCGCCAGAGGCCACTCGAGGCTGAGGATCTCGAGCTGCTGGCGATGGCAGCCTATTTGGTCGGTGGTGATGAGGACTACCTCAGGGCGCTGGAACGGGCTCACTACGCTCATCTGCAGGCCGGCCAAGGTGCGCGTGCCGTCCGCTGCGCGTTCTGGCTCGGCTTTCGCCTGCTCATGCGCAGTGAGGTGGGCCGCGCGACCGGCTGGCTCGGCCGTGCTGAGCGGTTGCTCAAGGACGAGGCGCGCGAGTGCGCCGAGCGAGGATATCTGTTGCTGCCGGTCGTCGAGCAGCGCCTTGAAGCGGGTGACTTCGAGGCTGCGTATGCGGCTGCCGCCGCCGCGGCTGCGATCGGCGAGGGTTGCGCGGACACGGATCTGATTGCTTGCGCCCGCCACCAGCAGGGCCGCATTCGACTGCGGCAAGGGCAGGTCGAGACCGGCCTCGCGCTGCTGGACGAGACCATGATCGCGGTCACGGCTGGACACTTGTCGCCCCTTGTCACCGGCTTGATGTACTGCAGCGTGATCGATGCCTGTCAGCAGGTGTACGCTATGGACCGCTCGCGCGAGTGGACCGCGGCCCTTGCGCATTGGTGCGAGGCGCAGCCCGATATGGTCGCTTTCGCTGGCGTCTGCCAGGTGCACCGGGCGGAAATCAAACAGCTGCAGGGTGCCTGGTCAGAGGCGATCGAAGAGGCGCAACGCGCCAGCGCGCGGTCGCAGGGTATCAACCAGCACGCTGCCGCGGCAGCGTTTTACCAGCAGGCTGAGGTTCAGCGCCTCACTGGGGCGTTCGCTGCGGCCGAGGCGGCGTACCGAAGCGCCAGTCAGTTGGGCTTGGAGCCCCAGCCGGGCCTTGCCTTGTTGCGTCTCGCGCAAGGGCGCACGGCGGCGGCCGTGGCCGCTATTCGCCGCGCGGTTGGCGCCACGACGGACCGACTGAAGCGTATGCGCCTGCTGCCTGCCCATATCGAGATCATGCTAGCCGCTGGTGACGTCCACGCCGCGCGCAATGCCTGCCGGGAGCTGGCTGAGATTGCTCGAAGCTTCGATACGGGGATGCCCGGCGCGATTGCTGCGCAGGCGTGCGGGGCGGTCGAGCTGGCCGAAGGCAACGCCCAGGCCGCACTCGGCTTGCTCCGCCGCGCCTTCGAGGTGTGGCAGCGCATCGAGGTGCCCTACGCGGCAGCGCGCGTGCGGGTGCTGATCGGACTGGCCTGCCGCGCGCTCGGGGACGAGGATGGTGCCGATCTGGAAATTGACGCGGCCCGCTCCATATTCGAGCGGCTGGGCGCCACACCAGACCTCGCTCGGATCGATGCCCTGATAACGGCCGTCCCTGCCGGTCATGCGCATGGCCTGACACCGCGCGAGCAGCAGGTCCTTCGCCTGGTCGCCACCGGCGAGACCAACAAGGTCATCGCCAGCAAGCTCTCGTTGAGCGAAAAGACGATCGATCGGCACGTCAGCAACATCTTCGCCAAACTCGATGTCTCCTCACGAGCGGCGGCGACCGCCTTCGCCTACCGTCACAAGCTTATGTGAGCGTCGCCGTCGGCGTCTGCTCCTGACGCACCGCGGTAAGGGCCTTCGTCGCACCTTCATCTGGCGCACCGAGCCGATCGGCTCGGTGCTGGGGAAAACCACCCAGGCCATGGCTCGGCATCCTTTGGGGTGTTCTCCCGAAGCGCGGCCTCCACCCTCTCGCGTAGCCTGCTCCCGATCGACAACGGCAGACGAACGAGGAGCAAACCCCATGGTCAAGGCGCAGGCGCAGCGGAGCGCGCAGGGTCCAAGGTCAGACGAGACTGCAGGAATTCTCGGCGAAGAGGCGCGTCGACGGCTTCTTGCCGATAAGCCCGTAAGCGAACGCCGGCTGCTTCTGGCCGGCATCTCGACTGCCGTGCTGGAGGGCGGTGACGGGCCACCGCTCCTGCTGCTACACGGCCCGATGGGGAACGCAACCCATTGGTTGGAGATCATCCCGGATCTGGTGGCCTCGCATCGGGTGATTGTTCCCGATCTGCCTGGCCACGGTGCCTCAGAGTGGATCGTTGATCGGCCGATCGATGCCGCACGCGTCATAGCGTGGTTGGCCGAGCTAATCGAGCAGAGCTGCCAGGAGCCTCCGGTCCTGGTCGGGCAGTTGCTCGGCGGTGCCATTGCCGCCCGCTACGCCAGTGTGCACAGCCATCGGCTCAGTCGGCTCGTGCTCGTGGACACGTTGGGCCTCCGTCCGTTCCAGCCGACGCCAGCCTTCGCGCTTGCCTTAGCGAATTTCCTCGCACAACCGAGCGAGCGTACGCACACAGACCTCTGGCACCACTGCGCTTTCAACTTGGAGGCGCTGCGTCAGCGCCTGGGCGAGCGCTGGCAGCCGTTCGAGACCTACAACCTCGATCGGGCTCGCACGCCGAGCGTGCAGGCGGCGGTTGCCACGCTTATGGAGCACTTCGGGGCGCCAGCGATTTCGCACGGGGACCTCGCGCGCATCGCCGTTCCGACCACTCTGATCTGGGGCCGCCACGACCGTGCGACGCCGCTGACGGTGGCCGAGGAGATCAGCGCGCGCTGCGGATGGCCTGTGCACGTGATCGAGAACTGCAACGACGATCCTCCCATCGAGCAACCCGCAGCGTTGCTGCGCGCACTGCGGGCTGCGCTCGCCGCCGCCTGACGGCCAGCAGCAACACGAACTTTGAGGTGGCGATGAGTAAAACATGGGACGCAATTGTCGTGGGTGCGCGCTGCGCTGGTGCACCGACGGCGATGTTGCTGGCGCGTAGGGGCTATCGGGTTCTCGTTGTGGACCGCGCAACCTTTCCGAGCGACACGGTGTCCACCCATCTGTTGCATCCACTCGGTGTCAGAGCCCTGTCACAGTGGGGCCTGCTCGATCGGCTGGTGGCGACGGGGTGCCCGCCGATCCACGCCTACGCCTTCGACTTTGGTCCTTTCACGATCGCTGGCGCGCCAGGCACAAGCCAAGCACCGGTCGCGTACTGTCCACGGCGGACCATACTCGACAAGCTGCTGGTCGACGCCGCGGCTCAATGTGGCGCCGAGATCCGCGAAGGCTTCGCCGTCGAGGAGGTTCTGCGCGAGGAGGGACGTGTGGTCGGCATCAGGGGCCGCTCGCAGCAGGGTGGCCGCAGCATCGAGCGCGCGCAAGTCGTCGTCGGCGCCGACGGCAGACGCTCGTTTGTGGCCGAGGCAGTTGCACCTGACCACTATGACGAGAGACCCCCTCTGCTCGCCGCCTACTACAGTTATTGGAGTGGGCTGCGATGCACGGCAGATTTGAAACCTATATCCGCGATAGGCGCGGATTTGCCGCCGCTCCAACCCATGGAGATCTGACAATGGTCATTGTCGGGTGGCCATACGCAGAATTCGAGGCCAACAAGAAGGACATCGAAGGCAACTATTTGCAGACCATCGAACTAGCGCCGGCTTTTGCCGAGCGCTTGCGCGGGGCGCGGCGCCAGGCGCGGTTCGCCGGCGCGGCCGTGCCGAACTACTTCCGCCGTCCCTATGGCCCCGGTTGGGCGCTGGTGGGCGATGCGGGCTACAATCGAGACTTTATTACGGGACAAGGCATCATGGACGCCTTTCATGACGCCGAACTCTGCGCGGCTGCGCTCGAGGCGACCTTTTCCGGAGCGCAAGCGTTCGACGCTGCCATGCGCGAGTATCAGCACAGGCGCGACGCACGGGTACAGGCGATGTACGAATTCACGTGTCAGCTCGCCACGCTGGAGCCGCCAGCGCCGGAAATGCAGCAACTCTTCGGCGCCGTGCACGGCAACCAGAAAGCCATGGACGACTTTGCGCGCATGAACGCAGGGACGATATCGCCTGCAGAGTTTTTTGCGCCCGAGAACGTCAAGGCGATCACGGCGGCCGCAGAGGGCAGGGTCGCCCTATGACGCGTTTCGACTGCTTTTGCGTGTTTCGAGGGGACAAAGCCTATGACGCTTTACGACCTATCCCCGGTGCCCCAGCCGGCAGCGCGTCACGCGCACGCCGGGGAAGCGGGCTCGGCGCCTCGCCTTCGGACGTCGGCTGGGTTTTCTTTGGCGGTGCCGCTGCTGAGGTGCCGACACTGGCTCTTGCCCGCTGCCTAGGACTTCGCTCTTAAGGAGCGTTACGGCCCGGTAGGGTGGCTGCGGCGCGATCCAGCAGAAGCCTGCGCTCGCGTTCATTGCGCGTGAGGGAGGCGGCGCGCTCAAACTCTGCGCGGGCCTCCTCAAGGCGGCCAAGCTTGCTGAGGAGATCACCTCGAACGCTGGGCAAGAGGTGGTAGGTCTTGAGCTGAGGCTCCGCGGCCAGCTTATCGATCCGGGCCAACCCCGCAGCGGGACCCTTGAGCATCGCCAGCGCGACTGCGCCATTGAGCTCGACAACCGGCGAGGGCGCACATTCGGCCAGTGCCCCGTACAGCTCGACAATGCGTGCCCAGTCGGTCTCGGCGCCTGTACGGGCTCTTGCATGGCAGGCGGCGATGGCGGCTTGCAGGGTGTAGGGGCCTCGGCTGCGACCCTGATCGCGAAGACGTTCCTCGGCACGCGCAAGGGCAGCCAGGCCACGACGGATCAGGAGCTGGTCCCAGCGTGCGCGGTTCTGATCCAGCAGCAGGATGGGCTCTCCCGAGGGGCTGGTCCGCGCGCCTAAGCGCGAGGCCTGGACTTCCATCAGCGCCAGCAGGCCATGAACTTCTGGTTCAGCCGGCGCCAGCTCGGCCAGGATGCGGCCGAGGCGCAGCGCTTCCTCGCACAGTTGCGGTCGCATCCAGTCGTCGCCCGCTGTCGCCGCGTAACCCTCGTTGAAAATGAGATAGATGACCTCAAGCACTGACGCGAGCCGTTGCGAGAGCTCAGCCCCGCGGGGCACCTCGAAGGGGATGCGCTTCTCGGCCAGCGTGCGCTTGGCGCGGACGATGCGCTGGGCAACGGTCGGCTGCGACACCAGGAAGGCGCGCGCGATCTCCTCGGTCGTCAGGCCACCGATCAGGCGCAGTGTTAGCGCAAGCCGCCCTTCGGTGGCGAGCACCGGATGGCAGGCGATGAAGACGAGGCGCAGCAGATCGTCACCGATATCGTCGTCGAGGGCAGCATCAAGGTCCGGCAGCGCCCCTGCTGCCTCCGCCTCGATTTCGCGGCCCAGCTCCTGATGCTTGCGCTCAATCAGCTTGGCTCTGCGCCAGCGGTCGATGGCCCGATGCTTGGCGGCGGCCATGAGCCAGGCTCCGGGCTTGTCGGGAACCCCCGACCTTGGCCACTGCTCGAGCGCGGCGAGGAGCGCGTCCTGCGCCAGCTCCTCGGCAAGGCCGACATCGCGCACCATCCGTGCCAGACCAGCGATGAGCTTAGCTTGCTCGATCCGCCAAATCGCGTCGATGCTGCGGTGGGTGTCGGTAGCCATCGTGGCTACCGACTAACGCATCTGCATTGGCCACCGCAAGCCGGCTCGCAATCGGCGCCGGATGCGCCTGCGCCTGGAGATTGCCTGGCATCGCCAGCCACTGGCAAAGCTCGGCCTCGCCCTCGCTCGCCTGGCCCAACTCCACAGGCGGCCCTTTCACTTCTTCTTGATCTCCTGTCCCAACCTCCGGTGATGCTCGACGGCCTCGCTGGTGCCGAAGTCCTCCAGCTCGAAGAGCTGTCGGATTTCGATCTCGCTGTCTTCCTCGTGGGGATTGGGGCAGCGCTTGATCCACTCGATCGCTTCTGCCTTCGATTTCACCTGCAGGATCCAGTAGCCGGCGACCAGTTCCTTGGTTTCGGTAAAGGGGCCATCGATGACCATGCGCTCGGCGCCGGAGAAACGCACGCGCGCGCCTTTTGAACTCGGCTGCAGCCCATTGCCATCGAGCATTACGCCGGCCTTCACCATCTCCTCGTTGAACTTCGCCATGGCTGAGAGCAACTCCTCCGAGGGCAGCTTGCCGGCCTCGGAATCCTGCGTCGCCTTGACCATCACCATAAAGCGCATTGTCATCTCTCCTCGTGAGGCTTGCGGGTCTCGAGCCGGGCCCCAAGCCTGGCTCACTGTCACGTCGAACCAGAGAGGGCAAAATCGACAGGCGCATGACACTTCTTTTGCAGGGTCGACCTAAGTTGATGTTTTTGATGAAAGTTTTTATTGCCCGCGCCACTTTCCTGGCCCCTGGCAAGGGCTCTGCGAGCTGAAACGGACCAGGCGCGGTGCACCGGTTTTTGCCCGCAGCTTTAGTGGCAAAGCCGGGCCCCCCGCCACGGGGGGCCGTGTTGCCGGTTTCCACCCCGGTCCAGGCGCTGGCCGATCGCGTCCAAGGGCTGATCAAAATAGGATTGCCTTGGCGCGTTGACGACGCGGCGCCAGAACGGATCGGAGCCGACAACGTGGTCAAGCTCGATTGCTATTACAGTCTCTCCTCCCCTTGGGCCTACTTGGCGGGCCCGCAGCTGCAGGACATCGTCCGGCGGCATCGCGCAAAACTCACGCTCAAGCCCTATGATTTTCAGGCGGTTGTGCCGAAAACCGGCGGCGTGCCGCTCAGGACACGCCCCGAGCCGCGTCGCCGCTATCACGAGGCGGAGCTCGATCGCTGGCGTCGGCATCTCGGCATGCCATTGGTGCTGAAGCCGAAGCATTACCCGCAGCAGTCCCCCGCCGATCCCGACTGGAATAAGTACGCCGGCTGGATGGTGATAGCGGCCCAGGCCGCCGGCCTCGACCCTTTCCCCCTGTCGCAGGCATTGTTGCGCGCCTTGTGGGCTGAGGAGCGCGATATCGCGCACCGCGACGTGCGTCGAGCGATTGCCGACGAAAATGGCTATGACGGTGCTCGGCTGTTGGCAGCGGAGATGAGCGAGCCGGTGCAGCAGCTCTATCGCCAGTTCTCGACCGAGGCGGAAGCGCTCGGGGTGTTCGGCGCCCCCACCTTCGTCACCGACGGCGAGCTGTTTTGGGGGCAGGATCGCCTCAACTTTGTCGATCGCAAGCTCGATGCCCTGCGAGCGCAGTCAGGAGATGACGGATGAGCAGCGGCGCCTTGTGCGTGACTTTGGCTATCGTTTTCGCCGCCAGGCATCGGCCCGTCCGCCCGGGCAGCACCTCGCTCACCTCGGCAAGAAATAGGGTGTCGCCTCCAACTCACGGTCGTCGTGGCGATGCAGCGCCGATTGCAGGGCACCGGCGCTGGCAACAAACAAGCTGCGGGCGATTGCGCAGGATAGCCGATTGGCGCCAACCGCTAGCCCGGGAATGTCACCGGCCAGAGCCGCATGGCTCATGGTCGAGCCGGCATTGAAGCAGGAAATATGCGACAGCCCGGGTCGTGTGCCCGGCGTTCGCGCGATCAGCTCGAAGCCGGGACCGAGATAGGGGAATTGCGCGGCCTGCGGGTGCAGTTCCGCCTCCTGCGGCGTCACATGGTCGGCCCACAGGGCGATCTTGTCGAAGAGATGCGCCAGCTCCGGCCGCTGCGACAGGTCGACGGAGAAGCCTGTCGCCGCAATCACGGCATCAAAGGAATATTGCGCCTTTGTCGTTACGACCGTCACGCCGCCGGCGGACGGGATCACGTCGAGCCAGGCTTCTGCAAAATGCAAGGCAAAGCCGGGGTGCCGCTCGCAGCGCAGCACCGACTCGTGCGGGGGCGGTACAGCCTCGGCAAAAATGTACGTGTAAATTCGCCAGCGCGTAGCATCGTCGAGATCACGATAGCCATGGAAGAACCCAGGAAAAACGGTCCACTTCGATTTGTTGATCTGTGGCAGATGCGGACGGCGCACGAACACGTGCGCCTCAGCCGCGCCCGACTCCAGGGCCACCGCCGCGTTATCGAAGGCAGAGGCGCTGGCCCCAAGCACGCCGATCCTGCCACCTTTAAAGCGGTCGAAGTCGATGCTGTCGGAGGAGTGGAATACGCGCTCGCCACTCGGTTGCCTCGGCAGTGACGGAAAAGCCGGCGTATAGGGCGCGCCGGCGCCATCCCGACCGCCGGCGAGCACCACCTTGCGCACGTAGAGCGTTTCCCTTCCGGTCGGCGCGATCAGCGTAACGCGCACGCCATCGGCATCGGGATCGAGCCGCGTGACCTCGGTATCATTTTCGACCGTCACCCCAACCATGTCTCGCACCCACAGCAGGTAGGCGAGCCAATCCTTGGTTGCGACCTTGTAAAGCCGCTGCCATCCGTCGGCCCCATGCTGCGCCTCGTACCAGGCGCGAAACGTGAGCGCGGGAAAGCCAAGATCGGGCCCCGTCAGGTGTTTGGGCGACCGCAACGTCTCCATGCGCGCATAGGTGCCCCAGGGGCCCTCTCGCCCGCGGGGCGCGCGATCAACGATGCGCGTGCTGCGTACGCCCTCGCGCGCCAGCGCGAAGGCCGCCGTTTGCCCGCACATGCCGGCGCCGACAACAAGCACGTCGAGCATCGGCTTGCCGTCGGGCCCTGCCAGCGCCGGGACCCAGTTGGCGTTGGGAAAGTTCAGACGCGCGAAATCCTGCCGAACTTGAGCAGCCAGTTGATCGAGTCCTGAGGGCATCATGCCGCGCGGGGCCTTTCGCCAGGGAACGGGCGCATCTTGCTTGGGCTTGCGTCAAGCGGCAACGGCTGCCGCGACCGTCTGGATCGCCGAATTGGCAGTCATGCCGCGGCCTGGCGCGTGGCGAGCAGTCCCCACGGCGCGATGGTGCCGGTGTGGTGTGGGTCAGGACGGCGCCATCCTTTCCCTGCGTGAGACGGCAGGCCGCCCGCAGGGGAGGCCTTGCACCATGGCTGCCGACACCTGCAAGCGGCGCTGTGCGCGACAGCAACGCCGCCGCAATATTGTTCGCCACCTTGCGGCAGGGCGAGCAAGCGGGCAGCGTCGGCAACCGCTCAGCCAACCTCAGTGCCGCCATTGTTTGCGTGGAGACGCAACACCGGTTTTGGCACGTTGGTCGAGTTCGGTCGCCAGCGCGATCATGCGCTGAATCAGGGGGCGGATTTTTGGAATGATGGTTTGCAGACGCCGCACTTCCGTGAGTTCGGTGACACTAAGATCCTGTTTTTGCCATTGGTTGAGCTGCCGTGAATGAGCGGCGAGAAGGACAAGGGCATCTTTTGCCTCTTGCAGGGTGAGCGCAACGATTGCGGGGGGGAGCGTTGCTCGTGGATCGGCGAGGAGCTTTTTGATGCGGGAGATGTCGGCCTTGAGGCTGTGCTCGGCCGTGTCGATAAGCTCGCGGATTTCAGGCAGCGCGGTAATGGGTAAAAAGGCTAAGGGCATGGAGGCCTCGCGTGACCCGCCCAGCATAGCAGGCGGGCGAGGCTTCTGCTCGCTGCCAGTTTGTTGCAGGATGGCCTTGCGGGTAGCCCTGGCTTCGCCTCCCAGAGGCAAGTGCCACGCGCTCATCGGCACAGCTGCAACGGCTGCTGTGGCGACTCAGCTCCCGATCCAGCGCACAGCCGTCGGTCATCCGCAGCCGCCCGGGCTTTTCGTGGGGCCATGATAGGCTGCGCCATGCCGCGCTGGTTGGACACACTGAAGCGGTGGGCGCAGACCCTAAAGCGTGATGCGATCACGCTTTATCTGGCCGCGCGCGATCCACGCGTTCCTTGGTACGCTAAGGCGCTGGCGGGCATCGTTGCCGCCTATGCGCTCTCGCCAATTGATCTTATTCCCGATTTCATCCCGATTGTTGGCTATCTTGATGAGCTGATCTTGCTGCCGCTGGCGATCGCGGGCGTCCTGCGCCTGATTGATCCAGCGGTGCTGGCGGAGCGGCGCGCGCGTGCGACATTGATTGCCGAGCGCCCCGTTAGCAAAATCGCGGCGGTGGTGATCGTTGCGCTGTGGCTGCTAACAGTTGCGCTGCTGTCGTGGGGCCTTTGCAACGCGCCGTAGTCTGGGGCGGTCGATGTCCGGCCCTCGGCCACTTCGCCGTGGCCGGCGCCGGTCTAGAACGAGATGAGCGGCACGCATCCGCTGATGGCGTGGCTGTGGCGCGCAGCTTCCGCGGCTTGGTGCAAATGGGGGTTTGCCTGCTTCCTACTTGAGCGGCGTGTAGGGCTCGGCAAACCGATAGCTCAGCCCAATGCGGAAGATCTGGTCGGTGAAGTCCGTCCGTGCGGTTTTCTTGGTTTCCACCACGTCCGTCAAGCACTCCGGTCCCGCCGCGGGCGACGCCGATGTCTCGATGCTTCCCGCACGCGCGATCGTGCCGAGGTCCATGTAAAGATACTCGGCCCGCAACGTCCAATTCCGGTCTAATGCCCTTTCCAAGCCGCCGCCGATGACCCAGCCGGCCCTTGTCGCGCTATCGCTCGCGGCCCCCCCCGAGCTGTTAAATGACGCAGCTGTTGGCAGCGCGAATGTCGAAAGCTCGGTGCTGATATGGCCATAGGCCAAGCCACCGGTGACATAGAGCAGAGACCGTGGTTGCAGAAGATAGCCCAGGCGACCGCGCACTGTTCCAAACCAGTCGAGATCGTAGCTGAGTGTCGCGCAGCGAAGCCCTGCGCAACCGGAAATGTCCCCGTCCTGGCCGGTCCACTGGAAATCAGCCTCCACGCCGTAGATCCAGCGTTGCGATCGCCAGTTATGGCCAATCAGGGCACCGCCAAGCCATCCCTCGACGTCGGCGGTCACGTTGCCGGTGACCGTTGAGGACACGCCAGCGATGGTTGTCGTTGATGAGGCATCCGTGGAGGCGCGACCCCAGCCATAGCCGGCGTTTACGCCGACGTAGAGCCCGGTCCAGGCAAAAGGTTCCTCGCCGGGCCTACCGGGTGTTCCCTGCGCCAGCGCCCCCGACGAGGAGGCCAGAATGAGGGCAATGAGACCGACCATCGAAACACGCATGACGCTATCCTACGCAATACAACTAGCAATGGGCCGAGCTTAGCTAATCTCAGTCAGAGAATATGTGTTGCGGAGGCAACAGCGGCCCGAAAACGGACGCCACAGGGGCGCGCAGGCCAGGGCGCGACCCAGCCCGCGTGGCGCAAGCCATTGAATTTGGCTGAGCTCTTCTCTCGACGCTCGACCCTTGTAACGGGGGCGGCCCGCTCGGTGTCCTGAACGACACGGCGGTGAGCAGTGAAAAGGCCGAGGCGCGTCCCAGCGAACGTGACGATCCCGATCGGCCTTCGGCGCGTTGCTAGATTGACGGGGTGCCCGCTCTGCAAGCTTGCCAATGGCGCCCTGGAGTTCGCGCAGCACGCAGATTGACACTTGAAACGTTGCGGTCCCTTCGCCGCGACGCATTGGGCAACAAACAGGGGCTCATCTGTTCAGCTTGTCCAAGGAGATCGGCAGGTCGCGCACGCGCTTGCCGGTCGCGTGATAGACAGCGTTGGCGATTGCGGCCGCGACCCCGACGATGCCGATCTCGCCGACGCCTTTAAGCCCCAGCGGATTGCTGTCGTCCTGCTCGTCGACAAAGATCACCTTGATGTCGTGCACATCGGCATGCACCGGTACGTGGTACTCGGCGATGTTGGCGTTCATGATGCGACCGAAGCGGTGATCGATCACCGTCTCCTCGTGCAGCGCCATGCCGATGCCCCAGACCACGCCACCGAGCATCTGGCTGCCCGCGGTCTTCGGGTTCAGGATACGGCCGGCGGCCACCGCGTTCACCACGCGGCCCACGCGTATGACGCCGAGCTGCTCGTCCACCCTCACCTCGGCAAATATGGCCGAATGCGCATTCTGCGCGCGGGAGTGATCGGCCGTGGGGTTGGTGGTCAGCTCTCGTTCGATGCGGTCCACGGCGGCGTGTCGCATCACGTCGGCGACGGACACCGCGCGTGAGGCATCCCGCCTGCTCGCCAGCCTGCCGTCCACCAGCGCGACATCACCCACTGCCGCGTTGGCGAGCGGTGAATTTGGCATCTGCCCGGCCAGCCGCAACAGCTCCCCGCGGATCGCCTCCGCCGTCGCCGCGATACCGTTCGCTACCGAGGTTGCTATCCACGATCCGCCCTCCACCGGCGACTGCGGCAGCCGCGAGTCGCCGATCTTGATGCTGACGCAATCGAGCGGCAGCCCGAGCATTTCGGCCGCGACCTGCGCCATGATGGTGTAAGTGCCCGTGCCGATGTCGGAGGTCGCGCAGGCGATCTCGGCGTGGCCGTTGGCGCCGAGCGAGATGCGCACTGTGATCGGCACCTGCAGGGCCTCCCACACTCCGGTCGCCATGCCCCAGCCGACCAGGTCGGTGCCGTCGCGCATCGAGCGCGGCTTGGGGTTGCGCTTGCCCCAGCCGAAGGCTTCCGCCCCCTGGCGGTAGCATTCGCGCAGCGCTTTGCTGCTGTAGGGCCGGTCGTCGTGCTGGTCGCGGTCCGAATAGCAGCGCAGGCGAAGCTCCAGCGGGTCGAACTCGAGGGCGACCGCAATCTCGTCCATTGCCGATTCGAGTGCAAAAAGCGCTGGCGCGGCGCTGGGGGCGCGCATGTCGCATGCTGTTGCGAGATCGAGCCGCGCCAGCTTGTGCGCATACGAGGCATTGGCGCATTTGTAAAGAAGACCGGACCAGCCCGTTTCCTGCCGGTGGAAGTCCTCATATTGCGAGGTGACCGTAACGGCGTCGTGGGTGATCGCATCGAGCGTTCCGCCCTTGTTCGCGCCGAGCGCAATATTTTGGATCATCGCCGGCCTGTAGCCCAGCACATACATCTGCTGGCGCGTCAGCACGACCCGCGCCGAGCGACGCAGGGCGCGCGCCGCCAGCACCGCCAGCACCACCTGGAACTGCGGGCGCAGCCCCGAGCCGAAGCCGCCGCCCATGTACGGCGACATGACGCGCACATCCTCAGGCTTCAGGCCGAACACGTTGCACAGATACTTGTGCACGTTCTGCACGCCCTGGGTCTTGTCGTAGACCGTGAGCTTGCCGCCTGCCTCGTAGATCACCGTCGAGGCATAGAGTTCCATCGGGTTGTGGTGCTCGATCGGCACATAGTATTCCGCCTGGTGGCGCACGGCGGCGGCAGCAAGCGCTTGCTCCGGGTTGCCGCGCCGCTTCGGGGGCGCGAACGCAGCCTCCATCGGGCTGGTCGGGGCTCTGACCGGCACGGCCGCTTTGCGCTCGCGGTATAGGTCTGTGGCGTGCGACTCCTTTTGGTATGCCACGTTGACCAGCGAGGCGGCGAAGCGCGCGATCTCCGAGGTCTCGGCGGCTACCAGCGCGATCGGCTGGCCGTCGAACAGGATCTTGCCGTCGTACAGCGGCCGATAGGGCGAACCGTCCGGAGCCACCTCGTCCTTGTAGGCCTGATCGTTGTCTGCCATGGGCGGTCGGTTCTCGTGCGTGAGCACGGCGAGCACGCCTTTGACACGCGTGGCGGCGCTGGTGTCGATGCGCGTGATCCGGCCCCTGGCGATCGTCGAGCACACAACGCTCACATGCGCGAGGCCCGGAACGTTGAAATCGGCGGCATACTTGGCGTCGCCTGTGACCTTGGCGATGCCGTCGACGCGGGACGTGGGGGTGCCAATGTATTTCTGCATGGGGCGCTCACGCGATTTTCTTGTCGGACTGCGATTGCGGGGTGCCGCGTGCGGCTTGGGTCAGCGCTCGAACGACGGCGCGGCGCGCAAGGTCGATCTTGAAGGTATTGTGCCCAAAGCCCTTGGCCTCGCTCAGGAGGATATCAGCGGCTTGCGCGAAGGCGGCCGCGCTGGCCGGTTGGCCGTCGAGTGCCGCTTCGGCGGCAGCGTTGCGCCAAGGCTTGTGCGCGACGCCGCCGAGCGCGAAGCGTGCCTGCTTGATCGTGCCGCCGTCGAGCTCGATGCCGACCGCAACTGAAACCAGCGCGAACGCATAAGAGAGACGGTCGCGGATCTTGATATAGGTGTAGTTGTGCGCGAACCCTTGTGGCGGCAGCTCGACCGCGGTGATGAGTTCGCTGTCTTCGAGGTTGGCCTCGCGCTGCGGCGTGTCGCCGGGGAGCCTGTGAAAGTCCGATAGCGCGATAGCGCGATCGCCCCGCGGACCCGTCGCATGCACCGTTGCCTCCAGCACCGCCAGGGCCACACACATGTCGGAGGGATGCACCGCGATGCAGGCATCGCTGGTGCCCAGGATGGCGTTCATGCGGTTGTGGCCGCCGATCGCAGCGCAGCCGGCACCCGGCTCGCGTTTGTTGCACGCCGTCGCCAGGTCGTAGAAATAGGCGCAGCGTGTGCGCTGCAGGAGATTGCCGCCGACGGACGCCATGTTGCGCAGCTGCTGAGAGGCGCCTGCCATGATCGCGCTCGAAAGCATCGGATAGCGCCGCTCGACCAGCGGGTGGTAGGCGAGATCGGTGTTGCGCACGAGCGCGCCGATGCGAAGGCCGCCGCCGGCCGTCTCCTCCACTTTGTCCAGGGGAAGCTTGGAGACGTCGATCAGCTTGGCCGGCCGCTCGACGTGCATCTTCATGAGATCGACAAGATTGGTGCCACCGGCAATGAATTTTGCGCCTGGGCTTGCGGCCATGAGGCTCACCGCATCCGCGATGTTGCTGGCACGCGCATACTCGAAGCCGATCATGACGGCCGCCCCATCACCTGTTGGATGGCGGCGACAATGTTGGTATAGGCGCCGCAGCGGCAGATATTGCCGCTCATCAGCTCACGGATTTCGTTCGCCGTCCTGGCCCTGCCCTCGGCGATCAGGCCGGCTGCGGAACAGATCTGGCCGGGAGTACAGTAACCGCACTGGAAGGCGTCGTGATCGATGAACGCCTGCTGCAGCGGATGCAGCCCGCCATTCTTCGCCAGCCCCTCGATGGTTGTGACGCTCGCGCCGTCCTTTGTAACGGCCAAAGTCAGGCAGGAAACCACACGCCGGCCGTCGATCAGGACCGTGCAAGCGCCGCATTGCCCCTGATCGCAACCCTTCTTGGTGCCGGTCAGGTCGAGGTGCTCGCGCAGCACGTCTAGCAGCGTCGAGCGCAGATCAAGCGCCAGCACATGCCTTTTCCCGTTCACCGTCAACGTCACGGAAGCAGAGTTTGCGCTGGTCGGGTCTGGGGACATTGGTATCCAAGCTCCTGGCTGGAATATTGATAGGCTCCAGAGCGCTGGAAGCACCGCGCGCTGAATAGGCAATTCAAGTCGGCTTCGGCAGGTGACCACCGCGGGGGTTTGAGACGTCGTAGCCTATCGAGGGGTCAAAAGGTCGCCCAACATCGCCGCCAAGGCAGGGCCCCAGCAAAGGCGGTTGTCGCCCGGGATTACCCCACTGCAACGCCCCGCGATCCCCACCTTCGTCCCACGTGTGTTGATCAGTGGGGACGTCCGGGCCGCGCGCCAATGAAAGTAATTCACCCCTCAGCAGCTTTGTCGTTCCTGATGTCGGCCGGTTCTCTGCCATAGCGTTAATTGGCCAACAAATCGTAGCGGTCGGTCTGCGCCTGTACTGCAGCTGCAGCACTGCCAGACGACGGTGCGTATATGGTCATCGGCATGGTTATCGTCATCAGAATGGTCGGTCCATTCGCAAAAACCCTCGGAGTGAGGCTCGCCAAGTCCGTAGGCGCCTGGACACTCAGCAAATCGCCAATCGTGCGTTACGCGCACGTCTGGCGGCCGCTTTTCCCATACAGTGTGCGCCGAATGGATCGGAACGCAGACTTGCGTCCGACAAAATTCAGGACGCTGCCCGACCACGACTAAACCCTAGTCGCTCCATCAGGTCATGTGCGCTCTGGGTCTCGGCGCTTGCACGGATAGTGTCTCTGCCGGCATCTACCTACCGTCGGCCGTCTTGGCGCATCCCAGGCACGAACCCGTGAATGGCTTACGATTGGTCTTAAGCTCCTCTGATCGTGGTCGGAACACGCCGCTTCGTGAAGAAGGTCGGCCGCGGCTGCTGCCCGCCGCCAATGGTCGAAAAGGCAAACCGTTCCTCACACTGGTCAATTGAGCGATCTACGCACCATCAGCAAACTTGCGGAGGCTGTCATGTCCAGGAGCCAAGTGCGCGGCGAAGCTGCAAACAAGACGGCAAAAGTGCGACCCGTCGACATGAAGCTCGAAGTTGTCGCCATCCCTGTTTCGGATGTGGAACGTGCCAAGCGCTTCTACGCCGGCTTGGGCTGGAGGCTCGACGCCGATTTTATCGTCGGTGACACGTTTCGGGGAGTGCAGTTCACGCCGCCGGGCTCGCCGGCGTCGATCCACTTCGGCAAGGGTGTTACATCCGCCGCACCAGGCTCGGCGAGCGGGGTTTTTCTCGTCGTATCCGACATCGAGGCAGCGCGCGCAGAACTCGCCGGCCGTGGTGTCGAGGTGAGCGAAGTGTTCCACCGCGCCGGTCCCGGACAGCCGCCAGTCAGGGGCCGGGACCCGCAGGGCCGCAGCTACGTCTCGTTCGCTACGTTCAGCGATCCGGACGGCAACAGCTGGCTATTGCAGGAGATCACCGCACGGTACCCAGGACGCGTGGAGGCGGATAAAATGTCTTTCTCTTCGGTGGCTGACCTGGCAGCCGCGTTCCGACGCGCCGCGACCGCGCACGGCGAGCACGAGAAGCGGACAGGCCAGCGCGATGCCAACTGGCCGGACTGGTACGCCGAATACATGGTGGCAGAGCAGACCGGCAAGGAGCTGCCGCGATGAGCGGCAACGACGCACTGAAGGGCCTGCATGGCCGTATGGCGGCAGCGCGAGCCTAGAGAAGGCATGGGTTGATGAAACCAAACAGACTTCTGGTGGGCGCCGTACTCGCCACCGCAATCGGGGCAGCGATCGCAGGCTTTGTAGGAGACACAAGCGTGCCGCAGGCTACGACATCAAATGGGGTCCGGGCTCCGTTTCTCCACGGATTTTTCAACGCGCGACCTGCCGGTGAACCCGAACTGGCCTCCCTCGAAGGGACGAGCGAATGGCTCAATTCGCCGCCGCTGACCGCGTCGGATCTGCGCGGCAAAGTCGTTCTCATCGATTTTTGGACGTACACCTGCATCAACTGGTTGCGCACCCTTCCTTATGTTCGCGCCTGGGCTGAGAAATATCGGCACCTCGGGTTGGTGGTGATCGGCGTGCATGCGCCGGAATTCTCATTTGAAAAGAACCTGAGCAACGTTCGTTGGGCTGTCAAAGACATGCGGGTCGACTACCCCGTCGCCGTCGACAATGACCATCGCATATGGCGTGCTTTCAGGAACCAATACTGGCCGGCGCTGTATTTCGTCGATTCGCAAGGGCGTGTTCGCCATCATCACTTTGGCGAGGGCTCGTACGAACAGTCGGAAATGATCATTCAGCAGCTGCTGGCCGAGGCCGGAGTTGGTGGCATCGACCGGCAACCGGTATCGGTCGACGGCCACGGTCTCGAGGCGGCCGCGGATTGGGGCACCCTGAGGTCGGGAGAAAATTACGTCGGCTATGAGCGCACTCAGAACTTTGCGTCGCCCGGCGGCGCAGCCATGGACAAAGCGCGCACCTACGAATTGCCTGCGCGCTTGCGCCTCAATGAATGGGCCTTGTCAGGTAACTGGACGCTGATGAAAGAAGCCGCTGCGCTGAATAAGAGCGATGGACGCATCGCCTACCGCTTTCATGCGCGCGATCTTCATCTCGTCATGGGTCCAAAAACACCAGGAACGCCCGTGCGATTTCGCGTGCTGATCGATGGACAGCCGCCAGGCGCGGCTCGCGGAGGTGACGTTGACGAACAAGGCCACGGCACAGTGGTCGAACAGCGTCTGTACCAATTGTTACGGCAACCGAAACCCATCGCCGATCGACTGTTCGAGATCGAGTTTCTCGGTCCTGACGTGGAGGCCTTTGCGTTCACGTTCGGCTGATCTGTGAAACCACCCTTGCCTGCGGCTAGGCCACTGCGTCTGCTCTCTGGGCGAATGCTGGCGTTGGTTCACGTCGAGAGCTTGGCCGGGCTCGCGTAACTTCAGTGCGATCGCTTCTTATCTTATGAGCTCACGCGCTAAGTCGTCCGGTTCTTAAGGTATGAATTCTTTACGGCGATCTTGTCACCCTTGAAGGTGAACACGTCGCACCCAGTGACCTCGATTTTCTTGCCATCCGGGGCTGTGGCCGTGAAGAGCCACTCCGACAAGCCGCGATCGCCCGATACGAAGTGCCGAGCGTTGCCGAAATGCACGTCGGGAAACCGCCTGAACACGCCGGCGAAGCCGTCGCGCACCTGCTCCCGACCCACGTAGCGCTTGCCGGAGGCCTCCGGCCCCGCGCTCGTCTCGAAGACGCAGTCTTCGGTCATAAAGGTCATGAGGAAGTCGACGTCGTGGCGATTCCAGCCATCAGCGAACGCTTCCAGGTCCTTAATGGTCACCGTCATCGTGTCCTCCGCGAGCACGCCAAGGTCGCGCCGGTTCAGCGGCGAGTCAAGCGAGGCATCGGGGACATTTCCGACAGAGCCACGGACGAATGTCTTGCCTGCTCGATCCCGGAAACAGGCGAGCATTCGCCGTGCCGCTGCCGGCTGTCGTGCCATCGCCGGAGAGAAAAGCAAACTTCAAGAGGTGGTGCTTCACGCTACCCCAGCTCGAAGCTGGTGACGCCAAAGATCCGCTGCAGTCGCAAGGGTGGGATGGTGCCGGTATACATGCGCGCAGTCTCAAACACCGGCACGAGCCCTAAGCCTTGCGCCAACGAGACCGCCTCCCGGTTGATGCTTGGAACGTCGAGGAAGACTTCACCACCGCCTACGCCCGCCAGCAAGGCTGCTACCACCGCTTCGGCGGCGGCGCGGTCGTCGGCCAGCAGCGGGCCGATCTTGCGACCCTGCCGGCACGGGCGGATCACGCCCCAACCTGCAAGCTGGCCATTGCGTACGAGCGCGCGCCCGACATGTGCGGGCGACCCGATCCAGGCGCGCAGGAACGCGCTGCGTCGGGCCGGGAACACCGTGCTGTCGTAGGCCTCCACAGTCGCCAATGGCACGTCGGTTAGCGCACTGATACTCGTCCCCGCCGCATGTGGGGCGGCGACCCTGCCGCCGTAGCGGACGTTGGCGTAGGCGAGCGCAAATCCCGACTTCTGGTAGTTCTGCTGCTGCGCCACCACACCATCGAGGCCGATCACGCGCGCGCCAGCGTGCGCGATGGCTGCGTTCCATAGACGGAGGCCGTAGCCACGACCGCGGAGATCTTCGCGCACGATGTAGAAGCCGAGAAAAGCAAATGTGGCGTCGTAATTGACGCAGGAGACGGTTGCGGCCGGAGCCCCGTCGAGTTCGCCGATAAGAAAGCCGTCCCCGTCGACCGTGGCGAAGCAGGTGGCGTCGGCGAGGCCGGGGTTCCAGCCTTCGGCCGCCGCCCAGTCGACGGCGATTGAGATCTCGTCTGGCCGCATCGTCCTGATGCGCAGGTCGTTCATGGCTCGCCTCTTAAGCTCTTATGTGCGCAGCCGACCGCCTCGAGAAACCGCGAGATTGTGGTCCGCAGCCGACAGACACAAAAGCGCGACGTTGGTGATCTGCATTTAACTCGCAGCGTCCGGTTGGACATTTGCGCTCCGCTGTCGCCAGCCCGTATTGAGACCAGCAACCTAGGCTGCAAAGAACGCTCCTGCGACCCTGACCCACGGTTCCGTCGGTTGCAAGACTGGCGACGAGCGCCGTCGTCGCGTCGGCGGCGTTTTTTCCGCAAGCAGCGGCCTGGCGTCGAGCTCCGCCCCCGGCACTCCCTTGCGGGGCTGACGCGCCTTGCCTTGGGGTTTTCCCTCCAGCTGCGCCATGGTTTATGCCGATCGTGGTCTCGCCCGGAGTTGGCCAGGGTCCTCTTGGCGCGATGATGAGCGCCTGGTTTATGGAGATGGCGAGCCATGCACCCTAGCCGGAGAGGTGTCATGCACTGGCTGACGCCGGTGCTGACCGGATGTGTTCTTGCCTGGGCCCAGCCGGCCGAGGCCGTTCAAACGAAGCTGCAGGGAACCTGGACGGCGACCAAGGCAGAACGCGATGGCAAGGCCGCCGATGACGTTGTTGGACATCGGCTCTCCGTTACGGGCAATCGTTTTCAGATCCAGTCGCAGGCTGGCAAGTCGCTCTACGCGGGAGCCCTCCGCATGCACGCAGGCGCGAAGCCGACGGCCATCGACTTCGAGCATCGGCAAGGGGCACTGACCGGGAAGGCGTGGAAGGGTATCTATGTCCTCGACGGCGACACGCTGACAATCTGCGACAACGCCGCAAATCTGGCGAAGACCCGGCCCGCCGCGTTCGCGGCAAAAACTGGCTCCGGATACGTCCTCATTACATTCAAGCGCACGAAGCCGTAAACGAGGCGAGCCGACAGCAAACGGGTTTGCCTGACGCCAACGTCGCACAGCCTCGGCAGAGCCAAGGCGGGGACTTTGTCACCCCACGGCCAGACGCGCCAGCGACCCGGTCTGTACCAGCCATATCACGATGATCAAAGTCACAACCGAGCCGAGGGTGCCGAACAGCACCACGCTGGAGGCTTGCTCGATCCAAATACCATACTGGCGCGCGAAGACGTAGGCGGTAAGGGCCGGCGGCAGTGCCGCCATCAGCACCGCCGTGCCGGTCCAGATGGGGCTAAACGGGCCGAACATCCGCAGCAGCAAGAGCACAAGTATTGGATGGATGAGGAGCTTCACGGCAGCGAGCAGCGGCACGTCCGGAAACATGCGGCCGACGGGCCGGAGCGCGACCGTGACGCCGAGCGCAAAAAGAGCGCAGGGTGCCGCCGACGTATAAAGAAACTGCAGCAGGCGGTCGGCCGCCACTGGCGGCTCGAATTGGAGGGCTGCAGCGCCAGTCCCGAGCGCGGCGGCGAGGAGGAGCGGATTGAGGGCAACGCTCCGCACGGTACCCCTGAGCGCCCGACCGACGCTGGTGTTTGTGGTCTTGCTGAAGGCCATCAACAACGGGACCATCACGAAAATCAAAAGGGCATCAAAGCAAAAGATCAAGGCTACCGGCACGGCCGCCTCGGAACCGAGCGTCGCCAATGCCAGCCCTGGCCCCATGTAGCCGACGTTGCCGAAGCCGCCGGCCACACCGGCCAGCGTTGCTTCCCCGATCCGGCCGTGCCGCAGGAAGAGGCCAACAATAAAGGCGAGGGTAAAGGTGCTGGCGGTCGCCAGCGTCGTTGCCATGATGAAGTCGAATTGCGCCAGCTGCTCCAGCGGCGTCTTGGAGAGGATGCGGAAGAACAGAGCCGGGAGGGCGACGTAAAGGATGAAAAAGTTCATCCAGGCGAGCCCCTCATCGGGAATGCGTCGCCACTTGCCGCACACAAAGCCGATGAAGATCATACCGAAAAAGGGTAGCGCCAGATTGATAATGTCGAGCATGCGCAATGTGGGTTGTGGAAGGGGATGGATGGGTGAACGTCGGGTGTCAGTTTGCGGCGAAAGCTGCCAACTCTACCACGCGCGCCGCCATGCCCGAGGTCCAACGTAAGTTGGCACCGTGCGCGTTTCACGCAACCCAGGTTCCCGGCCGGTGGCTGGGATCTTGCCTGTGGCCTGCGCCGTCGCGGCACACAGCGCTCGGGCGACAAAGGGGCGCGTGGTGAGGGGGCGAGAAGCGAGCAACGCAGAAATGTCGACGTGGACGACAGGCGTGGCGACCGCAAAAAGGCCGATCGGCGTACCCGGGTGGATATCGATATCGATGGCGCACGCCGCGGCTATCGCGCGGACAGACGCCGCTCCGGCGGAGGGGACATTGACGTGAATGTGCGTGGCTTACGCCGACGGGCTGCCAGGACCTTTTACGCCGCTACAGGCAATGCATCGCGCGCTGCTCGTCTTGCTCCCAGGCACAGGTCACTTGCGCTGCGAGCGGGCGAAGGACGGGAGCTGAAAGCGTCGACGGTAGGCGCCCGGCGTCAGTCCAGTGACCCGCTTGAAGAGGCGACGGAAGAATGCAGCATCCTCGTAGCCGACCTGCCAACTGATCTCGTCGACCGGGGCATCCGTGCGCTCGAGCCGACGCTTGGCGTCCTCGATGCGCAGGCGTTGGATGTAGTCGATCGGCGCCAAACCTGTTGCCTCGGTGAAGCGCCGTTTGAATGTGCGCTCGGCGAGACCTGAGCGGCGGACCGTCTCCTCGACCGGACTGCCGACGGAGAAGTGGGTCGATAGCCAGGCCTGGGCATCCGCGATCGCTGCATCGCCGTGATTGTTGCGACCCTGGAAGACGATGTAGGGCGCGAGCCCCTCATGGTGCCATTGCAAGGCGAAGAACCGCGCCACGGTTTGCGCGGCCGTTGCGCCGACGTGCCGGGCGATCAGATAGAGCACGAGATCGTGCCAGGTCATCGAGGCGCCGGAGGTGACAAGCTCTTCGCGCTCGCCCGAGACGACCAGCACCCGATCGGGCTGCAACGGCACGCGTGGAAACACGCGTCCGAACTCTCCAGCATAGGCCCAGTGGACGGTGGTCTCCTGGCCGTCGAAGAGCCCGGTCTCGGCGAGCAGGAACACGCCCGAGCAGGCCGAGCACAGGAGCGCGCCCTCGGCATGCATTCGCGTGGCCCAGTCGACGATCTCGGCATAGCGGCCACGCGTCCAGCCGTCGGCGCCGACCAGGACCGACGGCACGATGATGATATCCGTTGTGGCGATCTCCGACACGGCACGGCGAGCCTCCACGGGCACGCCGCTCGCCAACGCCACACTACCGCGTTGCGTGGCGACGATCTCGATGGTGAACGGCGGCTCGTCAGGCATCGACGGCTCGGCGCGGCCGAGCATGCGAAAGGAGCCCAATACATCGTAAATGCCAGTCAGCGTCGAGATGACCGCATCGGGAATGGCGACAAGGCTGACGTGAAGCGGCCGGGTCTTTGCCGACATGGGAGAGCCTTCTTGGCATGAACGAACCGTTGCTGGCCCGTTTCACACTCACCAACCAGGTTAGCAACCGTCAATTCTCCCGTCACTTCCCGCGCACAGGGCGCCGGAGTGCGAAACAGGAAAAATGCCATGACGGTCAAGCAACAGAAACTCGAGATGCTGTTTGGACGCCTCTTCGGGGACCTTTCCGCCGGCTACGGTGGGGTGATGGTGAGCTTTGGTGACAAGCTCGGTCTCTACAAGGCGATGGCAGGCGCAGGCCCACTAAGCTCGCAGGAGGTGGCCAAGCGCAGCGGCTGCGGCGAGCGCTATGTCCGTGAGTGGCTCAACGCTCAGGTCGCAGGAGGCTATGTCGACTATCATCCTGCGTCCGCGACTTACGAGTTGACGCCGGAGCAGGCCGCGATCCTTGCTGACGACACGAGCCCACTGTTCCTGCCGCACGCCTGGCAGGTGGTCGCGTCTATGTGGGCCGACGAGCAAAAATCACTCACGGCCTTCAAGACGGGCAAGGGTGTGAGTTGGGGCGATCACAGCGAGGGTTTGTTCTGTGGTGTGGCGGCATTCTACCGCAACGGCTACAGCGCGAGTCTCGTCAAGGACTGGCTGCCGGCGTTGACCGGCGTGATCAGAAAGCTGGAGGAGGGCGCCAAGGTTGCCGATGTCGGCTGTGGGCACGGCCATTCGACCGTACTGATGGCCGAGGCATTCCCCAACAGCCGGTTTTGGGGCTTCGACGTCCATGACGGCTCGATTGCCGTCGCCCGCCAGGTCGCCCGCAACGCTGGCGTTGCCGATCGCGTTAGCTTCGAG
The DNA here is from genome assembly GCA_963820375.1 of uncultured Alphaproteobacteria bacterium. Classification (GTDB taxonomy): domain Bacteria; phylum Pseudomonadota; class Alphaproteobacteria; order Rhizobiales; family Hyphomicrobiaceae; genus AWTP1-13. The sequence goes on along the minus strand of CAWFZX010000019.1, from coordinate 13,445 downwards.
GTCGCTCGCGCCGATGCCTACCCCAAGCGCGGCTACGACCTGATCTGCTTCTTTGACTGCCTGCACGACATGGGTCGACCCGTCGAAGCGGCGCGGTACGCGACAACGGCGATGGCGGGGGACGGCACGCTTTTGCTGATTGAGCCCTTCGCCGCCGACCGTGTCGAGGACAACATCAATGCGATCGGCCGGCTCTATTACGCCGCATCGACAACCATGTGCTGCGCGCACGCGATCTCAGAAAGGGGCACTCACGTGCTTGGCGCCCAGGCGGGCCCGAGGCAGCTCGAGTCCGTGCTGAAATCAGCCGGGTTCGGCACCGTGCGTCGGGCCGCCGAGACGCCATTTAATCTGATTATCGAGGCGCGTCGCTAATCCTACATGTTAAGGCCTGGGCGAGCTTCTGCCCCGCCCAGGCCTGCTCCGGTGACAACCCCATTTAGGTTTGTGAGCTTGTGCAGCAGTCCTCGTTAGAACCACACATCCACAACGCGGCGTCCGTCGCGATCGAGGTCATGAAAACTGACAAGTCCGTCGAAGTGATCCAGGACGATAGCACCCACCACTGCGAGTTCCGCGAGCCGCAAATTGACCGCGATGCGGCGACGGCCATCGTCACGGGGCGCGAGCGCGCGCCAATAGGCTACGCAGCCGCAGTCTGCGCAAAAATGAAAGCCGAGCGTCCGACTTCCCCAGGCATAGACCCGAGTGGGGCCCGATACTCCGATGCGCTCGTTTTCGTAGTCATAGGCCCAGAGCGCTCCATAGCGTCGGCAGACCGTGCAGTTGCAGGCGGTGGCCGATTCAGGGGTTCCGGCAAAACTCCAGCGGACGGCGCCGCAATGACAGGAACCTTCGATCATCCTACTGCCACGATCTTTGCAACGCCGGCCATATCACGACCCCTCCAGCCCTGGAGCAGCAACTTCGCCAGGAATTTGGGCACAAGAGAGGTGCTCAACAGTAGACCGGCGGAGCTGCAAGGCGCTGGCGCGGAACGCTAGGCGTGGCCTTGGAACCGAACGGCGACTTGAGCACCCAAAACGCAATAGGAGATTGGCACCTGGGCATGCATGAGTTCCGGCCGCCGCAGCTACACTTTGTCCTCTGCTCAGCAAATCTTTCCGTTATTGTCATGCGCTGAGAGGGAGAGGGCGCGGACACGCCACGTCAGCGAGGCACGAGCCATGGAACTGTTGATCCCAATAGGTGCCATCTGCGGGGCCATCCTGATCGGCGCCATCAGTCCTGGCCCTAGTTTCGTATACGTTGCACGCACGTCGATCGCCGTGTCCCGTCCCGCAGGCATTGTAACTGCTGTCGGCATGGGCTTGGGCGGGCTCATGTTCGCGAGTGCGGCGCTGCTTGGTCTGCATATGGTTCTGACCGCGGTGCCATGGGCCTATCTTGGATTGAAGATCGGAGGTGGCGCCTATTTGATCTACCTTGCGGTGCTGCTTTGGAGAGGCGCCAGCGAACCGACAACGATAGGCCAGATTTCTGCGGATGCATCAGGGAGCTTACGCAAGTTCCTTCTCGTCGGTCTGGCGACGCAACTGAGCAATCCCAAAACGGCCATTGCCTATGCCAGCATTTTCACCGCGTTGCTGCCGGTCGATCCGCCGACCTGGGTCGCATGGGTGACGTTGCCCACGATCTTTCTCATCGAAACAGGGTGGTATGCGATCGTTGCTATCGTGTTCTCATCCGAGGGTCCGCGCCGCAGGTATCTCGGAGCCAAGCCCTTGATCGATCGCCTGGCCGCCGGTGTCATCGGGGTGCTGGGCGTGAAACTCATCGCCGAGGTGAAGTAAATCGGCACGCGGGGGATTCTTTTGCGGGGCAGCTCACAAAGTTGGAGAGGAGAACGGCGTGATGCAATTATCCAAACAGGTGGTGAAAAGTGGGGAAGCAGCTAAAGCCCAGTAACGGTGGGGGTTTCTGGTGGGGCTGCTTCGCCGCGCCGGCACTGGGGAAGCTCGGGGGAAGCATGAGAGGCTAATTACCTCCCTTCGCGGCAACTAGCTCCCGGGGCTTGGTCGCCTGGTGGTGCGCGATGCATTCGATACCGTAGTGCTCTTTCAGCTTGCACTGCACGTACGCCTTCTCTCGACGATGCTCGGTCCTCCTGTGGAAATGAGGACAGCAGAGCCGGTGCACTCCGCGAGCAGTGCCGCCTTTCGGAGTTCGATCCAGTTTGGCGCATGCGGCTTGACCTCGAGCCAGAGGCGAAGCCGCGGCAGCCAGAAGTCAGGACGGTAAGCGTCCACATACTGCCATATCGAGCGCGTCCGCAGCCGGCCTTGTGCAAGACGAAATGCCCGGAGTGGAAGCGCGCCCAACTTGGAGCGAGGCAAGCTGTTTGAAGGTTCGCGATGACGACGACATGCGCCGGGCGCTATGATGAGGATCTCTGTAGCGAGAGTGGCAACCGCCGCCCGAGAGGGCTGCCACTCGCTTAGTTTACCTTCCTAGACCTCTGTTGCCAGGGCCTGTGCGGCCGATGCGGGCGCCCGACCCCACGCGTGGCACGACAGCTCTCCCTCCATAGCCGTAGTTCCGGCGCACTACGGCGGCAGCGGCAACGGGACGACGCACGGCGACGGGCGTAACGGCGGCGGTCTGATACCCATAGCCTGCTGTGCCCCAGCAGGCTACCGCTTGCAGGCTTCCAAGGACCAACAGCGGCGCTGCGACCACCATGACGGCGGCAATTGCTTGTGTTCGCATCTGGTTCACTCATTCGGTGTTGGAGGAGTGAAACCCATGCCAGCTACCCAGTCGCAAAGCACTCGGGTGAAACCCCGAAACAGTCAACGATGCGCACGTTCAGTAACCCGGCAAGGCCTCGTAACGCCCGCCATGCGATATCGCGCTCATCGTCACGCGGGTCCCGTGGAGCACGCTCAACACCACGCCGCCATTGCGATTAAATCTGCGCGCACTTGCCCTACCGTTGCATTGCAGTCCGAGCGGCGCGAGCTAGTGCCTGCGCCGTCTCTAAGCTCTCAACGGTTTAAACCCGACAAGTTAGCGTGCTTCGGCTACTCGTCGAGGCGCCGCCTTACGACGACCGTGCTGCGTTGCCCCTTTGCGGTTAGCTCCTCTCGGCTCGACTATGAATATCGTAGTGATTGTTTGCAGAGCCACGTACCGAGTGTAACCCAGCTTTCGCCTTGCAAAGTCCTCCCCTGAAATGGGGATAAAACTATCGCCCGATCGCGGCCATTTCCTACCGTGATCAGGAATGCCGGCCGAATGGCCGCCTGGCTTGGGAAAGCAGAGGCGATCCATTCCAACTTTGGAGCATCAACCGGCGCTCGCAGACACAAGCCCGGCCTTCCCATCTTGCCGGTCAGGGCAACGTCTGCACTCCCTGGACCGCGCTCGGGGTTGTTTCTCCGGGCGCGGTCGCTCCCTTCTCGATATTGATCACGTCGAGTCGCGACGGGTTGGCCGTTAGCGCCTGCTCCCGGTTTTTGTAATGCGCAGCACGCCCGGAGCGCCTTTGCGGGGCACGTCCTTGCGTCGCAACCGACTACGCGCGCAATAAAGCTCACGCAGGATGTCGCGCATGACTTCCAAGGCCTTTTCGGCAGAACGGGTATCGTTCCCTGAGGCGCGTAGCCGCTCGATAAAGACGTGCTGGACCGCCAGCCGCCGCTCGGCGTCCCTGACTTGGCTGCTATTGCAGTCGAATTGCCCGTCGTGCTCAGTCATCACTCGCCCCCCAGTCCCCAAGCACCACCGTTTCGCTTCTAGAACGGCAGTTCAAACAAGGTTTCCCAATTATCGTCAGCGACGATTATCCCCCCCGCGCGGCTGGCGGACGCCTCGTCAATTGACGCCCCGTTCATGGACGCCCCGTTCACGAGCCGATGCGCGCGTTCTGCTCCCTCCACTTCGGCCTCCACAGCATCGGCGAGTTCGATGCCTTCCTGGTCGAGCACGGTGACTTGGCCACGTCTCACGTGGAAATAATAATGAGGCATAGCAAGCCTCCCATTTTGTCTCGCGCTACTGAGGATGGTGAGCGCCTATAACGGCGCGTCGCGGCACGTTGAGCGAGTGTCGCACCGGCGACCGGGTCGACGTGGTTGTGTGGCGTCACCCCAGAGAAACGGCCGCTGAGGCGATAGAGCGCTACAGGCGGCAGCACCCGACGATGCCAAGTGCCACCACGACATTCCATGTGGTGAGCTGGGAACGCTGATGAGGCCGGGGCTCTACGGGCGCCGCATGTGGGACTGGGGCGCGAACTGGCGCCGGATGGGCGGCGATTTAGCAGCTGCACTAAGGTCCGCGGAGATGCTCTTCAGTTTAGTTGACTGGCTTCTCCCCAAAGCCGCGATAGATTTGGGCTGCCGCGTCCAGGAGGTGGTTGCCGTAGCAAATCGTATGTTGCTGGGCTTCCGTGGGCAGCGTTGCTGCTTGGGTTCTAAGAGCATCCCGCAACATCGGCCTTCCTCCGCAGTCCCGCCCCAGCGAGGTCTAGGCACCGTTTACAGTCACATCATGGTCAGTTCTCTGAGCGTGCGCAATCTCTCGGAACCGCACGAGAGCTTTGGGGTTGCTTATCGGGCTCAGGCGCAAGTTTGCGCGAGAGCACGGAAGACCGATGCTCATTTATCTTTTTCGGGACGAAAGCAACGACGCCATCTTTGCCTTCTCGATTGACGTGACGGGCGCAAACATTCCGGCCGTCACGCCACATACAGAATGGATATTCCTCGAAGCTCTTGACACGTTGAAGTTTCCGGACCCCTGGGACATCACCGACTTCCAACGCGTTCTGGATCGTCTGAAGGCAGATGGGTATTACGTCTTCGAGGCGGAGTTCATTGAACAGCCACCAAAGCGTAAAGGCCGTCCATCTATCACCAATCAGCTCTCGCAGACCCAACACACCATAGAGCTGAACATTAGGGCACCTCCACCCCCGGACGGTGCCCATTTTTCTGGTCATGTTCATTACCCTGCCGCCGGCCAACACCGAGGCTCATCGCCCGCAGATCCCAGGAATAGCCGGGCGTCGTCCCCCGTCGCCTCGACCGCTGGAGCCGTGATCAACCGGCATCCTAAGATAGCTTGCGGTGAACAGTCGGCTCTGTATTCCGCCGGCAGGTTCTGTGCCTACGCCCGCCACACAAGAGCTGCCTCCTGCCTTTCGATATCGAGCAGCCGCTCTTGCAGCTCGGCCTCGCGCTTCTGCCGCTCAGTAGGGGCAAGCGCATTCTTGTCGTCGACCTCGGCATCGACCATCGCCCCGAGCCATTCAGTCATTTGCTTTGGAAACATCCCCGCTAGCATCGCGTCGGTGGCTGGGACCTCGCTGATGGCCATGGCGGCAGGATTCTCCGAGTTGAACAGCTGCACCCTTATGGCTTCTCGCGGCCAAGTGACATCGAGGTCATGCCGCACCAGGGGTGTAACCGAGGGCTTACCCTGTGCAGCGAGGGCTGCCACAGTCTCCTCTACACGGCGCTTGCAGTAGGCACTGGGCAGTGGAGCTGCGGCAACGCGTGCGAGGTCTGCCTTGATGCTCCCAGCCTGTTTGCGCAGCCGCTCGATGCCGGCATCGTCAGTGCGGCCACGCGGGCGTCTGTCAGGCGTTTCATCGGTCGATCTTTCCCGTGTATTCTGCTTCCCCACTTCGGCTTCCTCAGCGGTCGACTAGCGGGGGAAGCTCGGGGGAAGTAAATTCATGGTGCTGATGAAGCAGAATGCATTATCAGACAGATGCCAAATAGCAAGTTTGCCCTGGAAAACAAGGCTGATGGTGCTGATGGCGCCAATGGGGAGGTAGCTAATGGAATTATCCAAACAGGTGGCGCTGGTGACGGGGGCGGGACAAGGCATCGGCCGGGCTACGGCGGTAAGCCTGGCAGCAGCAGGTGCCGACATCGTGGCTGTCGATATCAACGGGGTGGCCGTCAAGGAGACGGCGGCAAGCGTCGCTGCGCAGGGGCGGAAAAGTCTCGCCATCGAGGCCGACATGGGTCGCGTGTCGGACATTGAGCGCATGGCGGCCGAGGCGATGGCCGTCTTCGGTAAGATCGACGTCCTCGTCAACAATGCTGGTGTCACCCGCCGCGCCTATATCATGGACCTCACCGAGGCAGACTGGGATCGTATCCACGGCGTGAACGCAAAGGGCGTGTTTTTCTGCCTGCAGCGGGTGGCGCGCGAGATGATCCCGCGCCGCAGCGGTCGCATTATCAACATCGCCTCCATCGCCGGCAAGGGCTTCCCCGGCACCTCCAACGCAATCTATGCCGCCAGCAAGGGCGCCGTCATCAGCCTGACAAAAACGGCGGCGCAGCAGCTGGGCCCCCACAACATCAACGTCAATGCCGTGTGCCCAGGCATCGTGCGCACCAGCCTCTACCTCGACTTGGTGGCGACGATTGCGCAAAAGGAGGGCGTCAGTGCCGAGGAGATCGAGCGGCGTTACGTGGACGGTGTACCATTGAAGCGTGCCAACGAGCCTGAGGACATCGCCGCCATGGTGGTGTTCCTGGCCTCTCCCGGCGCCCGCAACATCACGGGTCAGTCCTTCAACGTCGACGGCGGCCTCATCCCGGACTAAATCAAAGGGCTGGTTTTGCGGTCTTTCCAAGAGCAGAGATCCCCTTGAATTTGACGTTGGCCTCAAGGAGCGGAGGCGAAATTCGGGCCGGTCACTGAGGGCGGCTGCATTGCAGGGACATTGGTCTCGTCCAAGCGCAATGGCGTTGCATACCCCTTAAACTCCAAACCCTCCCCCTAGCGTTCTCGCTTGACCTCGTTGGCGGGGGCGCTTGATGGCAGAGAGGCTGTGTCCGGTCTTTCCCCTAAGGAGGCCGCGTGCTTTCCGTCCGGCTGAGGGAAATGGACCTGGGATGCGTGTGCGGCCGTAGCACTGCCGTATTCACTTGGTATACAATGCTGGCGAAAGCTCATCACATCACCGGGAGAAGGCCAATGTCGACCAGCCGTCGCAGGTTCCTGGTTGCCGGGAGTGCAGCGCTTACGTTCGCGGCCGGGCCGCGCGCCCACGCACAATCTGCGGAGGCCGCACGCAAGGGCAAGATCGACGCGATGATGCAGCGCGCCATCGATGCCGGCGATGTGCCCGGCGTCGTTGCGATGGCGACCGACCGGAATTCCGTCCTCTATGAAGGGGCATTCGGCAAGCGCGTCATTGGACAGCCAGCCGCCATGAGCATGGACACCGTCGTTTGGATCGCATCGATGACCAAGGCGCTAACAGCTGCGGGCGCCATGCAACTCGTCGAGCAAGGCAAGCTCGACCTCGACGCGCCGGCGGCCAAGGTTGTGCCGGACATTGCCACCATCGAGGTGCTGGAAGGCTTCGATGCGTCCGGTCAGCCGCGTACGCGCCCAGCCAAGCGCGCCATCACCCTCCGCCATCTGCTCACTCACACGGCCGGCTTCGGCTACGACCTCTGGAGCACCGATCTTGGCAAGTATCAAGAAGCCAAGAAGATTCCGGGCATCATCACCTGTGAGAATGCAGCGCTGCGCACGCCGCTGCTGTTTGAGCCGGGCGAACGGTGGTTTTATGGCATCAACATTGACTGGGCCGGCAAGATGGTGGAGGCCGCTAGCGGCAAAAAGCTCGGGCCCTACCTGCATGAGAATCTGTTCGCGCCCCTCGGCATGACCAGTACCGCCTTCAAAATCACACCCTCCATGCGCGAGCGTCTGGCCAAGGTCCATCAGCGCGGCGACAACGATGCCTTTACACCGCAAATGGATCTTGAGATCCCGCAGGAGCCCGAGTTCGAGATGGGCGGGGGTGGTTTGTACGGGACGGCTGCGGATTATCTACGTTTCATCCGCATGATCCTAAATCGCGGCAAAGCCGACGCTAACCAGGTGCTGAAGCCCGAGACAGTCGAGTTGATGACGCGCAACAATATGGGAGACAGCCGGGTTACGCTCCTGAAAACCGCGGCTCCGCCACTTTCCAACGATGCGGAGTTCTTCCCTGGCATGCCTAAGACCTGGGGCTTGAGTTTTCAGATCAATGCGGAAAAAGCGCCGACGGGGCGTCCGGCAGGAGGGCTCATGTGGGCCGGGCTCGCCAACACCTATTTCTGGATCGACCCGGCCACCGGCATCGGTGGTGTATACCTGTCGCAAGTCCTGCCCTTTGCCGACAAGAAGTCGCTACCGCTCTACTACGCTTTCGAGACAGCAATGTATGGGGCGGCGTGACAGGGGTTGTGGCGTAAGACGGGCGGTCCCGTCGCATCTGCCAGGGTTTATCAGAAGGGGAGTTGGCCCGCTGCAGGCAGAGCGCCGGCAGGTGCGAAGATCGGCGCTTGGCGGTACAAAAAAGATGGTTTCGCTTGGCGCCACATCGCCAGCCCGGTGCTCGTCGGCACCGCCTGGGATCAGCCGATTTTTCCGTGTCTGCACCACGCCAACCAAGACCTGATGCGGGGACTGGTCAACCCTGGCCCTTATGCGTCCGCGCCCGCCTGTCACACCATCCTTCCCACTGCAATTGCGCCTTTCGCCGAAGGACGACCGTTTTCTTTCCCGGATTTTCCCTATCCACACGGGGGCATGGTTGGGAATGATCTTGAGGCAGGAGCCGAACCCATCTCAGCATTGCTCTGAACGTGGCGCGAGTGGTTATTTGGCACGAGCGCGCGTAACCGCGCCACCAACGCGCACACTGCTTCGTCAAATCGCCTAATGGCGCCGCCTCGTGCCCGCAACCGCCTTCGGCGCGCGGGGTGAGGCAAACCCGCTCACTGACATGGGTTGGTGACGCCGCGCCACCGCTGTTTCGCATTCGCTGGGTATATATCGCCAATGCAATGAACCGATGCTCAGGTCTTCTGACTGAGGGGCAACCTGGTTAACGGCACGCCGGACGAAGCTTGCCGGTCTCATCACCACGTCGGACCCGGCGCCCATGCGCATCGTGCGGCCGGGCTTAAAAAACGCGCTTGAGTCGGGATGGCTACTGATCCTCAACGCACGGCAGCCGTCAAAAATCCTCGAGTCTTGGTATCGCAGGTAGATCTGAGCGATAGCGCTTCCCCGATGAGCGGCGGCCACTGTCGGCACCGCCGTTTTGCAGGTCACGCCTTGCGCGGAGATGGGGCGCGCCGCCATCGAGCGATTGACACGAGTTGTGACTCGAGCCGGTCATTTTTGGCCTGTCGCCCTCACCGCAATGCACCCCGATACCGTCCCGAGCTCGCCTCGGCTGTCAGGTGTTGGCAAAGAACGGTTCGAGCGGGCTGCGCGGGAGCGTCCCCGAGCCGATCTGGCTTCTCATCTGAACCATTTGGGTGCGTAGGACGTTGTCCTAAAATCTATGGCAAGAGGAAGCGACACCATGTTCAAGATGTTCGCTGGCATTGGCACGATTGCGTTCACCATTGCCATTACGCTCGGTATCGCTAGCGCACAGACAGACACCGCGCAGCCTAGTCGTAACGATCCGCCTCCTGCAGCCCCGAATCAAAGCAGCAAAGATCCCGTTCCACCGGCGACCGACCCATCGCTGCCGACTCGCGGGGGTAAACAGGAACCATCCTCGAAGATCGAAGGCACGGCAGCCGACGCTCCCATTTTCAACAACGGTGTATTGACGGTTCCGGGGGCGCTACAAGATAGTCAGACCGCACCGGCTAAGTTCTCCAAACGCACAGATGAGGCCGATAAACTCTCCATCGCAGGCTACGCCCTGAGCCATCTAAGCGGACAGCAAAGGGATCGGCTCCAGAGCGCCCTTCACAAGCAGATGGCCCTGTCCGGGGAAGAGTTGGGCGGTCTAGCCGAAGTTGGCGCAGAGGTTCCCTCTCGCGTTACCCTGAAGGACCTGGAGCCGCTGCCCGAGCAATTGGTTTCCGAATTGCCGGAACTCAAGTCCCTGGTTTTTGCTCGCTTTGGCGACAAGATCGTTCTCGTAGACCCCGTTCTGCATCGCGTCCTTGCGGTGGTTCAATGAGGCGCGCGAGGGGTGATGAAAGAGCCAGGGGATCAGCAAGATCGCTAGAAAGCCGGTATGCGAGCGAACCTCTTCCCTTCCTACGTCGCCGCGCAGCGTGACACGTGAGGTTCTGGAAGGAAGCCGTAGGGCTAGGCAAACCAGTCCGTAAGGAGCTCAATCACGATAGGCGCGCAAGCAGCGCGATGTCTCTTCGGCGAGCGATTCCACGAGCGCAGCGGCGTTGGTGTCTTTGCCCAGGGCGGCCGACTGGCCCGCGAACAAGGCGATAAGGTCCTTGTCACCAGTCATTCCAAGCGGCGCGGTCAAACTTAGCTGCGCGGGAAACGACACGGGCTCCAGTCCTGAGGCGATGAGATCATCTGTTAGCTTGTTTTTGATGTAGCGGGCGGGCCTGCCCGTGATCACATCGGTGACGATGCTGCAGGCGTCGTTTGCATTGCGCAATGCCACACGGTGGCCGTCGAGAACGTTGGCCTCCTCGCAGCGCAGGAAAGCGGTCCCCAATTGCACGCCGCTCGCGCCCAAAATGAAAGCGGCGGCTACCTGCCGGCCATCGGCGATGCCGCCAGCGGCTATGACCGGCACTTTCACCGCATCGACGACCTGGGGCAGTAGGGCGAAGAGGCCCGGCTGCACCCCTATGTCCACGCCGGTAAAAGTGCCGCGATGCCCGCCGGCCTCGATGCCCTGGGCGATAATTGCGTCCACACCGCCCTGCTCCAAAATCTTTGCTTCAGCCACCGTGGTGGCGCTGCAGATGATGAAGATTTGGGCGCTCTTGATGGCATCGATCACCTCGGGTCGCGGCAACCCGAAATGAAAGCTCACCATCTGGGGCTTCGCCCGCAGCAGCATGGCAAGGTGCTCACGGCTGACATCGCTGGCTGCGCCTTCGGGCCGGGGCACCGCGCCCAATCCCTTCGCATCGTAGTGAGGCTGCAGGCGCCTGCGCATGGCCTCGCTCGCCTCTGGCGTGATGCGGGGTTCCGGCCAGAGCGGATAGTTGACGTTCAAGCTGCCGCTGCTCTGCTGCCGGAAGCCAGCGATGCGGCGTTCAGCGTCCTCGGCGGAGAACCCCCACATGCCGAGGCCCCCCAGGCCGCCCGCGTTGCTCACGGACGCCGCCAGGGTAGGTGTGCTGAGCCATCCCATCGGGGCCTGGAGAATGGGCCATTTGAGGTTGAGCCTCTCGGTGAATGCGTTCTGAGCCCACATGGATTTTCCCCAATGACAACTTTGCTAATCATGGGAACGAGGCAAACAAAAACAGTCAGCAAATATGTACCTGTTGTACACTTACGGCTCAATGGATGGTTTAAGTCCGGCGCTGCAGTGATTTTCGGCCGTTTTCAGCGCGAGTTGAGATGTGCTGGCCGCGATAATCTCGCCTCTCGCCCTAGTGAAGCATTTCAGATGCCGTGCCATGCTGCGCCAGCAACCGTCTCGGCAAACGTCCCACGGGAAATCCAGCCAGATCAGGGCCGTTGCTTGGAACTGCGACTTCGGCGAGCCACCCGTACACGCCTTCGATGACCCAACGCTTTGTCGCGGCTGGTTGGCACCCTTCTGCCGAGCCACAACTTTGTCTGGCTTGGCTCCAGGCCATCGTCCTTCCAGTGGCTCAAATCGAGATCGAAAATTGCTGCGTGAATCCCGCGTTTACGCCCGACAGCTAAACGTTCGTTACAGCGCGGGGAACCGGGCGGTGTGTGCCAAGGAACGAACCCGCTCTCGCGGGAGAGCGCTGCGCGCAAGGTCGCGCCCGAGGAGGGTGCAGGGGCCATGACAACAAGATGGCAACTCAATTTGTTGCGGTGACCGGTTGGCGAGGCTGCGCACGGATGCCCCTCGCGTCTCGCGTTCTTGCTGCGCTGACGCGGTATGATGGTTAACGTCGGCGTCAAAAAGCCGTGCCACATCGTGCCACCATGACGAGCTGATAATCCATACCCTCGACCTCGACGCGCAGCGCATGCGCCTTGCAACCTTGCGACTCTGCAAGCGTAGTCCACGCTAGTAGCGCAGTCCACGCTACCGTAGGGTTTACTTGAGCCATGCGCGACACACGTGTAGATACGTTCTGAGGAGAAAGCTGCGTCTCGCAAATTGGGGGAAGCTGTGCTCCGAGTGCTGGATTGCCTCACGCAGCTACACGACTATCGTTTGGTAGTTCTTGCTCTTGGTGTGTGCGCGCTCGGTTCTTACGCCGCGATTGCTCTGCTCAATCACGTGCACGTTGCGCAAGGGCGTAGCCGTTGGGGTTGGCTTGCCGCAACGGCGGTGGCCAACGGCTTTTCCATTTGGGCTACGCACTTTATTGCGATGCTTGCCTTCAGCCCCGACGGGCCAACAGGATACGATTTCGTCCTCACGCTGCTGTCGCTCGTCGCGGCCATTGCGGTGACTGGATTCGCGTACTTTACGGCGATCGACGGGGGCTTGCCAATGCGGGCCCTCGGCGGGGTGCTCGTGGGTGGTGGCATCGCCACCATGCACTATACAGGCATGGCGGCGTTCCACATCGCCGGATTCATTGTATGGGACAAGACTCTGGTGGCGGCGTCGGTCGCACTTGGTTGCGGGTTGGGCGCGGCCGCGTTGGTCGTCGGGGCCGGCAACACGACATTGCTCCACCGTCTCCAGGGTGCGCTTCTCCTCACGCTCGCGATCTTCAGTCTCCACTTCACTGCAATGGGGGCAGCATCAATCGTGCGCGATCCCACGATAATGGTGGCTGGGTCCGCCCTACCGCCGGGTTTGATGGCGGTCGGCGTCGCGATGGCGGGTCTCGCCATATTGACGCTGACGCTGGTTGGCGTTGGGCTCGACCGACGGGACCGGCGACGGACAGCCGCATTTGTTCGCGATATCGCCGCAGCGAGGAAGGCGGAAGAGCAGCAAAATCTGCTGATCGCCGAGCTCGATCATCGCGTCAAAAATGTGCTCGCCCGCGTTGCCGTGGTCGCGCAGCGCTCGCGCGAAAGCAGCGGCTCGATGGATCAGTTCCTCGAGGTCCTCGATGGGCGTATCCAGTCAATGGCGAATACACATGCCCTGCTGAGCCGTGGCCGTTGGAAAGGCGTCCACCTTGCAGACCTCGTGCGCCGCGAATTGGAACCATGCATCGGCGTATGCGAAGCAACAGTGGAGGGCCCCGACGTGTTGCTTCCCGAAGAGGCCACCCAGGCGTTGGCAATGGTGCTGCACGAGCTGGTCACCAACTCTGCCAAGTACGGCGCTCTATCGACGCCTCATGGTCGGATCTGTGTGCACTGGGGATGTCGGTCCAATGGGAGCTCGCAATCCGTGCTGACGATCCGCTGGCAGGAGATCGGTGGTCCGCCAGTCAGGGCTCCAACCCGGAGCGGCTATGGCACGAGCGTGATCTGCGAACTTATTCCCTACGAACTAGGCGGTACGGTGGACATCAGCTACGGGACCGACGGCGTTCGGTGCCGGATCGAGT
>CAWFZX010000018.1:0-76017 GCA_963820375.1 uncultured Alphaproteobacteria bacterium | reverse complement strand
AGGTTCGGACTCATGCACCGCAGCAGAGTGTATTCGTCTTCAGCGGCTACTGTTATGAACGTTACCGATGTTCGCACTTCTGAAGGTCGGAGGCTTACATGTTGCTCAGGTGGCTGGTGTTCTGCACGATCCTCCTCTTACCCTTCGCATCGTCAAGCGCTCAGACCCTGACGCCGCATCAGCAGATCGCCTTCGACATCTACAAAGAACTAGTCGAGATCAACACCGTCACGGCCACAGGCGACACGGAGCGCGCGGCGGAGGCGATGGCCGCCCGTCTGCGGGCGGCGGGCTTCGCCGGTTCGGATGTGCAGGTGTTCTCGCCCGCGCCACGCAAAGGCAATCTAGTGGCGCGATTGCGCGGGACGGGAAAGCGCAAGCCGATCCTGCTCCTCGCCCATATTGATGTCGTCGACGCGAGGCGCGAGGACTGGTCGTTTGACCCCTTCAAGCTCACCGAGCGGGAAGGCTACTTCTACGGCCGCGGCACAACCGACAACAAGTTCATGGCGGCAGCCTTCGTCGCTAACCTGGTCCGCTACAAGCAGGAGGGCTACACCCCTGAGCGCGACATCATCGTGGCGCTGGAGGCGGACGAGGAAATCGGCGACGCCATGGGGTTGGGCATACGCTGGCTACTGACGCACCACCGGCCTCTCATCGACGCCGAGTTCGCCTTGAACGAGGGAGGCCGCGTCGGCCTCAAGGCCGGCAAGCCCATGTGGAACAGCGTGCAGGTCGCCGAGAAGGTTTTCATCAGCTACAAGTTGGAAGCGACGGACCGAGGTGGACACAGCTCGCTGCCGACCAAAGACAACCCGATCCATCGCCTGGCAGAAGCACTCACGCGACTTTCGAAGTTCAGCTTCCCATTCAAGCTCAACGAGATCACACGCACCTTCTTCTCGCGCGCGGCAGAGGCGGAGAACCCGCAGACGGCCGCCGACATGCGCGCCATCGCCGCCGGCCGCCCCGATGTCGACGCATTATCGATCACTCGCCTGTCGGCGAACCCGATCTACAACGCGCAACTGCGCACCACCTGCGTCGCCACCCAGATCCAAGGCGGGCATGCCGTGAACGCCCTGCCGCAGCGGGCGAGCGCCACGGTCAATTGCCGCGTCCTGCCGGGTGAGCCGATTGGCGAGTTGTATGCGACCCTGAGGCAGGTGTTGGCCGATGATGGCATCTCGATCACGCCGTTCGGTGGGCCGGTGCTCAGCACGCCCTCCCCCCTGCACCAGGAGATCATGGGCGCCATCGAGAAACTCACTGCCGAGTTTTGGCCCAGCATCCCTGTCATTCCCATCATGAGCACCGGCGCTACCGACAGCACGTATTTGCGCAATGCCGGGATTCCCGCCTACGGCCATTCCGGCCTAGCCGACGATGTCGATGATTTCCGCGCCCATGGGAAGGACGAGCGCGTCCCCGTGAAGTCGTTCTTCGAAGGCCAGGAGTACTTATATCGGCTCGTCAAGACTCTGTCCGGAGGAGGATAGACACGACCGCGCCCAACTACGTCGGTTAATGGGTCAAAGCGGGCCTGGGTCCAATCCGGTGGAGAAGGAGCAAGTACCTCCGAATCTGACGGACTCGCGCAGCGCCGAATTCGTCAGGCGCGTGCCGTAAGCATGCCGCGCTGATGGCTAGCCACCGATCCCGGTTCTAGCGGCCAATTGAAAAGTTCACTCCTGCGAAGCGCCCCTCTGCATCCGCCACAATTCATTGATACGTTCGGCTTGGCGGTGAGCTCACCACGCGAAGCAACGGGGGTTAGCGTCGGGCTCAAGAACCCGCACCGCCACCTGTATGAAATCGGTCGACTTCCCTTTTCCTCTCGTTGTCGGTGCCGAGTGACGGAGATGAGCTCTGGTCGGTTCTGATCGGATCCATCGATCCGATCCTGTCGGCTGCAAATTGGTCGACGGTCAATTGAGCTTCAGTGGCACGCGCCGGGGACCGCGCACCTGGCCCACCGACCAGGTTACGGCACCGTCGAGCGTGAAGTTGGGAATACGCCTGAGCCACTCCTCAAGCGCGACCTTCAGCTCCATGCGAGCGAGGTTGGATCCAATGCAGCGGTGGATGCCGAGACCGAATGCGGCGTGCCTGTTTTCCTTCCTGTCGATCAAAACCTTGTTCGGATCGGCGATGAGGCCGGGGTCACGATTGGCGGCTGGGAACGGCAGCAGGACCATCTCGCCGGCCTTGTAGTGGCAGCCCCCGACGACCGTGTCGTTCTTGATCCTGCGCGCCATTGTCACCGGCGCATAGGCACGCAGGAACTCCTCGATCGCGGCCGGGATCAGGGCTGGCTCGGTCACCAGGCGGGCGCGATCGGCGGGGACGCAGGCGAGATGCCAGAGGGCTGCGCCGATGGAACTCCAAGTCGTGTCGATGCCGGCAACCAGCAGCAGACGCAAGGAGTTGACGACGTGGGTCGTGCTGAATTTCGTACCGTCGTCGTAACGAGCCTGCAGCAGCTGGCCGACGACGTCGGTACCCAGCTCGGCACCCTCCGCGACCTGTCGTTGCCGCTCGGCGACGAGGATCCCGAAGTATTCGGCCATCTCGGCGAGACTCTGCTCCAACTCCTCGCTAGCCTCGACCCCCGACTCGAGCTGTTGAAGGATCCAATCCCGGAACCGATCGCCATCGCTGTCTGGTACGCCCAACAGCAAGGCAATGACGCGGACGGGAACGTGCTGGGCGTAGTCGAGAGCCGCGTCGCTGCGGCCGTCGTCACGCGCCAGGATGGCGTCGATCAGCTCGTTGCAGATCTCGCGCGTGCGCGGCACGAGCCGGTCAACGGCCGTCGGCGTGAAGGCCGGTAGAAGGGCACGTCTCGCGTTCTGGTGGCGAGGCGGATCATTGGTGATCGGCGGCGCGCTACCGCCGCGCGCCGGCACGAAATCACGCACGATCACCTGACGAGACGAGAAATTGTCGTGATCGAGGGCGATGGCACGCACGTCCTCGTAGCGCGTCGGCAGGTAGACACCCCCATAGCGGTCCGTGTGGGCGACCGGGCACTGCACCCGCAGGCGGTCCCAGATCGTATAGGGATCATCGACCCAAGCCTTATCGAGGTGATCAAAATCGCGAGCCCAGTCCGTGACTGGCCGACGCTTTGCCATGGCGATACTCCAATCGCTTTCCTGCCGTCAGGCCCATGGTCCCTTTCGCCATGAACCGATATTCCCAAGTAGCCGAATCAGCGTTCAAGGTTTGCTGCTGCCGAACCGCGTCGCTTGCAAAGCGTATCATCGCCTTCCATCTGCCGCCTGAGCTTGTGCACCGTGCCGGTGCCAAGGCCGGTCAGTTTTGCCGTCTTGCAGATGCCCGTTCCTTTGGCTAGCTCCCGCCGTGCCAAATATAACTTGTCGGCCTCGGCACCCGGCCGGCCCAGTCTCTTGCGCACCTTGCCGGCCTTGCTCACAAACTTGCCGTCGCGTTCGATCTTGGCCTTGATGACGCTCAAGCCGGCCCTGACGCGCAGGCGGATCATCGAAGGTTCGAATTCGGCGAAGGCATCGGTCATCTGCAACAGCAGCCTGCCCGCCGGGGTGGTGGTATCGATCGACTGCTGGTCCAGGTAGAGATCGACGCCGACCGCTTCGAGATGCTGGATCGTGCCGAGCAGGTCGATCAGCGAGCGGCCGAGCCGATCAATGGCCCACGCCATGACGACGTCGAACCTGCGCTGGCTGGCATCCTTGAGCAGCGCATCGAGGCCGGGCCGCTGCTCTCGTCCCTTGGCCCCGCAGATTGCGGCATCGCGGTAGATATCGGCCACCTGCCAGCCGCGGCGCTCGGCGAGCTGCCTGAGCTCGCGGACCTGGCTCTCAACCGATTGGTGGTCGGTGCTGACCCTGACGTAGAGCACGGCACGCTTGGCTTTCACCAGCTCGATTCCCTGCCCGTTGGGCGCACCTGATACATAGGGAGTTGGCTTACAAACTCATATATTTTTGTATAACCCCACGGAGCCGGTGCAGATCGCGATATTTCAGGGTTTTTTTGCCGTCATTTTTGATGGAGTTTTTTGTATGGGGGTGAGCTCGTCTAACAAAAAGCTTGGAACCGGCCTTCTGGCCAAGCCTTAGCGATCGACAGACCTAGGGCCGCAAGTGTCCCGACAGGAATTCTTGAGGCGCTCGTACGCCGGGGGGACCGGCACGATAGGTGGTCAATTGGTGGCATAGCGACCGTGGCGTGAGCGAGCCTTAGCAGCTTCGAGTATCAGTCCAGGGCCGCGAACTATGACGTGAACGCCCGGGTGCGAGCAACGGGGCAACACAGCGGGTCCGTGGAGGGCCACAAACGGCTGTGAATTCAGCCGGCACCCGAGCTACGCAATGTGCCAAGAAGGATGGCAAAGATGCCTTGACCATGCGGCCGCTGTGCTCCCAAGAATGAGCGAGACGGGCGTGGTGGCAGGAGAGCTTCCGTGGCGATCGATACTTCTGGAAAGTGGTGGGTCGGTTCCGAAGCGGCGGACATCGCGGATTATCTCAAGGCCTACCAGGCTGTCCGTCTTACCAGCTTCTCGATCAGGCCTAAGGCGGCCGCGACCAGTCATTGGGTCGCGTGGAAAAATTGGCCAAAGCAGCGTCTGAATTGGGTCATGAACCCTGACCCAGAGCATTGAAATCGCTGATCGATTCTTCGTCAGCTTTACCTCAAGCAAACCGAAGTTTTTGGCTGCCGTTTGGGCTTAACGGCCGGGATCGGATTAGTTGCCATGGGCGGCGGCTCAACCGGCGACCATCATCCCTGGCCGACCGACCGCAAGGCAGCAGCCCGCGGCACGATCCGAGAAAAAGCGTCGCCGCACAGCCTCGAGCTGGCGCGGGCCCCTGTTGTGCGCGGGCGTCCAGAGCCCAAGAGCCACAGCGAACGGGGTCAGGCCAACTGAAGGGGCAAGCACGGGCACAATCGACGTTGACCTGCGCGGCGAACCGGGCTTTAGACACCGTCTCACCCTGCGGCAGGTCGGGAGGCTTTACATGATCACCGTGCTTCACGAACAAGCTGAGACGCCCGCATCGAGCGCCAGGGTGCGCGGTGAGGATTTGTGGATAGGTGCGCAAGACTTCGAGGCGGCGACCGGTTGGTCGATGAAACCGGAAGGCCTTTGTCGCGAGGAGATCTGCGTTCCCGTACCGCCCGGTCGCGCTGCCGACTATATCGACGGTGACCTCTTCAACGCGGCAGCCTTCTGGCGTCGGCTGCAGCACCCGGTGGTCCACGATGCCACCGGTGAGGTGTGGGTGTTTGGCACCGGTGCCGCCGACCGCGGCGGCGCCCTCGAATCGCTGACGGCACCGGACTTCACCCTCCCTGATCTGGCCGGAGCGACGTGGACCCTCTCGCAACATCGCGGCAAGAAGGTGTTGCTTGCGACCTGGGCCTCCTGGTGAGGCTGCAGAGCTGACTTGCCCGTGTGGCAGTCTCTGCATGCCAGCCTGCAAGATCGCAACTTTACCGTTGTGACCATCGCGCTCGACGAACCCGCTGCGGCGCGACCGTGGATCGAACGAGCGCAGCCCAGCTTCCCGTGCCTGATCGATCGCCATCACCACGTCGCCGACCTCTACAATATGGTGAATGTGCCGCAGGCGACCTGGCTCAACGAGGCCGGGCGGATCGTACGGCCGCCCGAAAACGCCGGCTCCTCAGATGCGTTCCGGCTGATGGATCGCACGACAATGCAACTGTCGCCCGAGCACATCGCCGAGCGCAATCGCACCAAGCAAGGCTACGTGGCTGCGGTTCGCGACTGGGTATTGAAGGGATCGGCGAGCGCCTTTGTCTACGACGAGGCAGCCGTTCGCTCGCGGCTCCGGCTGCCGGACGCTGCCGTTGCCCAGGCGCATGCGAATTTCCGGCTGGCACAATGGTTGCTGCGGAACGGAAGGAGCAAAGAGGCCGCCCAACACTTCGCCGAGGCGAGCCGGCTGCACCCCGAATCCTGGGCCATCTGGCGCCAGGCGGCGGACAAGGACTCAACCGGCCTCGCTGTCGGCCCCGCGTTCTGGGCGCGCGTCGACGCCCTCGGAGACCGTCCCTACCACCGTCCCATCGATATGGTGGAATTCCCCGAAGGCGACGCTTAGCCCAAAGTTTCGTCGCGCGCGACAAGGGGCTCCCGCGAGACCGAGCAGCCTGGCAGCGGCGACATTTGCAAGGCGCAATTGCGAGCCTCTTGTTGCTGCGCCGAGCCGTTGCCATCGGCACGATTTGGATACCTATGCCGATGACCTTGCCGAGCTGGTCGCACACCTCGATCCTACGGACGTGATCCACGTCGGCCATTCAGGCGACGGCGAAGTCACTCGCTACATCGGCCGGCATGGCAACACCAGAGTGGCCAAGGTCGTTTTGATCGGCGCCATCCCGCCGCTGATGCTAAAGACACCAGCCAACCCCGGCGGCACGCCAAAGGAGGCCTTTGACCAGCTGCGCTCCGCCGTGCTGGCCGACCGGTCACAGTTCTGGAAAGATTTCTCGCTGCCGTTCTATGCTTATAACCGAGCCGGCGCCAAGGTCTCAGAAGGCGTTCGTCAGGCATTTTGGCTGCAGGGCATGATGGCCGGGATGCCCGCCTCCTATTTCTGCATCAAGGCGTTCTCGGAAACCGATACGACCGAGGATCTGAAGAAGTTTGCCGTGCCGACGCTGATCCTGCACGGCGACGACGATCAGATTGTGCCCATTGGCGCCTCGGCGATGCTCTCTAGGTAGATCGTCAAGGAGCGCAAAACTCAAAGTCTACAAGGGTGGACCGCACGGCATCTGCACCACCGGCAAGGACGAGGTGAACGAGGACTTGCTGGCGTTCTTCCGCGCTTGAGATGCCACTCCGGTCATTACATTTTGTGGCCGACAGCTGCTGCTGCCAGTCTCGCCCTGGCACGGACGCCAACAGTGCCTTGGTGTATTCGTGCCGCGGCTCGGCAAAAATATCGGCTGTCGCGCCTCGCTCGACGATCAGCCCGTCCTTCATGACGGCGATTTCTTCACAGACGTGCGCCGCAACCCGCAAGTCGTGGGTGATGAACAACATCGATAGGTCGAAGGCCGTACGCAGTTCATCCAAGAGCTCCAGGACCTGCTTCTGAACGGACACATCGAGGGCCGAGACCGGTTCATCAGCGATAATCAGTTTCGGTTTCACGGCAAGCGCACGGGCGATGCCAATGCGCTGGCGCTGGCCGCCCGAGAACTCGTGCGGATAGCGATTGGCGGCTTTGGGGTCGAGGCCAACCAAGCGCAGCAGCTCGGCGGCTTGCGCGTGCGCGGTCTGGCGCGGCGTGCCGTGGACGATCGGCCCTTGGGCGATGATGTCACCGACGCGCCAGCGCGGATTGAGCGAGGCAAAGGGATCTTGAAAGATCATCTGCAGGGCCTTGCGATGGGGACGCAACCGGGCCCGCGACAAACCCGCCAGGTCGCTGCCCTCCAGCACGATTGCTCCGCGGTCCGCCTGTTCCAGGCCGACGATGCAGCGTGCCAGGGTCGACTTGCCCGAGCCCAACTCGCCGACCAGCGCCAAGGCGCGGCCCTTGGCGATTTCGAAGCTGACGCCGGCCACGGCCGGCACCCGCCGCCGAGCCAGCGCGAAGCTGCCGCCGCGACCAAGGTAGGTCTTGCGCAGCCCAGACACCGCCAGCAGCGGAGGTTCGGCGGCGGCGGCTCGCTCACGCAGACTATGGCGCGGGCTGAGACTCGGCACCGCAGCCACCAGCGCTTGCGTGTAGGCGTGTTGCGGGCGCCGCAAGACGTCGCTGGCCTGCCCCTGTTCTACAAGCTTGCCCTGCCGCATCACTGCCACCCGGTCGGCGATCTCCGCCACCACCCCGAAATCGTGGGTAATGAACAGGATGGCGGTGCCGTGGCGCCCTTGCAGCTCCTTGAGCAAGCGCAGGATTTGCGCCTGGGTGGTGACGTCGAGTGCAGTGGTCGGCTCGTCGGCAATGATCAGGGCCGGCTCCAGCGCCAGCGCCATGGCGATCATCACCCGCTGCCGCTGGCCGCCGGAAAGCTCGTGCGGATAGCTCTTCAGGATGCGCTCGGGCTCGGGTAGGCGCACGTCGGCGAACACCTCGATGACGCGTTGGCGACGCTCCGACGGGCGCATGCGCGTGTGGACCTCGATGATCTCGTCGGTCTGCCGCCCGACGGTCATCAGCGGGTTGAGCGCCACCATGGGCTCCTGGAAAATCATGGCGATGCGGCCGCCGCGCACGGCGCGAATGCCATTGGACGGCAGCGTCAGCAGGTCCTGGCTGTCGTAGATGATGCGCCCGCCCGTCACCCGCACGTGCGGTTCCGGCAGCAGGCGCAAAACGGCCTTGGCCATCACCGACTTGCCCGAACCGGATTCGCCGACGACACAAAGGATCTCCTTGCGCAGCACCTCGAGCGAGACGCCATCGACGGCGTGTGGCCGGTCGGCCCAGGTGGGCAGCGCCACCGTGAGGTTCTCAATGGCGAGGACCGGGCCACTCATAGGTCGCGCAGCCTCGGGTTGAGCGCATCATTGAGGCCTTCACCGAGCAGATTGATGGCAAGCACGGTGATGAGGATAGCCACGCCCGGCACCGTCACCAGCCACCAGGCATCCCGCAAAAAGGGGCGGCCGGCGCCAATCTGGAAGCCCCAGCTCATGAGGTCCGGCGCACCCAGCCCCAGGAAAGACAGAGCAGATTCGATCAGGATCGCATTGGCGACCAACAGCGAGCCCGTGACGATCAGCGGCGACAGCGCGTTGGGCAGCACCTGGCCGAGCAGAATCGGCATATCGCGCTGGCCAGCCACGATGGCGGCCTGCACAAACTCGCGCGCCTTGATGGCCAGCACCTCGCCGCGCACCACGCGGGCAATGGGCGGCCAGCTCACCGTGGCGATGGCAATCACGAGGCTGGTCCCCGAGGGAGCGAGGATGGCGACCAAGACGATGGCAAAAATGAACGAAGGGATGGTTTGGAAGAACTCGCTGATGCGCATGAGGATGTCATCGACGATGCCGCCGTAGAAGCCGGCCACGGCGCCGACGCAGGTACCGAAGCCGACCGCTGCCAAGGTGGCGAGTATGGCGATCAGCAGCGAGGTGCGCGCGCCATGGATGAGCCCGGCCAGCTGATCGCGCCCCAGTGAATCGGTGCCGAGCAGGAATTCGCCGAACGGCGGCGAAAACGGCTTGGCGACGATGGCAAACGGGCTCGTGGGCGCCAGCAACGGCGCAGCGGCGGCAACGGCAACGATGAACCCCAGCCAGATGAGGCTGAGCAGCACGCGCGGATTGCCAACAAAGCGGGACCAGAAGCTCTGCATCAGCCGACCCTGATCCGAGGATCGAGTAGAACGTAGACGACATCGACGACGATGTTGATCAACACCACCAGGCAGGAGGAGATGAAGAAGATGCCGAGCAATAGGTTGAGATCGCGGGCGAACAGGGATTGAAAGGCGAGCTGCCCGAGACCAGGCCAGGCGAAGACGGACTCCACCACCACCGAGCCGCCAAGCAGCCCGCCGACCTGCACGCCAGCCACCGTCACCACCGGCATCAGCGCATTGCGCACCACGTGCCGCAGCGTGATCTGGCGCTCGGTCAGGCCCTTGGCCCGCGCGGTCGTCACATAGTCGAGCCCGCGTTGTTCGAGCATGCTGGCGCGCATCAGGCGCGCATAGAGCGCCATGTAAAAAAGCGATAGCGTGATGGCGGGCAGGACCAGGTGACGGGCGATATCGACGATGCGTTCGCTGCCCTCGTAGAAGGCGGCCGCGTCCTCCATGCCCGAGGTGGGCAGCCAGTCGAGCTTGATGGCGAACAGCAAGATCAGCATCAGCCCGATCCAGAACAGTGGCATGGCATAGGCGATGATGGCAGCGACCGAGATAACGTGGTCCTTCCAGGTCCGCACCCAGACGGCGGCCAACAGACCGAGCAGGACGCCGATCCCCAAGGACAAGACGAGCGTGGTTCCCATTAGCAGCAAGGTGGCGGAGAGGCGCGCCAGGATCAGCGGCAGCACCGGACTCTGGTTGCGGAACGAGTAGCCGAGGTCGAGCGCCAGAATGTTCTTGACGTAGAGCGCGAGCTGGACCGGCACAGGCTTGTCGAGACCAAAGCGCTCACGCAGCGCCTGGACGTACTCGGCAGGCGCGCCCCCTGCTTCACCTGCCAGCACGGTTGCCGCGTCGCCGGGGGCAAGCTGCAGCAGCAGGAAGTTGAGGACGACCACGCCCAAAACGACGGGGATCGCCTGCAATAGGCGCCGCACCACGTAGCGCAATAGCCGCGCGCTGCCCATCGCTCCCGCCTATTCGTCAGCCCGGTGCGCGTCAGCGGCATTAAGCCTGCGCCCGGCTCTGGCAAGCGCGCACGCCGGCATCCCCGGCCGCCGGCGCGGCATCACAGCAGCGGCTCGCCTGGGATTTCTACTCACGCCATGCCGTAGCAAAGTTGGTGTAGATGCCGAGCGGACTGGTGATCACGTCGTGATACCGTTTGTTGACGATGGTTGGGAAGGTGAGCTCAAACACCCAGATGATGGGCGAGCCGTCGACCACGATCTTCTGCACTTCTTGGTAGTACTCGGCACGTTTCTTGGGGTCAGGCTCGACGGTGGCCTTGTCCATCAGTTCGTCGGCTTTCGCATCGCTCCATTGCGAGCCATTGACGAAGACGGTGCCCTGCTTGATCAGCTTGCCATGAATGGCGCGGTGCACGCCGATGACGGGGTCGGGCAGGTTGTAGAGAAAGTTGGAAGTCAGGGTGAAGTCATAATCGCTGTAGACGCGCTTGAGCCAGGTAGCGACGTCCTCGTAGCGCAGTGACGCCTTGATGCCGATTTTGGCCAGCTGTTGCTGGACGACCTCGCCGAAGCGCTGCCACTCCGGCCCATAAGGCGTGATGTCGTGCACGATTTCGAAGCGCACGCCACCCTCTTTGCGTGGGAAGCCGGCTTCGTCCAGGAGCTTGTTGGCCTTTTCGATACCGTCGGCGACCTGGTACTTGGTGACGTCGGCCGTATAGATGCCCGAGGGGGCGAAGTTGGAGCTAATCGGACCGGTTGCCGGCCTCCCGTAACCGAACCAGATGTTGTCGATGACGAACTGACGATCGATGGCGTAGGCGATGGCCTGACGCACCTTCTGATTGTCCAGGCCCGGCTTCTTGGTATTGATCAACAGCTCCACCACCGGGCTGATCATCTCGTAGCCCTTGGTCGTGACCTCGATCGAGGGCAGCTGCGCCAGCTTCTTGGCATCGCTGTAGGGCACCGCTCCGAAGCCGGCCACATGCGCCTCACCCTTTTCCAGCGCCGCCGTGCGCGTCGCCTCGTCGTTGATGAAACGCACCACGATACGATCGAGATAGGGCAGACCCTTGCGCCAGTAGTCCGGGTTCTTGTCGAGGCGCACGAGCTCGCCACGCCGCCATTCGACAAACTTGAAGGGCCCTGTGCCGATCGGACTGTTGGCATTGGCGTGGCTCTTGATGTCGCCCTGACCGAAGACATGCTTGGGCAACATCGGGCTTTCGTAGCCGGACAGAGCCGCCAGCATGTAGGGCGCGGCGTTGTTGAGCTTGAAGATCGCCGTATGTTCGTCGGGGGTCTCCACCGCCGTGACATCACGGAAAGTGCTGATGCCGCGGGGGTGCGCTTTTTTCAACACCTCCATGATCGTGAACTGCACGTCGGCGGAGGTGAAGGGTTTGCCGTCGTGGAATTTCACATCCTTGCGCAACTTGAAAGTGACGGTCCGACCGTCCGGCGCAACCTCCCAACTCTCCGCCAAACCGGCCTTTGGCTTGAGGTCAAAACCGTACTCCAGGAGCCCGTCGTAGACCTTGGCCGTGACCTGGCTGATCGGCGCGGAGGTTGAGATGTAGGGGGCAAGATTTGGCGGCTCGGGCTGCGTGATCTGCACCAACGTACCCCCCGGCTTCTGGGCGGCGGCCGGCGTGGCGACGATCGCCAAGGCCAACAGCCCGGACAAAGCAACGGCGTTCCAATGCACCTTCGGCATGACGGGTCTCCGGTTGGGGTCTTCTATAGGATCGCGCGAAATTGAGCCCTCGTCGAGGGCGACGGTCGGCAAATGCGCTCATCCTCGCGCCGGGAGCTGCCATCGGCCAGGGCCAGCGGGTTTGCTCGCGCAGATTTTCTGGAGCTTCGGTGTCCCATGCCGGCGCTTTCGGGCATGATCCCGCCCAGCCGCCAGGGAGGACGTCATGGACAGGGACAAGGTGCGGGCTTTTGCCGACAAGGTCTATGCCGACACGGCCGGGGCAATGGCCACAGGCATGGTCTACGTCGGCACCAAGGTCGGTCTGTTCCGCGCCATGGCGGGTCAAGGCCCCATGCGGCTGGAAGAGGTCGTCGACGCCGCAAGATTGCATCCCCGTTACGTCGAGGAATGGCTGAAGGGCATGACGTCGGCGGGCTACCTCAGCTATCAACCCGCGGCGCAAACCTTTGAATTGCCCGAGGAGCATGCCTACTTGCTGGCATCGGAGGGCACCGACCATTTCATGGGCGGCCTGGCCCTCATCACCCCGCTCCTGCTCGGCATCGCGCCCAAGGTCGCTGCGGCCTTCAAGGACGGCGGTGGCGTGCGCCTCAGCGAGCTTGGCGCCGACGGGGTCGAGGCGCTCGATTGGCTCAACTGTGGCCAATACGAACACCGCTTCACCAGCCTGTGGATCAACGCCCTGCCCGACATCGTCGAACGGCTCAAGATTGGCGGCCGCGTTCTCGACGTTGGCTGCGGTGCCGGCCGGGTCAGCGCCGCCATCGCCAAGGCGTTTCCAAACTCCGAGGTGATCGGCCTCGATCCCGACGAAAATTCTGTGGCGCGGGCGCGCGCGGCGGCGGCCGCGGCCGGTATCGGCGCCAACCTGTCATTTGTGGCGCAAACCACCGCCAGTCTTGCTGGCAATGGCGGCTTCGACCTGATCACCGCCTGTGACTGCGTCCACGATTTTGCCGCGCCACAGGCGACCCTGGGCGAGATCCGCGCCTTGCTCAAGCCGGATGGCGTGTTCTTTGTGATCGAGCCGAGAGCGGCAGACCGGCTCGAGGACAACAAGACCTCACTGGGCACCGTCTACTACGGCTTCAGTATCTTCCATTGTATGACGCAATCCTTGGCCCATGGCGGGCCTGGCCTCGGCACCTGCCTGGGGCCGCAACGCACCGAGAGCCTGCTGCGCGCGGCGGGCTTCGAGCAATTCCAGCAGCTCGACATCAGAAGCCCGACCAATCTCTTCTACGCCGCCCGTCCCTGAAGCCAACGGCATCGCCACACCAGCCGGAAAAGACAAGCGGCATAGCCAGCCGACTTTTGTCCGCACTCGGTTGCATTCCGGACGGGTAGGCGGCGCCGCGAACGACACACGCTGACGCACCTTCAGAGGCCGAAGCCGCGCCGAACGCGGCTCCGGCGCGGCGTCATCCGCGTAAATGCCGGGTTATTTCGCGAGGCCCAACGTTTTGAGGATCGCGCCGATGTCCGCGTCATCCTTCTTCAGGAATTGCACGAAATCGGCCGAACCCATCCAGGTCACATCGAAGCCACGCTTGGCCATGAACTCCTGATACTCTGCGCTGTCATAGATTTTCTTCAGCAGCGTCTCGTATTGCGTCGCGATGTCTTGCGGCATGCCTTTCGGCCCGACGATGGCGCGCCAAACGCCCTTGTGCCACTTATGGCCCGTGGCTTCCTCGACGGTTGGCACGTCGGGGAAATTGGCGGCGCGCTTCGGCGACATGACCGTGAGGCTGCGGACACGTCCCGACTTGAGCAGCGCCTCGGCTTCCGGCATCGAGCAGGAAACGAAATCGATGCCGCCCGCTGCAAGGTCGGTGAGTGCGGTCGCCGCACCCGTGCTCGGCACCCAGCGGATTGAGTTTGGCGCCAGGCCATCGGCCTGCATCAGGCCTGCCAGCGCCAGATGCCAACTTCCGCCCTGGCCGGTGCCCGACGCCGTCATCTTGTTCGGGTTGGCCTTGATCGCAGCAAAAAGCTCCTTCACCGTCTTGTAGGGCGAATCCGATCTCACATGGATCGCCGCCGCGTCCGCGTTCATCATCGCAAACGGCGTAAACTGTTCTGAGGTGAGCTCTGTGAGGCCCACCCAGTGCATCATGTTGATCTCAAGTGTGATCATCCCGATCGTGTAACCGTCCGGCGCGGCCGACGCGATCGCCTGATGGCCGACGACGCCGCTGCCGCCGGTGCGGTTCACGACGTTGATGGGCTGCTTGAGATCACGTTCGAGCATATGGCTGATCTGGCGTGCGACCGCATCAGTGCCGCCACCGGCTGCCCACGGCACGATCACCGTGATAGGGCGCTCGGGAAACGCCGCCTGTGCGTTTCCAGCGACGAGGCTCGCGGCCGCCAGTGCCGCAAGCACAATTGTTCTGACATGGCGAAACATAGATCCTCCCGATCTCGATTGATTGCGCCCGGCGAGCACCGATACGCACGCTTACGCGCTATTCCCCATTCGGGCTGTAGCCGGATAACATGTCAAGTCTGCTCTATGACGCTTGCGTGCAAGGAAGCAACCGGGGCCAGAAACATGAAAGTCTTCGTTACGGGCGCGACTGGCTATGTCGGCGGGTCGGTCTCCACCAAGCTGCTGGAAGCAGGCCATGAAGTCATCGGCCTGGCGCGCTCGGACGACGCGGCGGCCGCGCTGAAGAAACGCGGCATCGAGCCCCATGCCGGCGACATCAATGCGCACACGCCGATTGTCGAGGCCGCAAAACGCGTCGATGCGGTGGTGAACGCAGCAAACTCTGACAACGCGTTCGTCGCCCACGCACTGCTCACCGCCTTGCGCGGTACCGGCAAGGTGCTAATCCAGACCAGCGGGTCGAGCGTGGTCGGCAAATACGACAATGGCGAAGCGAGTGAAGATACCTTCGACGAGAATACGCCGTTCAAGCCGCAACCCGAGAAAGCCACGCGCGTCGCCATCGACGAGGCGGTTCTGGCCGCCGCCAAGGCAGGCGTGCGCTCAGTGGTGATCCGTCCGACGCTGATATACGGGCGCGGCATCGGTGTGAATTCAATCAGCGTGCAGCTCCCCAAGCTGATCGATGTCGCCAAGAAGGCCGGTGTGCCGCGCCATGTGGGGCCGGGGGCGAACCGCTGGGGCAACGTGCATATCGCTGACGTTGTTGATCTCTATCTACTCGCGCTAAAAGGAGCGCCAGCCGGCTCGCTTTATTACGCGGAAAATGGCGAAGCCTCGTTCAAGCAGATCGCCCAAGCCATCGGCCGAATGCTCGGGCTCGGCGAAAAGACACAGGACTGGCCGATCGGCGACGCAGTCGAAGGACTGGGGCCGGGGGCGTATTTGAGCTTTGGATCGAACAGCCGGCTACGCGGGGTTGAATTGCGCAAGCTTGGCTGGAAGCCCAGTCAAGGCGACCTGTTTGCTGAGATCGAAACGGGTGTGTATGCGGAGCTGTATGGGAGGAAGTGAAAGCGCTGATCGGTTGCTCGTCGGCTCTACCCCGGCAGCCCGGGCTGCCGTTTGCGCTTGCCGGCCGGGATCAGATGAGAGAAGCAGATCGATGCCGGCTACTTCAAGAAATAGTTGGGAATCCAAGTGGAAAGGCCGGGAATGAGGATCACCAGCACGAGCACCAACGTCTCGGCCAGCATGAAGGTCCAGACGTGCCGGTTGGTCTGGTCAATGGGCGTCTTGGCGATGCTGGTGGTAATGAACAGGAGCGGTGCCGTCGGCGGCGACACCGCCCCGATCTGATTGCAAATCACCATCACCAGGCCGACCTGGAAGGGATCGAGGGCGTAGGCCTTCGTTACGCTCACCGCCACGGGTGCAAAGACCAGCAGCACGATCAGCAAATCGACAAATGTCCCGAGCACGATCATCACGACGGCAAGAATGAGAAGGATCATGGTTGGGCTGCTCGACAGCGTCGCAACCTGGTTCAGCACCATGGCATCGAATTGCAAATACGACAGCACCCATCCCATGGGCCCCGACACGGCGATGATGCCGGAAACCATCGAGGTGGTGATTGCCGCATCGACGAGGATGTCCGGCACCTGGCTCAGCGTGATCTTTTTCTCCACGAAGTAGCCGACGATGAAGGCATATACACAGGCGACGGCACCGGCCTCGGTCGCCGTGAACACGCCCGACAGGATGCCGCCGACGATGATGAGTGGCGCCAGCAATCCAGACCAAGCCCGGCTCACCGAGTGCCACAGCGCACACAGCTCGAAGCGTGCCGTCACTTGCCGCAGCTCGGGGTAGGCAGGATGATAGGTGTAGAGCTTGACGGTGAGCATCAAGGCCAGGCCGATCAGCACACCGGGAATGATGCCGCCTAAAAACAGTCCGCCGATCGAGACCTGGGCGATGGCACCATACACCACCATGGTCATGCTCGGCGGAATGATTGCCCCCATGGTGCCGGCGGTGGCAATGAGGGCGGCGGCGAAACCCGGCTTGTAGCCGGATTGCTTCATGGTAGGGATGAGAATGGAGGCGATCGCCGAGGCGTCGGCCGTAGAGGATCCAGAGACGCCGGACATGACCATGCTGCCGACGACCGAGGCATGCGCGAGCCCGGCTCGAAAGTGCCCGACCAGAGCGCGGGCGAAATCGACCAGCTGTTTGCTGATACCTCCCGCCGTCATGATCGAACCGGCGAGGATGAAATAGGGCATCGCCAGCAGGGTAAAGGAATCGAGTTGGCCGAACATTTTCTGGGCGAACAACGGCATGACGACGCCGGGGAGCATTGCCATGCCGACAAAGCCGATCAGCGCAATGGAGATGAGGATCGGGATGCCCAACAGCATGACGCCGAGCAGCGTGGTGAGCAGAAAAGTGATCATGGCGCCGCCACCTCGGGCGGGAGCTGGTCGGCAGCGGGCGCGGGGAGCTCGCCGGCAAGGCGGCGAATGACAACGAACAAGAGATATAGGCTACCGAGGATCATCCCGTAGTAGGGATAGCTCATTGGTATTTCCAGGCCGGGCGAGACGGAGTTGCCGGTGACGAGGGAGACGCGATAGCTGTAGTAGGCGGTGGCAATGGCGAAGCCGACCCACAACAGCTCGATCAGCAGGGCGAAGGCTCTATTCAGCCAGGGCGACATCATGCGCCGAATGGCTTCGACCGTGATGTGTGCCCCGCGTCGGTAGGCGATCGGAATGGCCAGAAATACCAGCCAGATGTGCCCGAAGATTTGCACCTCCTCGCTCCAGCTCGGCGTGGAGTTCAGCACGAAGCGGCTGAAGACCTGCCAGGAACCGATCACGACCATACCGCTGAAGATTGCCGCGACCATGAGCTCAATCGAGCGATCGATCGCAGCGAAGAGTGCTTTCATATTGCAACCTCTGGCGGCGGCCGCCGGCAGGCGCGGCGGCGCCTCGATGTGACTGACGGGACGAGCAAGGATGGCTCCGGCGGCAAGCCGCCGGAGGCAGCGGGCTGGCGCCTATTGCTGAGCCAGGATCTGCTTCAATAGGTGCTCGGCTTTCAGCTTGGCAGCCATCTCCTGCTGAAAGGCGGCGGCGGCCTTGCGAGCCTCCGTCATATCGGGCCGGGTGATGGTCATGCCGCGCTTTTGCAGCTCGGCCATGCCTTCGGCGTCCCGCACCGGTGACATGGCGCGGGCAATATCGGTTGCCAGCTTGGCGCCCTCGCCGACGACCGCCTGTTCCTTGTCATCGAGCTTTTTCCACTCCGACAGCGAGAATGCGACCACGGTCGGGTCGATCAGATGCTGCGTCAATGCATAGTACTTGGCGATCTCGTAGAATTTGAATGACGCCGTCGTGGTGGAGGTGTGCTCGTAGCCGTCGAGCACGCCGCTTTGCAGCGAGGTATAAACTTCGCCGAAGTTCATCGGCGTTGCCGATGCGCCCATGGCGTTGACGGCGCCGACGAACACCGGCGTTGGAATGGTGCGGATCTTCAGACCCTTCAAATCCGCCACCGTCTTGATTTCTTTCTTTGCCGTAACGACGTTGCGGTAGCCCCATGAATACAAATATCCCAGCACTTTGAAGCCGATCGCTTCCAGCTCTTGGGATAGTTCGGCACCGACCGGGCCGTCGAGCACGCGCTGCACGTGATCGTAACCCGAGAAGATGAAGGGAAGGCCGATGACGCCGCACTTCGCCTTGCAGAAGTTGGCGAACTCGGCCATGCCGCCAACGTGTATGCTGGCACCGGAGCCGAGCTGCATGGCCTCGATCACTTGCCGCGATTGCCCGAGACCGCTGTTGGGAAAGATCTTGACGTCGAGGGTCGGCGATTTCGAGTTGACGTAATTGGCGAACACCCAGGCAAACATCTGGTGTTCGGTGCCGACGATATCGTCCGCACCAGCGTGATTGATGCGAATGACTTTTTTGTCGGCGGCGAGCACCCCGGCCGTGCCAAGCACGCCGGCCACCACCAGCGACAGGCAAAGGGTTGCAAACAGCCTACCGGATCGCAAGGCAGCCAGCATCGTTTCTCTCCCAAAGTTCGCCGGGGCGCGGCTTGGTTCTTGTACGATCAATACGATAGTGGGTCGGCCGCCGCGACGCACCAAGTTCGTGAACGTGGCGATTAGCGCGTTTGCCCACAGGCCCCGCCGCCCGCGCACCGTTTGCGTGCAAGGCTGAAAAGTTGTGGCTGTGGGCGTGCTTGCGCCAGGGGACCCAGGCCGCTGCGGCCCCTCAAGCTCTCCGTCGCTGCGGCCAACGCCTCTGTCAATCGACAGCAGGGATGGGCTGGCAAGAACCGCAAAAAGCCTGCGCCCGCGCCGCCATGCGCAACATCCGCGGGCGGCGATCGGCGGGCCGCCCCCGCGCCGCAGAACACGTCACCTCAGCCTTTCAGGGTTAGCCCGGATTGGCGAGCTTAGGTCAGCACCTAATGCTAGCCGCATCAACGATTATGGATCCGGAGTGCGCCATCATGAGTGATCTCGTAGTTCTCGACTTTGACGGCGTTGGAACGGCAGACGACGTGCTGACCAAATTGCGTGGCATGCAAAAGGAGCATTTGATCGACCTTGAGGATGCCTGCGTTGTTGTGCACACGCAGAACGGCAAGGTGCAAATCAAGCAGGCCTTGAATTTGACAGCTCTCGGCGCGGCCCGCGGCGCCAGTACGGGCATGCTGGCCGGTGCGCTTGCCGGATTGTTGCTGCTAAACCCGCTGGCGGGGCTTGCCATCGGTGGCTTGACCGGCATGGGCTTCGGCGCCTTGTCCGGTTCGCTGGGCGACTACGGCATCAACGATGAATTCATCAAGAACCTCGGCGAGACCATCCCCAAGGGTTCATCGGCTTTGTTCGTGCTGATCAAGCGATCGACGCCGGACAAGGTCTTGCCGGAACTGGAGCGCTACAAGCCTCGCGTGCTCAAAACCTCGCTGTCGAAGAAGCAGGAGGATGACCTCCGCGCCGCTCTTCGCAACGTCGACGCCGCCGCCTGAAGCTGATCGGGCGCGGGAAAGGATTATCACATGAAGCGGCGGACTTTCCTGCAAAGCGGGGCAATCGGCGTTGCCGGCCTGTCGATGCCCCCGGCGCTGGCGCACTACGAAGCCAACGGCCGGCATCCGACGCCGGGAGATCTGGGCGCGGCCGTCAGCCGTCTGCGCAAACAGTTCCTGGAAGAGTTCGATGCCGGTTACGTTGACAATGTGATCGTGCCGCACTTCCTCGTCAGCACCTACCACGGAGAACGGCCATCGCTGCCCATGATCGACGTGACGCTGAGCAAGGAAAATGCCTTGCCCTATGATTTATGGGGTATGCTGAGCGAAACCTGGCGGCCGAACCCCGAGCAGGGCGTTACCGTCTTCCTGCAGGCATTGGAGAAGCGCGGACCCGACAATCGCCGCAAACGCATCTACATGAGCGCGGTCACGCCCGATCTCTATCGCCCGATGTACAGCGAAAAAGTGCAGCAGTTCTTTGCCAAACTGCTCGATGCCAAGAATGCCGGCAAACCACTGATGCGACCCTATCTGGATGGTTACTGGGACCTGTATTGGGACCTTCACCTCGGGGTCAAGGGCGGTGACGTTCCACCAAAAATCCGGCAAGTCGGCAACAGCTTCAATACCGTGCTGGCTTACCGGGATCCAACGCAGAAAATCGTCTACGAAAACTACATGACGGTACGCTCGAATCTGAGCTTCCTGAAGTCATGGATCGACCTGAAGCTCGATGAGCTTAACACCGGCCGCATTCCCGCACCCGAGAAGACATTTGCCCACTACTGGATCAAGAACGGTGGCGACGGCGAGAATTTCAAACGCAAGGACGTTGTGTTCGAGTGCTTCCACAATTTCGTAGCCTTCAGCCAGTGGGGCAACACACTCTACAACATCATGCTCAAGTTGAGCCGCAACCACGGCGACCCCGAGGCTCAGAACTGGTTCAAAAAGACGATGGAGGGCAATTTCGATGGGCCGCGCGGCACGGCCTTCACCCCGCTCGAGCGCTTCGTCATGGAGTTGTTCCGCTTGATCTCGCCCAACGGCGGCAGCATTTCCGCCTTGGAGGAGATGCGAACGCCGCCTTATGCGCGCCACGGCTACATCGTCACCCCGCACACCAGCACCAGCATCGATCCGGTGCACTGGCGGGAACCGGCCAAATTCGACCCCTTGCGCTACAATGACGTTCCGACCAGCCATGAGATCGACCAAGCCAAGGCCAAGCAAATGGGCTTTGCCAAATGCCCCTTCGATCGCAAAGAATTCGAGGTCAAGGACGGGCGCAAAGTCAGCCTGAACAATAGCGGATTCGGCACGGTGTATGGCGTTGCCGGCGGACAGCCGATGCCGGTGTGTGACTATGCCGGCTTTGCGCCCTTCGGCTTTGGCTATCGCCGCTGCCCCGGCGAACAGCTCACCATTCAGGTGTTTGAGGATTTCTTGCGCAAGGTCTGGAAGGACAAGATCGAATTTGTGAAGCTCAATATTGCAAATCCGGAACCGCTACCGATCGGACCGACAACCGTGATCGGCGACAACGTCGGTTTTGTGCAATCGACGTGACGGCTGGGTGTCCGCGGGCAAGGCCCCGGCGCCCACGCGAGCGGCCGGCCGAAGCGGGCAAAGCGGCGAGCCCAAGATCCCGCCGCCCAAGGGGTTCGGCGCCGGTCGCGGGTTGAAAGCGGTGCGCTATAGCGGCGGGCGGCGGGCGGCAGCGCGCGGTGATTTCGGCGACGGTTGCCGATTGATGAGGGCATAGATCATGGGGCTCACGTAGGTGCCCCCGACGCGCCAGTAGTCGGTCAATGGTCCACCTTCGCAGCAAAAGCCGAGGCGTTCGACAAGTCGGATCGAGGCGGCATTGTCGGGATGGATCAAGGCGTCGATCCGATGCGCCTTGAGCGCCTCGCTGCAGTAGGACAACACGGCCCGCACCGCTTCTGCCCCAAAGCCGTTGCCTTGCTGCCTGGGGGCAATGATATACCCCAAATGGAGGCGCCTGTGGCGGGCCTCGCGCTGGTGATAGTTGACCATGCCGATCAATTGACCGTTCGACTTTTTGGCAACCGCCCAGGCCAAATGATCAGCGCGACCTGTGGTATTGGCGAGCCAGGCAAGCATGTTTGCGGTTTCCGCCTTCGTCTTGCAGGCTGGAAAATTCCAAAACCGCATCGCCTGCTCATCACTGAAGCAGGCATGTAGACCACCGAGGTCGCGCGTCTCGAATTGTCTGAGCCGCAGCCGCTTGGTCACAAGGGTGGGAAAGACGGCAGAGGTTCTAGCCATGCTGTTTGGTCCGACAGAAAAGTGCGAGGCTCTCGCCATGCGGATTGGGCTGGCAAACAGCCGCGGGCAGGCACACGGCGACGCGCTCAACGAGAGGCAGGCGACATAGCAGAAAGCCTGCGCAAGGGCCAGCAAACGCCGCGCTGCCTTGCGTCCTCGTCAGACCACCGCGCTGCCAAGCGGCGGCAAAAATTGCGGCTCGCGCGTCGGCTGAGGCTTGATCGTCTTGTTGACCGCGCGGTGATGCGTTGGCCGCTGCAAAGCCCGCATGCCTCCGGGCCAGGGGCGATGGCCCTTCGCTTCAGCGCTGCGAGCCTGTAAGGATATGGTCGGCCGGCTTCCGGGACCCTTGCCGTCCGGACGGCCGCGCAATATTCCAGCCATGGCGGCGCGCGAACCCGCCCTGACCGTGCCGCTGCGTTCGTTCGAGAGCCGATATGGACCCCTTCCTGCGACGTCAGATTGGCAAGACAGCGCTTGAGGTGACACGGCTTGGCCTGGGCGGCGCCAGCCTGGGCGACATGCGCGAGAGCATTTCCGAAGCGCAGGCCAGCGCCAGCATCGAGGCCGCCCATGCGGCCGGCATCGGCTATTTCGACACCTCGCCCTGGTACGGCAATGGCAAGAGCGAGCTGCGCTTCGGGCATGTGCTGCGTAACAAACCGCGCGACAGCTTTGTGATCTCCAGCAAAGTCGGGCGCGTGCATCGGCGGCCGGCCCAGCCCGATACCTACAAGCATCCCGCTTGGGTGGGTGGGCTCCCCTTCGAGCCCCACTTCGATTATAGCGGCGACGGGGTGCTGAAAAGCTACGAGATGAGCCTTGCCCGTCTCGGGCTCAATCGCATCGAGGCGCTGTTGATCCACGACCTCGACCCTCGTTTCCACAAGTCGGAGGCCGGCGTTGCACAACGGTTGCAGCAGCTCGATGCCGGCGGCGGATACCGTGCGCTGGCCGACCTCAAGGCACAGGGAGAGATTTTGGCCATCGGGGCCGGCGTCAATCTTGTGGGGATGATCCCACGCTTTTTGCAGCGCTGGCCGATCGACTTCTTTCTGGTGGCGATGCCCTACACGCTCCTCGAGCAGGAGGGGCTTGAGGAGCTTGAGATGTGCGCCGCGCGCGGCGTATCGATCGTGATCGGCGCGCCCTACGCCTCCGGGATTTTGGCGCGTGGCCCAGGGCCGGGCGCCTTCTATCGCTATGCGCCGGCCGAGCCCGCCATCGTCGCCAAGGCACAGCACATCGCCGCGGTCTGCCAGCGCCACCACGTGCCCCTCGCCGCGGCGGCCCTGCAGTTTCCGCTCGGGCATGCAAGTGTCGCCTCGGTGATCCCGGGGCCGGTAGCCATTGAGGAGGTCCGCCAGAACCTGGCTTGGATGCGTCGCGACATCCCCGACCAGTTGTGGGCCGAGCTCAAGGCCGAGCGGCTGATCCGTGCCGAGGCGCCGGTGCCGCGTTTGCCCTAATCACCTATTCGGCGGCGGTGCGCAGGGGACCCTCGTCCACGGGGAGGTCGAGAGCACGGCGGATCGATTTGTGGTAGTGCGCGAGCGCCGGCTCGTTGCGCCCGTAGACGACGTGGCTCTGCGCACCCGAGTTGAAGCCGAGCTGCATGCTGCGCCCGGCGGGAAAATCCTCGGTCGTTATCACTTTGATGGCCAGGGCAAGATTGGCATCCCAGTGGCGTTTCTCGTCGGCCGTCTCGACCGGCTTGGGAATGTAGAGCGAGGTCTCCATCACCGCGCGATCGAGACGTCCGTCCAGGGGAAACATGCGGAATATTTCCATGTGGTCGCCCTGCGGGGAAAAGATGGTGTTGGCGAACATCGAGTAGACGATGGTCGTGTTCCACATCAGGTCCCACTCGCTCTCGGGCATGGACCGCAGTCGGTCAAGCTTGGTGCGTCCGTAAACCAGCCGGAAGTTGGGGCCATAGGGCGTGAAGTCGCCGACGTTGTGCACCAGGATGTCACGCAGGCTCTCCTTGTGCAGGAAACCGAAATGATAGCCCTCGTGGAAAGTGTCGACCAGCAGCTTCCAGTTCATTTCCTCGTAGTGCACGTGCCGGTCATGGAGGTGGTAGGTCTCGAGCTTCCAGGCGGCAAGATCGGCGCCCAACCCGTCGAGCCAGGGATCGATGTCGAGAGTTGCCGAGCCGTCGGCAGCGGGCGCCGGAAGCACCCAGACCATGCCGTATTTCTCCGCGAGCGGCAGCGGTGCCAAGCCCGGCCGTTCCGCACGCACGCCCGGAAAGGATGTCGCCTCCTCGGGCAGCCCCCGCAGCTGGCCATCGTTGCCGTAGGTCCAACCGTGATAGGGGCAGGTGAAAGCGCCGGCGCTCCCGGAGCCGTGCGCCACCTTAGCACCGCGGTGTCGGCACACATTCAGGAAGGCGCGCAGCTTGCCGTCCCTGCCGCGCACCGTGAGGATCGGCACGCCTGCGAAATCATCGGTACGGTAGGCTCCGGGGTTGGGCCAGTCACAGGACAGACCCATGACCAGCGGCCGCTTACGGATCAGGATGTCTTCTTCGCGTTTGTGTCGCTCCGGGCAGGTGTAGGCCGTCACCTCATTGCGCCATGGCGCGTCGGCCATCGCGGTGGTCTTGGTGTCGAGGTAATGCAACAGCTTCTTTAGGAGATCGATCTCAGCTGCGCGGTCCATGCTCAGTGCTCGTCCAATGAGTGCCCTCAGTTGTGCCAATTCTAGTCCCCAGCCAGAGCCGTGCGCTAGCCCCCTGTGCCCAGGGGCAAAACCGACTGCCCACCTGCTTGGTGCACGCGTCGGTGTGGACTGGGGTAAGCTGTGGTCGACACCGCCGTTGGCGGGAACCCGAGGCCGCCGATATCGCCAAGATCGCGCTCGGTTGCGGCCATGGTAAGCGACGGCGCAGGCGTCTACCGGATGGGCGTCTTGTCACCGCGGCAAATGACAAGGGCAGGGTTTGCCATCGTTGCTGGCGGCTAAGAGGACCGCGGGCGCGTCTCGCCCAAGTCGACCTCGCCGGCTAACGGCACGGCAGCATTGCGTTCCGCACCGCTCGCTGCCTCCTGTCGCAAGGCGAAGCGCACCAGCACGCCAATCGCGGCGGCTAGCGGGACTGCAATCAAGAGACCAATGAACCCGAACAGATAGCCGAAGGAAAACAGGGCAAACAGCAGCCAGACCGGGTTTAAGTGGACTTTGCTGCCCACGAAATAGGGGGCCAGCACATAGTCGGCGATCGTTTGGCCAACCAGAAAAATGCCAAGGACGATGAGGATCGGTGGCCAGGTCAAGCCGAATTGCACGATGGCAACGCTTACAGACAGGACGAGACCGGTGAGCGAGCCAAAATACGGAATAAAGCCAAGCAAACCGGCGAGCACGCCGATCAAGAGCCCATGATTGAGCCCCAGCGAGCGCAAGGCGAGGGCGTAGAAGACAGCCAGCATCAGGCAAATCGTCCCCTGCCCGCGCAGGAAAGCCGAAATCGTGCCATCGATTTCTCGCGCCAGCGCCCGTACCGTTGGGCGCTGCGCCACCGGAACAAGATTGTCGAGCGCGACAAGAATTCGGTTCCAGTCATGCACCAAGTAGGCGGTGATAATTGGTGTCACCACCAGCAGCGAAAAGATCGAAACCAGCACTCGGCCTTCAGCCCACAGCGAGCTCAGGAATTGCGTAAGCCAGCCGGCGCCGACGCTGGCAAGCTCGCCGCTGGATCGTTCGGCTTCAGTAAGTCCCGCGTCAATGATCTTGCCGAGCGCTGGCCGGCTTGGATCCAGCACCAGAGCCTGCAGTCGCGTGATGTAAGCTGGCAGTTTGTCGATCAGGATGGCGATCTCGGTGACGATGATGGGGATCGCCAGCAGCAGCAGCGTGATCACACTAAGAAGGAAC
Source organism: uncultured Alphaproteobacteria bacterium (assembly GCA_963820375.1). Taxonomy (GTDB): domain Bacteria; phylum Pseudomonadota; class Alphaproteobacteria; order Rhizobiales; family Hyphomicrobiaceae; genus AWTP1-13. Next base: position 50,324 of record CAWFZX010000018.1, on the reverse strand, counting down.
ACTGCGAGGATGAGAAGGGTGGCAGCAGCCCTGTGCATGCCGATCCGCTCCAAGCGCGTGACGAGGGGGTCGAGTAAATAAGCAAGCGCCAGTCCGGCCACAAACGGCAGCAGTACTTCCCGCAACAGCACGATGGCGATGCTGAAGAGGGCAATGGTCACGAGCCAAAAATACGCGGGGCGGCTGGGCTTGAGGGATGTGAGCATGGGCGGACGGCCTACCTCGTCCGTTCCGCGCCGATGGCCAGGTGCGGTCGGATGTTTGGTGTGTCCGGCCGGGGCTCGTTCGGCAATCCGGGAATATCCTGAGGGCGGCCAAGGGATTTGATCCTTGCGGGGGCAGATGGCGATCGCCGCGCTGCTAAAAATGGCGGCTGCCGCTGGCATTTGTCCTGAAGGCCCGCGCCAGCCTGAAAGTCCGCCTCGGCCGGCGGCGCTAGAAACGGCGCAAGACGCGTGGTGGCGCACCCTGCCGCAGCCCGGGCCGCGGAGGCAGGCCAGCAGCGCGGCTGCGGGCGCCTAGGGTTTGCGTGGCTTGGTCAGAGCAGAGGTCAACGTGTGCTGGTTTGCCTGCCGCACCGACACGGGCAGCAGCGACCGCCTATTTTGGCATCGCCGAGCAATGGACGTGCACAATGAGCCATTCCGGACCGCGCTTGGCAATGACGTTCCCTCGCCGCAATCCTTGTTTGCTCCGCGGCTGCCGCGGCTAACCGGATTAATCGACAAGTCTTGACCGCAACACCGCGGGAGCCGGAGCTAGCGGCCGAAATTTCCTTTTGCGTCGAAGTCTGGCTGGGTTTCTCTTTTTTTAACCGCCGACAAGGCGCTGAGCCAAGTCTGCGCCGACCGAAACCAATACTGATCCGTCGGGATCAGATGATTGCGCTGCCGGATGGTGCCGACGCGCAAGCTCACGACCTTTGCGCCGTCGCCGACGGGCCCCGAATAGATCGGCGTTCCGCAGTCCGGGCAGAACGTCTGTTCCCGCTTGTTGCCGCTCTCCCCGGTCTTGACGTAGACCTTCGGTGCGCCCGCCAGCAACCTGAAGGTGCCTGCCTTGGTCGGCACCACCGTGCGAAAGGCCGAGCCTGACAACGTCTGGCAATCCGTGCAGTGACAAATCACGACCGTGTTAGGATCTACCTCGGCCGCGTAGCGGATGGCGCCGCAATGGCAGTTCCCATCAATGTTCATGGCCACTCTCCGCACCACCGATGGCAAGGCCTCGATCTTACCTGCCCTCCATCCTGCCTGCCAAGGACAGCCGGCAACAGATTTCGCAATGGCCGGCACGACGCTGTCGCCGGCATGCCGCTGGCCCACGGCCCGGGACAGGCCGGGGCCACGGGTCCGGTTGGCAAGCCCCGACCGCGGTAGCTGCCGATGCTCGTGAAGGCTCTCGCTCGTAAAGGCCCTGGCGCAATCCCGGGCCTGGGGGTGGTGATCGTGGCCGCGGTCTTAAGGGACTAGTCTCTCATCACTTCCACTTAGGGGCCTACGGTGGACCCGCCCGCGGGTTTGTGCCGATTACAGCTGAGCCGCCACCGCGCCACTATGAGGCGCGAAGCGCAGATGTCCCCCCGGAAACCCGGAAAGGAAGTGCGGAAATGTTGCCAGTGAGGTTGATGCGGGTTGCGGTTTCATCTGCGCGTTGGCCGGTCGCAGGTCTGTCTCTCCTGGCCTTCGCGCTGCCTGCGGGTGCTGCGCCGGCCTCGTCGTTGCGGCCTGCGAACCCGCAGCAAGGCACGCTCTTTGTGCAAGCGGTCTCGCCCATGGCACGCTGCATGGCGACATGGGATCGTTCGAGCCAAATGTCGAAGCGCGAGTGGAAACAAACCTGCAAGCGCGTCGTCAAGAACAATCCGGGATTATACAACAAGCCGTTTTGATCCCGGCGCGCGCTTGGCCAGCATTACTCCTCCTTGACCGTCCCCTTTAACACTTGGATCGGCACCGAAACGACATTGGCAGTTCCCCAGGCGGTGGAGATCCGTATCGGCTGCGAAAAAAACTGCATCGTTTGTGTGAAAAGATTGCTGACGAGAGCGACGACGCGGCCCTCGCAATCAAGCACCGGCGCGCCTGACGCACCGTGATCCAGCACAAGTCGGTCGTCTCCGTCGTACATCTCCAGTAGCGCGGTGCCTGCAAACTTCTCGCCGCCGCCATATTCGACAAAGCGCCCGCCGGCGAAACGCAGGCGATTCTTGGGATAGGCGAGGCTCACCACCGGCTCCTCCGGAACCAGGGGTTCGGTCCTGATTTTCAGGCTCCGGCCGCCAGGAAAGGCGCTGCGCAGTTCCAACACGGCTATCTTTTCAAAGTGCGCGCCGGCCAGGTGCAGAACACGGACGCCAATGCGTTCTGTGCTCTCGCCATCGAGAATTTCGATGTCCTTCCAAGTGTGCTGCGAAAGTTTCATCGCGCTGGCCACGTGTCCAGCCGTGGCAATCGAGGTTTGCGACAAAAACCAGGCGGTGCCGCGAATCCCCAGCACACCGGCGGCCTCTGCCTTGCGCTCCTCAGCGTCAAAGTGCCTGGCAATACTGATGGTGGAGTGGGTCAGCGCGGCTGGGTCAATGCAGGCCGCCACGGCGGATGTGCCGCAAAAAAACAGAAGCGCGAGAAGCTGTCCTGCGGTGAAGAGGTGCAGCACGCTTGGCGTGCGGCGCCAAACAAACCTCTGCGTCGGCCCGGGTTTCGGGCTTGGCCTGGCGACAACCTCAACCCAGCCGGCAAACGTCATCGGCCGCGCCCACGGCGCGACCCGCGCGTACGCACTTCGCTTGAACACTGTGCGAGATCCCTCGTCCGTCCCCCAGAAGCAACGACTGGATCCTAGCTGACAGGTGCGGCGCGTAACCCGTCGTATTCACAGCGAGAATGGATTTTGCAGACCTTGTGGCGTTTCCGTCATAGGTGTTGGCGGCCGCCGCAAGGAAATGCGCGCAAGCAGCGCTGTGGCGATGGCCCTGGCCTTGCGAGCCTCCCCTCCATCTGGAAGGAGCCGGCGATGCTCCCCGTGCGGCAGCAGCCATCCCCGGGCAACCCTGGGAGTTGAGGTATCTTCTTTAAGCCGGGAGCGCGGCGCGCCCTGAGGCCGCAGTCGAGGCAACGTTGGGCGGACTTGGGGCTCGCAGAGCACAAGGCAGCGTTGATGCCGGCGGATTGCCGTCTTGGGCAACGCCTTGCCGTGCCTCGCAGGGCCGCCAAACCTCTTCTGCCCCACACCCCTCCATCCCCGGAGGCGAAGGGTCACCTTTGGTCCTCTTGCCTTGTCGCACCCGGGCAGAACATTCTACAGCCCTCGAGGGGCGCAATCGCAGGAGCATTGGCTGTGAGCATCGATTTCCTGATCACGTCGTTCATTGTCGTCGCTTCGCCCGGCATCGGCGTTCTCTATACGCTGGCGGCCGGCCTCTCGCGTGGTTGGCGCGCCAGTGTCATCGCTGCCTTCGGCTGTACGCTTGGTATCGTCCCCCACATGGCAGCGGCGGTCATGGGCCTCGCCGCGCTGCTGCACACCAGCGCGCTGGCGTTTCAGCTTCTCAAGTTCTTGGGCGTGGCCTATCTCTTCTATATGGCCTGGAGCGCGCTCAAGGAGCAGGGCGTCCTCAAGGTGGAGGAAGAGATCGCTGCCCGCTCGGCAAGCCAGGTGATCGTCTCCGCCATCCTCGTCAACATTCTAAACCCGAAGCTGTCGATTTTCTTTCTCGCCTTCCTGCCGCAGTTCGTGAGCGCGGACGAGACACAACCGCTTGCGCGTATGTTCACCCTGAGCGCGATCTTTATGCTGCTGACGTTTGTGGTGTTTGCCGGCTACGGCATCTGTGCCGCCGCGGTCCGCAATCAGGTGATTTCCCGCCCGCGGGTGCTGACCTGGATGCGGCGCACATTCGCTGGCGCGTTTGCCGCGCTCGGCGCCAAGCTAGCGCTTGCCGAGCGCTGAGCGGGCTCATGCGCGCCGGCTGGGCTCGTCAGAAGCCGCTGCGATAGAGCAGACAATAGCGCTCAACGTTGCCGGGGAACCAGGCGGCATAGTTACCCCACGCTTCGTACTTCGGCAGCTTCACCTCCTTCATGGCGTTGTCATAGCACTTGCCTTCGTCGGCTGCCGTCTTCACGACGGCGGCAAGGTCACGCATATATTGCAGCAGGTTCTCGACATCCTGCTTGTTGCCGAGGCGACCACCGGGTCCGGGGTGGCCGGCAATGAGCTTGTCCCAGTCGAGGGCAAGGACGCGCTGCAGTGACGTCTCCCACTCATCAAGCCAGCTGTCGGGCATGCTGCGCCAGAACACCGACTGGATGGGGATGAAATCGACCGCGAAGATGATTTTCTCCTTCGGCAGCCGCATGACCAGCGAGTTGTCGGAATGGTTGCGTCCAACGTAGAGCAACTCCAAGGTCGTGCCGCCCAGGGTCAGCGTACGCTGGTCCTCGACCACTTCATCGGGCATGACGATGTTGGGTGGTTGCAACCGCTCCAATTGCGCCTTGGCATTGCGATGGGCAATAAAACGCGCACCAAGGTCTTTGAATGGCTTGCCACCGGTGATGTGATCGTAGTGGTTGTGGCTGTAGATGACGTATTTGATGGGCTGACTTGTCACCTTCTTGATCTCATCGATGTAGGTGGTGACCGCCTGCGGGCGCCCGAGACCGATGGGATCGGTCGCAATGACCCCATCGGAGGTGACGACGAACATTGACTGGTGGCCTTGGTAGCGAAAGAGATAAACGTTGTCGGTGCCTTCGATCTTTGTGGTGGCGAAGGTGGGCGGTGCGACGGGCGCCGTTGCAGGGGCTTGGGTTTGGGCCAAGGCCACTGGCGCGGCCCACGGCGCGGCAGTTGCGGTCAAGGCAACAAACAAACAGGCAACGCGCATGTCTCGATCTCCTCGGGGGCGCGAGGCGCCCACTGCGTGCGTTTTCTCCTGAGCATGCTGGGTTGGCATGGTGAGGCGCGGGGCGAGCGCAACCAAATCACAAATCGCTGAGCGTGGTTGACCCCAGCCCAGGCGAAGCGGTGTCCTCTCGGACCCCCAAGTGTGCCGGCGAACCGTCCCACACGCCGTCTCGGAGCGGCCGACCCATTGTGCTCACGTCGAACATTTAGGGCTGACGCTGCCCAACCTCTGGCACGACGACATCACCCTGCCGCGGCGCCGGATTTGCGACCAGCCTAAGCGCAGGACGGTCATGCAGGTGACCTTCCCTGCCGGCAGTTCCCTGGAACGTGCTGTGATCTGCCCTCGACAAAAAAATCGTCGTGGCCAGCCGACGGAAGGCGCGCTGTTGACGCGTTGGAGATGCGGATCATGCTCGGGACCCTGTGAGAGGCATTGAATATGCTCAAAGCTGTCCTCGTTGCGTCAGCGCTAGTCATGGCCGCACTGACGTTTTCCGCACCGCAGGCATCGGCGGCGGTGCAACCCCAGCTCGGCAAAGTCACGACCAACCTCGTCAGCCCCGTCGGCTGGCGTCACCGCCATCATCGGCACCACCACCACTACCATCGCGGCCATCGCCATCACTTCGGTCATTTCCATCGCCGGGGCTTCGTCATTGGCCCGGTGTATAGTTATGGCTATGGCGACGGATGCGGGTGGCTGCGCCACCGCGCCGTGGTCACCGGCAGCCCCTATTGGTGGCACCGCTATCGCGTGTGCCGTGGCGGCTGGTAGCTTGCGGAAGGCCGCGCACGGCGCGGCCTTTACCCCCGTGCAATCCGGCTGATCCCACCTCGGCGCGCCTGGGCAAGCCAGCGAGCGCCGGGAACGCGCCGATCAGAGCTCGGCAGCGGCCGTTGCGGCCTCCAGCCCCGCATCGTAGTTCCAGATCCAAGCGCGCTCTTGCGACTGGGCAGCAAGCTGGCGGTCGCGGCTGCCAAGGTCGCCGCTGGCGGCATCATAGCGCGCGCCGTTGACCCGGGCGCTGCGCTGGACGCGGGCGGTCCGCTCGCGTCGCAATGCTTCGTAGAGACGCAAGGCCCGTGGTGCGGAGGCCGGATCGGCACGACGCAGCACCGCAGCCAACGCCACCGCGTCTTCCAGGGCCTGGTTGGCGCCCTGCCCGACGTGCGGCAGCATCGGATGGGCAGCGTCTCCCAGCAGGGTCAAACGCCCGCGGGTCCAGACCGGTAGCGGCTCGCGGTCATACAGACCCCACCGAAAGGTGGCGGTCGCCTGCGCGGTGATGGCCTCGACCATCCGGTCCCAGCCCATGAACTCCCGCTTAAGAGTGTTGGGATCTCCTGTCGCCGACCACGACTCCTGCATTTGCTCGCCGGTCGACACGAAACCGACGTAGTTGACGAGATCGCCGCCGCGCACCGGATAGACCAGAAAATGCTTGCCCGCGCCAAGCCAATTGCGCATGGCACCGCGCGGCCATGACACTTGCGCCGCCGAAACCACGCCGCGATAGGCGACCGATCCCGACGGCAGAGGCGCGGACGGCGGCACGACGAACTGCTGCAGCCTTGAATGAATGCCGTCAGCGGCGACGACGACGTCGGCGGCGGCCCGCCGGCCGTTGGCAAATGTAAGGATCGCCTCCTGGTCGCTCTGCTCGAAGCCGACGCATTTGTGGTCGGTTGCGACGATGTGGCCGGGCAGCCGATCGACGAACATTGCCAGCAGGTCGGCACGGTGCATGCCGTAGAACTCGATCTTGTCGGCGAGCTCGGGGGGCCACATCGAGGCGATGTAGGTGCCGTCCGAGCGCAGAAACTGCGGATCGAGCCAGCGCGCGCCGCACCTGATCAATCCGTCACCCAGTCCAAGCTGGCGGAGCATGCGGATGCCGTTGGGTTGCAGGGCGACGCCGGCGCCGACCTCGGTCAGGGCAGGCGCTTGTTCGTAGACGCGCACCTCCATGCCAGCCTGAAGCAGGGCGTTGGCAGCAGCGCTGCCGCCGATGCCGCCGCCGACCACGGCCACACGCAATGGATGTTTGATCATGGCAACCGACGCCGTTGTTGGCAGCGCCTCCCTACTCGGGCGCCCTGAGTTTGGCCTTATCTATGACGTTGCCCCAAAGCGTCCGCTCGCGCTCCAGGAATATCGCCATTTCCTGCGGCGTGTTGCCGATGGGCTCGGCGCCCTGGGCCCGGAATTTTTGGCGCACCTCTTGGCTCTGCAGCACGCCAACCACATCCTTGTTGATCTGTCCGACGATGGCGTCGGGTGTCCCGGGCGGTGCCACCAATCCGAACCAGGCCATGGACGTGAAGCCTGGCAATGCCGCCTCCGACATGGTCGGCACATCGGGCAGATGAGGCGAACGCTCCGGCGTGCAGACGGCGAGAATCCTGAGTGCGCCGGACTGATGGTGCGGCAGCGATGACGACAAGTTGTCAAACATAAACAGGATATGCCCGCCGAGCAGGTCGTTCAGCGCGGGAGCCGTGCCGCGATAGGGGACATGCGTGAACCGCACGCCGGCCATCGTCTCGAACAGCGCCGTGGTCAGATGCGAGGTCGCCCCGATACCTTGGGAGCCATAGGCAATGCCGCCCGGGTCTGCCTTGGCTTTCTCGATCAGCTCGCGGACCGTTGCCACGCCGAGCTTGGGGCTGGCGATCAGGACATTGGGAGAGCTGGCGAGAACGGTAATGGGCTTGAACTGGGTTGGGTCGTAGTTGAGCTTCTTGTAAAGCGACTGATTGATTGCCAGGGTGGTCGGCGGCGATGCCAACAGCGTATGGCCGTCCGCCGCGGCCCGCGCAAAAGTCTCCGCGCCGATATTGCCGGCCGCCCCCGCCCTGTTCTCGACGACAACCGCCTCCTTCCACAGGGCGCTGAGCGCCTCGGCGATGATGCGTGGCAGGATGTCGGCGGTCCCTCCGGCAGGATTGGGAACGATGATCTTGACCGCAGCGGCTGGAAAACGGTCAGCTGCCAAGCCGTGATCGGCCGCCCATAGTCCCCCCAGCACGGCCATGAGAGCGATGCTGAGACCAACTGGTTTGGGTTGCATCTGCTGTTTTTCCCGTCCGCAGCCACGGCTGGTTTGCAGGCCAGAGCCGAGCCGGCCGTCCCGAGCACGGCCGACCCGACACCCTAGCCGCAAGCGGACCTGCGGGGCAAATTCGAACGCCGCCGCCGCAGCGAGCGAGATGGCCTCAGGCGGGCGATGTCCTGCCGGGCCGTCGCAGCAAAAGCTCAGAACTTCACTTTGACCCCGCCATACACGGCCAGGGGCGCCGCGGGGGTAATGGTGCGTGGGTTTTCGAGCAGCGTGCCGTTGCGGCCGACGCCGACGGGGTCGCCCGCGACAGTGCGCAACGCCTCGGGGTCGAAGTAGGTGCCGAAGGTCGCATAGTCCTTGCTGAACAGGTTCTTCACCAAGCCGTACACCTCGACGGTGTCGGTCACTTTGTAGCCGGTCCGCAGGTTGACCACGGCATAGCCCGGCAGCGGCAGATCATCGTTGCCTTCATCGCCGCGGAAGAATTGGTTCGACATCGCAACGACGTCGCCGCCGACCCGCCAGTGTGGGGTGACCCAATAGTCAAAGCCGAGCTTGAAGCGGTGGCGTGGAATGCCGGGAATCTGATCGCCAGGTTGCACCCTGGCACAGTTCGGCACCTCATCCTCCGGGTCCTCCGGCACAAAAGCACTGCAAGCGACCCCGACGGGCGCATCCGGGGAGGCGATCTCCAGCGCGTTGCGGAAGGTGGCGTTCACCAGCGCATAGCTCGCATACAGGAAGAGCCGGTCGGAGCGGTAGTTGACGGCAGCCTCGAGGCCTTCGCGCAGCGTCTCGCCGCCGTTGATGAAAAAGCCGCGGCCCTGGATCGGACTGGCAACCGTCAGAATGTCGTCGCTCAACAGGGTCCGGAAATAGCCCAGGCTCCAACCAATGCTGTTGGTCCGCGGCGCACCCAGCGCGTCTCGGCCGGCGTAGCCGGCGGCAAATTCGCCTCTGAGACCCGCCTCGATCGTGCGGCCCACGACCTGCTGCAGGGGTGGGTCGGAAACCAGAAAATTCTCGAGCAGGCATGGCCGTGCCGGATCGGCGCAGGCCAGCTCCGCCGGCGTCGGTGCCCGATTGGATTCGGAATAGCCGACGTAGGCCGTCACACCCGGCAGCAGTTTGTACGTTGCGCCTAGCATGGGATTGAAGCGCTGGAAGGTGTGATCGCCGTTGAGGTCGTCGCCGAGCTGGTCCTCGAGCTTGATGTTGGCGAGATTGAAGCGCCCCCCGAGCGTGAAGGCCAAACGGTCCGTCACGTCCAGCGTGTTCATGAAATAGAGGCCATAGTAATGGGTGCGGACCAGGAGATCGACCGGCGTCACTTCCACGTCGCCTTCGTCGAGATCGGGATTGAGCGACTGATCGATGATGATGCCAAGCCCGGAGACGACGAGCGTGCGCGGATCGAGCACGCCCAGCTCACTTTGCGACTTCACACCCGCGCGGCCGACATCAATGCTGGCGCCGACCAGCAATTGGTTGGGTCGGTTGAACAGGTGCGCCTTGCTGACGGCCTGCAGCGTCCCGCCGTAAGAAGAGGAGTTCACGGCCACGCGGTCGTTGCCGCCAAGAACGCTCGCATCGCCATTGGGCAAGCCGGCGATCGGCACATTGACGATCGCACCATTGGCGCGACGGCCGAACAGCACGTCGTCCGGCTCCTCGAAACACAGCAAGCCCGCATTCGCGCCGGCCGGATCGCAGGCGATCGCCTCCGACACGTTGCCGTCGGGACGCTTCTGGTTGAAGGAACGGTAGTAGCTGTTGCCGGAGATCTTGAGTGTATCGGTGACAGCGACCGAGCCGGTCAAGTTCACCATCTGCATGCGGTTGTCGAAAGACTGCGGCGAGGTGAAGACATTGGCGCGGCGCTCATCGACGAGTTCGAGCGGTGTCGGCCCCACCACCCCTAGAAACGTGTCGGCAAAGGTGTAACTGAGATGGAACTCCTTGCCGGCACCCTTGACGCCAATGTCGGCGTAGAGCCGCTTGGCCTCTGCCGGTGACAGGTCGCGCCAGCCGGTTTCGTCTATCCACTCGCCCGCGACATACGTTGCCCAGTTACCCCACTTCTGGCCGGTCTCGGCGGCAATCTCTTTGTGCCCGAACGAGCCGAAGCGGCTATCGATGGTGGTGCCCTGGAAGCTGAAGCCGTCCTTCATGAGGACATTGACCGAGCCGCCCAAGGCATTGAGCCCGTAGACGGGATTGTTGCCCATCACGACGATGTCGGCGATGGCGATCTGCGGGATCAGGTCCCAGTTCATGCTATCGCCGAACACCTCGTTCATGCGCACGCCATTCTGGTAGATGGCAAGCCCCTGCGGTGTGCCGTTGAGGGGAGAGGCACTGAAGCCGCGGTATTGCAGATCGGCGGCAAGAGGATTGCCGAGCGCTTCGTTGATGCTGGCACCGGGAACGTAAGTGTTGACCGTGTCGGCGACCGAATTTGAATGCAGGCGCTCAATCTGGGGCGATGTGACGATGCTGATGCCGGCCGGCACTTTGTCGACCGGCAGCTCGCTGCCACCGACGGGCGACATGCGCACCTCGAACGTGCCGGCCCAGGCCGGCGGACTTGGCGGAGGGGTCGCGGCGACGAGCGGCACCGCAGCCGGCGCCGGCAGCGCCTTGGGGGGCGCCGGAGGCGGCCGCTGCGCCTTCTGCTTGGGAGCGACCACCTCAATTTTTGGCAGAACCGGGGCCTTCTCGGCTGACGGTGCGGTTTGCGGTGGCGGGACGTCTTTTTTCTTGGGCGGTGCGACGACCTGCATTTTCGGCAGGGTCGGGCTCTTCTCGACGGGCGGTGCCGTCTGGGGAGGCTGTGGGTCTTGAGACGTCTCGCTGGGGGCCTGCACCTGCCCTAAAGCCACATCGACCAGGGCCAAGCTGCTGAGGATCAGCGCCAGGCTGCGTCTGGAAATCCGCATCTGCCCTCAAGACAAGCGTTTATGCCGAAGTCGGAGGCCCCGTCCCATCTCCTCGCCCGCGCTGTGAGGAGGCAAGACGCTATTTTTTTGCCGGTCAAGGCTCAGCCTTAGTTGAAAGCTGGAGTTGAGGTTAGATTTTCAAGACTTGCGGCAACAGCGCACCAGATCCTCGGTCGTTCGCCGCGACCGCGCCATCAGCCGTGCCTTTGGGCCGCGCAGTCCGCAGCACGGTACCGAAGTGATTCGGTGCCGGCGCACTGGGCTGCCGTCATCCCGAGTTGGCGCCTCAACGGTAGCCCGCTCGCCGCCGGGCTGCCGAAGCGGCAACACCCAACACGGGGAGCGATGCCGTGAGCCATCAAGACCATTGCCTTGAGACCCGCGAGCAACCCGTCGCGCACCTTAGCATCGCCGCGCGGGCTCACTGTCACGTGTATGGGCGCGACGCGCGCTCCCCCGTGCCGAGGCTCGCGGGAAAGCCGTGACTTGCGCTGCGAAGCCACCTGCCTTGACGCTGGCGTCGCAGCGCTGCCCTCGCTGTCGTTCGAGCTGAGGCCGAATGGCGCCGGAGCGCGTCGGTCATGTTCGCGACGATAAGAAGCCAGGCCCGGCCCATCAGTGTGGCAATTTTGTCGGTCAAACCGGGTGGGCCAGCCGCACGCCCAAGCCGAGACCCGCCGCGCGCCCGTGCGCGCGACCTGGCGGCGGGTGCTGGTCTCTCATTTGTCTAAATTGTGCCTCAACAGCCCTCGAGCCCGCAGCGCTTTCTTCCTTGTTGGCGATATTATATATGAGCGCTTGGTGCTGTGTGGGGTTGCCGACGTGAGGGGGTGCCATGGACTCATTTCCTGTCAAAACGGGCGTCTTCGCCTTGCTTGCTACAGCCTTGGGAGCCGTAACGCTCGCGGTCATGAACAACGCCCAGCAGCTCGACAGGCGGGGCACCATCGTCCTCGCCGCCGGCAATCCGCAATATGCCGATTTGGCCCAACGCTACAAGGATGACCTCGCCAAGTTCGGCGTCAACCTGATCGTCCGGCAAAATATTCCGTTCAAGGAAAAAGACGGTCGCGCGACGATGCGCCCGCTGGAGGGGCGCGTTACGCTGCGGGCCCTGGTCGACGATGAGTTCGGCATCACGGCGGGTTTCGTCAAAGGTGACCTGGTTGGCAGCCTGCAGGGCAGCCTTGCCACCGAGAAACAAAAGGATCGCCACGCCGAATACTCAAAGCTGTATTCGGTCGGACGACTCTTCCACGAGCCGATTTGGGTCTTCACGCGCGGCGACACGCCGATCAGCACATTGCGCGACCTCAAGGGCAAGCGCATCATGATCGGCACGCGCGATAGCGGCGCGCGAGGGGTGGCCCGGCAGTTGTTGAAAGCCAATGGGGTGATCGAAAAGGAGACCGCAACCTTTATCGATCAGGATCTTCCCGCCGACGCCGGACCGCTGCTGTCGGGCGCGGCCGATGCTGCCATTGTCATCGTTGCCGCAGATACGGAGAAGATCCAAGAACTGCTGCGCGTTCCCGACATTCGCCTGATGGACTTCGCCCGCGAGGCGGAGGCCTACACCAATCGCTTCCCAGCGCTCTCCAAAGTCGTGTTGCGACAGGGTGCGGTCGATTTTGATCCTTTGGTTCCCACCGAAGACATCACGCTGTTGTCGACCGCAGTTGCCTTGGTGGTTCGCCCCGACATGCAGTCGGCCCTGGTATCGCTGCTCACCCATGCCGTGGTCCACAATCCCAAGTCGGGTTTTGACAAAAAGGGTGATCCGGTCCTGTTCTATCGCCCCGGCGAGTTTCCGACCGCCAATGACCCGGAATTCGAGGTGCCGAACGCAGCGCGCATTCTTTACAGATCCGGCGAGCTCCCGGTGGTGCTCAAGAGCTTGGCGCCGAAAGCGCATAATCTTGGCGTGCCGTTCTCCTACACGGCGTTTGTCAACGAGCATTGGACAACCCTGGTCGGCGTGCTCGGCATGCTGGCGCTGCTCTTGCCGCTGACACGAGGGTTGCCAGGGGTCTACGTTTGGATGGTGCGACGGCGCCTGGTCTACTGGTACCAACAGCTCAAAACGCTGGAGCGCAAATTGGATAATGGCGCGGCCAAGTACGACGCCGCCGCCATGCAAGCTGAGTTCGATCGCATCGACTTGCACGTGCGCGCCATCAGGCTGCCGCCCTATTACGCCAACCAGCTTTATGATCTGCGCGGACATATCGACCTGGTGCGGCAGCGTCTTGCCTTGAAACCGCAGCCAATCCGCATGGCCGCCGAATAACAGGCTTGGTAAATAAGGCGGCGAAGACGCGCGATCCCGCCTGGCGCAAGGCCGGCTCCGGCGTTGTGCCGATCATTGCCTTTGCGTTTTGAACGCGTTTGCCCGCCTGATCGCCGGAGCCCTCCCGGCGCAGCCCACCCGTGAGCTCCCGTGCCGAGGTCGCGTTCAGCGCCGGGTCGAGAGGGCTCGGCTTTGAGCAAAGCGGGCAGGCGGCGGGGGGTGAAAAATCGGTCGCCCGCCAACGGCCGGTCTCTTGTAAGATCAGGCCTGCCCGATGAAATATGCGATATACCTAAAACATGTGGGCATGGTCGAAAGGATGAGAATGCCTTTGTTGGCTGCGTGCGGATGAGAGACATCAAGTTTAGGGCCTGGGAAGCGGCCAACGCGCAGATGAATTATGACCCGCGCTTCATCGCCTGGGAGAGCGCAGCCGGCATGCCCCTTTATGCGATCAACCGGGCAAACCAGGAACCCGATGTCGTGCTCATGGAATACACCGGCCTAAAGGATAAGAACGGCAAGGACATTTATGAGGGCGACATTCTGAAAGGCGGCAATGGCGGTCTGGTCCAATGCGAAGACGCCTTGCGCGTGTTCTATAGCTCTGCAGAGGCTGCGCGACAGCTCGAAGTGGTCGGCAATATTTATGAGAACCCGGAGCTTCTGAAAAAAAAATAACCGGCCGATGCCGGGCCGCGGGTGCGAAAGGCCCCGCAAAGGGTCGGGTCGATCCAGTGCGCTGTTTGGGCCGGCGCAGGATCAATACCAAGCCACCAGCATCAGTCTTTGCTGGGGCGAAGCCCCCGCCAGGTGGTCTGATGGCACGCCGGCCCCGGCCAGGCCAAACCGGCAGCGCTCACTCCTTGTTGTCAGAGCGCTTCGACCGGCGCTGGCTTTTTGTTGCCCTTGCCATGGCCCGCCGGGTTGCCGACCTTACCAGTTGCTCGCGTCGAACGTCGGTGCGCAGGGCGTCGTTCTCCAACCGCAGGCCGCGGTCGCCGGCTTCGCTCCGCTGCGCCAGCGCCGTCGAGGCCGTGCCGCCCCAAAGCACCCCCGCCATTGCGACAACAATCATGCGTTTCATGGCTGGTCTCCGAGAGCACTAGAAGAAAAGGTCGAGCCTCGGTCCTATTTCAAGGTCGCGATAATGCCGCAGGGGCACGTTCGATGTGCGCCATTCATAGTTGGCGCTGGTCGTGAGCGCGATATTATCGGCAATATTGTATCGCAATCCGAGCGAAGCGGAATAAATCATGTCCTGGCGTCCTTCGTTAAGACCGCCTGTGAACCAATAGGCCTCCACAAACGGCGTCGAGACGAGGGACCAGCGCGAGGAAATTCTCACCTCGATCGGGAGCAGAAGGTCAAGCCGATAGCGTCGCGCCTCCGCCACATCGGCAAACCGGTAGGAGAGTTGTGCGGTCGGAGAAACGGTGACAAACCCCATCGTAAAGTCGCGCGTGGTGGAGATTTGCAGATCATTGGCGATAAACAACACGTCACGATAGACACCTTCGAATTCGTAACGGTGCTCATAGGTGAAGCTGGTTCTCCAGTCCGACATGGTCTTGATCAGACGGGCTCCAAGAAGGGCAAAGGTTTCGTTGCCAACCTGCTCCTGCGCAAAGGCGTTGAACGAGGAGCGGCCATAGAGGCGATACGACAGGTCCGATGACAATTTTCCATCCAAGCGCAGCGACACGTCGGGCTCGGCATAGACATCGCGCCGGCGATCATCTCGGCTGAAGAGGGCGTTGTTGGTATAGGTTGGGGAAAATGAAACGAACACGCTCCAGCTTGGTCGTCGGGCACCGGTTGTAGCTGCCTCCGGAGCAGCCTCATCGGCAGCCAGCGCCTGCTGCATTCCCAGCAGCCCGAAGGCCCCGGCAAGAGCGCTCAATTTCCGCACAGCTCCAGTCCTCAAGCTCTTGAGGGGAATGTCAGATCGGTACTGCTGGGTGATCGGACGACGCGAATAAAAAAGCGCGAAACAAAGGACGGTGGTTTTCAAAGCGACTCAATCATACTGGGCGGAAACTCTAAACGCGGGGCCCCTGCAGGACCAAGCAAGGTTTTGCCGCCGAGAGCTTTTTGCCTCTTTTGTTGTGCAATCAGCACAATACCTTGTTGCGGCGAATTGATCGACGGCACGTGAGATCCCGCCGCCCAGGTGCGGATACGCTCCAGGCCTGCGCGTTGCCGGCGCGATCGGGCGCAGCGTCTCTTCCAACGCGCGCTTTCTCCAGGGTTGATCGTGTTGCGCTTGCATCAGGCTGCCAGCGTCGGCGCTGCCTGAGAAATTGCGCCGGCGGCCGCGAGCTGCCGCCCGCCATCCGGCGGCCACCACGGACGACATTCAGGGTTCTCAGGCATGGACACGGCACGGCGTCTCACTCACGCCTTGTCCTGGTCGTCCCCGCGACGGCGGACGGCACGCCCTCTGTTGATGCCAAGTCGAGGAGATCAAAGCGATGCGCGTGATTGACCGCCGGCGTGTCCTCGGAGCCCTGCTGGGTGGCATTGCCGTTGCCAGCAGCGGAGCCTTTTTGGTTGCAAAGACAACCATGACCGCTCGAGCCGCCGGTGCGCTGCCCAACCCTGGCGAACCAGGACCGATCGAAAAAGCGCAAGTTGTCGTGGTCGGGCCGCGGCGCCGCCGCCGCAGGTGCTGGTGGAGCCGAGGTCGTCGCGTTTGCGCCTGGCGTTGATCGCCGTCGCACGCTCCCCTGCGGTGGCAGGCTGGGGCAAGCCCCGCGGCTGCCTCCTTTTCCCGCGCCACCTTCGCACGCGTCGGCATCGCCTGGTTGCTGCCGGGGTGTTGTACCTGGCCGCTGTCGCCGCGGCCGCCCCCACCGGGGCGGCCCCCGCGCCTTCCTCGTCCGGCCCGGTCAGCGAGTTTGCGGCCAACCGGAGTTGCTGGCAGCAGTGCGCAAATTCCTGCAGAGGCCGCGAACGCAGGCGGTCCTGCGGACATTGCCTGCGCGCATGCGAAGATAAAAAAAGCGCCCGTGCGGGATGCTGCGGCCAGAAAGGATGAGCGCGCTGTGCCCTTGTCGGGGTTTTTCTTGATGGGCATGGGCGGCCAAGCAAGAGAAAATGACCGCGTAGAAGAAGCTAGGGCGAAGATCAGCGCGTGACATGGCACGCATTCTTGTTGTCGATGACCAGTATTTAGTCCGGCTCGGGATCCGGAGAATCCTCCACGATCACTCGGATCACGAGGTGGTCGGCGAAGCGGGCGATGGGCAAGAGGCCATCAGCAAGGCTCTCGAGACCGAGCCGGATGTGATCCTGCTCGAGTATCTGTTACCCCTCATCAATGGTTTGGAGGTGGTGCGCAAAGTCCGCGCCCAGCGGCCGGACACGGAGTTCTTAATCTTCACGTTGCATGACAACCAGGTCTTGATTGAGCAGGCCTTGAAGGCGGGTGTCCGAGGCTATCTCCTAAAGTCAGATCCAAGCCGCGACCTGATCGCCGCCATCGCCGCGCTCACCGTGCATCAGCCGTTCTTTACCAACAAGGTTTCCCTGCTCTTGCTGGAGGCGCTGCTGGCGATGCCCGATGCAGATCCGATCATTACCAACCGGCAACGCTGCATCGTGCAATTGATTGCCGAGGGCTACCAAACCAAGCAGATCGCCAAAATTCTTGGCATCGGCCTCAAGACCGTGGAGACGCATCGCGCGCATATCATGGACCGGCTCGACCTCACCTCGTCTGCGGCCTTGGTGCGCTATGCGATTCGGGCGCGGCTGGCGGAGGCGTAACGCCGCCGGCACGCGGCGACGAGAACACGACGATTGCACGCCGAAAACGCACGAGCCCTCCGCACGCGACCAAGGCTTGTGCACCTGTGCCGCGGCTGCACCTGAGCCGATCTGAGCAGCCGGCAGCGGTAGCCCCCGCCACTACATTCTTCAACGTCTGATGCCGGCCATCCCCTCAAGCACCGCGCAGACCGAGGCCGTGTCATCGGCGCCAAAGCCACGCGCCAAGCCCGCGCTGTAGATGGGCACTGTGGCCTTGAACAGCGGTGTGGGACAGTCGACCTTTGCCGCAAAGTCACCGATCACTTGCATGTCCTTTTGCCAAATGGAGCAGCGCATGCTGGCCGGCTGATAGCGGTTTTCCGCCATCAGGGGTGCACGCAGCTCAAACACCCGCGACGTTCCCGCCCCTGCCGCGATCACCTCGACAATCTGTTGCGGTGCCAAACCAGCCTTCATCCCGAGCACCATGGCCTCAGCGCTGGCGACGTTGTGGATGGCAACAAGCAAATTGGCCACGAATTTCATTTTCGTGCCGTTGCCATAGGCGCCGAGATTGAAGTATTGGCGACCAAGACCCAGAAACAACGGACCCAACCGCTCGATTTCCTTGCTGTTGCCACTGGCGTAGACGACCAGGTCCTTGCTTTGCGCCTGGGCGCCGGTGCCAGACAGCGGGCAGTCGAGGGCGATATGGTGCTTGGCCGCCAGCAGCGAGGCAACCTGCTCCTTGTCGTCGAGTGAAAGCGTGCTCATTTCCAAGACGACGACGGGCGCCGGCGCAGACGCAGCGATCGTCTGGGCCGTGGTCATGACGGCCTCAGCGCTGGGGAGACTGGTGATAATATCCGAGGCCGAAGCGGCAACGGCGGCCGCATCATCGACCGTTTCGATGCCATTCCGCCTGGCGGTTGCAATGGCATTGGCATCGCTGTCGTAACCGATCACCCGCCAGCCTCCGGCCACCAGATTGCGGGCCATGGCCCCGCCCATGATGCCAAGACCGATGATGCCGACCGTGCGCTGACGCGCCGTGTGCCCATCTGACGTGTCGGCCATCCTGTCCTCCTGTTTCGGCGCGCGCCAGCGCCATGACGCGCGTTGCGCCCAATGGTATTGATCGCGCCCGGCGTCGGACGAGGGCAAGCAAATTGACCGCGCGGGCATGCGCGCTCGTGGGCTCGAACACCAACATTGGCAAGCACACCGCAACGTCAAAAGTGAGACAGGGCAACACGGGGGCCCAGCGTTGGGTCAGGAGGAGCAAGGCCACCGGACCCGCACCTGGCAGCGGCGCCGCGCTAGGGACCATCCGGGTGCGCAACGACAGCGGTGGGCAAGGCGCGGTGGATCCAAGGAGCCGCAAACTCCAGGCCATGGCCCTCAATCGAGCGCTCGCGCACCGAGGCTGTGGCTGCGGGGGCCGCTCGGCTCTCGTCGCGGCGTGGCAGAGCGGCAAGGGCGGCGAGGCTGATCTGCACCTCCTCCTCGCTCAGGGGCACGGACACGACGCACTCATACTGACCGCACCATTCCTCACTCCTGCTGCCGTCGGAGATGACCTGCTGTGTCCGACGCAAGGTGTCACCGGCGCCGCAAAGCAGGAGTGCTGCGCAGGCAATAATGATAAATGGCTTCGCCACCAGACCTCCTCCACGTGCCCGCGGCACGTGCGTTGCAACGGCAAGAACGCAAGCTTTTCAGGGGAAAAGCGCAGCGATCAGCTGGACTCTTGGCTGGTCGGTTGCATGGTGGCGACCGCCCGGGAGCGGCGCAGCAAACCTGCCCAATTTCTCCCGCCTTTGCTCACGGCGCGGTCCCGCGCTCGGATCATGCGATCGGCCAGCCAAAGCACCGCTTGCACGACGCCTCCGCCGTGATAGGCGAGATGGAGATGCTCATGCGGAGCCTCAATTCTTGCAAAACGTGGGTTGTCCATGCCTCCTCCGAGCGATCGACCGCAGTTCCCAGGCCTCGCCTGAGCTCTGGGCCTCCTGGCAGCCAAGACTCCGGATACGGACAAGGAATTCCGAGCCGGCGGCCCGGTCGGCAAAATTATTCTCGCGTTGCAGCGGGAATAAATTTCAAGCTGTCCGGATCTACGTTTTAATGGGACCATGCCCCGGGGCATGAGGACGGCGGGAATGGTCTCGAAGTCTGCGTTTGAAGAACTTGTGACGCCGCACTTGCAGGCGGCTTTCAACCTGGCCTACTGGATCGTGCGCAGCCGGGAGGAAGCGGAGGATGTGGTCCAGGATGCCTACGTGCGCGCTTTCCGTGCCTTCTCCGACTTCCGTGGAGCAACGGCAAAGCCATGGCTGCTCGCCATCGTTCGCAACGTTGCCTACCGCGCCTTGCACAATCGAAAACGGGCCGCGAACGTGATCTTCTCCAGTGAGGACCTCAAGCACAGGGATAAGGAGGCGGTGCGCGAAGCCGCCTCGTCGGAACCCACCGCCGAGAGCCTGCTTATTAGCGCAGGCGAGCGACAACAGCTCCTTTCGGCGCTGGCTGCCCTTACCGTCGACTACCGTGAAGTCATCGTTCTGCGTGAATTGGAGGGTCTGACATATAATGAGATCGCGGAAGCGATCGCTGCGCCGATTGGCACCGTGATGTCGAGACTGTCACGGGCGCGTGCGGAGCTTCGCGACCAATTGGCGAAAGAGATCGCCAAGGATGAGCCCAATGCAGTGTAAAGAGGCGCACGAGGCCCTGAGCGCCCTGATCGACGACGAAGTTCCGCCTGATCAGCAGCAGGCTGCCAAAACGCACGCCGCCAGCTGCCCACTGTGCGCGGAGCTCGCGCGCGACTATCGCCAGATCGGCGAGCAACTGCGGGCCGTCGCTCGCGTCCCCGCGCCGGCCGATCTCGGCGACAAGGTGCGCGCCCGGCTCGCGTCCGAAGCTCGATTGGTCAAGACCGGTGCCTGGTTCGATTGGCGTCGCCTGGCGCAACAAGCCGCCGCGCTGATCCTGGTCAGCGGGTTGTCGGGTCTGCTCAGCTGGCATCTGGCGCAGTCCAATTTTGAGCAGCGCCGCCTAGAGCGTGACATCGTCGCCGCGCACGTGCGCTCGCTGCTGCAGGACAGCACCGTCCAGATTGCCTCTGCGCAGAGCCATACCGTCAAGCCGTGGTTCAACGGGCGCGTCGAATTTGCGCCCACGGTGAAGGATCTCAGCGCTGACGGCTTTCCCTTGATCGGCGGCCGGCTCGACGTGATCGACAATCGACGCATCGCCACCCTGGTGTACAAGCGGCGCTTGCATGTCATCAACGTGTTCATGTGGCCCGCCGACCCACCGAACCCGCGGCCGCCGATCCCGTCGGTGCTCCAGGGCTACAATACCATCACCTGGACCGCCGGTGGCATGACCTTCTGGGCCGTCTCCGATCTCAATGCCAAGGAAATGGCGCAGTTGCAGGGGCTGCTCTAGGCGCCGGCGCTGAACCTGCCCGCTTCCGCCTCCCGCCAAGCTTGTGCCTTGCCCCGCCGCCGCAAGAAAAGTTCGACACCCCCCTCGCCAGCCTTTGCGGATCGGCCGCGTCAACCGTCTTCGGCTAAGGTGAGCTGCGCGCGCCCCCCGCACCTACTTTTGTGATAACTCGCTGACGATCCCCATTTAACGGCGCTGGCGCCGAATGAAATTTTTTTGCCGCAGGGTGAGGTGTCGATGACTTCATTTCGTGCGTGGGGGGACCAACTGCTCGGCGCGGTTGCCCGCCCTTACTGTTGCGCTTTGATTTGAGCAAGAACCTTTCGCCGAGTGGTTTTGTCCAGTTTCTGTCCACCCTTTACCCCCCTCAAGGCAGGGTTCTTGACTGTCGGCGAAATACGGCACGCCTCGCTCAGGACGTGCAAGCGTTCCCGCTCCGTTGAGCGCGCACCACCGATCGGCAGCAGCGCTGTCGGCACTGCGGCGACACCTATGGCTAGCATCCGCATCAGCCCTTCTCGCTGCAAAGCTCATAGCCAACATTCGGTTCGTCTGCGGATTTCCCTTGCCACCAAGCATGCGGCTTGCAGAACCCTCGGCACTACTGTGACGTCAGACCCTTGCTACGGGGCCCTGAGCGTTGCCATCGATGGATTAGAGTGTCTGCTGATCGCGCCCCGCGGTTGCTCTTCGTCGTGCCGCTCGAATCCTGCGAGACCATCGAGTTCTGGCCGCCACCTTTCTGACCTTTCGACCGCACCGGTGTCCCGTCAGGCCGAAGCATTTGGTACGTAACCACCGCAGCCTTTTTCGGGGACGTGCCCTTTTCTGCTGCCTCCGCACTCTGAGATCCTTGCGGCCCCAGTGCCGTGGCGAGCACCACAGCGAGCCCGGTTGCCAGCATTCGCATGGGTCGCCTCCGTTAGGTGCGCATCGTCATTCATCCGCCCCTGACTGGGCTACCAAGGCGTGCGCATTTTTACTCCCAATGTGTCAGGCGTTTTCTTAACCTTTGTGCGGGCGGGCGCCTTGCTTTTGGCAGTTTCGAACGCGTTGTCGGTCGGTGTCCACTTTCCTCCGCGCAACGCCTGCGTCTTGTTCCAACCTTGCGACTGTTTTGTACCAGCCTTGCCGGAAGACCACTGCGTTAACTCGGAACAGTCAAAGTCACCCGCACACTTCGACGTCTTCGGTCGCGACTTGATTTGCCGCTTCGCGTCCGGGACTCCGGCCGCACGCTGCTTAACGAACGCCCAGTCAGATTGGCCACTCTGTTGACCGCTCGCCGGGGCCCCCGCAGCCATCGCGAGCATCCCGACAGCGCAGAGGGTGAAAAGCACGGGTCGGGGCACGGCTCCGCCTCCTTTCTCGTCGCAACTAACGACCGCGCTTCAATTCAATATCCGACCACTTGGAGGCCGCCTTCCCTCCGTTGCCTGGCGGTCGGTGAACGTAAGAACTATTCCCTCCCCCGGCGGGCTTGCCCTTCGACAATTTGGCCTTCAGCCCCTCCTTCTTTTTCGACTCGGCAGAAAAATCGAAATTTAGGAGCGTTCCCACCTGGTTCCTCTGCGCCCTGCCGAGGCTGGCAGGCACCGTGCTCACTGCGGTGCCCAGCACCACGGCGACGCCAATTGCCAATATCCGCATCGAATGCCTGCCTCTTTAGCCTGGACAACAGCCGTTAGTCGCCCGGTTTGGCCTGAGCTACTTTGGTAACCAAAGGAAATCCGGGTGGGCCTTTTCCCGCCCTAACAAACTCGGCACCGTCATCATCCCCCTGAGTGCTGCTCAAAGCGTCCTAATCACACTTGGTATCCCGTCGGCGGTCGGTGCGGTCCGCCCCGCGAGGCTACCGCTGCAAGCGGTGCGAAAAATCGTACCCGCGCCTGCCTTTTGTGCTGCCCTTGCCCTTCACCTTCACACTGGACGGCTTCTTTTTCTTCAAACCCTCATGCACAATTGTCAGCGATTCCGTGGCCACGGGCGTACCCTTTCCCTTTCCTGCTGCGTCCGCACTTGGAGACGCTGCGGGAAGCAACGCGATGGCCACAGCGGCGGCCAACCCGATTCCCAATATCCGCATCGACAGTCTCCCCTTCGCTAAGTGTGCACCTGATCACCCGCCCGTGGTCGCGCTATCAAGGAGGCTTTTCCCCTGCTGCGCGACCTTAACTGGCACAGCCCCTTGTGGCACGAGTGCAGTCGCGAGTACCGCAGAGATGCCAGCATTCAACACTCGTAGCATGGCTCTTTCTCCAACGTCCGGCGCAGCTCTGTTTTGCCTTCACGCCTTCTCCCTTTTGGCGCTCCGGTGGGAGATGGTGTGTCCCACGTAACGTCAAGTCCATCAGCCTTGCCGCACGAGCCCCGACCATGGCCACGCTGGCGCTGGCGCCAGCGTCTGAGAATCCCAC
The DNA here is from genome assembly GCA_963820375.1 of uncultured Alphaproteobacteria bacterium. GTDB lineage: Bacteria > Pseudomonadota > Alphaproteobacteria > Rhizobiales > Hyphomicrobiaceae > AWTP1-13. The sequence goes on along the minus strand of CAWFZX010000018.1, from coordinate 27,493 downwards.
CCGACAAGGATGCTGACTGCGGTGGCCCATCCCGAGAGCATTGGCCAGGTCGTTGACATCGTGTTTCCTCGGGCGGCCTTGCGTGCCTCAGCGGCTCCCCCGCTTGGCACCTCGCGGCTCCCGCGTGTTGAGGGTGCCGCGCTTTATCGCGAGACTGACGGCTCCAAGAGTTTGCACGTCCTTGTCGCCAACACCTCCGGACTTACGTTGCGCATTGGTGTTGAGTTTGTCAGTACACGCTACATACTTGTTGGCTTTGTTCTTGCACTTCGGAGGGTTGGCCATCGCCGCTGGGGCAACGGCCGTGGTGAAAACAGCAACGGCGAGTGCGCTGGCGACGGCAAGAGTTGCATTGCGCATGACGCTTTTCCTTGCTTCTTGTGCGTGGCGATTAATATCCGATCAGCTGTAATGGCATCGCCTTGCGCGCTTCCACCGAGACTAGGCAGCACCCATGCGCCCTGTCTTGGACAGGAGCGACAAAAGCTTGTCCTGAAGCGACAATCTTGCTCGACGGGGTGCTGCCTGGCTGTGTATCCTTGGGCGCGGGTCCAGCCGGTTACGGTGCGGGGGTTACCCGATGGACATACCTCTAGATTTCAGTCCGGTTCGCTTTGCATCCGACAATCTGCCCCTGCGGGATCGGGTCCCCGCGTGGCGCGATTTCTATGGCCCCCGCGTGCACGGCGCGGACGTTGTGCCGGCCCCCGGTGTACCTTTTCGCGCCGACGTGAGCTTGCGCGCACTGCCCGGCGTCGGGCTCACAGCAACCCAAAGCTCACCTGCGCGGTACGCGCGCACGCGGCGGTTCCTTGCCGACGGTCGCGACTACTTGGGCCTGCATCTGAGCTTTTCCGGTGGCGCGTGTGGTCAGCGCGGCCAGGAATTCGCCTGTAGCCCCCGCGCTGCCGTGCTGATGAATGTGGCAGAGGCCGGATGGATCGTGTCACCGCTTTCGATGCAGTTCTGCGGCCTGTGGGTTCATCGCGCCAAATTGGCCCCGCGCGTGGCCGGCCTTGACGACAAAGTGTTGAAGCCGATTGCGTCGGATACGGAGCCGATGCGGTATCTGATGTCCTACGTCCGTCACCTCGAAGAGCAGCAGACATTGGCCGATCCCGATCTCGCTCGGATCGCGGCCCGTCACCTGCGCGATCTGTTCGTGCTCGTGCTCGGAGCCAAGCGCGACGCTGCCGTCCTCGCCGAAGGGCGCGGCCTGCGCGCTGCTCGCCTGCAGGCGATCAAGCGCTATATTGCCGATAATTTTGCCGAGTGCGGACTGACCGTCGGGACGGTGGCGGTACGCCACCGCGTGGCGCAGCGCTACGTGCAGCGGCTGTTCGAGAGCGAGGGCACGACGTTCTCAGAATACGTGCTCAACCAACGCCTCGAGTGCGCGGCCCGCATGCTTGGCGAAGCGCGCTACGCGCGCTGGACCGTGAGCGCCATTGCGCTGGAGGCCGGGTTCGGCGACGTATCGTATTTTAACCGCCGATTCCGCCGTCGGTTTGGCAGACGCCCCTCGGACGTACGAGGGGAGGCACTGCCCGACGTATGAGCCATGTTTGGCGTGCGCCAACTCGAACAGGCACCCTGTCTGACGATTATTGCTGGCTCCTCGGTACCCGTAACGGCACCGTCCGCGCTGTCGAACCCGGGGTGCCCGGTTGACCGCTAATCACCTTCAGCTTGTAACGTTTGCCGTCAGTTGGGGTGGTCGGGCGATCGGATTTGCAAACACCCTGCTCTGCGTGTTTGCCAGCTGGACAGACGCAACGGGCTCCCATAACGCGGCCTCCCTCGCATCGGATCGTTGGCGTGGTGAGCTGCGGACCCTTCTTCACTCGACAACGCCAGGAGTGGTTGGCCACTTGCACCGGCTCTTGTCCAACCGGACAGACGCATGACGTGCCTTGCACGTTGCCGCCAGCGCAGCTAACGGTCCCCGTAGTCAGTTGCGGGCCCTTTTTCTCGCGGCAGCGCCACGCATTGTCACCGACTTTCACCGCTTCTTGCCCTCTTGGACAAAGGCACGTCGTGCCCTTGGCGGTGCCGCCTGCGCAACTGATCGTCGGTGGTCCGGCCAGTTTCTGATCCTCCTTCTTCGCGCAGCGCCAGGCAGCAGTTCCGACCTGCACGGCCTCTTGGCCGCTTGGGCAGATGCACGACGTCCCTTGCACTGTGCCGCCTCCGCAACTGAGGGTCGGCGGTCCGGTGAGTTGCGGGCCCTTCTTCTCCCGGCAGCGCCACGCATGCGCGCCAACATGTATCGGCTCCTGCCCTTGCGGGCAGACGCACGACGTGCCTTGTACCGTACCGCCCGCACAGCTGAGCTTTGGCGCTCCCTTCAGGGATGGGACCTGGCTGGTCGCTTGTGTCGACATTGTGCCGAACACCGCCAGTAGGGCTAGCGCCTTGAGTGGGTGCGTAAGCATGTGGCCTCGGTCATTGCGTTGCGTGAAAACCTGTGACGAGGCGCCAACCATGCTCGCACCCATATGCGGGTCCCCTGCCGGGCGCCTGTGGAAACTGGTTCGCTGGTCAGCATGGCAAATCGCAGTTTCCTCGGTCCCCTTCTGTGTCCTCGACGTCGTCGTTCTGAGGTGACCTCGGACGGCGACTGGCTCTTCCTAAACATTTACAGATCATGGGCTTATTGACGTAACTTTGAGCCTTCCATGCACCGAGGCGCAGCGCATCCCGCGCACTCACAGATCTTCGACTTCTTCCCCGCAGAGCTGCGCGTGCCTTGCCCGTTCTTCTGTCTCGCAACGATCGGGTTACTTCCCAATCTGGGTTGAGCCGCCTTCTTCGTTTCCTTGCGTTCGATGCCGATGCAGCCCGCAAGTGCATGGCGTCTCCCCTTTCACCGAGACTATGGACCAGCCGGCCGGCCTGTCTTGGACAGGAACGACAATGCTTGTCCTCACGCGACAATCATGCTCGACCTGGTCCTGGCCTACCGTATACCCTTGGCCGCGGGTGCTCAGCGGCAGGAACGCTCCAAGAACTGCTCTTCCCGGAGTTATCACAAACGCGGGTCGCAGGCCCCTGCGCATGGGGTGAACGGACCACAGCATTGGCGTTGTGCCCCCCATGCCAGCCCCGTGACACAGCCGCTGCCCCCGTTTCCCCGCACCAGCCCAAGGGCCAAACCGCATGGCTGCCCGCAGGCTGGCATCTCAGCCGTCCAGATCGCACACCATCGTGGTCGAGCGCGGCCGACCGCGGCCTAGAGGGCAGCCTGCAGCGACGGCTCGGACGTGGTCGCGGCGCTCAGCGGCGGCAATGCACTTTTCTCGTTTTGGACGATAAGGCCGACCAGGGTCTCGCGTTCGGCCTTCAGCGCCTGCATGCGCACAAACCGGCTTTCGCCCTGCTTGTCTCTCACCAGGCCGCTGTACTCAATATTGACTGCTCGCAATCGCAGACGAATGGTCATCATTTCGGCGCGGGTCATGGTCCACCCTTCCCTCGGTTGTTTCCCACACCACCGCATGATTCGTGTGACATGAAGACGGCGCTGGCAGCAAGACGGCAACGCTTGCTGCCCGCCGTCGCGCCGCTCTTTTGCGCCTGCGCCGAAAGCCCGTGCACACATTGATGCCGCGAATCAATGTGCAAATGCAGTGCGGGCTTTCGGGAGGAAAGCGTGAAACGAACATCTTTAGACCGCAGCTTCGCCAAGCGAAATCCAGCGCGCGTGTTCGACAGCCCATCTGAGATTGTTGACGAGAAGCTTTTGACGAGGGGCGAAAAGCTCGGGACCTTGAACCGCTGGCGCCAATCTATCCTCGAACAAGTGGACCACCACGACGCGGAACTGCGAGGCTACGGAACGGTCTCGCAACTGCTCGGGCAGATCGAGGAAGCCAAACTCCGTCTCAGTACGGGTTTGCAATAGCCAGTATCGCCTCCCGCTGTGTTTGCCGTGCGGTGGCACAGGACCTGGCACCCTTGTGTTTTGCTCAGTTGAGATGCGGCCGCAGTCGCCCTGTCGTGCGCGAGCGGCACCGGCACAAGGGCGCCTCCATGCTTGGGGCGCAGCCTGCCACGGTGCTGCGGCAACCGCTCGTTGCCGGCCTCGGCAGCTTTAGTTGCTCAGCTTGAAAAGCGTGGCATAGCGCTGGACGTCCTCCTTGAGGATCTCATCGAAGCGATCCGGTGACGTGCTGACGAGCACGACGCCTTGCGGCTCAAAGCGCGCCTTGACGTCGGGCAATTGCAAAACCTGGGCGATCTCGCGGCTCACTTTCTCCACGATCGCCTTGGCCGTGCCCGCGGGTGCCAGCACCCCAAACCACGAATCGTATTCGAACTCGGGCAACCCCGCCTCCTTGAACGTCGGCACCTCCGGCAGAACGCGCAGGCGATCGGGGCCGGTGACGGCCAGCGCCCTGATGCGTCCGCCCTGAATGAGATCGCCCGCGGCAGCAAAGAAAGAAAATCCCAGGGCGACATCGCCGCGGATGATGGCGGTATGTGTCTCGGGAAGCCCCTTGAAGGGGAGATGGACGATATCGGTCTTGGTCGTCTGCCTGAATAGCGCACCGGCGATGCCGGTTGTGCTGCCCAAGCCCGCCGAGCTGTAGTTGAGCTCGCCCGGCTTGGCCCGTGCCAAGTCGACGAGCTCCTTGACGCTCTTGGGTGATGAGTCCGGCGGAACCACCATGATCAGAGGGGTGATGGCTACCTGGGTGACCCCGACGAAGTCGCGCACGGGATCGAACGCTAGGTTCTTGTTGAGGTGTCCGATCACGGTATGTCCATTCGAGGACAGCATGAGTGTGTGGCCGTCGGCTCCCGCCTTGGCGACGCTGGCGGTACCGGCAAGCCCGGGCCGGTTCTCCACCAGCACGTCCTTGCTCCAACGCTGCTGCAGCTTTTCGGCGACCACGCGGGCGAGGACGTCGGTCATGCTGCCGGCCGAGAAGGGCACGACCAGGCGCACCATTTGCTCGGGATACTTGGCAGCGTCCTGGGCCCCTGCCTCGGCAACCATGACAACGGTGGCCGCGAGGACCACGAGAGCGTTGGCGACCTGGCGCATACGAGCGTCCCTCCTGATCTCTCCGTCGACTGCCGTGATCGCACGATCGCGGCAAAGCCGGGGGCTGGTCGAGCCGCGCGACCCGAATGAGGGCCACGACAGCCGCCCCACAGGCCACGCCACGCGCTGGCGCGCGCCCTTGAAGTCTATCCGCTCCGATGCCGTTTCGAAAGAAGCTGGACTGCCGTCATGGCCCATCTCTTCACGAGGTGCCTCTGGCAGCCGACAGCGCCACCGCGGCACATGACGAGCCTCAGCCCGTGCGCCCATCGCTGTGGGCACCGGCGTCAAAACGGGGGTGTCGGGCGGTTGCGGTTGTGGCTCTTGTCGCCCTACCCGCGGTAGAGGTCCGCGGCACCCGCCGCTCTCTCGCGCCTCAGATCGCACGGGCCTTGCACGTTGCCCGCTGGTTTAGAGTGGCACGTCAGGCATCGCTCCTTGCGGGGGTGGCGCAAGGGCGACAAGCCGGTCGCCGTCGGCGGCCGGCTTGTCGGCTGTGTCTCAATTGGGCAGCTGTTCGCGAAGATTGGCGGCTGCCTGCCGCCAGTCCCCCGTCCGCGGCGGAGGCTGCCTCCCCTCGTAAGGCGCAGGCTGCCTTGCCTCGTAAGGCGCAGGCTGGCTCGCCTCATAATTGGGCAAATCAAGCGGCGCGTTTTCCAGCGAGGCATACGGCCCCCGCGGCATCGGCAGCGCACCCATCCGCGTCGCCAAGGACTGCAGCTCCCGCAGAACACCTTCGCGCCGCAACTCGTGCTCAAGGGAGACGTTGCGCACGTCTTGCAACAGCTTCGTGTCGGCACGGTTCAAGGCCTGCCCCAGGGCCCGGACCAGGTCCTGTTCCCTGCGGGCGAGCTGGTTCATGCGAACGCGCATTTCCTCGATCTGCTCGACGAGAGTCGTCGTCATTGCTGTTATCCTCTCCTGTCCGTCGCACCTGTCTGGGACGAATCACTCCACTACAGAATCCGTGGCGAGTTTGGTCGTGAAGAGGCACGCGCCCGATCACGCACAGCCAAAACAGCGGGCGTGCGCAAGATCACCGATCAGACACGCGTTCCCTGCCGACCAAGCCAATGGCAAGCGGCAACGCCTCGATCCCGACGGGGGAAAGGCGCTAGAACACAACAAAACAACTGGGGAAGACTCGGACTGACGCGAGCACGACGCGACATCTCAAGGCGAGCCCGCCGTGACGAGCGCCGGCTAAACTCGATAACGGATAGACCGCCCCACCATTTCCTCATCACGGAAATGTGCTTGACGCTTGCCCACCCGGCGGCGCGGAACCTGCAAGCCCGGCGGCCGGGAACCTGCAAGGGGTCGCGAAGGCGCTGGGCCACACGCACCCAAGCTGCGGCGGCCGCTGGCCGCCGCGGCCACGTTGCGGATCGAGAACACGGGTTCTCGCGCCATTGCCCCCGAAACGGGCTGGCTGCGGCAAGCCGCCCTTTCCTCGCTGGCTGGCGGTGCGCCGCCAGTCAGCGAGGCCGCCAACACTCATGCGCACGAGCGGCCGGCGGCAACGGCGCTTGGCGCCTCAGCAAGGCGGGCCTGATCGCGGCGCAGCGGCAACCGCGGTGCGGGGGGCCGAGCCCGTTAGAGGCCCAACAGCGTCTTGGCGTTGCCGCCACAAATGGCCGACATCGTTGCGGCATCAAAACCGCACGCCGCGACGTGAGCCACCGGATCGTAGTCGGCCATGTCGAAGGGATAGTCGGTGCCCATGACGATGTGCTCGGCGCCATAGAGCCGCACCAATTCCTGCAGCTGATGCGGGGTGAAGACGATGCTGTCGAAGTAGAGGCGTTTCAGATAGGTGGTCGGTGGCTGCGGCAGGTTGCCATGTGAATCTGAGCGCGCGCCCCACGCATGATCGATGCGCCCGGCATAACTCGCCAGATAGCCGCCGCCATGCACGGCCAGAATTTTCAGGTTCGGGTGCCGTTCCAGCACGCCGTCAAAAATCAGGTAATGCAGGGCAATGCTGGTTTCCAAGGGATTGCCAATGACATTGTTGAAGTAGAATCGCGACAGCCGGCCGGCATCACTGAAGCCGTTGGGATGAATGACGACGAGCACGCCGAGCTCCTCGGCCTTCTGCCAGAACGGCGCGAAGGCTTGATCCGACAGTTCCTGCCCGTTGACATTGGTCAGAACCTGCACGCCCTTGAAACCAAGCTTGCTGACGCAGCGTTCGAGTTCCTTTGCCGCCTCGTTGCCGTCCGGCATCGGCACCGTACCAAAGCCCCTGAACCGGTCCGGTTGGCGGGCAACGAACTCGGCAATGCCGTCATTGACGATCTGCGCGGCGGCAACGGCAATGTCGATGGGAAGCGCATAGTAGCACTGCGGCGGCGGCGGCTTGATCACCTGCATGTCGAGACCCATGGCATCGAGATCCGCCAGGCGCTGCTCGAGACTGGCACGGGCGATGATGTCGGCCTCCTGCTTTTGATTGAGCGCCCTGGTCTCGGCATTGGCAAATCGCACCAGCGGCGAGGCGTCGGCAGACAGGTGCGGCCGCACGAACTCGCTCGCACGTGGCACGCCAACGTGCGAATGAAGGTCAATGGTCACACTTTTGGGGCGACTCTCGCGCCCGGGCCGGCCGCGCGCGCGTGCCGCGGTGGGCCCATAGCTGTTCCATTGGCTCATCGGGACCTCCTGCTAGTGCCTTGCCGGTGGCTGCCGGCCTGTCCACACCGCTCGCCGCCTGGCTCGAGCCGCCTGAGCGGCGGATGCTGCCGAGCTCTCCGGGGCATCAATGCACACCCAGGTGCTGGGAGATGATGGCATCGTGCAGCGCCAGCTCACGCGCCAGGCCGCTGAAGACGACGTGGCCTGAGTTCAAGATGACGATATCGTCGGCCAGGTCCAAGGTGAGCTTGATGTTCTGCTCCACCAACACGATCGACAGACCTTCGCCCTTGAGTCTGGCGATGGTGCGCCCGACGTCGGCGACGATCTGGGGTGCGAGCCCCTCGGACGGCTCATCCATCAGCAGCAGACGCGGATTACCCATCAGCGCCCGGCCGATCGCAAGCATCTGCTGCTCACCGCCGGAGAGCACGCTGGCCAACTGGTGACGCCGCTCGGCAAGCCGGGGAAACATCGCAAACACCGTGTCGAGGTCCCACGTCGACTTGCCGGGCACGATCGGCTTGCGCGCCGCCACGCTCAGGTTTTCGCGCACGGTGAGGCTGCGGAACACGCGGCGGCCCTGCGGCACCAGGGCCACGCCACAGGCGGCGATCTGTTCCGGCGTGGAGCCTGAGACGTCCGTGCCAAACACCTCGACTGTGCCGCTGCGCGGGGGCAGCAAGCCGACGGCAACATTGATGGCGGTGGTCTTGCCGGCGCCATTGCGGCCGACCAAGCCGAGCAACCGGCCGGCACCGGCGCCGAACGACACACGCTGCAGCACATGGCTATCGCCGTAGTAGGCATCGATCCTGCGCAGGTTAAGGGCTTCAAGCGCCAAGGTACACCTCGCGCGTGCGCGGGTCGGCCACCACCGCCGCGCGGGTACCTTCGACGATCACCTCGCCGAAATGCAAGAGCGTGATGCGATCTGCCAGGTCAAGCGCCACATCCATGTTGTGCTCGATCATCACCACGGTCACCTCGCGCGGAATCTGCAAGAGCAGCTGCTTGACGTCGCGGCGCTCGTCAACGGAGAGGCCGGCGAACGGTTCATCCAGCAACAGCACCTTCGGGTCCTGCGCCAGCGCCATGGCGATCTCGACGCGGCGCCGCTCCCCGTAGGAGGTCTGCGCCAGCTGCCGCTCGGCAATGTGATCGAGACCCACGCGCACCAGCACGGCGCGTGCGCGCTCCGACAGGGCGGGCTGGGAGGCCAGATCGCCCCATGCATTCCAGCGCAGCGGCGAGAGGCCAAGCAACGCCAGCATGATGTTGCGCAGGATGGTATCACGCTGGAACAGCGTGATGATTTGATAGGTGCGCGCCATGCCGAAATGGGCGCGGTGACGGCAGGCCGTCGTCGTGATGTCGCGCCCGAACAGGCTAATTTTGCCGCTGTCGGCAGCAAGCTCCCCCGTGATCAAGTTGAACAGCGTGGTCTTGCCGGCGCCATTCGGGCCGATGATCAGCCGCCGTTCACCGGGCGCCACCGATAGGTTCACGTTGGCGGTGACGCGCAGGCCGCCAAAGGACTTGCTCAAGCCGGCGATCTCGAGCGCCCTCATCGCGACGCCTCCGGCTGCTGGCTTGCCGGCCTGCTGGCCGCGTCCTTGCCACGCAACGCCTGCCAGCCCGTGCGCCACAGCCGCACCGAGCCCGGCACCAGGCCTTCCGGCATGAAGCTGATGATAAGGATGAAGATGACGCCGAGCACCAGGTTCCAACGCTCGATGTAGGCGCTCGCCACATTCTTCATCACCACCACGATAGCGGCGCCGAAGATGGGCCCGAGCAGGGTGCCGCTGCCGCCGGAGATCACCATCAGCAGCGCTTCCGCCGAGGTGGTCAAGGCCACGACCTGCGGACTAATGAACTGGTTGTAATAGATGAACAGCAGTCCGGCCACGCCCGACCAGAAGCCGGAGAACAGGATCGTCAAAAAGCGGATCAGCCAGACGTTGTAGCCCAGCGCCGACATGCGGCGCGCCTGGTCGCGGGTGCCGGCAAGGCTCGCCCCGAACGGCGAGCGCACGAACACGCCGATGCTGGCGATCGCCAGCCCAAACACCACCAGGGTCGCGTAGTAGAAGGCTGGAGCCTGTGTCAACTGCAGGCCAAACGGCGCCGGTCGCGTTGCCACGCTGATGCCGTTGTCGCCGTTGGTCAGGCTCGCCCAACGGTAGGCGATGCCCCACAGGATCTGCCCCATCGCCAACGTGATCATCAGGAAGCCGATGCCCGTCGCGCGCAAGGCCAACACCGCAAACACCGCCGAGGCGGCTACGGTCACCACCAGGGCCACGAGCACGGCACTCAAGTGATTGTGGCCGGCGGCGAGCAGCATGGCGGCGGCATAGCCGCCGACGGCAAACAGGCCGGCGTGGCCCAGGGACGTGAGGCCGGCATAGCCGACGAGCAAATTGAGCGCCAAGGCCAGAATGGCCCAGATCAGGATCTGGCTGGCGATATTGATGTAGTAGGAGTTGCCGACCCAGACGGGCAGGCTGACGAGCAGCACAAGGGCAAGGAGGCGCAGGGCGCTCCGGAAGCTGATCCGGCTCACGTCACCACCTTGCCGAACAGCCCTTGCGGGCGCAGCACCAGGATCACCAGCATCGGCAAAAACAGGATGACGTAGGCAAGGTCGGGAAACATGGCCTGCCCGAAATTGTAGAGAAAACCGATCAGGAAGCTGCCGACCAGCGCCCCCAGCAGGCTGCCGGTCCCGCCCAGGATCACCACGATCAGCGCCAGCGGCAGCATCTCGAAGTCGAGGCCGGGATAGACCGAAAGATAGGGGGCGCCCATGACGCCGCCGAAGCCCGCCAGCGCCGCGCCCAAGGCGAACACCAAGGTGAAAAGTTGCGACACCTTGATGCCGACCACCCGGGCGATCGGCGCATCATCGACACCGGCACGAATCTTGGCGCCGAGACGCGTCCAGTCGACCAGTAGCCAGAGCGCGATCGCCACGACGAGCGCGACGGCGACGATCACCAGCCGGAAAATTGGAAAGTAAAGGCCGCCGACCTCGACCACGCCGCGCAGATGGTCGGGCGTCCCCGGCTGCCACGGATCACCAGTCCACAGCATCAGGCAAAGGTCACCGACAATGAAGGCGCCGCCGAGCGTCAGCAGCACTTGCGGCAGGGGATCGCCGGCAAGACGCCGCAGCAGGAAACGCTCGATGAGGCCACCGATCACCGCCATGGCCGCGGTGCTGGCCAGCGCCGCAATCCAGAAATTGTGGCCGCGCGCCAGCAGCGTCACCCCCAGGTAGGCTCCGAGCATAAAGAACGAGCCGTGCATCAGATTGGGGATGCGCATCAGCCCAAAGATCAGCGAGAAGCCCGATGAGAGCAGGAACAACAGGCCGCCCAGGGCGATGCTGTTAACGGCCAAGGTCAGCCACAAGCTCATTCAGGTCGTCTCGGCCACGTCGGTTGCATCGAGCGCGAACACCTTCCAGGAGCGGTGCATTTTGCAGCACCAACTTTCCCGAGGGGTAGCGCGGCTAATTCTCGAGGTTCTTGGCCGGTGGGTAATCGCGCGTGTAGACCGGGTTGGCCAGGAACTCACTGGCGGGGTAGGTCCAGAATTGGCTGACGTTCGGGTAGGTCTTGATCACCGTGTTGGTCAGCTGGCCGTCCTTCTTCTCGCAGCGGCGGATGAAGACCTCGCCGACCACATTGCCGTACTGATCGAACGTCACCGCGCCACGCGGGGTGTCGGTCAGCGAGACGCGGTGCAGCGCCTCGGCGAGGGCCTTGCGATCGTCGGCCTTGCCGCCGAGCTCAGCCATGGCCGCCTCCACGCACTGGCCGGCGACGTACATTCCCGCCGAGTAGCCGCCCGGCAAGACCCCGTAGTCCTTCTGCATCGCCGCCACGAAACGGCGGTTGCTCGGGGTATCGGCGGTCGCCGAATAGTAAGCCGCGGAAACAACGCCGACGGCCTCCTCGCCGAGGCTCTTGAGCAGCGCATCGTCCATGCCGGTCCAGCCGGCGAGCAGCGGCACCTTCCCCTTCAGCCCGAGATCGGCGTAGGCGCGCATGAATTTCACGGGGTTGGAGCCGGCAAAGCCCTGGAACACAGCATCGACGTTGCCGATCTGAGCGATGAAGGGCGTGTAGTCCGGCGTCACCAGCGGCGGCCACAGCTTCTTGACGACCTTGCCGCCGGCATCCTCGTAGGCGCGCTGGAATGCCGAGATCTGCTCGTGGCCAAAGGCAAAATCGTCGGCGATGGTCGCAACCCGCTTGAACTTGAGCTCCTTGGCCGCGTAATCGCCCATCACGTGGCTGCACTGCCCGGAGGTCGCGGACGGACGGATCACGAAGGGGTTGGCCTTGCGCTGCGTCACGTCCTCGGCCGCCGCCAGGCTGATGAGCGGCGTGGAGTTGTCGCGCACGTAGTCGGTAATCGCCAGCAGCTCGAAGGCCGCAAGCGGCCCCAGGATGACGTTGACCTTGTCGCGCTCGATCACCTCCTGCGCCTTGGTTTTGGCACCGGCCGGATTGCCGCCGGTGTCGGCCACCAGCAGCTCGACCTTGCGGCCAGCCAGCGTATTGCTCTTTTCCTTCAAGAACGCCGCAATGCCCTGCTCCATCTGGATACCGCCCTGCGCCAGCGGGCCGGTCTTGACGGTCAACAGGCCAATCTTGAACGGCGCTGCCTGCGCTTGCACGGCCGGCATTCTGACGCCAACAGCGCTGGCGCCGCTTGCCAACATGCCCGCCAGCACGGTCCTGCGTTTGATGGTCATGGCGTATCCTCCCTTGCTGCTTTTGGCCTGGCGGCTCGTGTGTATGGAAAATACCGGCGCGCTCTTTTTATAAGAGATGATGTCTTCGATAAGTCCGCCCTTGCCGCCCTGGCCTGAGGCCTTGCCACCGGCGATCGGAAGCAAACTGGCTGGCGGCGCCCGGCCTTCGCGCAGCCCGCCACGATGCGATGACGGGTTGCCGCTGGCTGGCGGCAGTGCCCTGTCCGAGACGAGCAAATTGCATCATGCGCACGATCCCACCTCAGGCTGCGCCGCATTAGGAACGCTGGCGCTGGCAACATTGCAGGCAAGCATCTTACGCCGGCCAGTGCACAAAAGGACACGGGGCTTCATGGCACAGCTCGCGTCCGCCCGGTGCCCGCGCGGGCGCGTTGAATGCGCGCGCGCGTGCCTTCGGGCAGGCTAATGACCACGTCGTCATCGACCACGGTGATCTTGACGGGCCGCAGCCGCAGACGCGGATCGCCCTGGTGCCGCCCGCTGCTGATATCAAACTCGTAGCCATGCCAGGGGCACACGACGTTGGTTTGCTCCGGCGAAAATGAAAATCCCAAACTGGTCTTGTCGTCGGCGACCAGCTCCTGCACCCGGGCAATGAGCTTGCCCTGGCAGACGGGGCCGCCCATGTGCGGGCAAACATTTTCAAAGGCCGTGAACGTGCCGTTGCGGCAGAACACGCCCACGGCCACACCGTCGACCTCGATCACCTTGCGGCCTGGATTTGGGAAGGTCGCGACCTTGCCGATTGCTATCTCACGCATGGGCTTGGCTCTTTGGCTTGGACGAGCAGTCACTGCCGCTGGCCCCGGCGATACCACATCGCCAAGTCGAACAGACTGATGTCGACCGCGCGCAGCATCTCGCTGACGACCAGAACCACCTCCGTGGGGGTGACGTTGTTGGCCGTCACCGGCGCCGGCGGGCTGGCGTCCGTTTCCGCTTTGGCGGCATAAAGCTTCACGATTGCCGTCATGGCGCGCGCGACATCATCGCTGGCAATCTGCGGGCTGCCGCCGGCTAATGCCCGCCCCGCCAGCTCGACCAGCGAACGCGTCACGCCTTGGAACTCCTGCGCCAGCGTCGTTGGCGGAGCGGACATGTCACGATACTCCGCGACGCGCTGCCAACACCTGGCGCGCCGGCGGCCGCATCCGCTTCACCTCCAGATTGAAGATGCGGGCGGCATTCAATCCGAGAATGTTGCGTTTGGCCTGTTCATCCAGGAAAGGGATGGTCGTGATCGAGCTTGGCGGGTCGAAGTCCCAATGCGGCCAATCCGAGGCAAACAGCAATTGTGTCTCGGCTTTCATGGCGGCAAATGTCGCCTGCAACAGCTGCATGTTGCTCTTCTCGAGGGGCTGACTGGTAAAGTACATCTCGCGGATGTATTCGCTCGGTGGCCGCTTGAGCATGGGTGCCTCGCACACGCGCATCATGAATTCATGATCCAGCCGTTGCATGATGAACGGGATCCAGGCCAAGCCGCTCTCCACCCAGACCAGCTTCAGTTTTGGGAAGCGCTCCGGCAAACCATTGATGATCCAGTTGGTGAGGTGGATGAGACTGTAGTGCACGAAGGAAAGCGCGTGCATGGAGATGAAGCGGTTCAGTTGCAGGAAGGACGGATCGCCCCAGTGGAAGCCGGAGTGGAAAGCCAGCGGCTTGCCCGTCTCCTCGATCATGGCATAAAGCTTCATATATTGATCATGATGCACGGGCTTGTTGCGGGTTGAGGTGATCGTGAAGCCGATGACGCCCTTGGCGTCGCCGAAGTCTCTGACGATGTCCTGACAGGCCTGCGGCGAGTTGAAGGGGAGATACAAGAGCCCCTTGATGCGCTCCTCCTCGGGTAGGATCCGCTCGATCAGCCAGCGATTGTACGCGCGACCAACCGCCGCCTCGATGTCATCCTGCGGATGCATGCCAAGCACCAGCATCGGCGTCGGAAACACCACCTGGTAGTCGAGACCCATGGCGTCCATGGCACGGCGCGCCAGCTGAGTGAAGTGGTGGCCTTCACCGCCAGCGACGGTCTCCGACAGCGCCAGCTGATGCGGAATGCGACCGTAGACGTTCTGGAAGGCGACGCCGGGCTGGGCGTTGAGGAGGGCGGTGCTGACGCCGGGCCTGGACGCCATCGCCTGGCCCATCTGGCGGATCACGTCATTATCGATGAGCTCGATGATCTCGTTCCAGAACGAGGTCTCGGTGACGTGCGCGTCGAGGTCAACGAGGAAATAGTCTTCCAGCGCCTCGGCCTGGATGGTGGCGTGCGCAAGAATATCGCGCGTGTCGGTCTTGACGGTGATCTCTGCAAGCTCTTTGAGGTTTGCCTCCGTGCGCAGCTGCATGGACCTCTCCCTGCCCGTTCCACCCAGCGCTGGCGGGCCCGCACCACCGACCTGGGCCACGCGACTTTACCCCAGCGCCGAGGGGGCGGGTTCAAAAAAGGTGGCGCGGGCCCGCACACCACCACTTGTCGGGCACTTGTCAGGCACTTGTCAGGCGGCCGCGCCGGCGTGGGACGCTGCCCCCGTGGGCCACCGGCGCCAGGGGGGACGACTTGGGACCCGGCCCGCGAGCCCCCGGCTAAGCCATGTCGCCCGTGCCGCCGAGCCATGGGGAAAACGCGCAAAGGCCAGCCGCTGGGCTGGACAACAAACGTCCATGCACCGACCGCCGTTCAGCGCTGCCATTGTCTTTTTCCGCGCCAGCGCCGGCTTGATGGCAACTGGGCCTGGCGCCACAAACCCCATGGTCTTCGCCGGGCGTTGTCCCTAGGCTAGGATTTGACAAAATGGGGGCCAGGCCATGCTCAGCCGACGGCTGCTGTTCTCGGGGCTCGCCGCACTTGCCGCCATGGCCGTGCCAGGCCCGCCGGCGGTCGCACAACCCTACCCCACGCGCCCCATCACCCTCATCGTTCCCTTTGCGGCCGGCGGCTTTAATGATGTGATTGTGCGCATCGTCGCCGCGCACATGGCCAAGAGCCTCGGTCAGTCGATCATCATCGAGAACGATGCCGGCGCCGGCGGCACCACTGCCACCGCGCGCGGCGCGCAGGCCCCCGCCGACGGCTACACCATCATCGCCGGCAGCATGGGAACCCACGCCGCGGCGGCAACGCAATATCCAAACTTGAAGTACGATCCAGCGAAAGACTTCACGCCGATCGGTCTGACGGCAGAAGCGCCGGCGGTGATCGTCACCAGAAAGGATTTTCCCGCCAACACCCTTAACGAGTTCGTCGCCTACGTCCGCCAGAACCAGAGCAAAGTCAACGAAGCGCACGCCGGCGTGGGCTCGCAAATGCACACCTATTGCACGCTCCTGCATACCCTCATGGGCACCAAGACCGCGCGCATCGCCTATCGCGGCGGCGCGCCTGCCATCAACGATCTGGTGGCCGGCCAGGTCGATTTCGGCTGCGTCTCCATCAACACCGTGGTGACGCAGATCCAAGGTGGCACGATCAAGGCCATCGCCATTGCCAGCCCCGAACGCGCCGACGTCATTAAGGACGTGCCCACCACCACCGAGGCGGGCCTCCCCGAATTCCAGGTGTCGGGATGGAACGCGATCTTCGCTCCCAGGAACCTGCCCCAGCCTATCCAAGCCACGTTGAGCGAGGCTCTAGCCCAAGCCCTGGATGATCAGCTGACGCGCAAGCGCCTTTTGGAGATCGGCTGTTTCATGCCGCACAGCGCCGAGCGCTCGCCGCAGGCCCTGCAAAGCCGGGTGGAGCGCGAAGTGGCACGTTGGTCCTTGGTGCTGAAGCGGGAGTAACCGGGCGCACCTGCCCAAGACCTCGTCCCCGCTCTGCGGCGCTCGGCGGCGCAGCCGTCGTTGCGCTGGCAACGGCGTCGTGGTTGGGGCCCGCAGGCTATGGTGGTGCTCATTGCACCAAGGCAATGGCCCGGCGATCGCTTGGCGCGGGCGGGCGATCTTCGGTCACGGCAAGCGAAGACACCGGCAGAGGCGAGCTGCTGGGCTCCGGCGCGCCCAAGCTACTGCGACTGCGCGGCATGATTTCGCCGCCCAAAGCAATGATGGCGGCCTCAACGCGTCTGAGCAGCGTGCTCAAGCCGGTGACAAACACCTCGTGAGGCTGATTGATCTTGTTGGTGTCGTAGCCGTTTTGCAGTTGCTCCATCCACTTCCAATTCGAATACATGCCCTCCTGGGTGGCATAAGCCCAAACGACGGACAGCAACTGCTCCTTCGATAGCAGCCCGATCTTGCCGATCTGCCCCCGATAGGCTTGGGCCAACTCCGAACCGCCCATGAACTTGGGCACGGTGAAGTTGTTCCTTTTCCGTCCCTCCATACAGACTTGGAACATGGTGGAGAGGCCATCTTGCATGACCATCAACTCGGCCAGGATCATCGCCCGCGCAGCCACCCGTTCCTGCTCGATCTCTCGCTCTTTCTGCAGCAGCGCGCTTTCGGCGTTGGCTTTCAGGACGCTGGTGACACTCCAAAATCCCAATCCTCCGGTACTGCCAATGCCGACAAGCATGCCGATCAGCAGCTGATACTCCTTGATGAAGTGCGCAACATCAACGAGGCCGGTTGCGTGCAAGGCGATGAGAAAAACCACAACCCCTAACGCCCCTTCCGCCAACCGCCATCGCCAGTCCGAAATCAGGGCCTCTCGCGCTTTCGGGAGCATCACCGTCCTCACCAATATGACAATCAAGAATGATCCCGCATCCCCCCGATCCCTGGATGCGTTGAGACCAAGGAGCCTCAACGGCTATTGCGGCAGACCAGTGGCCAAGCCCGACTTCAGACACAATGGCCTGCGGCTGCGGCGCACGGGACACGGGACACGGGGGGCCACGGTGTGGGGCCGGACAGCGCCTGTGGCAAGCCGACGATCGCTCTCGACCTTACCAATCCGTCGCGAGGCGAAAAAAGCCTGTCGCCGTCGGCGCCTTGCATGAAAAATAGCACCCGCACCGACGCCTGATGGCGCAAAAACCTGTTTTTGCTGCGGGACCTATGACCCCCGTTTTTCTCGGCCCGCGCCCAAGGACACGCGTGCGCCCCATCTCGGGCGAGCCGACTGGCAGGCGCCGCCTGCAGCGCGCCCGGGCTGAGCGCGTCCCGTCGACGGGCCGCCGGCTTTGGTCTCCCGCCCCAGCCGGCTGCAGCTGTGATCGCTCTGCAACGGCTGCCAACAAAGAGAGGGGCCCGCCTTCAGTCGTCCGCATTTGCTCTTCTTTTTGCCGTGGCGGCAATCCTTGCCGTGCGCTCCGACCTTAGGGGTTTTGCGGCATGCTGGGTCCTGGGCCTACACCCCACCACGCCAAGAGCGAGCGGCGGTGGAGCCTCACCGCCCTCAAAAGGCGGTGGGGCGGGCCAAAGAGAATGCGGCGGGCGGCGTCCGGGAAAACCAACCGGGCTGCTGCCGAAACCCAGGCCTTGCCGGCCATCGTCGTCAAGGCGCAGGAAGATGCCCGCTGTCGGCAGGCGCTCGCACGCCTGGGCTACGCCAAGGTGCGGTCGCGCTATGCTAAAGCCATGCGCAAGGGCAAGCCCACCTTTGCGGGCCTCGAACACCTGGGCCTCACGCCAACCCTGCCGTTTGTGAAGGATTGGCTGACAGAGGAAAGAAAACGAATCTTAGCGCGCGCACGCGCGCCTTTCCTCATGACCATGCTGGCCACCATCATCGCTGGCATCGTGTTTGTGGCTGTCACCCGCGTCCTCGACTAGCGCGGGCCCGCTCTGGCAGCGGTAGGCCCGGATGGCGCCGCGCCCGGAATGCTTGGGGCTTTCCGTGCGGGCGCGTTCGCTGCGGCGCCGGCTCTTGCACTTGCCCGTGCCGTCGTGCAGCCTCGGGCACTGCCCAGGCCACCGGCAGCGCACCCCCATTGGGGGGGGTTAACGAGGTCAGGTGTTGTCGTCGTGACGATACCCACACAGAGGCGGCACGCCGCCAAGGCACGGCTGCGGGATGGCGCTGGCGCCCTGACGGCGGGCCCCCGCTGCGGCACTGTCATTTGGCCAGGTCTTGCCCTTGCCCGCCTTGCTGTCACCGTGGTGCTGCTGTGCGGCTTGGCCGCCTCGGCGACCGGCCAGCAGCTGCGCCCGGCGCCTCTGCAGGCGCTGAGTTTCATCGATGCCGATGGCCGCGTCGTGCGCAGCAGCGATTTTCCGGGCAAGTGGCTGCTCATTTATTTCGGTTACATGCACTGCTCCGATCTGTGCCCGACCGGCTTGAGCGTGCTTGCCAGTGCGCTGGACCAGATCGGGCCAGCCGCCGCGCACGTGCAGCCCTTGTTCGTGACTGTCGACCCCGAACGCGACCAGGGCCCTGAGCTGCGCCGCTTCGCCGAGGCCTTTGACAAGCGCCTGATCGGTCTCACGGGCAGCCCCGCCGAGATCAAGCTGGCCGCCGCCACGCTCGGTGTTGCCTTCGAGAAGGTCGCCCAGCCGGGAGCGGGCTACCTGGTCGACCACAGCTCGGACTACCTGGTGATCGACCCGTCGGCTAGCGCGGTGCGATCGCTGCGCATTGCCGAACCGCATCTCCTCGCCGCCGCACTGATCGAGCTGTTGCGCGCCGGCGGCGCCGCCCTTGGCAATGTCAACAACATCGGCGCCTATCGCTGAACGGCTGCGGCGAAATTGCCGATCCGCCGGGCCGCGCCGGTCAACTTTAGAATATGCATGCCGGTGTTGGCCCGATCGACCGCATAGATGTAGCCACGCTCATCAACCTCCACATTATTGGTCTGGATCGCCACTTTGCAGCGCTCCTCACCATTCTCCAGTTTGAGACAGCGCTTGTCGGTGTTGCGCGTGACCGCTGGAATGTAGTGGGCGACTTCCTTGAGGTGGTAGGGATCGCGGATGTCGACGGCGCGCACGCCGGCATTGAAGTGCGAAAAAAACATCAGCCGCTTGTAGTAGACCGGCGCCAGGCTTTCGTTGGAGGCGTGCGTGCCAAAGCGGCCACCACGACTGCAGAAGCCGCCGCTGGCCTCGCGTACGCCCCAGGTTGAAACCGAGGCGGGATAACGCTCCACCGTCACGTCCACCATCCACACGAACTGGCGTGGCTCCTGGCATTCGTTTTTGATCTGCTCATTGGTGACGACCACGAAGTTGCGCACCTTGCCGATCTTGTCCTTGGCAAATTCCGCCACCGGCATTTCCAGCAGCGGAAAAGTTGTGTGGGCGCCGGTCAACGGCGACAGATCAAGACGGCCGACCTGGGGATAGAGGAGGTTTTCCGTGGTCGGCTCCTTGGCGCCGGTGAGCAACTTCTGGCGATCGACGATCTGCAGCACGCCGCCTTCGTTGGTGCCATAGCCAAAGTAAATGCGATTGCCTTTGGCACCGGTCGAGATGGCGCCATGCAGCCGGGTCGGCACCGGCCCGTCGGCACCGGGCTGTTGCCCGGGCAGCCCGAAGTCACGAATTTTCACGGGGTTTGCCGGATCACTGAGGTCATAGACCTCGGTCATGCGCGGCACGCGCCAGCCGGCAACGCCGGAGACGAGATAGGCAATGCCGGTGTCGCACTCCCACCAATTCTTGTGGGTGCCCTTGAGCCCGTCGAGACGACGGATCAGCTTGGGGCTGCTGGGGTCGGCGGTGTTCCAGATCTCATGCGCGGAGTTGCCGAACGTGCGCAACATATAGACGGCGTCGGGGCTCCCCTTGGGCAGGGTCTTGCCGTCGCACACCCGCACCATTTGCGCGCCACCGTCTTCGGCGAACCCTTCCTCTCCGGGGATGTGAAAGATGAGCTTGGGGCGGCGTGGATCGGTTACATCGAGGATGGACGTGCCGTTGAACTCATCGGCACCGGTCAGGGCATTGCGCGGCCGTGGCACCTCCTTGTTGCCGCCGTGATGGCCAACGTAGGCGATCCAGCGGCCGCCTTGCTGGTGAATGGTGGGCTGATAGGCGCTGCGCGCTTGCAAATCGCTGTAACCGACGAGCGCCATATCTTTCATGTCTGCGCGCGATTGGGCGAGCAGGAGTTGCGGCACCGACCCCACCAGGCCGCCAAGCAGGAGACCGGCGAAACGCATCTTGCCCAAATGCACGGATCCACTCCTCCCCATGCCTGTTTCGCTGCCGCTGGTGGCTTCTTGGCTCTTCGTTTGTGACCGCGGGGCGAGCCAACGCCTGATGGCCCAAAGAGCCATAACACACGCCGGCCGGCGCCGCGGCAAGACGAACGTCTGGCCCGGCAGGCGCGGCAACACCAAGGCACGTTCCGCCACCCCCGCCGCGAACACAAAAAAGACAGCCTTCAGGTCGCGGCGATCCAGGCAAAGGCCGATCCCTTTCGTTCGACCCGCCCAAGGCCCGGAAACGGCAGATGGTAGCCTAGCACCTCCAGTCTGTCGGTCGCCGCCAGCTCGAGCACCTGGCGGCGGCTCCGCGCCGCTTTGGCGCTATCCATATCCGCGGCTGGCTGCCAATCCGGATGCGCCATGGCGATATGATTGTTTTGGACGGCGTCGGCCGTGATGAGAAGCCGCTCTGAGCCGGAGGTGAGCAAGAGCGAGATATGGCCCGGGGTATGCCCCGCGCTGTCAATGGCGACGATCCCAGGCAAGATTTCTTCGCCGGGGCGGATGCGCGTCGTGCGCTCTTCGATGGCCTTGAAGACGCGTCTTGCTCCTGCGGCGATCCCCTCGATGGGTCCCTTGAAGCTTGTCGCCTCCGCCCGCGTCCAAAACTCGAACTCCCTTGCCGAAACCAGATACTGCGCCTGCGGGAAGCGCAAGCTGTTGTCCAACTCATCGATCAGGCCCCAGATGTGATCGGGGTGGGCGTGGGTCAAAACGACGGTGCCGATCTCGTCAGGCTTGACGCCAGCGGCCTCCAGGCTATCCGCCAGCCGACCTGCGGTCGGTTCCCAGGTGCCGCCGGCACCTGCATCGATCAGAACGTGCGCGTTGCCGGTCTTCACGAGGGCAACGTTGAGGTGGAATTGCACGCGCTCCGGCCCCACGCCCCGGCTTGCCAGGAACGACGTCAGTTCGGCTTGCGGCACATTTCCCGCCAGCACGCGGGTGGGCACGACCAAGTGGCCGTCGCTGAGCACCACCAGGTCGTGAGAGCCAAACGACAGGCGCCGATGGCTCGTTGCGGACGGTGGCGTGGCCGGTTGCGCCAGCGTGGGGCTGCCCAGCCCGCTTGCCGCCAGGGCGCCACAGGATTGCAGGAGGGCGCGACGGCTGAGGCGAGAGCGGGTCGACATGGCCTTTCTCCGGAGCAGTGCTCACCGCGTGGGTCGGCTCGGATGTGCCCGCGGACGTGAGCGAGCCAACGGCGTGGCTGTTGTAAGCCCCTGCCTGCTTGCCGGCAAATTGGGCGCGCCAGATCCGCTCGGGGCTCGCAACCCCGCAAGCAGCCCGGTCTCCTGCCCTAGCCCATGACTGATGCGGGCAGCGGCGCGGGGCGCGGGGGGGCGCGTTCGCCAGCTTGCAAAAGGAGCGCGGCGCGGCCCATCATGCCCTTTCGACGCCCACTTCCCACGAACAACAGCGGGGGAGACCGTGACGGCCGCTAGCAATCGACAAATCCTGCTCGTTGAGATCCCCAGGGGTAAGCTTGCACCAGAGCACTTCGCGATGCGTGTGGCAGAGAGACCCGCGCCGGCCGACGGCGAGGTGGGCCTGCGGGTCCGCTACCTCTCTCTCGATGCCGCCAACCGCGCCTGGATGCAGGGCGCCACCTATCGCGATGCGATCGTGGCAGGATCGGTGATGGCCGGAGCCGCCGTTGCCGAAGTGGTGGAGAGCAAGGCGCCCGCGTTCTCGCCGGGTGACCTGGTCTTTGCCGATACGGGTTGGCAGGAGTACGTGGTGCTGCCGGCAAAGCGGCTGATCGCGTTGCCCAAGATCGAACCGATGACGCATCTGCTGAGCGTGTATGGGGTCGCCGGCCTCACGGCCTATTTCGGTCTTCTCAAAATTGCCGCGCCGCGGGCGGGCGAGACCGTGGTCGTCTCAGCGGCGGCTGGATCTGTCGGATCAATCGTCGGCCAGATCGCCAAGATCAAAGGTTGCCAGGTGATCGGCATTGCCGGCGGCCCGCAGAAGTGCGAGTGGCTGCGCAGCGAGCTCGGCTTCGATGCGGCCGTCGACTATAAGGCGGGGGGCGTGTTCAAGGCCCTGAAGGCCGCCGCTCCCAAGGGCATCGATGTTTATTTCGACAATGTCGGGGGCGAGATCTTCGAGGCCTGTCTTGCGCACATGCGCCTTGGCGGACGGATCGCCTGTTGCGGCGCCATTTCGGCTTATGACGGAGCAGCGCCCGCAACCGGCCCGCGCGGCGTCCCGGGCCTGATCGTCGTCAAGCGCCTGAGCGTCAAGGGCTTCATCGTCACGGATCACTTCGCCGAACGCGATGAAGCCATCCAACAGCTGCGCGCCTGGGTGGCAGCCAAAACGCTCAAGGTCCACGAAGACGTGATCGACGGCTTGGAAAACAGCCCCGGCGCCCTGATCGGCCTGCTCGCCGGCGAGAACCGCGGCAAGCGCATGGTCAAGGTGGCCTAGTTCAAAAAGGCCGCGCTGGGTTTTGCGGCAGCGCCGGCGCTGCCGCAGCGCGCACCCCCGTAATGCTCCCAACCAGCCTAAGTGCCGGTGGACTTCCTTGCTGGGGGGAATGAGGCAGGGCGCCGCCCCCGCGTCCCCCGGGCGCAGCGCGCACCGGGCCCGCGAGGAGGAGGGCGTGCTGAGGCCAAGCCCGCCGTTCGAGGCAGGGCAAAAAAGGAAAGGCACCCGGCGAGGCGGGTGCCTTCCACAACATCCGGGATACCAGGGCGGCGCTCGGACTAGCGGGGTTGAGCGCGTTCTTAGCGTCCCGCTGGAACTTGCCCAATAACGCCGGTGACCGCGTTCGGTTCCCGCGCTCTCGTGCGGCCATCGACACCGCCATCCCGACGCAATGGGGGGCATCGCGGCGCCGCCGCTGCCTCCCGGGGCTGGGCAGGGCCGCCGCCAAGAAGCCGCCCACAGCAGAGCTCCCCCAGGTGGCTGGCTCGGGTCCACCGTCCGGCAGCAACGGCATTTCTGCTGGGCCTCCCTGGCGGGCCTGTGTGGTGACGCCTATCGTGCTGCGGTTGGCTTTAACGGCTGCAACAGCAACCCGCGATCACAGGTTGGGGCAAACCGATGGATGAGAAACTGCTGCGCGAAGCTGCCCTCGACTACCATCGTCTCCCCAGTCCCGGAAAGATCTCGATCGCGCCGACCAAGGGCCTCACCAATCAACACGACCTGTCGCTCGCCTACTCCCCAGGCGTGGCCTATGCCTGCCTGGCGATCCGCGACGACCCGCAGCAGGCGGCGTCCCTGACCTCCAGGTCGAACCTGGTGGGGGTGGTGAGCAATGGAACGGCGGTGCTCGGCCTCGGCAATATCGGTCCACTGGCTGGCAAGCCGGTGATGGAAGGCAAGGGTTGCCTGTTCAAGAAGTTCGCCGGGATCGACGTCTTCGACATCGAGATCGATGCCACCGACCCCGATCGGATCGTCGACATCGTCGCCGCGCTCGAGCCGACCTTTGGCGGCATCAATCTTGAAGACATCAAGGCGCCGGAATGCTTCATCGTCGAACGCAAGCTGCGCGAGCGCATGAAGATACCTGTGTTTCATGACGACCAGCACGGCACCGCCATCATCGTTTCGGCCGCGGTCCTGAACGGGTTGCAGCTGGTCGGCAAAGAACTCGATCAGATCAAAGTTGCCGTCTCCGGCGCCGGGGCGGCCGCCCTTGCCTGCCTCGATCTGTTGGTCGCCTTGGGATTACAGCGCGAAAAGGTCTTCGTCGCCGACATCCAGGGTGTCGTGTACAAGGGCCGCAAGGAGGAGATGGACGGCGAGAAAATACGCTACGCGCAAGACACCAAGGCGCGCACACTGGCCGACATCATCCCCGGTGCCGACCTTTTCCTTGGCTTGTCCGCTGGCGGCGTGTTGCAGCCGGACATGCTCAAGGCAATGGCGCACGACCCGCTGATCCTGGCGCTGGCCAATCCGGAGCCAGAAATTCGGCCCGAAGCGGCGCTCGCGGTCCGCCCGGACGCGATCCTGTGCACAGGCCGGTCGGACTATCCCAATCAGGTCAATAACGTGCTGTGCTTTCCCTTTATTTTCCGGGGTGCCTTGGATGTCGGCGCCACCAGCATCAACGAGGCCATGAAGATTGCCGCGGTCAAGGCGATCGCCGAGCTGGCACAGGCCGAGGCGTCCGATATCGTCGCCAGCGCCTACGGTGGGCAATCGCTGAGCTTCGGTCGCGACTATCTCATTCCACGCCCCTTCGATCCTCGCCTGATCGAAAGGATTGCACCGGCGGTTGCGCGCGCGGCGATGGACAGCGGCGTTGCCACGCGCCCGCTCGCCAGTCTCGAAAGCTACCGCCAACAGCTAGCCCGCTTCGTCTACCATTCCGGCAATAGCATGAAGCCCGTGTTCGAAGCGGCGAAGCTGGCGCCCAAGCGGGTGATCTATGCCGAAGGCGAAGAGGAGCGCGTGCTGCGTGCGGTCCAGGTGGTTGTGGACGAGGGGCTGGCGCGGCCCGTGCTCGTCGGCCGTGCCGAGGTGATTGCCAAGCGCATCAAGGCGCTCGGCTTGCGCCTGAAAGTCGGCGACAGCTGCGAAGTCGTCAACATCCTGAGCGACCCGCGCTACCAGCAAGTTGTCGGCGAATACTACCAGCTGGCGCGACGCAGGGGGATCACCGAAGCCATCGCCAAGGAAGCCATGCGCAGCCGCGCTTCGCTGATCGCAGCCATGCTGCTCAATCGCGGCGACGTCGATGCCATGCTGTGTGGCACGGTCGGCACCTTCGATGAGCACCTTGGCTATGTTCGCGAGGTGATCGGGCGACGTCCCGGCGTATTGACCCTGGCGGCGATGAACATGTTGATGTTGCCAAACCGGCAGATCTTCATTTGCGATACCTATGTGAACCGCAATCCTCGACCGCAAGAGATCGCCGAGATGACTTTGCTCGCCGCCGAAGCGGTGCGTCGCTTCAATCTCACACCGATCGTGGCGCTGCTTTCCCACTCGAGCTTCGGCAGTTCGGCGGCCCCGGAGGCCCAGCTGATGCGCGAAGCACGGGCGATCCTGATCGAGCAGGATCCGGAACTGATTGTGGAGGGTGAGATGCGTGGCGATGCCGCCTTGTCGAAGGCGGTGTTGGACGATGTTTTCCCCAATTCGCGCTTACCGAGCGACGCCAACCTGCTGATCATGCCGAGCGTCGATGCCGCCAATATCTCCTACAATCTCCTGAAAATTGCTGCCGGCAGCGGCATTACCGTTGGACCCATTTTGCTCGGCACCGCCAAACCCGTGCATATCCTGGAACCGGCCGTCAGCGTCCGCCGCATCGTCAACATGACGGCGCTCGCCGTGGTCGATGCCAACACGCAACGTTAGCCAGCCTGCGACAAGGAGAGCCGGCGCGAAGTCGCGTTGGCTGGGCGCCATGCCGCGCACGTGACCTTAATCCAGTCGCTGCGACCCGAGCGGTAGGGCGCGTTGACATGTTTGCAGACAATGCCTTCGAGCCCGTCCTTTTCGCAGGCTGCGAGCAGGCGCTTGGGGTCGGTGAAGAGATCCGAGTAGCACAGCACCTCGGCATTGGTGTGGGCGAGAAGTTCGGCAAGCTTTTCCTTGCGTACAAGCAACGGCTCCGCGCGCAGGTCCCGGCCGTTGAGCGCCAGGAGATCGAAACAGTAGACGACGATCGGCTCGGTGTTGGCCGCACGCGTGGACAGTCCCAGGACTGCGGGTCGCGCTTCGGCATTGCCGGACACGAGCTCGCCATCAAGGATCGCCGAGGTCGTCGGCAGCCGGGCCATAGCGTCGGCGATCGGCACGCGATGGGCCGTGAATTCAGCGCCGTCGTGCGTGTAGATCGCCGCCGCTGAGCCAACCTTGTGCAGCTGAACGCGGGTGCCACCGCACGTTGCCTCATGCAGCCAATCCTTGCCCGTTGGCGGACGTGAGCGCAGCCGGGGCAAACAGAAAGGGATGAAGGCGGAGCCAGTCGTCATAGAGCAATGATGCTTTGTTTTGATAACAAGATTAAGACATTAGGGGTCTTAATTAAAAGAATGTCTAGTGTTGGAAGCACGGGGCGGGCCGCAGGCGCTGGCATGGGATCAGGCCCTGGGCGGGCCAAGCCGGCGCGCCTGGTGCCAAGCTCCCCCTCGCGGGGCTCACCGCCGTCAGCTGCCGCCGTCACCAACAGGCCCCCGTGTGGAGGGCGGGTGTGTGAGGGCGGCTCAGGCGGCATTGGCTCGCCCGGCGCTGACAAAAATGGCTCCCGCCGCTGCCTGATTGTCGGCTGCTCGTCCGAGGCGGGGCCCGTCAAGCCCGTTGGCAACGATCCGCGTTGGCCCTTGCTGGAAGGAGAGGCAAAGAAGGGAGAGTTTCAGTCGAGAAGCGCGAAGCTATTTCTGCCATCGTTTGGCAACAGCAGCCTTCGCGATCTCCGCGCGCCGCCTCGCGCTTAGTCGAGGTACGGAGGCCGTCCGCCAAGGATATGCTCATCGCATTGGATGGACGGCCAAATTTAAACTGAGACTCCCAAAACAGCGAGCGATCAAGCCAGCAACCGGGCCTTGTCAGTATTCGAGTTTTGGATACCAGTCCGCGCCTCGGCCCTCTGGCGTGGTGTCGAGCATGGTCCAGAGCGGATCCAGATCCGGCGCGCCCCGCGGGTCCTGGCCGGGATCTGCCGTGCCGCCACCCATCTCGCCGCCCCAGAAATGGCGCACCGTGCCGTCCCGGCGCGTGAAGACATTGTAGGCTGGCACATCCCCATCTCCGGCACTGACATAGTCGCGCGTGTAGTTGCCCGTGGTATCGGCATAGACCTTGAGCCTGGTCCAGCCGCGCGCCTGCTTGGCGGTGATCAACCGCTCGATCGGCGAACGTGCCACCATGGCCAGGGCCACGCGCTGCTCGATGTCGGGAACCTTGTGTTCCCATGCCGCCATCAGCGAGGTGCACATC